>CAWAMK010000007.1:0-97710 GCA_963783115.1 uncultured Alphaproteobacteria bacterium | reverse complement strand
TCTGGATCGTGACGCCGGGCGAAATCCTGATCGGCGAACAGCGGCCGTTCGGGAAACTGCACCGGCGATCGATCAGGGATGACGAACTGTCGGAGATGCGGCTGCGCAGGAGCCTCGGCAAATCGGTCGAATTCACCCTCATCTTCGAGACCGGATCCGGCGATACGCTCACCTCGCCGCCGCTGCCTGACATCACCCAGGTGAAACGAACCACCGTGCAGATCGCGCGGCTGCTGCAATTGCCCGCTCCCGAACTGGCCGAGAATCCGCTCGACGCCGCCAATGCGGCGATACGGCTGGGCCAGCCGGTCAGTGCCCGACGCTTATGGGCGTTCAGGGCGCTCGCCGGGCTATTGGTCTGCTCCGTGGTTCTTCCACCCGCCTTCGCGCTCTGGAGCGGCAAATTGTCCGGCCTCGGCGTCGCCGTCTGGTCGTTCGGTGCGATCGTGGCCTTCCTGCTGACCAGATACCTCTACCGGGCGAGTGGATGCTGGATCGTCCGCGATGGCGGCCTGCGGATGGAGCGGCTGTCGTTGACGGGCGTAATCGAGACCATCGCCGCCGGCGGTGACGACGTCGCGCACATCGATGTCGAAAGCGGCGGCCGGCGCGGCTCGCACTACGCGCTCGCGGCCCGCCTCCACTCCGGCAGAAAGGTCCGCAGCCCGGTGCTGGTCGGCAAGGAACAGACCCGCGCCGTGCAGGCCGAGATCATCGGCGACTGGGGCTGAACCAAACGGGTGCGGGATAGCGCCGCACGCCTGTTCCGCGCCCCGCGCAGGTACAATCCGCATCGGGGCGTGATAGAGTAAGCTGCCAGTTCGGACGCAATTTTTCGAAAGCTGCAATTTTCGTATTGCGCCCGGCGAAACGTGCGACGGGTGGTGGCGATGTTCGAAGGCTGGGATGCCGTAGTATTGGCCCGGGCGCAGTTTGCTTTCACGATGTCGTTCCACATCATCTTCCCGGCGTTCTCGATCGGGCTTGCGAGCTATCTCGCGGTGCTCGAAGCGCTGTGGCTGTGGACCGGGCGCGACGTCTTCATCAACCTGTTCAACTACTGGCTGAAGATCTTTGCCGTCGCCTTCGGCATGGGCGTGGTGTCGGGCATCGTGATGTCCTACCAGTTCGGCACCAACTGGTCGGCGTTCTCCGACAAGGTCGGACCGGTGATCGGCCCGCTGATGGCCTATGAGGTGCTGACCGCGTTCTTCCTCGAAGCGGGCTTCCTCGGCGTCATGCTGTTCGGCCTGCAGCGCGTCGGGCCAAGACTGCATTTTCTGGCGACGCTGATGGTCGCGATCGGCACGCTGATCTCGGCGTTCTGGATCCTGTCGGCCAATTCCTGGATGCAGACGCCGACCGGCCACGCCATCAATGCCGACGGGCAGTTCATCGCCGCCGACTGGCTCGAAGGTGATCTTCAACCCGTCCTTCCCCTATCGCCTCGTGCACATGGTGCTGGCGGCGTACCTCACCACCGCGCTCGTGGTCGGCGCGGTCGGCGCCTATCATTTGCTGCGCGACCGCCACCTCGCCGGTCCGCGCGTGATGTTTTCGATGGCGATGTGGATGGCGACGCTGGTGGCGCCGATCCAGATCATCGCCGGCGACCAGCACGGGCTCAACACGCTGGAGCATCAGCCGGTGAAGATCATGGCGATGGAAGGCCACTTCACGAGCCACAAGGACGGCGCGCCGCTGATCCTGTTCGGCTGGCCCAACCAGAGCGCCGGCCGGATGGACTACGCGATCGAGGTGCCCAAGCTCGGCTCGCTGATCCTCAAGCATTCGCCTGACGCGCCGATGGCCGGGCTCGACACCGTGCCGCGCGAAAACTGGCCGCCGGTGCCGATCACGTTCTGGTCGTTCCGCATCATGGTCGGCATGGGATTGCTGATGCTGGCGCTCGGCGCGTTCAGCCTGCTGATGCGCATTCAAGGCAAGCTGTACGATTCGCGGCTGCTGCATCTGTTCGCGGTCGCGATGGCGCCGTCCGGCTTCATCGCCGTGCTGGCAGGCTGGATCACCACCGAGACCGGACGCCAGCCGTTCACGGTCTATGGACTGCTGCGCACGGTCGACTCCGCCTCGCCGCTGGCGGCGCCTGCGGTCGCCTCCTCGCTGATCGCCTTCATCATCGTCTATTTCGCGGTGTTCACGGCCGGCGTGATCTATCTGCTGCGCCTGATGGCGGCGCCGCCGCATCCCGGCGAACAGGGCCCGAGCAAGGACGTTCCCGCCCGCGCCGCCGGCATCACGCCTGCCGCCGGCGCGGCCGCCGAGGGAGCCGCGCCGATGATCCCGAATCGACCTTCCCATCATCTGGGCCTTCATCATCGCCTTTGCCGTGTTCGTCTATGTCGTGATGGACGGTTTCGACCTCGGCCTCGGCATCCTGTTTCCGCTGTTTCCGGAAAAGCGCGACCGCGACGTCATCATGAACTCCGTCGCGCCGGTCTGGGACGGCAACGAAACCTGGCTGGTGCTCGGCGGCGGCGGCCTGATGGCGGCGTTCCCGCTGGCCTATGCCGTGCTGATGCCGGCGCTCTACACGCCGATGATCGCGATGCTGCTCGGGCTGGTGTTCCGCGGCGTCGCCTTTGAATTCCGCTGGCGCACCACGAAAGAGCGCAACAAGTGGGACATCGCCTTTGCCGGCGGATCGCTGCTGGCGACGCTGGCGCAGGGCATCGCGCTCGGCGCCATCCTGCAGGGCATCCACGTCTCGGGCCGCGCAGTATGCCGGCGGCTGGTGGGACTGGCTGACGCCGTTCAGCATTCTGACCGGCGTGGCGCTGGTGATCGGCTATGCGCTGCTGGGCGCGACGTGGCTGGTGATGAAAACCGAAGGCGAATTGCGCGACCGCGCCTATCACCTGAGCTGGGTGCTGTTGATGGCGATGCTCGGGCGCCATCGGCGCGGTCAGCGTCGCGACGCCATTCCTCAGCGTGCAGTACACGCAGCGCTGGTTCACCTGGCCGAACATCGTGCTGACCGCGCCGGTGCCGGTCGCGGTGGCCGCCGTCACGGTGCTGTTGCTGCGCAGCCTCGCCAACAAATACGACTATCAGCCGTTCTTCCTGACGCTGGCGCTGTTCGCGCTGTCCTATGCCGGGCTCGGCATCAGCATGTATCCCTACATCGTGCCGCAGAGCATCACGATCTGGCAGGCGGCGTCGCCGCGAGAACAGCCAGATCTTCATGCTGTTCGGCGTCGCCGTGCTGATCCCGCTGATCCTCGGCTACACCGCCTGGGCCTATTGGGTGTTTCGCGGCAAGGTCAAACCCGAGAGCGGCTATCATTGACGACGATCAAGCCGAAACTCAGCGCCCGCTGGCGCAACGTCTGCTGTGGTTCGTCGCGCTCTGGCTCGGCGGCGTCGGCGCTGTGACGTTGATCTCATTTTGCCTGCGGCTGTGGATCGCGCCGAAATAGGTGAAATCTGAATATCCCGTGAATTGGGCGACTGACGAAAATAGAAGGTATTTCAGTCACCTAACTGCCTCATTCGCCCTAAACTTGCCATCAAGCTAGCCCTGAGATTTGATGGTTCCGCTTTTGGCCAACGCGGCAGAGGAGAGCTTTGCGATGACAAAATTTCGGCATCTGATCTGGATGGTGATCGCCGCAGGCGGCCTGATCCTGTCGGTCCCGCAGAGCCAGGCGCAAACGCGACAGCCCGACGTCGGCGACCAGCCGGGGCTGATCGCTGACGACTCCGTCGAACTCGAGCCGCAGTTCAAGAAGACCGCGGTGCTCTATCGCACCAATGAAGCGCCGGGCACCATCATCGTGGTCACCGCCGAGCGTCATCTCTATCTGGTTCAGGGCAACGGCCGTGCGTTGCGCTACGGCATCGGCGTCGGTCGTGAAGGATTCACGTGGCAGGGGCTGGTGAACATCACGCGCAAGGCGGAGTGGCCGGACTGGACCCCGCCGCCGGAGATGATCCACGCCAGCCCTATCTGCCGCGCTTCATGGCCGGCGGCCCCGGCAACCCGCTCGGTGCGCGCGCGATGTATCTCGGCACCACGGTCTACCGCATCCACGGCACCAACCGGCCCGACACCATCGGCACCGCCGTCTCTTCCGGCTGCTTCCGCCTGGTCAACGCCGACGTCGCCGACCTCTACGAGCGCGTGCCGGTCGGCACCAAGGTGATTATCCGGCAAAAGCCGGAACTTTAATTGCGAGCGGTCCCTCAAAGCCGATCCATTTCCCTGAAAGTGTGAGTTCAAAAAAATGCTACGGACATTCCGAGGCGGCCTCCTGATCGGGCTGGCGGTCGCAGCCGCCGTTGCGGCCGCTGCAATCACCTACGAGCGCTACGACACCAAGACGCTGAAGCGCACCATCCGCCGCGGCGAAGTGCTGTGCGGCGTCAACAAGGGCCTGCCCGGCTTCTCGATTCCCGACGACAAGGGCGACTGGACCGGCTTCGACGTCGACTTCTGCCGCGCGGTGGCCTCCGCGATCTTCGACGATCCGAAGAAAGCGAAATTCGTTCCGCTCGACGCCAGCGAGCGCTTCAAGGAGTTGCAGAACCGGACCGTCGACATCCTGGCCCGCAACACCACCTGGAGCATGTCGCGCGAGAGCAATTACGCGCTCTATTTCCCGGCGGTCGCCTATTATGACGGCCAGGGCTTCATGCTGCCGCGCTCGCGCAACATCGACTCCGCGCTCGACCTCAACAACAGCAAGGTTTGCGTGCAGGAGGGGACGACGACCGTGCTCAACCTCGCCGACCATTTCCGCGCCAACAACATGAAATACACCGAGGTCAAAGCTTACCAAGCTGGAAGACGTGCTCAAGGCCTATGAAGGCGGCAAGTGCGACACCTTCACCGCCGACGTCTCCCAGCTCTACGCGCTGCGGCTGAACCTGATCCAGCCAAGCGACCACGTCATCCTGCCTGACGTCATCTCCAAGGAGCCGCTCGCGCCCGTGGTGCGCCAGCGCGACGACGACTGGATGATGCTGGTGAAGTGGACGCTGTATGCGATGATCAACGCCGAGGAACTCGGCATCACCTCGAAGAACATCGACGAGGCGCTGAAGTCGAAAAAGCCCGACGTGATGCGGCTGGTCGGCACCGAGGGCGCCTACGGCGAAGACCTCGGCCTGACCAAGGACTGGGCCGCCCGCATCATCCGCCATGTCGGCAATTACGGCGAGGTCTACGAGCGCAATGTCGGCGAAGGATCGAAGCTGAAGATCCCGCGCGGGCTGAATTCGCTGTGGAGCAACGGCGGGATCCAGTACGCGCCGCCGATACGGTAGGTTTTCTCCGCCGCCACTTGAGCCGCGGTCATGCGCCCGCTGGAGCGGGCGCAGTAGCCGGACGGGGTGACATCGATCGAGCAGCTGCGAGCGGAGAGATCACCCGCCTCGGGTTCGCGTTGCATGCGGACCGATTCGCGCGCCTCCAGGAATGACGACTCAATAACTCTTCATCCGCGCCAACTGATCCGCGTGGTAATTGCTATCCCCGAACAATTCCTGGCAGACCCGCGCGCGCTTCATGAAGAAGCCGATGTCGAACTGGTCGGTCATGCCCATGCCGCCGTGCATCTGCACGCCCTCCTGCACCGCCAGCGTCGCGGTCGTGCCGGCGCGGGCTTTGGCGACCGCGATCGCGGCACCGGCGTGATCGAAATTGCCATCGAGCGTCTGCAGTGCTTTCAGCACGGCCGAGCGGGTGATTTCGATATCGATATAGAGTTGCGCGGCGCGGTGCTGCAGCGCCTGGAATTCGCCGATCAGCTTGCCGAACTGCTTGCGCTCCTTGAGATAGGTGACGGTGCGGCCGAACACCTCTTCGCTTAAACCCACCATTTCGGAAGCCACAGCGCCGCGGCCGATATTGAGCAGGCCGTCCAGCAGCGTTCCGCCCTGATCGACTTCGCCGAGCACGTGATCGGCGTCGACCTCGACGTTGGCGAATTCGATACGCGCGGCGTTGTGCGCGTCGACCATCATTGTGCGCTCGATCGCGACGCCCTTGGCCTTGGGATCGACCAGGAACAGCGTCAGCCCGTTGCGCTCGCCGGCGGCGCCACCGGTGCGGCCGGCGACGATCAGCAAATCGGCGGTGTGGCCGTCGACCACGAGGGCCTTGGCGCCGTTGAGCTTGAAGCCGTTGCCGGAGCGCACCGCCTGCAGGTTGATGTGCAGCGGACGATGTTTTGCGCCTTCATCGACCGCGAGCGCGGCCAGTAGCGAACCATCCGCGATCTTCGGCAGATGCGCGGACTTTTGCGCCTCGCTGCCGCCGCGCGACAGCGCGGAGGCCGCCAGCACCGCGGTGGACAGGAACGGCGACGGCATCAGCGTGCGGCCGATCTCCTCCATGACCACGCCGGCCTCGACGCAGCCTAGCCCGCTGCCGCCGAAATTTTCCGGCACCAGCAGGCCGGTAAAGCCCATGTCGGCAAACGCCTTCCAGAGGTCGCGGGAAAAGCCCGTGGCATCCTTGCCGTCGCGCAGGCCGCGCAGATGCGCCACCGGCGCCTTGTCGCTGATAAGGCCGCGCGCACTGTCGCGCAGCATGGATTGTTCTTCGGTGAGGACGAGGGGCATTGAGAGAGTTCCGGTTTAGAAAAGAATTAAGCTGTTTCGTCGTCCCTGCCGAACGCAGGGACCCATACGCCGCGGCCTATCGAGTCAGGATGGTGCTGGCGTCACAATCAAACCTCAAACAGCGGTGGTTATGGGTCCCTGCGTTCGCAGGGACGACGTGAGAGAACGTGGGCTCACGCCCCCGGCAGATCGAGGATGCGCTTGGCGACGATGCCGAGCATCACCTCTGAAGTGCCGCCTTCGATCGAGTTGGCCTTGGTGCGCAGCCAGGCGCGCGGGCGGGCGCCGTTTCGCGAGCGCTCGCTTTCCCATTCCAGCGCGTCGATGCCGCCGGCCGACATCAGGATCTCGTGACGGCGCTTGTTGAGTTCGGTGCCGTAATATTTCATCGCCGAGGAAAACGCCGGGTGCGACTGCCCGGCTTTCGCCAGATCGACCGCGCGTTCGGCCGCGGCCGACAGCGCGGCTTCGTCGATCTCGAAGGTCGAAATCTGGCTGCGCAGCATCGCATCGTCGAGCCGGCCCTGCCCGTCGGCGCCGATCGAATCGGCGGCGACCTGGCCGAGCGGCCGGCCGACGCCGCGCTCGCCCATCCCCGAGATCATCGCACGCTCATGCTGCAGCAGATATTTCGCGACATCCCAGCCGCGATTGACGGTGCCGACCACATGCGATTTCGGCACGCGGACATTGTCGAAGAAGGTTTCGCAGAACGGCGAATAGCCCGAGATCAGCAGAATAGGCTTGGTCGACACGCCCTTCGAGGCCATGTCGAACAGGATGAAGCTGATGCCGTCATGCTTCTTGGCCGTGGGATCGGTGCGCACCAGGCAGAAGATCCAGTCGGCGTAGTTGGCATAGGACGTCCAGATCTTCTGGCCGGTGATGACGTAATCGTCGCCGTCGCTCTCGGCGCGGGTCTGCAGCGAGGCGAGGTCCGATCCGGCGTTCGGCTCGGAATAGCCCTGGCACCAGCGGATCAGGCCCGCGGCGATTTTCGGCAGGTGTTCCTTCTTCTGCGCGTCGTTGCCGTATTTCAGCAGCGCCGGCCCGAGCATCCAGATGCCGAAACTCGACAGCGGCGCGCGGGCGCCCATCGCCGACATCTCCTCGCGCAGCACCTTGTGCTCGGCGCGATCGAGTCCTCCGCCGCCATATTCCTTCGGCCAGTCCGGCACGGTCCAGCCCTTGTCGCGCATCCGCTCGAACCAGAGGCGCTGCGGCTCGGACGAGAACTTTGCGTTGCGCCCGCCCCAATAGGTGTCGTTCTCCGAGGTCATCGGACGGCGCATCTCCGGCGGGCAATTGGCCTCCAGCCAGGCGCGGGTCTCACGGCGGAATGTTTCCAGATCGGACATATCAGGCGTTTCCATGTGGGATATTTGCCATCGACCTTAGCCGCCAGCATGGCGGAATTCAACATATGTCTGGCATCGGCCCATGCCGCCGGTACGGTGGTCATGACGCGCAATCGGGTGTATGCGCAAGCGGTAACGATTGAAAAACCAGAGGAAACGCGCATGCGGCTGAAACTGCTTTCGCCTGGCGAAATGAGCGCCGAACAAAAAGAAACCTATGACGAGGCGATATCAGGCAAGCGCGGCGCCCCGCCGGCGCCGATGATGGCCTGGCTCAACAGCCCTGACATGGCGCGGCATGCCACGCGGCTCGGCGAGCAGCTTCGTTTCAACACGATGTTTCCGGCAAAGCTTTCCGAGATCGCGATCCTGGTCACGGCGCGGCACTGGACTTCGCATTACGAATGGTTCGCGCACAAGCGCCTGGCGCTGAAGGGCGGCATGGACCCGAAAATCATCGAGGACATCCGCGATCGCCGCACGCCGAAATTCGACGATCCCAAGGGCCAGATGATCTACGACCTCGCCAAATCGCTGCACGAGGGCAAGGGCGTGTCGAAGGCGCTGTACGACGAGGCGGTGAAGGTGCTCACCGAACGCGGGATCGTGGAAGTGATCGGGCTGTGCGGCTACTATACGATGGTGTCGATGACGCTGAACACGTTTGAGTTCGGACTGCCTGATGGTGAAGTCTCGGATCTTGCGTGACGTCTTCCTCTCCCCGTCTTACGGGTCGCGGCGAAGTCGCTCTTGAGGGTCTGGGGTCTCCGCGAGTTGTGACCTCATGACCGGCCCCCTCACCCGAACTTTCCGCTTCGCGTAAAGTCGACCTCTCCCCGCAGCGGGGCGAGGTTAAGAAAGCAGCCAGGCGGAGAGAACCACTGCCCCAGAATCCACCCGTCATTTCCGGCACCAGAATCGGCCATGTCCATCTCAAGGTCGCCGATCTCGATCGCGCGCTGGGCTTCTATTGCGGCGTGCTCGGCTTCGAGGTGATGCAGCAGATGGGCGACGCTGCCGCGTTCATTTCGGCCGGCGGTTATCACCATCACATCGGGCTCAACACCTGGGAAAGCAAAGGCGGCCATCCGCCGCCGCCGGGCACGACCGGGCTGTTTCACACCGCCATTCTTTATCCGACGCGCCCGGCGCTGGCGGACGCGCTGTATCGTGTGATGCAGGCCGGCATCGAGCTCGACGGCGCCAGCGATCACGGCGTCAGCGAGGCGCTGTATCTGCGCGATCCCGACCAGAACGGCGTGGAGCTTTATCGCGACCGGCCCGAGGCGGAATGGCCGCGAGAGCCGGATGGGTCGCTCGCGATGTTCACGAAGCGGCTCGACCTGGCGGATTTGCTGCGGGCGCGGGAGGGGTGAATGACGGAACTGTAGCCCGGATGAGCGAAGCGACATCCGACGCGGTGACGCAGAGCACCCGCCCCGGATGTCGCTTCGCTCATCCGGGCTGACGGATTCTTCGCGTGGCTCCCCCGCACCATGATCAGCACCGCGGCCGTCAGCTCCACCGCGATGCAGCCGTAGAACGGCAGCGTGTAGCTGCCCGAGAGGTCGCGCAGCAGGCCGATGACGCCGGGGCCGAAGGCGTAGGTGACCTGGTTGATCGCGGTGATCAAACTGACCAGCACGCCGAACGAGCGCGGGTCGAACTCGCGCTGCACGATCAGCGCCGGCAGCGTGATCAGATTGCCGACCGAGAAGCCGAACAGCGCGCAGGCGGCGATCAGCGCGTAATCGTGATGGATGTTGATGATGATCAACAGCGCGACCGCCTGGCTCACAAAAGACAGCGCGGACGCCAGCCGCTGGTTCATCCGGTCGATCACGAAGGAGAACAACACGCGGCCGACCACCGCCATCGCGGTCAGCAGCGCGACTGCGATCGCCGCCTGTTGCCGCCCGATCACGGAATCCAGAAACGAGATCAGGTGGACGATGAAGCCGACCTGCGCAAACAGCACCAGCGCGAATGCCGCCGATACCGAGAGGAAGCCGATATCGCGAAACGCGCGGGCGCGAATCTGCGTCGGCGACGGCGCGTCCGCGGCCTCGACGGCGCCAGCGCTGGCATGGACCGGCGGCCGTCCGACGAACAGCAGGATCACCGGAACCATCACCACGACCATCACGACGGCCGCAGCGGTCATCCCGCCGCGAAAAGCCGAAATGGCCGATCGCGGCCACCAGCAACGGCACGCCGATGATGCCGCCGAAAGCTCGCGCCGTTCAGCGCCAGGCTGATCGCCATGCCGCGCTTCTTGTCGAACCAGAGGCCGAGCGTGTTGGTGATCATGCCGAGGCTGGTGCCGGCCCAGCCGAAGGCGAGCACGGCGTTGGCGAGATAGAGCTGCCAGGGCTCGCGGACCTGCCCGATGGCGACGGCGGCCACCGCCATGGTGCAGATGCCCGCGATCATGCAATTGCGCGGGCCGAATCCCTTGATCGCCTCGCTGACGAAGGCGACCAGCGCCGCGCCGGACAGATAGAAGAACGTCGTGCCGGAAGAGATCAGCGACGCCGGCCAGCCGTGCGAGCGCTGCAACTCGGCGACGTAGACGCTCTGGCCGTAGAAGCCGAACGCCCAGCCGAAGGTCGCCAGCAAAAAACAGACGACGACGATGCGCCAGCCGTCGTAGCGGAGCGAGGTTTCATCAGGCGGCATGTAGTTGCGGGCGTCCAAGGGGTTCCTTCGTTGCTGTCGTGTCATTGCCACGTTTGCCCTGAACATGTCAGCAACGGGAATATCAGCCGCAAGGCCCATCAATTCGACCGGCATCGAACTGTCAGCAGATGGCAGCTAGGCGGCCGGCTTCGACGGATCGTAGAAGAACCGCTCGCGAAACACCCGGTCGCCGCGCCATTCCTGCAGCGCGACTTCGTCGAACCGGCCGGTCTTGCCGGACTTGTAGACGAAGTCGAACACCCAGTTGATCGCGACGCGGTCGCCCTCGACGATCGACGCGACGCAGGTCGACGTCACGCGCTCGACCCGTTCCAGCACCGCGCGCTCGTGGGCGACCAGGAGATCGCGACCGACGCGCGGCGGTGCGGCATTCTCCTGCATGCTGGCGTCCTCGGTGTAGAAGCGCTCGATCGCGCCGGCATGATCGCCGGAGACGACGGCGGCAATGAATTCATCGAGGCGGGCGCGCGTCGGCATGGGGCCTCCATCTGATCATTTGAACGACAGATAACAGAACTAGACGCTCGGATCGGGAATTCGATCGACCGCGCGCAATTTCGCCCGGCGTTTTGCGAATGACGCAAACGACAGCACCGCAAGGCCGAGCAGCACCGGCGGGAACACCACCATGTTGACCATCGACCAGCCGTAATGCGCCAGCAACTGTCCGGACGAGAACGAACCGAGCGCCATCATCCCGAACACCAGGAAATCGTTGAACGCCTGCACCTTGTTGCGCTCCTGCGGCCGATGCGTCTCCAGCACCAGCGCGGAGGCGCCGATGAAGGCAAAATTCCAGCCCACCCCGAGCACGACCAGCGTCGCCCAGAAGTGCATCGCGGTGATGCCGGCAAGGCCGATGCTCGCCGCTGCGGCTTCCAGCAGCAGGCCGAGCGCGACGATCCTTGGCGCGCCGAAACGCGCGATCAGCGAGCCCGTGAAGAAGCTCGGCCCGTACATCGCCACGATGTGCCACTGAATGCCGAAATTGGAATTGCTGACGGTGAGCCCGCACATCTTCATGGCGAGCGGCGCCGAGGTCATCACGAGGTTCATCATGGGGTACGCAATGACCCCGCACAGGGCGGCTGCGATGAAGCGCGGCTGCCGCGCGATCTCGAACAGCGGCCGGCCGCCATGCATGTCCGACGGCGCCGGCTTCGGCGCATCGACGCCCCACAGCACCGCCATCGCCACCAGCGCGACGAAGGCCTGCATGACGAAGCTGAAGGCGAACAGATAAGGCGGCCAGATATCCATGGTCCACTGCACGAGCTGCGGACCGAGCACGCCGGCGAATACGCCGCCCGCCATCACCCACGACAGGGCCTTTGGACGGAACGCCGCGCTGGCGCCGTCGGCGGCGGCAAAGCGATAGGATTGCGCTACCGCGCCATAGAGCCCGCCGAGAAAGGTCGCGCCACAAAACAGCCAGAACGATGCGTGCAGAATCGCAAACGCACCGAGCACGCCGGTCAGCACGCCGCAGAAGGTGCCGATGATGAAGGCTGCGCGGCGGCCATAGGCGCGCGAGATCGCACCGGTCGGCAGCGTGCCGGCGGCAAGCCCCAGCACATACATCGAGATCGGCACGGTGGCGAGCGAGACGGTTGGCGCCAGCGTCGCGCCGACGATCGAGCCGGTGGCGAAGATGACGGCCGAATTGGCGCCCGGTCAGCGCCTGTGCCGCAGCAAGCCGCAACACATTGCCGCGCGCACGCGCGTCATTGGTGATCTCTTCGGTGGCTGTCGTATCCAGCATCGGCATTCCCGCCCGGCAGGCCCCGGGCAGGGAGCCTCATCGATTCATTGCGGGCACTATGAAGACGGGAGAGGACGCGATCAACCGGCGCAAGCGGGCGTACGCCATGCGCCCGCATCACGTTCGATAGAGCTTCCGGAACCCCTACGACCGCCCGAACACCAAAATCATGTTGTTGGCGGGCATCGGCACGGTTTCGATCAAGGCCAGGCCGACGCCCGCGGCGAGCTTCTCGACATCGGCGATATCGCGCACGCCCCATTCGGCGTCCTGCTGGCGCAGGCTGGTGTCGAACACGGCGTTGCTCATCGCGGTGTGCTTGCCGTCGCGCTTGAACGGGCCGTAGAGGAAGAGGCGCCCATCGGGACGCAGATAGCGGCCGGCGCCGGCGAGCAGGCCTTCGGCGACCCGCCACGGCGCGATGTGGATGACATTGGCGCAGAACACGGCCAGCAATTTATCCGGGCCGCTGCCGTCCTGCATCGCCGGACACCAGGCGGGATCGGTGAGATCGATCCGCAGCGGCGGGCGAATGTTGGCGAGCGCCGAGTGCGCGCGCCACGCCTCGATGCTCCGCAAATGGTTCTCGTTGAGATCGCTCGGCCACCAGATGATACCGGGCGTGTGCCTTGCAAAATGCACGACGTGCTGGCCGGTGCCGCTGCCGACCTCCACCACGTCGCCGGATTTGTCGGCGAGGAATTTCTGCAGCGCCGCCCAGATCGGCTCATGGTTGCGATGGAACGCCGCCGCGTCGAGCCGGCCGTCGGGCTCGACCGGCCGGCCATCCTTGCCGAACTCCACTACAAATTCCGCCATGCTGCCTCGCCTGAGATCGTTGCAGCCTTCAGGTCGGTGCTGCCTTGCTGCACTGCACGCCTCATCTGGGCTCGCAGAAAATCTCTTTCAATACCGCGCTGAAAAAAGCAAGAAATGACGCGGCGAAGTAGCCGGCAGGAGAAGAAAACGTGCGGTATATCCCGTTACGCAGCAAAACTGTTCTCCCTGATCCTCGCGGACGCGGACGTGCCCTCGGAGCGACGCCGCTTTCTGACCCTCGGCGCCTGGCGCTGACCGGCGGCCTCGCCCTCGGCGGCAAAGCCGCCGTGGCCGAACCCCGTCGAAGCTCCGCCCGCGGACGCGCCTGGTCGCAATCGATCGGCGCGGGCGTGGTGGACCGGCCCTATGGCCGGCCTGCGGATACCGAAGCCTCCGTCATCCGCCGCAACGTGCCCTGGCTCACCGCCAGCATGGAATCCTCGGTGAGCTTTTCGCCGCTGCAGGACCTGCACGGCATCATCACGCCGAACGGATTGTTCTTCGAGCGTCACCACGCGGGGCGGCCCGACATCGATCCGGCGCAGCACAAGCTCATGATCCACGGGCTGGTCGAGCGCCCGCTGCTGCTCACCATGAAGGACATCTTGCGCTTCCCGCAGACGACGCGCATCCATTTCATCGAATGCCCGGCCAATGGCGGCATGAACTGGCGCGCCGCGCAGATGAACTCGCTGCAGTTCAGCCACGGCATGGTCAGTTGCGCCGAATGGACCGGCGTCAGGCTATCGACGCTGCTGGAGGAGGTCGGCGTCAAGAAAGAGGCGAAATGGGCGATGGTCGAGGGCGCCGACGGCGCGCATATGAACCGCAGCCTGCCGCTCGACAAATGTCTCGACGATTGCCTGGTCGTCTATGCGCAGAACGGCGAGGCGCTGCGGCCCGAGCAGGGCTATCCGCTGCGGCTGGTGGTGCCGGGCTGGGAAGGCAACGTCAACATCAAATGGCTGCGCCGGATCAAGCTCGGCGACAAGCCGTGGCATTCGCGCGAGGAAACCTCGAAATACACAGATTTGATGCCGGACGGCACCTCGCGCGGCTTCACCTGGCTGATCGACGCCAAATCCGTCGTCACCTTCCCCTGCCCGGAAAAGCCGCTCGACGGACCCGGCCTCTACGAGATCAGGGGGCTGGCGTGGACCGGCAATGGCAAGGTCAAACGCGTCGACGTTTCCACCGACGGCGGCGTCAACTGGCAGACCGCGCGGCTGCACGATCCCGTACTGTCGAAGGCGCTGACGAAGTTCACCCTGCCGTGGCGCTGGGACGGCAACCCGGCGCTGGTGGCCTCCCGCGTCATCGACGAGACCGGCTACGTGCAGCCGACGATCGCGGAGCTGCGCAAGCAGCGCGGCTCGAACTCGGTCTATCACAACAATTCGATCCAGACCTGGCAGGTCAAGCCGGACGGAAGCGTGTTCAATGTGCAACTCGCGTAAGATTGGCCTGCTGATCGCCGCCATCCTGCTCGCGGCGGGAGGCCTTGCAGACGCGGCCGAGCCCGGCTCCTTTGGCTATGGCAATGCGGCAACGCCAGCGCAGATCGCCGGCTGGGACATCGACGTGCGCGGCGAGGACGGCTTTGGCCTGCCGCCCGGCAAGGGCACGATTGACCGGGGCGCCGACGTCTTCGCCGAGCAATGCGCCGCCTGCCATGGAACCTTCGGCGAAGGCGAAGGCCGCTTTCCCAAGCTGGTTGGCGGCGTCGGATCGCTCCGGGACGAGCGCCCGGAGCCGACCGTCGGCAGCTACTGGCCGTTCGCGCCCACCCTATGGGACTATATTAACCGAGCCATGCCGATGGCCGCGCCGCACACATTGTCAGCGGATGACGTTTATGCTTTGACCGCCTATATTCTCAGCCTGAACGACCTCGTTCCCCCTGATTTCGTTGCCGATCGCAACAGCCTGCCGAAAGTCAAAATGCGCAACCGCGACAATTTCATCTGGACCGACCCGCGACCCGATACGATCGCCAAGCCCTGCATGAACGCGTGCGTCGACGCCGCCGATGTCAGGCTATCGTCGACGGCGGAGGGGCGGAACCTGACGCCGCGCACGACCGGGCCGCTCGACACGATGCAACCGAAATAGATTGACGGAAACGCCTGTGACCGATCATTCCCTGACGCAATCCGCAAAGCTGCCGGCGTTCACGCTGGCGCTGGCGATCGGCGCGTTCGCTTCCGTCGGCGCCGCGCAGGCGCAGTCCGCGGTGGACGAAGGCCGCAAGCTCGCCTTCGACCGCGGCAAGGGCAACTGCCTGACCTGCCATGTCATCAAGGGCGGCGACCTGCCCGGCACGATCGGGCCGGAGCTGGTCGACATCAAGAGCAAATATCCGAAGCGCGAGGATCTCGTCGCGATTCTGAACGACGAAACCCTGCGCAATCCGCTGACCGTGATGCCGCCGTTCGGGCGCAACCGGATCCTGACCGAAAAGGAAATCAACGCGGTGGTCGATTTCCTGCAGACGCTGTGACGTGCGCGCGCACGCATTAGGAGACGATGGACATGACTGACGTCGGATTTTCGGCCACGCGGCGGCTGATCCTGCAGGGCGCGGGCGCGGTGGCGCTGGTCGGCCTCGGCAATCTTCCGTTCGTGACGACGGCGGTTGCCGCCGCCAACGACAAATATCCGGAAGAGGCATTCAAGGCCAAGAGCGAGGCCGATGCGATCAAGGCGCTGTACGGCAAGACCGCGGAGCCTTCCGACAAGGTCAAGATGGACGCGCCCGAAATCGCCGAGAACGGCGCGGTGGTTCCGATCTCGGTGACGACGACGCTCGCCGACGTGACCTCGATCTCGTTCCTGGTCAGCGAGAATCCGGTGGCGCTGGTGGCGACCTACAAGATTCCGGCCGGCACGCTGCCGAACGTCGCCAACCGCATCAAGATGGCGAAGACCAGCAACGTCATCGTGGTGGTGGAAGCCGGCGGCAAGCTCTACAGCGCCAACAAGGAAGTCAAAGTCACCGTCGGCGGCTGCGGCGGCTAGCGCATGATCCGGAAAAGTGGGTACCGGTTTTCAGACAAGATCATGCGCCAGAAATAGGCGAGGAGAATTCAGATGGCATCGACGCATTCGCGTGCGCGCCACTTCGAGCGGCGAGACTACCGAGGTGCAGGCGCTGATCCAGCATCCGATGGATTCCGGCTTCGTCAAGGATTCCAAAGGCGAGATCATTCCGCCGCACTTCATCCAGCAGCTCACCTTCGAATTCGACGGGAAGAACGTGTTCACGGCCGACTGGGGCGGCGGCGTCTCAAAAGACCCTTACGTCAAGTTCGCCTTCAAGGGCGGCAAAAAGGGCGACGAGCTGAAGATCAGCTGGGTCGACAACAAGGGCGCGACCGACACCACCACGGCAAAGATCCAATGAGGCTGCGCTCCGCGATCTATCCTGGCTTCAGCGGCGCAATTGCACTCGCGGCGCTGTCGCTCGCGGGCGCGCTGCCGTCCGGCGCCGCCGACAAGGTCGATCCCGTCGCCGACGCAAAGGCGTTCAAGAAATTCTTCACCGACAAATTCCCCAAGGTGAAGCTGGACGATTTCGTCAACGGTCCCTATTCGATGAATGAGGACCTGTACCGGCAGTGGCAGGAGAAGGAGCAATTTCCGCCCTACGAGTTCTCGCTCGAAATGGGCAAGGAAATGTTCGCAAAGCCGTTCAAGAACGGCAAGACCTATGCCGACTGCTTCGCGAATGGCGGCATCGGCGTTCGCCAGAACTACCCCTATTTCGACGAGAAGGAAGGCAAGGTCATCACGCTCGAACTGGCGCTTGAACCGCTGCCGCGAGGCCAATGGCGAGCCGCCGTACTCCTATGTCCGGGACGAGATGGCGGCGCTGACCGCCTACATGGCCTTCACCTCGCGCGGCAAGCCGATGGACATCAAGATCCCCGACGATCCGCGCGCGCTCGCGGCCTATGAGAACGGCAAGGAATATTTTTACACGCGCCGCGGCCAGCTCAATTTCTCCTGCGCTACCTGCCATGTGCAGAGCCCGGGCGAGCGCATCCGCGCCGAAATTCTGGCGCCCGCGCTCGGCATCGTCAACGCGATGCCGATCTACCGCTCGGAGTGGAGCGGGATGGGCACCACCAGCCGGCGTTTCATCACCTGCAACAGCCAGATCCGCGGCGTGCCGCTGAGCCCGCAGGACGATGAATATCGCAACGTCGAATATTATCTGTCCTATGTCAGCAACGGCCTGCCGATCTCCGGTCCGGGAGCGCGGCCATGAGGAACACGACGCTCACGTCCGTACTGGTTCTGGCGCTGCTCGACGCGGGCGCGATACCCGCGCTCGCCGCCGGTTCCGAGGACGATTACAAGGCGGCCTACGCCGCGGCTGAAGCCGCCAACAAGGAAGCCGGCAAACTTCGCAACCAATGGACCACCACGGCGAGCACGCTGGCGGCGGCGAAGAAGGCGGCCGAGGCCGGCGAATTCGACAAGGCCACGGTGTCGGCAAAAGAAGCCGAGGCGCTGGCAAAAGCTTCGATCTTCCAGGCCACCAGCGAGAAGACCCGCTGGAGAGACATGGAAATCCGCTAGGGCATGGTGCCGCCACGATCATGTTCAACAAGTAAAGGCCGTTACGACGCGCGGAGACCCGCATGACCATCCGCCGCCGCGATTTCCTGACGCTCGCGGGCGCCGTCACCCTTTCCGCCAGCGTGTCGCCGCTCCGTGCGCAGACCGCCGATGGCAATGCGGGCGCCTACGATATCGAGCGTTTCGGCAACGCGCGCATCCTGCACATCACCGATACCCATGCGCAGCTCAAACCGGTGTTCTTCCGCGAGCCGAGCGTCAATCTCGGGGTCGGGTCGATGCGGGGCAACCCGCCGCATCTGGTTGCAAAAGCCTTCCTCGACCGCTTCGGCATCCGGCCCGACAGTGCCGATGCCTATGCCTTCACCTGCGTCGAATTCGAGCGGGCCGCCGGCAAATTCGGCAAGCTCGGCGGCTTTGCACACCTGAAGACATTGATCGACCGGATGCGCAGCGAGGCCGGCTCCGGGCGCGCGATCCTGCTCGACGGCGGCGATCTCTGGCAGGGCACCGGCCTTGTCCAACACGCTGCAGGGCGCCGACATGGTGGACGCGGCGAACCTGCTCGGCATCGAGGCGATGACCGGCCATTGGGAATTCACGTTCGGCGAAAAGGCGCTGCGCGCCAACCTCGAACGCTTCAAGGGCGAATTCCTGGCGCAGAACGTTTTCCTCACCGAGGAAGCCGCCTTCAACGACGCCAAGGCGTTCGATCCGGCGTCGGGGCGCGTGTTCAAGCCGTCCATCATCAAGGAAATCGGCGGGCATCGTATTGCCGTGATCGGGCAGGCCTTTCCCTACGTGCCGATCGCGCACCCGAAGCGTTTTACGCCGGACTGGAAATTCGGCATCCGCGACGAGGAGCTGCAAAAGCTCGTCGACAGCCACCGCAGCGCCGACAAGGTCGATGCCGTCATTCTCCTTTCGCACAACGGCATGGACGTCGACCTCAAGCTCGCCAGCCGCGTCACCGGCATCGACGTCATTCTCGGTGGCCATACCCACGACGCCGTGCCGCAGCCGGTGGCGGTGACCAATGCCGGCGGCGTCACGCTGGTGACGAATGCCGGCTCGAACGGCAAGTTCCTGGCAGTGCTCGATCTCGATCTCGGCAAGGGCAAGGTCAAGGATGTGCGCTACCGGCTGCTGCCGGTGTTTTCGGAATTGCTGAAGCCCGATGCGGCCATGCAAGCGCTGATCGACAAGCTGCGCGAGCCGCAGGCGGCGGCACTTTCCGAGAAGATCGGCGTCGCCGACCGCCTGCTGTATCGCCGCGGCAATTTCAGCGGCCCGATGGATCAACTGATCTGCGACGCGCTGCGCGAAGAGCTGAATGCCGAGATCGCGCTGTCGCCGGGCTTTCGCTGGGGCACCACCGCGCTGGCGGGACAGCCGCTGACGATCGAGGACGTGATGGCGCAGACCGCCGTCTCCTATCCCGAGACCTACGTGCAAAGCATGACCGGCGGCCAGATCAAGGACGTGCTCGAAGACGTCTGCGACAACCTCTTCAACGCCGATCCCTATTACCAGCAGGGCGGCGACATGGTCCGCGTCGGCGGTCTCGCCTATACCTGCAATCCGAACGAGACCGTGGGCAAGCGGATTTCCGAACTCAAGCTCGACAACGGTCACGCGCTGCAGGCGGGCAAGAACTACAAGGTGGCCGGATGGGCCTCCGTCAACGAGCAGACCGGCGCGCCGGTCTGGGATGTCGTCGTCAAACATCTGCGGTCGGGCAAGCCGCCGAACCGTGCGGCGCCGGGCGTGACGATAGCGGGCGTCGAGGACAATCCGGGTATCGCAGGTCAGGGATGAACGGCTTTTCGAAAACCCTGCGCATCGCGATCGCCGCGTTTCTGATCGCGGCCGCCGCGCCTGCCGCCCGTGCACAGCAGGTGCCGCTGCAGGACAAGCCGTTCGCCGAGCATAAGATCGTGCTGCAGCTCTCCGACGATGACCCGCGCAAGCAGGCCCTCGTGCTGTCAGTCACCAGCAATTTGATGAAGCATTACGACCCGGACAAGGTCGCGATCGAGATCGTGGCGTTCGGCCCCGGCATCGAACTGCTGCGCCCGGAAAACCCCAACCGCAAGATGGTCGAGAGCCTGGCCGTGCAGGGCGCGCGGTTCGACATCTGCCTCAACACCGTCGACACGATCGAACGCGAGAGCGGCAAGCGGCCGGCGTTCATATGCCGCGGCGACGCCGGTGCAGGTCGGCGTGGCGCAGATCCTGTTTCTGACGGAGAACGGGTACACGCTGGTGCGGCCGTGATGGCTGCAGTCGCCTTGCGATAGGAAGTAAAATTCATTCGACAAGGCCGCTTCACGTAGAAGAAAGGCGTTTGAGAAACCCCTCAAACTAGAATAATATCCTGTCGAAACTCCTATTTGAGAGCGCGGCAGGAGCCATGATCTTTCGTCAGCTTTTCGACAGCGTTTCCGGCACCTACAGCTATCTGCTGGCGAGCCGCGCCGGCGGCGAGGCGCTGATCCTCGACCCCGTGCTGGAGAAGGCCGACCGCTATTGCCAGCTGTTGCGCGAGCTCGATCTGCGGCTGGTGAAGGCGGTCGATACCCATCTGCACGCCGACCACGTCACCGGGCTCGGCGAACTGCGCGACCGCACCCAGTGCATCACCATCATGGGCGAGCAGAGCAAGGCCGACGTGGTGTCGATGCGCGTCTCCGACGGCGACCGGGTGACGATCGAGGGCCTCTGCCTCGACGTCATGTACACGCCCGGCCACACCGACGATTCCTATTCCTATCTGATGGGCGACCGCGTCTTCACCGGCGATACGCTGTTGATCCGCGGCACCGGCCGCACCGATTTCCAGAACGGCTCGTCGCGGGCGCAATATGAGTCGATCTTCAACCGGCTGCTGAAGCTGCCGGAGGAAACGCTGGTGTTTCCCGCGCACGACTACAAGGGCGACACGGTTTCCACCATCGGCGAGGAGAAGCGCTACAATCCGCGGCTGCAGGTGCGCAATGTCGATGAATATATCGAGCTGATGGCCAATCTGAAACTGCCCAACCCGAAGATGATGGACGTCGCCGTGCCGGCCAACATGCATGTCGGCCTGCACCAGGAGGATCTTGCCAAGCAGGGGCTGGCGCTCACGGCGCGCGACGCGATCAACAGCCTCGGCCGGCCCGACATCCTGCTGGTCGATCTGCGCGAGGCCGGCGAGCGCGCCAAGCACGGCACGATCTCCGGCGCGATGCATGCGCCCTACCCCGGCATCGCCGACAGCCTGCAGCCCGGCGGCATGCTGCGCGAAGTCGCCGCCGCCACCGGCCGCCGCGTGGTGTTCTTCTGCGCCTTCGGCGAACGCTCGGCGATGGCGGTGGCGGCGGCGAAGAATGCGGGGCTGGCGAATACCGCGCATATCGAGGGCGGCATCGATGCGTGGAAGAAGGTCGGCGGACCGGTGGTGCACGGATAGTATTCGTAGGGTGGGCAAAGGAGCGAAGCGACGTGCCCACCATCCATCAACGAGCACGCTGTGAGATGGTGGGCACGCTTCGCTTTGCCCACCCTACGAAGACATCACCGCCCCACCCGCTTCACCTCCGCCGTCAGCGCATCCAGCGCGTCCGCCAGCAACACGCCGCCGCATTCGGTCATGCGTTCGGGAATCACGATGCGCTTTTCCGGCGGATAGAAGCGCTCCAGCGCCGGATGCAGCAGGAATGCCTGGCCTTCGTCCCTCGCCGTGTCGCCCGCCTGCGACACCACGATGAAGTCCGGCCGCAAATTCACGATCGCCTCCAGCGAGGCAAAGCCGCCGAAAGCAAAACCGAGATCGCCGGCGGCGCTGCGCAAGCCGGTTTCGCCGAGCAGCGAACCGACAAAGCTGTCGCTGCCCGCCACCCAGCCGCGCCGCGACAGCGGCAGCACGCGATAATGCCGTTCCGAGACCGCGCGCGCGGGCGCGCGCCAGCGCCGCATCGAGCCGAGCGATTTCCGCCGCAGCGCGATCCGGATGCCCGATGATGTCGCCAACCTCACGGATCTGCTGCCGTGCTTCCTCGAGGGTGCGCGGCACCGTGAGTTCGGCGAGACGAAGTCCCTTGGCCTTCAACAGCTCGCGCGTCGCGCGCTTGTCGAACGCGCTGGCGACGACGATGTCGGGCTTAATGCAGCAGTACATCCTCGGCGCCGCCCGACAGCACCGGATAGCGGCTGAGGTCGCCCGCCTTCGATTGCCAGCCGTCGCGCGAAAACCGGCTCAATCCCAAAATCTGTTCCGGGTCGGCCAGCGTCAGCACCAACTGGTCGGTGCAGACATTCATCGAGACCAGACGCGGCAGGTTGGCGGCCGATGCGGCGCTGACCGACGACGCAAGCGCCAGCATCGCGACCAGGAATGCCGGCCGCCGTCGCATCAGATATCCGCCCACGGCACGATCACGGCCTCGCTTTGAAATTCCGCGCGATAGGCCGAAATCCGGAACACGTCCGCCATCACCTGTTCGGACAGCGCTTCCGCCGGCGCGCCCTGCGATACCAGATGGCCTTCGCGCAGCACCAGCACATGATCGGCGAAGCGCGCGGCCAGGCCCAGGTCATGCGTCACGACGATGACGAGCACGCCCTTGTCGGCGGTCGCGCGCAGATTCTTCATGACGTCGATCTGGTGCCGCGGGTCGAGCGAGGCGGTCGGCTCGTCGGCCAGGATGACCGGCGCCTCCACCGCGAGCGCGCGGGCCAGCGCGACGCGGCTGCGCTCGCCGCCGGACAATTCGGTGACGCGGCGATCGCTGAATTCCATGACGTCGACCGCCTGCATCGCGCGCAGCACCGCCTCGGCATCCCTGGGCGACAGCCGCGCCGGATCGGTGGCGCCATGCGGATAGCGGCCGAGCGCCACGATATCGCGCGCCGGCAGCGGCCAGTGCACGACATGGCCCTGCGGCAGATAGCCGAAGCGTTTGGCGCGCTCGCGCAGCGGCAGCGACGACAGCGCCTCGCCGCCGATCTCGATCTCGCCTTCGGACGGGATCAGTCCCGCCAGCGCCCGCAGCAGCGTGGTCTTGCCGGCGCCGTTCGGCCCGACCAGCGCGACCAGATGCCCCGGCGACAATGCGAGCGAGACGTCCTCGAGAACGACGCGGCTGCCGAGCCGCACTTTCAACCCCTTCGCGGTCAGCAGCGCCCCGCTCATGCGACGCCCCCGCCGAGCGCGCGGCGTTCGCGCATGATCAGATAGAGGAAGAACGGCACGCCGATGATCGAGGTCAGCACGCCGACCTTGATGTCCGATGTCGAGGGAATGATGCGCACCGCGATATCGGCGGCCAGCAGCAGTGCCGAGCCGGCGAGCGCGCTCGGCACCAGAAGCCGCCCCGGATCGTGCCCGATCAGCGGCCGCATCAGATGCGGCGCGACCAGCCCGATGAAGCCGATGGTGCCGGTGACCGCGACCGCGCCGCCGACGCCGAGCGCCACGCCCGAAATCACGAACAGCCGCAGCCGGCCGACATCGACGCCGAGGCTTTGCGCGGTTTCCTCGCCGAGGCTCAGCGCGCGAAAGGCATGGCGCTGGCTGAGCAGCATGATGCCGCCGGCAATGATGAAGGGAAACGCCAGCATGACGTGCTGAAAGCTGCGATCCTCCAGCGAGCCGAGCAGCCAGAACGCGATCTCCAGCACCACGAAGGGATTGCTGGACAGGTTCATCACCAGCGCCGTGGCCGCGCCGGCAAAACTCGAAATCGCGAGGCCGGAGAGGATCAGGATCAAAAGCCCGGCATTGCGGCCGGCGATCGACAGCAGCACGAACACGGATGCGAACGCAGCGATGATCGCCGCGACCGGCAGCGCATAAGAGCGGACGTCGGCCAGCCCCAGCGCGATCACCAGCACCGCGCCGAAGGCGGCGGACTGCGGCGCGCCGAACAGCGAGGGCGAGGCCAGCGGATTGCGCAGCAGGCCCTGCAGCGCCGCGCCTGACAGCCCCAGAATCGCGCCGATCGCGAGCGCCAGTAGCGTACGCGGCAGGCGGATTTCGCGAACGATCACCTGCGAGACCTCGCTGCCGGCGCCGAACATTGCTTCCACCACCGCCAGCGGCGACAGCCGCACCGGGCCGATGCCGAGCGAGATCAGCGCCAGCAGCCCGACGAGGGCGGAAAGCGCCGCCGTCGCGCCGATCCTGCGCGCGGCACTGTCGGTCAGTCGGCCTCAACAGTCAGGGTCTAGCAGGCTCTCAACACGTCATCCGATCGATCCTTAAAGCAGACTTTGCCGTACCATTCGGATCATGCTAAGCACTTTGCCTACCCGGTACAGTCGGTAGGACAGCCCTGCTTCTGCGGCAAAAATAGCGCACTCGTCCAGCGAGGATTGCGCAGCGGCCAGACTGGATTGACTCCGAAGTTTGGCAAAATTCTACCTTCGTTTCCGACGGTTCCCGTTTTGGGGATCAAAAGGGAATGCGGTGCGGGGAAACTCCCCAATTCCGCGGCTGCCCCCGCAACTGTAAGCGGCGAATCCTTCGTCATAGGCCACTGGGAATCTCGGTCCTGGGAAGGCGACGATGGGGTAACGACCCGCGAGCCAGGAGACCTGCCGTCAGCCGTGGTCACACGCGAAGATGTCGGTCGGGGAGTACAGACATTAGCTTCACTGGTTCGCGCAAAGCGCGATGGTGAGACTTGGTTCGCTGTGACGTGCCACTGACGTCATACCGAGGCCTGAACCATGTCTTTCAACATCGACACCGCGAAGCGGCGCCGCGCGCTCCTGCTCGCCACCAGCATCCTTGCGCTGAGTGGCTCGCTCGCTTCGGCGCAAACGCCGCCGACAGCCCTGCCCCCGGTCGAGGTAACCTCGCCCACCGACCCGAACAAGACCCGCGCGCGGCCGCTGGACAATGACGGTAGCGGCACCACGACGCGCCCGGCGCGGACCGCGCAGCCTTCGCGCGGCGCCGGCACGGGAGCCTCCGATGGCGCAAGCCCGGGTACGGCTGACGCCGGCGGCACAGGCACCGGCGTGCGACAATTCAACGGCATCGTCGGCGCATCTTCGACAGTCATCACCGCGGAGCAGATCGCGCATTCGCCGTCGCAGACCCTGACCGAGATCATCGCGCAGGTGCCCGGCGTTCAGCTGCAGTCGTTCTTTGGCGGCGTCGAACGGCGCCAAGACGTCGATCGATATCCGCGGCTTCGGCGCGTTCGCCACCGCCAATACCCTGATTCTCGTCAACGGCCGCCGGCTCAACGACATCGACATGGCGCAGGTCGATCTCTCGACCATTCCGCTTCAATCGATCGAGCGGATCGAAATCACCCGCGGCAACAGCGGCGCGGTGCTCTACGGCGACAACGCGGTCGGCGGCGTCGTCAACATCGTCCTGAAGAACGGCGTCGGCGGGCCGCCGGTGGCGATGCGGGCCGAGGCCGGCGTCGGCTCGTTCAACCAGCGCCTGGCCAATATCTCCGTGGCCACCAATTCCGGTCCCTGGTCGACGTCGTTCTACGGCAATGCCATCAAGTCCGACGGCTATCGCGAAAACAACGCGCTCGACCAGCGCAACGGGGTCGGCAATCTCAATTACACCACGCCCGACCTCAAGGCGTTCCTGACGGTGACCGGCGACGACCAGAAGCTCGGCCTGCCCGGCGGCCGCATCGTCAGTCCCTCGCAGGGCATCAACGACCTGGTCACCAACCGCCGCGGCGCCGATACGCCGTTCGATTACGCCAACCAGCAAGGCGCCAGCGCCACCGCCGGCTTCACCAAGACGCTGTGGAACGGCGCCGAACTCATCGTCGATGGCGGCGTGCGCAAGAAGGATACGCAAGGCGCGTTCTTCGGCACGGGACCGGCGGCCTCGCCGCTTCCGAGCTTCTCCTCGACCTACAATGATGCGACATTGCAGACCTGGTCGATCACCCCGCGACTGAGCATCAAGAACTCGATGTTCGGGATGCCCTCGCAGATCCTCACCGGCATCGATTACTATGATGCGACGTTCAACCAGGAACGCGGCGCGTTCCGGGGCCTTGCTGCGACCCACACCTACGATCTGTCGCAACAGACGGTGGCCGGCTATTGGCAGCAAACCCTGGGCCTGTTGCCGACGACCGATTTCTCCTATGGCGCCAGGGTGCAGAACACCAGCCTGAGCGCCCGGGATCGATACGACCCCAACGCGCCGGGCTGTGCGACGTTCTTCAATTGCGACATTGGGGCCTCCCCGCTGAACAGCAACGAAACGCAATACGCGCTGCACGCCGGCCTCGAGCATCGCTTCAATGACGTGTTCTCGGTATTCGGCCGTGCCGCGCGCGCGTTCCGAACCCCGACCGTCGACGAGCGCGTTTCCTCCGGCCCGGCATTCGGCCCGCCACCCTTCTTCCCTCCGATCCCCGGCGATTTCGGGCTGAAGACCCAGACCTCGCACGACATCGAGGGCGGCTTCCGCGTCAAGAGCGGCGGCTTCCAGATGCAAACCAGCATCTACAACATGGACCTCGAAAACGAGATCCAGTTCAATCCGGTGCTGTTCTTCAACACCAACCTCGATCCGACCCGTCGCTACGGCTCGGAGACCAGCGCTTCGCTGCGCGTGACCGACACCGTGACTGCTTCGCGGCGGCATGGCCTACACCCGCGCCGTGTTTCGCGAGGGCCAGTTCGAAGGCAAGGACGTGCCGCTGGTGTCGCACTACACCGCGAGCGGCGGCGTGACCTGGAACATCTGGCAGAATTACCTCGTGTTCGATGCCACGGTGCGCGCCTGGAGCGAGCGCGCCATGGACAACGACCAGGCGAACACGCAGCGGCGTATCCCGGCGAGCGCAACCGTCGATCTGAAACTGAGCGGTGCTTACGATCGCTTCTTCTGGTCGGCCGCCGTCATCAATTTGTTCGATGCGCAGTACTACGACTACGCCATTGCCAGCACGTTCACGCCCGGCCGCTTTGCGGCCTATCCGCTGCCCGGACGGACCTTCATGGTGAGGGCCGGCGCGACGTTCTGATCCAGGCAGCCGGTTCGGCCTGCTGCCATCGCGGCGATCCCCCCGTGCGTGCGACCAGGCGACGGGGGATCGATGCGGTGCTGGGTCGCGGGAAGGCTAATTCGACAAGAAACCGGATTGTTTTCGACCGAAAATAACATCCTCTGTTCCCCGATCCATGGTACACCCGCGCCGGGGCAGCTCGACGATATCTGTCGTGATTTCAGAGGTATGACATGGACGATGAGCCGAAGAGCCCTGCGGAACTGAAGGAAATCCGGCTGAACCGCAAGCGCACCCAGGAAGTCGAGGGCATCAAGGCAATGGCCGAGATCGCGGCTGCCGATGTCGCGATCCGGAAGCGAACCGAACAATTGCGCGCCCTGCGCCTTGCCAAGGAAGCGGCCGACCGCGAAAACCCGCCGCCACCGGTGGTGAAAAAGGCCAGGACCAAGGCCGCGAAAAAAGGCTGACCTGACATGACGAAAGATGATCGTGACCGCGCCCAGGCCCGCGCCGACAAGGTAGCAAGGGCCGCCGAGGACGCAAAATCCGGCAAGTCCGAGCGTGACGCCGCATCCAGGGCCATGCTCGACAACATGGCGAAGCTGAAGGCGCTGCGGCTGGCGCGCGAGGCCGCCGAACCGCAACGTGCGCCCGCCGCGAAAGCTGCAAGGAAACCGTCCACCGCCGCCAAGCGCTCGAACGAGAAGCCGGTGGCGTTGTCCGACTGGCTGGCGAGCCAGCAGAATGGCGGACGGCGGACCTGAGCTCATCGCTGGCCAAGAGCGCGAAGCGAAGCAGGGGCTTACACGTCGTCCCGGCCTTGAGCCGGGACCCATAGCCACCGGCGCTAGTTGCGTCAGAATATGTCTACCCGATTGCCCTATCGATAAGCCGCGGCGTATGGGTCCCGGCTCAAGGCCGGGACGACGTGGGGAGACATAACGCCTCACAACGGCATCCGTCGATACTTGCGATTGTAGCCGCGACGGTAAGAAAAATACGCCGGCAGCGTTATCCTGGCCCCGGCCAATCGATCATCGAGCGCGTCTTGTTCTCGGCGTCGTAGACCTGAACCTGCAGCATTTGAAATCTGTTCTTCAGCGACATGCCGGCTTCTTCGGCGGCCTCGACCGTGTCGTGATGCGATTTGAAATGACCGTCCACCACCAGTGAGTATCCGGTGGTCGGCGCCTTGTCGGCGCGGATGATCTTGCGCGGCTGCGGTTCTTCCGCCGCAGGGCGAGGCTTCTTCATGCTGGCTCCGTGTGAAAGCCTTTTTGGACAGAACGCCGCAAAAAAGGCGGGAAAGTTTCTGTGGCCGGCGCTAACATGCCGGCCCAACGCGATTGGATTGATGTCATGCCGATACTCCGAATCGGCATGCAGAGCAACGCCGAATTCATCCGGCGGAAAAAGGCATCAGATGGGCGGAACGGGCAGGAAGAACGAACCTCCGAAGAAGGACGGCGACAAGCCGAAGAAGCCGGAGCGCAAGCCGGCGGAGGACGATGATTACGAGGACGGCGACATCGCGACACCGAAGCATGATCGCGAGGGCGATGACGACGAGCCGTTGTGAAGCGAGATGAAGGTGTGATGAGATAAGGGTCTGCGAATTACACCGGCCGCTCGCCCTTCACGGTCACGCGCGTGCCTGAGCGTGTGTGCGGCCAGTAATCCCACATCGCGCGGTGCTGGGCGCAGCGATTGTCCCAGAACGCGATGGCGTTTTCGGTCCAGCGAAAGCGGCACTGGAACAGCGGGTTCTCCGCATGCTGGTAGAGATAGGCCAGCATGGCGTCGCTCTCGTCGCGCGGGATGCCTGACATGAAGCGCGTGAAGCCGCGGTTGACGTAGAGCGCCTTCTTTCCCGTGACGGGATGCGTGCGCACCACGGGATGTTCGGCGCGCGGATATTCGGGCCGGTCGGCGACGCCGTAATTGGCGTAGAGCCCGCGATAGGTCTGCTCGCCGTCGTGCAGCGCAGTGAGCCCGTCGAGATAGGCCTTCATCCGATCCGACAGCGCCTCGTAGGCCGCATACATGTTGGCGAACAGCGTGTCGCCGCCGCGCGGCGGGCATTGCCTGATGTAGAGGATCGATCCCATCGGCGGCTCGACGTCGCAGGAGACGTCCGAGTGCCAGCCCTCGCCATTGGCGCGTGGCGAATCCTTGTCGGCATAGATCCTCATCAGCGCCGGATCGCCCTCGTTGGGTGCCGCCGGATGCACGTGCAATTCGCCGAACTTGCGGCCGAAGGCGAGATGCTGCGCCGGGGTGATGTGCTGGTCGCGAAAGAAGATCACGAGATTTTCGGCGAGCGCGCGATGGATCTCGTCGATCTGGCGGTTGGAGCGCGC
This sequence comes from uncultured Alphaproteobacteria bacterium, assembly GCA_963783115.1. GTDB lineage: Bacteria > Pseudomonadota > Alphaproteobacteria > Rhizobiales > Xanthobacteraceae > Bradyrhizobium. Next base: position 68,549 of record CAWAMK010000007.1, on the reverse strand, counting down.
GTCCTCCGAGACGAGCTTGCCGATATCGACGCCAGAGATCTCCGCGCCAATGATCGGCGTCAGCTTTTCGACGCCGATGGTTTCATAAGCGTCGGATTCGCCGGCGACGTGGCGATAGCGCGGACCTTGTTTGCCGGACAGCGAAGACATCGGATTTCTCCCAATCGTTCTTGATTGGGAGACATCGTAGATCCAGACGATCCGAAGCGCAATACGGACAACCGCCGAAAAGTCAGCGGGGAGCGGGGTTGACGTTGTTGGCCTTCTGCCGCTGCGCGCGCCAATCGAGGAACTCGCGATACAGCGGATCGCTGCGGTTGATCGGCGGACTGGCGTCCCGGGCCGGCGCCACCGCGACCGTCGACGCCGGCGCCGCCGCCGTCGGATAGGTGCGGTTGAGCCACTCCTGCGCGGCTTCAAACCGCGTCCAGCCTTCGATCGGCACCCGCGGCGACAGCTCCTTCCATTTCGGATGGAACGGCGGCTTCTGCAGCTGGGGCAATTTGGTGAACAGCGATTCGACCAAAAGCGCGAGACGGCGATAGCGGTCGTTGTTGGCTTGCCAGTGGTAGGCCGCCAGGATCGCCTCGCCGGCGATCGTATCGACCACGGCGCCGGTCCCGATCAGGTTCGGATAGTCGTCCGCCGTCAGCTTCGACGGCAGATACTCCATCTGAAGAGATTTGTCGTACTCGACCGGCACCAGATGCAGGTCTGGGATCCCTGATCTGGCTCAGCCATTGCGAAGGCTTGCCCTCGACGGCGAGGAGGGCATCGACCTCGCCGCGGCGCAGCGCGTCGACCGCAAGCCGCGGTTCGTTGTAGACCAGATGCGGCTTGATGTTCAGCCGTTCGAACACGTTGATCGCCGTCACGAAGGTGGAGGAATCCGGCTGATCGACGACAACCGTCTTGCCGTCCAGATCCTTCAGACTGCGGATCGACTTCGATGCGAGAACGTGCATCTCCTCGTTGAACAGCTTGGTGACGTAGACGAACTGCTGGCGGATGCTGCTGGCGAAATCCTTGCGCTCGAGATAGGCCAGCGTGTCCTTGCGCACGATGCCGGCGTCGACGCCCTTGAGCAGCAGGATGTCGGCGACCGCCTGAACCGATCCGCGGCCGAGCACCGGCAACACCCGCAGGCTCTCGCCATTGTCCAGCACCGAACCGAGATCGGCGCCGATCTGCGCATAGGTGCTGCCGAACGAGCCGGTCATGACCGACACCGTGTTGGTGTTCATCTTGACCGCCAGATCGCGCTTGGCCGTTCCGTACTGGAAGATGGTCTTGAAGGATTCGCTGACGCTGCCGGCATCGATGCCGCTGCGCACCGGGCCGAAGCGTTCCCATTTTCCGCCCGTGAACCGCTGCATCTGCATCTGCTCGATCGGGGCGTGATCGCTGGGGCTGGTGTTGATCGCGATGCCCGGAATCAGCATCGGGATCTGCAGGCCCTTGAGCGTGGCCGCCTGCCGCATGATGTTTTCTCGCGAAAGGTCGTCGCCGCTTCGGCGCAGCACCTCGACCATCGTTCGGGCCAGCGCGTAGCTGTAGGACGTCAGGCCATCGCTCTTGGACAGGCCCGGCGCATAGCGGTCCATGAAGGCCGACCACTCCCGATAGGCGGGATCGTTGGCGGTCAGGGGATCGTCAGGTTCGAGATAATAGCCGGCCGACAACACGCCTTCGGCATTCTCCAGGCCGGCGGGCTTAAGCACCGCGACCGAGTTGGAAGCCGCCTCCAGCAGCTGAACCGGCCGCCAGCCGAGTTCGGCGGCGCGGCGGATGGCGATGGTGGCAAATTTCGGGGTGGTGAAATTGACGAAGATGTCGGCGCCCGAGGCTTTCAGCCTGGCGATCTGCGGATCGATCGAGGGGTCGGTGACCTTGTAGGGCGCGAGCGCGGCGATCGGAATTTTGGTGCCCAGCCCGTCCTTCAATCCCTTGAGCGCGTCATTGCCGAACGCATCGTCCTGATACAGCACCGCGATCTTGCCGCGCGGATGGTTCTCCAGCAGATACTGCGCGTAGATGCGGCCTTCGGTCTGGTAGTTCGGCTGCCAGCCCATGGTCCAGGGAAATTCCTGCGGCTGGTCCCACATCGCCGGGCCCGAGGCGTTGAACAGTTGCGGGACCTTGTTCTGGTTCAGATAAGGCCGGACCGCCGCACTCGTCGCGCCGCCGACGCTGCCGAACACCAGAAGCACGCGGTCCTGCTCGACCAGCTTGCGGACCAGTTCGACCGTCTTGGCGGGCGTGTAGCCATCGTCATAGGAGATGAACCTGATCTTGCGGCCGTTGACGCCGCCTTCGGCGTTCACCTTGTCGAAGTAGGCAGCCAGCGTCTTGCCGATCACGCCGTAAGCGGAAGCCGGTCCGCTGTAGGGCATGGTGTTGCCGATGCGGATCTCGTCATCGCCGGGCGCGGCGGAGACTGGCTGAGTGGCCAGCATCCCGGCGACTGCAGCAAACATGAAGCGGGCCGCAATGCTTCGCGATCTGATGATGGACGGTCGAACCTGCGGCGCATTGAAGGGCTGCCGCTTCTGAGCCGGCCTCAGCAAAGCCATGTCGAACGTGGTTCCCATTGCGCCCCCGTCTTCTTGTTATTTTTTGGGTGCTGGGAAGATTGCCGTTCCAACTCACCCGCATTAAGGGCAAGTCAGTCAATGTCGTGCGTCAGAACTTTGTCCTGATTTCGTCAACTCGATGTTGCGCGCTGCATCTATTGCAGGGTGGTATGCGCCACCGAAGCGGCACGCAACCGATGCGGGTGCGATGGGGTTCATCGCACGCGAGTTTGAACGTGAGAGAAGGCGCCTTACTCCGCCGCGGTCGTCTCCGGCGTCTTGGCGCTCGCGCCATAGCGCTGGTCGATATAGTCGATCACCAGCGCCTTGAAGTCGGCGGCGATCGACGGCCCACGCAGGGTGCGGAATTTCTTGCCGTCGACGAAGACGGGCGCGGCCGGGGCTTCGCCGGTGCCGGGCAAGGAGATGCCGATATTGGCGTGCTTGGATTCGCCGGGGCCGTTGACGATGCAGCCCATGACCGCGACGTTCAGTGTCCTCGACGCCGGGATACTGCGTCTTCCAGCCCGGCATTTCCGTGCGGATGAAATCCTGGATCGAGCGCGCCAGTTCCTGGAACGTGGTCGAGGTGGTGCGGCCGCAGCCCGGGCATGCCGCGACCAGCGGCACGAAGGTGCGGAAGCCCATGGTCTGCAGCAGTTCCTGCGCGACCTGAACTTCCAGCGTGCGGTCGCCGCCGGGTTCGGGCGTCAGCGAAATCCGGATGGTGTCGCCGATGCCGTCCTGCAGCAGGATGCCGAGCGCGGCCGACGACGCCACGATGCCCTTCGATCCCATGCCGGCTTCGGTGAGGCCGAGATGGATCGCGTAGTCCGAACGCGAGGCCAGCGTCTGGTAGACCGCGATCAGATCCTGCACGGCGGAAACCTTTGCCGAAAGGATCATCTTGTTCTTGGGCATGCCGAGCTCTTGCGCCCGCGCCGCGGACAGCAAGGCCGACTGCACCATGGCCTCGCGCGTCACCGCGCGGGCATCGCGCGGGTTCGGCGAGGCGGTGTTCTCGTCCATCAGCTTGGTCAGCAGTTCCTGATCGAGCGAACCCCAGTTGGCGCCGATGCGGACCGCCTTGTCGTTCTTGTTGGCGATCTCGATGATGTCGGCGAACTGCGTGTCGCGCTTGTTCTTGAAGCCGACATTGCCGGGATTGATGCGGTATTTGTCGAGCGCCTCGGCGCAGGCCGGATAGTCGGCGAGCAGCTTGTGGCCGATGTAATGGAAATCGCCGATCAAGGGCGTGGTGATGCCGAGCTTGCGCAGGCCGTCGCGGATGTGCGGAACGGCGGCGGCAGCCTCCTCGCGATCGACGGTGATGCGCACCATTTCGGAACCGGCGCGCGAAAGTGCCGCGACCTGCGCGATGGTGCCTTCGATATCGGCGGTGTCGGTATTCGTCATCGACTGCACGACGATCGGTGCACCCCCGCCGACGGCGACATTGCCGACCATGACCTGGGTGGTTTGATGCCGGGCGCTGGGGCCGGCGATGTCGTCTTGCGGGATCATTTCGGGCTTGTTCATGGGGTCTCGAATATCAGGTTTTGGTGACATTCACCAAGGGGGCCGCGAAAGCGCTAGTGCGCCCCGTCACAGATGGATTTTTACGTTCTATATTCAATAGCTTAGATCGGCCATTCGGCGGCCACCGGCAAGACAACAGACCTCGTCTTTTCGTTAACCGCTATATTGGACAGGAATCGCCGAATTGAAAGGGCGGGCATGCGGCCCGGCCGCCTTTTCATAGCCCCATCAGGGCCCTAGCATCGACCGGAAAATAACGGGAGGCGACCATGCCGGGGCGTAACGAGCTGATTTCTACCGCGGAACTCGCTGAGATCCTGGGCCAGGCCGATCTGCGCCTGTTCGATTGCACCACCTATCTCGAACCCGCCCCCGAAGGCTCCAGCCAGCCCTATCTCGCCGTGCCCGGACGGCACACGTTCGAAGCCGGGCATATTCCGGGTGCGGACTTTCTGGATCTGCAGGGCGAGTTCTCCGATCCCGATACGGCGCTTCGCTTCATGATGCCGGATGTCGCGTTTCTCGAACGCGCCTTCGGCCGCCACGGCGTCTCCAACGCAAGCCGGGTCGTGCTCTACAGCATCGGCACGCCGATGTGGGCGACGCGGTTCTGGTGGATGCTGCACCTCGCTCGGCTTCGAGAACGTCGCGGTGCTCGACGGCGGTCTCGACAAATGGAAGCTCGAAGGCCGCGCGCTCGAAACCGGACCGGCGAAGGGATATTCGCCGGCAACATTCACGGCAAAACCCAGAGACGGATTTTTCGTCGACAAGCACCAGACGCTCGCGGCGACGTCGGAGCGCGGCACCGTCGTCGTCAACGCGCTCGGCCCGCAATTCCACAAGGGCCTGGAGCCCAGCCGCTACGGCCGGCCCGGCCGCGTGCCCGGCAGTTGCAACGTGTCGGCCGCGACACTGCTCGATCCGCAGACCAAGGCGTTCATCCCGCTCAGCGAAGCCGAAGCCAAATTCAAGGCGCAGGGCATTACGAAGGACAAGCGCGTGGTCGCCTATTGCGGCGGCGGCATCTCGGCGACCGTCGATCTGTTCCTGCTGCACCGGCTCGGCTACGACAAGCTCACGCTCTACGACGGCTCGATGGGCGAATGGGCGAAGGATACCGAGCTGCCGATCGAGACGGGTTAGGCTTCGCTCTCTTCACCCGCCCCTCGAGGGGGCGGGTAAACAAACCATCACGCCGGCAAATTCGGATCCGGCGTGACCTTCGGATCCGGCTTGTTCACGAGATAGAGCCCCGCAATGACCAGCAGCGCCGCGACGCCGAAGGCGATGGTCAGCGTATCGTGCATGATGAAGTAGGCGGCGACGACGCCGAACAGCGGCGTGATGAAGGTGAACGACGACAATTTGCTCGGCGAATATCTCTTCATCAGCGCGAACCACATCACGAAGGTGCAGCCCACCACCCAGAACGCCTGATAGGCCAACAGCGAGATCGACAGCGCGCTCGGCATGTGGGTGATCTTTTCGCCGAACAGCCACGATGCGAAGCCCAGGATCGGGATCGATATCGCGACCTGGTAGCCGAGCGCCTTTTCCGGCGCGGCGTTGCGCAGCTTGCGTGCCCTTGGCGATGAGCGTGGTCGCGCCCCACAGCGCGCCGCCGGCGACGACCAGCAGGTCGCCCAGCAACACCTTGGCATCGACGTTCGGCTGCGGCACGCCGATCGCGAGCGCGACGCCCGCAAAGCTCGAGCCCCAGCCCGCTCCATTGCAGCATGCTCAGCCGCTCGCCGAGAAACTGGTAGGAGCCGAGCGCGACGAAGAACGGCGCGGTGTAGAGAAACACCGCCGCGCGCGACGCCGACGTGAACACCAGCCCGGTGAAGATCAGCACGAACTCGATGCCGAACAACGTGCCGGCCACCAGGCCCGGCACCAGCGAACCGTCGCGCTCGAAGAATTTCACCCCGCGCAGCCAGCCGGCGAACAGCATGACCGGCAGCGCGCCGACGGAACGGATCAGCGCCTGCATCACCGGCGGCACATCGGGCAGCGCGAGTTTCACCGCGATCTGGTTAAAGCCCCAGCTCAGGCACAGCATCAGCACCAAGGCGATGGCGCCCGGCGTGAGCGCACGCCCGGACGAGGGAGACATCTCTTTGGTGGGCATTGTTCCTCACGGCACGGCTTGGATGCCGTGTTGTTATTATTTTTGGCAATGCGCGCAGGTGCCGGCGATCTCGACCACGGAAAGTTTTGGCGCAAATCCGGACGCCCGCGCCGCCGCGTTGAGGCTTTGCGCCACCGGCGCCGCCGGAATTTCGCCGACCGAGCCGCAATGATCGCAGATCAGAAACGCCACCATCGAGGTTTCGTCATGGTCGTGCGCGCAGGCGAGGAAGGCGTTGCGGCTCTCGATCCGGTGAACGAGGCCGTTTTCCATCAAGAAATCGAGCGCCCGGTACACCGTGATCGGCGCCGGCCGCGGCATCGATTTGGCGAGTTCGTCGATCACCTCATAGGCGCCGAGCGGACGGTGGCTCGACAGCAGCGCCTGCAGCACCTGCCGGCGGATCGGGGTGAATTTCTGGGTCCGCCGCGCGCAGACCTCCTCCGCATGCGCCATCGCGTCCGCGGTGCAGCGGCCGTGATCGTGGTCGGGCGCGGGAAATGTCGGCTTGGTCAGGGTCATCTGAAGCGTTTTGTAGCAGTTTGACGGCCAATCCCAAAGCCCGGCCCCTCCCCGGTTCCCAGCCATGTGCTGGAAGCGGATCAGGCCCCCTGTTAACCCGCCATGCGGAATTCATAAGCAAGCTTATTATATGGCAAGCTTACGGAGGCGGAGACCATGCGCGGTTCGGTGGATATGAACTTCCTGTTTACGCTCGGCGAGGTGCAGCGGATGGTGCGCGCCTATGCCGACAAGCAGGCGGCGCGCTACGGCATTACCCGCGCGCAATGGGCGGTGCTGGCCAAGGTCGAGCGCACCGAAGGCCTCAAGCAGTCCGAACTCGCCGAACATGATGGAGATGCAGCCGATCACGCTGACGCGGCTGATCGACAAGCTGTGCGACAATGGCTGGATCGAACGCCGCGGCGACGAGAGCGACCGCCGCGTCAACCGCCTCTATCTGCGCAAGGCCGCGCGTCCCCTGCTCGGCAAGCTCGCCGGGCTGCGCTCCGAACTGACGGCGACCGCGCTCGAGGGCATCAACCCCGCCGACGCCCACCGCCTGCTCGACCAACTCGACCTGATCAAGGAGAACGTTCGCAACGCGATCCAGAATCCGGCGAACGAACCTCCGCGAAAGGAACAGCGTTATGGCTGATCCCGTGCTCAAATTCCCGCCCGAACAGAAGGCTGCCCCGGCAACGCCGTCGCAACCGAAAGCCGCCGAACCGCGCCGCCGGCTGATGGCCGGCCTGCGCCGCTATCGCCGCTTCCTGCTGCTGGTGGTGCTGCCGCTGGTCGCGCTGGTGGCCGGCCTGACGTTCTATCTCAATGGCGGCCGCTACGTGAGCACCGACGACGCCTATGTCGGCGCGCAGAAGGTGCTGATCACGCCCGACATCTCCGGCAAGATCGAGAAGGTCGTGGTGAAGGAGGGCCAGCAGGTCGATCCCGGCGACGTGCTGTTCGAGATCGATCCGGTCCCGTTCCGCCTCGCCGTCGCGCAGGCCAAGGCCAGCCTCGCGCAGGCCAACGTCACCTATGACAATCTGATCGCCGACCTCAAGATCTACGGCCAGATGGCCGAGCTTTCGCAGCAGGGCATGGACCTGAAGAAGCGCGACGTCGACCGCAAGTCGGCGCTGGTGAAGAACAATTTCGGCTCGCAGCTCGACCTCGACAATGCGTCCACCGCGCTCGTCACCGCCAGCGCGCAGTACCAGTTGCTGCAGCAGAAGATCGCCACCGCCAAGGCGCAACTGCTCGGCAATCCCGACCTGCCGCTCGCGGAATTCCCGCCCTATGCCCAGGCCAAGGCGGCGCTCGACCAGGCCCAGCGCAACCTCGACCACACCGTGATGCGCGCGCCGATGGCCGGCATCGCGACGCAGGTCGAACAGATCCAGCTCGGCCGCTTCGTGATGGCGGGCATGCGCCGGTGTTCAGCATCATCGACACCTCCAATCCCTGGGTCGACGCCAACCCGAAGGAATCCGATCTCACCTATGTCACGATCGGCCAGTCGGTCACGATCGAGGTCGATGCCTTCCCCAACCATGTGTTCAAGGGCACGATCGGCTCGCTCTCGCCCGGCACCGGCGCGCAGTTTGCGATCCTGCCGCCGCAGAACGCGTCGGGCAATTTCGTCAAGGTGGTGCAGCGCGTGCCGGTGCGGATCTATTTCGACAAGAACGACAAGTTCGTCCGCAAGCTGAAGGCCGGCATGAGCGTCTACGCCACGATCGACACCAACCATCGCCGCTCGCTGCCGGCCCTGCTCGGCATGTCGCCGGCGGTGGCGAACCAGGACCACGACTAAGCCGCCATGACGACGCCGGGCACATCATCGGCTGCCGTTCCGGGCCTACGCCGGAACATGGTGACGATCTGCGCCATGACGGCGACGATCATGCAGGCGCTGGACACGACGATCGCCAACGTCGCGCTGCCCTACATGCAGGGCACGCTGTCGGCCTCGCAGGACCAGATCAACTGGGTGCTGACCTCCTACATCGTCGCCGCCGCGATCATGACCGCGCCGGTCGGGCTGGATCGCCAACCGCTTCGGCCGCAAGCGCATCTTCATCGTCTGCTCGGCCGGCTTCACCATTGCTTCCGTGATGTGCGGGCTGGCGCAGGACATCACCCAGATGGTGGTGTTCCGCCTGCTGCAGGGCGTGTTCGGCGCGGCGCTGGTGCCGCTGTCGCAGGCCGTGATGCTCGATTCCTATGCGCTGCATGAGCGCGCCAAGGCGATGGCGATCTGGGGCATGGGCGTGATGATGGGACCGATCATGGGCCCGTCGCTCGGCGCCTGGCTGACCGAGACCTATTCCTGGCACTGGGTGTTCTTCGTCAACCTGCCGTTCGGCGTCTTCACCGTGCTCGGCCTCATGATCTTCATGGACGAGACGAAGAAGGCCATCGAGCTGCGCTTCGACTGGTTCGGCTTCACCGCGCTCGCGATCGCCATCGGCGCGCTGCAGCTCGCGCTCGACCGCGGCGAGCAGCTCGGCTGGCTGGAATCCAACGAGATCATCGCCGAGTTCATCATCTCGGCCATCGGCTTCTATTACTTCCTGGCGCATTCGCTGACCACGCCGCGCCCGTTCATCCAGTTCGCGCTGTTCAAGGACAAGAATTTCGTCGGCGGATGCGTGTTCATGGCCGTGATGGGGCTGGTGCTGTTCTCGACCATGGCGCTGTCGTCGCCGTTCCTGCAGAACGTGATCGGCTATCCGATCATCACCGCCGGGCTTCTGCTGGCGAGCCGCGGCTGCGGCACGTTCGTGGCGATGATGCTGGTCGGCCGCCTGATGCGCCATATCGAGGCGCGGACGCTGATCATCTCCGGCCTCAGCATCACCTGCCTGTCGCTGTTCTACATGACCGGCTGGACCGACCAGACCGGCGCGACCGAGATCGTGACCGTCAGCGTGGCGCAGGGCTTTGGCTTCGGCCTGGTGTTCGTGCCGCTTTCCACGGTGGCGTTCCTGACGCTGCCCAATCATCTGCGCACCGACGGCACCTCGATGCTGACCCTGATGCGCAATGTCGCCAGCTCGATCGGCATCTCGCTCGTCATCGCGCAACTGACGCAAGGTTCGCGCTACACCTACGCGATCCTGTCGGAGCACATCAATCCGTTCAATCACGCGCTGCAGATGCCGAACGTGCGCGGCATGATCGATCTGGCGACCGACCAGGGCCGCGCCATGGCCGACCTGATGGTGAAGGTGCAGGCCCAGATCATCGCGTTCTCGCACGACTACCAGATGGTGATGATCTTCACCGCCTGCGCGATCCCGCTCGCCATCATGATCGGCTCGACCAAGGCCGCGCTGCGCGCGCAGTCGGCCGCGCCGGATCATGCGGTGATCGAGTAGCGATTCAGGGTTCGAGCAGTTGCTTGCTGAGCACCGTGCGCCACGCCGAGGGATCAGGGCTCATCTCCGGGCCGACCGCATAGGACTTCATAGAGGCCGTCGGCGGTTTTGTGTCCTGCCGCCTTGATGAGGCCGATGAACTCACCCCAGGCGTTGCCGAGGCCTTCAAAACCGCCATGATAGGTGGTCTGGGCGATCTTCATGGCGGACCATTGCCCCGGCTTCATGCGACCGGCCGGCGCGACTGATGTTGCGACCGGCAGGCATATCTCGAAATCGAAGACTTCGCCGGGATTGCGAAAATGGTGCGTGAACCACGGGCCTGTGACCGCAACGTTCTGCGCGGCGACGGCCGCCTTCAGTTCGGCAAGGCCGGGCCCCATGACGTGGCGAATCTCTTCCCGCGGTACCTTGAGCGGAATCGATGCCGTGAGCTGCGGCGTGGTTTGAAGGATACGAAGCGGTTCGATCACGGCGATCTCCCGTTTTGGCGCGCAGCCGATGATTCAGTGGTTGAGCGCCTGGGATCATTTGAGCGTGGTCTCGAGCCGCACGTAGCTCGCTTCCATGCCGTGCTCCATGCCGGTCGACAGCATGGCGGTCCGCGTCGCGGCATCGGGCAAGGTCATCCGCATGGTCATCAATGTGCCGGTCCCGTCGGGCGCGAAGGTCGTCTCGACATGGTTGTCCGGCGTCGCATCGGGCATGTGCATCCGCTCGACATGAACGAGCCGGCTGAACGGCACCAGTTCGAGATACTCGCCGGTGACGTAAAATCCGGCGCCTTCGCCGTTGGTCCACTCGTAGCGGATCTTGCCGCCCGGCCGCGCCTCGTTGATGCAAACCGGCATGGTCCAGCCGTCCGGACCGAGCAGCCACTTCTGGATCAGCGCCGGCTCGGTGTGCGCGCGATACACCGCTTCCGGCGCGGCGGCGAAGCGCCTGGTGACGACGACATGGCGGTCGCCTTCGGTCTTCAGCGTCATCTTGCTCATCGGGTCAGCCTTTCACTCTTCGGTTTTCATGGCGGCCAGAACGTCGTCGAGCCGGTCGTAATTCGCGGACAGGGCTTTCCGGAGCATCGCCAAGCCATTGGTCGATCTCGTTGACCGCCGCCGGCGCCAGCCGGCATGGCCGCTTGGTGCCTTCGACGCGGCGGGTGATCAGGCCTGCGCCCTCGAGCACCTTGAGATGGCGGGAGATGGCGGGCTGCGTCATGTCGAACGGCTCGGCCAGTTCCATGACGGTGGCTTCGCCGAGCGCGAGGCGCGCCAGAATCGCCCGGCGGGTCGGGTCGGCCAGCGCGGAAAACGAGGCGTCGAGGTTCGGCATCCTATATCTCAATTCAGTTATATAAATATACTGTTATATAACTGAAGAGCGACGGTCAAGGGCCGCCGACGTCGACCTTGTCGGATCGGCCATATATCCTTGTTCTTGCTTGTAAATTCGATCTACCTGCCGCCCAGCGGCAGCGCGCCGCGGAGTGCCCGCCAGGAACGGGATTCGTTACGCGGCGCCGTATCGACTGGCCATCACGGCGTCGAACGCATCGCCGATGGCGGCGACCGGCGGCTTCAAGCCGGTGAACAACTCGAACGCATCCGCGGCCTGATAGATCGCAAGCTCGCGCCCGGTCATGACCTTGGCGCCCTTTTGCCTTGGCTGCGGTCAGCAGCGGCGTCCATAGCGGCGTATAGACCGCGTCGGCGACCCAGAGGTCGCGGTGCAACAGCGCTTCCGGCACCGCCATGCCGCGATCCGGCAGCATGCCGACCGGCGTTGCGTTGACCACGCCGGCCGCGCCCTGCAGCGCGCCCGCGACATCATCGGCGACCCGCGTTTGCAGACGGCCGCGCAATTGCAGCGCCAACGCTTCGGCCTTGGCGCGATCGGCGTCGAAAATGCCGAGTTCGGTTACGCCGAGATTTGCAAGCGCGAATGCGATCGCCTTGCCGACGCCACCGGCGCCGATCAGCGCGACGGCGCCGCGAGAGGTGACGACACCCATCTCGGCGATCGCTCGCTCAAAACCCGTGGTGTCGGTGTTATGGCCGATCAGCCGCCCGTCGCGCACGACGACGGTGTTGACCGCGCCGATATCGCGCGCCCGCGCCGACATCTCGTCGAGCAACGGGATCACGGCTTCCTTGTAGGGAAAGGTGACGTTGACGCCGGCGAAGCCGAGACGCCTGACGCCATCGAGCAGCGCGCGCAAGGTTGCCGTATCGGCGCCGGCGACCTCGATCAGTTGATAGTGGCAGCGCACGCCGAGCGCCTCGGCCGCCTGCTCGTGCATCGCCGGCGCGGCGGAAGCTGCGATCGGCGCGCCGATCAGCCCGGTGAGATATTTTTCGCAGGTTGAGGATTGAGCCATCAACGACATCTCCCGCGGCATTAGAACGCCGGTCAGACGTCGAAGAACACCGTCTCTTTGTCGCCCTGCAGATGGATGTCGAAACGATAGACCGCGTTGCCGCCCGGCTGCCGCGTCGCGATCAGCGTGGCGCGGCGGTCGGCCGGCACCAGCGCCAGCACCGGATCGGCGGCGTTGGCGGCCTCGCCGTCGAAATAGATCCGCGAATAGAGATGCAGCAGCATGCCGCGCGCATAGACCGCGAGCACGATATGCGGCGCCTGCGGCTTGCCGTCGGGATCGGGCACGGTGCCCGGCTTGATGGTGTCGAAGGCGTAGCCGCCCTTGGCATCGGTGCCGACGCGGCCAAAGCCCTTGAAGGACGTATTCGGCTGCGCCCGCTTGTCCTGCGGGTCGGAGAAGCGCCCCTGGGCGTCCGCCTGCCAGATCTCCAGCATGCAGTCCGGCACGACCGCGCCATCGCCGTCGAACACCTGACCTTCGATGCGAATGCGCTCGCCCGACACATCCGATGTCACCAGGTTGTTGTTGAACGCGTCGTTCCAGTCGTATTTGCCGCCCGGCGTCAGGCCATAGGCGAAATACGGGCCGACGGTTTGCGACGGGGTGATTCCATCAGGTTTGGCCTGCGACACTTACTTGGTCTCCATCGGCGTGGCGTTGCGCCCGCGCAGCACAATGTCGAAGCGGTAGCACAGCGCCCAATCCGGCTTGGTGTTTTCCAGATCGAACGACGAGATCATCCGGTTGCGCGCCTTCTCGTCGGTGACCGAATTGAAGATCGGATCGAACGGGAACAAGGGATCGCCGGGGAAATACATCTGCGTCACGAGACGCGACACGAAGGAATGGCCGAACACCGAGAAGTGGATGTGGGCCGGCCGCCAGGCGTTGTGGTGATTGCCCCAGGGATAGGCGCCGGGCTTGATGGTGACGAAGCGGTAATAGCCTTGCGCGTCCGACTGCGCGCGCCCGGCACCCGTAAAGTTCGGATCGAGCGGCGCGGGATGCTGATCGACGACATGGACGTAGCGGCCGCAGGAATTGGCCTGCCAGAGTTCGACCAGCGCATTCGGCACGCCGCGGCCGTCCTCGTCGAGCACGTGGCCGTGCACGATGATGCGCTCGCCGATCGGCTCGCTCTTGCCGTGGACGGTGAGGTCGTGGTCGTGCTCGCGCACGGTCTCGTGGCCATAGACCGGCCCGGTCAATTCCGACAGCGTGTGCCGCATCGGGATCAACGGCTTCGACGGCGAGCGCTTGACGGTGCTCTTGTAGCCGGGAGACAGCCGCGGCGGATGCGCCGCGAGACTTTGCACTGGATAGACCAATGTCATGACGTATCCCTCCCTCGTCAGCGCGCCGTTGAAGCACGCCGCCGATCATTATAGGATATAACTAATTCGGGAAAGGGCCGTTTTGCGTCTCGTCTCCGCAAGCGCGACGATTGAGTCTGGCGTCAGTTGATCTTTTCGATCGCGACCGCAACGCCCTGGCCGACGCCGACGCACATGGTTGCCAGGGCAAGCTTCCCGCCCCGCTTCTCCATGCCGTGCACCGCCGTCAACGCCAGCCGCGCGCCGCTCATGCCGAGCGGATGGCCGAGCGCGATCGCGCCGCCATGCGGGTTGACGAAGTCGGCGTCGTCCTTGACGCCCAGTTGCCGCAGGCAGGCTATCCCCTGCGAGGCGAAGGCTTCATTGAGCTCGATCAAATCGAAATCAGAGATCTTGATGCCGAGCCGCTCCATCAGCTTCTTCGTCGCCGGCACCGGGCCGATGCCCATGATGCGCGGCGGCACCGCCGCAGACGCCAGCCCGAGGATGCGCGCCCGCGGCGTCAGGCCGTGCTTCTTCACGGCGGCTTCGGAAGCCAGGATCATCGCCGCCGCGCCGTCATTGACGCCGGACGCGTTGCCCGCCGTCACCGTGCCGGGATTGCGCACGATCGGCTTCAATTTGGTCAGGCCCTCCAGCGTGGTCTCGGGGCGCGGATGCTCGTCCTTGTCGACCGATGATCGGCCCGGCCTTGCCGCCCGGCACCGACACGGGCGTGATTTCCTCGGCGAAATAGCCTGATGCAATCGCGGCGCCCGCGCGCTGCTGCGAGCGGATCGCCATCGCATCCTGGTCGGCGCGCGACACCTGGAATTCCTCGGCGACGTTCTCGCCGGTCTCCGGCATCGCATCGACGCCGTACTGCGCCTTCATCAGGGGATTGATGAAGCGCCAGCCGATGGTGGTGTCGTAGATCTCGGCCGAGCGCGCGAACGCTTCCGGCGCCTTGCCCATCACGAACGGCGCGCGGGTCATGGATTCGACGCCGCCGGCAATCGCGAAATCGATTTCGCCCGCGCGGATCGCGCGGCCCGCGGCGCCGACCGCGTCGAGGCCGGAGGCACAGAGGCGATTGAGGGTCTGGCCGGGAACCGATTCCGGAATGCCCGCCAGCAGCAGCGCCATCCGCGCCACGTTGCGGTTGTCCTCGCCGGCCTGGTTGGCGCAGCCGAAAAACACTTCATCGACGGCAGCCCAGTCGAGCCCGGGATGCTTCGCCATCAGCGCCTTGATCGGAACGGCGGCCAGATCGTCGGCGCGCACCTTGGCGAGCGAGCCGCCGAAGCGGCCGATCGGGGTCCGGACGGCATCGCAAATGAACACATCACGCATCAAATCTCTCCCTGAATGCCGCGCGTTAGGCGTTGTTCCGCTGGAATTGATGGTGAGTTTTAGGAGCGTGCCCGCGGCAGGTCAATCGACCCGTGTCGTCCCGGCGAACGCCGGGACCCATACGCCGTGCAGCGGTTGTTTTGGAAGGGATTTGCGACCGTTGTTCCGCCGCGAGGCCGCGGCGTATGGGTCCCGGGTCAAGCCCGGGACGACGAGGAAATGTGGATTCGGGACGACGGGGAAAACGTCGTGTCCGGCTGCAAAACCGATAGGACCCGGGCGACGAAATTTTGTAGGTTGCGCCGCAATGACGATCCAGCAATCCATCCCCGCCCCCGCACCGCCCGAAGCCACGCCGGCCGCTGACGCCAATTCGCGCGTCACGCCGATGATGGAACAGTACCTCGAGATCAAGGCCGCCCATCCCGGGCTATTGCTGTTCTACCGGATGGGCGATTTCTACGAGCTGTTCTTCGAGGACGCCGAGATCGCCTCCAGAACGCTCGGCATCGTGCTGACCAAGCGCGGCAAGCATCAGGGCATGGATATCCCGATGTGCGGCGTCCCGGTGGAGCGCTCCGAGGATTATCTGCATCGCCTGATCAATGCCGGCCACCGCGTGGCGGTGTGCGAGCAGACCGAAAATCCGGCCGCTGCGCGTGCCCGCGGCAACAAGGGCCCGGTGGCCCGCGGCGTGGTGCGGCTGGTGACGCCGGGGACGCTGACCGAAGACACGCTGCTCGATGCCCGCACCAACAATTACCTGCTGGCGATCGCGCGCGCCCGTGGATCGAGCGGCGGCGACCGCGTCGGGCTGTCATGGATCGATATCTCGACGTCCGAATTCATGGTGACGGAATGCGCGACCGCGGAGCTCGCGGCGACGCTGGCGCGGATCAATCCCAATGAAGTGATCGTCACCGACGCGCTCTATGGCGATGCGGAACTCGGCCAAACGCTGCGCGAACTGCCCTCGGTGACGCCGCTTGACCCGCGACGTCTTCGACGGCGCCACCGCCGAGCGGCGGCTGTGCGACTATTTCGCGGTCGCGACCATGGATGGCCTCGCCGCAATGTCGCGGCTGGAGGCGACTGCCGCTGCCGCCGCCGTCACCTATATCGACCGCACGCAAGTCGGAAAGCGCCCGCCGCTGTCGCCGCCCTCGCGCGAAGCCGCCGGCACCACGATGGCGATCGATCCCGCGACCCGCGCCAATCTCGAACTGACGCGCACGCTGGGCGGCGAGCGGCGCGGCTCGCTGCTCGATGCGATCGACTGCACGGTTACTGCCGCCGGGTCGCGGCTGCTGGCGCAGCGCCTCGCCGCGCCGCTGACCGACAGCGCGGGTATCGCTCGGCGGCTCGACGCGATTGCGACATTCGTTTCCGACAGCGCGGCGCGGGACGATGTGAGGACCACGCTCAAAGCTGCACCCGACATGTCGCGCGCGCTGGCGCGCTTGTCGGTCGGACGCGGCGGCCCGCGCG
Source organism: uncultured Alphaproteobacteria bacterium (assembly GCA_963783115.1). GTDB lineage: Bacteria > Pseudomonadota > Alphaproteobacteria > Rhizobiales > Xanthobacteraceae > Bradyrhizobium. The sequence goes on along the minus strand of CAWAMK010000007.1, from coordinate 51,882 downwards.
ACCTGGCAGGGCTGCGTGACGGGATCCTGGCCGCCGATGCCGCGCTGGCACGGCTGGCGCAGCTCGAAGCGCCGCCTCCGGAGATCGCGGCCGTGATGGAGGCGCTGCGCCGCCCCTCGCGCGACCTCGCCCGCGAATTCGAACGCGCGCTGGCCGAACAACTGCCGCTGATCAAGCGCGACGGCGGCTTCATCCGCGAGAGTTACGAGCCCGCGCTCGACGAGAGTCGAAATCTGCGCGACGCCTCCCGCCTCGTCGTCGCCGCGATGCAGGCGCGCTATGCCGAGGACACCGGCATCAAGGCGCTCAAGATCCGCCACAACAACGTGCTCGGCTATTTCGTCGAGGTGACCGCGCAGCATGGCGACCAGCTGATGTCGCCGCCGCTGAATGCGACCTTCATCCACCGCCAGACGCTTGCGGGGCAGGTTCGCTTCACCACCTCCGAGCTCGGCGAGATCGAAGCCAAGATCGCCAATGCCGGCGACCGCGCGCTCGGGCTCGAACTCGAAATCTTCGAGCGGCTCTGCGCCATGGCGCTTGCCGCCAGCGACGATCTGCGCAGCGCGGCGCATGCGTTCGCCATGCTCGACGTCGCGACCTCGCTGGCAAAGCTCGCGGTCGACGACAATTACGTGCGGCCGGAGGTCGATGGCTCGCTCGGCTTCGCCGTCGAGGGCGGTCGGCATCCCGTGGTCGAACAGGCGCTGAAGCGCGACGGGCAACCGTTCATCGCCAATGCCTGCGATCTTTCGCCGGGGCCCGCGCAAAAGTCCGGACAGATCTGGCTGATCACCGGCCCCAACATGGCGGGTAAATCGACCTTCCTGCGGCAGAACGCGCTGATCGCGCTGCTGGCGCAGATCGGCTCCTACGTGCCGGCCTCGCGCGCACGCATCGGCGTCGTCGATCGGCTGTTCTCCCGCGTCGGCGCGGCGGACGATCTCGCGCGCGGACGCTCGACCTTCATGGTCGAGATGGTCGAGACCGCCGTGATCCTGAACCAGGCCAGCGAACGCTCGCTCGTGATCCTCGATGAAATCGGCCGCGGCACCGCCACCTTCGACGGCCTGTCGATCGCCTGGGCCGCGATCGAGCATCTGCACGAGGCCAACCGCTGCCGCGCGCTGTTCGCGACGCATTATCACGAGCTGACCGCGCTTTCGGCAAAACTGCCGCGGATGTTCAACGCCACCGTGCGGGTCAAGGAATGGCAGGGCGACGTCGTGTTCCTGCACGAGGTGCTGCCGGGCTCGGCCGACCGCTCCTACGGCATCCAGGTCGCGAAACTCGCCGGCCTGCCGCCAGCGGTGATCGCGCGCGCCAAGTCAGTACTGGCCAAACTCGAGGCGCAGGACCGCGGCCAGACCGCGCGGGCGCTCGCCGACGATCTGCCGCTATTCGCCGTCCCCTCCCGCGCCGCCGCCGAAGCCGCGCCGCCGAGCGAGGCGGAGAAGTTGATGGAAGCGGTGAAGGCGCTGCATCCCGACGAGATGTCGCCGCGCGAGGCGCTGGACGCGCTGTATGCGCTGAAGGCGAAATTGCCGAAGGGGTGATGAGATAGTAGGGTGGGCTGAGCGAAGCGAGCCCACCATCTCACCGCGTGCGCAGCGATAGACGGTGGGCACGTCGCTGCGCTCCTTTGCCCACCCTACGAGAGCGGTGTTCGTAGCCCGCGTTCACCCCGCGAACGGCTGGATCAATTTCAGCGTGGCCGCAAAACGAATGCTGCGCTTGCCAACCAACGCCGTCGCCTCGATCTCGGCGCCGTCGGCGCTGCAGCTGCCAGAGAATCCGATGCCGACCTCGTGGCCGCCGAACAGCGGATGCTCGTCCTTGGCTGCGGTGTGTTCCTGGTTGACGAACTCACCCTTCCAGCGGCCGTTCCGGGAACTGTAGGCGCCGAGATAATAGAAGAACGCATCGCCGCCGAGGATGCGGCCGTCCTTCAGCAGCATCACGCCGGTTTGTCCGCCGGCGAGGCCATCCAGCATCCGGATGTCGATCGAGTAGAGCCCGCTGACGATGCCGCCTTCGCCGACCGGCCCCGGCGGCGGGATGTCGTCATTAGCGAGCGGCGTCATGACCGCGCGAAACACCGAGCCGGCGTCTTCCACGACGCTGCCCAAGAAGTGCCAGACGTCGCCCTGCGGCTTGCCGCGAATGTTGATGGTGACTGCGTCGGCGCTGACCAGCCTCCGCCCCGGTGGTGACGGGCTATGACGCCGCGTCCTCAGTCGGGCGACGATCTCGCCGTCGACATCATCATAGGTTCCGAAATGCGCGAAGGCCGTATTGCCGCCGAGCATGGTTCCGGCGTGCGCGTACAACACGCTGCGGCCGGTGCCGCCGCTGATATCGTATTCGACCTTGTATAGTCCCTCCACCGCGCGCGCCCCGGTTCTGTCCCGTCGGCAGCTTAGCGGGTCTCGTCGCATCGGTAACCGTCAAACTTACGTTCCCGCGCGCACGGCCTTCCTGCGCCCGAGCCACCACAGGCCGAGGTTCCATCCCACACAGGTCGCCAGCGCCAGGCTGAGCCCGATCGCGGAACCGAACTGCGGCGCCGCGACATGCAGCACCGCAATCGCGATCCCGAGGCCGATCAGGCCCCAGGCGCTGTTGGCGAGCACGGCGGCGGTCGGCGGGCCGCCGATGCGGGGATGCAGGATCAGCATCATGGAGGTGAACACGATCGGGAACAGCGCGATCATGCCGCTGACCTTGGGGCCGACCCAGCTCGACGTCGTCACCACCGTCGCCACCAAGGTCGCGACCAGCGATGCCCGCAGCGGGATGTCATACCAGCGCCGCCGGATCGGCGGCATTTTGGCGTGGCGGTAGCGGGCGAGCAGCGGCACGCAGATACCGAAGGCAATGACATTCACGATCAGGCCGCCGGCGAGCGACCATTGCACCGCGCGGATGACCGCGGCGAGGCCGAACCATACGACGACCGCCGTCAGGCAACTGACCAGCGCGCCGTGGCGCTGCGCCAGCACGACATAGGTCAGCCCGAGGAAGATCGTCGCGGCGTTGATCGGCAGGCTTGCCAGCGCGCCCTCGGCGATGAAGGCGGCGTCATGATCGAGCGCGAGGAACACGTAGGACGGCCCCGCCGAGATCGGCAGCGTCGCGATCAGCGCGCCGATCACGGGGCCCGAACGTTCGGTGACGATGGAGGCCGTCACCACGAACGCCGCCGTGATCGCCATGCGCAGGCCGAGCGTGAGGATGAAGGCGAGTTCGGGGGACATCTATCCGTCGTCCCGGCCTTGAGCCGGGACCCATAACCACAGGCGGTTATTGCGACACGCGATGGTCGAACGAGCTTCGGACCAAATCGGCAGCGGTGGCTATGGGTCCCGGCTCAAGGCCGGGACGACGTGGAAACTTCACACCCGCTTCATCGTCACCGAAACCTTCGGGCCGTTCTTGATGGTCTGGTAGACCACGCAATAGCGCTCGGTGAGTTTCAGCAGCAGATCGAGCTTGTCCTGCGGCGCGTCGGTGTCGACCTCGAAGCGCAGGCGGATTTCCTCGAAACCGACCGGGGCTTCCTTGTCGACGCCGAGCGTGCCGCGAAAATCGAGATCGCCTTCGGCGATGACGTTGCCGGTCTTCAAGGGAACTTCGACGGCGGTCGCGACCGACTTCAGCGTGACGCCGGCGCAGGCGACCAGCGCCTCCAGCAGCATGTCGCCGGAGCACAGTTCGAGGCCGGAGCCGCCGGTGGCGGGATGAAGGCCGGCGACCGCCAGCGCGCGGCCGGTCTCGACCTTGCAGGTGAGGCCTTCATTGTCGATCGAGCCCCTGGCTTTCAGGGTGATGACCGCGGCCGAAGGATCGGTCTTGTAACGTTCCTTGATCGGGGCCTGCATCGCGCGGAGTTCGGCGGCGTCCATCTTCGTCTCCCGGCTGTTCTTTTTGCCAGCCGGATTTAGTGGGAAATTGTCGCCGCTGTCACCACCACATCGCTTCGCCGGCCACGGTTTTTGGGTCGGCATCCGGCACATTGCGGTCGAGCGAACGGTCGAGCGAGGTCAGCACGTGACGCTTAAAATTTTCGAATAATGGCGAACTTCGGTCGCGCGGGCGGGTCAGGTTGATCCGGATCGCCTCGAACAGCCGGCCCGGGCCGCGGCCGCATCACGAGCACGCGATCCGCCAGCACCACGGCCTCGTCGACGTCGTGCGTCACCAGGATCAGCGTCGGCCGCGTATCGTTCCAGAGGTCGAGCAGATGATCCTGCAGGTCGCGCCGCGTAAAAGCGTCGAGCGCGGAGAACGGCTCGTCGAGCAGCAGCACTTCCGGCTGCGGCACCAGCGCGCGCGCAATCGCCACCCGCTGCGCCTGCCCGCCGGAGAGTTCGCGCGGCCATGCTTTTGCCTTGTCGGCAAGCCCGACCCGCGCCAGCGCGCGCGCGACTTTCTCGCGCCGCGCTTCCGCCGGCAGGTCCGACAGACCGAAACCGATATTGTCGGCGACGCTGAGCCAGGGCAGCAATCGCGGCTCCTGGAAGATGATGCCGATCTTGGCGTGCGGCGCGGTGATGACGGCGTTGTCCAGCGTCACCGTGCCCGTCGAGGCGCGGTCGAGGCCGGCGATGGCGCGCAGCAGCGTCGACTTTCCGCAGCCGGAGCCGCCGATGATGGCGACGATCTCGCCGGGCTTGATCTCGGCGGAAAACCGCTCCAGCGCATGCACGCCGTTCGGATAGGTCTTGCCGACTTTTTCCAGCGCCAGCATCAGGCCGCTCCGCTCTGGCGGCCGAACGCATCCTGCCAGCGCAGCAAGCGGCGCGGTGGCGAGCTCGATCAGCCAGTCGGTGGTCTTGCCGAGGATCGCAAAGATCACGATCGCCGCCACGATCTGCGCCGGCTTGCCGAGCTGCTGGCCGTCGATCAGGAGATAGCCGAGGCCTTCGGAGGCGCCCATGAATTCGGCGGCGACGACGAACATCCAGCCCAGGCCGAGCCCGACGCGCAGCGCGACGACATAGGCCGGCAGCACCGCGGGCAGCAGGATGCGCCGGATCATCGCCGGACCGGAGAGGCGGAAGATGCGGCCGACCTCGACGATCTTGCGGTCGACGGAGAGGATCGCGCCCATCACGCCGAGATAGACCGGGAAGAACACGCCGACCGCGATCAGCGCGACCTTCGAGGTCTCGAAAATGCCGAGCCACAGGATGAACAGCGGCACCCAGGCGATCGAGGGGATCGCGCGCAGCGCCTGCACGGTCGGATCGAGCAACTGCCGCGCCAGCCCCCAATAGCCGGAGACGGCGCCGAGGATGGTTCCGGCGGCGACGCCGAGGCCGAAGCCGGCGGCGACGCGCGTCACCGTCGCCGCGATATGGCGCGACAGCTCGCCGCTCTTCGCCAGCTCCATGACGGTTGCGAAGATCTTGGTCGGCGGCGGCACCAGCCGGCCGTTGGAATAGCCGAGGGCGACCCAGATTTCCCAGATCACCGCGAGCCCGACCGGCAGCAACAGCCCGAGCGCCGGCCGCGCGTAGCGGCGCAGGCGCGCGGCCGATGGCGGAGCCACCACCTCGGTCCGTTCCAGCGCGGGAAGCTCAACACTCATCGTCATAGCAAGAACGCTTCTCGCGCGGGATTGCAAGGTCGCGGATGTGCCGCGGCTCTATCCATTCGTCGTCCCGGCGAAGGCCGGGACCCATAGCCACCGGCTTTGGTAATGAATGAAGGTGATAGCCATCGAGAACGACAATGACGGCCGCGGCGTATGGGTCCCGGCGTTCGCCGGGACGACGGCAACACTTTCCTCAATTCGTCGGCAGCGGGACCTGGTCGTCGATCAGCGCGTCCAGCGTCGCCTTGACGTCGACCTTGGCGTCGACCACGCCGGCCTGCTGCAGCGCGAGGCCGGCGGCGAGGATGGACTCGCGCTGCGGCTGCGCCGATGCGGCTGTGGGTCAGTTCGGTGCGCTCCTTGAGCTGCTTGTCGACGACGGCTTCCGGCAGCTTGGTCACGCCGATGAACGTCTTCTTCAGGTCGTCGTAATTGGCGAGCGAATATTTGCGCGCTTCCTCGTACACCGCGAGCACGCGGCGGACGGCGTCGGGATAATCCTTCAAGAACTGCTCGCGCACATTGAGGATGCCCCAGGTGTTGGCGTCGGCCTTGCGGAAGAACAGCTTTGCGCCCTCCTCGACTTCGGCCTGCGCCATCATCGGGTCGAGACCGGCCCAGGCATCGACGTCGCCGCGGATCAGCGCGGTCTTGCCGTCGGCGTGCTGCAGCAGCACCGGCGTGATGTCCTTTTCGGTCAGACCGGCATCGAGCAGCGCGCGCACCAGGAAGATGTGCGGATCGGTGCCGCGGGTCACCGCGACGCGCTTGCCCTTGAGTTCGGCGACGGAAGCGATCTTGGAATCCTTGCCCGTCACCAGCGCGGTCCATTCGGGGCGCGAATAGACGTAGATCGACTTGATCGGGTTGCCGTTGATCCTGGCGACCAGCGCCGCCGAGCCCGCGGTCGAACCGAAATCGATCGAGCCGGCGTTGAGGAATTCCAGCGCCTTGTTGGAACCGGCCGACTGCACCCAGACGATGCTGATGCCGTCCTTGGCGAATTCCTTCTCCAAGAGACCCTTCTGCTTGAGGACCATCGAGACCGGATTGTAGGTCGCCCAGTCGATGCGAATCTCCTTGAGCGGATCGGCGGCAAAGGCCGCGCCGGGCAACAAGGTCGAAACCGCCAACATGGCGGCGATGGCGCGCCGTGAAATTCTGGACATGGAGCCCCTCCCGAAGGCATGGAAAACACCATTGTTTTTCAACATGTTAGCGGCCGAGGCAATGAGAAAATACATATCGGCGATGCGAAGCCGCGAGGACAGCTTTTCCTTAAGCAAGCGGAATCCAGCATAGATCTGCTGTCGGCCTACAATCATCAGTGACAGCCCCCGCGCGCGTCCGATATCGGGATAGATCATGGATAGCGTCGTGACAGAGGACCGCCCCGGGGCGGATGAACGTTTCGAGACCGCGCGGATCACCGCTGCGGTCGATGCGCTGGCGGAAAAACATGCCGGCCGCGAGGACGTGTTTCGCTCGGCGCTGGCGCAACTGCTCAAGGCCGAGATGATGGCGGCGCGCGCCATCGCGCAGGCCGTGCTGCTGAAGGATCGTCACGGCCGCCGCTGCGCGGAACGGCTCTGCTTCATGCAGGACGAGATCATCCGCATCCTCTACTCGGCGGCGACGCGGCATCTCTATCGCTCGCATGTGCCCTCCGGCGCCGAGCGCATGGCTGTTGTCGCCACCGGCGGCTACGGCCGCGGCCTGATGGCGCCGGAGTCCGACATCGATCTGCTGTTCATCCTGCCCTACAAGCAGACCGCCTGGGGCGAGCAGGTCGCCGAAGCCATTCTGTATTGCCTGTGGGACATGGGGCTGAAGGTCGGCCACGCCACGCGCTCGGTCGACGAATGCATCCGCCAGGCGCGCGGCGACATGACGATCCGCACCGCGATCCTGGAGACGCGGTTTCTGACCGGCGACCAGCCGCTCTATGACGAACTGGTCGAGCGCTTCGACAAGGAGGTGGTGCAGGGCACGGCGTCCGAATTCGTCACCGCGAAACTCGCCGAGCGCGAGGAACGTCATCGTCGCGGCGGGCAATCGCGCTACCTGGTCGAGCCCAACGTCAAGGACGGCAAGGGCGGCCTGCGCGACCTGCACACGCTGTTCTGGATCGCGAAATATGTCTATCGCGTGCGCGAGACCCGCGAACTGGTCGAGCGCGGCGTGTTCGACGCGCAGGAATACCGGATCTTTCGCCGCTGCGCCGATTTCCTGTGGTCGGTGCGCTGCAACCTGCATTTTGTCTCGGGGCGCGCCGAGGAGCGGCTGTCGTTCGACATGCAGCGCGAGATCGCAGTCCGGCTCGGCTATACCTCGCATCCCGGCATGCAGGATGTCGAACGCTTCATGAAGCACTACTTCCTGATCGCCAAGGACGTCGGCGACCTCACCGCGATCCTGTGCGCCAAGCTGGAAGACGAGCAGGCCAAGCCGGCGCCGGTGCTGAGCCGCGTGGTGGCGCGGCTGCGGCCGAGCGTGCAGCGGCGGCGGGTGCCCGACAGCGACGACTTCATCATCGACAACAACCGCATCAACCTCGCGGCGCCCGACGTCTTCAAGCACGACCCGGTCAATCTGATCCGGATCTTCCGCCTGGCGCAGAAGAACAACCTCGCCTTCCATCCCGACGCGATGCGCACGGTGACGCGCTCGCTGCAAGCTGATCAACAGCCCAGCTGCGCGAGAATCCGGAAGCCAACCGCCTGTTCATGGAGATCCTGACCTCCGACAACGCCGAGATCGTGCTGCGGCGGATGAACGAGACCGGCGTGCTCGGCCACTTCATCCGCGCCTTCGGCAAGATCGTGTCGATGATGCAGTTCAACATGTACCACCATTATACGGTGGACGAGCATCTGATCCGCTGCATCGGCCATTCTGCAGGAGATCGAGCGCGGCGGCAACGACGAATTCATGGTCGCGAGCGACCTGTTCCGCAAGATCCAGCCCGAACATCGCGCGGTGATCTACATCACCACGCTGCTGCACGACGTCGCCAAGGGCCGGCCCGAGGATCATTCGATCGCAGGCGCCCGGGTGGCGCGGCGGCTGTGCCCGCGGCTCGGCTTCAACGCCGCCGACACCGAGCTGGTGGCGTGGCTGATCGAAGAGCACCTGACGATGTCCACGGTGGCGCAGTCGCGCGATCTCTCCGACCGCAAGACGATCGAGAATTTCGCCGCCGTCGTTCAGTCCGTCGAGCAGATGAAGCTGTTGACCATCCTGACCACCGCCGACATCCGCGGCGTCGGCCCCGGGGTGTGGAACGGCTGGAAGGCGCAGCTGCTGCGCACGCTGTATTACGAGACCGAGCCGGTGCTGACCGGCGGCTTCTCGGAAGTGAACCGCGCGCAGCGCATCGCGGTGGCGCAACGCGAATTCCGCGCCGCCTTCACCGAATGGCCGGAGGCCGAGCTCAACGCCTATATCGGGCGGCATTATCCGGCCTACTGGCTCAAGGTCGACCTGCCGCGAAAAATCCGCCATGCGCGTTTCATCCGCGCCAGCGAACAGCCCGGGCACAAGCTCGCGATCAATGTCGGCTTCGACGAGGCGCGCGCCGTCACCGAGCTGACGATCCTGGCGACCGACCATCCCTGGCTGCTGTCGATCATCGCGGGCGCCTGTGCGTCGGCCGGCGCCAACATCGTCGACGCGCAGATCTACACCACGACCGACGGCCGCGCGCTCGACACCATCGCGATCTCGCGGGAATACGACCGCGACGAGGACGAGGGACGGCGCGCCACCCGGATCGGCGAGATGATCGAGCAGGTGCTGGAAGGCAAATTGCGCCTGCCCGAAGTGGTGGCGCGCAAGGCCGCCAACCGCGGCAAGGTGCGCGCGTTCGTGGTCGAGCCTGAAGTCACCATCAACAACCAGTGGTCGGACCGCTACACCGTGATCGAGGTGTCCGGCCTCGACCGCCCCGGCCTGTTGTATCAGCTGACGACCGCGATCTCGAAGCTCAACCTCAACATCGCCTCCGCCCATGTCGCGACCTTCGGCGAACGCGCCCGCGACGTGTTCTACGTCACCGATCTGCTCGGCGCGCAGATCAACGCGCCGACCCGGCAGGCCGCGATCAAGAGCGCGCTGCTCCATCTGCTGTCGCGAGGACAACGCGACAGCCAGCGGCGTGGGCGCCGCAGCCCCGGAACGGCGATCGCTCCAGCTTCTCGCCTGGCGATTACGGACCCGCACGTCGGGCCTGCTGAGCGGAGCGGGTGAATGCCGGTCGCGTGAGCACTGCCCTATACAAATCTGCCACGACCCCTCATGCCTGCAGCAGCCAGCGCTTGCGCTCGAGCCCGCCGCCATATTTCACCAGCGAGCCGTTGGCGCCGATCAGGCGGTGACAGGGCAGCACGACGCTGATCGGGTTCGAGCCGTTGGCGTGGCCGACGGCGCGGACGGCGCGCGGCATCGCCGAGTCTGGCGGCGAGCGCGCCGTAGCTCAGCGTGGTGCCGGCGGGAATTTTTGGCAGCGCATTCCAGATCTTTTGCTGGAACGGCGTGCCGGCGACGCGCCATTCGATTTCGCGCAAGACGATCGAGATCGCCCTTGAAATAGCCGGTCAACGCGGCGGACAGCTTTCGCGGCGCCCGCGCATCGTTCAGCTCCACCGCGCCATATTGCAGGCGCAGCAACTGCCGCATGCGCGGCTCATAATCCTCCCAGTCCAGCGCGCGCAGCAGGCCGTCCGCATCGGTGACCAGCAGCGCCGTCCCGATCGGCGTCTGCAGGCGGTCGAGGCTGAAGCTCTCAGGCATCGTCATTCCCTGAAAAAATATCGGCAGGCACGTCCCTCACTTTTCACGCACACCGTGCTAGCGTCCACCCGAATTCCGCGCGGTTGGGGACCGCAACATGATCTTCATCGCCAATGTTCTGGTCGCGGTGGTCGCCGCGCTGCACGTCTATTTTCTCATTCTCGAAATGTTTCTCTGGACCAGGCCGCTGGGCTTGAAGACCTTTCGCAATTCGATCGAGAAGGCGACGGAATCCGCGGTGCTGGCCGCCAACCAGGGCCTGTATAACGGCTTCCTGGCCGCGGGCCTCGTCTGGGGTCTGCTCCATCCCAATCCGGCCTTCGCTTTCCAGATCAAGGCGTTCTTCCTGCTCTGCGTGATCGTGGCCGGCGTCTATGGCGCTGCAACCGTCAGCCGCCGGATCCTCACCGTGCAGGCCGCGCCCGCGGCACTCGCCCTTATCCTGCTCTGGCTGGCCTGACGGGCTCACCTTTCCGTCATCATCTTGCGCTGTCACAACCGTTCCGCCACACTTGCCGGCAACGATGACGGCCGGCCATCCGCAGCGATGATCCGGCACGATCATCGGTCAACACAGCGGAGGAAGCGACATGAGAAGCGGCATTCTTCATCTGCTTGCGGGCGCGGCGATTGCGATCGCGCTATCGGCGACACCTGCCAGCGCGCAGAAGAAATACGACACCGGCGCGAGCGATACCGAGATCAAGATCGGCCAGACCGTCCCGTTCTCCGGCCCGGCTTCGGCCTATGCCGGCATCGGCAAGACGCAGGCCGCCTATTTCAAGATGATCAACGAACAGGGCGGCATCAACGGCCGCAAGCTGAACCTGATCCAGTATGACGACGCCTATTCGCCGCCGAAGGCCGTCGAACAGGTGCGCAAGCTGGTCGAGAGCGACGAGGTGCTGTTCACGTTCCAGATCATCGGCACGCCGTCGAACGCCGCCGTGCAGAAATATCTCAACGCCAAGAAGGTGCCGCAGCTGCTCGCCGCGACCGGCGCCTCGAAATTCACCGATCCGAAGAATTTTCCATGGACCATGGGCTTCAATCCCAACTACCAGTCCGAGGGCCGGATCTACGGAAAATACATTCTGCAAAATCATCCCAACGCCAAGATCGGCATTCTCTACCAGAACGACGATCTCGGCCGCGACTACATCACCGGCCTGAAGGAAGCCCTCGGCGGCAAGGCCGCGACGATGATCGTCGCCGAAGCCTCCTACGAACTGACCGATCCGACCATCGACTCGCAGATCGTCAAGCTGAAAGCCGCCGGCGCCGATCTGCTCTACGACGCCTCGACGCCGAAATTCGCGGCGCAGGCGATCAAGAAGGTCGCCGACCTCGGCTGGAAGCCGGTCCACATCCTCGACATCAATGCGAGCCCGGTGTCGGCGACGCTGAAGCCCGCGGGCCTCGACATCTCCAAGGACATCATCTCGACCAATTACGGCAAGGATCCCGGCGATCCGCAGTGGAAGGACGATCCCGGCATCAAGGCCTATTTCGCCTTCATGGACAAATATTATCCCGAAGGCGACAAGCTCAACACCGTCAACACCTACGGTTACTCGACGGCGGAACTGCTGGTGCACGATCCTGCGGCAATGCGGCGACGATCTCACGCGCGAAAACATCATGAAGCAGGCGGCCAACCTGAAGAACGTCACCGGCAGCCTGTCGCTGCCCGGCATGGTCACCAACACCTCGCCGACCGACTACCGCATCAACAAGCAGATGCAGATGATGAAGTTCAACGGCGAGCGCTGGGAGCTGTTCGGCCCGATCATCGAGGATACCGGACCGACCGGTTAGCGGAGCGCGAAACCCGTTGACGGCCGGCCACACGGCCGTATCGATGCGTTGTTTTTGTGCAGCCGACCGGCCTGTGCCCCGCAGGGGCTTCGGGCGCGTGAGACGAAAGTCGCCCACGCGCCGAAAGCGGTCGCCTTGCATTGCAACATGGCTTCCGCCACTATTGCGGCAGCGACGACGTCCGGGGCCAAAGAAGCCGCGGCACGATCATCGGCTCAATGATGAACACATGAGGAACGCAGCATAATGAGGAAAAGTATTTTCCATCTGGCCACCGGCACGGCGCTCGCGCTTGCGCTGTCGGTCTCGACGGCTTCCGCGCAGAAGAAATACGACACCGGCGCAAGCGACACCGAGATCAAGATCGGCCAGACCAATCCATTCTCCGGACCGGCCTCCGCCTATGCCACCATCGGCAAGACGCAGGCCGCCTATATGAAGATGATCAACGATCAGGGCGGCGTGAACGGCCGCAAGATCAATCTGATCCAGTATGACGACGCCTACTCGCCGCCGAAGGCGGTCGAGCAGGTGCGCAAGCTGGTCGAGAGCGACGAGGTGCTGCTCACCTTCCAGCTCCTCGGCACGCCGTCGAACGCCGCCGTCCAGAAATATCTCAACTCGAAGAAGGTGCCGCAGCTGTTCGCCGCGACCGGCGCGTCGAAGTTCACCGACCCGAAGAACTTCCCCTGGACGATGGGCTTCAACCCGAACTACTTCGTCGAGGGACGCATCTACGGCCAGTACATCATCAAGGAATACCCGAACGCCAAGATCGGCGTGCTCTATCAGAACGACGACCTCGGCAAGGACTATCTGAACGGCATCAAGGCCGGCCTCGGCGACAAGGCCGCAAAGATGATCGTGGCGGAAGCTTCCTACGAAGTCGCCGACCCGACCATCGATTCGCAGATCCTCAAGATCAAGGATGCCGGCGCGGACCTGTTCTTCTCGGCGACGACGCCGAAGCAGGCGGCGCAGGCGATCAAGAAGATCGCCGAGCTCAACTGGAAGCCGGTGCACATCCTCGACATCAACGCCACCTCGGTCGGCGCCGTGATGAAGCCGGCGGGGCTCGAAGCCTCCAAGGGCGTGATCAGCGTCAACTACGGCAAGGATCCGCTCGATCCGACCTGGAAGGACGATGCGGGCATGAAGAAGTATTTCGAGTTCATGGCGAAGTACTATCCCGACGGCGACAAGGATTCGAGCTTCAACTCCTATGGCTACTCGACCTCGCAGTTGATGGTCTACGTGCTCCAGAAGTGCGGCGACAACCTCACCCGCGAGAACGTCATGAAGCAGGCGACCAGCCTGAAGGACGTCGTGCTCGATCTGTCGCTGCCGGGCATCCTCGCCAACACCACGCCGGACGATTATCGCGTCAACAAGCAGTTGCAGATGATGAAGTTCAACGGCGAGCGCTGGGAACTGTTCGGCCCGATCCTCGAGGACAAGGGCCCCGCAGGCTAGGCGCGGCAAGCTATCGAAACGATCGGCGGAAGAAGCGATCGGCGGCCCTCCGGGGCCGCCGATTTTTTTGTGGCGCCGGTAGGGTGGGCAAAGGAGCGAAGCGACGTGCCCACCATCGCTCTAAACGGTAGACGGGAGATGGTCGGGCTCGCTGCGCTCAGCCCACCCTGACGAAGCCTCTACTTCGGAATCTCCCCGAACGTCTTGCCGATCGGCAGCACCGCATGCCGGATCAACCGCGAATCCTCCACCGCCGCCTGGCGGTGCTTCACGGCTTCGCGGTAGACGGGATCGCGGATCATCTCGGCGAACGCGGCGACGCTGGGATATTCGGCGATGAAGCAATGGTCCCAGCGCTCCGCCTCGCGGGCCGATCAGCATCAGTTCGAACCGGCCCTGCCAGACGATGCGGCCGCCGAGCCGTTCGAACACCGGGCCGCTTTCGCGCCCGTAGGCCGCGTAGGCTTCCGCGCCGGTCGCCTTGCGGCCGTCGGGATAGGCGGCCTCGGCGCGCAGCCGGACCAGATTGAGCATGTGGATCGGCCCCGGCCGGTCGTTGGCGCGGAACTGCGCGAAAACCTCCTTGGTCGGATCGATATGGCCCATGCCGGAATTCTCCCTGTTGCTTATGCTTTACCGATCCTAACACGCGCCGCCCCACGTCCTAATCCCGCGTTAACCTTTTCGTAACCGACCCTTAAACAGCCCGCCGGCTAATTTGCGGCGGGGCTGGTGTGAACGGCGTTTGTGATGGCGTGGGGACGGAAAAAGAGCGGCGGACGCGAAGAGCCGCTGTTCGGGCTTCCGGCAGCACTCGCCGAACTGCGCCTCTCTCCGGAGGATCGCATTCCGGCCGCCGCCGATGACGACGACAAGCCGAAGAAGCCAGTGGCCAAGCGCAAGCCCGAAGAGGACGACGACGAGCCGCCGCCGCGCGAGCGCAAGCCGCGCGCGTCCAAGAACAACGTCAAGAACAACGTCAAGAGCGGCGCCAAACGGCGCGCGAAATCGCGCGGCCGGTTCCGCTTCGGCCGGCTGGTCTACTGGGGCGCGGTGCTCGGCCTGTGGGCGGCGATCGCGGTCGTCGGCGTCGTGATCTGGGTCGGTGCGCATCTGCCGGCGATCCAGTCGCTGGAAATCCCGAAGCGTCCGCCGACCATCCAGATCACAGGCATCGACGGCAGCCTGCTGGCATCGCGCGGCGAAGCGCCCGGCTCCAATGTCGCGCTGAAGGATCTGCCGCCCTATCTGCCGAACGCATTCATCGCCATCGAGGACCGCCGCTTCTATTCGCATTACGGCGTCGACCCCATCGGCATCGCGCGCGCCGTGGTCGCCAACATCTCGCATCGCGGCGTCTCGCAGGGCGGCTCGACGCTGACGCAGCAGCTCGCGAAAAACCTGTTCCTGACCCAGGAACGCACCATGGCGCGCAAGCTGCAGGAAGTGGAACTTGCGCTGTGGCTGGAGCGCAAGCACTCCAAGAGCGAAATTCTCGAACTCTACCTCAACCGCGTCTATTTCGGCTCCGGCGCCTATGGCGTCGAGGCGGCGGCGCAGCGCTATTTCGGCAAACCCGCCAAGAACGTCACGGTCGCGGAAGCCGCGGTGCTGGCCGGCCTCGTCAAATCGCCGTCGCGGCTGGCGCCGAACCGCAATCCGGAAGGCGCGGAAGCGCGCGCGCAGATCGTGCTCGCGGCGATGGCGGACGCCAAGTTCATCACCGACGCGCAGGCAAAAGCCTCGATCGGCCATGCCTCCTACAAGGTGAAGCCGGCCGGCGCCGGCACGCTCAATTACGTCGCCGACTGGATCGGCGAAGTGCTCGACGACCTCGTCGGCCAGATCGACCAGAGCATCGTGGTCGAGACCACGATCGATCCGAAACTGCAGAGCGTGGCGGAAGCCGCCATCATCGACGAACTGGCGGCCAAGAGCGTGAAATTCAACGTCACCCAGGGCGCGCTGGTGGCGATGACGCCCGAAGGCGCGGTGCGCGCCATGGTCGGCGGGCGGAACTACGCCGACAGCCAGTATAACCGCGCGGTGACGGCCAAGCGCCAGCCCGGCTCGGCGTTCAAGCCGTTCATCTATCTGACCGCGATCGAGGGCGGTCTGACGCCGGAAACCATCCGGCAGGACGCGCCGCTCGACCTGAAGGGCTGGAAACCTGAGAACTACACCCATGAATATTTCGGCGCGGTGACGCTGACGCAGGCGCTGGCGATGTCGCTGAACACGGTCGCGGTGCGGCTCGGGCTCGAAGTCGGACCGAAGAACGTGGTGCGGACCGCGCACCGGCTCGGCATCTCCTCGAAACTCGAGGCCAATCCCTCGATCGCGCTCGGCACTTCGGAAGTCTCCGTCATCGAACTGGTCGGCGCCTATGCGCCGTTCGCCAATGGCGGGCTCGGCGTCTCCCCGCATGTCGTGACCAAGATCCGCACCAATGAAGGCAAGCTGCTTTACGCGCGGCAGCCCGATCAGCTCAGTCCGGTGATCGAGCCGCAGCACGTCGCGATGATGAACAGAATGATGCAGGAAACGCTGCTGTCAGGAACCGCGCGCAGGGCGGAAATTCCGGGCTGGATGGCCGCCGGCAAGACCGGCACCAGCCAGGATTTCCGCGACGCCTGGTTCATCGGCTACACCGCGAACCTCGTCACCGGCGTCTGGCTCGGCAATGACGACAATTCGCCGACCAAAAAGGCGACCGGCGGCGGCCTGCCGGTGGAAGTGTGGACGCGCTTCATGCGGTCGGCGCATCAGGGCGTTGCCGGTGGCGGCCTTGCCGAACTCGCAGCGCGGCGGCTTCATGTCGAACCTGTTCCAGACCGCGTCGCAGGCCAGCGTCGCGCCGAGCACATCAGTGTCGAGCCCATCAATGTCGAGCCCGCTCGGCGCCGGTCCCACAGGGCGGCGGATACCGGCCGCCACCCGCAAGAACCTCGGGCCCGCCGCCCAATCCAAACGCACGTCCCGAGCCCGCCGCCGGACTGGACGGCTGGCTGGTGGATCGGTTGTTTGGAAGGTAGGCGCAGGCTTCGCCGCCTAGAGCCTTTTCCGTTCCGATTGAATTGGAACGGGGCTCTAGATTCTTGTTTTGACGCGTTTTCTTGACGCGAACCGGTTTCCACCCCGGATCAAGTCCGGGGCAGGCTTTCGCTGGAAAACGCTCTAGCCCTCGCTCAAGCCGTGCCGGCGATCCGTTCGCGATCCGGCGTCAGCATGGGCTTGATATCGGCAGCCGACAGCGGCTTGCTGAACAGATAGCCCTGCATTTCCGTGCATTCCAGCCGGCGCAACGCGTCGAGCTGCTGTTGGGTTTCGACGCCCTCGGCGGTCGTCGTCATGTGGCGCGCAGCGGCGATGTTGACGATCGCCTGCACGATACAAGCCGACCCGTCCGGCTCGGCGACGTCCTTGATGAAGCAACGGTCGATCTTGATCTTGTCGAACGGGAAGCGCTGCAGATAGCTCAGCGACGAGTAGCCGGTGCCGAAATCGTCCAGCGCGATGCGCACGCCAAGTCCACGCAAGTGATAGAGCATGGCCAGCGCGGCGTCGTCATCGCGGATCAGGACCGCCTCGGTGATTTCCAGTTCCAGCCGCCGGGCCGGGAGCCCGGAATTCTCCAGCGCCCTGGCGACCTTGAGCGAAAACGCCGGACTGCGGAACTGGACCGGCGAGACGTTGACCGCCACCCTGACGTCATCAGGCCAGGTAGCCGCTTCCGAACAGGCCTTGTTCAACACCCAGTCGCCGAGCTCGTTGATCATTCCGGTGTCTTCGGCCACCGGGATGAATTCGGCCGGTGAGATCATGCCGCGCAGCGGGTGACGCCAGCGCAGCAGCGCTTCGCAACCTGTCACCTTGTTATCCCCGAGGTTCACCAGCGGCTGATAGACAATCTCGAATCCGTCATCGGCGATCGCCTGCCGGAGATCCAGTTCCAGCATGCGCAGGGCGTGCATGCGGGCACCCATGCCGGGCTCGAAGAAGCGATGGGTCCTGCGCCCGTCGGCCTTGGCCTCGTACATCGCCAGATCAGCGTTCTTGAGCAATTGATCGAGGTCGGTGCCGTCCTGCGGCGCCCGCGCGATGCCGATGCTGGCGTCCGTCGTCAAGAGATGCCCGAAGCACTCGTAGGGCTCCCGGATCGCCTGGTAGATCCGGGTGATCAGGTCCATGGTGTCGGCCGGGCGCTGGATCGCGGTCTGGATGATCGCGAATTCGTCGCCGCCAAGCCGGGCGACGACATCGCCGGCCGCCACACAGGAGCCCAGACGGCCGGCCACTGCTTTGAGAAGCTCATCGCCCACGGGGTGCCCGAGCGAATCGTTGATGCGCTTGAACTCGTCGATGTCGATGTAGAGCACGGCCAATTGCCGGCCCGTCGAGATGTTCTTCAGCTCATGATCGAGGCGTTCGCGGAACAGCACGCGATTTGGCAGATCGGTCAACGCATCGTAATGCGCCATGTGCGCAATGCGGGTCTCGACGCGCTTGCGCTCGGTAATGTCCTCCACCGTGGCGACCCAGCCGCCGCCCTTGATCCCCTTGCCGACGACCTGGACCGAACGTCCATCCGACATGGTCGATATGATCGGCGAATCGTTTCCGGCAGCGATATTGCGGAGGAAGGTCTCGCGGTATTCCTCGACGCCGATCGCGAGCGAGCCGGTTTCCCTGCGATGCGCGATCACCTCGCGGAAGCTGCAGCCGGGTTTTACGACCAGCGGCGACATGCCCATCATTTTCGTGAATTGCTGATTGCAGATCACGACCCGTTCCGAGGCGTCGTAAAGGATCAGGCCCTGCGCCATATTGTTCACGGCGACATCGAGCCGTTGCTTCTCGAGGGCCTCCAGCTCTTGCGCCCGCCGCAGCTTTTCGATTGAGCTCCTCGATGTCGTGCCGCTGCAGTTCGAGCGACGAGGCGGTCTGGTTCAGCACCGTCATCAGGCTGCCGAGTTCGCCGCCGGGATAAGGCGGCGCGACACGGGCGGTGAGATCGCCGGCGCCCAGGCGTCGCGCCATCTTCGCGATACGTCCGATCTGCGAACGGATGCCGAATTCCGCGAACAGGCCCACGCCGGCAAACAGCACGATCGACAGGATCGCGAGCGCCCCCATGTCTTCGGCAAGACGCCGCTCTGCGGCCGCGACAAGCTCGGACTTCGAACGACCCAACAGCACATGCAAGGCCACGCCTCCGACGGAGACCGTATGGGCTGTCGCCCAGATTTCGGCGTTGCCGTCCTGGCCGGCCAGTTCTCGGGTGGCGGCAGCGTTTTCAAGCGCAAGCCGGAGCTTGGCAGAACCCGCGATGGAGCCGCCGGGCTGTTCGTCGGTCCGATGCGGCGCCGGCGACCGGACAAAAATGGTACCCTTGCCGTCGACCAAGAGAAACTCGACCCCCGGCGGCAAGTTCTCGATCTGCTCCTTCATCAGCCTGTTGAGATCGAGCGAGGCCAGAAGCACGAACCGCAACTGCCGCTCTTCATCGTGAGCCGGATAGGCAATCTGGAGCACAGCCGCCCCGGTGAGCCGGCCGAATGCCGGCTCGATCGCCGCCCTATCGGGGTTCGTCAGCGCGCGCTGGAAGTACCTGCGATCACGCAGGTCGAGGACCCGTCCGGTGTTCAGCGAGTCGCAGAACAGGCTGCCGTCGGGGTTGATGGTCAGGATGCCGGTAAAATCCGGGTTCTTCTCGAGAACTTCGGCGAGGAATTTGGAGCAGGCGGCCTTGTCGCGGCTGCCGAGATCGCGCGACCGGGACAGGCCGAAATGGAGCTGGGTCGTTCCCTGAACCTTGGCGTCGATACTCGCCGCAATACCGCGCGCCGTCGTCGCCAGGCCGCTGACCGCAGCCGAGATCTCCTTGCCTCGATCCTGATAATAACGCCCGCCGACAAGGATAGCGGGCACAAGCAAGGTTCCAAGGATCAGCAGCAGCAGCCGGACGCGGATACTCATGGCGGGCACACCCGTGGTTTGGGTGACCCCGAAACCCGTCGATTAGGTAAAATCGCCGCGACGCGATCGATACGTCGAGACCATCATTTGGCGGCCGCCATGCATGAAACGGTAGCCATTTCAATGAGACGCTATCCGTCGATTGATCTCCGGCCCGTTAATTTGCAGGTCCGTAACTTTACGGATAGAACGCGCGTCCCGAGCCAGCCGCGGGACTGGATGGCTGGCAGATGGACCGGCCGTTTGGAAGGTCGAGCGTCAATAGCCGGCGCAGGCGGCTAGCTGGCAAAGACGACCCGCGTTTCCACCGACACGCGCCGGTACAAATCCTCGACGTCGTCATTCACCAGCCGGATGCATCCGGACGCGACCAGATGGCCGATGGTCTTGGGTGAGTTGGTGCCGTGAATGAGCAGCCCGGGCTTGTCCAGCAGCAGCGCGCGTGCACCCAGGAGACTGCCGGGACGACCGGCCGCCGCGAGCAACGCTTCAGCGTCCTTCGTGTTCGCACCCGAAGGCCGCCAGTCAGGCCATTCAAGCTTGTTCATGACGCGAGAGAGGCTGCCTCCCTTCAGGCACTCCTGTGCAATTCCGATCCCGTAGCGGCGCGCGGAATTATTGGCGTCGATCAGATAGAGAAAGCGGTTTTCCCGATCGACCACGATTGAACCGGGAACGACGGTGGTGCGGTAGAACACCACTTGCCGCTGCAGCGCAAACGGCAGGCCTTCGCCGGAAGAGCCGCCATCGACGCCGGGCTTCAGGTCCGCCACGACGACATCTTCGCGTCCGCGCTGCGCATTCGGCGACGGCGTCTTCACGCTGGCCGCAACGATGGCGGGGCCCTTGGTTGCGACAAAGCCGTAGACCAACGGCCGACAGGGCGATGGCGGCAGCTACCGCGCAGGCGCCGATAACGAGCGGTTTCCAGTTCCTGCCTGTCGACAACACTTCGTTGACGGCCGCCGCGGAGCTCGCCTCTTCGGCGGCGATGTCATCCTCGATCCGCCGGACGGCGTCTTCGAGCGCGGCGGTATGAGATGAGGCGGCCTCGCGCGTGAGGTGGGATCTCGCGATCAGGCTGGAGGCGTCCTTGTAAATCTGATCGCGCGCGACGGCGTCCTTGCCTGCCACCGCTTTCATCAGCAGCGAATAATAATCCACGGTCATGATCTGACCCCTGAATATCTACCTCACGGGAGGCGCGTATTGAATTCCGCCCTGGGTCCAGAGCGCATTCAATCCGCGCGGGATACTGAGTCTCGACTGCGTTCCAACGTTCCTTTCATAGATCTCTCCGTAATTGCCGACCGCGCGGACGGCGCGTGCGGCCCAGTCCTTTGCAAGGCCCAACTGCTCGCCAAATTCACCTTCGGTGCCGACCAGGCGCCTTATATTGGGGTTGGGAGATTTCATCGCATCGTCGATCGTCGTCGACTTGACGCCCAGTTCCTCGGCATTGATCAATGAATAGAGCGTCCACTTGATCAGGTTGAACCACTGGTCGTCGCCTTGCCGTACCGCCGGCCCGAGCGGCTCCTTTGAAATGACTTCCGGCAGGATGATATGGCTGTCGGGCGCCGACAGCTTGAGGCGCTCGGCGTAGAGCTGCGACACGTCGCTCGTCAGCACGTCGCATTTGCGATCCTCATAGGCCTTCAGGCTCTCTTCCGCCGTACCGAGGCCCAGAACCTTCAGCGCCATGTCGTTGACGCGGAAATAGTCCGTCACATTCAGTTCGCTGGTGGTGCCGGTCTGGGTGCAAACCGTCTTGCCGGCGAGCTGCAGGGCGGTATCGATCCCGGCATCGCGGCGCAACAGAAAGCCCTGGCCGTCGTAATAGGCGATGCCGGCGAACATCAGGCCGAGCGAACTTTCCCGTGACATCGTCCATGTCGAGTTGCGCGACAGGACGTCGATCTGGTTCGACTGCAGCGCCGCGAAGCGGGCGGATGCATCGAGCGGCATGAACGTTACCTTGGCGGGATCACCGAAGATCGCCGCCGCCACGGCGCGGCAAATGTCGACGTCAAAGCCGGTCCAAATGTTCTTGTCGCCCATGCTGGAAAAACCCAGCAGCCCCTGGCTGACGCCGCAATTGAGCGTGCCACGATCCTTGACGGCCTTCAGGGTCTGCGCGCCGGCAGGAAGGGCCGTGAGAACGAAAGCCAGCAATGCGAGGATGGGGAGGATGACGGGCCGCTTCTCGAAATCAGGCATTTGGATCTCGTGATCAGTGGCGGTATCGGCGTCCTTCGGCCGGAGGGGTGTCGGGAGGCTAGCATAACCGGACGTGTTACCAATGCCTTCCTGAGGCGGGCGGAGCGCGTCCCACCAGGGGGCCGGAACCGCCGCCCCTGTGACTTGGGACGGCGCTGCGATCAGGCGCCGGTAAGACGTGCCTCAGCGACGATCTTTGCGATCATGACCCGCTTGGCATCGGAGTAAGCGAGCAACATATCCGCGCCACCGCTGACGGCATGCCATTTCGCCAAGGCGTAGTCCCGGGCGCTCTCGGGGTTCGCACGCAGATAGTCCCGGACGGCAAGGTTAAGCTTCCACCATTCGCCCTGGTAGGCGACGATCGCAATGTTGCTGGGCTGCGCGACATCGCGCCTGCGCAGCGCCCATCGGCCGGGCACGCCGGCTTCGCCGAGGCTTTCGTAGCCGAGCCTCTCCAGCCGTTCGGCCACCTCCGCGATCTGCCCTGGCTCGAATAGTCCGACCATCAAATCTACGATTGGCTTGGCATCCAGCCCCGGAACCGCGGTACTGCCGATATGCTGAATTTCCGGAACGAGATCGCCGGGCAGCACGCTTCGCAGCCGTGCGGTCTCCTGCTGAGACCATTCCGGCCACGAAGGATCGGCTTTGCAAACCGTGATGCGTTCATCGAGGACCGCACCGGGTATCGGCTTGCGGCTTTCGCCGAACAGTACGAAGGATCGGTGTGCACCGGCATCGAGGCCCTGCATCCGGGTGGCATCTTCGTGCTCTGGCTTGTTCATGCGCTCGGGTTTGGGGATTGGACCGGTCCGGTTCGCGTGTTCTTGGCGCGAACCGAAATCCAATTCGTTCCGAAATGCTTTAGTCCTCGACCCCGTAACGATGCAAATCGTTGCCGTAGGTATCGAGCCAGCGCTTGGCGCGTTCGACATGACTGCAGACGCGGCCGCAGACGCGCCAGAACCGCGGCGAGTGGTTCATCTCGACGAGATGCGCCACTTCATGGGCCGCGAGATAGTCCAGCACGAAGGGCGGCGCGAGGATCAGCCGCCAGGAATAGGACAGCGATCCGGCCGACGTGCACGATCCCCAGCGGCTCGACTGGTCGCGGATCGACACCCGTCGCACCCGCACGCCGAGTTCGTCCGCATAGGCGAGCGAGGCCTTGTGCAGGTCCTTGCGCGCTTCGCGCTTGAGAAAGTCGTGGACACGCCGGTCCATGTGCTCGACGTCGCCGGCCACGCACAGTATTTTGTCGCCGCTGTCGCGAGTTTCTGTCCACACGGTGCCGCGCTCGCCGGCGCGATGCACGATTCGGTGCGGCACACCGCGTAATGGTATGATCGTTCCAGCCTGGAACGGTGCGGCCTTCGGCAAACGGCCGAGACGCGCGGCGATCCAACCGCCGTGAAGCCGTGCAAAGTCCCTGGCTTCCACGAGCGTACCGCGCGGTGGCATGGTCAGGATGGCTTCGCGGTCGGTTGGATGGATGCGTAACGTGTAACGCCGCGCGCGGCGATGCCGGCGCAGCCTGATCGCAAAGACTTGCGAGCCGTGCTTGACCAAAATGGTCGCGGGTTCGGCGGGCCGCCGATAAAGGAGGGCGCGAGTAGCCATGTCTTGGAGTCCGGGGAGTAGGAGTACGCCCGGATTCTGCCATATCCGCCGCCAAGGAAATCTCATTGAAATTGCTCGGCGTAAAAACAAATCATTTGCCCAATATACAGGGGCTCGGGGCCAAATGCCCCCTACCGGCAGGGGTCGGAACCGGGATTTTTCGATGGAACCCGGGGCCAAAAACGCCTTCAAGGAGTGAGTCTGAACTCACCCCTTGATTCGGACCGAAACGGGAATGTTTGAGTCTATTCAGCAACTTATCGGGGATGCGGAATCGATGCCCCGATCGCTGTTATTCGGCTGCGCGGACCAATGTCGGCTTGGAATTGGCGCCTGACACCTTCGGATTGGCCGCCGACATCATGAAATCGGAGATGCGCGGCACGATTTCGGAACGGAATCGTGATCCGTTGAACACACCGTAGTGTCCAACGCCCTTTTGTACGTAATGCACGCGGCGATGTTCCGGAATCGCCGGGCACAGCGCGTGTGTGGCTTCGGTCTGACCTAATCCCGAGATGTCGTCGTTCTCACCTTCGACCGTCATCAGCGCCACGCGGCTGATCTTTGAGGGATCGACCGGCTTGCCGCGATGAGTTATCTCGCCTTTCGGCAGCGCGTGCTTCACGAACACGACATCGACGGTCTGCAGGTAATACTCCGCCGTCAGATCCATCACCGCGAGGTATTCGTCATAGAATTCGCGGTGCTTGTCGACCAGATCGCCGTCGCCCTTCACCAGATTGCTGAACAGAGCCTTGTGCGCGTCGGTATGGCGGTCGAGATTCATCGTGATGAAACCCGATAGCTGCAAAAAGCCCGGATAAACGTCGCGCATCACGCCGGGATGCGGGAACGGCACCTTGGTGATGACGTGGTTGCGGAACCAATCGATGCCGCGTTCGGCCGCCAGATTGTTCACCGCAGTCGGATTGCGACGGGTATCGATCGGACCGCCCATCAGCGTCATCGACAGCGGCACGAAGGGATCGCGCGCGGCTTCCATCACCGACACCGCCGCCACGACCGGCACCGAAGGCTGGCACACCGCGACCACATGCATGTTGCCGCCGAGCGTCTGCAGCATCTCGATGACGTAATCGACGTAGTCATCGAGATCGAAGCGGCCCTCGGTCAGCGGGACCATGCGCGCGTCGGCCCAGTCGGTGATGTAGACTTCATGGGTAGGCAGGAACGCTTCGACCGTGCCGCGCAGCAGCGTCGCGTAATGGCCGGACATCGGCGCAACGATCAGCACGCGAGGATGCGGTGCGCGCAGCGGCCGGGTCAGCTTGCGATCGAAGTGCAGCAGACGGCAGAACGGTTTTTCCCAGATCGAACGGACCTCGACCGGCGTACGGACGCCGTTGACCTCGGTGGTGTCGAGGCCCCATTCCGGCTTGCCGTAGCGTCGGGTGGTGCGTTCGAACAGTTCGCAGCCGGCAGCGATCGATTTGCCGAATTCGGTATGCGACCAGGGGTTCAGCGGATTCTGAAACAATATCTTGGTGGCGTCGGTCACCGCGCGCGCCGGATTGAGCGACGCGTGACCCATTTCGTACATCCAGTACATCGGCGTCGTGAGCGCCGGACTGCCTTCGGCCACCAGGGGCGGCGCGCCGCCAAACTCACCAATCGGCATATGTTTCTGACCTCTGTTTGCGTCGCAGCATAGTGCAGAATGCGTAATAATGCGTCAATGGACCGATTGGTTACGTCTAGGCCGGCCAAAAGGCCGAAAACCCCGGAAAAGCACGGGAATTTGTGACTTATTCACCACCCCCGAGCAAAGACCCGTGGTGCTTGGCGCTGCGTAAAAGGGCAAGGAAGATTGCAAAGGAGGCAGCGAACAACACCGCGTTGATGCCGAGCGACCAGAGCATCAGGTCGGCCCTGAAGACGTGGTCGATCAGCAGCGACCGCATGCCTTCGAACACGTAGGTCGGCGGCAGCGTCCAGGCGACGGCCTGCAGCCAGGAGGGCAGCACCGCGACCGGATAATAGACGCAGGCGAGCGGCATCAGGCCGAACATCAAGGTCCAGACGATGCTCTCGGCGCCGAGGCCGTTGCGCAGCACCAGGCCGGAGACGAAAATCCCGACCGACCAGCTGGTGAAGATCAGATTGCAGAAGAACGCGATCAGCGGCAGCCCGATCGCGAAGAAATTGAAATCGAAGAAGAACAGCGCCAGCAGCGTCATCGGGATGACGCCGATCGCGAGCCGGATCAGGCTCATGATCATCAGCGAGATCAGGAATTCGATCGGCTTCAGCGGGCTCATCATCAGGTTGCCGAGGTTGCGCGCCCACATTTCCTCGAGAAACGAGATCGAGAAGCCGAGCTGGCCGCGGAACAGGATGTCCCACAGGATCACCGCGCCGATCAGCGTGCCGCCGGCGCGCGCAAAGAAACTGTCGTTCTGCGCGATGTAGTTCTGCAGAAAGCCCCAGGTGATGATCTGCAGCGCCGGCCAGTAGATCAGCTCCAGTAGCCGCGGCCACGACGACATCAGAAGATACCAGTAGCGCAGCACCATGGCGTGGATGCGGTGCGCGGAGATCCCGCGATGGGTCGGGGTCCTGAGAGCGACGTCGTTCATGGCGCCGCCTCCCGCACCCGCCCGCGCGCGACATCGAGGAATACTTCTTCCAGCGTGGCGCGGTTATAGCGCACCAGGATCTGGTCGGGGCTGTCGTCGTCCTCGATGCGGCCGCGCTTCATGATGATGACGCGGTCGCACAGTCGCTCCACTTCCAGCATGTTGTGCGAGGCCAGCAGGATGGTGGCGTCATGGGCCTTGCGGTAGTCCTGAAGATGCTGGCGCACCCAGTCGGCCGTATCAGGATCGAGCGACGCGGTCGGCTCGTCGAGCAGCAACAGCTCCGGCTGGTTGATCAGCGCCTTCGCCAGCGCGACGCGGGTCTTCTGCCCGGCCGAGAGTTTTCCGTTGGCGCGGTCGAGGAAATCCTTCAGGTCGAAATCGGCGGCGAGCTGCTCGATCCGCTCGCGCAAATTCTCTACCGCATAGAGCTTGCCGAAGATGGTCAGGTTCTGCCGCACCGTGAGCCGCATCGGCATGTCGACATAGGGGCTCTCGAAATTCATCCGGCCGAGCACCTCGGCACTCTGCTCGGGCATCGCATGGCCGAGCACCTGGACGCGGCCCGACGTGGGCAGCACCAGCCCCATGATCATCGCAATCGTCGTGGTCTTGCCGGCGCCGTTGCCGCCGAGCAGCCCGGTGATGCTGCCGCGCGCGATCCGGAACGACACGTCATCCACCGCGCGGTTGGTCTTGTAGAGTTTTATCAGATGCGCGACGTCGATCGCGGCGGAGCCTTCCGGCCCGGCCGCGGGAAACTGTGCTGGCGTGGCGTCGCTGTTGACCATTTCAGGCAGGTTCATTGGGCTATCGGGGTGGATAGCGCAAGGCTTTGTCCCCTGGCAGCAGCGGGGCTTTCATCGTTCGAGACGGCCATGAAAGCCGCGCTCCGCACCTAAGCGCCCTCATTTGTGATCGCGCCCGCCGACAGCTAAACTCCTGCCATGACCGACGTCGCCACCTCCGATTTCCGCCTTCCGAACCGCTATGTCCGTCTCGATACCATTCTCCGGCTGCGCTGGCTGGCGGCGCTCGGCCAGCTCACCGCGATCTTCATCGTGGCGCAGGGGCTGGAATTCGACTTTCCCGTCATCGCCTGCGTCGCCGTCGTCGGCGTCTCGGCGCTGCTCAATCTCGCGCTGCAGATCGCCTTCAACCCGATGCAGCGGCTGGAGCCGCTCCATGCCGCGGCGCTGCTCGCGCTCAACATCGTCGAACTGGCCGCGTTGTTGTTCCTGACCGGGGGATTGCAGAACCCGTTCTCGTTCCTGTTCCTCGGCCCGGTCCTGATCTCGGCGACGGTGCTGCCGATCCGGCTGACGATCGGGCTCGGCGTGCTCGCGGTCGCCTGCGCCTCGGCGCTGGTGTTCTTCCATCTGCCGCTGCCCTGGGACAGCGAAGACCCGCTGGTGCTGCCGCCGATCTATCTGTTCGGGGTCTGGCTCTCGATCGTGCTCGCGATCGGCGTCACCAGCCTCTATGCGTTCCAGGCCGCCGAGGAAGCGCGAAAACTTTCCGACGCGCTGGCCGCGACCGAACTGGTGCTGACGCGCGAACAGCATCTGACCCAGATCGACGGCCTTGCCGCCGCCGCCGCGCATGAGCTCGGCACGCCGCTGTCGACCATCTTCCTGATTTCGCGGGAATTGGAAAAGACCGTCAACAGTGATGACCCATTGGCGTCCGATCTGAAAACCCTGCGCGAACAGGCGCAGCGTTGCCGCGACATCCTGGCCAAGATCACCCAGTTGTCCTCCTCCGGCGCGCCGTTCGACCGCATGAAGCTGTCGACGCTGATCGAGGAAGCGGTGGCGCCGCATCGGGATTTCGGCGTCGCCATCAAGGTGCGGCTAGCTGTCGCAGCCACGCGCGAGCCGGTCGGCGCCCGGAACCCGGCCGTGCTCTATGGCGTCGGCAACATCCTTGAAAACGCCGTCGATTTCGCGCGGACCACGGTGGAGGTGAACGCCTGGTGGAACGCCGAAACGGTCGAGATCGTCATTTCCGACGACGGGCCCGGCATCGCGCCCGACATGCTGAAACGGATCGGAGAACCCTATTTATCAAGGCGCCGCAGCGCCGACGAGGCCAACCACGAACGCGCCGGGCTCGGCCTTGGCGTGTTCATCGCCCGCACGCTGCTGGAGCGCACCGGTGCCAAGGTATCGTTCTCGAACCGGACCTTTCCCGATCACGGCGCCGTGGTGCAGATCGCCTGGCCGCGCACCCGCTTCGAGGCCGAGGAAAGCTCAGGCGATCCAGCGGATTAAGGTAAAGGGAGCCGGTCGACTTCGCGGGCCTTGGCAGTGCAGGATGGCGCGCCATATGTTCTATAGGACGCTGATCATCCGCAACCGCATGGGAACCCGATCTTGAACGCCATTGCCGAACTGACCGATCTTACCGACCGCTCGCTGTTGATCGTGGAGGACGACAAGCCGTTTCTGGAGCGCCTGTCGCGCGCGATGGAAACCCGCGGCTTCGCGGTTACGTCCTGCGACACCGTGACCGACGGACTGGCGCAGATCAACAAGGCCGCGCCGGCCTTCGCCGTGGTGGATCTGCGGCTCGGCGACGGCAACGGGCTCGACGTGGTGTCGGCGCTGAAGCGCAAGCGCCCCGAGGCGCGCACCATCGTGCTGACCGGCTACGGCAACATCGCCACCGCCGTCACGGCCGTGAAGATGGGCGCGGTGGATTATCTCTCCAAGCCAGCCGACGCCGATGATGTGGTCGCCGCATTGCTCGCCAGCGGTACCGAGAAATCCGAACTGCCGTCGAACCCGATGTCGGCGGATCGCGTGCGCTGGGAACACATCCAGCGCATCTACGAAATGTGCAACCGCAACGTCTCGGAGACCGCGCGGCGGCTCAACATGCACCGCCGGACCCTGCAGCGGATTCTCGCGAAACGCGCGCCGCGGTAAGAAATCGTAGGGTGGGCAAAGCGAAGCGTGCCCACCATTCAAGACAACGGTCGCGGATAGATGGTGGGCACGGCGCGTTGCGCCTTTGCCCACCCTACAAAACTAAAACTCGCCATGCCCTTGCGGATCGACCAGGCGGTTGATCCGCTGCGCCGCCGCCATCGCAAAACGCACCGTCATCGATTTGCGCGTCGCCGCCGGCAGACGGTGTTCGGGCGCCTCGCAATGCAAATGCGCGCCATAGGCATCGGCGATGATCAACCCGGTATCTTCGGGAAAAATCTCGCACGGCAGATCCTGCGTGAAAGCAAAGAACAGCCGGTCGCAATGCATCCGGTAGTCCTGCCATTTCTGGTCGGCGCGCAAATCCTCCAGCGATGACTTGATCTCGACGATCCAGATTTCGCCCTTGTCGTTCAGCGCCACCAGATCGGCGCGCCGTCCCGAAGGCAGCGGCAATTCGCTGATGCAGGAGAAACCGAGCGAGCGCAGCAGCCGCGCCGTGCCGCGCGCGACCGCCAGCGCCGTCTCCGACTGGCGGCGGTCCGGCGGCGGCACGAGGCTGATCTGGCGGACAGGCGATTCCATATGTGAACCCTATCCGATTTCATTGCGACCACGAAGCAGCGATGCCAAGTCCGGCGTGAAGCCGGCCATAAATTTGTCTGTAGCCAGTCTTTTTTGTGACCTCGATGCACCGCGAAGCCAGGAACATCCTGCTTCCGAGGGACAAGACGCTGGAGGGAGATCCAACGATGCCACGCATCGCACCATCCGCCTTTGCCTTTTCCTTTGCCTTGGCCCTCACCGCCCTGTCGCTGTCATCCAGCCTGTCATCGGCCGTCGCAAAGCCCGCCGTCGAAGTGGCGTTCGTGCTCGACACCACGGGCTCGATGGGCGCCCTGATCGACGGCGCCAAGCGCAAGATCTGGTCGATCGCGACCGCGATCGTCGATTCCAATCCCGACGCCGACATCCGCATGGGCCTGATCGCCTATCGCGACATCGGCGACGACTACGTCACCCAGAAGGTCGACCTCACCACCGACATCCAGGATCTCTACGCGCGCCTGCTGGAACTGAAGGCCCGCGGCGGCGGCGACTGGCCGGAAAGCGTCAACGAGGCGCTCGATGTCGCCGTCAACAAGCTGCAATGGAGCGGCGGCGGCGATATCAGGCGGATCGTGTTCCTGGTCGGCGACGCCCCGCCGCACATGGATTACGCGCAGGACACCAAATATCCGGTCACGCTCAAGGTGGCCAGGCAGAAGGACATCATCATCAACGCGGTGCTGGCTGGAGACGCCCGCGACACCGAGCGGGTGTGGCGCGACATCGCCCAGAACGGCAACGGCCGCTTCATCCCGATCCCGCAGGACGGCGGCCAGGTCGTCGTCATCGAGACGCCCTATGACGAGGAGATCATCATCCTGCAGCGCGAGATCAACGGCACGGTGATCCCGTACGGATCGAAGCAATTGCAGAAGCGCACCGAGAGCAAGACCAAGCAATTGTCGGAGGTTGCGGCCGCCGCGCCGGCGCAGGCCTCGGAGATGGCAAGCTATATCAACAAGCGATCCAAGGCGACGTCGGAGGCCATCACCGGCGACGGCGACCTGGTCGCCGACGTCTCTGCCGGCCGCAGCAAGCTTTCCAACATCAAGGAGGAAGAGCTGCCCGACAATCTGCGCGCGTTGAAGCCCGAGCAGCGCAGCGAGGAAGTCGACAAGCAGATGAACCAGCGCAAGGCGCTCAACGAAAAGCTGGCGGCGCTGGTGGCCAAGCGCGACAAATACGTCGCCGACCAGCGCGCCAAGGCGCCGCCGAAGGCGTCGTCGTTCGACCGCGTCGTCGAAGATACGTTGAAGGCGCAGATCAAGCGGTGAGGTTCAGACGGCTCTCTCAGTGAGTTGTCCCCGCGAACGCGGGGACCCATAACCACCTATGTGTGTTGTTACGCCGGGCTGGAGCTACAGCCTTCGCACAATACACCCCTGTGGTTATGGGTCCCGGCGCGCGCTTCGCTTGGCCGGGACGACGGAAATCAAGGGTGCTTTCCCACCGCGAGCTGATAGATCGTCATCATTACCTCGAACAGGATCAACAGCACGATAATCACTTCGAGCCGCAGCGAGCGCCGTGTGTCGATGATGTCGGTCAGCACCTGCGCGCTCTCGGCGATCACGGCGAGCTTGCGGTTCAGCGATTCCGCGCGTTCCTTGAGTTCATACTCGTCCTCCAGCCGGGCATACAGCCGCTCCAGATGCGGCTTGTCCCAGAGCACGTCGGGTTTCTCTTCCACCTCGACCGGTCCCGACACCCGGTGCCGCACCAACAGCGCGTTGCCGATATTTTTCAGGATCGAGCGGCGGCTGCCGCGCATACGCCCGCTGCGCGCCAGTTCGCGCGCGATCGGTTCGGTCGTATCAAAGACGCTGGCCACCTCGCGTTCATGCCGCGCCAGTACGACGCTCTTCGCCAGTGCCTCGCCGATCAGGATCAGCCGCTCGGGCGAAAGGCTTTGCAGGCAGATCGGGCCGCCGGGTGGAATCTGGTCCTCCCTTTCCGGAGCCAGCTCGATAATGGCGATTTCCTCGTCGCGTCGCTCGGACTTCCCCGTCATGCGATGGTCGAGGCCGCGAAGGAATTCCTCCTCTTCCAGTGCATTCAGCCCGATCAGAACCACCACGCCGTAACGAAAGAGTATCGCGACGCCGTTCGCATTGACGCGAAACGCGAGCGGTGTCGTGGCAAGGACATCGCCACGCTCGAGGCCCGACGTATTGAGGCGCTCGCTGACAAACAAGGCGCGGGCCGTGGTGCGAATTCCGCCGGGCGGCGATTTGTTGGACTGGTCTTTGGAGAGCTGGTCCATGAATTGTACATCCCGGCCGAAATCGCGATCTGACCGATGCGATTTCCGGCTCTCGCCACTAGATAAAAGTCTGCGGAACCCTATCACGGCCGGAGTCCGGCCACATATCGTTCCCGCCCGTGTTGACCCCTTCTCAAGGTAGAATATTGTGCCTGCCATGGATGACAAAACCGAGACCCAGGCCGAAAATCAGGCCGAGAACCAAGCCAAGGCCGGCGCGATGATCGTGCCGGTGACGCTGTTCGAGCAGAACTGCACCATCATCTGGGACGAGCCTTCCAAGAAGGCCGTGGTGATCGACCCCGGCGGGGACGTTCCCAAAATCCTCGAAGCGATCAAGCAGACCGGCGTCACGGTCGAGAAGATCTGGCTGACCCATGGCCATATCGACCATGTCGGCGGCGCGGCGGAGCTGCGCGACGCACTGCAGGTGAAAATCGAGGGCCCGCATATCGCCGACAAATACCTGCTCGACAATGTCGTGAGCAGCGGCGAACGCTTCGGCATGACCGGCGTGCGCAATTTCGGACCCGACCGCTGGCTCGACGAGGGCGATCAGGTCTCGATCGGCGATCTCACCTTCGACATCCTGCATTGCCCCGGCCACTCGCCGGGCAGCGTGGTGTTCTTCAACAAGCAATTGCGCTTCGCCCATGTCGGCGACGTCTTGTTCAACGGCTCGGTCGGACGCACGGATTTGCCCGGCGGCAGCCACGCCACGCTGATCAGTTCGATCAAGGACAAGCTGCTGCCGCTCGGCGACGATGTCGGCTTCATCTGCGGCCACGGCGCAGGCTCCAGCATCGGCCAGGAGCGGATGACCAATCCGTTCATCACCGGCGAGATGTGAGCTGAAGCTGAGGGCCTGCTTCACCCGCCCCTTGAGGGGCGGGTAAGCCAAGCTGCTATTTCATCAATCCCGCCGCCGTCAGCGCGCGGGTGATGACGCCGCCGACATCGATGCCGCGACGCTTCGGTTCGTGCGGCACCGGCTTGGGCTGGCGAACCGGCTTGTGGGTCTTCGACCACAGCGTAGCGGCCAGATCGGAAGACTGCAGGGATTCGGTGGCCGCGGATCGAACGACGTTCGACTCCGATACCGGCTTGGCCGCTTCAGCGGCCGGATTGATCCGGCCGGTGAGGCCGAAAAAATCGGCGATGTGATAGGACGACGAGATTCCCGCTTCGATCAGGAACGCGCCCTCCGCGCCATAGGGTTCGTCATTGCCGGCGAGACCCAGCGGCGTGCCATGGGCCATGTCCGTGATGGTGTAGGACTCGACGACGGTCTCGCCGTCGGCATTCCACCACACCGCGCGCGGATGGCCGTCGACATCGCCGACCGACATCGGCGCGGACGGCAGGCCGTGCACGTCGAGCCATTGCTTGACGATCTCATTGGCGTTGCCGGGGTTCACGGTACGGTCGGCGCTGCCGTGCCACACCGACACTTTCGGCCACGGCCCCCCGTGTTTGGAGGCCTTGCGCACCAGATCGCCCAATCTGTCGGCGGGACGCGACGTCGACTGCATCATGCCACCGAGCGCCTCGCGGACATTGCTGGCGATACCAAACGGGAGACCGGCGATGATGGCGCCACCCGCGAACACTTCTGGATAGACAGCCAGCATCACCGACGTCATCGCACCGCCGGCGGAAAGGCCGGTGATGTAGATGCGGCGGGGATCGATCTTGTGATCGGAGACCATCCGCGCAACCATCTGCCGGATCGAGGCCGCCTCGCCGCGGCCGCGCGCGACATCGCCGGGACTGAACCAGTTGAAGCATGTGTTGGCATTGTTCGCGCCCTGCTGTTCGGCCATCAGCAGCGCGAAGCCATAACGCTTGGCGAGCGTCGACCAGCCGGTGCCGACATCGTAACCGGCCGCCGTCTGGCCGCAGCCGTGCAGGACCACGACGAGCGCGGGCGCGCGCGGCAACTGCTCCGGCACGTAGGCGAACATCTTCAACGCGCCGGGATTGGTGCCGAATTCGTTGATCTCAACGAGCGGGCTCTGCCCCGCTTGCGAAGCAGTACGACCATAAATTCCCAGAGCATCGAAGCCGCTCAGCTTCTGGAAGTGCCGCAGGAATTCGACGTTGTTCGCGAGCGACAAATATTTCTCCTGGAACGATAGTGGCTAATGCCACGATGGTGGTTAATGCCACAAAGAACAGATAGTTGCTGCAGTGCAAAATAAAAAGGCCGTGCACTGTCATTCCCCACAATCAAATTTTGGCAGTTGACGTTAATTTGTCATCCCGTGACGCGGCGCATCGATGTCAGGAATGCGGCACAGGCGACGATCGAGAGTGCAAACAGCGCGTCAGCACCAGTGTGCCGTGATATCCGGCGCGCACTCTACTGTGACGCGAGGTGGACCGCATCGATTCGGGCCGAAACGCTGATCACGCTGTCGTCAGCAAAGGAGACGCGGAACGTCGCCCGTTAGAGAGACTCACGCCGTCGACGGCTCCAGCGATCCCGTCAGCGAGGCGCGCTGCGACAGTTCGATCCAGTTGCCATCGGGGTCGCGGACCATCGAAATCCTTGCCGTAGTACCGAGCGTGACTGGTGCGCGCGCCTCGCGGCCGCCATGCGCCAGCACGTAAGCGTGCTCGCGATCGACCTCGAAGACCTGGAAGGTGATGTAGCGCCAGCCCTTGCCCTCGAACGCGGCATCATCGGGTGCATCCGCGGCCTGTTCGACGATCAGCACGGTATCGCCGGCCAGAAAGGTTGCCGCGCCATCGATGGCCTTTCCTTCCGGCAAGCCAAGCGCCTCGCTGTAGAAGCGGCGATGCGCCGCGACGTCGCGGACACCAAGGCGGATGCCGATGCGCTCGATTCCGAACATCCCCTTCGGCACCAGCGCGACGCGGTTGCCATCCGGATCGGTCATCGGCTGCGGCGCGGCGACATCGTCGCGCGCGATCAACAGCTCGCGATAGCCGGAGGGCGGATTGTCCGGCAGCGGCTCATAGACCTGGTTGATCTTCAGGATCGAACCACAGAGATCGTGGCGGTGCTGCTTGTAGCCGCGGCGGATCGGCTGGGTGTAGTCGAATGGCAGGCCGATCTCGTTCTGCCAGAACGCCAGCGCCGCCGGCGCGTCGTTGGTGGCAAAGCCGATATCGATGCGGGGTTTGGCGAGCTTCATCGCGGCCTTCGTGCGGCAGGAGGTAATTTCCGGCCGACGGTAAGACAGCCGCTTCCGCGCGACAACCATGCGCTGGCGGCGGGGTTCTCAGCATTGCCTTGCCCTGCCCCACCCCGTACCTTGGCGGAGAGCAATCCCAGAAAAACAATATTTTCGGAGAGAATCACCCATGGCACGCCTGAAATTCGGAGCCTTTCTCGCGCCGCATCACCCGATCGGCGAGAATCCGCTGCTCCAGTTCCGCCGCGATCTCGACTTCGTCGAGCAGATCGACACGCTCGGCTATGACGAGTTCTGGTGCGGCGAGCATCACTCTTCGGGCTGGGAAATGATCGCCTCGCCGGAAATGTTTCTGGCGGCCGCCGGCGAACGCACCAAGCGCATCAAGCTCGGCACCGGCGTGGTCTCGCTGCCCTATCACCATCCCTACAACGTCGCCCAGCGCATGGTGCAGCTCGACTGGATGACCGGCGGCCGCGCCCTCTTCGGCTCCGGCCCGGGCGCGCTGGCGTCGGACGCGCATACGCTCGGCATCGACCCGATGACGCAGCGCGACCGCCAGGACGAGGCGATCGCCATCATCCGCCGCCTGTTCAAGGGCGAGCGCGTCACCGCCAAGAGCGACTGGTTCACCATGAACGACGCCGCGCTGCAGCTGTTGCCGCTGCAGGAAGACATGCCGTTCGTGGTGGCCTCGCAGATTTCGCCCTCGGGCATGACGCTCGCCGGCAAATACGGCATCGGCATCATCTCGCTCGGCTCGATGTCGACGCAGGGCCTGATGGCGCTGCCGACGCAATGGGGCTTTGCCGAGGATGCCGCGAAGAAGGCCGGCGTCACCGTGAGCCGTTCCGACTGGCGCGTGCTGTTGAGCTGGCACATCGCCGAGACCCGCGAACAGGCGCAGCGCGAGGCCGGCGCCGGCCTGATGCGCTGGCACAATGAATATACGGTGCGCACGCTGCAGCGGCCGGGCGTGGAGCCGTTCAAGTCGCCCGAGGACGCCGTGGAGAAAACCGCCGGCGGCGAGAACGCCGCCTCCACCATCGGCACGCCCGACGATCTCGTGAAGACCATCAAGAACCTGATCAATGTCTCGGGCGGCGTCGGCGCCATCATCGGCTTCGTGCACGACTGGGCCAATCCGGAAAACACCCGCCGGAGCTGGGACATGGTGGCGCGCTACGTGATCCCCGAGATCAACGGCTACGTGACCAAGCTGCGCGAATCGCAAAAATTCCTGATCGAGAACCGCGCCGTGTTCGAGCGCGCGGGCCAGGCCGTGATGGCAAAGATCATGGAAAACGAAAAGGCCGCGGCCGCGCTGACGCTCACCGGCCCCGGCCGGGTGGCGATCCCGACCATCAACGCGCCGGATCTGCAGAAGGAAGCGGCCAAGCGCAAGGCGTGATGCAGGCGCCACAACAAGAATTGGTGAACGGCGCGGAGAACCATTCCGCGCCGTTTTTTTCGCGGGTGAGACAAAGGGTTGTTTACCGGTCTTGACTATGCCGAAGCCGCGGCCCGATCGCATTCAGGCCGCGACAAATCCTTCGGCACAGTGGATAATATTTCCGACCTTCAAGGCTCAACCGGAGCAATGCCATGTCGATGCAGGGTATCGCCGCTCCCGCCTACAGCTTTACGCCGCCAAAGCGCAATTCGCTGACGCATATCCCGGGCGACGAGGGCTGGCCCCTGATCGGCAAGACGCTGGAAGTGCTGGCCGACCCCAAGGGGCAGGTCGAGCGGCAATCCAAGAAATACGGGCTGGTCTATCGCAGCCATCTGTTCGGCGAGACCAGCCTCGTGCTGCTCGGGCCCGAAGCCAATGAACTGGTGCTGTTCGACCAGGCCAAGCAGTTCTCCTCGACGCTCGGCTGGGGCCGGATTCTCGGGCTGCTGTTTCCGCGCGGGCTGATGCTGCTCGATTTCGAGGAGCACCGCCTGCACCGCCGCGCGCTGTCGGTGGCGTTCAAGTCCGGGCCGATGAAATCCTATCTGGCCGATCTCGACAGCGGCATCGCGGCGCGGGTGGCGCAATGGAAGGCGAAGCCCGGACCGATGCTGTTCTATCCCGCGATGAAGCAGCTGACGCTCGACCTCGCGGCGACGTCGTTTCTCGGCGCCGGCATCGGGCCTGAAGTGGATGAGATCACCAATGCCTTCGTCGACATGGTGGCGGCCTCCGTCGCCGTGATCCGAAAGCCGCTGCCCGGCACGGCGATGGCGCGCGGCGTCAAGGGCCGCAAGCGCATCGTCGCCTATTTCTCCGAGCAGATCCCGATCCGCCGGGCCAAAGGCGGCGGCGACGATCTGTTCTCGCAGCTATGCCATGCGACCCACGAGGACGGTGCGCTGCTCTCGACACAGGACATCGTCGATCACATGAGTTTCCTGATGATGGCGGCGCACGACACGCTGACCTCGTCGCTGACGTCGTTCGTGGGCGAACTGGCCGCGCATCCGGAGTGGCAGCAGAAGCTGCGCGACGAAGTCGACGGCCTCGGTCTCGCCGCCGACGCACCGATGAACTTCGACCATCTCGAAGCCATGAAGCTCACCGAAATGGCTTTCAAGGAAACGCTGCGGATGAAGCCGCCGGTGCCCTCGATGCCGCGCCGCTCGATCAAGGATTTCACCTTCAAGGGCTACGCGATCCCGGCCGGCACCATGGTCGGCGTCAATCCGCTGTTCACGCATCACATGGCGGATAGCTGGCCCGAGCCTGAAACATTCGATCCGATGCGCTTCACCGACGAGGCGCAGCGCAACCGCCATCGTTTCGCCTGGGTGCCGTATGGCGGCGGCGCGCATATGTGCCTCGGCCTGCATTTTGCCTACATGCAGGCGAAATGCTTTGCGCGGCACTTCTTGCAGAACCTCGAAGTGTCGCTGGAGCCCGGCTACAAGCCGGACTGGCAGATCTGGCCGATCCCGAAACCGCGCGACGGGCTGCGGGTGGTGGTGAAGGCGATCTAAATCCGGTGCGCGTAGGGTGGGCAAAGGAGCGTAGCGACGTGCCCACCATATTCTTGCACCGATGTCGAGAGATGGTGGGCTCGCTGCGCTCAGCCCACCCTACGACCCCGGTTCACTTCACCAGCGTCGTGAGCTGCGCGCCTTCGTCCGCGACGAACACCGCGATCAACTCCGCCGGCTCGGTCATGCTGGCATTGGCGGAGACCAGATGCGTCGCGCCGGGCGGCTCGAAGAAGGATTGCCCGACGCCGAACGTCTCGACCGGCCCGCCGGCCAGTTGCGAACGGATTTCGCCCTTGGTGATATAGGCGGTGACGGAGCCCGCATGCTGGTGCGCCGGCGTGAAGCCGCCGGGGCCGTAGAACACGCGCACGATGGTGACGCGCTTGCCCGGCCACGTTCGGCAGCGCGTGCGATGAGATCGGCTCGACGACATCCTGCGAACCGGTGACGCTGTTGGCGCAGAGCGGCTCGATGATGGCCGAGACGGCGTCGATGGTCGTCGGCAGTGCCTTGCCGATGACGAAGGCGCAGGCGAGGCCCGGCGACGATGGCGAGATAGAACGGCCGGCCTTCGCGATATCGGCGACAGGCGGAACGTTGCGGACATTTGCGTCTCTCCCCTTTTGATTTCTGGCCGTCACTGCGATGTGCCGCCCCCGGATCAACGGCTTGCCCTCGGTTCCACCACTATTCCTGCCCCTCGCCGACGACGCAAGCGCGTCGGTTCCACCGCGATCGCCTGCACGGCGTCGCTTTGCTGCCATCAAGGGCCCCGAAATCCCCCGTTTTCGATATGCTCGGTCATATTTTGGATTCGCTGATCACGTGAAGTGACAATCCCGATGAAGAAATTGATCGACGAGTTCCGCCGCGGCTGGCAGGGCATTTCCCAGCCCTCGCTGCTTTTCAGCACGGGCTTCGCGGCCGGCTGTCTCGTTTTGTCGACGATCGTCCGCTGGGGCATTGCCCAGATCCGTCCTGACGTGTTCTTCACGCCGTATTTCCCGGCCGTGTTCTTTGCCGCCGCCGTCGGCGGCGCCCGGATCGGGATCGCAACGGCCATCGCGGGCGGCGCGCTCGGCGTCATCGTCAATTTCAGCAGCGCCACGGCCGACTCCGCGCGGTTCGTGCTGCTCGTGATGTTCTGGGCGGTGTGCGGCTTCGCCATCTGGGGCGTCGAGCATTACCGAACGATCGTCGCGCAGCAGCGAGCAGGATTCGAAACGCCTGATCGAGGAGGAGGAATACCGCAAACTGCTGATCGCGGAATTGCAGCACCGGCTCAAGAACAAGACGTCGACGATCCACGCGGTGCTGCACCAGGTCCTGCAGGATCAGCCGCAAATCTGGGGCAGCATCGATCGCCGCCTCCGCGCGCTGTCGGCGACCGACGATCTGATCGCGCGGCTGGACGGCAACGGCTGCGACATCAAGGACATGCTGCATTCCGAACTCGGGCCATACGGCCATGTCCGGTTCAATCTGAACGGCGATCCGCTGTTCCTGCCGGCCAAGCTCGCGGTCAGCCTGGCGCTGATCTTTCACGAACTGGCCACCAACGCCGGCAAGTACGGCGCGTTCTCCTCGGCGCGCGGGCTGTTGCAGGTGTCGTGGACGGTGTCGGAGAGCCGCCTCAACGTCACCTGGGATGAAACCGAAGGTCCCGGCGGTCGAAAACGTCGGCCCTGCGGGCTTCGGCACCAAGCTGTTGCAATCGGCGCTTCGCGCGTTCGACGGCGGGACCGACATCCGCTATCTCAAGACCGGCGTACATTGCACGATGCAATGCCGGATCCCCGCGAGCGAGCGTGTTTCAGCACGCGAAGCTGCGGCGCCAGATCGCTGTGTCGGCATAACATGTGAACCGATGTTCACTTCGCGGGTCACCTTCTTCATCGGCATTGACATTCTGTTAATGACGATCAAGCCCAACACGGCTGAAAACCCGCGACTTCTACCGTTGTCCCGGCTTTTCGCAGTTCCACTTAACCAATACTACAATGGACTTTGCCAAGCTCCGCGGCATGCATAGTTCGAACAAGCACGACTTTCAGGCGGCCGCGACACAGGCTCGCGATGAAAGCATTTTTGAGATCCGAATTGAACATCCTGCGGGATGTCTTCAGGTTGCTTCCGGCCGGCGTGACGGTTCAGGACGAGCACGGCGAGTTCGTGCTGATGAACGATGCCGCGACGGCCCTGCTGGAGGCCGCCGCGATCGGCGCCGTCAGCCCCGCAACCGGGCGAACGCCGCGATACCTGTCTCGAACTGCTGCGCAACGGCCGCCCGGCCGTGCTGGAAGAAGCCATCACCCGCGGCTCGGCCAAGCAGGTGTTCCTCACCTCGCACCGGCCGGTCCAGGTCGCCGGGCGCAATCTGCTGATCTCGAGTTCGACCGAGATCACCGAACAGAAGGCGTTCGAAGATCACCTGTTCCGCTCCGCCTATTACGACGAACTGACCGGCCTGCCGACGCGGCGCGTGATCGAGCATCGCGTCAACAGCCTGTTGAAGTACGACAACGGACAGGGCCGCTTCGCGCTGGCGTTTCTCGACATCGACAATTTCAAGCACATCAACGACTATTACGGACACCCGGTCGGCGACAAGCTGCTGGTGGAAATGTCCAAGCGGCTCGGCCTCGACCTGCGCGACTCCGACATCCTGTCGCGGATCAGCGGCGACGAGTTCGTGCTGCTGCTCAACCCGATCCAGAACGACGCCGAGGTCGAAGAATACATCGACTTCATCCTGCAGCGGCTGAAGGCGCCGTTCTTCATCGACGGGTCCGAGATATTCGCCTCGACCTCGATCGGCGTCAGCCTGTATCCCGAACATGGCCGCAGCTACGAAGTGCTGCGCCAGAACGCCGACATCGCGATGTACCGCGTCAAGAACGCCAGCAAGGGCGCCGCGGCGTTCTTCAACGCCAGCATGGAGCGCGAGGCGCTGGCGCGGATGAAGATCGAGCAGTCGCTGCGGCAGGCGATCCTGGAAAAGCGCTTCTGCTGCGCCTTCCAGCCCAAGGTCGACATCCGCACCCAGGAGGTCAAGGGCGTCGAAGCGCTGGTGCGCCTGCGCGACGACGAGGGCGTGATTCAGGCCCCGAGCACCTTCATCAAGCTCGCCACCGAACTCGGCCTGATCGACGAACTGACCCATCTGGTGCTGGCGGAGATCGTCAAGTCGATCGACCTGATCGACGAGACCTTCGGCCCCGACACCACGATCAGCATCAACGTCGCGGCCACGCAGGCCGGCAATCCCGAATTCATGCAGTCGTTTGCCGAGGCGCTCGAAGCCACCGGATTTCCGAAGCGCTTCATGATCGAGGTGACGGAAGACGCCTTCGTCACCAAGACGCATTTCCAGGACGAGATCCTGCCGATCTTCCGCAAGCTCGGCGTCAGGATCTCGATCGACGATTTCGGCATCGGCTATTCGTCGCTGTCGGCGCTGGCCGACATTACCGCCGACGAGATCAAGATCGACCGCTCCTTCATCACCGACATTCACAAGCGTCCGCGCAGCCAGGGCATCCTGCGGGCGATCGAGTCCCTGAGCGAAGCGCTCGGCATGACCGTGATCGCCGAGGGTCTCGAAAGTTTTGAGGAACTGGCCTATCTGCAGGCCGCGACCAAGATCCGTTACGCCCAGGGCTACTACTTCTCGAAGCCGATTTTCCTGGAAGACCTCAAGCTGGCGACGACCCCGCGCGCCAGCGAAGCGCGCGCCAGCCTGTCGAGCCGGCCGACGCAGGAAAACCGCCCGGTCTATTCGCGCGCCGGCGGCTATCGCCGCTGAGGGCACGCGGACAGGGCAGCGTAAGGGCTATCTGTTCAGCGCACTTAGCCCGGCCGCCGAGGCGAGGCGATTGCCCGGCGCGCGATCGGCGGCAGCGACCGTCGCCGCCTGACGCCGTTCCAGCGCGCCGGTGTCGAGAATGGCCTGCGATCGCCGAACTGCCGCCTGCCTCCAGCGCCGCGATCGCTTCCTTGGCCCAGCGGTAGGATGCTTCGAAGATTTCGGTGTGACGGTCGAAATCCGTCACGTCGACCCCGTCCGGAGACGGCGGGCGCATCACCGTGTCGAACGGTCCGACCGGCAGCGTATCGTAGCGCTGGTG
The DNA here is from genome assembly GCA_963783115.1 of uncultured Alphaproteobacteria bacterium. Lineage (GTDB taxonomy): Bacteria > Pseudomonadota > Alphaproteobacteria > Rhizobiales > Xanthobacteraceae > Bradyrhizobium. Next base: position 9,701 of record CAWAMK010000007.1, on the reverse strand, counting down.
CGCCACCAGGCTTCGCCACAGCACGTTCACCGCGCTCGGCGCCGCCGGCAGCAGCTTTTTGCGGAACGGCGTCAGCATCGCCGCGATCAGTTCGAACCGGCCCGGCAGCGAGGCATAATCGACATCGAACATCTCCGCTGCCGGCTCGCCGAAATGCACGACGAGATTGGGCCCGCTCTTGAGCTGGTGCATCGACGTCAACGGCACGTTGTCGATCAGGCAGCCATCGACCAGCATCGCGCCCTCCGGCGTGTAGAACGGCGGCAGCAGGCCCGGGATCGCGCTCGATGCGCGCACCGCCTGCCAGAGCAGCCCGGTGCGGATCAGTTCGAGATTGTGGGTCGAAAGATTGGTCGCGACCGCCGCAAACGGCCGCCAGCAATCCTCGATCCGGCATTCAGCGCCGTATTGATGGGCGAGCGCGCGATCGAACGCCTTGTGATCCAGCAGCGAATAGCGCGGCCAGGTCGGCCGCCGAAAGCTTCGTGCCTTGACGAAGATTTCGTGTGTGCCCTGCTCGAGATGCTCGGCCTCGAGATTTTTCGCAAAACCGGCCGCCATGGCGGAGCCGACGCTGGTGCCGACGAAGATATCGAACAGCACGCCGCGCTCGCGAAACGCCTTGTAGATTCCGACATGCGCGGTGCCGAAGCTGCCGCCGCCGGCGGCGACGAAGCCGACCGCCCGGCCGCACAGGAAACGGACCAGGCTGTCGATATCGATCTGGTCTTCGAGGGCGACGTGGTGATGCATGAACGACGGCAGCCGCGCCAGCCAGGCCGCGGTGCCGGAACTTCGCCGCTGCGATGGTCATGAATGCGGACCAGGCGCCGGGCCGAGACGGAATGAACCTCGCAGGCAAAGGCCTCGATCTCCGTCAATGCCGCAGCGGGCGCATCGCCGCGGCACGCGAACACGACCATGTCGGCCTGACGAATCGCCTTGCGCGTCCATGGCGAGGCGTCGCGGCCGCCGAGATAGACGACAAGCGGCGCGGTGTGTTCGAGCCGGTTGAGCCATTCGGTGACTTCATGCGCATCGAGCGCGCGGCCGGGAAACATCGCCTGCAGGCGGTCGGCATCGACGATCTCGGCCTCGATCGCGGCAAGCCCCTCGCGCATCCGGCGATCGAACGCGGCCGGCAGCGGCTCCGATGCCGCCGTCGATCAGCGCCACGGTGCGCGCCTTTGGCGACGAAGGGAACGGCGCGATGCGCGCGGTCTCCTTGGCGAAACGCCGCGCCAGCGCGGCCAGCAGCGCCTCGACGATGGCGGGCGCCTCTTCGACCAGCTTCTGATAGGCCGGGCGCGTCAATGCCAGCACGCTGGTGTCGCGAATCGCGATGACGTCAGCCGTGCGCGGACCGTTGGCGAAGAAGCCGATCTCGCCGACCAGTTCGCCGGCGCGAAGCTCGGCGATCGGTTCGCTGTAGCCGGTCTTGCGCACCGCGAGCGCGCCATGCAGCACCAGGAAAAACGAATCCGACGGACCGCCTTGTGCGACCAGCTTCTGCCCGCGCACCAGATCCTGGCGGACCAAGGCGTTGAGAACCTTCAGCCGCTGTTCGGAGCTGAGCGTTCGAAACAGCGCGAACTCCTCCAAAGCGGAGCTCCACGCAAGTACCGAACTCGATCCACTCATTTGGCGGCACCCGGTTGAAACGGCCTGACTTTAGCGCCCGGCCATGTCAGCCGCGAGCGATATCAAGGCCGCGGCCGGACTGCATCGCAGCAATACCGTGTGAAGCGCACGAATGCACTGCAGCAAAACCGCCGAATCTGCCGATGGCTTACGCCGCCCACCGGTTGCGATTTTTCTCGGCGAGAATCGGCCGGATCAGCCGGCCAAAGCGCTCGGCCTCCTCGTCATGCAGATAACCCGACAGGCAGAACGAATGGCAGCCGGCATCGATGAATTGCTGCAGCGTGTCGGCGCACTGCGCGGGATTGCCGACGACGGCGATGCCGGCGCCGGGGCGGACTTTGGTGATGCCGGTCCACAGATGCGGCAGCAGCAGGTCGCCATGCTCGCGGGCAAGCTGCTGCACGCGCATGTTGGCTTCCGATTTGTTGTAGAGCGTCTTCATTTCCTGCTTCTGCCGCTCGGTGGCGTGGCGCACCAGTTGATCGGCGGCCTCCCAGGCGTCGGCCTCGTTCTCGCGGCAGATCACCTGCAGCCGCATGCCGAAGCCGATGTCGTTTTCGCGGCCATGCGCGCGCGCCATCTGCCTGATCTCGGCGATGTTCGAGGCGATCTTTTCCGGCAGGTCGCCCCAGAACAGATGCACGTCGGAATGTTTTGCGGACAATTCCCAGGCCTGGCGCGAGCCACCGCCGAGATAGAATTTTGGAAACGGCTGCTGGTGCGGGCGCGGCTTGATATGCGCGCCGGACAGTTTGTGAAATTTTCCTTCGAAGTTCACCGGCCCGCGCGTGGTCCACAGCGCCTTGAGGATCGAGACTTCCTCCTCCATCAGTTCGTAGCGCGCTTCCTTCGGATAACGCACGCCCTCGCCTTCGACCTCGCTCTCGTTCTGGCCGGCGATCAGATTGATGCAGATCCGCCCGCCCGACATCTGGTCGAAGGTCGAGATCATCTTTGCCAGCAGCACCGGATTGATGTAGCCGGGCCTTGCCGCGATCAGCGGCTTGATGGACGACGAACGCGCCGCCATGAACGCGCCCGATATCCACGCCTCCCAGCATGTCGAGCCGACCGGGATCAGCAGATATTCGAAGCCGGCCGCCTCCGCCGCCTGCACCACGCGGTCGCACAGTTCGGGGGAGCCCGGAATCTGCGCCTCCATCAGGCCATAGGCCGTGGTGTCGCCATGCGTGGGCAGATACCAGCCGAATTCGAGCGGACGCATGAGGGCCTCTTCCATTGGCGCGCTCTCCGGCGCGTCTGTGCTTGATCGGCGTCAAAGCCGTGTGATGGAAGCAGTCTAGCGTCAGAACGGCGTGCCGCAATCGGGTTGAATCGCGGCGCCCGCAACACTATTTCGATTTCATTCGCGCATGCGCCACGATGGAGATATCAGTCATGTCCCCGGTCTCGTTGCTTCTGAATATCATCTGGATCGTGCTCGGCGGCGCATGGATGGCGTTCGGCTGGCTGGTTGCCGCCGTCGTCATGGCGATCACGATCGTCGGGATTCCCTGGGCGCGGGCCGCGTTCAACATCGCGGCCTACACCCTGTTCCCGTTCGGCTTCACCGCGGTCTCGCGCGACGCCTACACCGGCATGGAGGATATCGGCACCGGGCCGCTCGGGGTGATCGGCAACATCATCTGGCTGGTGCTGGCGGGATGGTGGCTGGCGCTCGGGCACGTCATCACGGCCGTGCTGCTGGCCGTGACCATCATCGGCATTCCCTTTGCCTGGGCGCACCTGAAACTTGCCGGCATCGCGCTGTGGCCGATCGGCAAGGTCATCGTTCCCGCGACCTAGATCGGCCTCGGCCTTAGCCCGAGGCCGCCGTGTCCGCCGGCTTCAGCCGCTCGAACTCGGCGTCGCTGATCTCGGTCTGGGCCACCAGCACGCTGCAGCGCAGGCGCTTGACCAGATAGCTGCCGATCGAGCCGAACCAGCGCGCCAGCGTCCCTTGCGGGCGGTGGCCGACGACGACGAGATGCGCGCCGATTTCCTCGGCCACCTCGGCGATCTTCTGCCCGGCATCGCCGACCTCGAGCCGCGCGGTCGGCGTAAAGCCCACGGCCTTCAGCCGTTCGCACCCCTCGTTCAGGATGGCCTTGTAATCCTCGGTCTGCAGCTCGATCGGGATCGTGAGCCCGGCCTCCGGCGTCATGATCGAGGAAACCTCGACGACGGCGAGCAGAAACACCTCGGAACCGCAGAGTTGTGCGAGCTTTGCGCCCTCCCGCAACGCGCGCCGCCCCTCGACCGAACCGTCATAGGCGAGAAGAACCTTCTTATACATCGGACGTCCCCATCGATGGCGAGAAGATCAATGCCCGAGACTAGCACCAATTGATGGCAACGGATCGGAATTTTGCGAGGGAACGCGGTTCGCCCCTGCCACCTTCGTCTCCCCACCCCTGCAAGGCCCGGTTGCCCCTGCCCGGCCAATCGGCTAAATGAGGGCTCGAAGCACCCGTAGCTCAGCTGGATAGAGCGTTGCCCTCCGAAGGCAAAGGTCACACGTTCGAATTGTGTCGGGTGCGCCAGTTCGGTACAAAACCGGGCACTCCAAAACCTGTCGATTTTTCGCCGGACGCCGCGACAAGGGGCGCAACGGCAGCTTTCGCGATTGACGGACGGTCGTCCCCCAGGAAGCGGACGGCTACGCATGCTGATGGCGGTCGAGCCAGTCACGCTCTTCTGTCGCGCGTGATCGCAACCAGTTCATGATCTTTCTGCTCTGGTTCGTCGGCTTCCGTTTGGACGGGCGCGCCATCCAATAGCTCTGCACGACGTTGAGGGTCTGGAACGAGAGCCGTCGCAGATGCCCTAGCTTCAATTCGCGTGCAACGAGTGCGGGATGTACCAAGGCCGCCCCCGCGCCATTGACGGCTGCTTCAACGGCAATGTGGGCGTGACTGACGAGGATGTCGGCGCGTTGATCCCCGTGGCTTTCAGAACGGAGGCTCGCACCAGAACTTTCAAGCCATGCGGACCAGTCAGTGGTGCTCTCGACATGGATGAGGGGCAGCCCCTTTTTGATTGTCCCGGTACTTGCCCGGTAGCGAGCGAGTAGCGGTCCGCTGCCAACCGCGATGAGACCGCCGCCAAACAAGGGTTCTGCTTCGGCTCCATCCCAATATCCGCTGCCAAATCGTATGACGAAATCGACCTCACCAGCAGAGAGGTCCGACAATTCTGGTGACGCGTCGATCACGAGGCGCAGTGACGGAAACTCGGCTTTCAATTCGTGAAGCCGAGAACTCATCCATCGAACGGCGAAATTCGGTGATAGCCCGATCCGCACGACGTTTTTGTCGGTCTCTATTCGGCGCGTTTCCTGCTCGATCGAATGGATGGCATCTTGCACCGTTCGCAACAGCATTTCGCCCGTTCGCGTAATCTCAAGTCGCTGAGGATGCCTGTGGAACAGCGCGACACCGAGGCTTTCTTCGAGCACCTTGACCTGCCGGCTTACGGCACCTGCGGTTATGCAGAGTTCTGCAGCCGCGCGCGCGAAACTTCCATGGCGGGCCGCCGCTTCGAAGAATCGCAACGTGTTGAGAGGCGGCAATCTGTGCCGTGCCGGTCTGAGCATGAGAATTCCTACGGGTAGGCCGACGACATATGGTTTGCCGGTGTCTCGACAAGAATGCTCTGGCGTAGCTCAGAACTCAATCGCCGAGGCTGACGAACATGGACACCGTCGAGGAGCGCCTTCGGGCGGCGTTACGTTTCGCCTCCCGCCATCGTGCCGCCGGCAACTACGTTCCCTTCACGCGGTGTGGAAACCAGCCTTCATTGCCGGTCAACTCTGCACGGCGCCGGACGGGAAGTCGCGGACGAGCATATCGGACAAGTCGGGCAGCAAGTCTCGATCGAGGTCGCCACGGTGGCTGCGAGGTGGTGCGCGCTCAACATCCTGGCGCAAGCGAAGTCTGCACTCGGAAGTCTGGAACGGATCGATCGTTGTCTCCGAGTGTTCGGTTGCGTCAACGCGGCGTCACCGTTCCCGTCCGTGTCCCTGGTCATGAACGGCGCGTCCGACCTTCTGGTCCTCGCGCTCGGCGACAAAGGGCGCCATGCCCGCATGACCATCGGCTGTTTGCTGCCGCGCAACGCCGCGGCTGAAGTGGAAGCCGTATTTGAGTTTCACTGAGACCGCGGTCGCTTTGGTTCGGGGACCGGACGGCTTCGCGACGCAGCTTCCGGCCCATCGCGCCGTTCCCGGGATTGATCGACATGGCGATAGCCGACGGAACAGGACCAACCCGGTTGGTCGAAACGGCTAGCCTCTACGAATAACCGTCAATGCGCGCGCCGCGATCTGGTCCGGACGCAAAACATCGAAAACAACCCCATGCAAAGTAGAATGGGGTACGGGCTCAACACTGCTCGCAATAGTTGAAGACTTGGTAAAAGACGGTCCGTCGTCGCGGACCCGACTGGCCCCATCGGGCTCCAGCCGCTCCTGGCGGCGAAGGCGTTCATGGACCGTTGGCCTCGTCCTGCGCCGCTGCATTTTCTTAACGAACCCGCACCGCCCCTCGACGGAGGCGACGCGTCGGCTTACGCCGCGCAGGCCGTATTGCGGGGAACGGAAACCTTCGAAATAGGCTTCCAGTTCGGCCACGGCGCGATGCTCCCACTCCCGGGCTTGCGCCAGCAACGAACTGCTGGAAACCGGCCGGAAGGCGGCAGTCTGGCGGTACAGCGACGCGATGGTGCGGTAGCGGCGGACGTTTTCCATGATGGCCAGGCTGCTCATGTTCGAAATCTCCCCATTTCTTTCCCGGGGACGAACTTGAGCCAGAACGATTTTCGATTCGTTAGCGGGGCCGGGAGAGCGAACGTGTGGTTTCCGAATCGTTGACGGCGCCACCTCCGCGGGTGAGCGCAGCGCAGCCCTTCTTCGGACGCGAGTCGCTTGAATCAGTCCGCGGTGCGCGTGGCTTGCAACGAGACCTCGGAATTTGCGCTCGAACAGACGACGCTCGACGAGAACAAGTCGCCGTCGAGCGCAAAGGCCGGCAGCGCCGTACGGACACAGAAGGCGAGCGCGATGCCAAGCAACGACGCGCACAGCAGCGTGGCCGCGAACGGCCACGCGCGTCGCTTCTGTCGCGACGGCGACGGCAGGTCGGCTGCCGATATCGCTGACGTCTGGTTCGAACTGACACTGGTCACGATATCCCGGCTTGAGAACGATGCGTGCGAAACCTGCAAGCCGCGACTAGTGGTGCTTGTGCGCGCTGCCGACGCCGCTGACGGCCGCTCCGGGATTTTCCTCGACGTTGTAGACGACCTCGACCGGTCCGGCCTTCTCGAACACCAGCGTGCCCTTGATCTTCTGGCCGAGCTGCAGCGGCTCCTTGAGGCCGAGCATCACGATGCGAAGCGCACCGGGCTTGAGCTCCACGGTCTTGCCGGGCTTGATCTCGATGCCGTTGGCGACCGGACGTGTCTTGGCCATGCCATCGACGTCGACGACCTCGTGGATTTCGATCTGGCCGGCCGCGGGTGAAGCACCGCTGATCAGCCGATCGGCCGTCTTGCCCTTGTTGGTGATGGTGAGGTAGCCGCCGGCGATGTTGGCGTCCGCCGGGGTCGGGCGCGACCAGGGGTGGCCGATGTCGATGGCTCCAACCTTGAATTCATGCGCACCGGCGCCGGTGGTGATGAGCACGGCGGCAGCGACGAAAATGGCCGCCGTAATAAACACAAAGATGTCTCTGGCAATGTTTGTCATAAGCGTCCTACTCCGACACATGCTGGACTGCCTACCCATGTAGAGAAACAATCGGACGCGATTACGGCCGGTGGTCGCCCCGATTGCGGCCGCCGCCGGACGTGATTGCGGCTGCGACCCTCGGCGCGAGCACATCAGACGACGCAACCACTAATCGCGCTCGCGCCTCTTCGCCACTCGCTCACCACGCGCCGGCCACACCGACGCCGCGCTCGCAAGGACGGCTTCGCTTTTCCGCTTTGCTTCGGTCGCGAGCAGGCCGCGCTTCTCGCACGATCCAGTCAATCTCGCGCCCGAATACGATGGCTAATCGTCAGGCATCAGTGAGTGGGGGTGTATGTGCGTGCGTATCTGAAGCGGCCCGCGGCCGGCATCTTTTCAACCGCGATGATTCTTCTGGCGCTGCCTGCCGAAGCGCATCATCCCGGCGGCGGCGGCAATACCGGCAGCGGCGGCCCCATCAACACCATCTCCGCCGACACGCTTGCCGAAGGCATGATGGCGGCTTCGATCCGCTACGAATTCATCCGCCTCGGCCAGCTCAGCGACGCCGATCTTCTCGCCGCGGCGAGCCGCGGCACGCATGCGCATTCGATGCGCTCGATCGAAGCCGCCTCGCTGTCGGTCGCCTACGGCGTCACCAACGATTTCACTGTCGGCGTGCGCGCCGCCGGCATCCGCCGCTCCGACATTCGCGAGCCCGGCGGGATGGAGGACATGCTGAGCGGCGGCCACATGGGCGTGATGGGCGCCAACGACATGAGCGGGCTGATGAGCCCCGACGGTATCAACCGCCGCGGCAATTCGGCGGGCTTCGGCGACGTGACGATGCTCGGCCAATATCGCTTCCACAACAACGCGCAGACCGGAACGTCGGCCGCCGTGCTGTTCGGCTTCAAGGCGCCGACCGGCTCAACCAACCAGCGCGACCTCTTCGGCAATCTGTTCGAGGCCGAATTCCAGCCGGGCTCGGGCTCGTGGGACGGCCTGCTCGGCGCCGCCTTCACCAAGCGCACCGGCCGCTGGTCGTTCGACGTGAGCGCTCTCTATTACCTGATCACCAACGGCACCCAGAACACCAATCTTGGCGACCGCATGCTGTTCGGCGCCGCGGTGTCTTATCGTTTGGTCGGCGCCACCGGCTCCGCGAAAGAGATCGAGCTGCACGAATACTGCATGCAGCCCCGCAACCAGTTGCAGGAGCACTGCCTCTATCACGCCAATCACGACCACAGCGACATGAAGAAGACGCCCTACACGCTCGACCTCGTGCTCGAGCTCAATGGCGAGTGGCACGACAAGCAGCGGATCGCCGGCATTCCCGATCCCAATTCGGGCGGCACCACGGTCTATCTGTCGCCCGGCGTGCGCGTCGGCTTCGATCGCTTCTCGGGCTTCGTCTCCGTCGGCGTTCCCGTGATCAACGAGCACAACGGCGTTCAGTCCAAGCCGGATTTTCGTGTCCTCACCGGAATCGGCGCGCGGCTGAACTGAACGCGATTCCCACGTTAAGGTCGGACGCTTGCCCGTTATGCCGCGCGAATGTTGCCGAGGAATTTGCCGGTTTCGGTCTCTAGCTGTTCGGATTGCGACGTGAGCTGAGCGGCGGCGTTCAAGACAAGGGTCGCGGCGGCATTGACCTTGCCCGAGGCTTCGCGCACGCCTGTGATATTTTGCATCACCTCCTGGGCGCCTTGGGCGGCCTGCTGCACGCTGCGGGCAATCTCGTTGGTCGCAGCGCCCTGCTCTTCGACGGCTGCGGCAATCGAGCCAGTGATTTCGTTCATCTGCCCGATCGTGGTGCCGATTTCGCGGATGGCGTTGACCGTCGAACCAGTCGCATCGCGAATTTCCTGGATCTGGCTGGTGATTTCGTCGGTAGCCTTGGCGGTTTGCGACGACAGCGCCTTGACTTCGTTGGCGACGACGGCAAACCCCCTGCCGGCGTCGCCGGCCCGGGCCGCCTCGATGGTTGCGTTCAAGGCCAAAAGGTTGGTCTGACCCGCGATGGTCTAAATCAGCGCGACGACTTCGCCGATCTTTTGCGAGGCCTCGACCAGGCGTCCCACCATGGCCTCGGTCCGCCCGGCCTGCCCGACCGCGCTCTGGGCAATGGATGAAGACTGGGTGACCTGCCGCGAGATCTCCTGGATCGAGGACGAAAGCTCTTCCGCCGAAGCTGCAACGGTCTGAACGTTCGATGCGGTCTGCTCGGCCGCGGCGGCGACCCTGGCGCTCTGATCCGTCGTCCCTACCGCGATCGTGGACATCGACGAAGCCGAATCCTGCAACTCGTCGGCGGCGGTGGCCG
>CAWAMK010000006.1:0-300162 GCA_963783115.1 uncultured Alphaproteobacteria bacterium | reverse complement strand
GCAGTTGCACTGCTCGAGCACGTGCTGGATGCGCGGCTGCGTGAGCTAACCCGGGCCGGCGAGACGGTTGGCGTTCGAGCCGCAGGTGTTCGACTTGCTGGTCTACCTGGTGGAAAATCGAGACCGAGTCGTCAGCAAGGATGACCTCATTGAGGCCGTTTCGGACGGCCGCATCGTCTCCGAATCGACGCTGACAGCCGCATCAACGCCGCACGCAGAGCGGTTGGCGACAGCGGCAAGCATCAGGCCGTCATCCGAACCATCGCGCGGAAAGGGCTTTCGGTTCGTCGGAGACGTCAACGCACCCGCGATCACCAGGAAGGCACCGCACGGCAACTGCTGCAGTTGGAAACTGCCCCGTCTCTGGCGGCCCTCTTCGGTGAGCCGGCATTCGCTCGCCCGGCCATCGCCGTGCTGCCTTTCGTCAACCTTTCCGGCGAAACCGAACAGGAATATTTTGCCGATGGCATCAGCGAGGACATCATCACCGCGCTGTCCAGGCTGCGCTGGTTTCATGTCATCGCGCGCAATTCGTCCTTCACTTACAAGAACAAGACCGTCCCACTGAAGCAATTGGGCCAGGATCTCGGCGTCGATTATATTGTCGAGGGAAGCGTGCGGAAGGACGGCAATCACGTGCGCATCGCCGCCCAATTGTGCGAAATAGCGACCGACCGCCATCTCTGGGCCGAACGCTATGACCGCGATCTGGAAGACGTATTTGCCGTGCAGGATGAGATCACGCACGCCGTCGTCGCCGCGATCGAGCCGCAGCTATATGCAGCGGAGAATTTCCGGAGTCGTCGCAAGACGCCGGACAATATGGCGGCCTGGGACCTCGTCATGCGCGCGCTGCAGCACTACTGGCGCGTCACCCGGCAGGACAATCTGGTGGCACAGGCACTGCTGGAGAAAGCCATTGACGTCTCTCCCGGCTACGGCCAGGCGCTGAGCCTGCTGGCCGCCTGCCATACCTTTGCGGCTCACATGGGTTGGGAGGAAATGGCTTCTTCCATCAATGTGGCTGAACGTGCCGCGCTCGCGGCGATCCGCGCCGACAGCGAAGATGCCTGGGCGCACTATGCGCTGGCCTCCGTCTATCTGTTCGAGAAGCGGTTCGATGATTGCATCGCCGAATTCGAGCTGGCGCTGGAGCTCAACCCGAATTTCTCGCCGGCTCGCGGCTTTTATGGTCTGGCTCTCGCTTATCGGGGGCGTTGGGAGGAAGGTGACCACGCTGCACGCGAGGCGCTGAGGTTCAGCCCGCGAGACCCGTTCGCTGCGATCTACTGCGGAGTTGCCGCCTATTGCCAGTATGTCGGCGGCCATTATGAAGAGGCGATACGCATGTCCCGCGAGGCGTTGAGACAGCGCAGCGATTTCGTCGGCGCTCATCGCGTGCTTACCGCAGCTGCAGCCTTGGCCGGACAAGCTGACGTCGCAAAATCAGCGCTGGCAGATCTTCGCCTGGCGCAACCTGGGATCTCGCTGAGTTGGATTGACGAACAGATGCCGTGGGAGAGCGATATCGACAGGCAGCATTATTTGAGAGGGTTTCTGGCTGCCGGGTTGAGTTAGCTTAGGCGCTCTTGTTACGGCTTTAAGGCGGGTCCGGTCATTCGCCTGATAGCAATTAAGGGCCCGAGCCGGGAATATCTCAGCCCCGCAAGCGGTCTCGCTGTTGAAGCGCAGCAGATACCGCACGGAGGGCTCTATGATCAGGTTCCCACTGCTTGTTCTGGTCGTGACAATGGCAACCCCGGCGTTTGCACAGGACGTCGTCGCGCCCACCTACGCCATGAACGAGACGACAACCAAGCCGTGGTCGGCGCCGATCGGCCATCGCCAGCCGCGCGCAGCCGACATTCCCGCATCGGCCACTGTGCACAATCCTGAGGACGTGATCGTCGATCGCAAGATCAGAGGCGTTTGTCGTGGCTGTTGAGGCTCGGCCACGACCGCGCCACTTCCCGTCAACGCAGGCGAACTGAGCGACAGCCCCGACCTCAGCCGAGCACATGCGCGATTACCTCGCGCACGACAATGGGTAGTGCCGCGTCGGCCCGAGTCGCAATCGGCACCCAGCGCATGCCTCTGCGGATGGGTCAGAAGCGGATGTCTCAGGCCTCACGCCCGCTCTCGCATCGAAAGCCGACAACTCGGTTCCTGCACACGTCGGCGATGTGCCAAAACCAAACTCGTGCACCGCAAAATGGGCCTCTACTCGACGCCGCCAAAGGAGAGCGATGGTCATTCGGGCAGCCCAGCTCGCTGCAATCCGATTAGGACCGTCAGAGGTCGAAAGCAAATCGGAGCACCGGCAGACGCGGCATGTGGCTGATCGCGTTCATTGGTAACGAATTGCTAACCATTTTACAACAGCATCACCGGTGCTTGGGCGAGGCGCGGTCTCGCGGATCGTTGAGGCCGTTGCGCCTCTCGGTCAGCAGACTGTTTTTGGTTACACGTTACAGTAAGGTGTGCCATGCGTCTTAATGTTTGGTTTGCGCTCTCCCTTATTACGTTGACGGTTTCGATCATCAGCGTCTTCAGTTTTATCCCGCTTTTCAGCGCATACGCTTTCTGGTTCGTGGTCGGAGCGTACATCTTACTCGCGAGTTCACACAGACAGTGGTTTTGAAGAGACCATCGAAGTCGCCAGGCCCGCCTGGACGTGGATCAAGACAAACACCGCACTGACGTTCGAAGATTGGCTCTGCATTTCCAGCGCGCTGTGATCGGGCAAGCTGCGGCAATGGCCATATGGCCCGCGCTATCATGCCGCAATCAACGAGTGGCTCAACGCGAATGATCTCGCCAGACATCGCCGAAAGGCAGGCGAAGGCGTTGCTCTTCGGTTGAAGCGTGGGCCACCTCCACCACTGCAGAAGCCTACCATTGATGGCCCACATTGTGCATCACAACAGGACGACTGGTTTATGTCGCTGAGGGGTCAAATGACGAATTTCCGTTAAAGGTCACAAGCTGACCTTGGCACCCCGCGTATTCATCTCTCAAAAGCGGAAATCGCGGGGGCGACGGCACCACGGCTCGTCGGTCAGCCTCCGGGGCCGTCCCTCATGATGAAGCCCATCAGGTCGCCCACGTTGAGCTCCAAATCCCGAATGATGTCCTTGACCACGTCGCCGATCGAGATCACGCCCACGACCTTGCCCGCGTCCAGCACTGGCAGATGACGAAAACCGCGCTCAGCCATCATTGCCATGCAGCCCTCCAGCCGATCGTCCGGCTTAACCGTCACCGGGTTGCCCGTCATCACTTGGCTCACCGGCGTCTGCTTCGCATCGAGCCCAGGCAGCAGCACTTTGATGGCGCAGTCACCCTGGGTCACGATACCGACCAGCACGCCGTCGTCGATGACCAGCACCGACCGGACCCGTTCGTCGCGCATCTGGCGCAAGGCTTCGATGACCATGTCGCCGGAACGAACATGGATCAGGGCGCCACTTTTCTGGGCCAGAGCGATTTTTACTGTACTCATCGATCTCCTCTCCTGGCCCCTGCCCGGCCATGGTCCGCATTGAAGGATAGTCGAAAGATCTTGCCTCGTCAGCACCGTTCCGATGTCGCGGAGACCTTGAATCACGCGATTTGGACCGCGTGAGAATTTTATTGAGTAAAGATCCAAGGGCTTACGGTACCGTCCACCTTTTGTGGCACCTCTGAGATCAGTCCAGCCCGTGCGCGATCGCCTTGCGCATCACGTTGGGAAACGCCTCGTCGGCCAGCGTTGCCACCGGCACCCAGCGCATGCCTTCCGGCGCCCGCGTGCGCGCGGGGACGTCTGGCGGTGTAGACCACGAGTTCCAGCGGAAAATGCGTGAACACGTGGGTGACGACGCCCGCCTTGCGGTGCCAGCGCGTCAATCCCCTTGAGCGCAGGGCGCCTGGCTTCAGCGCCGCCTTGTCGTCCTGTCCCGCCAGCCATTCCGAGCCCGGCACTTCGGTCATGCCGCCGAGCAGGCCTTTTTCCGCCCGCGTGCGAACCAGCAGTTCGTCGCCGCGCGTGACGATGAAGGCTGCGCCGCGGCGCAGCGTACCCGTCTTCTTCGGCGCCTTGCGCGGAAACGTCTCCTGATCGCCGCGTGCACGCGCCGCGCAATCCTCGTTGAGCGGACACAGCGCGCAGGCCGGCTTCTTCGGCGTGCAGATCGAGGAGCCGAGGTCCATCAGCGCCTGCGCGCTATCGCCGGCGCGAGACTTCTCGTCGGGCCGAGCCAGCATGTCGCCGCCAGTTCCTGGATGCGCGGCTTGGCCTGCGGCAGCGGTTCCTCGACCGCGTAGAGCCGCGACACCACGCGCTCGATATTGCCGTCGACCGGCATGGTTCTGAGATCGAAGGCGATCGCGCCGATCGCGGCCGCCGTGTACGGGCCGATCCCCGGCAATTTGCGCAGGCCTTCCTCGGTATCGGGAAACACCCCGCCATGGTCGCGCAGCACGGCGACCGCGCAGGCATGCAGATTGCGCGCCCGCGAATAATAGCCGAGCCCGGCCCACATCCGCAGCACGTCGTCCTGCGAGGCGCGGCCGAGCGCTGCGACATCCGGCCAGCGCGCCAGAAACTTTTCGAAGTACGGCCCGACGGTTTTGACGCCGGTCTGCTGCAGCATGATTTCGGACAGCCAGACGCGATAAGGATCGGCCCGCTCGCCCGCCGGCGGCCGCCACGGCAACCGGCGGCGATGGCGGTCGTACCAGTCGAGCAGCAGCGCGGGGCGTGAGGCGCCGTCGGCGGCGGCCGGCTTCTGCGTCGCGACGATGGAGTGCATGCGCCACTTTAGGATTGGAAGACCGCAATTGCCAAGCCTGGAAGATGGAGCGCGGTCTATCGGACGAGGCTATTTCCTCCGACGTATCCATCCGGTTCCGCCGACCGGCGATCGGCGCCCCTCGAAAGCTGAAGGGCCGCCAGAACCGCAAGGTTCAGCGCACCGGCCGCGCCCGCTACCACAAACGACGGCGTGTAGCTCAGCGACAGGTCGAACAGCACGCCACCGGCATAACCGCCGGCCGCCATTCCCGCCCACGCCACCATCATGACCGCCCCCATCGCCCCGCCAAACCGGCTTGCCGGGACGACGTCGCGCACGCACAGCGACAGGCACGTCATGTTGCCGGCAAACCCCAGTCCGAAAAGGGCGGAAAGCGCCATCAGGGACCATCCTTCCTGGAGCGCCGGAAAGGCCACCACGCAGACGGTCTGCACGAACGATGCGGCGGCATAGGCCTTCAGAGGGCCTATCCGGTCGGCAATCGAACCGAAAAAGACGCGGCCGACCGCACCCGACATCATCGCGACGACCATGCTGGTGGCGCCGGCGCTGGCGGAACCGCAGACCGCGCTGACAAAGCCCGCCAGGTGCACCACCGGCACGCCCATGCACAAGCAGCAAAAGAAGGCGGCGATCGCCAACATCGCCACCGTGGTGGTTTCGGCCCGCGACGTCGCGGGCGCATCGGCGGCAATGCCTGCGGGAGGCCTGAAAACCCTGCGGCCATCGCAGCCACGGCAGGGTGAGCGCGAGCGCAACAAGCATCGCGCAGCCGATTTCGACAAACGCCCATCGCCAGCCGAAAGCCTTGATGGCGAGGCTGGCGAAGAACGGCAGCAGGCCTTGCCCGGCCGCGCCGCCCGCGGTGACGATACCCATCACCAGCCCGCGCCGCTCCGGAAACCACTCCCCGCTTGTCGACAACAGTGGCGAGTACAGCACGGAAAAACCCAGCCCGCCGTAAACCAGGTGGGCGAAGTAAAACAGCGGCAGCGAACGCAGCGCGGACATCGCCAGCAATGATCCCACCATGCCGGCGGCACCCAGCGCGAGCAGCAGCCGCACGTCCACGCGATCGGACAGCCGTCCCCACCACAAGCCTCCGATCGCCATTCCCGCCGTGGAGAAGGCATATGCCAGGCTCGTGTCCGATCGCGACCAACCGAGTTCGGCCTCCATCGGTCCCATGAACACCGTGATCAATCCCAGCCCGCCGAATCCCATGGCGACGACGAGGGTCGCGGCCACGACGACAAGCGTGCCACGATGACCGGCCACCCATGCGCCGATGCCGCGTGCCGTGTCATGCTGCGCATCCAGGACTTGCGTCATCGCCATTGCCTCTCACGCCGCAGCACGATCAAGGCTCCGGTGCAGATGCGCCGCGAGGTCCGCGGCGTCAGCCGCGGCTCCGTCGATGAAGGATGATTTGCGCCGGCGCATGAACGGCAGGCCCATCACGTACATGCCCGGGGCGGCCACGACACCGCCGTCGTGCCGAATGCGTCCGTGGCGGTCGAGCACGGGCACATCGAGCCAGGAATAATCCGGCCGATAGCCTGTCGCCCAGATCACCGTCCCGATGCCGGCCGCAATCAAGTCCAGGCTGAGCTTCGTCTCGGCGCCCACCACGGTCGGTGCGTCGCGATGGGGAGCCGCAAACTGCTCTTCAAGTCCGTTCCCGGTCACCCACGCATCGATGCCGGTCAGCAAGCGGTTCATCTTCAGATCGGCCAAGGCACAGACGTTGGCAAGCGAGCCCGAGAATTGCGCCCTGCCGTCACGAAGCCCGGCAAGTCGACCCACGAGTTCGACGCCAGCCTGACGCAGGCTGTTGAGGTCGACCGTCGCGCGCTCGGGCGTTCCGACGAGTTGCGGCGACGGCAGCCGCCGCGCCCTTTCGATGTTCTCCGCGGCGTCGTATCCGAGATCCATCGCGCCGATGACATCCATCCACCACTGGATATCCCGGCCACGATAGGTTCGCGGCATCCGGACATGCTCGCCCACGGAAAGCACGACGCGACGACCGGCGGCCTGGATCTCACGGGCGAGTTGGACGCCGCTCGCGGAGGCGCCGACGATCATGACCCCGCCATCCGGCAGGAGGTCGGGGCGCCGGTACTGCATGGGCGTAAGACTGGCCACGGTGGCGGGCAGGCCCGCGCTCAGTGGCGGGACCGAAGCCAGGTTGCACGCCCCACTCGCGATCACCAGCTGGCGGCAGCGCCACGCACCCTGGCTTGTCGACAGTTCGTAGCCCTCTCCATCCCGCCTCACCCGCGTGACGCGCACACCCGGCATGACGGGTGCGCGCGAAAGTTCGGCATAGTGCTGCAGGAAGTGCACGACCTCCGACATGGTCATGAAGCCGTCCCGATCCTCGCCGGCATAGGCGTGGCCCGGCAGGCGGCTTTGCCAGTTCGGCGTCAGCAGGCGAAGCGAGTCCCACCGCTCCGTCCGCCATGAATTGGCGACCTCGCCGCGTTCGAGGACCACGTGGTCGATCGAACGGGCTGTCAGATGCCAGCTCATGGCCAGACCGGAATGGCCGGCGCCGATGATGATCGCGGTCGCTGATCTCACGACACTCGCTCCTCCTCACCATCCGCCATCAGTTGACCGTGACGAAGACGGCGGTCGGATTGGTGATGATGTCGAAGACGGCGGACCGCTTCTGCGATTGCGCGACCAGCGCCTTGATGTCGTCTTCGCTGGCGTCGGCACGGATGTCGAAGTGGACGCGGATGGCGCCGAAACCGTTGCGCACGTCATCGTCGATACCGAGAATGCCTTGAATGTCCATGTCGGCCTCGAGCGACGCCTTGACCGAATGAAGCTGGATGCCGCGCCGCTGGGCGATCGCGGCAACGCCCGCGGTCAAACAGCTCGCCAGGCCGGACAGAACCAGTTCGACCGGCGTCGGAGCATGGTCCTCGGAGGCAAAAACCTTGGGATGGTCCGCCTCGACGGTGAACGTCTTGTCGCGCGACTGCTCGGCGCCGAGCCCGAAGAACTTTCCGATCGTGGAGCGGCTGTGAGTGCCATTCAACCACTCGCAACTGGCGCGCCATTTGAATTGCGCGGCTTCCGGCGCCTTCTCCAGCGCTTCGCGCGCGCCGAGCAGAGCATCTACGTTGACGCCGTTCTTAACCTGCTCGGGCGTCGAGTTGCTTGCGGTCATTGATCCGTCTCCTTTGTTGTAAGCGGCGGGCTGCCGTCAATCGATGTTTCGCACGCGGGTAAACTGTCAGCGGGCGGAGCGAGGGCTTGTGAGTGGTTTCACAGCCACGTCGCCGACATGGAGCAAATCGATGTGAGATGCTTGAAGAAATTCTTCAGAACGGCTTGAGATGTACGCTACGGCGTCATCCGCCACGCGGAATCGCAGCGACCTGCTGACGGATGTTGCCGGCCATATGGTCGCCATCGATCAGGAGACATCGCCGCACTGGCGATGCGTGCGATGGTGCGGCCGTTCGAGGCCGACTCGACGCGGCGCGACAGGCACATTTGCAAGTGGCGTGACCGCGACCGACGCCGCTATAATCCCCAGATGTCCAAACCCGGCCCGATCTCGGCAAAACCGCTTTCCGTCCTGCTCGGCGACGTGTTTTCCGACGCCTATGCCAAGCAGGGCTTTGCCGCGCGCGAACTGGTGACGCGCTGGGCTGACATCGCGGGCGCCGAAATCGCCGCCCATTCCGAGCCGCTGAAGATGCAATGGCCGCGGCCGGTGGAGGGGCAGCCGCAGGAACCGGCGACGCTGATCCTGCGGGTGGAGGGCCCGGCGGCGCTGGAGATCCAGCATTCCTCCGACGTCATCCTGCAGCGGGTCAACCGCTTCTTCGGCTGGAGCGCGGTCGGCCGGCTGGCGCTGCGGCAGGCGCCGCTGTCGCGCCGCAAGGCGCCCGTGCGCGGCCGCGCGCCGGACGCCAAGTCGGTGGCAAAGGTCGCCGAAACCCTGTCGGCGGTCGAGGACGAGGAACTGCGCGCCGCGCTGGCGCGGCTCGGCGCCGCGATCAAGCGAAATTGAGCCTTTTGCGCCGCGCGCGCCGCCGCAACCCGCCATTGCCACAACTGGCGTTTCAAGCTAGCGAAGGCTTCTTTTCGATACTTCTT
The DNA here is from genome assembly GCA_963783115.1 of uncultured Alphaproteobacteria bacterium. Taxonomy (GTDB): domain Bacteria; phylum Pseudomonadota; class Alphaproteobacteria; order Rhizobiales; family Xanthobacteraceae; genus Bradyrhizobium. The sequence continues at coordinate 291,244 of CAWAMK010000006.1, read as the reverse complement.
TCGGGCGTGAACGCGCCATTCGGGAGCAGACCTTGATGATCACGCGCCGCGCCTTCACCGCCGCCCTGTCGCTGACCGGGCTTGGCCTGCTCGCCGGCTTCTCGCCGCTGCGGCTGATCACGGACGCCATGGCGCAGTCCGCCACCGACGTGGCGAAGCCGGTGTCGCTGCCCGACATGGCGATCGGACCGGCCAACGCCACGGTCACCATCACCGAATTCGCCTCGATGACCTGCCCGCACTGCGCGGCGTTCACCGAAAAGGTGTTTCCGAAGATCAAGACGGAGTTCATCGACACCGGCAAGATCCGCTTCGTGTTCCGCGAATTCCCGCTCGACATCAAGGCCGCGGCGGGCTCGATGCTGGCGCGCTGCATCGCCAAGGACGACGCCCCGAAATATTTCGCCGTCATCGACCTGCTGTTCAAGCAGCAGGAAGCGCTGGGTGGTGAAGAACACCACGGAGACGCTGACCCGGATCGGCAAGCAGGCCGGCCTGACCCAGGCGCAGGTCGAGGACTGCCTGAAGGATCAGGCCCTGCTCGACAAGATCGCGGCCGACCAGAAATACGCCGCCGACGTGCTGAAGGTGCAGTCGACCCCGACCTTCTTCATCAACGGCGAGATGCTCAAGGGCGAGCAGAGCTTCGAGGAGTTCGCCAAGCGCATCAATTCGATGCTGAAGAGCTGATTCGGCGCCTGCGGATTCATCCGCGCCGATAAGTCCAGCAAAAGACGCCACACAAGCGCCTCAAATCCCTTGGGAAAAGCCGCGTTGGGCCCGTTGCCCTCCGGCCCCGGCCTCGCCATTGTCGCCGCTCATTAAGAGCCGCAAAGGGCTGTCCATCCGCACCGGCATTGCCTTCTATGGTATTGTCGCGGCAGGGAGATTCGCGCCCGGCCAACAGAGATCTGTGTTCCATGAAACTCACGCGCCTCCGCCTCCACGGTTTCAAGTCGTTCGTTGAAGCCACTGATTTCATGATCGAACCCGGCCTCACCGGCGTGGTCGGGCCGAACGGCTGCGGCAAGTCGAACCTGGTCGAGGCGCTGCGCTGGGCGATGGGCGAAACCTCGCACAAATCGCTGCGCGCCGCCGACATGGACGCGGTGATCTTCGCCGGTTCCGGCAACCGTCCGGCGCGCAACCACGCCGAAGTCGTCATGACGATCGACAATGCCGATCGCACGGCGCCGGCCGCCATCAACGACAGCCAGGTGCTGGAAATCTCCCGCCGCATCGAGCGCGAAGCCGGCTCGGTCTATCGCATCAACGGCCGCGACGTGCGCGCCCGCGACGTGCAGATCCTGTTTGCCGACGCCGCCACCGGCGCGCGTTCGCCGGCGCTGGTCCACCAGGGCAAGATCGGCGAGATCATTCAGGCCAAACCCGAACAGCGCCGCCGCGTGCTGGAAGACGCCGCCGGCGTCGCCGGACTGCATGCCCGCCGCCACGAAGCCGAACTGCGGCTGAGGGCGGCCGAAACCAACCTCACCCGCGTCGAGGACGTGATCGGGCAACTGGCCGGCCAGATCGACGGGTTGAAGAAGCAGGCGCGCCAGGCCATTCGCTTCCGCGAAGTCGCCGCCAAGGTGCGCAAGGCCGAGGCCACGCTGTTCCATCTGCGCTGGCTGGAGGCCAATGCCGACGTCGCCGAAGCCGGCGCACACCCATGACATCAACGTGCGCGAGATGGCCGAGCGCACCCGCGAGCAGGCCGAGGCCGCGCGCATCCAGGCGATCCGCGCCTCCGAACTGCCGGCGCTGCGCGAGGGCGAAGCCCGCGCCGCGGCCGGACTGCAGCGGCTCACCAATGCGCGCGAACTGCTCGACCGCGAGGAAGAGCGCGCCAAGGAGCGCGTCGCCGAGCTCGACCGGCGGCTGCACGCAATTCGCCGCCGACATCGCGCGCGAGCAGCAGCAGACCTCCGACGCCGAAGTGGCGCTGCAGCGGCTCGACACCGAAGACGCCGAGTTAAAGGAAGAGATCAAGTCGCGCGTCGAAAAGCGCTCCGGCGTTGATGAACGCGTTTCCGAAGCGGAAGCGACGCTTTCCGCCGCCGAGCGCATGTTCGGCGAACTGACCACCGCGCTCGCCGACCTCACCGCCAAGCGCAACCAGCTCGAAGCCGGCGTCCGCACCCACCGCGACCGGCTGGCCCGGCTCGATCAGGAAATCGCCAAGCGTCCAGGCCGACGAGCAGAAGCTCAGCGACGAAACCGGCAATCTCGGCGACCTCGACGCGCTCGCCGCCGCCATGGAGACCGCGCAGGAAACGCTGGCCGCCTCCGAAGCCGCCGCACAGGCCAGCGAGACCGGCCATGTCGCCGCGCGGCAGAAGCTCGAAGCCTCCCGCGCCCCGCTCACCGAGGCCGACAAGCGCGTGCAGCGGCTGGAGACCGAAGCGCGCACCATCTCAAAGCTCGTCAACGGCGAGACCAAGAATCTGTGGCCGCCGATCATCGACGGCGTCACCGTCGCCAAGGGCTATGAAAAGGCGATCGGCGCCGTGCTCGGCGACGATCTTGACGCGCCCGTCGATCCCTCCGCGCCGATGCGCTGGACCAATGCCGGCGCGAGCTTCGACGATCCGTCGCTGCCGGCCGGCGTCGATCCGCTCGCCGCCCATGTCGAGGCGCCGCCCGAACTGGCGCGTCGTCTGGCGCAGATCGGCGTCGTGCCGAAGGAGCGCGGCGCCGAACTGGTGTCGCAATTGAAGACCGGCCAGCGGCTGGTGTCGCTGGAAGGCGACGTCTGGCGCTGGGACGGTTTTGTCGCGTCGGCGCACGCGCCGACCGGCGCCGCGCGGCGTCTCGCCGAACGTGCGCGCCTCGTCGATATCGAACACGAGCTGGAGCAGGCCCGCACCGACGCCGCCGCCAAGCGGCAGGCGCTGGAAGACGCCGAGGCCGAACTGAAGGCGGCGTCCGCCGCCGAATCCGCCGCCCGCGAGGCCTGGCGCGCCGCGCAGCGCGAGGCCGATGCCGCGCGCGAACGCCATGCCACGACCGAGCGCGAGATCAACCGCCACGCCGCGCGCAAATCCGCGCTGACCGAAGCCCATACCCGTCTCGCCGCCGATCGCAGCGAGGCCGAAGCCGCGCATGAGAGCGCCAACGCCGCGCTGGCCGAACTTGCCGCCGACCCACGACACCGAGACGAGGCTTGCCGCCGTTCGCACCGAGATCGACGGCCACCGCCGCTTTGCCGCGCAGGTGCGCGCCGAAGCGCAGGCGCTGGCGCGCGAGGCCGAACTGGCCGACCGCCGCGTGCAGGCGATCACGGCCGAGCGCACCGAATGGCAGAACCGCAAGCAGAGCGCGGCCTCGCAGGTCGCCACCGTCGAGGCGCGCATCACCGAAGTGACGGCCGAGCGCGCCGAGCTTGAAAATGCACCGGCCCTGTTCGCCGAAAAGCGCCGCGCGCTGATCAACGAAATCGAATCCGCCGAAAGCGCCCGCCGCGTCGCCGCCGACGCGCTGGCCGCCGCCGAGAGCGTGATGGCGGAGACCGACCGCGAAGCCAAGGCCTCGCTCGAAGCGCTCTCCTCCGCCCGCGAGGCCTGCGCCCGCGCCGAGGAACGCATGGAAGGCACCAAGCGCCGGCTTTCCGACATCGAGCGCGAAATCCACGACATGCTCGAAGTCGAGCCGCATGCGGTCGCGGCGCTCGCCGAGATCGAGCCGGGCGCCGAACTGCCGCCGCTCAACGAGATCGAGGAAAACCTCGAAAAGCTGCGCCGCGACCGCGAGCGCCTCGGCGCCGTCAATCTGCGCGCCGAGGAAGAGCTGCGCGAGGTCGAGACCCAGCACACCGCGCTGACCACCGAGCGCGACGACCTGGTCGAAGCCATCAAGCGGCTGCGCCAGGGCATCCAGAGCCTCAACAAGGAAGCCCGCGAGCGGCTGCTGACCTCGTTCGAGACCGTCAACGAGCACTTCAAGCGGCTGTTCACCGAACTGTTCGGCGGCGGCGAAGCCGCGCTTCATCTGATCGAAAGCGACGATCCGCTGGAAGCCGGCCTCGAAATCATCGCCAAACCGCCGGGCAAGAAGCCGCAGACGCTGTCGCTGCTGTCGGGCGGCGAGCAGGCGCTGACCGCGCTGGCGCTGATCTTCGCGGTGTTCCTCACCAACCCGTCGCCGATCTGCGTGCTGGACGAAGTCGACGCGCCGCTCGACGACCACAACGTGGAGCGGTTCTGCAACCTGCTGCACGAAATGACCTCGTCGACCGAAACCCGCTTCATCATCATCACGCACAATCCGATCACGATGGCGCGGATGAACCGGCTGTTCGGCGTCACCATGGCCGAACGCGGCGTGTCGCAACTGGTCTCGGTCGGCCTCGACGACGCGGTGAAGATTCTGGATCAGAACGTGGCGTGAGGCCGCTTCCGTCGCCCCTTGTGGGTGACGTCATCATCCGCGAAGGCCGGATGATCCAGTATCGCCGCGCACGATTCGCGGAGAGAATCCCTCGACCGCTCTCGGCGTACTGGATGCCACCGCCTTCCGCAGGGGCATGACGGGAAGAACGATGACCTCACCCGACCTCCCCGCCGAACTGAAAGCCGCGCTCGACGGCAAGCTGCGCGGCTTTTCGCGCAATGACGCCGCCGGCCGCGCCGCGTCGATCTCGAAAACCTATCGCGACGGCGGCGGCTCCGGCGGCATCCGCTCGGAGACCGATGCGCTGGCCTACGCGCTGGCGCGGATGCCCGCGACCTATGCCGCGGTCACGGCCAGCCTGAACGCGCTGGTCGAGATCAGGCCGGATTTCGCGCCGAAAAGCCTGCTCGATATCGGCGCCGGGCCGGGCACGGCGACCTGGGCGGCGGCCGAAGCCTTCCCCTCGCTGCAAGACTTTGCGCTGCTCGACGCCAACGACGCCTTGCGCGCGCTGGCGCTCGGCCTCGTCACCGACAGCTTTCGCCTGCGTGACGTCAGCTACGAACGCGGCGAAGCCCGCGCCGCGCTTGGCGAAAGCGGATGCGGCCGACCTCGTCGTGGCGAGCTACATGATCGGCGAAATCGGCGATGCCGAACGACGCGCGCTCGCCGAACTGATGTGGGAAAAGACCCGCGACACGCTGCTCGTGGTCGAACCCGGCACGCCCGCCGGCTACGCGCGGATCATCGCGCTGCGCGAGCAGCTTGATCGCGCTGGGCGCGCATGTCGCCGCCCCCTGCCCGCATGACGGCAAATGCCCGCTTGCAGCCGCCCGACTGGTGCCATTTCACCCAGCGCCTGCAGCGCTCGCGCGCGCACAAGCAGGTCAAGGGCGCGGAGCTGCCGTTCGAGGACGAGAAATTCGCCTATGTCGCGCTGACGCGCGCGGCCGGTTGCAGCAGCGGCCCTCGCGCGTGCTGGCGCAGCCGACGGTCAGCAAGGTCGAGATAGCGGCAAAGCTCTGCACGCCGGAAGGTCTCGCCCTCGCAAAGGTGCCGCGCCGCGCCAAGGCGGATTACGCCGCGCCCGGCGCTGGCGCTGGGGCGATGCGGTGGTTGACCGTCATTCCGGGATGGTCCGGAGGACCAGACCTGCAGATGCTGTGCATCGCCCCGGAATGACGGCAGCGTCTGATGAACTTATCCCGCCTTACTTCCGACTAACGCCATGCCCCAAGTTCGCCGCGGCGGGCTGCCGCCTGCCCGTTTTTCGTCTAGTTTCCCTGCCTTTTCGTCCCACAGGAGTTGTCCGTCATGTCGACCGGCTGGATCGTTCTCGGCGTCATCGTCATCATCGTGCTGTTCGCGTTCGGCGCGTATAACCGCCTGGTCGCGCTCAGCCAGCGCGTCAGTCAGGCCTTTGCCGACATCGACGTGCAGCTCAAGCAGCGCCACGATCTGATCCCGAACCTGGTCGAGACCGTGAAGGGCTACGCCAGCCACGAGCGCGGCACGCTCGACGACGTCATCAAGGCGCGCAATTCGGCGATGTCGGCGCAGGGGCCGGCGCAGGTCGGCGCCGCCGAAAACCAGCTCACCGGCGCGCTCGGGCGGCTGATCGCGCTGTCGGAGGCCTATCCGGACCTCAAGGCCAACGCCAATTTCCAGCAGCTTGCGGGCGAACTGTCCGACCTCGAAAACAAGATCGCGGCCAGCCGCCGCTTCTTCAACAACGCGGTCCAGGAATACAACACCGGCATCCAGCAGCTGCCCGCCGCGCTGTTCGCCGGCATGTTCGGCTTCACCCGCAAGGAATTCTTCGACCTCGGCGCCAGCCGCACCGAAGTCGAGACCGTGCCGACGCGTGAAGTTCTGACGCTTCAAATCCGGCAGAGCCGCCCGTCATGGCCGCATACGGTCTCTACACGCATATCGCATCGAACAAGTTTCGTTCGATGCTGCTGCTCGCCGGGCTGTTTCTGCTGATCTATGTGCTGGTCTTTGCCGGCGCGCTGGTCGCCGAAGTGTTTATGCACAGCGGCAGATCGGTCGACTACTACCTGACGCAGGCCCGGCGCGACCTGATCGCGGCGTTTCCCTACGCCACCATCGCCGCCGCGCTGTGGATCGTGATCGCCTATTTCTTCCACCAGAACATGATCGACGCCGTGACCGGCGGCGAGAGCGTGACGCGGCAGCAAGCAGCCGCGGCTCTATAATCTGCTGGAAAATCTCTGCATCTCGCGCGGCATCCCGATGCCGAAGCTGAAGGTGATGGACAGCCCGGCGCTGAACGCGTTCGCGAGCGGCCTCAACCGGCGGCAATATTCCATCACCGTCACGACGGGCCTTTTGCAGGCGCTCAACGACCAGGAGATCGAGGCCGTGCTCGGCCACGAGCTGACGCATATCCGCAACGGCGACGTGCAGCTGATGGTGGTCGCGGTCATCATCGCCGGCGTGGTCGGCTTTTTCGGCGAATTGTTCTTTCGCATGTTCACCAATTTGTCGTGGAATTCGTACCGGCAGCGGCTGGTCGTCATCGTCGCTCCTCGTCATCCTCGTCCTCCGACCGCGACAGCAAGGGCGGCGGCGGCGCGATCATCGCGATCATCATCGCGGTGGCGCTGATCCTGCTGGCCTGGCTGCTGTCGCAGGTCGTCAAGCTGGCGCTGTCGCGGTCGCGCGAATTGCTGGCCGACGCCGGTTCGGTCGAACTGACCAAGAATCCCGACGCCATGATCACGGCGCTGCGCAAGATCGAGAACCGCGGCGAGCTCCCCGGCGCGACCTCCGCGGTCATGGAACTCTGCGTCGACAACCCGCGCGAGGGATTTGCCGACCTGTTCGCGACCCATCCGTCGGTGCGATTCCCGCGTCAAGGCGCTGGTGCAGTTCGCCGGCGGCCATGACCCCGGCCCGCTCGCCCTGCCGTCCGATGCGGCCGACGGCCCGAAGAGCCGGAGGAAGCCGCCGACCGACCAGCCGCCGGTTCCCCGCGGTCCCTGGAGCAACCCCGCCGAGCCGTCTGGCATCCCGGCGCCGCGCCAGATCCCGCACAGGCACCTCTCAAGGTCCGTCGCAGGGACCTTGGGGCCGGCACGGCTGACTCTGCCGCCGCTGACCTTACGGATTAACGAATTCCCGTATGAATCATGGCGTCGGCGGTCTAAGGAATTGAATTCTCCCTTGTTTCTGCCATGTTCGCGCCCAAAGCAGGCAATGAGACCTGCCGGCCGCTCCCGCGGCCGGAGACGCGGTTCAAAGGAATTCCATGGCAAAGCCAGTCGTGATTGTGGTGGGCGCGGACAAGGGCGGGGTCGGCAAGACGACCGTGTCGCGGACGCTGCTGGACTATTTCAGCGCCAACAACGTGCCGACCCGGGCATTCGACACCGAATCCCCGCGCGGCACCTTGAAGCGCTTCCACCCCGACATCACCGAGATCGTCGACATGACGACGACCGCGGACCAGATGAAGATCTTCGATACGCTGAACGCGGCCAGCCCATCCGTCACCGTGATCGACGTCCGCGCCGGACTGTTGTCTCCGGCGCTGGCCTCGCTGCGCGACATCGGCTTTCTCGATGCGGCCAAGGCCGGACAGATCACCTTCGCCGTGTTCCACATCCTGGGCCCCTCGATCGCCTCGCTGGACGAAATCGCCGAGACCGCGAATTTCATGCAGGGCGCCAAATATTACCTGGTGAAGAACTTCATCAACGACACCCAGTTCTTCCAGTGGGACCAGGCGACCTACAATTCCTATTTCCACCGCATCAAGGACGCCACCGAACTCATCATCCCCAAGCTCAACGAAATGGCCTATGAGCAGGTCGAGGTTTCCTCGGTGCCGTTCCTCAAATTCGTCGCCAACAAGGGCAAGGACGACGAAGCCGCGAACTATTCGTTCGTGCTGCGCGGCTATGTCCGGCACTGGCTCGCCAATGTCTGGAGCGAGTTCGATCGCATCAAGCTGACCGATCTGGTCGGCGCCAAGCCCGGCGTGCGCGGCGGCGAAAAATAGTCGCAGCCCCGCGGCGATGGGGGCTGGATTAGCCGAAAAATTCCTTTGATATAGCGGGCGATGAGTACCACGCCCGTCTACATCATCTGCTCGCCCCGCCCGCTGGTCGGCAAGACGCTGCTCGCGCGGCTGCTGAGCGAATTCCTGCTGCTGAAAGACGGCACGGTTTCCGCCTTCGACATCAATCTGAAGGAACCGTCGCTGCTCGAATATCTGCCGCGCGTGACCGAGACCGCCGACGTCATGGACACCTTCGGCAAGATGCAGCTGATGGACCGGCTGATCGTCCATGACGGCGTCGCCAAGGTGATCGACCTCGGCTTTCACGCCTTCGACGAGTTCTTCAAGATGACCAACGAGATCGGCTTCCTGAAGGAAGCGGTCCGGCGCAGCGTCGCGCCGATCATCCTGTTCGTGGCCGACACCGACCGCGTCTCGGCGCGCGCCTATCCGATGCTGCGGGAGCAGATCCCGCTGAAAGCGCTGATCACCATCGACAACGAATATGTCGTGCGCGGCGAACTGCCCGAGGAGATGGGCCTGGGCCGGGTGCTGCGGCTGACGGCCCTGCCCTCGTTCCTGAAGACCTATGTCGACCGGCTGACCGTTTTCCTTCACCGACTATCTGCGCAACGAGCGGGATTCATCGACCGAACTGCACCAGTGGATCCGCAAGAACTACACCGCCCTTCGCGAGCTGGAGTTCAGCCTGCTCGCATAGCGGCCGTGAGCGATTGCAAGCTAATATTACCCGGGTAATATTGACGCCACGCGCGTTGTCTGGTATCGCCCCTGCCTGACCGCAACCCGGCGAGGCATCCCGTGACATCAGACCGAAAGGCGGCGATTGCCGCCTACAAGGAGCAAAAGACCTTCGCGGGGGTTTTCGTCATCCGCTGCAAGGCCTCCTCGCAGGCCTGGGTCGGCCAGACGCCCAATCTCGAAAAGATCCAGAACCGGATCTGGTTCACGCTGCGCCAGGGCAGCCATACCTGCCGCAGCCTGCAGGCGGCCTGGACCGCGCATGGGCCCGACGGTCTCGACGTTCGGGGAATGCGAACGGCTGGAAGAGGAAGCGACGGCCTATATCCGCGATGCGCTGTTGAAGGAGCGCGCGGTGCATTGGCGGGCGCAGCTCGAATGCTGAGGCGGTCTGAAACAAAGCCATCAGTTGTCGTCCCGGCGAACGCCGGGACCCATACCGCGTTGCTCTCATCGATTGAGAGCGCGATGGTCGATCATCCCGCAAAACAATTACCGACGGTGGCTATGGGTCCCGGCGTTCGCCGGGACGACGTGGGGAGAGTTCAGGGCGAAGGCAACCTCAATGCCCCTCGAACGTCATCAGCGTGCGCACCGGCACGTCCATCGCGCGCAGTTTGTCGGCGCCGCCGAGATCCGGCAGGTCGATGATGAAACAGGCGGCGACCACGTTGGCGCCGATCTGGCGCAGCAGTTTCACCGCGCCCTCCGCGGTGCCGCCGGTGGCGATGAGATCGTCGACCAGGATCACGCGCTCGCCGGGCTGGATCGCGTCGACATGCATTTCCATTTCATCGAGGCCGTATTCCAGCGAATAGGCGATGCGCACCGTGGTGTGCGGCAGCTTGCCCTTCTTGCGGATCGGCACGAAGCCGGCGGAGACCTGATGCGCCACCGCGCCGCCGAGAATGAAGCCGCGCGCCTCGATGCCGGCGACCTTGTCGATCTTCAATCCGGCCCAGGGCTGCACCAGTTCGTCGACCGCGCGGCGGAACGCGCGCGCGTCGCCGAGCAACGTCGTGATGTCGCGGAACAGGATGCCCTTCTTCGGGTAGTCCGGAATGGTGCGGACGGTGGCCTTCAGGTCGTGATCGAATGTCATTGGTATCTCGCAATCCTTCAATTGACATGGCGACGTTCAGCCGAAACGCATTCTCGACGATGCGCAGCCCGACCTCGCCGCCGAGCGACATCAGCGATTCCGGGTGAAACTGCACGCCGCCGACCGGCAGGGTCTTGTGTTCGATCGCCATCGCGACGCCGTCCTCGGTGGTCGCGGTGACGTCGAGAACTTCGGGCACGCTGTCGCGCTCGACATAGAGCGAATGATAGCGGCCGATCACGATCTCGTTCGGCAGGTTCTGCATCAGCCGCCCGCCGCGCACCTGAACCCGCGACGGCCGGCCATGCGCGGGCTGGGTGAGCTGGCCGAGCTGGCCGCCGAAATATTCGCCGATCGCCTGCACGCCGAGGCAGACGCCGAAGATCGGCAGCTTCTTCGTCGAGCGCGGTGGCGATGGTTTTCGAAATCGCAAAATCCTCCGGCCGGCCCGGGCCCGGCGACAGCACCAGCAGATCCCAGTTCTTCTTCAGCATCTCCTGCGCATGCACGTGCCGTACCACGGTGACGCTGGCGCCGACCTGGCGGAAATAATCCGCCAGCATGTGCACAAAGCTGTCGTCGTGATCGATCAGCAGCACCTTGCGGCCGGAGCCGGTGGCATCGGGCGCAAACGCCGACAGCGGCTTTGGCGCATCGCCGCGCAGCGCCTGGAACAGCGCCGCCGCCTTGACCTGGCATTCGCGGTCTTCCGCGGCGGGATCCGAGTCGAACAGACAGGTGGCGCCGACGCGCACTTCGGCCAGGCCATCCTTCATGCGGATGGTGCGGATGGTCAGCCCGGTATTGATGCTGCCGTCGAAATTCACCGCGCCGATCGCGCCGGCATACCAGCGCCGCGACGAGCGCTCATTGTCCTCGACGAACTGCATCGCCCACAATTTCGGCGCGCCGGTCACGGTGACCGCCCAGGCGTGGGTCAGGAAGGCGTCGAGCGCATCGAAGCCCGGCCGCAGCATGCCTTCGACGTGGTCGACGGTGTGGAACAGCTTTGAATAGGTCTCGATCTGCCGCCGCGCCAGCACCTTGATCGTGCCGGGCACGCAGACGCGCGCCTTGTCGTTGCGGTCGACGTCGGTGCACATGTTGAGTTCGAACTCGTCCTTCTCCGAGTTCAGCAATTGCCTGATCTGCTCGGCGTCGCCGATCGCATCGACGCCGCGCGCGATCGTGCCCGAGATCGGGCAGGTCTCGACCCGCCGGCCGTCGGAGCGCACGAACATTTCCGGCGAGGCCGACACCAGAAATTCGCCGTCGCCGAGATTCATCAGCGCGCCATAGGGCGACGGGTTGATGCGGCACAGCCGCTGGAACACTTCGGCCGGCGAACGCTCGCAGGGCTCGGCGAACAACTGCCCGGGCACCGCCTCGAACAGATCGCCGCGCGCGAACGCCGCGCGCGCGACCTCGACGGTGGCCTGATATTCGCCGGGCCCGTGATCGGCAAAGCCCTGCCGCGGCGTCTTGGCGTAGACGCTCTCGGCGGTGTCGCGCGGCAGGCCCTTGGTGGATTTTCCCTTCCAGGAAAAATCGTAGCTCAGCACCACGCCGCGGCCGGTGGCGCGGTCATAGGCCAGCAGGCGATCCGGCACATACAGCACGATGTCGCGCTGGTCGCTCTCGCGCGCGCGCTTCTGCACGAGGTCCTCGATCTGGAACACGAGGTCGTAGGCGAAGGCGCCGAACAGGCCGAGCAGCGGATCGTCATTGGCGGACAAGGGCGGCGACGAGATCGCGCACCAGCGACATCACGCTGGCGCGGCGGGTGCGCTGGTCTTCCTCGACCGGCGCGGCGCCGCGGATGATGTGGCCGGCCAGCCGCGTCGGGCTTTTTTCGGAGATGACGACGCAGGGCTCGCGCAGCACGTCGCCGAGGAACGCGATCAGCACCTCGCCGCGCGCATTCAGCGCCGAAAGCGAAAAATTGGAGCCGGCGGTTTCCAGCACCAGCGGCGGATCGGCAAAGCCGAGGTCGAAACTCTCGTAGCGGCCCGGCACCGTGGTGCCCGAGGACAGCACCACGCCGCGGCGGCGGTCGAGCAGCTCGATCAGATCGTCGAGCCGCTTGGCGTCGCCGGTGAACTGCTCGACGGCGCGCGAAATCGCGAGGCCGCCGCTGGTGCGGTATTCGCTCTGTTCGGGCAGGGAGAAGGCTGTCCTGTTCATGTGATCCTCTTACGAAACTTCGCCAGGGAGCGCCACACAGGACAAACGAAGGGCAAATAACAAACCGTCGCACTGCGATGGCGACCTTCGACGATTGAAAAAATGAAATCGCACCGGCCACCTCTTTAAGAGGTGCGCCACCAAAGACGGGATGGGCTGCTGACGGTGTTCATGGGCGCCTAAACACCATCCGCCGCCGATGATGTCAAGGGAGCGGACCGGCCGGGATGCCCCCGTCCGGGCCGTTTCCCGGGGTGTCGGAAAGCGGAAAACCTGCGTAGGATTTGAGCAAGCAGCGGCGCTTCCAATGCGCGAAGATTGCAATTGAAGGAGGCAGGCGATGGCAGTGCTGGGTCTGGGATATGCCGGCTTCGGAGCCGACAACCTCGAGGACTGGCGGCAGTTCGGGACCGGACTGGTCGGGCTGCAGGCGGTCGAGCGCGGCAATTCGCTGCTGGCGTTCCGGATGGACGACCGCAAGCAGCGCATCGTGATCGACCGCGCGCTGGGCAACGGCACGCGCTTCTTCGGCTGGGAGGTCGCCGACGGCGCGGCGCTGGATGCGCTGGCGGCGCGGCTGGAAAAGGCCGGCGTCGCTGTCACCGCCGAGCCGCAGACGCTGGCCGACGCCCGGCGCGTCCGCAGCCTGATCTCGTTTCAGGATCCGGCCGGCAACCGGCTGGAAGCGTTTTACGGCGCCGAGATCGACGACACGCCGTTCGCGCCGGGACGATCGATCTCGGGCTTCCGCACCGGCCCGCTCGGGCTCGGGCACGCCGTGCTGACGGTCGAGAACATCGAGCCCGTGATGGCGTTCTATGTCGACGTGCTCGGCTTCGGGCTGTCCGACTACATCACAAAACCGTTCCGCGCCTATTTCTTCCACGTCAATGCGCGGCATCACAGCCTCGCGCTGATCGAGACCGGCAAGAACGGCATGCATCATCTGATGGTGGAGCTGTTCTCGCTCGACGATGTCGGCCAGTGCTACGACATCGCGCATGACGCGAGGAGGACCGCGTCGGCGTCACGCTCGGCCGCCACACCAACGATTTCATGACCTCGTTCTACGCCAAGACGCCGTCGTCCTTCATGATCGAATGCGGCTGGGGCGGCCGCGAGATCGATCCCGCGACATGGCAGCCGGTCGAAATGCATGACGGCCCGAGCCTGTGGGGCCACGAGCGCGTCTGGCTGCCGCCGGAAGACCGCGTCGTCGCCCGCGAGATGCGGATGCGCGCGGCGGCGTCAGGACTGCGCGCGCCGGTGCAGGTGATGGAGGGGAATTACAAGCTGATGTCGGGGACGTGCGCGTGGTGGGACGGGGTGAAGGGCTAGCTGGCGCCTGATCACAACGTCGTCCCGGCGAACGCCGGGACCCATAACCACAGGGCGCAGTTATTTGGCGATGACGTCTGCGATCCTGCTTCACAACAATTGCCGCGGCGTATGGGTCCCGGCGTTCGCCGGGACGACGGCGTGTTTGCGGCGCTACTCCCGATAACACCCCTGCTCGATCTCCTCGATCAGTCCGCGCGCGTTCGGCTTCCAGCCGAGCTGCCGCGCGCGCTTGGCGCGCACCCGGCTGTTGGAGGCCATCGTGTCCTCCGTCGTGCCCTCGCTCCATTCGGCGGCGGCCTCCGCCATCGACATCGCCGTCGGCGGTCCGGCAAAACCCAGCATGCGGTTGATCGCCTCGCAGGCTTCGCGCATCGAATTCTCGCCGTTCTCGGCGAAATAGAAGCCGCCGGCCGGCGCCTTCTCGATCGCAAGCGCGTAGAGCGTCACGAGATCGTCGATATGCACGTTCGACCAGACGTTCTCGCCGGGTCCGGCATGCGCCGCGTTGCCGCGCTTTTTGGCGAGCTTGATCAGCAGCGGCACCTGCACGCTGTCCGGATTGGCGCCAAGGCCTGCGCCGTAGATCAGGCTCGGGCAGACGATGACGGGACGGCAGCCCTTGTCGCGGTAGGAGAGAATGAACTCGTTCAGCGCGACCCGCGCCGCGCGCGCGGGCGACGGCGTGATCGGCGTGTCTTCGTCGAAGACCGCATCCGACCGCTCGCCTTTGGCGCGCGTGCCGACGATGCTCGAGCCCGATGTGTGGACGAACGGCTTGCCGCTGCCGGCAAGCGCATCAAGCAGCGCGACGACGGCGCCCTTGTGATCGGCGCTCGCCGCATTGACGACGATGTCGGCGGCCCGCGCCGCCTGCGCCAGAATTTCTCCGTCGTCGAGCGTGCCCAGCACGGGCTCGATGCCCCGCGCGCGAACCGCCTCGGCCTTTTCGGGCGAGCGAACCAGGCCGCTCACCTGATGTCCGGCGGCGATGAGATGCGCCGCCACCGATCCGCCGATATAGCCCGACGCGCCCGTACAAAAGATTTTCATCGTCTCCCCACCATCGCCTCGTCTACGATCGGCATCTTCAGCCGAGATGCTTCTTGAAGAATTCCGTCGCCCTGCCCCAGGCCAGTTCGGCGGCCTGCCGGTCATGCACCGATTGCCGCTGCTCGTTGACGAAGGCGTGCTCGGCGTCATAGCGAAACAGTTCGAGCGACTTGCCGGCGGCCTTCATGCCCTGCTCGAACGCGTCGACCACCTGCGGCGTGCACCAGTCGTCCTTGTTGGCGAAATGCGCCTGCAGCGGGATTTTCACGTCCGCGGGCTTGGCCGCCTGCTCCGGCGGAATGCCGTAGAACACCACGCCGGCCGCGAGCTCCGGAATTTTGGTGGCGCCGATGATGGTCACCGCGCCGCCGAGGCAGAAGCCGGTCAGGCCGACCTTGGCGCCGTTGCGCGACAGATATTGCGCGGCGCCGCGCACGGTCTGCGTGGTGGCGTCCATGAAATCCAGCGAGTTCATCTCTTTGCCGGCCGCATCCGTGTCGTGATACGGCACCACCGTGCCCTTGTAGAGATCGGGCGCCAGCGCGTCGAAGCCCGCCACCGCGAAGCGGTCGCACAGGCCCTTGATCTGGTCCTGCAGGCCCCACCATTCCTGGATCACGACCACGCCCGGCGCATTGCCGCGCGCGGCGTTGGCGAGATAGCCGGCCGGCATCCTTGCCGTCCGGCCGCTTGAAAGTGATGCTGGTACCCATGAGGTTCCTCCGAATGGTTTCTGGCTGATTGGCGGCCATTTTGGCCGCTCCGCAGGAAGCAATCGCGATCGCCGTCATTGCCAGTGAGAAAGCAATCGCTCCGCATTCGCCAAGCTCGCGGTCATGTCGCTGCGCTCGCAATGACGAGCCAACAAAAAAGCCCCCGCAGGGGCTTTTCCGAATTCGCGATGAAGGCGGTGATCAGTGGGCGTTGGCCCAGACCTTCTTCTTGGTGAAGTACAGCAGCACGGTGAGCAGGATCAGGAACACGAACACCTGCAGGCCGAGCGCCTTGCGCGCTTCCATATGCGGCTCCGCCGTCCACATCAGGAACGTGGTGACGTCCTTGGCGTATTGCGCGACCGTGGCCGGCGAACCGTCGTCATAGGTGACCTGGCCGTCGCTCAGCGGCTTCGGCATCTTGATGGCGTGGCCGGGGAAATACCTGTTGTAGTAGGAGCCGTCCGGCAGGTTGAAGCCGGCCGGCGGCTTGTCCTCATAGCCCTGCAGCATCGCATCGACGTAGTCCGGGCCCTGCTCCTGATACTGGGTGAAGAAGTCGATCAGGAACCTCGGGAAGCCGCGACCGTAGCTGCGCGCCTTCGTGATCAGCGACAGGTCGGGCGGAGCAGCACCGCCATTGGCCGCACGCGCCGCCTGCTCGTTCGGGAACGGCGACGGGAAATAGTCGGCCGGCCGGCCCGGCCGTTCGAACATCTCGCCGGCGTCGTTCGGGCCGTCCTTGACCTTGTAATCGGAGGCGAACGCCGCAGCCTGCGCCACCGAATAGCCGGGACCGCCGGCATCGGCGAGGTTGCGGAACGCGACATAGGACAGGCCGTGGCAGGCCGAGCAGACTTCCTTGTAGACCTTCAGGCCGCGCTGCAGGGCGCCGCGATCGAACTTGCCGAACGGGCCGGAGAACGACCACTTCTGTCCGGGCGGCGAAACGCCGTGATCCTCGGCGCGCGCGTCCTGCATGCTGCCGGCGAACAAGCCGCCCGCAACCAGCAGCGCAATCACCGCCGAAGCCATGGTCGCGCGCTTGCCGCCGGATTTGGCCAGCACGTCGTCGGCGATCGAATTCGGCACCGGACGCGGCTTCTCGATCCGGGAGAGCAGCGGCAGCAGGATCAGGAAGTAGGCGAAGTAGAGGAAGGTCAGGATGCGGCCGACGATCACATAGATGCCTTCCGGCGGCTGGGCGCCGAGATAGCCGAGGCCGATGCAGACCACGACGAACATCCAGAAGAACTGCTTCGCCAGCGGACGATATTTCGACGAACGCGTCCGGGCGCTGTCGAGCCAGGGCAGGAACGCCAGGATGATGATCGCGCCGAACATCCCGATGACGCCGGCGAGCTTGTTCGGGATCGAGCGCAGGATCGCGTAGAACGGCAGGTAATACCATTCCGGCACGATGTGCGGCGGCGTCACGGCGGGATTGGCCGGGATGTAGTTCTCGGGGTCGCCGAGATAGTTCGGCATGTAGAAGATGAACCAGGCAAAGAACAGCATGAAGCAGGAGACGCCGAACGCATCCTTGATCGTCGCATAAGGCGTGAAAGGCACGGTGTCCTTTTCGGTCTTCGCCTCGACGCCGGCCGGATTGTTCTGGCCCGCGACATGCAGCGCCCAGACGTGCAGCACGACGACGCCGGCGATCACGAACGGCAGCAGATAGTGCAGCGAGAAGAAGCGGTTCAGCGTCGGATTGCCGACGGAAAAGCCGCCCCACAGCAGCGTCACGATGCTCTCGCCGAAATAGGGCACGGCCGAGAACAGATTGGTGATGACGGTGGCGCCCCAGAAGCTCATCTGGCCCCACGGCAGCACGTAGCCCATGAAGCCGGTCGCCATCATCAGGAGGTAGATGATGACGCCGAGGATCCACAGCACTTCGCGCGGCTCCTTGTACGACCCGTAATAGAGGCCGCGGAACATGTGGATGTAGACGGCGAGGAAGAACATCGAGGCGCCGCAGGCGTGGATGTTGCGCAGCAGCCAGCCGTAATTGACGTCGCGGACGATCAGTTCGACCGACTTGAAGGCGAGGTCGGCGTGCGGCGTGTAGTGCATCGCCAGGATCACGCCGGTCAGGATCTGCACGCCCAGCATCATCGAAAGGATGGCGCCGAAGGTCCACCAGTAGTTCAGGTTACGCGGCGTCGGATACGCCACGAACGAGGAGTGCATGAGTCCCATAATCGGGAGGCGCCGTTCGATCCACTTCAAGGCGGGATTGGTCGGCTGAAAATCGGATGGTCCGCTCATTGATGCGATCCTGAGGAAGTAAAACGACGCGACGGATTAAGGGGTCCCGGACTGGCGTCCGGGCCGTTAGCCGATCTGGATTTTGGTGTCGGAAACGAATGTGTAGGGCGGCACCGGCAGGTTGCTCGGCGCGGGTCCCTGACGGATGCGGCCCGAGGTGTCGTAGACCGAGCCGTGGCAGGGGCAGAAGAAGCCGTCGTAAGCGCCCTCATGGGCGATCGGGATACAGCCGAGATGGGTGCAGATGCCGACCACGACCAGCCACTGGTCATGGCCCGCCTTGACGCGCGCCGAGTCGGGCTGCGGATCGGGCAGGCTTGCGACCGGAACGTTCTGGGCCGCTTCGATCTGCTTCTTGGTGCGGTGGCTGATGTAGATCGGCTTGCCGCGCCAGAACACCTTGACGTCCTGTCCCTCGGCGATCGGCGTCAGGTCGACCTCGATCGGCGCACCGGCCGCGATCGTCGAGGCGTCCGGATTCATCTGGGAAACCAGCGGCCACACCGTGGCGGCCGCGCCTACGGCGGCGACGGCTCCCGTTGCAACATAGAGGAAATCACGGCGTGTCGGATGGTCCGCCGAAGACGCTGTCGTCACGATTCCAAGCCCTTTCTTGTCTGCAGCCGGCGGAACCGCCCCGGACACGCTGAGAACGCGACCTGAAGAGGCTGCCGGCGCCCGCGGCCCCCGCGGCGGCAGAAAAACCACTGTTCCTCCCCCAAATCCCGGCGGAACAAGCAGTCCAGAATCGTTCTATTGGCACCCTTGCCGGGAGAGCGCAAGCCCGCTATCGGCTCGCAAACGTGCAATGCACTAAATCCGCGCCCGGCCGTGATTTATTCAATACATTCACCCGTGCTTCCGAAGCCTCGACACCATGCACATCGCCCTCTTCCAGCCCGACATCCCCCAGAACACCGGAACAATTCTGCGCCTGTGCGCGTGCCTGGGCGCGGCCGCCCATATCATCGAGCCGGCCGGCTTTCCGATCTCGGACCGGCATTTCCGCCGGGCGGGAATGGACTACCTCGACCATGTCGCCCTGACCCGCCACGACTCATGGTCAAAATTCGAGCAATGGCGTAACGAGGCGGGTTTCCGGCTGGTGCTGTTCACGACCAAGGCGGCCGGTTCCTATCTGGATTTCCGCTACCGGCGGACGACATCCTGCTGTTCGGGCGGGAATCCGCAGGGGTGACCGACGAGGTCGCCGCCGCGGCGGACGCCCGGCTGGCGATCCCGATCAGGCCGGGTTTGCGCTCGCTCAATGTGGCGATGGCGGCGGCCATGGCATTGGGCGAGGCGCTGCGGCAGACGGACCGTCCGGTCGCAGGCGAGACCGGTTCCATAGGAGAAGAGTGTGAGCTACGCGGTCAAAGAGATATTCCTGACCTTGCAGGGCGAAGGCGCGCATGCCGGCCGCGCGGCGGTGTTTTGCCGTTTTTCCGGCTGCAACCTCTGGAGCGGCCGCGAACAGGATCGCGCCACCGCCACCTGCCAGTTCTGCGATACCGACTTTGTCGGCACCGACGGCACGCTGGGCGGCCGCTACGCCACGGCCGACGAACTCGCCGAAATCATCGCCGGCGCAATGGACCGGCGATCATACCAACCGCTATGTGGTGCTGACCGGCGGCGAGCCGCTGCTGCAGGTCGATGCCCCCTTCATCGACGCGCTGCATGCGCGCGGCTTTGCCATCGGCATCGAGACCAACGGCACGATCGAACCGCCCGCCGGGATGGACTGGGTCTGCGTCAGCCCGAAAGCCGGCGCCGACGCTCGTGGTGCGCCGCGGCCATGAATTGAAGCTGGTCTATCCGCAGGCCGGAGCGGCGCCGGAAGATTTTGCGGGGCTCGATTTCGAACGGTTTTCGCTGCAGCCGATGGACGGGCCCGACGTGATCGAAAACACCGCGCGCACGGTCGACTACTGCCTGCGCCATCCGCAATGGCGGCTCAGCCTGCAGACGCACAAGACACTCGGTATCAGATAACAGGAACCAGAATTCAGAGATGTGGGAACTGACGAAATCATTTCGCTTCGAGGCCGCGCATTCGCTGAAGGGGACGACCTTCGGCGCGGCCAGCGAGGAAATTCACGGCCACTCGTTTCGCGCCGAGGTGAGCGTGCGCGGCACGCCCGATCCGCAAACCGGCATGGTGCTCGATCTCGGCCTGCTCGAGCGCAGCATGGAAGAGGTCCGCAAGACGCTCGACCACAAGCTGCTCAACAAGGTCGAGGCGCTGGGCACGCCGACGCTGGAAAACATCTCGCGGTTCATCTGGGAGCGGGTTCAGCACGCCGGCAAGATCACCCGCGTCAGCGTTTTCAGGGACAGTTGCAACGAGAGCTGCACGTATTTCGGGCCGCAGGGGTAACCTCGCCGGACATTGGAGCCGCATGGACGTATCCCTCATCGACGACCGCAAGACGCGCGCGCGAGCCTGGTTCGAAACCCTGCGCAACGACATCTGCGCGGCGTTCGAGCGGCTGGAGGACGATGCGCCGGCAACGCTCTATCCCGGCGAGGCCGGGCGCTTCGTGCGCACGCCGTGGGAGCGCACCGACCACACCGGCAAGCCCGGCGGCGGCGGCGTGATGTCGATGATGCGCGGGCGGCTGTTCGAGAAGGTCGGCGTGCACTGCTCCACCGTGCATGGCGAGTTCGCGCCCGAATTCCGGGCGCAGATCCCGGGCGCGGCCGATGATCCCCGGTTCTGGGCGTCGGGCATTTCGCTGATCGCGCATCTGCGCAATCCGCACGTGCCGGCGGTGCACATGAACACCCGCTTCGTCGTCACCACCAAGGCGTGGTTCGGCGGCGGCGCCGATCTGACGCCGGTGCTGGACCGGCGGCGCACCCAGGAAGACCCGGACACGCTGGCCTTCCATCAGGCGATGAAGGAGGCCTGCGACGGAGCCGAACGGCGTCGCCGACTACGACAAATACAAAAAATGGTGCGACGAATATTTCTACCTGCCGCATCGCAAGGAAGCGCGCGGCATCGGCGGCATCTTCTACGACTGGCACGATTCCGGCGACTGGGACGCCGACCTCGCCTTCACCCAGGACGTCGGCCGCGCCTTCCTGAAAATCTATCCCGAACTGGTCCGGCGCAATTTTGCGCTTCCCTGGAACGACGCCGACCGCGAGGAGCAACTGATCCGGCGCGGGCGCTATGTCGAATTCAACCTGCTGTACGACCGCGGCACAATCTTCGGGCTGAAAACCGGCGGCAATGTGGATTCGATCCTCTCGTCGATGCCACCGCAGGTAAAGTGGCCATGATCGCATGATCAGCTGTCATGACCGGTCGCTAGGGTGGGACCGGTGTCATGTACTGAAGGAGCTGATTATGGATTTGAAGCCTGGGGACGTCGTCATTCTGAAGTCGGGCGGCCATCCGCTTTGCGTCGCGGAGGTGAACGACGGCAAGGTGGTGTGCGTCTGGATGGGCAATGAGGGCGATCTCTTCCGCGAGACGCTGCCAATTGCCGTGCTCGAAAGCGCCGAACACGATCCGGATGACGACGAGGATGATGAGGACGACGAAGACGAGGACGACGAAGAGGAAGAAGACGAGGACGACGGCAAGAAGAAGAAGTCCTGAGCGAAGTTCGGCGTCGCCCCGCATCCGCGGCCCGGCGACGCCCTTCGGGGCATTGGACCCGATGCGAAGTATCTGATATTCGCGGCGGATCGGCCGCGAATGTTCGCTGGCCGACGACGCTGAAAGCGAAATGGCCGCGAAACGATGACCCACCTGCCCCGTGCCATGCTGATCGACATGGATGACACCATCCTGTCGGCCTATGGCCGTCCCGAGATCGCCTGGCACAACGTCGCCGCGGAATTCGCCGCCGAGTTCGGGCCGTTCACCTCGCAGCAGGTCGCCGCCGCGGTGCTGGACTTCGGCGCGCAAATTCTGGTCGATCGCCGGCGCCGAATGGCGGCTGAAGCTGGACGAGGCGCGGCGCTTGACCGTCGACAGGCGGATTTGCCGCGCTGGCCGCTGACGGCCACGCGCTGCCGGAGGATCTCGCGGTCCGGCTCGCCAACCGCTTCACGGCTTACCGCGAAGAGGAAATGTTCGTCTTCCCCGGCGCGCATGACGCGATCGACGAATTGAAGGCGCGCGGCGTCAAGCTGGCGCTGGTGACCAACGGCGCCGCCGGCTCCCAGCGCGCCAAGATCGAACGCTTCGCGCTGTCGGATCGTTTCGACCACATCCAGATCGAGGGCGAGCACGGTTTTGGCAAGCCGGAAGAGCGCGCCTATCTGCACGCCATGCAGGCACTGGGCGTCACCGCCTCCGAGACCTGGATGATCGGCGACAATCTGGAATGGGAAGTGGTGGCGCCGCAGCGGCTCGGCATTTTCGCGATCTGGATCGACGTGCATGGCGACGGCCTGCCCGCGGGCTCCAGCGTGAAGCCCGACCGCATCATCCGCTCGCTGACCGAGCTGCTGACCGCCTCCGGACAAAAATCTGTAAAACAACCCCATGCAAAGTAGGATGGGAACCCGGCCTGCGCTCGAAATCAGTGCCGCAGCGCCGCCGATGATCATGACCACGCCGCCGGTGATCACGGCGGCATCGAGGATCGCGGTGTGAATGCGCACCGGCATCCGCTCCACGAAGGCTTTGGCGAGGAACGCGCCGGGGATCGAGATGCCGCCGATCAGCACGGCGAACGCCAGCACCTGCGCGTTGACGACGCCGGCCATGCCGAACACCGAAATCTTGACCACGCTGGTCGCGAGCGAAATCACGGCGTCGGTGGCGATGACGGCCGCGCCCTCGAGCCCCGCCGCCATCAACAGCGACAGCAGGATCACGCCGGAGCCCGACGTGCCGCCGACCACCACGCCGTAACCGACCGCGCCCGCGGCCAGACCGGCATCGCCGATCCGGACATCGTGATGACGCAACGCCCGCCGCAGCGGCACGCTCAGGATCAGCATGCTGCCGATCACCAGCGCCGCACCGGCGCTGGTCAGCCGCGTATAGCCGTAGGCGCCGAGCGCCGTGGTCAACACCGCCGCCGCGATCACGATCAGCGCCTTGCGGCGATCCGCATAGCGGACATAGGCGACGAAGCGGCTGAGATTGGTGAAGATCGAGGAGATCGCGATGATCGGCACCACGGGTTCGGCGCCGATCAGCGGCACCAGCACCAGCGGCATCAGCGCGCCGGTGCCGTATCCGGCGAGTCCGCCGATCACCGAAGCAAACAGCGCGACCGCCGCCACCAGCAGGAGCTGCAGCAGCGAGATGTCGGCAAAGCCGGAAAGCAGGTTCACAGCCGGTGATCGCGGGCGAAACGGGCGACGGTCTGATCGGCGATCGCGGCCAGCGCCGATGGTTCGAGCGGAAAATCCGCGGCCATCCAGGCGTCTTCCGCCAGCGTCAGCACGTGACCGAGCGCAGGCCCCTCGGCAATGCCGCGCGAAATGAAATCGGCCGCCTTCAGCGGAAATTTCGGCGCGCTCCAGCGCTGCGGCAAGGTTGCGAGGTCTTGCCAGTGGGCGGCGCCGTTGCCGGCGCCCCCTGCCCGCGCCCATGCCAGCATCAGCCGGTCGCGATAGGGATCCTCGCCAAGACGATAGAGAAGCTGTCGCGCCCGTGCCTCGTCCTTGCCGGCAAGCCGCCACCAGCGATGGCCCATCGAGTCCAGCGCCTTGGTTTCCGCATTGGAAAGCCGAAGCCGCGCCGAGATGCGCTTGGCGTCCTCGGTAACGGCGACGGCGAGCGCAGCAAGCCGCCGCACCGCGTTTGGCGGCAGCATCAGCGCACGTTCGACCGCGATCATCGCCGCGAACGGGCCGGTATAGGCGACGCCGCCGATGATCGACTGCAGCAATCCGGCATCCGCCATCGCCTGCACCGAAACCGCGGCGCGCTCGGCGACCAGCAGCTTCAGCATTTCCATGCGCAAGCGTTCGGCGGACAGGCTCGACAAGTCCGGCGCGCCCGGCGATGCAGGCGAGATATCCGGCGCGGTCGGGCTCGTCCGCGCCGTAGGCGGCATGCATGCGGAAGAAGCGCAGGATGCGCAGATAATCCTCGGCGATGCGCTGGCCGGCGTCGCCGATGAAGCGCACGCGCCGAGCTTCGATATCGGCGAGCCCGCCGACATGGTCGTGCACGACGCCGCCGGCATCGACCGACAGTCCGTTGATGGTGAAGTCGCGCCGCTCCGCATCGCGCACCCAGTCGCGGCCGAACGCCACCTTGGCCTTGCGGCCGAAGGTCTCGGTATCCTCGCGCAGGGTCGTGACCTCGAACGGGTGCGATTCGACGACCAGCGTGACCGTGCCGTGGTCGATGCCGGTCGGCACGCATTTGATGCCGGCTGCCTTGGCGCGGCGAACGACCTCGTCGGGCAGCGCCGTGGTCGCGATGTCGATGTCGCCGAGGGGAATCTTCAGCAGCGCATTGCGCACGGCGCCGCCGATCACGCGGGCTTCCTCGCCATCGCCGTTGAGCAGCGCGAGCACGCGCGCGGCCGGACCGGACCTGAGCCAGGGCGCGTCCGACAGCACGCGCGCCTCGCTCATTTCTCGACCCCGTCGACCAGCTTGCCGTTTTCGAGATGGGCCGGGATGTAGGTCGAATTCGGCGGCGCGCCGGAGAATTGCGCGAGCAGGACGAAGCTGATGATGACCAGCAGCAGCGATCCCAGCACCAGCTTGGCGACGAGATGCGCCGGCCAGGAGGACGACACCAGCACGCCGGAACGCGTCGCGATCAGGAACACCGCATAGGCCGCGAACGGGATCAGGAAAATTCCGATTTCGGTCAGCACCGGACGGATCATGCGAGATAGATCCGCTCATAGAGCACGCGCAGGATGCCCGCCGTTGCGCCCCAGATGTAACGCTCGGCGAACGGCATGGCGTAATAGGAGCGCTCCATGCCGCGAAATTCCTTGGAATGGATCTGGTGGTTCTCCGGATTCATCAGGAACGCCAGCGGCACCTCGAAGGCGTCGACCACCTCGCCCTCGTTGATCGTCAGCTCGAAGCCGGGCTTGACCCGCGCCACCGTCGGCAGGATGCGAAACCCGAAGGCGGTGCCGTAGAGATCGAGATAGCCGATCGGCTCGATGAAGTCGCGCTTGAGGCCGACTTCCTCCTCCGCCTCGCGCAAGGCGGCGTCGAGCGGCGAGGCATCGGTCGCGTCGATCTTGCCGCCGGGAAAGGAGATCTGGCCGGCATGGCTCGACAGATGCGGCGAGCGCTGCGTCAGCAACACGGTCGGCTCGGGGTGATCGACCACCGGGATCAGCACCGCCGCCGGCCGCACCGGCTGCTCCTGCGCCACGATCTCCAGCATGCGGTCGTTGCCGGAATCGCCGGTTCTCGGAATGATGTTCGGATCGACCAGGCCGGGCGGCACGTCGAAATTCAGCCGCGACTGGCTGCGCGCGAAAAACTGCGCCGCGCTGATCGGAGCCGCCTGCATCTTTTTCAGTATCGGCTCGTTCAAACCGCGTCCCTCACCTGCTTCGCGTCCGCCATCGCAAGGAACTCGCCGCCGGATTCGACGCCGAACATCGGCTGGCCATCGACCACCCGCTCTTCGCCCATGTCAACCAGATCGTAATAGAGCGCGCGCGTCACCTTTGCCCACAGATCGGCGCGGACGTGAAGATAGGGCGTCAGCCCGCCATCGGCGGCCATCGCAAATCGCAGGCGGTGTTCGGCATCGCATGGCACCCAGTCGTCGACATTGGTGCGAAAGCGCAAGAGCCGGCCGCGTTCGCCGTCCTCTTCCTTCTGCATCTCGACCGCCAGGAACGGCGCGTCGTCGACGCGTATGCCGACCTTCTCGACCGGGGTCACGAGAAAGTGCTTGCCGTCCTCGCGCTTGAGGATGGTCGAGAACAGCCGCACCAGCGCCGGCCGCCCGATGGGCGTGCCCAAGTAGAACCACGTACCGTCGCCGGCGATTCGCATGTCGAGGTCGCCGCAGAACGGCGGATTCCACAGATGGACCGGAGGCAGACCTTTTCCGGCCGGCGCGGCGTTCGAAGCCTCCCGTGCTGCGACGGTTAGTCCTTCGAGACCCTGGCTGCTGGTTTGCCCTTGCTTCGCCATTGTTTGCCCTGACTCTCATCGCCTCGATCTGGCACGATTGGTGCACGTCTTGCGGTATGTGTTTCTGACGATCTGGCCCGTATTATTGCGGATCAAGTCGCCATATCGTGATGCCGTTCATACCCCGAAATGCCGATAATGTGGGGATAGTTTAATTCAACGAATACATGGCCTTTGCACAAGTTTAGCATGAGGCAGGTTTAGCACGAGGATCTTGGCATGACGACGCAACCGGCGGCGTCATGAAGCGGTCAAGGAGAATCAGATGGCGAGCGCAGACGGTGTCGAGAAACTCGAGGACGCGATCGTCCGTTCGGCCGAACAGGTCGCCGGCCAGATTCGCGCCGCCAAGGAAGCGATCTCCACCGTCATCTTCGGCCAGGACCGGGTGATCGAAAACACGCTGGTGACGATCCTGTCCGGCGGCCATGCGCTGCTGATCGGCGTTCCCGGCCTCGCCAAGACCAAGCTGGTCGAAACGCTCGGCATCACGCTCGGGCTCGACGCCAAGCGCATCCAGTTCACGCCGGACCTGATGCCGTCGGACATTCTGGGCGCCGAAGTGCTGGACGAAAGCAATTCCGGCAAGCGCTCGTTCCGCTTCATCGCCGGCCCGGTGTTCGCGCAGCTGCTGATGGCCGACGAAATCAACCGCGCCAGCCCGCGCACCCAATCGGCGCTGCTGCAAGCCATGCAGGAACAGCACATCACGGTTGCAGGCGCGCGGCACGACCTGCCAAAGCCGTTCCACGTGCTCGCGACGCAAAACCCGCTGGAGCAGGAAGGCACCTATCCGCTGCCCGAAGCGCAGCTCGACCGCTTCCTGATGGAGATCGACGTCGATTATCCCGATCGCGACGCCGAGCGCCGCATCCTGTTCGAAACCACCGGCGCCGAAGAGACGCTCGCCAAGGCGTCGATGAACGCGGAAATCCTGATCGCGGCGCAGCGGCTGGTGCGGCGGCTGCCGGTCGGCGACAGCGTGGTCGAGGCGATCCTGTCGCTGGTGCGCGCCGCGCGTCCGATCCGGAAGGCGGCGACAAGCTGATCGCCTGGGGACCCGGCCCGCGCGCCAGCCAGTCGCTGATGCTGGCGGTCCGCGCCCGCGCGCTGCTCGACGGCCGCCTCGCGCCCTCGATCGACGACGTGCTCGATCTCGCCGAACCCGTCCTCAAGCACCGCATGGCGCTGACCTTCTCGGCGCGCGCGGAAGGCCGCACCATTCCCGACGTGATCAAGCAGTTGAAGACGCGGATCGGTTGATGGCCGCAGAGACCAGCCACGAGACCAGGGAGATTCTAGCAATCCGACGTGCCGATGGCGAAAGCCGAACGCTCGCCGCTTCGCTGCCGCGTCTCGTGCTCGAAGCCCGCCGCATCGCCGCCAACGTCATCCATGGCCTGCATGGCAGGCGCCGCGCCGGCGCCGGCGAGAGCTTTTGGCAATACCGCCGCTTCGTCTCCGGCGAGCCGTCGCAGAACGTCGACTGGCGCCGCTCGGCGCGCGACGATCATCTCTATGTCCGCGAGCAGGAATGGGAGGCCGCCCACACCGTGTGGCTGTGGCCCGACCGTTCGCTGTCGATGGCGTTCGCCTCGCAAGGGCGCGCGCGACTCCAAGCTGGAGCGCGGGCTGATCGTGACGTTCGCGCTGGCCGAGCTGCTGGTGGCCGGCGGCGAACGCGTCGGCATTCCCGGCCTGATGAACCCGACCGCCAACCGCAACGTGATCGACAAGATGGCGCAGGCGATGCTGCATGACGATGCGGCGCGCGCCAGCCTGCCGCCGTCCTTCGTGCCGTCGGCGCTGGCCGAAATCGTCGTGCTGTCCGATTTGTGGTCGCCGATGAGCGAGATCAGGCTGATGCTGGCGGGGCTGTCGGCCTCCGGCGCGCATGGCACGCTGATCCAGGTCGTCGATCCCGCCGAAGAAACCTTTCCCTATTCCGGCCGTGTCGAATTCGTCGAGCCGGAAGGCTTCGGCGTCGTCACCGCCGGCCGCGCCGAGAGCTGGGCCAGCGACTATGTCGCGCGCGTCGCCCTGCATCGCGACGAGATCCGCAGCGAGACCAACCGGCTCGACTGGCTGTTCTCGACCCACACCACCAGCCGTTCGGCCGCCGAACTGCTGCTGTTCCTGCATTCGGGCATGATGGCAGCCAAGGGCGGCCCGGGCGGCTCAACCGTCAAGGCGGGGCGCAGCGCATGATCGCGGGGCTCCCCCTCACCTTCGCACAACCGCTGCTGCTGCTGGGCCTGCTGAGCCTGCCGGTGCTGTGGTGGCTGTTGCGCGTGATGCCGCCGCGGCCGCGGCGGATCGAGTTTCCGCCGACGCGGCTGTTGTTCGACATCCGCCCGAAGGAAGAAACCCCGTCGCGCACGCCGTGGTGGCTGACGCTGCTGCGGCTTGCCGCCGCTGCGCTCGTCATCCTGGCCGCCGCAGGCCCGATCTGGAATCCGCAAACCGGCGTCGGCGGCAGCAATGCGCCGCTGGTGATCCTGCTCGACGACGGCTGGAGTGCCGCCGCAAGCTGGGACACGCGGGTCAAGGCCGCGGACGAACTGATCGCCAACGCGGACAACGACCGCCGCGGCGTCGCGCTGGTTCCGCTGTCCGAGACCGCGCGCGACATCACGCTGATGCCGGCCGGCACCGCGCGGGTCGCGCTGCGCCAGATCTCGCCAAAACCCTGGTCGGTCGATCGCGTCGACACGCTGGCCGCGCTCGACCGCTTCCTGAAGAGCGACCGGCGATGCCGAGATCGCCTGGCTGTCCGACGGCGTCGATACCGGGCGCGGCAGCTGAATTCGTCGAGAATCTCGCCAAGACCATCGGCGATCGCAAGCTGACGATGTTCGAAGGCGGCGCGGTCCCGACGCAGGCGCTGGTCGCCGCCGAAAATGCCGCGGCCAAGATGACGGTGAAGGTGCTGCGCGCCACCACCGGCGTTGCCGCCGGCGTGGTGCGCGCGATCGACGCCAAGGGCGCGCCGATCGGCGAGGCGCGCTACGCGTTCGGCATGCAGGATCGCGAGACCGAAGCGGCGTTCGATCTGCCGGTCGAACTGCGCAACGACATCTCGCGGCTGGAAATCTCCGGCGAACGCTCGGCCGGCGCGGTGCAACTGCTCGACAAGCGATGGCGGCGGCGCGCGGTCGGCGTCGTCACCGGTGCGACCAGCGACACCGCCCAGCCGCTATTGGCCTCGACCTTCTATCTGACCCGCGCGCTGGCGCCGTTCGCCGACGTGCGGCTCGGCGACCGCGGCGCGCCGCAACAGGTGATCGCGCAATTCCTCGATCAGCGGCTGCCGATGATCGTGCTGGCCGATGTCGGCACGCTGTCGCCGGAAATCCGCGAGCGGCTGAACGCCTGGATCGAACAGGGCGGCGTGCTGGTGCGGTTCGCCGGTCCCCGTCTGGCGCAGGCCGACGACGATCTGGTGCCGGTCAAGCTGCGCCGCGGCGGCCGCATCCTCGGCGGCAGCCTGACCTGGGAGAAGCCGCAGCATCTGGCCTCCTTCGCCGCCGACGGTCCGTTCGCGGGCCTCGCCGTGCCGAAGGACATCACCGTGAACCGGCAGGTGCTGGCCGAGCCGGACGCGGTGCTCGCCACCAAGACCTGGGCGTCGCTGGAAGACGGCACGCCGCTGGTGACCGGCGAGCATCGCGGCAAGGGCATCGTCAGCCTGTTCCATGTCGGCGCCGACTCGCGCTGGTCGGACCTGCCGATGTCCGGCAGCTTCGTCGAGATGCTGCGGCGGATGGTCGACATGTCCGGCTACACCTCGAAGCCCGGCGCGGGCGTCGCCAGCGAGACGACCAATGTCGAGACCGTGGCGCCGCTGCGCACGCTCGACGGCTTTGGCGCGTTCGGACCGCCGCCCTCGACCGCCAAGCCGATGCCGGCGGATTATCGCGACCGCGCCACGGCGGATCATCCGCCGGGCTTCTATGGCCCGGCCGACGGGCCGATCGCGGTCAACACGCTGGCCGCGGCCGACCGCATCGCGCCGCTCGATACGGCCTCGCTGCGCGCGCAGCGCGCCACCTACACCAACGCCGAACCGCGCGATCTGCGCGGCATCCTGCTGTCGTCGGCGCTGGTGCTGTTCCTGCTCGATGCGATCGTGATCGCGATGCTCGGCGCGGGCCTCGCCGCGCCTGTGGCGGCGGCGCACGGCGACGGCGGCCGTTCTGCTGGCGCTGATCCTCGCAGCGGGCACGATCGCGCCTTCGCCGACGCGCGCCCAGGCAATGCAACGCAATCAGGCAACGACGAGTTCGCCATCAAGGCGGTGTCGCAGACGCGCCTCGCCTATGTCGTCACCGGCAATGCCGACGTCGATTCCATCGTCAAGGCCGGCATGGCCGGGCTGACGCTGTTCCTGGCGCAGCGCACCGCGCTGGAGGCCGGCGATCCCGTCGGCGTCGATCCCGCGCGCGACGAACTGGCGTTCTTCCCGCTGATCTACTGGCCGGTGGTGCCGGGCGCGCCAAAGCCGCCGCAGGACGCCATCAACCGGATCGACGCCTACATGAAGCAGGGCGGCACCGTGCTGTTCGACACCCGCGACGCCATCGAGGCGCCGCCCGGCGACAACGGCGCGGCGCAGACGCCGGGCATGCAGACGCTGCGGCAAATTCTGTCCTCGCTCGACGTGCCCGAACTCGAGCCGGTGCCGCGCGAGCACGTGCTGACCAAGACGTTCTACCTGCTGCGCGACTTCCCCGGCCGCTTCACCTCGGGCCAGACCTGGGTCGAAACCCTGCCGCGCGAGGACGACGACGAGGCGGCCTCGCGCCCGGCGCGCGGCGGCGACGGCGTCTCGCCGATCATCATCACCTCGAACGATCTCGCCGGCGCCTGGGCGCATCCGCCCGGACGGCCAGCCGATGCTGCCGCTGACGCCGGGCGAGCCGCGCCAGCGCGAATTCGCCTTCCGCGCCGGCGTCAACATCGTGATGTACACCCTGACCGGCAACTACAAGGCCGACCAGGTGCACGCGCCGGCGCTGATCGAACGGCTGGGGCAATAGCGCCATGCAATACGGCATCGCGTTCACCCCCCTCGTTCCGACGATCGTGCTGTGGATCGCGCTGGCCGCGATCGTCGTGATCGCGGCGCTGCTGCTGCTCGGCCGCGCGCGCGGCGCCGCGGTGCGCGTCGCGGCGCTGGCGCTGATCCTGCTGGCGCTCGCCAATCCCTCCTTCACCCGCGAGGACCGCGAGCCGCTGTCCTCGGTCGCCGCCGTCGTGATCGACAAGAGCCCGAGCCAGAATTTCGGCACGCGCAACCAGGAGACGGCGAAGGCGCAGGAAGCGCTGGTCGACACGCCTGAAGAAGATCAAGGGGCTGGAAGTGCGCGTCGTCGAGGCCGGACAGGCCGACGGCGAAACCGACGGCACCAAGCTGTTCGGCGCGCTGGCCTCGGCGCTGTCGGACGTTCCGGTCGACCGCGTCGCCGGCGCGTTCCTGATCACCGACGGCCGGGTGCACGACATTCCCGCCAACGCTGCCGCGCTCGGCTTCCAGGCGCCGGTGCATGCGCTGGTCACCGGCCGCAAGGACGAGCGCGACCGCCGCATCGCGATCTCGGCCGCGCCGCGCTTCGGCATCGTCGGCCAGCCGCAGACCATCACCTACCGGCTCGACGACCAGGGCGTCAGCGGCGCAGCGCGCCAAGGTCGTCGATCCGCCGCGACGGCGAGGTGATCAGCGAGCGCAACCTCGTCAGCGGCCAGACCTCCAATGTCGAGGTCGACATCAAGCATGCCGGCGCCGAACATCGTCGAGATCGAGGCCTCGCCGCTGGAGAACGAACTGACGCTGGTGAACAACCGCGCCGTGGTCGCGATCGACGGCGTGCGCGACAAGCTGCGCGTGCTGCTGGTATCCGGCGAGCCGCATTCCGGCGAGCGCACCTGGCGCAACCTGTTGAAGTCCGACGCCAGCGTCGACCTCGTGCATTTCACGATTCTGCGGCCGCCGGAGAAGCAGGACGGCACGCCGATCAACGAATTGTCGCTGATCGCGTTTCCGACCCGCGAACTGTTCCAGCAGAAGATCAACGAATTCCAGCTGATCATCTTCGACCGCTACGCCCGCCAGGGCGTGCTGCCGATCGCCTATTTCGACAACATCGCGCGCTACGTCCGCGCCGGCGGCGCGGTGCTGGTGTCGGCCGGTCCCGACTACGCCTCCACCACCAGCATCTGGCGCACGCCGCTCGACACGGTGCTGCCGGCCGAACCGGTCGGCGTCACCGAAAAACCGTTCTATGCGCACTTGAGCGACGCCGGCAAACGCCACCCGGTGACGCGCGGCCTCGAAGGCTCCGCCAGCGAGCCGCCGCGCTGGAGCCGCTTCTTCCGCACCGTCGACACGCGCAACGCGACCGGCGCGCCTGTCATGACCGGCGCCGACGGCAAGCCGCTGCTGTTGCTGTCGCGGGTCGGCGAAGGCCGGGTCGCGCTTGCTGCTGTCGGATCACATCTGGCTGTGGGCGCGCGGCTATGAAGGCGGCGGCCCGCATCTCGATCTGCTGCGGCGGATGTCGCACTGGCTGATGAAGCAGCCGGATCTCGACGAAGAGGCGCTGCGCCTGCAGATCCAGGGCAAGGATCTCGTGGTGCTGCGCCAGACCATGGCCGACAACGTGCCGCCGGTGACCGTGACGTCGCCGAGCGGCGCCACCAAGCGAACTCGACGCTGACGGCCAGCGAGCCCGGCACCTGGCGCTCGACCCTTCCCGCCAACGAACTCGGCCTGTGGCAGGCGACCGACGGCACGCTGAAGGCGCTGATCAATGTCGGGCCGACCAACCCGAAGGAATTTTCCGAAGTCACCTCCACGACCGACATGCTGAAGCCGCTGGCGCAGGCGACCGGCGGCGACGCCCGCCGCGTGGTCGACGGCGGCAGCATCGACCTGCCGCGCGTCGTGCCGGTGCGCGCCTCCAGCATCTTCCACGGCGACGGCTGGATGGGCGTGAAGATGCGCGACGCCAGCGTGGTGAAGGGCGTCGGCGTGCTGCCGATGTTCGCCGGCCTGGTCGGGCTGTTGCTGCTGCTCGGCGCGTTCGCGGCGACCTGGGTGCGCGAGGGGCGCTGAGCGCCTTCGCCACCGGATCGTTGCATCAATCACACAATGCTTGCCGGTTCGCGGGACGCTATCCGCGCTCGCGGTTGACTTCGCCGTCTTGTTCCGATGTTATAATATAACATTGGGGACGACGACCCGGAATGAACTGGTTCCGAAAACACGTGAAAACCGGCTCGCGGCTGGCGCTGTTTGCGCTCGCGATCCAGTTTGCGTTGTCGTTCGGGCATTTTCACGCGGAGATCGCCCGTACCGCTCCGGCGATACAGGCCGGGTTGGTCGATGCGGCCGTCCAGCCGCCTTCCAACCACGATAGCGACCGGCACAGCGCCGACTGCGCGATCTGCGCCGTGCTGTCGCTGGCCAACAATTTCCTGTTCGCCACGCCGCCGCTGCTGGAGCTGCCGCAGGCGGTCGACTGTCCTGCATCTGGCCACCGGCGCCGCATTCGCGCATCTCGGCTCGGCCCATCCCGCGTTCCGATCCCGCGCGCCTCCCGTCTCCTGACCTCGATTGATTGAGCATGCCCATGGGGATCGCCGCGCACGCGGCCGATCCGCCAAGGGGAATCGGAATCGATCCGTCGCACATCGACGGGATCAGGATCGGGACACATGACATTCTTGAAGAAACGAGCGTTCCATTTCGGTGGAGCAAGCGGGCTGTTGCTATGCGCGATGGCCGACGGCGCAATGGCGCAGACACGCTGCGGCGACGCGCACTGCCCGAAATCACCGTGACGGCGCCGAGCCCGATCGTGCGGCGTAAACCGGTGGTGCCGTCGCGCGCACCGGCGCGCGTCGCCCGCGCTACGCCCGGCCAAAACCGGCAACCGGCGGCAGAGCCGCAGGCCGCACCCGTTGCACCGCCGCCCCAGCAGGGCGTGCTGCCCGTCGTCACCGACCAGTTCGCGACCGTGACCGTCGTGCCGAACGAGGAACTGCGCCGCTCCGGCGGCGCGACGCTCGGCGATCTCCTGTTTTCAAAACCCGGCATCACCGGCTCGAGCTTTGCGCCGGGCGCGTCCAGCCGGCCGATCATCCGCGGCCTCGACGTCAATCGCGTCGGCATCGTCGAGAACGGCACCGGCGGCGGCGGCGTTTCCGACCTCGGCGAGGATCATTTCGTGCCGATCGATCCGCTCGCCACCAACCAGGTCGAAGTGGTGCGGGGCCCGGCGGCGTTGCGCTACGGCTCGACCTCGATCGGCGGCGTCGTCAGCGCCACCAACAACCGCATTCCGGAGGCCCTGCCCGCCTGCCCGGCCGCGCCGTTCCAGAGCTACGGACTGCCGGTGAAAGCGCCGCTGGCGGATGCGCAATCCGCGTCATGCGTCACCGTCGAGACGCGCACCGCGGTCAGCTCGGTCGATCGCGGCGTCGAAGGCGGCATTCTGCTCGATGCCGGCGGCGGCAATTTTGCCGTTCACGCCGATGCCTATGGCCGCAAGGCCGGCGACTATTCGATTCCCGGCTATCCCTATCTGTTCGACCAGACGCGGCCGGTGAACGGCCGGCAGCCAAATTCGGCGTCGCAGGCCGACGGCGCATCGGTCGGCGGCTCCTACATCTTCCATGGCGGCTTCATTGGCGCTGCGATCACGCAGAACGATTCGCTCTATCGGATTCCCGGCATCGACGGCGCCGATCACCAGACCCG
Source organism: uncultured Alphaproteobacteria bacterium (assembly GCA_963783115.1). Classification (GTDB taxonomy): domain Bacteria; phylum Pseudomonadota; class Alphaproteobacteria; order Rhizobiales; family Xanthobacteraceae; genus Bradyrhizobium. The sequence continues at coordinate 256,532 of CAWAMK010000006.1, read as the reverse complement.
GATCGACGCGCGCCAGACCAAGTTCTCCGCCAAGGGCGAGTATCGACCGGATGCCGCGGCGATCGATGCGGTCAGGTTCTGGGCGGCCGCGACCGACTACAAGCACAACGAGATCGGGCTCGCCGATCCCGCCGACCTGTCGTCATCAGGCGTGCGGCAGACCTTTACCAGCAAGGAGCAGGAAGGCCGCGTCGAGGTGCAGATGACGCCGTTCAACGCGCGCTTTGCCGCGGTGACGTCCGCCTTCGGCCTGCAGGCCAGCCACCAGCAACTGACGGCGCCGAGCCCGGACGATCCGGGCAGCCCGCTCAACGGCTTGTGGGATCCGAACAAGAACACCAAGGTCGCCGGCTATTCCTTCAACGAGTTCAAGTTCAGCGAGACCACGAAGGCGCAGATCGCCGGCCGCATCGAGCATGTCAGCCTCAGCGGCACGACGCCGTCGTTCATCCCGGAGCTGTTCGACCTCAACGCCAATCCCGGCGATATCGGGCCGCCGGTCGCGCGCAATCTGAATTTCACGCCGAAGAGCGCGAGCATCGGCCTGATCCAGAACCTGCCGGGCCAGCTGGTGGCCAGCATCACCGCGCAATATGTCGAGCGCGCGCCAAAGCCCGCGGAATTGTTTTCGCGCGGCGGGCACGACGCCACCGGCACCTTCGATATCGGCAATCCCAATCTCGGCCTAGAGACCGCCAAGACGATCGAGATCGGATTGCGCAAGGCGACCGGGCCTTTCAGGTTCGAAGCCACCGCCTACTACACCAAGTTCAACGGCTTCATTTACCGCCGCCTCACCGGCAACACCTGCGAGGATGTCGCCTGCGTCGGCCCCGCCGATCCGGCCGCGCCGCTGGAACTGAACCAGGCGATCTATTCGCAACGCGACGCGACGTTTCGCGGCGGCGAGTTCCAGAGCCAGCTCGACATCGGCCCGCTCCACGGCGGCATCTGGGGCATCGAGAACCAGTTCGACGTGGTGCGCGCCACCTTCGACGACGGCAGCAACGTTCCGCGCATCCCGCCGGTGCGCGCCGGCGGCGGGCTGTTCTGGCGCGACGCCAACTGGCTGACGCGGATCAATCTGCTGCACGCCTTCGCGCAGAACGATATCGCGCCGATCGGCGAGACGCCGACCGCGGGCTATAATCTGCTGAAGGCCGAGGTCAGCTACCGGACCAAGCTCGATCCATCCTGGTTCGGCGCGCGCGAAATGACGGTCGGCCTCGTCGGCAACAATCTGTTGAACGAGAACATCCGCAATTCGGTGTCCTACACCAAGGACCAGGTTCTGATGCCGGGCATCGGCGTGCGCGCGTTTGCGAACCTGAAGTTCTAGATCGCATTCCGCCGGGAGGCCAATCCTGCGCGACGATCCGCAGCAGACCCAGTCCAACACTTCCGGGGCAACACAGCCTTTGCCATCGATTGGCGAGCCGCGCCCCGCCGATGTGGAGATGGCGCGCGTGCTGAAGACCGCGCCAGTCAGCATGGCCTCGGACCCGGCCAGCGGCGCCATCGCGCACTGGAAGCATGGCGCGCTGCATGACATCGTCAAGCCGATGGCCGATCACGTCATCATGACGTATCCCACCGGCGTGCAGCGGCTGGAGCGGCGCAACGGAAAATCGATTGCCATCGGTACGGCGCGCAGCGGAGTCGTGACAATCATTCCAGCCGGCTCGAGCGCGCGCTGGGACATTCCGGGGTCCGTCAACGTCGTTCAACTCTATCTCCCCCACAGGACGCTGGTGCGCGTTGCCGGTGAAGCAGACGCGTCGACGCCGGACGCGTTGCTGGAGCGAACGGGGCATCCCGACCCCATCACATCCCGCCTGCTCGTGAGCGCGTCCGATGCGATCGGAGGCAGCGCGGCGCTCGATGCGTTGTTCCGCCATCAGCTCAACGATCTCATCGCCACGCGACTGCTGGCTGCCCATGTCGGCTCGCCTGCCATCTTCCAACCGACACTGGGCGGCCTGGCGCCGGCCGCGCTGCGCCGCGCGATCGAGCGCTTGCACTCGGACGACGATACGGATGTTTCGCTCGCGGCGCTGGCTTCGGATGCCGGCCTGTCGCGCTTCCATTTCTGCCGCGCCTTCAAGGAGAGCACCGGGCTCTCGCCGCACGCCTGGCTGCGCCAGCATCGGCTCGAGCAGGCCATGGCGATGCTGCGCGACACCGACGATTCGATCGTCTCGATCGCGGCGGCGCTCGGCTACGCCTCGCAGACGGCGTTCGCCGCGGCCTTCAGGAAGCTGACCGGAGAAACCCCGAGCGATTGGCGGAGGCGCATGCGTTAGCAGCAATCGCTCTATAGCGACGGCAATCGCTCTGGGGCAGCGGCAGAACTGATCAGTTAGACCATCACCATGTCCAAACCAACCGACGGAGACACAGGATGATCGGTAACAACTTCGTCAGCCAGCTGGCAATCACCTCTTCACGAAGGGGCCTCGCGACCGCCGTCGTGTACGGACTTTCGCTGGCCGTCCGTTTCACTTCGGCGGCGGGAGAAGAGGTGCAAATCCCACCGCAATCCGCGCAACGCGCGCACCCGCTGGTTTCAATCATGGCCAGCGATGGCTCCCGTCTTCCCTATCACGACTGGAGTCGCAAACCGGTGCTGCCGATCGTCTTGCGTCAGGACCGGCCGGGCTCGTCAACGCCCGGCTGCATCGCCCCGTAACGACCGGCGATTTCGTTTCACGCTTTCGCGTCGTCGCCGACCGCAACAAGGCTTTCCGCAACAGGTTTGCGGCGGCGGCAGCGCGCCTGTGCCCGAGAAGACCCAACCAGAGGAGAACGTCACATGCGACTAGTCATCATCGGCGCCGGCTTCGCCGGCATGTATGCCGCCCTTTCCGCCGCCCGCCTGCGCGATATCCAGGGCGTTTCGCCCGAAGAGTTCCAGATCGCGCTGGTCGCACCCGAGCCGACACTGGTGGTTCGCCCGCGTCTTTATGAGCCGAAGCCCGAGACGCTCACCGCGCCGCTGCTCGATGTGCTCAAGGCCATCGACGTCGACTACGTGCAAGGCAGCGCCGAGACGGTCGACACCAAATCCCGCACGGTGCAGATCGCAACCGGGAAAGGGCCGCGTATGTCGCTGTCCTACGACCGTCTTGTCGTCGCCACCGGCAGTAAGCTTTTCCGCCCCAACATTCCCGGCCTTGCCGAGCACGGCTTCAGCGTCGACTCGCTCGACGATGCGGTTGCCCTCGACAAGCACCTGCATGGCCTCGCCAAGCGGCCTGCCGTGAACGGACGCGACACGGTGGTTGTTGCTGGCGGCGGCTTCACCGGCATCGAGGCCGCCACCGAAATGCCGGCGCGGCTTCGCGAGATTTTTGGCAAGGACGCCAGGACCCGCGTCATCATCGTCGAGCGCAACAGCGCGATCGCGCCCGACATGGGCGCCGGCCCCCGCCCCGTCATCGAGGACGCGCTGCACAAGCTTGGCGTGGAAACGCGCCTCGGCGCCGGTGTCGCTTCGCTGGACAAATCCGGCGTTACGCTGTCCAGCGGCGAACACATCGAAACCGAAACCGTGATCTGGGCAGCGGGCATTCGCGCCGCTCCCCTCACCGCGCAGATCCCCGCCGAGCGCGACAATTTCGGCCGGCTGCTGGTCGATCGCGACCTGCGCGTACCGGGCGTCCAGGGCGTCTTCGCCACCGGCGACGCCGCCCGCGCCGCCTGCGACGACGACGGCAATTACGCGCTGATGTCGTGCCAGCACGCCACGCGGATGGGCGCCTTTGCCGGCAACAACGCCGCCGCCGAGCTGCTCGGCGTTCCGACCAGGCCCTACCACCAGAAGGCCTATGTCACCTGTCTCGATCTCGGCGACGCCGGCGCGCTGTTCACGCGCGGGTGGGAGCGCAAGGTCGAGATGGTCGGCGACGTCGCCAAGAAGACGAAGCACGAGATCAACACCGTCTGGATCTATCCGCCGAAGGCGGAGCGCGCCGCCGCGCTGGCGTCGGCCGATCCGGAGCGCGTGACCAGTCTCTGAATGTCCAGGCGAAGACGGCCGCGCTTCGCTGGCTGCGCGGCCGTCTCAATCGATCCAGCCAGAGTCCTTATGATGAAGCAGGAGACAATCATGACCATGCTGCAGACAACCACGAGTTCGGGCATCGCCTCGCAAACCGGCAGGCCGGCGCCAGAAGAACTGGTCCCATCGCGCTACGTGCAGCGGATCGGCGAGATCGAGGTGCTGGTGATCAGCGACGGCGTGCTACCGCTTCCCACCAAAATGCTGGCACACAACGCCGATCCGGCCGCACGCGCGGCCTGGTTGGACGACATGTACTTGCCGCCGGACGCTTTCGACTGGGCGCTGAACGCAGTCATGGTACGCAGCGGCGGCAAGACCATCCTGATCGACGCCGGCCTGGGATCCGACCCGGACTTGCACTTGCCGCGGGCCGGCCAGTTGATCAAGCGACTGGAGGCCGCCGGCATCGACCTTTCGTCCGTAACCGATTTGGTGCTGACCCACCTGCACATGGACCACATCGGCGGGCTGCTCGTCGACGGGGTAAAGGAGCGGCTGCGTAAAGACCTGCGCATCCACGTCGCGGCCGCCGAGGTGAAATTCTGGGAGGCGCCCGATTTCTCCCGCACCGCCATGCCGCCGGGATTCCCGGACGCGCTTCGGGCGACCGCCAAGCGGTTCGTGAACGAGTACGGCAGTCAGTTGCAGCTGTTCGATGATCAGCACGAGATCGCGCCGGCGTCGTCGCCCGTCGCACCGGCGGCCACACTCCCGGACACAGCGTTGTTCGCGTCGCGTCCGGCGGCGACGCGCTGACGTTCGCCGGCGACGCCGTGTTCGCAGTCGGGTTCGAGCAGCCCGACTGGCACAACGGTTTCGAACACGACCCCGAGGAGGCGGCGCGCGTTCGGATCCGTCTGTTGCGGGAACTTGCGAAGACCGGCGAGATGCTGGTGGCGACGCATCTGCCGTTCCCGTCTGTCGGACGGGTAGCGGTCGACGGCGACGCCTTTCGTTGGGTACCGGTGTTCTGGGACTATTGATCGGTTGCCCGGTTAGCGCCGACGTGGAGGAGCCGCTGACGGTGGCGTTAGCTGGTCGTACCAGCTAACGTTCCCGCGTCCGGCATCGCAGGGATATTCCCTCGCCCCGGCCGGAACCGGGTGCTCGTCAGATCGATGACTTCGTCCATCAATGTTCATGTCTACAGCGACGCGCTCGTCGTGCTCGGCACTGCGGGCGTCGTCATTCCGTTGGTGCGACGGTTCGGCTTCAACCCCGTGCTCGGCTATCTCGGCGCCGGCGCGATCCTCGGTCCGTTTGGACTCGGATCGTTCATCGATAAATTTCCGCTGCTCTACTGGTTCACCGTCGTCGACCCCGGCAACGTCTCCGGCCTCGCCAATCTCGGCGTGGTGTTCCTGCTGTTCCTGATCGGGATGGAACTGTCCTACGACCGGTTGAAGGCGATGCGCCGCCTGATTTTCGGATTGGGCAGCCTGCAGATCGTGCTTTTCGACGGTAGTGATCGCGCTGGTGGCGGGCCTTGCCGGCAGCAAGGCTCCCGTCGCCCTCATCCTCGGCGCGTGCCTTGCCTTGTCCTCGACCGCCATCGTGATCGAGATTCTTTCCCGCCAGAAGCGGCTCAACACCAGCGCCGGCCGGGCGAGCTTCGCAGTCCTGCTGGCGCAGGACCTGGCGGTGGCTCCGCTGCTGCTCTTCATCTCGATCTTCGGCGCCGGCGATTCCGGTTCGGTGACCGCGACGCTGGCGCTGGCGCTCGCCAACGCCGCCATAGCGCTTGCCGTGATCGTCCTGGTCGGCCGCGTGGTGATGCGCCCGCTGTTCCGTATGGTGGCGTCGGTCGGCATGAGCGACCTGTTCGTCGCCACGACGCTGTTCGTGATCGTCGCCACCGGCGTGGCCGCGGCCGTGGCCGGCTTCTCGATGGCGTTGGGCGCCTTCGTCGCCGGGCTGCTGCTGGCCGAAACCGAATTCCGCAAGGCGATCGAAACCGCCATCGATCCGTTCAAGGGCCTGCTGCTCGGCCTGTTCTTCTTCACCGTCGGCATGAACATCGATTTTCGCCAGATCGCCCGCGATCCGGTCTGGCTGATCGCGGGCGCGGCAGGGTTGATCGCCGTGAAGGCCGCCATCCTGATCTTGCTCGCGCGGCTCTATCGCCTGTCATGGCCGGCTTCGATCGAGGTCGGACTGCTGCTCGGTCCCGGCGGCGAGTTCGCTTTCGTCGCGATGGGAATGGCCGCGGCGTCCGGCCTGATCGACGCAAAAATCTCCAGCTTCGCGATCGCGCTGACGACGCTGACGATGATCCTCACGCCTGCGCTGTCGCATCTAGCGCGGCGGCTCGCGCCGATGGTGCGCCAGGACAAGCCGCTCGATCCCGAACTGACCGTCGCGCCGGAAGGCGGCAGCGGCCACGCCATCGTGGTCGGCCACGGCCGGGTCGGACAGGTCGTCTGCGCCATGCTGGATCGCCATCAATTCAAATATGTGGCCGTCGACAATGACGCGGCGGCGGTGCCGGAGCAGCGCCGGCAGGGCCGCACCGTGTTCTACGGCGATGCCACCAATCCGGAGTTCCTGAAGAGCTGCGGCCTGATGGAGGCCGCCGCCGTGATCGTGACGATCAACGAGAGCGACGGCGTCGACGAAATCGTCGGCCAGGTTCGCGCGCTGCGGAAAGACATGCCGATCGTGTCGCGTGCGCGCGACGCCGAACATGCCCGTCATCTCTACGGCATCGGCGTGACCGACGCGGTGCCTGAAACCATCGAGGCCAGCTTGCTGTTGTCCGAAGCCGCGCTGATCGGCCTTGGCGTGCCGATGGGGCTGGTCGTCGCGACCATCCACGAGAAGCGCGACGAATTCCGGCACGAATTGCAGCAGGCGGCCGGAAATACCGCATCTGCCGCCAGGCCGGTCGCCGGCACCAAGAGACGCCGGCTGCCGCGACAGCAGGGTTAGCGCGCCTTGCTCCAGTCCGGCCGGATATCGCCGGAGACGCCCTCGAACGCGCCCTCGACCAGTTCCACGACCAGCAGGCGGCTGTAATCGACCGGACCCGGCATGGTCGCCCGCCCCTTCGGAACGGCCTTGAAGCCGACACGGCTGTAATACGGCTCGTCGCCGACCAGGATGATGAGGCGATGGCCCTTGGCCTTGGCGTCCTGCAGCGAGCGGTCGAGCAGCATGCGGCCGACGCCGCGGCTGCGGAACGGCGGCTCGACCGTCAACGGCCCGAGCATCAGGGCCGGCGTGTCGCCGATGCAGATCGGCAATTGCCGCACCGAGCCGACCAACAGAGTGCCGATCCGCGCCGTGAACGAGAGGTCGAGCAGATGATCGACATGCTCGCGCAAACGGTAGGCGCTCAGCACGAAACGGCCGGGGCCGAAGGTGCGCTCGTGCAGGCGTTCGATGGCCTGCGCGTCCTTGGGGGTTTCGGCTAAAATGGTGACGTCGAGTTCGCTCATGATGGGGCGCGAGATAGCATCTGGCGGCGGCCCGGTCCATCGCCGGAAACGGCAATCGCCGGTATTGCCTTAATCCGTTTTGAGGGCCGGCTGCGACAGATAGGCCAGCAGCTTCATCTCGCGGCGGCCGCGCGTCACCGTGTCCAGCACCAGCCCCGACGAGACCGACAGCACCGCCACGATCATCAGGCCCATCGACAGCACGGCAGTCGGCAGCCGCGGCACGAGGCCTTGCTCGAGATAGGTGACGACCACGGGGATCGCGAGGCCGATCGAGACCAGTATCAGGAACAGGCCGATCACCGTAAAGAACCGCAGCGGCTTTTCCGAGCGGTACAGTTTCAGGATGGTGCCGAGAATCTTGAAACCGTCGCGCCAGGTGTTGAGCTTGCTGACCGAGCCCTCGGGCCGCGCATAGTAAGGCGTCTCGACTTCCGTCACCGGCAGCGCCAGTTCGAGCGCGTGTACGCTGAGCTCGGTTTCGATCTCGAAACCGTCTGACAGCACCGGAAAGGATTTGACGAAGCGGCGCGAGAACACGCGGTAGCCGGAAAGGATGTCCTTGAACGCCTCGCCGAACACCGTCGAGAGGAAGCTCGTCAGCATCCAGTTGCCGGTGCGGTGGCCGGGCCGGTAGGCGGCGACCGACTGGTCGACGCGAAAGCCGACCACCATGTCGAGGTGCTCGTTGATCAGTCTGTCGATCATGCGCGGCGCGCTCGGCGCGTCATAGGTCGCGTCGCCGTCGACCAGCACATAGATGTCGGCATCGACGTCGGCGAACATGCGCCGCACCACGTGCCCCTTGCCCTGGCGGCGTTCGCTGCGCACGGTGGCGCCGGCCGCGCGCGCGACCTCGACGGTGCGATCCCTGGAATTATTGTCGTAGACGAATATCTCGGCGGTCGGCAGCGCCTTGCGGAAATCGGACAACGACGGTGGCGACCGCGGCTTCCTCGTTGAAGCACGGCACCAGAACCGCAATCCGCAGGGCCGGCGCTGTCATCGCATGTCCACCGGGTTAAGTCCGTCCATGGCGCGTCATACCGCAATCAGGCGTTGACCGTTTGAGGGAAGGCCGCACGTCCCGGCCCGTTCGCCGCGCCAATCGAGCGTGGCGAACAGCAGAGTCCAGAGCGAAAGCATGTCGATCGGAATGATATAATATGGCGTAAATATCGGATGGGTCATGAAGAAAATCAGGTTGACCGCGAGGTTCAGGGCAACCAGAAGCGCGATCTGCCGGGCGCGGCCCCGATCGAGGCGCCAGAGCCAGGCGGTCCAGAGGACCGATATCGCCAGCAAGGTGAATTGAACGTCAACGAGATAGCTTAACAACACCGCCGGATTCAGCTCGGGCGGCGCGACGTCGACGCCGCCATAGGTGGTCGAGAACGGACTGCCCGCATTGATCGCATTCGCAATCAATGTCGGCGAGATCCCGATCAGGAAGGCGATGCCGAACGACAGTCCGTGCAGGAAAGTCTCCCTGCTGCGCGCCAGCAGGAACGCGCCGGCGAGATAGAGGCCATAGCCCGCCGCCAGAAACAGATTGGGCAGACGGAAATTGACGGCGAGCCCGATCAGCAAGCCCGCCAGCCCGATCAACAGCACCCGGTGCCGCGGTTGCCCGGTGAAGAATTTCACGGTGAGGAAGCCCGCCGCCGCACAGATCATCATGGTCGGCGGCACCGAATAGCTGGCCTTGCTCGGGTTGATCATCAGATAGAGCGCAGCAAGCCCGAACACCGCGGCCAGCGCCAGCGAGCCCGGGTCACGGGCGCGAAACAACGCGAACAGCGCGAAGGCCAGGATGGTCAGGTTCGCCGCCACATAGAGCGGGATGACCTGAAACCCCTCGCGAAACAGTGCGAGCGCAAACCCGGTGCCCGGCGGGTATTGCATGACATATTTGTTCGCGGCCGGAATCAGCGTGTGACAGGGAACGCGACTGACGACGTTCCATTCCGCAAAGCCGATCGCCTTCAGCTTGTTCTTCAGATAGTCGTCGTCGTCGAAGACGATGTTGGTATCGATGCCGCCGAGGCCATGTTTCTGGAACAGATGCGCCTGCCGCAGATAGCAGACGTCGTCATAGACGCCGCGGCTCTCGTTCCAGCGCGACATCGTCCAGATGTTGCTGGCCAGGATAGCGAGCAGTCCGAAGCCGCAAAGTAGCCTGAGAATCTTCATCCTGCCCATGGCAACCCTGTTTGCCTGCTTCCAGGGGCTGAAGCAACTGCGCCAGATGTCACCGCCAGGTCGCGATCGGCGCCGCGCCGTCGAGCACTTCCGATATCCGCAGCCGCGTACCCCTTGTGGTATCCGCCGGCAGCGCATCGGCCGCATAGAACCCGCATTCGACGATCTCGCGGTTGGGCTCGGGCAGGCGGTCCTGCCGGAATTGCCTGACGACGTAGACGGCGACGTGGTCGCGGCGGGAGACGTGGCCGTTGAAGAACAGGCCGTGCAGCACCGGCTCGCCGGCCAGTTCGATCCGCCCCTCTTCCGAAAGCTCCCGCCTCAAGGCTTCGAGAAAGGTCTCGCCGACCTCGACCCCGCCGCCCGGCAGGTGCCAGCCGGCGACATAGCTGTGCCGGACCAGAAACACCCTGTCATCGCCATCGAGCACGACGCCGCGGACGCCCAGCGTCATGCCGCGGGCGGTTAGCCAATACAGGTGGAAGGCCCGCCGCAACTGCGGTTCGAGGCGCTTGCGCAAGCGCTGCAGGGCCGTCACGCAAACCCCGGATGGACAGCTATCACGTTTGATCCTTATATCGACGGCATGATCGTGCGACGGCTCTATATCACAGCGAATGCCGCGGAGCGCGAATGACCGACACTTTCACGCTGGCGCATCTGTCCGATCCGCATCTGCCGCCGCTGCCGCAGGCGCGGCTTCGCGACCTCGCGGGCAAGCGGGCGCTCGGCTATCTGAACTGGACCCGCAACCGCCACAAATACCACCGCCGCGAGGTGCTCGACGCGCTGGTCGCCGACATGCAGGCGCAGCGGCCGGACCACATCGCGGTGACCGGCGATCTCGTCAATTTGGCGCTGGAGGCGGAATTCATGCCGGCGCAAGCCTGGCTCGAAAGCGTCGGCCCGCCGCGGGAAGTCACCGTCGTTCCCGGCAATCACGACGCCTATGTCCGCGCCACGAGGCATCATTTCACCGACATGTTCGAGGACTATCTGCGCGCCGACACCGACGAGGCCGACAGCGCGGCATTTCCGTTCGTGCGCCACCGCGGACCGCTGGCGCTGATCGGCCTGTCCTCGGCGGTGCCGACGCTGCCCTTGATGGCGACCGGCAGGCTCGGCCGCGCGCAGCTCGACGCGCTCGATCGACGGCTGGCCAAGCTGTCGACCGAAGACGCCTTCCGCGTGCTGCTGGTGCATCATCCGCTGCACCCGGGTTCGCGGATGAAGCGCCTGACCGATTCGAAGGCGCTGCGCGCGGTGCTGAAGCGGCGCGGCGTCGAACTGGTGCTGCACGGGCATGACCACATCCATTCGACGGTATGGCTCGAAGGCGATGGCCGGCAAATCCCCGCGGTCGGCGTGCCCTCGGCCTCGGCGCTGGCGCACCGGCATTATCCGGCCGCGGCGTATAATCTGTTTTCGATCACGCGCGACGGCAACCAATGGCGCTGCGTTCAGACCGTGCGCGCCATCGATGCCGACTTCAAGGTCAGGCAGATCAAGCAGGTGACGCTGCTGTAGCTCTCAATCGCCACCGCCGCAGCCGCCGCCTCCCCCATCGCCTCCACCACCGTCGCCGCCGCCATCACCGCCGGAGTTGCTGCCGCTATCGCCGAACCCGTCCGAACTGCCGTCGAACGACGTATCGGAGAAATCGCCGCCGCACTGCCCGCCGCCGCTGCCGTCCTTGCGCAGCGCCTTGCAGTCGGGCTGATAGACGAACCCGTTGGCGATTTTCAGCTTGCTGTCGAGCGCGAACAGCAGCGGCAGGCGCGTCGGGGTGACCGGATCGATGTTCTCGTATTTGCAGCAATACCACCAGACGCGGCGCAGGCCCTCGTTGCTCTTGCGGTGCTCGCTGAGGACCACGGCCGGCGTGTGGTGCAGGAAGCCGCCGAAGGCGCGGCGGCAGAACGCGTCATAGTCGCGCGTATACAGGATGAATTCGTGCCAGAGATCGTCGGCGACCTGCGAGGGCATCGAGACGTGGCGCTTGCCGCTCATCAGATAGGCGAGGAAGAATTGCCGCAAGCCCCGCGACACCAGCGCGCTGTCCCTGCGCTCAAAGCCGGGATGATGTTTCTCCAGCCGCTCCAGCAGCCCGCGCGGCCAGCGGAAGGTGCGGATGAATTCGGCGCGCCGCAGCGTCTGCCACTTGCCGTACAGCCAAACGCAGACGAACAGGACGATGACCAGCAGAATGGCAAACGGTACGGTCATGATGCGTTCGACACCGTCTTCCAATCCGTCGCGCGGCCGGCCTCAGAAATTCTTCAAGCCTGCATACAGCGCCAGTCCGAACAGCGCCACCACGCCGAGCACGAAGCCCAGCGCGAACATGCCGATGCCGCGGCGGCGCGGCTTTTTCTCCTCGACCGGCTCGGCCACGGGCGTCGCCACCATCGCATGCTCGCGCTCGATCATGCGGCGCGCGACATAGCTGGTGACGGCATCGACCATGACGGGCACGTCGTGCGACTCGGCGATCACGATGCGGCCGAAGCGGGTATCCTGCACGAAGCGATAGATGCGCTTGTCGCGCCCCATCACCACATGGGCCACCACGTCGATCCACAGCCGCGGCGTCTCGCCCTGGCTGACGCCGCGATCGAACAGGTCGACCTGCTCGGGCACCTCGGCGAACAGCGGGTCGAGCGCCTCGTTGAGGATCTCCAGTCGGGCGACCTCGGCATCGCGAAGTTCGACCACGACGCCGGTGCGGTCGGCGGCCTCGATGCGGGCCCGGCGCAGCGCATCGCGCAGCCGCGTCGGTCGCATGTCGCGGGCCTCGTTGGTGTTTTGGGCTTCTGCCATGGCTTGCCGCCTTTGGTCCTGAGAGGTGCGTTAACCTAGCAGTAACCATGTTCCGCGCAATGGCTGTTTATTTGCAATGGGTTAGTGGTCCACCGGGTTGTGGGCTCGCGGTAGCTCTCCCTTGCGTCATCGTCATGGCCGGGCTGGAGGTACGCCGAACCACGACAATGACCAACGCAGACGGCCCCACCCGTTTCCGGATGGGGCCGCCTGTCTTCCTTGGGCTTCCTCAGTTTTTATCAGGCGGAGACGCGGGAGGGCTCTTCGACGATCGAAAAGCGCACGCCGGCCTTGTGACGGTTCTCTTCCGAGACCGTGCGCCAGGCATCTTCGGCCTCCTTGCGGGTCTTGAAGGGTCCCTGCACCTGGGCGGAGCCTTCCACGAGCTTGTGGAAGTTCATCGAACCGAACTCGCCGCCAATCACCCAGAAATTGCTCTTCGTCATGACTAGTCTCCTGCTTTCGTTGGCTGTCGTTAGCCGAACTGGTTCATCGTGTTGTGCGCGCCGCCCGCCTTCAGGGCAGCTTCGCCGGCGAAGTATTCCTTGTGCTCGTCGCCGATATCGGAGCCGGCCATGTTCTGATGCTTGGCGCAGGCGATGCCCTGACGGATCTCCGGCGCGCTGCACATTCTTCACGTAGCCCAGCATGCCCTGGTCGCCGAAATACTCCCTGGCGAGATTGTCGGTCGACAGCGCCGCCGTGTGATAGGTCGGCAACGTGATCAGGTGGTGGAAGATGCCGGCGCGCTTGGCTGAATCGGCCTGGAAGGTGCGGATGCGCTCGTCGGCTTCGATCGCCAGCGGCGTGTTGTCGTATTCCACCTTCATCAGGTCGGCGCGGTTGTACTTGCTGACATCCTTGCCGGCTTCCTTCATCGCGTCATACACCTGCCAACGGAAGTTGAGCGTCCAGTTGAACGACGGCGAGTTGTTGTAGGCCAGCTTCGCGTTCGGAACGACTTCGCGAATGCGGTCGACCATCTTGGCGATCTGCTCGATATGCGGCTTCTCGGTTTCGATCCACAGCAGGTCAGCGCCGTTCTGCAGCGAGGTGATGCTGTCGAGCACGCAGCGATCTTCGCCCGTACCAGCGCGGAACTGGTAGAGGTTGCTGGCAGCCGCTTCGGACGCAACATCTTGCCGTTGCGGTTGATGATGACATCGCCGTTGCGGGCGTTCTCGGGCGTCATTTCCTCGCAATCCAGGAAGCTGTTGTACTGGTCGCCGATGTCGCCGGGCTTGTGGCTGACGGCGATCTGCTGCGTGAGACCAGCGCCGAGCGAGTCGGTGCGGGTCACGACGACGCCGTCTTCGACGCCGAGTTCGAGGAACGCATGGCGGCAGGCGCGGATCTTCGCCAGGAAGACCTCGTGCGGCACCGTCACCTTGCCGTCCTGGTGACCGCACTGCTTTTCGTCGGACACCTGGTTCTCGATCTGCAGGGCGCAGGCGCCCGCCTCGATCATCTTCTTGGCGAGCAGATAGGTCGCCTCGGCATTGCCGAAGCCGGCGTCGATGTCGGCGATGACGGGCACGACGTGGGTCTGGAAGTTGTCGATCTTCTCGATCAGCTCCTTTTCCTTTGCCTTGTCGCCTGCCTTGCGGGCGGCATCGATGCCGCGGAAGATGTCGTTCATCTCGCGGGAGTCGGCCTGACGCAGGAACGTGTAGAGCTCTTCGATCAGCGCCGGCACCGAGGTCTTCTCGTGCATCGACTGGTCGGGCAGCGGTCCGAATTCGGAGCGCAGGGCCGCGATCATCCAGCCGGAGAGATAGAGATAGCGGCGATCGGTCTTGCCACCGAAGTGCTTCTTGACCGAGATCAGCTTCTGCTGCGCGATGAAGCCATGCCAGCAGCCCAGCGACTGGGTGTACTTGGTGGGATCGGCGTCATAGGCCGCCATGTCGGCGCGCATCAGCGCCGCGGTGTAGCGGGCGATATCGAGGCCGGTCTTGAAGCGGTTCTGCAGACGCATCCGCGCCACGGCCTCGGCGGTGACGCCGTTCCAGGTCGGCTGGGTGTCGAGCAGCGCCTTGGCGGCGGTGAGCTCGCTCGCATAGGACGCGGGTCCCTGGATGGCCTGGTCGATGCCGCGCGGCTGGTAATTCATGATGCTATTCCCTTCAATCGACATTCTTGACAGTGCATTGCGAAACGTGCCGAGAGCTAAACGCTAAAAGAGGAAATTCGTACAGATAGCTTGTGTTTGATTGGTGATGCATTGTAACATCTAAACTTGTCACAGATGTCATTTTGTAACTTTTGTCACAATACTGGGTCAGGAACCCGCCATGGCCACCGATTCCGGAAAGAAGCTTTTTGTCGGCCCCCGCTTCCGGCGAATTCGCCAGCAGCTCGGCCTGTCGCAGACCCAGATCGCCGAGGGGCTCGGGCATTTCTCCGAGCTATATCAACCTGATAGAGCGGAACCAGCGGCCGGTGACGGCGCAGATCCTGCTCCGGCTGGCGGAAACCTATGACCTCGATCTGCGCGACCTCGCCACCGCCGACGAGGACAGGTTTTTCGCCGAGCTGAACGAAATCTTCTCCGACCCGCTGTTCCGGCAGATCGACCTGCCGAAGCAGGAGCTGCGCGATCTCGCCGAACTGTGCCCCGGCGTCACACACTCCCTGCAGCGGCTGTACGCCGCCTATACCGAGGCCCGCCGCGGCGAGACGCTGGTGGCGGCGCAGATGGCCGACCGCGACGAGGGCACGCGGTTCGAAGCCAACCCGATCGAGCGCGTGCGCGACCTGATCGAGGCCAACCGCAACTATTTTCCGGAGCTGGAACAGGCCGCGGAAAACCTGCGCGACGAACTGAACGTTTCCGCCGAGGAACTGTTCGCCGCCCTCTCCGCGCGCCTGCGCGAAAAGCATTCGATTCAGTCACCCGCATCATGCCGGTCGACGTGATGCGCGAGACGCTGCGGCGGTTCGACCGCCATCGCCGGCAGCTTCTGATCTCCGAACTGGTCGACGGCTCCGGCCGCGCCTTCCAGCTCGCGCTGCAGATCGGGCTTACCGAATGCGGCGCCAGCATCGACGCCATCGTCAATCGCGCCGGTCCGCTCGATGACACCCCGCGGCGGCTCTATCGGATTACGCTGGCGAATTATTTCGCCGCCGCCGTGATGATGCCCTATCAGCCGTTCCACAGCGCGGCCGAAGCGCTGAACTACGACGTGCACGTGCTGGCGCAGCGCTTCAACGCCGGCTTCGAGCAGGTCTGCCACCGCCTCACCACGCTGCAGCGGCCGAACGCGCGCGGCGTGCCGTTCTTCCTGCTGCGCGTCGACAATGCCGGCAACGTCTCCAAGCGATTCTCCTCCGGCACGTTTCCGTTCTCGAAATTCGGCGGCACCTGTCCGCTGTGGAACGTGCATTCGACCTTCGACACGCCGGACCGCCTGCTCAAGCAGGTGATCGAACTGCCCGACGGCACGCGCTATTTCTCGATCGCGCAGATGGTGCGCCGCCCGGTGGCGCCGCATCCGCAGCCGCAGCCGCGCTTTGCGATCGGCCTCGGCTGCGAAATCCGCCATGCGGCGAAACTCGTCTATGCCGCCGGAATGGATCTGGAGAAGGCCGAGGGCACGCCGATCGGCGTCAACTGCCGGCTCTGCGAACGCGAAAACTGCAGCCAGCGCGCCGAGCCGCCGATCACGCGCACGCTGATCCTGGACGAGAACACGCGGCGGGTGAGCTCGTTCGCGTTTTCGAATGCACGGGAGTTGTGAGGGATACCGCAGCCGTAGGGTGGGCAGAGCGCAGCGTGCCCACCATCTCGCAGCGAGATCGATGATAGATGGTGGGCACGTCGCTTCGCTCCTCTGCCCACCCTACGGGATCCGTCGTCATTGCAAGCACTGTCTCTCGTCCCCATCTCCAGAAATCCCGGGAACCGGCAGTCCCCCAGATGGTTGACTGACGCACCGCGATCATTTCATCGTCGGAACTGTCTGCCCCGGACGCCGTAATCCGAATGCCCTGTACCCCATGACTGACATCCCGGCAGCGGTCCATGATCCGCAGCGCCTCCAAATTCTGAAAGACTACGACATTCTCGATACCCCGCCCGAACCGGGATTCGACGACGTCGTCACGCTTGCCCGCCAGATCTGCAAGACGCCGATTGCCCTGGTCAGCCTCGTCGGTCGGGACCGGCAGTGGTTCAAGGCCGTTTCCGGGCTGGACATCTGCGAGACGCCCATCAACCAGTCGGTCTGCGCGCATGCGCTGGCGCAGCGTGAAACGCTCAACATTCCCGATTTGACGCTGGACGCGCGGACCCGGGACAATTCGCTCGTGACCGGCGAGCCGTTCATCCGCTTTTACGCCGGTGCGCCGCTGATCGCGGCTTCCGGCCTGGTGATCGGCACGATCTGCGTGATCGACACGGTGCCGCGCGCCGGTGGCCTCGATGCCGGGCAGATCGCCGCGATCGAAGCGCTGGCGCGACAGGTGATGATGCTGCTCGACCAGCGCCGGCTGATCGCCTTGCACGACGAACGCGCGTCCGAATTGCGCGACCAGGTAGCGGAGCGCAAGATCGCGCAGGCTGCGCTCGAAATCAGCGACGACCGCTATCGCTCGCTGTTCAATTCGCTCGATGCGGGATTCTGCGTCATCGAGATGGCGTTCAACAAGGACGGCTCTCCCCGCGACTACAGGTTCGTCGAGGTGAACGAAGCCTTTGTCGACCAGACGGGCCTCGACGATGCCACCGGAAAGTGGATGCGCGATCTTGCGCCGGATCACGAGCCGTACTGGTTTGAAATCTATGGCAAGGTCGCGCTGACCGGCGAGCCGGTTCGTTTCGAGCACGAGGCGACGGCGCTGGATCATCGCTGGTACGATGTCCGTGCCTTCAGGATCGGCCCACGCGCGGCGCGCCAGGTTGCGATCCTCTTCAACGATATCACCGTGCGCCGCAACGCCGAGCAGCAGCAAATCATGCTCAACGAGGAACTCGGCCATCGCATGAAGAACTCGATGGCACTGGTTCAGGCGATCGCCTCGCAGACGCTGCGCGGCGCAGGGGATCGCGTCGCGGTGCAGGCATTCAACCAGCGCATCGCAGCGCTCAGCCGGGCCCACGACGTTCTGCTGCAGCAAAGCTGGACGTCGGCAAAGCTCGCCGACGTCGTGCTGGGCGCCATCAGCGCCCACACCGATCCGGCGCGCGTCAGCTGTGGAGGCCCCGAGGTCAGCCTCGAACCGAAGGCTGCGCTTTCGCTTTCCCTGCTGCTGCACGAACTCGCCACCAACGCCGTCAAATACGGATCGCTCAGCGTGCCCGACGGCGTCATCCGGGTAAATTGGCGCCGGGAAGATGGCGCCCTGATGCTGGACTGGGTGGAACAGGGCGGGCCGCCGGCCGCGCCCCCCGAACGTACCGGACTCGGCTCCCGCCTCATTGATATCGGCATGGTCGGAACCGGCGCCGTGCGGAAGACTTTTGCACACTCCGGATTCAGCGCCGAGTTTCGCGCACCACTCCATCTCATCGAACACCAGATCGGACAATCGCATGGATAAGCCGACAGTGGTGCTGGTGGTGGAAGACGAACCTCTGCTGTTGTTGCTGGCCGGGACCCTTGTCGAAGAGGCCGGCCTGCAGCCGCTATACGCAGGAAATGCCGACGAGGCCGTCGCCATCCTGGAGGCGCGGCCGGATATCCGAATCGTGTTTACCGACGTCGAGATGCCGGGCTCGATGGACGGGATCAAGCTTGCGGCCGCGATCCGCAACCGATGGCCGCCGATACAGATCGTCGTGGTATCCGGGCACAGCGCCGTCAGGCCCTCCCAACTCCCCGAGGGCGCACAGTTCTTCGCAAAGCCCTATGACCAGCAGCGCATCGTCGAAACGCTGCAGGCGATGGCGGCATGAACCGGCCATCGCTTCGGGCGTGACCGGCGGCCGCAAGCAGACCGGGCCACAACATCATCTGCTCTTCTGAATGGACCGCAGATAGTTCACCGCGGCGCCCGCGTCTTCCCGGCTGAAGCGAAACGTCGGCATCTCCTTGTGGACGGTGGTGAGGCCGTCCTGCAACCGCTGCACCATGTCGGTGTCGTAGAGCTTTTCGCCAAAGCTGCGGAATGGCGGCGCGAGCGGGTTCGGACTTTTCCCGATCCGGCCGACGGCATGACAGCGGCCGCAGAGATCTTCCAGCATCGCCTTGGCGCGCGCCTGTTCGGCATCGCGCGCCTGCGCGACGGCGAGCGGCAGCATGATGCAGGCGAGCGCAGCCCACATTCGCAAGGCAAAACCGGGCATCCAGACCTCCGGGGATTTACGGATGTGTAGGCCGGCTGCCGGTCCGTGTGTTGCGATACGTCAACACAGGCCGTCTTTTTCAATGGGCGGCTTGCGCGAACCTTCTTTAAAATGACAAAGTTAAATCCCGGGGATTGCGCAATTTAGCGATGGAACGGTCGGGCTGATTCGCTAGTTTACAAGAAGCGAATCCTGAATCGCAAAAGAGTGGATGCAGATCATGCTGCGACGCGTCAAGCTGATGAACCCGTTCGAAATCGTCCAGGATCTGGTCACGCCGGACCGGGCTGCGCCCGAGCGACAGCAACCGGTCGAGCTGAAGATCGCCAGCCGCGCCGCCCGCGCCACGCCGATCTGCGCCGCCTGCGGCTCCGACGACATCATCTGCCACGCCACCGCGCAATGGAGCAACGAAGCGCAGGAATGGCAGCTCGCCAACACGTTCAACCAGCCGGCGCACTGCAATACCTGCAGCCACGACGGCAATCTGGTGTGGCAGACGCTGAATTGAGTGGCGTTCGTACGGATGGGTTAGCGCAGCGTAACTCCACCGACTTTCGTACCCGCGAGCGCATGCGTGCGGATTACCCGAACGCTTTCGCTCATCCGCGCTACTCGTTACTCGCACCGCATCAAATCTCCGCATACACCTCCAGCAGATTCCCGTCGGGATCCCTGAAGAACAGCGTGCGATGGCCGAACGGCTGGTTGGTCGGCGGCTCCAGCAGATCGACGCCGTGCCGCACCAGCTCATCCGCGCAGCGATCGACGTCATCCACCGCAACCTTGAACGCCAGCTGCAGCGACGCGCTCCCCTTCGGCGTCGGCGCATCCTTCGCCGTCCGGCCCGGCCGCGACAGCGCGAGCGTGTTGCCGCCGATCTGATACTCGATCCATCCCGCCGACAGCTCGCGCGTCAGCGGGAAGCGCAGGACGCCCTCATAGAAGCGGCGCATCGCCGCCATGTCGCGCACGAAGATGACGGTGTAGTCGATGGTGCGGATGGACTGGAAGGGGGAAGTGGTGGGGGATCTTGATCAGTCATGACGGTTCAAACTTGCCCCAGACTCTCTCCTCCGTCCACCCCAACTCCGCGAACTCCGCCGCCCGCAACGGCGCCTCTCCCACCGCGAAAAACTCGTCGAGTTGCGGCGGGCGCACCGACGTGGCGCTGAGCATGCTGTGGGCCTGCCCGCGGTGATGGATATCGTGCTGGAACAGATGCAGCAGCAAGCGATCCATCCGCTCGCGCTGGATGGTGGTGTCGCGATGCACGGAGACGATGCGCTGCAAGCCGGCGCTGTCGAGCGCTTCGACGATCTTGAGCAGGCGGCGGTCGACGGCGGCCTGCGCTTCCTTCAGCGCGGCGACCGTGGCGCAGGGCTCCTGGTTCGCCCAGGCGGCGGGGCCGAGCGTGCCGCCTTCCATGGCGTCGACGTAGAAATGGTCGATGATCAGGATGTGGTTGAGCGTGGCGCGCAGGCTGGGGAAGAAGCCGGTTCGTTTGGCGGTGAATTCTTCCGGCGACAGCCCGAGGCAGGCGGTGAGCAGGCGATGATTGGCCCAGGCGTTGTTGTAGGCCATGGTGCGGTAGGGAAGCAGGTCGCTCATTCGAGTTGCCGGCCAGTAGCCCGCATGAGCGCAGCGATATGCGGGGATGACATGAAGGTCCCGGATATCGCTGCGCTCATCCGGGCTACGGCCGCAGCGGCGACAGCGCGTAGGGCGGATTAGCGAAGCGTAATCCGCCGCCGGTGCGTGGAATGGTGGGTTACGCCTTGCGGCTAACCCACCCTACGCATCGCGCTTACTCCGCCGCCTGCTGCGTCGGCGCTTCCAGCACTTCCAGCACCTTTGGCGGCGACATCGGCAGCGCGTAGAAGCGTTTGCCGAGCGCGTTGTAGATCGCGTTCGCCACCGCGGCCATCACCGGCACCAGCGGCACTTCGCCGACGCCCTTGACGCCTTGCGGGTGCTTCGGGTTCGGCACTTCGACCATGATGCAGTCGAGCATCGGCAGGTCCGAACAGACCGGCATGCGGTAGTCGAGGAAGCCGGGGTTATCGACCTTGCCTTCCTTGGTATAGATGTACTCCTCGTTCAGCGCCCAGCCGATGCCTTGCGCGACGCCGCCCTGGAGCTGGCCCTCGACATAGCCGGGGTGGATGGCGCGGCCGACATCCTGCACGGCGGTGTAGCGGATGCACGCGCGCGATGCCGAGATCGACGTCGACCTCGACGTCGCAGACATGCGTGCCGAAGCCGCCGTCGGCGCCCGTGGTGTTGAGCTGCACGCCGGCGCCGATCGGTCCGCCCATCGCGGGCGCCTTCTCGGCGAGTTCTTTCAGCGTCAGCGGTTCGAACTGGCCGGCGTTCGGGCTGACCGGATGCGCCGCGCCCTGCTCCCACTTCACCGCTTCGGGATCGATCTCCCAGATCTTTGCCGCGCGCTCGCGCAGCGTGTTGATGATCTTCTCGGTCGACTGCGTCACGACGATCGAAGAAGCAAACAGCACGCGGCTGCCGCCGGTGAGGTTCGAGAAACCGATGGTCGCGGTGTCGCCGATCAGGACCGACACGCGGCTGTAGTCGATGCCGAGCAGCTCGGCGCAGATGTTGGCGATGCCCGCGCGCGAGCCGCCGATGTCGGGATGCCCCGTGGTGACGACGACGTTGCCGTCCTCGGTGATGTTGACCTGCGCGGAGGATTCGCCGCCGGCGTTGAACCAGAAGCCGGACGCGACGCCCCTGCCCTGAAGCTTGCCGAGCGGCGCCTTGTAGTGATCGGAGTTCTTCGCGGCTTCCAGCGTCTCGATAAAGCCGATGCGCGGGAACACCGGGCCGTGCGCGGCCTTGGTGCCTTCCTTGGCGGCGTTCTTCAGGCGGAAGTCGAGCGGATCCATCTTCAGCGCTTCGGCGACTTCATCCATCACGCATTCGACCGCATAGGCGCCGATCGGCGCGCCCGGCGCGCGATAGGCCGCGACCTTCGAGCGGTTGGAGACGACGTCATAGCCTTCGGAGAGCAGGTTCGGAATGTCGTAGGGCGTGAAGCTGCAGCCCGCGGCGCCGCGGATCGGCGAGCCCGGGAAGGCGCCGGCCTGCAGATAGAAGGTGCCGTGCGCGGCAACGATCTTGCCGTCCTTGGTGGCGCCGATCTTCACCGTGCTCTTCGAGCCTGACGTCGGCCCGGTCGCGCGCATCACTTCCTCGCGCGTCATCACCATCTTCACCGGGCGGCCGGATTTTTTCGCCAGCATGGTCGCCAGCGGTTCGAGATAGACGATGGTCTTGCCGCCAAAGCCGCCGCCGATCTCGGCGGGGATGGCGCGGATGTCGCTCTGCGGGATGCCCGTCAGCATCGAGGTCATCGCGCGCACCATGAACTGGCCCTGGCTGGAGCTCCAGATCGTGGTCTTGCCGTCAGGCGCCACCGAGATCAGGCAGGCATGCGGCTCGATATAGCCCTGGTGAACGGGACGCGTGGTGAAGGTGCGCTCGATGACCACGTCGGCCTTCTTGAAGCCCTCTTCGAGGTCGCCCTTCTTGTGCTCGAGGCGGCCGGCGATGTTGGACGGCTTGCCCTCGAACTTGTTGAACTCGTGCAGGATCGGCGCATCGGGCTTGATCGCGTCCTCGATCTCGATCGACCACGGCAGCACCTCGTAATCGACCTCGATCAGCGCTGCAGGCTTCCGCCGCGATCGCTTCCGTGGTCGCGGCGACGGCGGCGACGGGGTGGCCGGGGAACAGCGCCTTGTCGC
This sequence comes from uncultured Alphaproteobacteria bacterium, assembly GCA_963783115.1. Classification (GTDB taxonomy): domain Bacteria; phylum Pseudomonadota; class Alphaproteobacteria; order Rhizobiales; family Xanthobacteraceae; genus Bradyrhizobium. The sequence continues at coordinate 233,957 of CAWAMK010000006.1, read as the reverse complement.
GCGCCATCACGTTGCGGCACATCCAGCGCATGTCCTGGATGCCGAGCATCACCGCGCCCTTCTCGATCGTGAAATCGACGATGTCCTTGGCGGTGACCACGGCCTTCACGCCCGGCAGCTTCTCCGCCTTCGAGGTGTCGATCGACTTGATGCGCGCATGCGGATGCGGGCTGCGCAGCACCTTGCCCCAGATCATGCCGGGCATGGTGGTGTCGGCGGCGAACTGCGCGCGGCCGGTGACCTTGTCCATGCCGTCGGGACGGATGGTGCGCTGGCCGATCCACTTGTTGTTGGTGACGAGGTTCATTGGGCTGCTCCAGCTTTTATTGGGCGCGCATTTCGGCGGCGGTGTCCATCACCGCGCGGACGATCTTGTCATAGCCGGTGCACCGGCAGAGGTTGCCGGCGAGCCAGAAGCGGACTTCCTCCTCGCTCGGGTCCGGATTCCGCTTGAGCAGCGCGTCGGAGGCGACCAGCATGCCCGAGGTGCAGATGCCGCATTGAAGCGCGGCCATTTCGAGGAACTTCTGCTGCAGCGGATGCAGCTTCTCGCCGTTCGGCCATGCCCTCGATGGTGCGGATCTCGTGGCCTTCGGATTCGACCGCGAGCATCAGGCAGGAGCAGATCAGGCTATCGTCGAGCGTGATCGAGCAGGCGCCGCAATCGCCGGAGGCGCAGCCTTCCTTGGAGCCGGTGAGGTTCAAGGTTCCGCGCAGCGCGTCGAGCATGGTGTCCGAGGGCTCGCAGAGGAATTCCATCGGCTCGCCGTTGATGGTGGTGGTGACGTGAACTTTGGCCATGAAGCTTATTTCCCTGTGGCGCGTTTGGCGGCGATGGCGGCGGTGCGCTTGAGCAGCACGCCGGCCACTTTGGTGCGATAGGCGATGGTGCCGCGCTTGTCGTCGATCGGACGGCAGGCGGCGGAACAGGCGGCGGCGGCCTTCGCCAGCGCGGCGTCGTCGAGCTTTGAGCCGATCAGCGCCTTGGCGGCGTCTTCGACCAGCAGCACGGTCGGCGCCACCGCGCCGAGGCCGACGCGGGCGGCGGTGACGGTGCCGTCCTTGATCGTCAGGCTGACGCCGACGCCGACCACGGCGATGTCCATTTCGGTGCGCGGGATCATGCGCAAGATAAGCATCGCTCGAGCCGGCCGGGCGCGGCGGCAACGTGAATGCTGACGAGGATCTCGCCGGGCTTCAGATTGGTGCGGCCGGGACCGGCGGGCACGTCCTCCACCTTGATCTCGCGGCGGCCGTTCGGGCCCTGCACGGTGACGACGGCGCCGGCGGCGACCATCGCGGGTACGCTGTCACCGGCGGGCGAGCCGTTGCAGAGATTGCCGCCGGCGGACGCGCGGCCCTGCACCTGCTTGGAACCGATCAGGTTGATCGCCTCCAGCACGCCGGGCCAGACCTTGCCGAAATTCTTGTGGTCGTGCAGCGCCATGCCGGAGACGGCGGCGCCGATGCGAAAGCCGCCATCGGCGGTCTGCTCGATCTGCATCATCTCGGGGATTTTCTTGATGTCGACGATCACGCCGGGCTTGAGCACGCCTGAACGCATCTGCACCAGAAGATCGGTGCCGCCGGCCAGGATACGCGCCGCACTGCCGGCTTTCGCAAATGCGCCGATCGCTTCGTCAAGCGTATCCGGCGCCAGATATCGGAGTTCCGTCATGGATTCCGCAATCTCCCATTTTTGTCTGCCCGCCCCATATGGGCGAGGCCTTATCCCGGCCCGGCAGTGCGAGCAAGCCTACACGGCGGGAGGCGATTGGAACAGCCTGTCAGACCGGGTTGATACGGCAGGTCTCCCATGCGCGCGGCGGGGCTTGCGGGGCCGGATTGCACCGAGGCGCCGTAGCGGTGGGCTGAGCGAAGCGGGCCGCGCGACATGCGCGCCCGATCGGGCTCCGCGAGCCCGCCATCGGTCGAGCTGGCAGCGTTGGCTAATGGTGGGCACGCTTCGCTCTAGACCCACCCTACGATTCCTTCCCCGGGGACATGGATGCCGCTCTTCAGATTCCTCGTTGCTGCCGCGGTATCCGCTGTCCCTTTCATCCCTCGCCATCGCCCAGCCGGCCCCCGGACCGGTTCGTGCCGCGCCGAGGCCGGTTGTCGCACCGGCGCCCGGACAGCAGCCGCCGGCCGCCGCGCCGCGCGCGCCCCGTGCGGCGGCCTGTCACAACGGCCAGTCGTTCGACCGCTTCCTGGCCGACCTCAAGCAGCAGGCGGTGGCCGAGGGCGTGTCGCAGCGCGCGCTGGCCGAGGCCGCGCCCTACCTCGTCTACGACCAGGGCATCGTCAACCGCGACCGCGGCCAGCGCGTGTTCGGCCAGGTGTTCACCGAATTCGCGCGCAACCGGGCGTCCGACGGCGCGGCCAAGAATGCGCAGGCGCGGATCAAGATGCATGCGGCGGCGTTCGCGCGCGCGGAAAAGGAATATGGCGTGCCGCCGGCGGTGATCGCCGCGTTCTGGGGGCTGGAGAGCACGTTTCGGCGCCGAACTCGGCAATCTGCATACGCTGCCGTCGCTGGTGTCGCTGGCCTATGACTGCCGCCGCTCGGAGATGTTCCAGAAGGAGACCATCGCGGCGCTGAAGATCATCGACCGCGGCGATCTCTCGGCTTCCGAGATGATCGGCTCCTGGGCCGGCGAGCTCGGCCAGACGCAGTTTCTGCCGACGCATTATTTCAACTATGCGGTGGACTATGACGGCGACGGCCATCGCAACCTGCTGCGCAGCGCGCCCGACGTGATCGGCTCGACCGCGAACTACATCGCCAACGGATTGAAATGGCGGCGCGGCGAGCCGTGGCTGCAGGAAGTGCGCGCGCCGCCGAATTTTCCGTGGGAGCAGGCGGACCTGACGATCAAGCTGCCGCGCGCAAAACTCGCGCAGCTCGGCGTCACCTATCCGGACGGAAGGCCACTGCCGAACGACGACATGCCGGCCTCGCTGCTGCTGCCGATGGGCCGCAGCGGACCGGCGTTTCTGGCGTATGCGAATTTCGCCGCCTACACCGAGTGGAACAACTCGCTGATCTATTCGACCACGGCGGCTATCTCGCCAGCCGCATCGCCGGCGCGCCGCCGATGCGGCAGCCGGCCGCGCCGGTGGCGCAACTGCCGCTCAACGAGCTGAAGGAGCTGCAGCAACTTCTGGTGCGCGCCGGCTTCAATGTCGGCAAGGTCGACGGCGTGATGGGGCAGTTGAGCCGCACGGCGGTGAAGGCGATGCAGGTGAAATATGGACTGCCGGCGGATTCCTGGCCGACGGCGGAATTGCTGGCGCGGATGCGCGGAACGCCGCGTCAGGGCGCGATGAACTGAGCGCAGCCCCAGGCTGTCATTCCCCGCGAAGGCGGGGAATCCAGTACGCCGCGCTGTAGGTTTCTTCGCATCATGACGGCCGCGGCGTACTGGATCGCCCGGCCTTCGCCGGGCGATGACGGCGCATGCGGCAATTGCATGCGCGCGTTGAATTTCCTCCACCGCCGCCCCATGTCGAACAAGCCTCACTCTCCCGAGGCACCATTCCACCTCACGAAAAGAGCATCACATGTCTTTCCACGACGCCACCGTGCCCGCCTTCCTGCAGATTCTCGGCGGCCTCTCCGGCCTGCTCGCCAAGGCGGAAGCGCATTGCAAGGCGAAGAACATCCAGCCCGAGGTGCTGCTCAACGCGCGGCTTTATCCGGACATGTATCCGCTGTCGCGGCAGGTGCAGACGGCGTGCGATTTCGCGATGAAGACCTGCGCGCGCCTCACCGGCGGCGAGGTGCCGTCGACGCCGGACACCGAAAAGAGTTTTGAGGAATTGCAGCAGCGGATCGCGAAAGCGGTCGACTATGTGAAGTCGTTCAAGCCGGCGCAGTTCGACGGCGGCGACACGCGCGAGGTCACCTTCCCGGTCGGCCCGGGCACACCAGGACGATGAAGGGCCAGCAATATCTCGTCAATTTCGCGTTTCCGAATTTCTATTTCCACGCCGCCACCGCGCACGGCATCTTGCGCCACAACGGCGTCGAGATCGGCAAGCGGGATTTCCTCGGCGTGAAATAGTCGTCAGCGCAGCGACGCCAGTTCGCGCGCGAGATTGTCGCGGGCCGGCCGGTCATATCTCGCGGCAAAATCCGCATCGGGAAAGATGACCGGCCGCGCGGCGAACCGGGCGAGCACGTTGGCGCGGCCGGCGCGATAGTCGGCCTCCGGCACGTGGATGAACTCCTGCCGGATCGCGGCGGCGTAGGCGTCGTAGCGCGCGGGCTCGGCGCGCCAAGATGCTGAGGTCGATCGAGATCAGGATGGCGCCGAGGCGATCGCCGGCCTGCACATCATGCGTCTTGGTCAGGCGGATCAGGCGGCCGACTTCCCGGCGATGATCCTCGCGGACATGCTGCTTCGGCCAGTTGCGCGCTGAGCTCTTCATTGTCCGCGCGCGTCGCGTCGTAGACGACGTCGTGCCACCAGATCGCCTCGGACAGGATTTCGCGCTCGCGCGGCGAAAGATTTTCGACGCGCGCGAGTGCGGCGAGGCAGTCCTCGATATGCGCGAGGTTGTGATAGTGGCGGCCGGGGGCGGTGTAGGCGGCGACCAATTCGTCGCGGTTCATTGGCTGCCTCACGACGGCGCCGTAGGGTGGGCAAAGCGCAGCGTGCCCACCATCTCTCTGCGTGCTCGGTGATAGATGGTGGGCACGTCGCTTCGCTCCTTTGCCCACCCTACGAAACGAACCCTACCGCATCGTGATCGCGAGGCCGGAGAGATCGGCGTTCGCCATCAGGCCGACCTGCTGGCCGGTCAGTTCCAGCACCGCGCCCTTCTGGTTGCTCAGCACGATCGCGCGCGCGCCGCGGCCGATCGCCAGGCCCGCGCCGGCTGCGCCGTAGACGCCGGCGACGTCGGAGGGACGATAGATGTTGCTGACGCGGCCGCGCAGCACCGTCTTCGAGCCGCCGAACACCAGGCCGTAATCGAGACCGCCGGTCGACAGCGGATAGCGCCGGCCGCGGAAATTCAGGACGCCGCTGCCGCCGGAACCGCCGATGATCCAGCCCGCCTTGTAGATCGTGAGCTGCACAAAGCCCTCGTCGGCACGCGCGGCGGAGGACAGCGCGACGCCGGTCAGGGCCGCAAACGCAAGCACGGCGACGCGAATGACGGATGGCATTTTCATGGATCGTATCTCCGGAGGTCTTGCAAATCGGAAGGTGTCGGCGGGCTTTGCGGCGTGGATTGAGTCGCAACTGTCGGACTGTAACCGATCGGCGCAAGGGGCCAAAGTGTATTCGGCGGCTCTACGCGACCCGGCGGACGCACAGCCCGCGCCGTGCCTTCGACACATTTTCATCACGATTGCACGAACAAAAATTGCCGGCTTGTGAACTGCATTACTTCGAGCGGTGTGGCGTTGCGCTATTTCGTGCCCGGCGAATTTGACTGACGAGTGGAACCTTCACAGCTATCGGCGGGTCGCAAGCGCCGCGCCGCTGCCTTTCCAGCGAGGCAGCGGCGCGTTAGTCTCGAAGCGACGAACCGTTCATGGAGGTGTCCCATGGCCCCGATCCAGCATTTCGCGCCGCCCGCCGGCATCAAGTCGCCGCCGCTCTCGTTCGCCGCGCGCACCGGCGACCTGCTGTTCGTCTCGGGCATTCCGGGCTTTGACGACAAGGGCGCGCTGGCGGACGGTTTTGAGGCGCAGTTCGGCTTCGTCGTCGCCAACATCAAGCGCATCCTGGACGAAGCGGGCGCGACGTTCCGCGATCTCGTCAAGGTCAACGTGCTGCTGACGCGCGCCTCCGACGTCGCCACGATGAACGCGCTGTATGCGTCAGCGTTCGGTCCGGCGCCCTACCCCGCCCGCACCACCTGCGTGGTGCTGGCGCTGCCCGATCCGAAAATGCTGATCGAGATCGAATGCGTGGCACAGCTTGCGAAGCCGTAGGAGGCGTAGGATGGGTTGAGCTCTTGCGAAACCCGTCAGCTTCAGCGAGCGAGATCGATGGGTTTCGCGAAGACTCAACCCGTCCTACGGACCATGGACTTCTCACGGCTTCGGCATGGTTTCCTTCAATTGATCGCCGACGAAATTCGCCGCATGGCGATAGGCGGCGTCGTTGTCGCCGCGAAACGTCACCGTTCGCCGCATCAGCAATTTCTCGGCTTCGAGATCGAGCAGCTGGATCTCGCCCCATTGCACCAGCGTGCTCATCTTGCGGATGCCGCCATAGACCACGAGGCGGGCGCCGGCCTTCCGCGCGGCGGCGATGAAGACCTCCTGCGACAGGCTGGTGGCGGTGCAGGGAGGGTCGCGGCATTCGATCGGCACCACGCGATAATCGCCCTGCGCCGCCACGATTGTCGCGCAGCAGGTTTGCAAACGACGCCACACGGGCGCGATGCTCCGCGCTCTGGTCCGCGACTTCGCCCGACGTGTCGAAATAATCGAAATCCGCGACCGCCACCGCGATCGGCGCCGCCGCCGGCGATCCGCCCGGCATGAACGACATGCGGCGACCGCGCACAGCATGGCGACGGCGCGGCGCATGCCGCGCAACCGACGCGCCCCATCGGGTCTCTGCTCGTGCATCATGCTTCGTCTCCTTCAACCGGTTCCGTTCCACCCTTGTACAAGCCTACACGCTTGCTATCCTCCGCCAAAACCAAAAGCAGAGGAAACGCTTCATGCCCCTTCTCCAAAATCATATCGCCGTCATCACCGGCGCAGGCTCCGGTATCGGGCGCGCCATCGCGCTCGGCTATGCCCGCGAGGGCGCCCGCGTCGTGCTGCTCGACCGCGACGAGAAGGCGGCGGCCGAGGCCGCGAAGGAAATCCGCGACGCCGGCGGCAAGGCTGAAAGCTTTGCGCTCGATGTCGCCAACCGCGATGATTGCGTCGCGATGGCAAAGCAGATCGCCGACAAGGTCGGACAGGTCTCGATCCTGGTCAACAATGCCGGCATCGTCCGCCGCAACGGCATGCTGGGCGCAGCCGAGACCGTGATCAGCGACTGGGACGACATCATCGCGATCAACCTCACCGGCGTCTTCAACACCACGCATGCGTTCCTCGCGCCGTTGCGCGCCAGCAAGGGACGCATCGTCAATATCGGCTCGATCCAGTCCTTCGTGCATGTGCGCACGCCGAGCTCGCCGGCCTACACCGCCTCCAAGCACGGCGTGCTCGGCTTCACCAAGGCGCTCGCCGCCGAACTCGGCAAGGAAGGCGTCCGCGTCAACGCGATCGGCCCCGGCTTCATCGCGACGCCGCTGAACGCCAACGCCCGCGCCAACAATCCGGAGCTGGTGAAGACATTCATGGATCACACCCCGCTCGGGCGCGCCGGCACCGCGGAAGACATCGTCGGCCCCGCGATCTTCCTGGCGTCCGATCTGTCGGCCTACGTCTCGGGATCGATCGTGATGGTCGACGGCGGCTATCGGGCGGTGTGAGCATCATGTCCAACGCCCCGCATTTCGATATCGACGTCGCCTCGTTCTGGGCCGATCCCTACCCGGCGCTGGCGCGGATGCGCAAAGAGGCGCCGATCGCGTTCGTGCCGCAGCTCGGCTCCACCGTGTTCACGCGGCGCGACGACATCTTCACGCAGGAGAAGCGCATCGACGTGTTCTCCTCGCACCAGCCGAACGGGCTGATGAACGTGCTGATGGGCCACAACATGATGCGCAAGGACGGCGATGCGCACATGGCGGAGCGGCAGGCGATGTTTCCCGCGGTGTCGCCGCGGACGGTGCGCGACACCTGGGTCCGGCAGTTTCAGGCCCATGCCGACCGCATCCTCGACGAGCTCGCGCCGAAAGGCGCTGCCGATCTGTGCAAGGCGCTGGCGCTGCCGCTGTCGGCCGAATGCCTGAAGGACGTCACCGGGCTGACCAACATGCGCTTCCAGGACATGGACGCGTGGTCGCAGGCGATGATCGACGGCATCGCCAACTACACCGGCAACAAGGAAGTCGAGGCGCGCTGCCACGCCGCCACCGCAGGCATCGATGCCGCGATCGACGACATGATGCCGGTGGTGAAGAAGCATCCGAACACCTCGATCCTCAGCGTGCTGCTGGCTTCGGGCCAGAGCATGGAAAGCATCCGCGCCAACATCAAGCTTGCGATCTCCGGCGGACAGAACGAGCCGCGCGACGCGATTGCCGGCGCGATCTGGGCGCTGCTGACGCATCCCGAACAGCTCGCGCTGGTGCTGGACGGCAAGGCAAAATGGATCGACGTGTTCGAGGAATATGCGCGCTGGATCGCGCCGATCGGAATGTCGCCGCGCCGCGTCGCCAAGCCGTGGCGCTATGGCGGCGTCGACTTCGAGCCGGAGGACCGCGTGTTCTTCATGTTCGGCTCGGCCAACCGCGACGAGGCCTGCTTCGACGAGCCCGACCGTTTCGACATCACCCGCAACACCCAGAAGAGCATCGCGTTCGGCGCCGGACCGCATTATTGCGCCGGCGCGTTCGCCTCCCGCGCCATGGTGGCCGACGTCGCGCTGCCGAGCACGTTTGCGCGGCTGAAGGGCCTGCGGCTGGATGAGCAGCGAACCGGTGCGGATCGGCGGCTGGGCGTTTCGCGGACTGCTCAATCTGCCGGTGACGTGGGACGCCGCGTAGACCGGTATAGCCGTCTGACGTTCGCGAAAATGGCAGTGATCAGTAAAATCGTCACGGCGCCTCACCTCGTTCGTCGTTCAGCGGATACAGGCGCATGGCCTGGAACATCCAGTGCATGGCGAGGTACCAGAGATAGCCGCCGATGGCGCCGCATACCGTGAGAATGACGACGTTGGCGGGTGGAGTTCGCCGCTCCACCACAGCATTCCGCCGATCCAGAAAACCGAAAATGCGACGGCGGCGAGTTTCAACCGCTTGGCTTGATCCATGGCCGTTCTCCGATGGCTGACATCCAGAGCCACCAATGAACGCCGCCGCGGCGCCGCACCGTGAGATGCGTCACGCCGGATCGGAACCGCGGGGCCTCCGATTCGTTCACAACACTGTTATTGCGACCCGTGGCGCGCCCCGCCTCGGTCAACTGGGCGTCTTGCGCGCGTTGTAGTAGCCTCCGCGGACCAACCGCATGGGGCGCCAGGAGTAATTTACATGACATCAATCCTGCTCAACCGCCGCAACCTCCTCGCCGCCGGCGGTGCCGTGCTGGCGACCGGGGTTTCCGGGCTGCTGTTGCCCGCCCGCGCAGCAGGCCTCGCACCGACCGATTCGATGTCGGGCGGGGCGAACAACTACCGCAAGGGCGCGGCGGTCGTGGAGCGGATCGGCAAGGGCGGCTTCTGGATGTCCGGCACCGTGCGCCGCGCCGGCGACGGCACGCCGATGGCCGGGCAGCGCATCCAGATCTGGGCGCACACCGTCGAAGGTCAGGAGCACGAGCCGCAGAGCCACGGCGCCACGCTCACCGACAAGGACGGCAAGTTCCGCCTGGAGATGCCGCAGATCATTCCCGTGTTCGGCCAGCCGCACGGCCACCTCGCCTATGACAGCGGCGAGTTCAAAACCGTCTTCCTGCGTCCCGTGATGCGCAGCCCGAAGGAAACCAGCCTGGAGGCGCATTTCGTCCTTCAGCCGGCCTGATCGAGTTGCGAACGAAGGAATGGGGAATGGCACGGGCGATCCTGATCTGGGTCGCCCTTGCGGCAGCCATCGGCGTGCCGCTCGCCGCGGCCGCGATGAGCCCGCTGCTCGAATGGCGCAACGCCGTCTACATCCTGGCCGGATTCGCCGGGATCGTCGGCCTCGGCGTCATGCTCGTTCAGCCGCTTCTGATCGGCGGATATCTGCCGGGACTGTCGGGCCGCATCGGGCGACGCGTGCATCTGTGGATCGGCGGCGCGCTGGTCGTGGCCGTCGTGATCCATGTCGGCGGCCTCTGGATCACCAGCCCGCCCGACATGATCGACGCGCTTCTCTTCAGATCGCCGACGCCGTTCTCTCCCTTTGGCGTGATCGCCATGTGGGCCATCTTCGCCGTCGCGCTTCTGGCTGCGTTCCGCCGGCGACTGCGGCCGCGAACCTGGCGTCTCGCGCACATGCTGCTTGCGATCGTCATCGTCGGCGGAACCGTGGTCCACGGCCTCCTGATCGAGGGGACGATGGAGATCGTCTCGAAGGCCGTGCTGTGCGCGCTGGTCCTCGCCGCGACCATCAAGGTGATGGCCGGCCTGCCGATCTGGCGCAAGCGGTGCGCCGCCGCGCGGCGAGAGCATCGCGCCACGGTAGATCGAGCCGCGTCGATCGCGATTCACGCGACGTCCGAATTCAAACCGGTCGAGCAGCCGGCCTCGCCTGCGTAATGGCGACGCCTGATATCGCGAGCAGCCCACCGACGATCAACTTCGGAGTCGACGCGGTCGCCGAGGAACAACACGCTCGAAATCAAGCGCGAACACCGGAAGCAGCAGGCCGAACGGGCGCGACGCGGCCCATCGAGCAGCGGGCGATCAGCCAGAACCAGAGGCCGAACCCGACGATGCCGCCGATGAAGATCGTATAGGCGAGCGCCAGCCAGCCGCGTTCATCCGCCGTGACCAGGCTCGCCAGTTGGCCGTGCTCGAGCAGCAACGACATCAGCATGACCTGCGGCACCGTGAACAGCGACGACCACCCCATCAGCATCAAGGGATCGAACGGGCCGTAGCGCTTGGTCAGGACGTTGGACACCGCGAAGGCAAAGGCGGCGCCGACCACGAGCAGCAGCGGAAGCGGGTTTGCCGACAGGCCGGGCTCCGCGGCCAGCACGACCACGCCGGCGAATGCGATCGCCACGCCGGCGGACGTGGCGAGAGACGGCCGCTCCGCGAGCAGCGGCCAGGCCAGCAGCACGGTGAAGGGCGTGGCGAGCTGATAGGCGACCGCCGACATGCTTCCCGAGCCGAGCCCGAGGCCGACATAGAACAGCCCGAAATTCAGTCCGCCGAGGAAGACCGAAATGGCTGCGACGGGGCCGAACTGCCGGCGCGTCGGCCTTTTGACGAACGGAACGAGCAGCAGCGCGATGGCCAGGAAGCGCAGCGCGAGGAAGAACAGCGGCGGAAATTCCGTGACGCCGACCTTGATGACCACGAACTGATAGCCCCAGAGCAAGGGCACGGCCACCGCGCAAACGATCTGAAGCGCCGACATGGCATCCTTTCTTTCAAGACCGATCGGTCCAGATATCGGCGCGCCGGGAGAGGAAGCGTCCATGGTCGATTACCTTTACCTGATGAAGCGGTCGAGCAGCGCGTCGGCGGTGGCTTGCGACGTGATCCGGGCCGGCGCCGTTTTTCCGACCACGCGCAGCCCCTCGACGAAACAGACGAGAATTCGGGCGGCGCTCAAAGGCTCGACGCCATCGGCCAGCTTGCCCGCCGCCTTTGCGCGGGAAAGCGCATCCGCCACCCTGCCCTCCATGGCCTTGAAAAAGGCGGCGATACGGCGATTAACTTCTGCGTCCTGGCCGGCCAGTTCCATGGCGGTCGCCACGAGCAGGCATCCGCGCCGCCCCTTGGCGCCGCTCGTGCGCTCGACGTAACCGGCAAGATATTCCCGCAGGCCGCCGACTGGGTCCCTGCCGGGATCGAGTTCGATATCCATCCGCGTCAGCGCATCGGCGATGTAGCGATCGAGTGCCCGCAGGAACAGCGAATGCTTGTCGCCGAAAGCGGCGTAAAGGCTGCCGCGCGAGAGTTTTGTCGCGCGAAGCAGGTCCGGCAGCGCCGTGGCGTGATAGCCGCGCGACCAGAACACATCCATCGCGCGTTCGACGGCGGCGTCCACGTCAAAACTGCGGGGACGGCCACGTGGCAACGAAGCTTGGGTCTGGCGTCTCATCTGCCGATATATAGACCAATTGGTCTATATATCGCAAGCGACCGCTTGACCGCGCGGCGGCATACGAACAAGCCGGTTCCCGGCCTGGCCCAGACGCGGTATAAGCCATGGCCGGACAAGGTTGGCGCAACGACCGACCGCGGCAATCGACCGGTTTCGGTGCAAGGTCGACACAACAGGTGAGCAACGATGAAATTGGTCTATTTCGATGATTTCAAGCTCGGCGTGCTGAAGGGCGACGCCGTGGTCGACGTCAGCGCCGCCGTCGAGCGACATCCCGCATACCGGCCCGGGCGACCTGATGAACGGCCTGATCGAGCGTTGGGACAGCTACAAGCCACGGCTCGAAGCGGCGGTAGCGAGCGGCGCCGGCGTGCCGCTGTCGGGCGTGCGCATCCGCCCGCCGGTGCCGGCGCCCGCGCACCATCGACTGCATGGCGGTCAATTACATGGAAGACGGCACGCGCAGTGCGCCGGCGCCGATCAACGCCTTCCACAAATCGCCGAGCGCGATCATCGGACATGGCGACACGATGGTGCTGCCGGACGTGCCGGCCACGGTCTTCGAAGGCGAAGCCGAGATCGCGGTCGTCATCGGCAGGAAGTGCAGCCATGTCAGCGAAGCCGAGGCCATGAGCTACGTGTTCGGCTACATGAACTTCATCGACGGCTCGGCGCGCGGCCTGCCGCCGCCCGGCAACGTGTTTTTCCAGATGAAGAGCCGCGACACGTTTGCGCCGATCGGCCCTTATCTCGTCACCGCCGACGAGATCAAGGATCCGCAGAAGCTGCAGATCAGGCTGTGGAACAACGGCGTGTTGATGCAGGACTTCAACACCGACGACATGGGCCACAAGATCGCCAAGTGCATCGCCTGGCTGTCGAGCATCCATACGCTGCTGCCCGGCGACATCGTCGCGACCGGCACCAATCACCGCGGCCTCAACCCGTTCATGGACGGCGACACGATCGAGCTGGAAGCCGAAGGGCTCGGCCGGTTGAAGTTCGGCATCAAGGACGATCTCAAGCGCGGTTGGGCGCGCAAGACCCGCCTGCAGATGCACGAAGAGGCCAAGGAGAAGACGGCGGGCCTCTACCCGGACCTCACCCCGCAGCTTTCGGGCAAATACGCGAAGTGACTGCCGGGAGCCTGCTCGCCCCGCTCGCTAACGAACGAGAGTTGGGTGAGCACCGACCGCGGGAGCAACAAGGCGTCAGCGCGAGAACTGCGATCCGGGCGGAGGCGACAGGCGGGAGTCGATCTTGGCTTGCGGCGGCTTGGGCTGCGGGGCCGAGGCGGCCTGCTGGGGTGGCGCCGGTGGTGTCGCGGCGGTCGAAGACGCCGGCAACAGTTTCTGCCTGACCTCCTCCTCGACAGCCCGCAGCGCCACGATGTTCTGCGCTATCTGCTCCTGTTTGGCGGCGAGCTGTTCGACGCTGCGCCGCACGGCATCGAGCGTGGATGCCATCGGCGCAAGCTGCCGCGTCGGATCGCCGTAAGCAGCAGCGGAGACCGGCGGTCGCGTCGACGGCACCGGCAACAACATGCCCACCGCCGGAGCCTGGGCGATCAATATCTCCCTTATCTCATCGCCGTAGGACTGCCAGCCGAGCGTGGCGCCGACACCGATGAGAACCGCGATGGAGAAGCGAAAAAGGGTACGAAACATGCGCCTGCCAATCGATGGTCTGCTTCGCGGTACCGGCTGCCCTTCGCCGAAGCGGTAGGAATAGGAAGAATTGGAAGCCGGCTTCGGGCGCCGTCTCGGCGGGCGCTGATCGGCGTGGACGCCCAGATCGCGCGCAAGCCCATCGAACGCCATTTCGTCGGCCGTCAGCGGCGGGCTTTGCGAATATAACATGGGTACCTCCACCGGCGATTCCGCCAAATCCTTGAACGAAAGAGGCAATCCCGGTTTGACGGAAGGTAGGCAGGGGCGCAGCAGCCCTGGGGCGTTTGTGGGGTCGCTCGCACGGTAGCGGGTGATCATCGCCGACAAGCTGCAGCTAGCCGAACCGCGCGCGCGAGCGCTCCCGCGCCTTCTCGGCCTCGACCTCGCGGTCACGCGGCGCCGCGTTGGTCTGCAGCGAGGCCAACAGGCGCCGCGCGCTGTCGGACACTTCGGACACCGCGCGGTTGAATGCCTCGGTGTTGGCCTGCGACGGCGAATTGAAGCCGGACAGCTTTCGCACGAATTGCAGCGCCGACGCGTGGATCTCCGCGTGCGTGGCCGGCGGCTCGAAATTGAACAGGGTCTTGATGTTGCGGCACATATCTCTCTCCTCTTCACCTGTCGTCGATCAAGGACGAACGGGCCGTGCAAAATCCGACGTCATGGCCTATTCTGGCACGGATCGCGCGGCGCGTTCACCCTGTCGGCACCTGCAAGCAACGAGTTCCCGATGACCCATGTGACCTACAAGATCGTCGAACATGACGGCGGCTGGGCCTACACCGTCGACGGCGTATTTTCCGAACCTTTTGCAAATCGCGGCGCGGCGCTGGCCGCCGCACGGCGCGTGGCGGCCGAGCAGCGAGTGCCGGGCCGCACCGAGATGATCGAATACGAAACCGCCGACGGCCGGTGGCACTCGGAGACCGCCGCCGGCAATGACCGGCCGGAAACCGACGTCGAGGGTTAGAGCATTTGTTTTTGACGCGTTTTCTTTACGCGAACCGGGGCCACTTCGCTTGAAAACGCTATGTGCGCCCTGACGGTGAAGCAGCCGGTGTGATAAGGTCTCCCGCAAGCGGTGCACAAAGACAGCCGCGCTCCTGGGGAGATCATCATGAATTTTCCGTATGCCGCGCTGTCGGCCGCCCTTGCGTTGACCTCCGTGACCGCTTTCGCAGCCGACTATCCCGCGCCGAAACAGGGCGAGTGGATCGCCCGGGATTTCAAATTCCACAGCGGCGAGACGCTGTCTGAACTGCGGCTGCACTACACCACGATCGGCGAGCCGAGCGGACAGCCGGTGCTGGTGCTGCACGGCTCGGGCGGTCTCGGCGACGAACATGCTGACGCCGACGTTCGCCGGCGAGTTGTTCGGCCCCGGCCAGCCGCTGGATGCCGCCAAATATTACATCATCATTCCGGATAGTGTCGGCCACGGCAAATCGTCAAAACCCTCCGACGGCATGAAGACCGCGTTTCCGAAATACAATTACGAGGACATGGTCGACGCGCAGTATCGCCTCCTCAAGGAAGGGCTCGGCATAAAGCATCTGCGGCTCGTGATCGGCAATTCGATGGGCGGCATGCACACCTGGATCTGGGGCGGCAAATATCCGCAGTTCATGGACGCGCTGGTGCCGATGGCCTCGCAGCCGACCGAGATGGCGGCGCGCAACTGGATGCTGCGGCGGATGATGCTGGAGACCATCAGGAACGATCCCGACTACAACAGGGGCAATTACGTCACGCAGCCGCGCATGATGAAATACGCCATCAACGCCTACGGCATCGCGACCGGCGGCGGCACGCTGGCCTATCAGGCGCTGGCGCCGACCGCGGAAAAGGCCGACAAGATGGTCGACGAGCGGCTGGCGGTCGCGATCACCGCCGACGCCAACGACTTCATCTACCAGTGGGAAGCCTCGCACGATTACAATCCGGCGCCCGCGCTGGACAGGATCGAAGCCACGCTGCTGCTGATCAACGCGGCCGACGACGAGCGCAATCCGCCGGAAACCGGCGTCACCGATGCCGCGCTGAAGCGCGTCAAGAACGGCCGGCTGTTTTTGATCCCCGCCTCCAGCGAAACGCGCGGCCATCTCACGACCGGCAATGCGAAGTTCTACAAGAAGCAGTTGGAAGAGCTTTTGCAAAGCGCGCCGCAGCGGGCGATGTGAGCGGGCAGACAGCGCGATGTCCGTCAGCCGTTTTCGCAAGGCAGCACTCGCGCTTTCTGACGCGATCGAAAGCGCGCATCACGGCAAGGCCGACTTCCGCGTCGGCAAGCGCGTCTTCGCAACGCTCGGCCATCCCGACGAAAACTGGGGCACGCTCAAGCTGACGGTCGAGCAGCAGGCCATGCTGGTCGACGCCGAGCCTGAAATCTTCCGCCCGGTGCCGGGTGGCTGGGGCAAGCAGGGCTACACCAACATTCGCCTCGCCAAGGCCGACGCGGTGACGCTGAAAAGCGCGCTGGCGATGGCGTGGACGAATGTCGCGCCGCAAGGCAAGACACGCGCAAAGACCGCTACGCGCGTGCGCAAGAAAACGTGATTTCGCACCGCATCAAACCGGCACCGCGCCGATCGCTCATTATTTGAGCGTGCATCGGCGCATCGGCTCCGCTTGAATTGGCTGAAATTGCGAATCGTGGGCGAAGCCCGCGCGCACATAACAAATAGCGGAGGACCGGATGCGAAGGCTTGCGTCATTCGCCCTGCTCGCCTGCCTATCGACGCTGGGCAGCACGGCGCTCGCCGTCGACAGAGGCCAGTTCGGCCACGTGCCGCCCGATATCCGCGCCTGGTTCAAGAGCGTGATCGCGCCGAACGGCGTACCGTGCTGCGATGAGTTGGACGGGCATCGCACCAGCTACGACGTGCGCGCCGGCGCCTATTGGGTGCCGATCGAGGGCCAGTGGATGCAGGTGCCTGAACGGGCGGTGATCCGCGATCAGGGCAACCCGATCGGCGAGGCCGTGGTGTGGTACGTGCACCACCGCGGCAGCATCATCATCAGCTGCTTCGTGCCGGCGGACGCGGTGTAGCGCGCCCGCAGATATGCTTCGCGCCGTAACGCGTCGCGTGCTATGGCGCGGCGATGATGTCAGAACCGGAGAACGACAAGGGCCGCGCCGCGATGCGCTGGATCCTCGCCGCGTTTTATGCGGCGGCGGGCATCGCGCATCTGTGGGCGCCGGAAAAACTGCTGGCGATCACGCCGTCCTGGGTGCCGTTTCCATCGCAGGTGATCTTCATCACCGGCATCTGCGAAATTCTCGGCGCCGCAGCACTGGTGACGCGACCGCTGCGCCGTTGGGCGGGCATTGCGCTCGCCGCCTACGCGATCTGCGTCTGGCCGGCGAACTTCAAGCATGCGATCGACGGCATCGACCTGCCCTACATCGCCAGCAGCTGGCTTCTATCACGGACCGCGGCTGGCGTTTCAGCCGGTCCTGATCTGGTGGGCGCTGTACTGTTCCGGTGTGATCGACTGGCCGTGGCGGCGGCGATCACCCGCCCCTCGAGAGGGCGGGTGAAGAAAGGAAGAGCTCAGTCCCCGCTCTCCAGGCTGCCCACGTGCTTCTGCGTGTAAAGCTCAAGCCCGATACGCTTGATCAGATCGAGCTGGGTTTCGAGGAAGTCGATGTGGTGTTCCTCGTCCTTCATCAGCCGCTCGAACAGGTCGCGCGAGACGTAGTCCTTGACGCTGTGGCAGTAGGTGGCGGCTTCCTGGTACAGCGTGCGCGCGCCGATCTCGGCGGCGAGGTCGCATTCGATGATTTCCTTGACGTTCTGGCCGATGCGCAAGGGATCGAGCACCTGCATGTTGGGGAAGCCGTCGAGGAACAGGATCCGGTCGGTGAACTTGTCGGCGTGCTCCATCTCCTCGATGGATTCCTTGCGCCAGACTTTTGCCATTTCCAGCAGGCCCCAATTGTTCAGGAGCCGATAGTGCAGCCAGTACTGGTTGATCGCGGTGAGCTCGCTGCGCAGGCCCTTGTTGAGATAATCGATGACTTTTGGGTCGCCCTGCATGGTGCACTCCGCTTTTTGAGGCCGAAGTCGGCCTGAACCTGTATTTAGAATGCTTCTAAATCAGTTTGCAGCCGAGGGCAACCGCTCTGCAAAAAAAGCGGTGCGAATAGCAGAAATCAGGGGAGTTTGAACGGCTTTTCAGCAGGCCGCGAGCGCGAAGGCCGGCGCAGCTTCCTGCGCGGGCTCGTCGTTGGCCGCCTGACGGCTGTGCGGACAACCCGAGCAGCATTCCTTGGCGCAGGCGCCGAGGGCTTCGTCGATGATGGTCTTGATCGTACGCGCGCAACGACCGCATTCGGCGCTGCAGCCGAGGCAACCGTAAATCTGCTTGGGATTCCGCGGCAGGTCCGAGGCTGCACTGACGGCACTCCGGACATCGTGGTCGCTCAGGACGTTGCAGGAACAGACAATCATGAAACCGCTAGAACCCTAGTGTGACGCGACCCCATCGATATTTAAGTGTGCGACGAGATGCAAAAGGAAAAGCCGCAATTTCAAGCAATTCCAAACTGATGCCGGGGAAATACTGGAATGAATCTAAAGTGGTGTCGTTGAGCTAGATCACGCTGGCGCGCTGTTTATTCCCGGGGATTTTGGGCTCAATCGCCACCTCCGCCGCCGCCATCGCCCCCTCCGCCGCCGTCACCGCCGAAGTCGCTGGAGGAGCTGGAATTATGCGACGAGGAACTGTCGCTGCCGGACGAGGAAAACAGGCTCCAGCCGTCACCACCCGAGTTGTCGCTTGAGGTCGAGTTGCCGCCGGCACTTTCGCGCCGGGTCTTGCGGGCTTGCGCCCGGCTCATCAGCAGGTAGCAAACCAGCGAGGTTCCACCGACTGCCACCATGAATGCCGTCATTCCACTCATTATCTGGCTCCAACCTCCAACCTGTCCAAAATATGGTATTTTTGCACCGTCAGAACCTGTCCTGTTAACGTTTGGTCGCCCCGGCCGCCGACGCCGTTCATTGATCATTCAAGCGAAATATGGAACTTTCGCCGCGATAGAACCCAAACCCTTTGCAGCTCACAAGAAAGGTGAGGCCAATGAAGAAGACTTTGATGGCGCTCGGCGCCGCCGCCGCATTGACCATTTCCGCCGTTGCCATTCCCGCTCCCGCCCAAGCACAGCGCGGCGTTGCCGCAGGCGTCGCTGCCGGCCTGATCGGTGGCGCCATTGTCGGCGGCGCGATTGCCTCGCAACGCGGCTATTACGGCCCGGGCTATTATGCCCCCGGCTATTACGGCGGCGGCCCGGCCTATGTGGTCGATCCCGGCTACGGCGAATCCTGCATCTGGCAGCGCCAGCGATTCTGGGATGGTTATGGCTGGCGCGTCCGCAACGTCAGGGTTTGCGACTAGCCCTCGCCCCGCGCTGAAACACGCGCGTTCATCTTCATTAAATCTGCCATCACAGATGCCCGGAAAAGCACGGCTCTCCGGGCAAATTGCTGTTCCGGCCCGAAAAAACCGTTTTTTTCGATCACGGTTTCGAGACGTTTACTTTCGATTGACTGAGGTGCGCTTCTGTAGCGAAACGGCAGTTCGAAACAGCGTATGAGTCACCGTAAACCCGGCGCATCGAAGCGTCACTCCAGGAGAATCCAGGACATGAAGAAGACATTTGCTGCCATGGTCGCGGTCGCAACGGTTGCCGGTGCGCTCGCCTCGACGCCCGCCAACGCGCAGCGCGGCGTTGCCGCAGGCGTGGCGGCCGGCTTGCTCGGCGGCGCAATCATCGGCGGCGCGATCGCCTCCAGCCGCCCGGCCTATGGCGGACCGGTGTATGTGGAAGAAGCGCCCTACCCGGCGTGCCGCATGGTTCGCGAACGCTTCTGGGACGGTTACGACTGGCGCTATCGCCGCGTCGAGGTCTGCAACTGATCTGATCGCGAGCGCGCGAGCTGTGCGCTGTCATCAAAGCCCGGCCGAAATCTCGGCCGGGCTTTTTGTTTGTGGCGACGCGCACGAGGTCTCGTAGCCCGGGCGAGCGAAGCGACCCCGGGGACACGGTGACAATGAACCGAACGGCTATTCGATTTGGCTGATACCGCCCCCGGATATCGCTTCGCTCATCCAGGCTACGAAAGCAGCGTCAGCGCGCGCTGCTCATCGAACGCAGCACCGCTTCGCTCGGCCAGCAATCGACCTTCAACCCCGCCGACTTCTGATACGCGCCGAGCGCCGCCCGCGTCTGCATGCCGGCCTTGCCGTCGAGCTTGTCCTTGTAGAGACCGATGCGCGTCAAATGACGTTGCATGGCTTCGACATCGGCGCTTCGCAACTGCGTCGAGGCCGACCATGGCGTCGCGAACGGCTGCGGGTTCACCATGCGGTCGGCGAGATGGCCGACGAACAGCACATACAAATCGGAGAAATTGTATTCCTTGATGACGAAGTAGTTCTTCGTGGTCAGGAACGCCGGGCCGTAGATGCCCTCGACCTGCAGCAGCGAGGCCGGCTGCGCCTGCTCGGCTGCGCTCAGCTTCTGGCCCCGCACCGGCACAAAGCCTGCACGCAGCCATTCGGCAATCGGTTTCGTCACCTCGGGCACGCCCATGGTGCAGTCGACATTGGCGGGTGCTTTCACCTCGTAGGCCCAGCGCACGCCCGCCTGCCAGCCCTTGTTGACGAGCTGCTGCGCGGCGGCGGCCAGCGCATCCGGCACCGAATGCCAGATATCGACGCGGCCGTCGCCGTCGAGATCGACGCCGTGCTTGTAATATTCCGACGGCAGAAATTGCGTGTAGCCGGTGGCACCGGCCCAGGATGAGCGGAAATCCGCGCGCGTTACCGCGCCCTCGCCGAGGATCTTCAACGCGAGAATGAACTCGCCGCGGTACTGATCCTTGCGGCGGCCGACATAGGCCTGCGTCGCCACCACGCGCAGCGTGTCGTAAGGCAGCCGGTAGCGGCCGTAATCCGTCTCGCGGCCCCAGATCGCCAGCACGACGCTGGAAGGAACGCCAAAACGCTTTTCGATTTCATTGAGCGCCGCGCGATGCTTCTGCATCAGCTTCTGCCCCTCCGCCGCGAGCCGCGCGATGGAGGCTTCCTTGACGTAATCGGCCGGCACCTGCACGAACTCGGCCTGCGACGGCGCGCCGGTGGCGGGCCGGCCCGGCAGGATCAGGTCCGGCAATTTGTAATCGGGCTCGAGCCCCTTCGTCTCGGCATCGAACGTCGCGCGCGACACGCCGGCGGCCTGCGCCTCCGGCCACAGCGAGGCGATGAACTGGGTAAAGGCGGCGTCGGCCGAGAACGCCGGATGCGCCGTTGCGAGCGTCACCGCAGTCCCGATCAGAATTGCGGCCATCGCTCCTTTTCGCAAAGCCGGAACTCCAATTATTTTACATGCCGCCCATCAATGCGAGACGCCCTGTTTGGCATGCTCAGCGGAATCATTCGACAGCTTGTCGACATAGGCAATGCCGATCGCCGACAGGATGAAAACCGTGTGGATGATGGTCTGCCACATTACGCCGGTTTCGGTGTAGCTGCCCTTGCCCGAGGCCAAGCTTCCGGCCTCGATGAAGGTGCGCAGCAGATGGATCGACGAGATGCCTATGATGGCCATCGCGAGCTTGATCTTGAGCACGCTGGCGTTGACGTGGCTGAGCCATTCCGGCTGATCGGGATGTCCTTCCAGATTGAGGCGCGAGACGAACGTCTCGTAGCCGCCGACGATGACCATCACCAGCAGGTTGGAAATCATCACCACGTCGATCAGGCCCAGCACCGCCAGCATGATCTGCTGCTCGCTGAAATCGAAGGCGTGGGCGAACAGGTGCCACAGCTCCTTCAGGAACAGCACGACATAGACGCCCTGCGCGACGATCAATCCGATGTACAGCGGCAACTGCAGCCAGCGCGAGCTGAAGATCAGCATCGGTATCGGACGCAGCGCCTTCCGCTGGGCTTCGGGCGGCAAGGGTGTTTCGGGCGTGAGGGACATCAGGGCTCGCTCGCTGGCGGGGATTCGAATTGCGGAAGGAAGTCTATATCTACGCAATCTGACTGCACTGTGAAGCGACAACTGGCCGCAGCACGGACGCTGCGACCACCACGCAAACGCCCGATTGTCTTTAGCGCGTCAGCTTCTTGTACTTTACGCGATGCGGAATGATGCTGTCCTGGCCGAGCCGGCGCATCTTGTCTTTCTCGTAGTCCTGGAAATTGCCTTCGAACCATTCGACGTGGCTGTCGCCTTCGAACGCCAGGATATGCGTCGCGATGCGGTCGAGGAACCAGCGGTCATGGCTGATGATGACGGCGCAGCCGGCAAAATCCTCAAGCGCCTCTTCCAGCGCGCGCAGCGTATCGACGTCGAGGTCGTTGGTCGGCTCGTCGAGCAGCAGCACGTTGGCGCCGGACTTGAGCATCTTGGCCAGATGCACGCGGTTGCGCTCGCCGCCTGACAGCGCGCCGACCTTCTTCTGCTGGTCGGCGCCCTTGAAGTTGAACGACGAGCAATAACCGCGCGAGTTGACCTCGCGCTTGCCGAGCAGGATCAATTCGTTGCCGCCGGAAATCTCTTCCCAGACGTTCTTCTTGCCGTCGAGATTATCGCGCGACTGGTCGACATAACCGAGATGCACGCTTTCGCCGACGGTGATCGTACCCTGGTCCGGCTTCTCCTGCCCGGTGATCATCCGAAACAGCGTGGTCTTGCCGGCGCCGTTGGGACCGATCACGCCGACGATGCCGCCCGGCGGCAGCTTGAAGGTGAGGTTTTCGATCAGCATGCGGTCGCCGAAGGCCTTGTTGAGGCCTTCGAAGTCGACGACGTTCTGGCCGAGCCGCTCGGCGACGGGGATGGTGATCTGCGCGGTCTGGGTCTGCTTCTCGCTCGCCTGCTTCAGCAGATCTTCATAGCGCTGGTAACGCGCCTTGGACTTGGCCTGACGCGCTTTCGGCGAAGACGCGATCCACTCCTGCTCGCGCTCGAGCGTCTTCTGATGGGCTGCGTCCTCGCGGCCTTCCTGCTGCAGCCGCTTCTGCTTCTGCACCAGCCAGGACGAGTAATTGCCCTCGTAGGGAATGCCCTTGCCGCGATCGAGTTCGAGGATCCAGCTCGTCACATTGTCGAGGAAGTAGCGGTCATGGGTCACGATCAGGATCGCGCCGGGATAGTTGCGCAGATGGCCTTCCAGCCACGACACGGATTCGGCGTCGAGATGGTTGGTCGGTTCGTCCAGCAGCAACAGCTCCGGCTGGTCGAGCAGCAGCTTGCAGAGTGCGACGCGGCGGCGCTCGCCGCCCGAGAGTTTTGTGACGTCGGAATCGTCGGGCGGACAGCGCAGCGCGTCCATGGCCTGGTCGACCTTGCTGTCGAGATCCCAGAGGCCGGCGGCCTCGATCTCGTCCTGCAGCTTGGTCATCTCGTCGGCGGTCTCTTCCGAATAGTTCATCGCCAGTTCGTTGTAGCGATCGAGGATCGCCTTCTGCTTGGCGACGCCAAGCATGACGTTCTCGCGGACCGTCTTGGCAGCATCGAGCTGCGGCTCCTGCTCGAGATAGCCGACGCGGGCGCCCTCGGCGACCCAGGCCTCGCCGTTATATTCCTTGTCGATGCCGGCCATGATCTTGAGCAGGGTCGACTTGCCGGAACCGTTGACGCCGAGCACGCCGATCTTGGCGTCCGGGTAGAACGACAGATGGACGTTATCGAGCACCTTCCGGGTCGGGTAGCTCTTGGTCAAACCCTGCATGAAATAGACGAACTGGCGCGCCATCGAGAGCCCTTGGAATCAGTGGATTTTACGGAAATTTGCTGCCGCTGATGTAGCGGCGCGGCCGCCAAAGGGCAACCGCAGGAACCCGTTTTCCATCCGTTCACCACGGATGAATACGGGGTGGTCACCATGTGCGCCGAGATCCCGACAATTGTAACCTTCTTTTAAGAAATCAGGCGAAAACTCGTTCTCAGCGCCGAAAAAGGCGATTTGAGAACAAGGGCCCGCGTCATGGCTACGATCAGTTCGGCATCCTTTCACGCCCCGGCGAGCAGCCGCGACGGACTGGCAAAACCCTTCGAAGAACTCCGCGCCTTCTGGCGCCAATTCGTCGCCAAGGCGTTCCACCCCTACCGCCCGGAACTGCATTATATGCGCGGCCCGGGCCCGGCCTGGCGCGCCAAGCATCTCGGTCGGCAGAACTGAGCTATCCCGGTTATTTGAGGCAGCCCCTCGTTTAAGTCCGCTTGCGCCGTTCCCATTTGCGCGCAACCATGGCGATCTTCCCCGACGGCCGTCCCGTGCCGTCATCCTCGCCAACGACGGACTTCCACCATGACGCGGCTGCGCTGTGCAATCCTCGACGACTATCTCAATGTGGCGCGCTCGGTCGCCGACTGGTCCAAAGTGGAGGACCGTGTCGACATCACGGTGTTCAACGAGCCGTTTGCGAGCGCGGAAGCGGCGGCCCACGCGCTGAAGGATTTTGAGATCATCTGCGCGATGCGCGAGCGTACCCCGTTCCCGCGCACGATGTTTGCAAG
Source organism: uncultured Alphaproteobacteria bacterium (assembly GCA_963783115.1). GTDB lineage: Bacteria > Pseudomonadota > Alphaproteobacteria > Rhizobiales > Xanthobacteraceae > Bradyrhizobium. Next base: position 209,894 of record CAWAMK010000006.1, on the reverse strand, counting down.
CCTGCCCAAACTGAAGCTCATGATCACCTCGGGCATGCGCAATGCCGCGATCGACATGGAAGCCGCCAAGGACCACAAGGTGACGCTGTGCGGCACGCAATGGGGCCGCGACCCGACCGCGCCGCTGACCATGGGCCTGATCCTGGAACTGACCCGTAACATCGGCCGCGAGAACGCCCGCATGCATGCCGGCGAGCCGCTGCAGGCCCATGTCGGCATGGAGATCGAGGGCCGCACGCTCGGCGTCATCGGCCTCGGCAAGCTCGGCACCAAGGTATCGAAACTGGCGCAGGCGTTCGGCATGAACGTGATCGCCTGGAGCCCGAATTTGACGCCGGAGAAGTGCCAGGAAGCCGGCGTGACCTATGCCAGCAAGGAAGAACTGTTCTCCACCGCCGACATCATCACCATCCATGTGGTGCTGAGCCAGCGCTCGCGCGGGCTGGTCGGGCGTGACGAACTCGCATTGATGAAGCCGACCGCCTACCTCGTCAACACCGCGCGCGGGCCGATCGTCGACGAAGGCGCGCTATTGGAAGCGCTGACGCAGAAGAAGATCGCGGGCGCCGGCGTCGACGTGTTCTCGGTCGAGCCGCTGCCGGTCGATCATCCGTTCCGCAAGCTCGACAACATGGTGCTGACGCCGCACCTCGGCTACGTCACCGGCGACAGTTTTCGGGGGCACTATCAGCAGATGGTCGAAGGCATCGACGCCTGGTTCAAGGGCGAGCCGAAGCTGCGGCTGGCCTGAGAGCGCCAGTCTCATGCCCCGGACGCAGCGCAGCACGCAGTGATGCGCTGCTGAGCCGGGCCCTACAATTCGAGCAGATCTTGGCGAGATCGGTCCCGGCTCTGCGGAGCAGCGTGAAGCACGCTGCACCGCGTCCGGGACAAGGGATATTAGCGCACGGTGACCGGGGCGGGCAGCGGCGGCGCGACCGCCGGCTGCGCGCCGGGAACGGGCGTCAGTTGCGCCTGCGCTGGTCCGGCTGATGGCGCGGGGGCGGCCGAGGCGCTTGCGGTGTTGGCGGGCGGCGCACCGCCGGGCATCACCACCACGCGGGTGCCGACCTTGGCGCGCTCGAACAGATCCGAGACGTCCTCGTTCAGCATGCCGATGCAGCCCGAGGAGACAAACTTGCCGATCGTCGACGGCTGGTTGGTGCCGTGGATGCGGAAGACGGTCGAACCGAGATACATCGCGCGCGCGCCAAGCGGGTTGCCGGGGCCGCCGGCCATGAAGCGCGGCAGATAGGGCTGGCGCTCGATCATCTCGGTCGGCGGATGCCAATCCGGCCACTCGGCCTTGCGGCTGATCTTCTGCACCCCGGCCCAGGTGAAACCATCGCGGCCGACGCGGACGCCGTAGCGGATCGCGCGACCGCCACCGAGCACGTAATAGAGGTGGGTGTTGGAGGTATCGACCACGATGGTGCCGGCAGGCTCCTTGGTCGCGAACGACACTTCCTGGCGGCGCAGGTGCGGCGGCAGCTGCGCAGGGCCGACTTCCGGCTGTTCTTCCGGCGGCAGCGCGGCGAGCTGAACCGGCCTGCCGTCAGCGCCGGCGGACGGCTGCTGCTGGAGCGCGCCGGGCTGTGTGTCGCCGATCCCACCGGGCGGGCGCAGACCGGCGCGGTCCTCGTTCGGATAAACGATGCCGGCGCCGGGAATGCGGCTATCACCGCGATCCGAATAGACCGGTTGTTGCTGCTGCGAACCGGGCGGACGGTCCCCATAGATCACCGGCGGCGGTCCGGCCGGGCGGCCGTAACGCGGATCGTCGGGCGACATCACCGGACCGGTGGGCGCAGCGGCGGCGCGGCCATAGCGCGGATCGTCGGGAGAAAGAATTGGACCCGTCGGCGCCGGAGCACCACGGTCGGAATAGACCGGGGCCGCGGCCGGGCGGCCATAACGGGGGTCGGCGGGCGACAGCACCGGGCCGGGCGTCGGCAGCGCAGCCGCGTTCTGCCCGTTCGGCGCATCGTCATCGTCAAGGGCGTCGAAGTCGGGCTCGCCGGGGCGGCGGTCATCCGTCGCATAGCCACCGCGGACATAGGGTCCCGGCGCTGTCGAATACACCTGACCTCTGGCCCTGATAGCCTTGGCCTGGATAGCCTTGGCCCTGATAGACCTGACCCTGGGCCGGATAACCCTGCTGCGCCTGGGCGAGCGAGGTTCCCGTCATGGCGGCGGCCATGGCTGCACAAATCGTCAGAATGCGGTTATTCATCATCGCCTTTGTATAGACCCCAAGCCCCACCGGACGGTTAACGGCAGATGCCGGAAGATAGCGGCACATTCAAGACAAGTCCGCGAAATTCGGCTCCGGTCGGCCAATTGTGATCGCCGTTCAAACTGCGGCAAAGATGCCTCAGCGCGACGAAAATCGCTGCATTCAGAGCGTTGCGCGGCTTTAGAGCGCAGATTTTTGTAACAAAAAAGCACCGCGCGTTGACATACTCTCAAATCGGCCTGATTCGCCATGCGCGCCTGCCCTCGCGAATCACAGCCAGAGTGGTCCACCGCGTTTCCCTAGGTCACAACCAGCCCTCCGAACATCAGGAGGGGGATGGAACTCGCGTCCATGCTTCCCGGCTTTCGTTTCCTTTTCACCGCCATCCTGCTGTCGATGTCGGTCCTGATTTTTGGCCTCGGCGCCGCCGCCCTGCTGCGTTCGGCGCATGAGGAATTCGTCAATCTACCCACGCGGCGGGCGACGCCCGAGCCGATGTTTGCCCGCCTTCGTGACGACCCGGCCCCGACACTTGCGCTGCTGCGGGTCGATCCGGTCGCGGAGAAGCCGGATGATGTCCCTGCGACCGTTCCGGACGCCCCGGCCCTAGCCGGTCAGACCCCGGAGACCATTCCGGCCGAAGCGGAGAAACAGGCGGCACTGACGTCGGCAGAGCGGACGCAGGTCGAGGTCGCCAAGCCGGACGAACCTGCCAAGGAGGCGAGCGCAGAGACGCCGGCCGCTCAGGCCCCCTCGCCCGAGTCGCCTGCGGTCGATCCCGAAGTGAAGATCGCCGCCATTTCAGTACCGGAGCCGGACGCGGCCACTTCGCCACAGCCTTCGGATATCCCGTCGTTCGAACCCAGCATCGCTACGACCCTGATCGCGACGCTCGGCGGTCCCGCGGTCCAGATCGATCAAAGGACATCGACCAAGGAAGCGAAGCCGGATCGCCGCACGGTCAAGAACAGGACCGCAGAACGGGCGCGGGAACGGCGGCGGATGGCGGCAGTACGGCGGGCGCGCCTCGCACGTGAGGCAACGCTGACCCTGCAGCAGCAGCAACCCAATCCGTTCGCGTTCCCGCTGACGCCCGCGACGAGGTAACCTGCAAGCTCGAGATCAGGCCGGGCCGGTGGCAACCGGCGGGCCGTCGGCGGCGCCCCACTCCGTCCACGAGCCGTCATACAGCGCCGGGTTCTCGACGCCGAGGCGATAGAGCGCCAGCGTCAGCACGGCGGCGCTGACGCCGGAGCCGCAGCTCGTCACGATCGGCGCATCGAGTTTTACGCCGGCGCCTGAGAATGCCGAGCGCAAATCATCCAGCGGTTTCATCGTGCCGGTCGCGGCATCGAACAGGTTGTTGTAGGGCAGGCTCAGGCTGCCCGGGATATGACCGGAGCGAAGGCCCGCCCGCGGCTCGGCGACCTTGCCCTGATAGCGCTCATTGGCGCGGGCATCGATCACCTGCTCGGCGCGGCTGGAGAGATTGGCGACCAGCTGCTGCATGCTGCGCACGCGCCGCGCATCGAACGCCGCCTTGAACGTGGCCGGCTTCGGCGCCGCCGGCTCGCCCTTCTCGACCTTGCGGCCTTCCGCGACCCACTTCTTCAACCCGCCATTGAGAATGCGGACTTCCTTGCCGAACGACAGGAACATCCACCACACCCGCGGTGCCGCGACCCAGCCGCCGGAATCATAGACGACCACCGTATCGTCAGTGCCGATGCCGAGCGCGCCGACATCGCGGCCGAACTGCTCGGCGGACGGAAACATGTGCGGCAGCGGGTTGGAGTGGTCGGACACCGCGTCGACGTCGAAGAACACCGCGCCGGGAATGTGGGACGCGAGATAGTCGTCCTTCGGCAGCGGCAGAATGCCCGGCATCTTGAACGAGGCGTCGATGATTCTGACGTTGGGGTCGTTGAGGTGCTCGGCGAGCCATTCGGTGGAGACGAGCGGATCGGTGGTGGGCATAAGACAAATCCTTTCAAGCTCGTCATGGCCGGGCTTGTCCCGGCCATCCACGTTCTTGCTTGCCACTAATTTTAAGGACGTGGATGCCCGGGACAAGCCCGGGCATGACGGAGATAACGAACAACCGTTCGAGCTACCCCTTCTTCTTCGGCTCCCACTTCTCGACCGGACCGCCGGCGTCGCGCCAGGCGGCGAAACCGCCGCCCATATGGGCGACCGGCTTCAGGCCCATGTCGTGCGCGGTCTTGGCGGCGAGCGCCGAGCGAAGTCCGCCGGCGCAGTGGAAGATGAATTTCTTGTCTTCCTGGAAGATCGGCTTGGCATAGGGGCTTTGCGGATCGATCCAGAATTCCAGCATGCCGCGGGTGCAGGAGAACGCGCCGGGAATCTTGCCGTCGCGCTCGATCTCGCGGGGGTCGCGGATGTCGACGATGACGACGTTGGGATCCTGCGCGGCCTTGATGGCGTCGGCGGCGCTGACGGTCTCGATCGCGGCGTTGGCCTCGTCGATCAGGGCCTTGATGCCGGTGTGGATGGTCTGGGGCATTGATTACCTCTTTGTGTTTGTGCCTGCGCTCGCGTGTCCCGGACGCGGTGCAGCGCAGCTGCCGCAGAGCCGGGACCCACGTCGCGGCACGATGGGCCCCGGCTCTGCAGCGCATCACGACGTGCTGCGCTGCGTCCGGGGCACGGAATTCCGTTACCGCACCAGTTCCTTCATCGCGCCTTCGAGGCCCTCGATCGTGATCGGGTACATGCGCTCCGACAACAGCCGGCGGATGATGGTGGTGGATTCCGAATAGTCCCAGTGCTTCTGCGCCACCGGATTGAGCCACACCGTGTGCGGATAGGTGCGCGTGATGCGCTCCAGCCAGACCGAGCCGGCCTCCTCGTTGACGTGCTCGACCGAGCCGCCCGGCACCATGATCTCGTAAGGCGACATCGAGGCGTCGCCGACGAACACCACCTTGTAGTCGTGCGGATATTTATGCAGCACGTCCCAGGTCGGCGTGCGGTCGGTGAAGCGGCGCTTGTTCTGCTTCCACACGCCCTCATACAGGCAGTTGTGGAAGTAGAAATATTCCATGTGCTTGAACTCGGACTTTGCCGCCGAGAACAGCTCCTCGACCTGCTCGATATGGGAATCCATCGAGCCGCCGATGTCGAAGAACACCAGCACCTTGACCGCGTTGCGCCGCTCGGGCCGCATGTGGACGTCGAGGTAGCCCTGGTTGGCGGTCTTCTTGATCGTGGTGTCGAGATCGAGCTCGTCGGGCGATCCGGTGCGGGCGAATTTGCGCAGGCGGCGCAGCGCGACCTTGATGTTGCGGATGCCGAGCTCGACATTGCCGTCGAGATCCCTGAACTCGCGCCGGTCCCACACCTTCACGGCGCGGTTGTTGCGGTTCTTCTCCTGGCCGATCCGAACGCCTTCCGGATTGTAGCCATGGGCGCCGTACGGCGAAGTGCCGGCCGTGCCGATCCACTTGTTGCCGCCCTGGTGGCGGCCCTTCTGTTCCTCGAGCCGCTTCTTCAGCGTCTCCATGAGCTTGTCCCAGCCCATGGCCTCGATCTGCTTCTTCTCTTCCTCGGTGAGGTATTTTTCGGCGAGCTTCTTCAGCCACTCCTCGGGGATCTCGGCCTTGTCCATGGCGTCGAGCAGGCTTTCCAGCCCCTTGAACACCGAGCCGAAGACGCGGTCGAACTTGTCGAGGTTGCGCTCGTCCTTCACCAGCGTGGCGCGGGAGAGGTAATAGAAATTCTCGACGGTCTGATCGGCGAGATCGGCGTCGAGCGCCTCCATCAGCGTCAGATATTCCCGTAGCGTCACGGGTACCTGCGCGTCGCGCAGCGATGTGAAGAATTGCAGGAACATGGCCTACAGATTGCCCGACGGACGGCACACGTCAAGGGCCGGCGCACCGTAAAGGCCGGTGCATGGCTGTCAGGCCTAGACCGGGAGGCTTTTTCAATTACAATCGTCCTCTAAAGGGTTTATTCCGGCAGGGGAAATTCGATGGGCATCATTGCGGCGCTGATCATCGGCGGTATCGCGGGCTGGCTGGCCGGGCTGATCGTGCGCGGCGCGGGTTTCGGGCTGATCGGCAACATCGTGATCGGCATCATCGGCGCGCTGCTGGCGAGCTGGCTGCTGCCGCAACTGGGCGTTCACCTCGGCGCGGGCTGGGTTCGGGACATCATCAACGCCACCATCGGCGCCGTGATCATCCTGGTGATCCTGTCGCTGATCAAACGCTGACGAAGACGTACCTATTTCAATCGCGACCGCCGGACCGGCGGTCGTTTAATGTTCAGGCCGCGAGCGGCCCAAGAACGACAACAAGGCACGAACAACAAGGCAAACGGATCGATGAAATTTACCGGCACCAAGGACTATGTCGCCACCGACGACCTCAAGGTCGCCGTCAACGCCTCGATCGTGCTCGAGCGCCCGCTGCTGATCAAGGGCGAGCCCGGCACCGGCAAGACCGTGCTGGCGGAGGAAGTCGCCAAGGCGCTCGGCGCGCCGCTTTTGACCTGGCACATCAAGTCGACCACCAAGGCGCAGCAGGGCCTGTACGAATACGACGCGGTGTCGCGCCTGCGCGACAGCCAGCTCGGCGACGCCAGGGTCTCCGATATCTCCAACTACATCAAGCGCGGCAAATTGTGGGAAGCCTTCACCCACGACAAGCGCCCGGTGCTGCTGATCGACGAAATCGACAAGGCCGACATCGAATTTCCGAACGACCTGCTGCTCGAACTCGATCGCATGGAGTTCTTCGTCTACGAGACCGGCGAGAACATCAAGGCGAGCCTGCGCCCGATCGTGATGATCACCTCCAACAACGAGAAGGAATTGCCGGACGCGTTCCTGCGCCGCTGCTTCTTCCACTACATCAAGTTCCCCGACGCCGACACCATGAACCGGATCGTCGACGTGCACTTCCCCAACATCAAGAAGCGGCTGGTGGAAGAAGCGCTGCGCATCTTCTTCGAGGTGCGCGAAGTGCCCGGGCTGAAGAAGAAGCCATCGACGTCCGAGCTGCTCGACTGGCTGAAGCTGCTGCTGAACGAGGACATCACGCCGGAAATGCTGCAGGGAGCGCGACCCGCGCAAGCTGATCCCGCCGCTGCACGGCGCGCTGCTCAAGAACGAACAGGACGTGCATCTGTTCGAACGGCTGGCGTTCCTCTCCAGGCGCGAAGTATAATTCGCTAACGATCGACGGCGCCAGAACCTAAGGTTCTGGCGTTCTGCTTTGCAGGCCACGACAAACAAAAAAGAACAGGGAAGATGAACGTTCAAACGCAGATCGACAAGACTTCACCCGGGGCCACCGAGCATTTCGATGTTCTGATCGCAGGCGCCGGCATTTCGGGCGTCGGCGCGGCTTACCACCTGACCACGCAATGCCCGGGAACGACGTTCGTGGCGCTGGAAACCCAAAAAACCTTTGGCGGGACCTGGAGCACCCATCGCTACCCCGGCATCCGCTCCGACAGCGACCTGCACACCTTCGGCTACCGCTTCAAGCCGTGGACGTCGGCGCCGATCGCGAGCGCTGCGGAAATCCTGAAATACATGGGCGACGTGATCGAGGAGAACGATCTCGCCCGCCACATCCGCTACCAGCACACCATCACCTCGGCAAAATGGTCGAGCGAGGAAAACCTCTGGACCATCGAGGCCACGCGCAACGACACCGGCGAGAAGCTGCGCTTCACCACCAACTTCTTCTGGATGTGCCAGGGCTATTACCGCCACACCGAGGGCTATACGCCGGAGTGGAAGGACATGGCCAAGTTCAAGGGCCCGATCATCCACCCGCAGAAATGGCCTGAAGATCTCGACTACAAGAACAAGCGCGTGGTCGTGATCGGCTCAGGTGCGACCGCCGCGACGCTGATCCCGGCGCTGGCGCCAGACGCCGCGCATGTCACCATGCTGCAGCGTTCGCCGACCTACTTCCGCACCGGGCGCAACGCCATCGAGATCGCGGAAGAGCTGCGCAAGCTGCAGGTCGACGAGACCTGGATACACGAGATCACCCGGCGAAAAATCCTGTTCGATCAGGACGCCTTCACCCGCAAGACCTTTGCGGAGCCGGAAGCGGCGAAGAAGGATCTGCTGTCGGCGGTCGAGGCGTATCTGGGCAAGGACTACGACATCGCGACCCACTTCACGCCCAGCTACCGGCCGTGGCGGCAGCGCATCGCCTTCATCCCGGATGGCGACCTGTTCCAGGGCATCAAGTCCGGCAAGGCCTCCGTCGTCACCGACGAGATCGAGCGCTTCACCGAGAAGGGCATCCTGCTGAAGTCCGGCAAGGAGCTGGAAGCGGACATCATCGTCACCGCGACCGGCTTCCACCTGTCCGCCAATGGCGACATTGCGTTCGAAGTCGACGGCAAGCCGCTCGACTTCGCCGACACCGTGACCTATCGCGGCATGATGTTCACCGGCGTACCGAACCTCGTCTGGGTGTTCGGCTATTTCCGCGCCAGCTGGACGCTGCGCGTCGACCTCGTCGCCGACTTCGTCTGCCGGCTGCTCACGCATATGAAGGAAACCGGCGTGAAGAAGGTGACGCCGCAATTGCGTCCCGAAGACCACAACATGCCGCTGCTGCCGTGGATCGATCCGGAAAACTTCAACCCCGGCTACATGATGCGCGGCATGCACCTTTTGCCGAAGCGCGGCGAAAAGCCGGAATGGCAGCACAACCAGGATTACTGGGCCGAGAAGGACGAGTTTCCGAACATCGATCTGAAGGACAAGGCATTCGTCTACGGCTGAAATCGTCGCGTGACGCCGGGTGGCATTCCGTCACCCGGCGGTCATCGAACGGGACGCGCTTCAATCACGCTGCCCTCATATGCGACCGAGTGCGGATGCTGGAGGCGGCGCGGCGCACCTGGAATAACGCCTAACGCACCTGCCCTTGCGTATCGCACGCGATCGGCGACATGCTGTATCGGGAAGCGATCTATCGTTTAGCGAACATCGTCGGTATGTCGCGCTTTGCGCCAAACGCGATCATCGCGCCCCGGGAAAATACCTATTCAAGCTGCGATGTTTGACTGCAGCCAATAAATTCTATCGTCATGCTGCTGACGCAATCTCTGTCTTAGACGCTGAGAACGAAGAACGCCTGTGCGAGGACCATTGCGGTTCCCACAGCGGTTCCACTGCCAGTGTTGGCGCGTACCCGCAAAAGAATTGCCCCGAGTTCGCAACGCATACGCGTTCGCTCGACCATTTTCTGCGGCATCGGGAACCGAACGTTCTAGAAAATCAATCAAGGAGTTAGGATGTTGTTTCGCTCAGGCGCCGCAATATGCGGCGCCGTACTTGCACTTGCGTTTTCTGTCACCGCTGCTCGAAGTGAACCCGTTGCAGTCCATTCAAGCGCTGTCGTCGATGAAGCTTCCGGAGATGCGATCGTTGGCGCGGCATCCACGTATAATCCGTTCCGGCCCGGATGGCGGGAGGGCGGCCCGAACACGGCCTCGGGCGAGCGCTATGATCCCTCTGTCTGGGCGGCTGCCATCAAGACGAGCTTGCGCCAGAGGTTTGGCGGGGTCCGATATGGCGAGAGGCCGAAATTTGCCCTCGTTGAGGCCGTAGGCAAGAAGATCATCGTCAAGATAAACGACGTGGGTCCACTCACGCCTGGCCGCATCATCGACCTCAATGAGCGGGCGATGCGCTACTTCGATCCGAGTCTGCAGCTCGGGGTCATTTATAGCGTGATCGTCAGGCCGCTTTTCGGCGACTATTGGATCCCCGGCCCGGTTGGCTGAACCTCGCACCGAGGGCCGGCGGCCCGCGCACATGAGAGCATGCCAAGAGGCTGATGGTCTCGCAGAAGGCCTGACACAAGAACACCACTCTCCGTCATGCCCGGCCTTGTGCCGGGCATTCACGTCTTCGGCGCCACCGTAAGAAAGACGTGGATGGCCGGGACAAGCCCGGCCATGACGAGAGACCCTCAGAAAAATCCACTGAGAAACGCCGCGGCTTGATCCGAGATGCTCACGATCTTATTCGTTGCTTGACGATAGAACTTGAAATTGAGCTCGGTCTCGGGCTGGCCGTCATCCCAATCAATGAAACGCTTGAGCTCGCTTCGGCCGAGCGGTGACTTCGCCAGCGCCGTGCGCCTGACGATGACGCTCACGCGCGGTGTCTGCCTGGCGACGCCGCGTTTCTTCGCGACCGCTTCGGCCGAAACGACCACTCCGCGTGCGACAAGACCCTGCCCGCCCTCGTTCTCGCTGGCGAAAACAAAAACGATGTCGCCTGCGGCGATCTGCTTGCCGCCATACATGGTCTTCTGCGCAATGAACGCGAACGTCTTCAGTCGCGGATCGGAAATCTTGGCCTTGATCGCATAAGCCACGCGTGCCGGCGTCTACGCCGACACCGGGAATCGCACCGCTTCCGGCGCGGTCTTGCCGCGGATCATGTCGGAGGCCTTGTCGGCGATCATCAGCGTCGAGGCGTTGAGATTGGCCGAGATCATCCGCGGCATGATCGAGGCATCCACCACGCGCAGGCCCTGCAGGCCGTGCACGCGCAGCTGGTCGTCGACGACGGCCCATTTGGCGTCCGCCGGTCCCATGCGGCAGGTGCAGCCGGGATGGAACGTGGTGGTGCCACGCTCGGTCACGGCAGCGAGGATTTCGTCGTCGCTCTGCACCTTCGGCCCGGGGAAATCCTCATAGGCATAATAGGGCGCGAGCGGTTTTGACGCGAGCAGCCGGCGCGCCAGCTTCATGCCGGCAACGACGACGCGGCGGTCGATCTCTTCCACCAGGTAATTGGTCTGGATGATCGGCTGCGTGAACGGATCGGCGGAGCGGATGCGGACATAGCCGCGGCTTTCGGGCCGCTGCTGCCACGAGGCCACCGTCATGCCCGGCTCGTCCTCGAGCTGGCCCTGCACGCCTTCCTTGTAGCTTGCCGGCGTGAAGGTGAGCTGCAAATCGGAGCTTTCGGTGGTCTCGCCGGAGTGCCAGAAGCAATAGACCATGGTCGGCGACAGCGAGAGCAGGCCGCGCCGCGTCGTCGCCCATTTCAGCGCCTCGACCCACAGGCTGAGGCCACGCCGCATTTCATTGATGGTCCGGATGTTCTTGACGCGCGCGACCGAACGCGGCGCGTAATGATCCTGCAGGCCCTCGCCGACGCCGGACAGTGCATGGCGGACCTCGATGCCGTGCGACTGCAGCAAGTCCGGCGAGCCAACGCCGGACAGCTGCAACACCTGCGGCGAGTTATAGGCGCCGCCGGAGAGGATGACTTCCTTGCTGGCGCGCACCTCGACCGGGGTACCGCCCTTGCCGCCCTTGAGATAGCGCACGCCGACCGCGCGCTTGCCCTCGAAGATGATGTTGGTGACATGCGCATGCGTGCGCACGTCGACATTGCCGCGCTTGCGCGCCGGATGCAGGAACGCCTTCGCCGCGCTCATGCGCAGGCCGCCCTCGATGGTGCGCTGGCAATAGGAGACGCCCTCCTGGATCGCGCCGTTGTAATCGGGGTTGCGCGGGATGCCGAGGCTGACGGCGCCTTCCATGAAGGCCTCGCACAGCGGATCGTTCCAATCCATGGTGGTGACGGTGAGATTGCCGTCGCGGCCGCGAAACGTCTCGTCGCCCTCGCCGACCCGCCGCTCCATCCGCTTGAAATAGGGCAGGATATCCGGATAGCCCCAGCCGCGATTGCCGAGCTGCGCCCAGGTGTCGAAATCCTGGCGCTGGCCGCGGTTATAGATATGGCCGTTGATCGAGGACGAACCGCCGAGCGTCTTGCCGCGCGGCGCATAGATGCTGCGCCCGCCGGTCCACGGGCCCGGCTCCTGGCTGTAGGCCCAGTTGACGCTCTTCATGTGGAACGTCTTGATGAAGCCGGCCGGCAGATGGATGTAGGGATGCCAGTCCTTGCCGCCCGCCTCGAGCACGCAGATGCGGGTGGAGAGGTCTTCGCCGAGCCGGTTGGCGAGCACGCTGCCTGCGGAGCCCGCGCCGATAATCACATAATCGAACGTTTCCATCGTCTCGCTTCTGGCGCGGTTTTACCGCCGCGGCTTGTCGTTGAGTTGATAATTCAGATGCGCCTTCACCGTCGGCCATTCGCTGGCGATGATGCTGTAAACCACGGTGTCGCGCAACGTGCCGTTGGGCGCGATCTGATGGCTCCTCAGGATACCGTCCTGCTTGGCGCCGAGACGCTCGATACCGCGCCGGCTCTGGTGGTTGAAGAAATGCGTGCGGAACTCGACCGCGATGCAGTTCATCTTCTCGAAGGCGTGCGCCAGCAGCAGCAATTTGCACTGCGTGTTGAGCGCGCTGCGCTGCACACGTTTGGCATACCAGGTGGACCCGATCTCGACGCGGCGGTTGGCCGCATCGACGTTCATATAGGTCGACATGCCGGCGACCTTGCCGTCGGCATCGAACACCGTGAACGGCAGCATCGTGCCTGCTGCGAACAGGCCGAGCCGGCGGTCGATTTCGTTCTTCATGCTCTCGGCGGTCGGGATGAAGGTGTACCAGAGCTTCCAGAGCTCGCCGTCGCTGACGGCTTCCACCAGCCCGGCGATGTGATCGTGCGACAACGGCTCCAGCCGCGCATGCGCGCCTTGGAGGGTGACCGGTTCAAGAAAGGCCATTCAGTACACTCCGTTCTCTCAACGTCATTGCGAGGAGCGCAGCGACGAAGCAATCCAGCCCGACGTCGCAGCGTGGATTGCTTCGCAGAGCCTGACATCGGGCGCGCATCGGCGCGACCCGTTGGCTCGCAATGACGTGGATAGTCTACTTGTTCAAGAAATTAAGCGCCAGCCCGGGCCGCGGCCAGTCCATCGCGATCAGTTCGCCCTTGCCTGACAGCGTGATGTACGCCGTCTTCAGTTCAGGTCCGCCGAAGGCGATGTTGGTGGTGACGCGGTCGCCGGTCGGCACCTGCTCGACCAGCTTGCCGTCGGGCGCGATCACCGAGATGCAGCCCGAGATCAGGGTGGCGACGCAGACATTGCCGCCCGCCTCTACCGCCATCGAGTCGAACATCTGGTAGCCGCCGAGGCCCGCGATCGGCTTGCCGCGCTCGCCGCGATAGATCACGTCGCGCGGCTTGATGGTGCCCGGCTCCGACAGCTCATAGGCCCAAAGACGCGCGGTCGGCGTCTCCGCGATATAGACCGTGTTCTCATCCGGCGAGAGGCCGATGCCGTTGGCCGGCAGCACGCCATGCACGACCTCGACGACCTCCTTCAGGCCGGGCTTGAGATAGTAGATCCCGCCGACATCCATCTCGCGGGCGCGGCGCTTGCCGAGTTCGGAGAACCAGAGCCCGCCATGCTTGTCGAACACCAGGTCGTTCGGCCCGCGCAGCTTGTGTTCGCCGCAGCGGTCGACGACGGTCTCGACCTTGCCGCTCTGCAGATCGACGCGCTGGATCGAGCCGCCCTGATAGTCGTCGGGCTGCGGCCCCGGCATGATCATCTTGCCGGTGGGAATCCAGGTGAAGCCGCCATTGTTGCAGATGTACATCTTGCCGTCGGGGCCGAGCGCCGCGCCATTCGGGCCGCCGGGAATCTGCGCGACCACCTCTTTCCGGCCGTCGGGATAGACCCGCGTCAGCCGCTTGCCGCGGATTTCGACCAGCACCACGGAGCCATCGGGCATGACCACCGGGCCTTCCGGAAACTCCAGATCGGTAGCGAGAACGCGGATATCGGCCATGAAATCCTCCCGGCTTTTTTGGCTGCAGGCGGATTTTAGGCTCGACCCCGCACGCGCAACATTTCGTTGCGCCATGTTATGGCAAAGCGGATCACGCTTGCCAACCCGACGACCTGCGCAACAGGTATTACCGGGGCGGGCGGCGGCGCGAACTCTGGCCTAATGGCAAAGGCGCTTGGTCAGCTTACTCGTACAAATACCCGACCGGCTTGCCTTCGTTGCGCAACGGGCGAACGTCCTTCCGCGTAATGATCTGACCAGCCAGGCCGTCGATTTCGTCGCGCTGCGTCGGCGTCCAGCTGCGAAGATTCTCGATGCCTTTCAGCAAGCCGAGCCGGAGGATCTGGGTATTTTCGCCGAGCCCCACCAGATTGATCGTGTCCTTGCCAGCCGTGACCGTATCGCCGGTCGCAAGTTCAAAATTCTCCCCCGCGCTGTTGGTGAATTCGGCCGTGCCGCGAATGACGCGATAGATGACGACCTCGCCTTTCCCGAGAAAGGCGGTGTCAGCGGCTGCGGAGGCGCTCTTCGGCAACAGCGACTGACCGCGCGGATCGGTCGCGATGATATGTCCGGTCGTAAGATGGCCGCTCGGAACCTCGATCCCGATATCGCGCACGTAAACGGGCCCGGCGGATTTGATCGGCGAGCCTGCCGGCAGCGGCTTGAAGAGTGCTTCCAGCTCCAGCGGATCCTGCAGCCAGAAGCAGGCATCGGCCGGACGGTCATGCAGCGGATGGCTCCAGGCCACGCGCGGCGTTTCCTCTTCATCGATGTGGCCGTGATCCACCACCGTCGGGTTGGGGAACGTCGTGGGATCGGTGATGAAGGCTTCGAGAAATTTGCCGGAATAGCCCATCGACATCGGATCCGGCACCACGGTCTGCGGCGTCTTCAGGTTTTCCTCGGTCGACAATCCGGACCAGGTGTAAAACAGCTGGCGATGCACGATCGCGCTCTGCAGCATCACCGCACCGGGACCGACGTAGTAGAACCGGCCATCGTAATCGAAGGTGAACACGCCCGACGTGACCAGCACGAGCTGGTAGCCGCCGGGCGGGAGGTGAAGATGGAAATCGGTCGGGCCCGTATCGGAGCGGTAGATCGGCAGATTTGTCGCGACTTCGTGGAGCAGGAAGGTTTCGTTGTTGGCGTGAAAGCCTTCGTTGGCGCGATTGTAGAGCGCCTGCGGGCGATAGGTCGGCTCGTGCGAGGCATCCCGATCGCGATCGATCGCCACGAAATTCTTGTTGTTCAGGCGGAGCGGATCGCCGTTCGGGCGCGTAAGGCCAGGCCATTTGAGATCAACAGCGGCATGTATGTTCATGGCACCCTCCGGTCCTGAGTCGCGAGACTTGATGCCTGTTCAATTGCTGCAATTTGCAGGCGCTCAGTCCGGACGTCCTGACGGGGGCTGCATCGCATTCCGGGCCATCCAACGGACTTCTCGGGGGCGAGCCTGATTGGAAAAGGGCTAGGCGATACAGGATGTTAGGCAGCCGCCGCGCGGCGCTGCCTCGTCTCTCATCACCACCCCCGTACTTGGCGACGAGGGTTGCCTTGCGCAAATTGTCAGCAAGCCTTGCCAGGAAACACGCAGGTCGACTCGTTGCCGGCGCGCCGGCCTCGTGCTCCGGCGCGCGCCGTCAACCCATCCCAGAGCCGCCCTACTCCCTCACCGGTATCCAGATTTCGAGCCCGCCATTGCCGGTGGCCGGATCGAACTTCTCGTCGTAGCGCTCGAAACTCGGCGCGTCGGCGGCCTTCATGCCAGACGTCGGCAGCCAGTGATTCCAGATCGTGATGACGGTGCGGCGGATGGTCGAGATGTGCTCGGCGTGGGTGAAGACCGCGTATTTCGCTTCGGGAATCCGCACGCGGGCGAACTCGCGCGGCAGGTCCGAGAAGTCGGCGACCTCGACGCCGGCGACGTAGTCGAAATTGCCGGCATCGTCGCCATTGCAGCAGACGCCATACGCGACCTTGCCGATCCGCGCCGGGATGTGGTCGACGCTCTGGTGAAACTGGTGCCACAGGTTCGGAATGCCGGCGCCGCAGTTTTCGTGGGTGCAGCGCTCGGCTATGCCGGAAACCAGAAACGGCTTGGCGGTTTCGAAACGCGGGGGCTTGAGGTTGTCGAGCAGGGTTGAATCCATGACGATGGGCTCCTGAAGCTTGAGACGATCGAGGCACGTTGCGGCGCGAACCGTTTCGGGCGTGACGCCGAAATGATCGCGGAACGCGCGGGTGAAGGCTTCGTGAGAACTGTAGTCCGCCTCCAGCGCGAGGCTCAGAATATCGGGCGCGCCGGCCGCGAGCGCCTGCGCGGCCTTGGTGAGGCGGCGGGCGCGCACATAGCGCATCACCGAAATCCCGGTCGCCGCGGCAAACGCCCGCACCAGATGGAAGCGCGAGACGCCGGCCACACCAGCGACGTCATCGAGCGTCAGCGGCTCGGCGAGATGGCTTTCGATATACCAGAGCGCTTTCTGGGCCGGATTCATGACGGACTAGCCTTCATGCGAAGCAACCGCATCATGGCCCCATGCGGCGCGCTTCATTTGACAATCCTTGCTCTGCGCTTCTGCGGCTGACAATGTATTCGAAACAAAAATGGGAGGAACCATGCTGATCACTGATGTCCGGGCTCACCACATCCGCATTCCCTACGACGCCGGGGTCGCGAGCTTCAGGCAGGGCGCCTCGTCTATCTCGGCGCTGGAAATCATCATGGTCGAGGTCTCGACCGATGCCGGCATCACCGGCTGGGGCGATGCGTTTGCCTATGTCTGCACGCAGACCACCCGCACTGCCGTGGAGGAAATGATTGCGCCGCAGGCGCTCGGCCAAAAGGTGCCCGACGCGGCCGGCATTCCCGCTTTCATGGAACAGATCCAGCGCAATCTGCATCTGTTCGGCCGCTATGGCGTCACCATGTACGCGATCTCGGCGCTCGATATCGCGCTGTGGGACCTTGCCGCGAAAGCGAAGGGCGTGCCGATATACAAGTTGATCGGCGACGCGAAGCGGTCGCGGATTCCTGCTTATGCCAGCCTGCTGCGGATCGGCAACCCCGACCTGGTCGAGCGCGAATGCGAGACTGCAGTTCGGCTGGGCTACAAGGCGATCAAGCTGCATGAGACCACAGCGCCCGCGGTGTTTGCTGCACGAAAGGCGATCGGCCGCGACATTCCGCTGATGGTCGACATGAACTGTCCGCTGACCGGCGAAGAGGCGATCGCCTTCGCGCATTCCTGCCGCGACGCCGCGCCGCTGTTCCTCGAGGAGCCGGTCTGGCCGCCGGAGGATTTTGCCACCCTCGCCGAGGTGCGGAGCAAGGGCGGCCTCAACGTGGCGGCCGGCGAGAACGCCTGCACGGTGCATCAGTTCAGGCAGATGATGCAGGCCGGCGCGGTGAGCCACGCGCAGCCTTCCGTGATCAAGGTCGGCGGCATCAGCGAATATCTGGGCGTCGTCGCACTGGCCGACGAACTCGGCGTCCGGCTCGCGCCGCATTCGCCCTATTTCGGGCCGGGGCTGCTGGCAACGCTGCAACTGCTGTCGCTGCGCGACGACGGAAGCTTCGTCGAGATGTTCTACATGAAGCGCGCCGGATGCCTGTGGCGCGGCCGCGTCGAGGTCGATGGCAATGGCGACGTCGAAGTGCCGCAGGGACCGGGGATCGGCTATGAGCCGGATCGCGAAGTGATGGAGCAATTCCGCGTGTCGTGAGCGCGGCAAGAGCGGCTACTTCGCGCCGTCCTTGGCCGGCGCGGCATCCTTGGCGGCAGGCGGAGCATCTTTTGCCGCTGGGGTTGCGCCCTTCTTCGCGTCTTCCGCCGCCTTCTGCGCCGCCTGCATCTCGACGACGATTTTCTGCAGGCCGATGACCGCGCCCTTCAGCGCCTCGATCTGCCGGTTGGCAGCATCGAGCTTCTGCTGATGATCCGTCGTCAGCTTGCTGATCGTCTTCTGCAGAAAGTCGACATTGCTCTGCAGGCAGGAAGTGCGCCGCTCCATGGTCTTTTCGACGGTGCAGATTTCGATGCCCGGCACATCCTGCGCATGAACTGCCGGCGATGTTGCCGTCAGCAGCGCGAAGGCAGCGAAGGCGGTCCTGTTCATCTTCATCGGGACGATCATCAAAAATCCTCGCTTCAGAAATGTGCGGCGCGCGTGGACATCCTTCACGGCAATTTGCACGACGCAGAACCGCTACCGCAGTGATACCATACTGATACCTCATTCAGGCGTTGTGCTTCATCCCGTTAATCATGGGATGGATTTCGCCGTGAACTTTTAGCCGGTGTTCGCCGGCCGCGGCAGTGGAGATTGATTGTTATGGCAACGCGTGAAAAACGGCTGGCGCAATTCGACGGAAGTGGGGACCCGCCGCCGAACCAGCCTGTGGAAGTTCTTTGCGAGGATCACAGCGGGACTTACCAACTGCCCTTCGCCTGCCGCTGGATCGACGGCCATTGGCGCAACGACAGGACCGGCGGCATGGTCGAGGCCACGGTGGTTGCGTGGCGATTGCCGCGCACCGCCACGATGTGAACTCGCCGCAGACCGGCCGCGTCCTGTGCCAGAATGCGACGCAATGGCGCGCAATGTTTACCTTCAGAACGGCGACGGAACGAATCGCGCCCGAATCACTGATTCTGCGTCGTACGCCGTTGTTCACGGCTAGATGTCGTCCGCAAATTGAAGCGGCGCACCACATCCAGAACGAAAATAATCGGCCGCAGCCAGCGGCCGACGACAAAGGTTAATTCCTCGGGAGACGACATGGCGTTCAACTCCATGGTGTCGTTGGCAACATCTTGTCGACGGCCGGCGAACGCCGACAGTCCTGAAATCAGCCGGACCGTCGATCGCGAGAAATTTTCGGCAGCGTCGCGTTCACGGCTGAGTATCGCTATGCGAAATTCGCGCCACGCGCGGTGGAGCGCCGCGATCGGCAGCGATGTGCCGAACCGCCCCGGCCGCGGGCCTGAATCCGGGTTCAGGACGCGGGAAAAACCGGAAAAGCGATCGGCGCGGCAGCATACGGCTCGCGGCTGGCACCGGCATGAGCAGGGACTGCCCGTTGCCTGAGCCCTTCAAGCAGGCAAGGTCGCGCCAGCCGTGCCTAATATTCGACCTCGAGCTCCTCGATGTCGGCAGGCTCGGCCTTGGCGGCCTCGATCCATTCCTGCATCTCGGGCATCGCCATGATGGTGCTGGCGTAGGCCGCAAGCCGTGGTTCGAGCTTCACGTCGTAGGTCATGAAGCGGGTGACGACGGGCGCGAACATCGCATCCGCCATGGAGCGCTCGCCGAACAAATACGGCCCGCCGGAATCCGCGAGGCATTCGCGCCAGATGGTGCAGACCCGGTCGATATCGGCCTGGGCGCGCGACCAGATCTTGAAACCCGGAAAATGGCCCTTCAGATTGACCGGCAGCGAAGCGCGCAGCGTGGTGAAGCCGGAATGGATTTCGCCGCAAATCGAGCGGCAATGGGCGCGCTGGATACGATCCGCCGGCAACAGGCCGGCATCCGGCATGACCTCGTTGAGGTATTCCCCGATCGCCAGCGTATCCCAGATGGTGGCGCCGTCATGGCGCAGGCACGGCACCAGGATCGACGACGACAGCAACAGGATTTCCGCCCGCGCCGAGGCATCGTCGGGCGCGGTGACGACCTCCTCGAATTCGAGCCCTGAGAATTTCGCCAGCAGCCAGCCGCGCAGCGACCAGGACGAGTAATTCTTGCTGGAGATGGTCAGTGTGGTCTTTGCCATGTGGCCTTCCCTCGAACACCCAAATGCAGCCGCCCAGGCAAGGGGCGGCCGACCGCACCGCCGCCCAAAGCCTGTGCGCCGGGTAAATACACAGCAAGCCACGTGCCAGTTTTAGGCAGGCGGCTCTGGCGTCGATATTGCATGGCCTCACCGGACAGGGGTCGTGTGAATGATGTCAATGATGTACCAAGCCTACCAGAACCATATGGACCTGACCTCGCCATGGCGAAGCGGGGCCGCGGCGGCCTTGAAATATCTCAATCTGGTCCCGCAGGGCGTTTCCGAGCGGGCGTTCGGCCGGCTCGCCGCATCGCTCGAACTGATCTCGCGCTCCTCCCTCACCTATCACCGGCCGGCCTACGGCATCGACCGGGTGATGGTCGGCAATCAGGAGCTGGAGGTGACCGAGGAAGTCGCCTTCGCCACCCCGTTCGGCTCGCTGCTGCATTTCAAGAAGGAGAACGCGCCGGAGCAGCCGCGGATGCTGCTGGTGGCGCCGATGTCCGGCCATTTCGCCACCCTGCTGCGCGGCACCGTGAAGACGCTGCTGCAGGACCACGACGTCTACATCACCGACTGGCATAACCCGCGCGACATTCCGCTTCACGCCGGCCGCTTCGGGCTGGAAGATTACACCGACCACCTGATCACCTTCCTCGACAAGATGGGCCCGCGCTCGCACATGGTGGCGATCTGCCAGCCGTCGGTATCGGCGCTGGCCGCGGCCGCCGTGATGTCGGAGGAGAACCACCCCGCTCGCCCGGCCACATTGACGCTGATGGCTGGACCGATCGACACAAGGATCCAGCCGACCAAGGTCAACGAATTCGCCAAGAGCAAGCCGATCGACTGGTTCGAAAAGAACCTGATCAACTACGTGCCGGTGCAGTGCAAGGGCGCGTTCCGAAAAGTCTATCCCGGCTTCGTGCAGCTCACCGCCTTCGTCTCGATGAACCTCGAGCGCCACATCAAGCAGCACATCGACCTCGCCAATCATCTGGCCAAGGGCGAAAACGACAAGGCCGAAATCATCAAGACCTTCTACGACGAATACTTTGCCGTGATGGATCTTCCGGCCGAATTCTACATCGAGACCGTGCGCGACGTGTTTCAGGAGCACCTGCTGCCGCAGGGCAAGCTGATGCATCGCGGCCGGCCGGTGAATCCCGGCCGCGATCAAGCGCATGGGCCTGATGACGGTGGAAGGCGAAAAGGACGACATCTGCTCGATCGGGCAGACGCTGGCGGCGCAGGACCTCTGCACGGGAGTCCGCGCCTATCGCAAGGTGCACCACATGCAGGCCGGCGTCGGCCATTACGGCGTGTTTTCGGGCCGGAAGTGGAACAACGAGATCTATCCGCTGCTGCGGGATTTCGTGCATGTGAATGCGTGAGAGTTTGCGCGATGCCGTAGGGTGGGCAAAGCGTAGCGTGCCCACCATCTCGCAGCTCGATCGTTGATAGATGGTGGGCACGTCGCTTCGCTCCTCTGCCCACCCTACGGCTCCTCGCGATGACGACGAACTGCTAGCCGCCCTGCCCTCCGCACGCTAACATCCGCTCAAGGCCGACCGCTCAAGAGTCGCCTTGGGAGGAATCATCATGCGGCTTTCCACCCATCTTCGCGCCTTCGCGCTCGCCATTCCCGGCGTCATCCTGCTGACCGTCACGGCCTCTGCCGCCGAGGTGCGGGTGATGATCTCGGGCGGGCTGACGGCGGCCTACAAGGCGCTGGTTCCGGAATTCGAACGCGCCACCGGCCACAAGGTGCTGACCGCCTACGGGCCGTCGATGGGCACGACCACCAACGCCATCCCGGTGCGGCTCGATCGCGGCGAGGCCGCCGACGTGCTGATCATGGTCGGCTATGCGCTCGACGATCTCGTCAAGAACGGCAAGGCGATCGCCGACAGCAAGATCGACCTCGTCAAGTCGCCGATCGCGGTCGCGGTGAAGTCCGGCACGCCGAAGCCGGACATCTCGACGCCGGATGCGCTGAAGCGCGCGCTGCTGGCGGTGAAGACCATCGCCTATTCGGACAGCGCCAGCGGCGTCTATGTCTCGACCGAGATGTTCGGCAAGCTCGGCATTGCCGACGAAATGAAGGACAAGGCGCGGAAGATTCCGGCTACCCCCGTCGGCGAGATCGTCGCGCGCGGCGACGCCGAGATCGGTTTTCAGCAGATGAGCGAATTGAAGCCGGTGGAGGGCATCGACATCATTGGCCCGCTGCCGGACGAGTTGCAGAAGATCACGGTGTTTTCCGCGGGCATTGCCACCGTCTCGAAGGAGCCCGACGCCGGCAAGGCGCTGATCAAGTTCCTTGCCTCGCCTGCGGCGCGCGGCGAAATCGTCAAGAGCGGGATGGATCCGATTGCAGCGGGCGCGACCAACTAGTCGACGCTGCGTTCCCCGGATGCTGCGCAGCGCGCCGCACGTGCGGCGTGATGCGCTGCTGTTCCGGGGTCCACATCACCGGAGCTGGATCCCGGCTCTGCGGTGCACCGCTTCGCGCTGCGCCGCGTCCGGGACACGGGGCTATCTCACCGGTGCATGTGCTGCATGGCGAGCAGCACGATCACGGCCAGCGCCAGCACGATCGTCGTGCATTTCCAGAACAGCAGCGGATTGCGCTCGATCAGCGGCGTCGATGACGTCGCAAGATAGTTCGCGTTGGGGTGACGCAGGTCGAACAGGAATTCCGAAAAGCTGTCGTAGCGCTTGGTGGGATTGGGATGCACGGCCTTCTCGAGCGTGCCGTCGACCCATTGCGGCACCTCGCGGTCGCCATGCGAGGCCGGGCGGTAGACCATCCTGTTGAATTGCGACCGCGTCCGCGCGTTCGCGATCTGGGTGCCGTAGGGCAGCCTTCCCGTCAGCATCTGATAGGTGATGATGCCGAGCGAGAACAGGTCGGAGCGTGTCGTGGCCCGCTCGCCGACAAAATATTCGGGCGCGGTGTATTGCTGGGTGCCGAGAATATCGTTGTGCATGCCTGACGGTTCGGCCTCGACGACGCCGGTGATCTTGGTCGAGCCGAAATCGATGATCTTCACGGTGCCGGTGCCGTCGATCATGATGTTGTCGGGCCGGATATCCTGGTGCAGCATTTCCTTGCGGTGGAAGGCGCGCAGCCCTTTGGCGATCTGCTCGACGATGCCGCGCACCGTTTCCAGGTTTGGCTTCGGATTGTCGATCATCCACTGCGTCAGCGTCTGGCCGTCGATGTATTCGGTCGCGACATAGAGAAAATTGCGCTTGCGCTGCTGCAGGCAGGGTTTCAGCACATGCGGACTGTCGATCCGCCGCGCCACCCATTCCTCCATCATGAAGCGCTTCAGGTAGGCGGGATCGTCGCGCAAATCGATCGACGGAATCTTGATGGTGACCACGGCATCGGTCTCGATGTCGACGGCGAGGTAGATGTGGCTGCGGCTGGAGCCGTGCAGTTCGCGGACGATCCGGTAGCCGTCGAACACCGCCCGCGCCTCCAGCAGCGGCGGCAGCGGCAATTCACGCGGCTGCGCGAACACTTCCGCAGCGTCGCCATCGGGCATTTGATCGACGCGGATGATCTGGACGGTGAGATTGTCTTCGCTGCCGGCCTCAAAGGCCTGATCGACGATCGCCTTCGCGGCCTCGTCGAGATCGGCGTGCCCTTCGTTGATCGCCTTCGCCATGTGGCGGGCGCTGAGATGCTCGTAGACGCCGTCGGTCGCGAGCACGAAGACGTCGCCCGGCTCGAGGCGCAGCATCTGGTAGTCGATCTCGATCTGCGGATTTACGCCGAGCGCCCGGCCGAGATAGCTCTGCTGCGAGGAGATGACGATGCGGTGGTCGTTGGTCAGTTGCTCCAGCGTGTTGCCGGAGAGGCGATAGATACGGGAATTGCCGATGTGAAACAGATGCGCGGTGGTCGACTTGATGACCATGGCGGAGAGCGTGCAGACGTAACCGCGGTCCTTGTCATAGGCATACTGGCTGCGGGTCTGCGCATGCAGCCAGGAATTGGTCGCCTCCAGCACGCGCTGGGCAGAGGTGCGCACCGACCAGGATTCCGAGGTGCAGTAATAGTCGGTCAGAAAACCCTTGACCGCCGATTCCGCGGCGACCCGGCTGACCGTGCTGGTGCTGATGCCGTCGGCCAGCACGACGGAAATGCCCTTGAGGCTGAGCAGCGGCTCGTCCGGAATCAGGACGCCGTGAAAATCCTGATTGGTCTCCTTGCGACCTTTGTCAGAATATTGCCCAACCGATATTTTCAGTTCGCGCGGCATTTTCACGACCAAGGAGCGGGCCCCAACTAAAACGGCCGAGGCCCGCCCAAGTCAATCCGCGATCAGGCGGCGATGCGCCCGGCGACGCGCTTCGGTGCGGTTTTGACATGCGTCGCGTAAAGCGTCAGGCCGGTGAAGGCGAGACCGCCGACGAGGTTGCCGAGGACCGTCGGGATCTCGTTCCAGAGCAGGTAATCCATGATCGTGAACTTGCCGCCGAGCAACAGGCCCGACGGGAACAGGAACATGTTCACGATCGAATGCTCGAAGGTCATGAAGAAGAACAGCATGATCGGCATCCACATCGCGATCACCTTGCCGCTGACGGTGGTCGAAATCATCGCGCCGACGACGCCGGCCGAAACCATCCAGTTGCAGAGCATGCCGCGAACGAACAGCGTCAGCATGCCGGCCGCGCCATGCGCCGCGTAGCCGACGGTGCGGCCCTCGCCGATCGTGCCGATCACCTGGCCGACCTTGTCGGGCGGCTGCGAGTAAAGCCGAAGGTGAAGACGATCGCCATCATGACCGCCACCGTGAAGGCGCCGGCGAAATTGCCGACGAATACCAGACCCCAGTTGCGCAATACGCCGCCGATCGTCACGCCGGGGCGCTTGTCGATCAGCGCCAGCGGCGCAAAGCACGAACACGCCGGTCAGCAGATCGAAGCCGAACAGATACAGCATGCAGAAGCCGACCGGAAACAGTGCTGCGCCGACGATCGGAACGCCGGTCGACACGTTGACCGTCACCGCAAAGGCGGCGGCGAGCGCCAGAATGGCTCCCGCCATGTAGGCGCGGATGACCGTATCGCGCGTCGACATGAAGATTTTGGATTCTCCGGCGTCGACCATCTTGGTCACGAATTCCGAAGGCGCGAGATAGGCCATTACAATTCCCCTTGTTGAAAGGATGCGAAGCAAACGCCGGCAACAGCGCCGCGCCGATGAAAGATGAGAACCAGGCCGTCTTCGCGGGCGTGCCGGAAGCTGCGTCATCGGCGAAGCAGCGAACTTCGCTTTGGCGCCGCGAATGACACGGGTCACGCTCGATCGGTGACAGGAATGCTCAGGCTTTCGTGGGGAATGGTCCCGATGACTGCTCTGGGCGACGCGAACAGGTCGCCCGATCCCTGCACCTTGGCCAACGCTGGCCTTGGATCCGTAAGACGGCAGTCGTCATTGACTGAGGAACAGTCAAGCAATCGATGTGCCAACCGGGAATTTGGTCGCGGGCGCGAAAAAGCGCGTAATTATACGTGGTTATGGCGCTATCGATGGGTCGCCTAACGAGGGTGCTTGCCTCGTATTTGTGCAGTTGCACATATGTTGGCGCAGGTTTGCGCGCATCGCCTCTACCATCCCGATCGATTCACCCGGCGCTGCCGCCCGATGCATTCCGGGCTCGAGCTGCGCTCGCCCCGGAATGACGAGGGCGGACAGCTCTCGCCTACTTCGCCTGCGTCCGCACCGGCCGATCCTTCAGGCCGTTATTGTCATAGGCCTTGCGCAGCGTGCCGTTGGCGATCGACTCGTTCAGAAACTTGACCGCAAACGCCAGCGACTGCGGATGATTGGGCGGCACCGCCACCGCGGTCACCGTCTGCTTGAAGGTTTCGTCGAGCACGCGCGTGCCCGGGATCTGCGTCGCCATGGCGTTGAGCTGGTCGCGCGACAGCGCAAACGCGTCGATCTCGCCGCCCTTGAGCAGGCCGAAGATTTCATCGTAGGTCTGGTAGCCCGTGACCTTGGCGTTCTTCAGATGCGCGATCGCGCCGCGCATCGTGGTCGTGTTGTTGACCGCCGCGACCTTGATCCCGGGCTGATCGAGCGTTGCGAAATTCGTGACCGTCGAGCCCGGTTTGACGATGTAGGTCGCGTCCGCGACCTCGTAGATCGGCCCGAACGCCATCCTGCCCTCACGCTCCGGATCCTTCGGCAGGAAGGTGATGTCCCAGGTGCCCTTCGACACCGCGTCGACGATCTGCCCGGAATTGTTGTGCGCGACATACTCGACGGGGACGCCGAGTTGCTCCGCCATCGCCTTGCCGAGATCGACCGGCACGCCGGCATAGCCGGTTTCGGTCTTGGTCGACCAGAACGCGCCGCCGGCCGGACTGATCGCGATCGCCACCCGCAGCTTGCCGGTCGGCGCGATTTCGTCCTTCAAGGCGTCGGCAGCGGCGGGCGTCATCGTCATGATTGTTAATCCCAGTAATAGGCCGGCCATTCCCGGCAAGGGTTGATTGAACATCGAATGCTCCTCCCCGCCAGCCGAGAGGCTGGCGTTGCGTTCACCCTGCGTGGGGCGATCAGCGCTTCTTTTTCTTTGCCGCAGCCGAGCCCTTGGGCGCTGCCGCAGCCGGTGTTGCCGGCTTGGCCGGATCGGCGGTTTCGAATTTGCCGAACGCAATGATCTGGACGCGCGCATTGGCGGGCGCAGCCGGGCGATTGACATCCTGCAACTGTTCCTCGCCCAGACCAAGGGCCTGAAGCCGCTTCGGCGACACCTTGAAGGTGTTTACCAGCACATCGCGGATCGATTCGGCGCGCCGCTGGCTCAGGATCAGATTGTGGTCGCGCCGGCCGGCAGATTCGACATGATCGACGATCAGGTAGCGATAGGGCCGCATTTTCGGATCGCTCAGTGCGTCCGCGATGCTGCCGATGGTCTGGTACGAGGCCGGCCGGATCAGGGACAAATCCTGGTCGAACACGACGTCGAAGCGGATTTGCGGCAGCTTTGTCAGTTGCGGCGCGATCGGCGGCCGCTTTTGCGGCTGGGCGTCCGCCCTCGCCTTGATGCGATCGGAAGCCTGCTGCTTCAGGGCAGTCAGATCGATATCGGATTCCACCTCGACGGCGAGTTTCTCGATGATCTCTGCGCTCGTCACGGCCGTTTGCGCCCGCGTTGCCGCGGTCGGCAGGGCAAGCAGCGCCAGGGCGCCGAGCACGAGAGCGATGCCGCGCGGCTGATATACCCAAGCCATCAGCGATACCCCGCCGCGCTGATCGCCTTGTTGCAGTTCGGGGTCGCCTTCTTGGTCGAGTCCAGCAGGCATTGCAGGCCCTTGACGGGGTCCTCCCGGACCTCGCCGCAAAGGTGTTTCAGTTCCCAATTGCACAGTTTGACCAGCGAGGTCCGCGCGGTGATGCGCTGCTGGATGGCGCCCAGCGCCGTCGGAAAGTCGGCCTTGCACTTCGCCGACACCACGTCCTGGTTGCGGTTCAGGCACTCCCGCAGCCGCGTCGCGTCGAAATTGACGCCGCGGCAGTTGTCATCGATGTCCTTGCCGCAGCTCGCGGCCAGCATGGCGCCGGCCTCCTCGAACTTCATGGACTGCTGCGCCGCCGCCAGCGAGGGCGCCAATATCGTAATTATGAACAGGAAAAGCCGGATTCGGGTCATGCCCGCACCTCACACAAGGAGGGTAGCGATGGTCAAGTGTTCTGTTTGAGTTCACGACCATGCGGTTAATCTGCTGCGCCGCAACAATCCGGCCCGTTTCCTCCGATAGGCAATGGCCGTCTTCCCGGGATGGTCCGCAGGACCAGACCCCGGAATGACATGCAATCCCTGACGGAGTGATGACAGCATGAGTTCGACAGCCGCGTTCCTGGCCTCCTTTGTCTCGATCCTGATCGGCGCAGCGCTCGGCATGCTCCTGAAGCGGATCCTGCCGGCCGCACCGCTCGAAGCAGGATCCAAGCAAGCGATCCGCTTGGGCGCCGGCTTCCTCTCGACGCTGGCCGCGCTCGTGATCGGCCTGATGATCGCTTCGGCGAAAAACACCTATGACAGCCAGAACACCAACATCCGGCAGCTCGGCACCAATGCCGTGCTGATCGACCAGATGCTGATCCAGTACGGGTCGGAAGCGAAGGCGGCGCGCACCCTGCTGCGGGAGATCATACCGTCCGCAACCTCTCGCATCTGGCAGGAAAATGCCTCGGGCAAGGGCGGCGGATCGGCCTTTGTCGTCAGCGACATGGCGGAGCGCTTCTACAATGCGGTTGAAGGGCTGAAGCCCGCCAACGCAAAACAGACCTCGCTGAAATCCCGGATCACCCAGCTCACGACCGAAATGGGCCGGACGCGGCTATTGGTGTTCACCCAGGGCGACGACGGGATCCCGCTGCCGTTCTTCGTCGTGCTGGTGTTCTGGCTGGTGGTGATCTTCGCCAGCTTCAGCCTGTTCGCGGAACCCAGCCTGATCGTGGTGGCGTCAACGCTCGTGTTCGCGCTCTCGGTATCGAGCGCGCTGTTCTTGATCGTCGATCTCAGCCACCCGTTCCAGGGGCTCATGCAAATCTCGAACCATCATTTGCACGTGGTGCTGCCGAAGATCGAGTAGCGCCAACGCACGTCTATCCAGACCGTCCGCCGGCCACTATGCTGCAGGACCATTACCAGTCGAGATTTACGTTCGACCAGCGACCGATACGCTGAACGAGGCCGTGATGAGCCGGGTCAAGTCATTGCGAGAGCGCTCGCGGCTGACGGCCCGCGCCGGCGGCGATCATTTCGCCTGCGCCGCCGGCACCTTGATCTCCTGCGGCAGGATGATCGCAGCCACGATCACCAGCAGGCACAGCGCACCGAACGACTGCAGCATGGTGACAAAGCCGCCCCGCTCGTAAAGCCAGGCCACCAGGCCGACCGAGGCGCCCGCCGCGGTGAAGCCGACGAAATAGCGCACCGAATAGGCGCGCGAGCGCCATTCGTCGGTCGTGTACTTGCCGACCATGGCGTCGTTGACGGTGACCTGGCCGAACGCGCCCATCACGATGCCGATGGCGGCGATGATCAGCGGCAGGTTCGACAATGTCGCCGCGAAATACATGAACGGCGCCAGCACGAACGACAACGGCAGCATCACCGTCTTGAGCGAATAACGGTCGATCAGCTTGCCGATGGTGTATTGCGTCATCGCGCCGAACACATAGACGCCGGCCGCGATGATCCCGAGCATGGCCGGGCTGCTGGTCAGTCCGGCCAGCCGCTCGGCGAGCAGCTTTGGCATCGCCACGGTGATGGCGTTGAAGGTGGTGGAGATCGCGATCACCACGATCAGCAGGGCCAGAAACACCCGCCACATGTCCTGCTTGGCGATGCGCGCCTGAGCCGCCGCCTGCCTGCTGCCGGTGCGGTCCTCGTGCACCACCATCAGCGCAAAGGCGACGCCGAGCCCGATCGTGATGATCCCGGGGACGACGAAGGCCCAGCGCCAGCCGAGATACTGCCCGATCACGCCGGTGACCAGCGCCGAGGACGCCACGCCGAGATTGCCCCAGACCCCGTTCAGGCCCATCTCGCGGCCGAGCTTGTCGGCGTAAGAGACGATCATCGCGGTGCCGACCGGATGGTAGATCGAGGCGAACAGGCCGATCAGGAGCAGCGCCGCGCCGAGCTGCAGCGGTGTCTGGACGAAGCCGACCGAGATCATCGCCACGCCGATGCCGATGAAGAAGATCACCATCATGTGGCGGCGGCTCCAGCGGTCGCCGAGCCAGCCGGTGATCAGCGAACCCGCGCCGAAGGCGACGAAGCCGGGCGTGGCGTACGGAAGAAGTTCCGAATAGGCCATGCCGAGCGCCGGCCCCATGATGATGACGGCGGCGGCGAAGATCAGCATCGCGTAATGGTCGATGAAATGGGCGGCGTTGACGAAGGTGATCACCCTGGAGGGGCTGTTCATGGTCGGTTCCCGAATCCCGCAATTTCCTGAAATGGGTTATACGGGGATGTCCTGACGGGATGTCGCCAATGAATATCGCCGAAAAGCCAATTGCCGCCATCATAGGCCGCCTGACCTCGACCGGCGACGGCATCCACATGATCGCCAACGGCTACAAAAAGGGCACCCGGCTCCACACCCACATGCACCGCGAGGCGCAGCTGGTCTATGCCGCCAGGGGCACCATGCAGGTGACGACGCCGAAAGGCCGCTGGCTGGTGCCGCCGGACCGCGCGGTCTGGGTGCCGGCGCTGTCGGAACACGCGATCGACGTGCTGGCCGATATCGAAATGCGCACCCTCTATTTCGAGCTCGACTGGCTGCAGCGCGAGGCACGCAGCCACAGCCTGGAAGCGGAATTCGTGGTGCGGGTGTCGCCGCTGCTGCACCAGACGATACTGGCCCTGTTCGACGATCGCTGCGATCCGCGAACGGACCGCGCTGCTGCTGCGGCTGGCGATGATGGAATTGGACCAGGCGGAGGATTCCGCGACCTTCATCCCGCTGCCGCGCGAGCCGCGCTGCCGGCGCGCCGCAGACATCGTGCTGGCCGACCCCACGGCCGACCACGAGATCGAAAACCTGGCGAGCGAGGTCGGCACGTCCGTGCGAACGCTGTCCCGGTTGTTTTCGGCGGAAACACAATTGAGCTTCAAGAGCTGGTGCCAGCGCGCCCGCATCGCGGCCGCGATCGAGAAGCTGTCGACCGATGCCGGCGTTTCGGTGAAACAGCTTGCCTCGGATTTAGGCTATGCCAGCGTGCCCGCGTTTTCCCATGCCTTCCGGCAGGTTACCGGAAAAACGCCGACGGAATTTGCCGGGAAGGATTAGCGCCCGACTTTAGAGGCATGACATATTTACGTACGATCGATACGCTTGATTGTGATCGGCACCGCCCTAATTCTCATATAAGATTCCCGCATTATCAGCTGGATTCGACCCACCGCATGGCCAACGCCTTTTTCTCCGACCTTCTCTCGACGATATCAGAGCGTGGCCGCACGCTGCTTCGGCGGGGCGAGCCGTCCGTCGCCCGCCAGGATGCCGCCGACCTGCTCGAACTGTGCAAGGCGCTGCTGTCCGGCCGCGGCGAAGCGTCCGGCACCGCGATGGCGCGCGAGGTGCTCGACCGCTACCACGATCTCGACGCCGCCGGCCGACTGACCTTCTTCGAAACGCTGGCGAGAGATTTCGGCCCCGACCGCGAAAAACTGTCGCAGGCGATCGAGAGCTGGCGCAGCCAGCCGAACGACTCTGACGCCAGCGACCTTCACTTTGCGTCCGAGCCGCAGCGGCAGGAGCTGATGCGCCGGCTCAACCGCGCGCCGGGCGGCACCAGCGACCTGGTGGCCATGCGCGCCGACCTGCTTGCCGTGATGAAGGGCAACAAGGATCTGGCCGCGCTCGACCGCGACGTGGTGCATCTGCTCTCTTCTTGGTTCAACAGGGGATTTCTCGTGCTACGCAGGATCGACTGGTCGACGCCAGCCAACATTCTGGAACAGATCATTCGCTACGAGGCGGTGCATGCAATCCACGACTGGAACGATCTGCGCCGCCGCATCGACCCTGTCGACCGCCGCTGCTACGCCTTCTTCCATCCCCAGCTCAACGACGAGCCGCTGATCTTCGTCGAAGTCGCGCTGACCGAGACGATCCCGACCGCGATCGCCCCGCTGCTCGCCGCCGAGCGCCAGCCGGTGCCGGTCGATCGCGCACGCACTGCCGTGTTCTATTCGATCTCGAATACGCAAAAGGGACTTGGCGGCATTTCCTTCGGCAGTTTCCTGATCAAGCAGGTGGTCGAGGAATTGCGGCGCGAACTGCCGAAGCTCGACACCTTCATCACGCTGTCGCCGGTGCCGGGCTTCATGCAATGGCTGAAGCAGGCCGATGACGTTCCGGTCAGCGACGAGGAACGGACGCTGCTGGAAAATCTCGACAAGCCCGACTGGTTCGAGAACGCGGAACTGACCGCGCAACTGCGCGCCGTGGTCGAGCCGCTGGCGGCGCATTACTTCCTCAAGGCCCGCACGTCAAAGGGCCGGCTGATCGATTCGGTGGCGCGTTTCCACATCGGCAACGGCGCGCGGCTGGAGAAGATCGACTGGCTCGGCGACCTCTCGCCCAAGGGCCTGCGCGAATCCGCGGGCGTCATGGTCAACTACCTCTATCGGCTGGAAGACATCGAGAAGAACCACGAGGCCTACGCCAACCAGGGCGAGATCGCCGCTTCCAGCACGGTGAAGAAAATGCTGAAGACCGAGGGCCGGCGGTTACTGGATATGCGGCTGTCGCTGACCGGCGAGTAATCTTTTCGCCTCCCACTACAGGCCGTGCTTCAATGGCCGATGGCGTCACATCTCCCCGGCCGACGGGATCCGCAGAGCGGATCGACGCCATCGATGTGTTACGGGGAATCGCCCTGCTCGGCGTCGTCGCGATGAACGTCGTGACGGAATTTCGCGTTTCGTTCTTCGAGCGGTTTCTCTTCCCCAAGCCTAAACTATCGCCGGTCGACAGCGTCGTCGAAACGATCCTGATGCTGTTCGTCGATCTGAAGGCGCTTGCGCTGTTTTCGCTGTTGTTCGGCGTAGGCCTTGCCATCCAGTTCGAGCGGCTGGCCAAGAGCGAACGACGGACGATGCTGCTGGTGCGCCGGCTCGCCGTGTTGCTCGTGTTCGGGCTCATCCACCTCTGCCTGATCTGGAACGGCGACATTCTCACCCACTATGCGCTGGCGGGATTCATCGTCCTGCCGTTGCTGTTCGGCCCGCGCTGGCTATTGGCCGTCGCCGCACTGGCGTTTCTCTGTGCTGTACCTTGCGATGCAGGCCTTTCCGCCGCCGGGATTGTGGCCCGGCACGGCCGCGCTGGCGAGGGATGCCGCCGAGGCGCATCGCATCTATCCAACGGGCAGCTTCCTGGAGGTGCTGGCGTTCCGGATCCACGAGGTTCCCCTCATCGCTACCCTGCACGTCTATATCTTTCCACGTACGATCGGGTTGTTTCTTCTCGGCGCGTTCGCCTGGCGCACCGGCGTTCTGCGAAACCCGTCACGCCATCTGCTGTTCTCGATCGCAGCCGCCTGTATCGCACTCGGCGCGACATTGATCCTTGCCCATGCCAGCCGCGTGTTCCCTGCCGGCCGGGTCGGCGTCCTCGCTGAACCTCTCGGCACCATCCTGCTGGCGCTGGGCTATGGCGCGGGCATCATTGGCATCGCCAATCTCGCCCGTGGAAAACGGCTGCTCGGCTGGGCCGCGCCGCTCGGACGCATGGCCTTCACCAACTACCTCGCGCAGTCCGTTATCCTCGGCTGGATTTTCTACGGCTACGGCCTCGGCCTGTTCGGGAAGCTCGGCGTGACCAGCGCGCTGGCGATCGCCGTCGCGATCTACATCGCACAGGTATTCTTCAGCGCGTGGTGGCTCGCCCGCTACCGCTACGGCCCGGTCGAATGGCTGTGGCGCACGCTGATGTACGGCGAGGCGCAGCCTATGGCACTGTCATCGGGTCCGAGGCCCGCGAACACGTGATCTGCCTCGTTCAGATCTTGTACTCGTAGACCAGCCGGGCGCGGATGGTGCCTTCCAGCGCCCTGATGTCCGCCAGCACGCGCTCGCCGTCGGCAGCGGACGCATCGGCGTCGAGCACCACATAGCCGACGTCGTGGGCGGTCTCGTAATATTGCGCGGCGATGTTGACGGCATGGCGCGCCAGCACTTCGTTCAAGCGCCCGAGCATGCCCGGCAGGTTGCGCTGCACCTGGATGAAGCGCGTGCCGGCCGGCCGCGGCGGCAGTTGAACCTGCGGGAAATTGACGGCGCCCATGGTCGAGCCGGAATCGCTGTAATCGACCAGCTTGCGCGCGACTTCGGCGCCGATGCGCTCCTGCGCCTCTTCGGTCGAGCCGCCGATATGCGGGGTCAGGATGACGTTCTCCAGCCCCTGCAGCGGCGAGACGAAGCGATCGGCGTTCGAACGCGGCTCGACCGGAAAGACGTCGACCGCAGCGCCCCGAAGCCTGTTTTCGCGCAAGCGCCTCGGCGAGCGCGTCGAGGTCCACGACCGTGCCGCGGCTGTTGTTGATGAAATACGCCCCCTTCTTGATCGCGCTGATCTCCTCGCGCCCGATCATCCCGTGGGTGGCGGCGGTTTCCGGCACATGCAGGCTGACGACGTCGCTTTGCGCCAAGAGTTCATGCAGGCTCGCGGTCGGCTCGGTATTGCCGTGACGGAGCTTGTCGGTGTGATCGTAGAAGATCACCCGCATGCCCAGCGCTTCCGCGAGGTTGGAGAGCTGCGAGCCGATATTGCCGTAGCCGATGATGCCGAGCGTCTTGCCCCTCACCTCGTAGCTGTCGTCGGCCGATTTGTCCCAGCGCCCCTCATGGGCGGCGTTGGAGCGCGCGACGATCCGGCGCAGCAGGATGACGATCTCGCCGATCACGAGTTCGGCCACGCTGCGCGTATTGGAGAACGGCGCGTTGAACACCGGAATGCCGCTCCGGCGCGCGGCGTCGAGGTCGACCTGGTTGGTGCCGACGCTGAAACATCCGACCGCGATCAGGCGGTCGGCGGCGGCGAGAACATCGGGAGTGATCTGGGTGCGCGAACGGATGCCGAGCAGATGCACGCCCTTGATGGCCTCCTTGAACGCATCGCCTTCGAGCGCCTTGGGCAGGCGCGTCATGTTGGAATAGCCGGCAGCCTCGATCAGCTGCGCGGCGCTGTCGTTGACGCCTTCGAGGAGCAAGACCCGGATCTTGTCCTTGGCGAGCGAGAGACGGGGAAGTGAGGTGGCCAAGGTCGGCATATCCTTACGATGGGTTTAACTACGCCTTGTCCCGGAAATACGGTTCGACCGGGCCGTGCACCTTGATGGTCAACGCGTTGCCGTAGCGGTCCTTGGCGTTGCCCGCGGTGACGCGCACCCAGCCCTCGCTGATGCAATATTCCTCGACATTGGTTTTCTCGGCGCCCTTGAAGCGGATGCCGACGTCGCGCGCGAGGATATCGGCGTTGTAGTGCGGGCTCTTCGGATCGACCGAGAGACGGTCGGGGAATTCATCATTCATCGCTTTGTTGGTCTCGCTCATAGCAGTGCCTCGATATCTCTTCTCATTCCGTCGGGCGTCGCGGTCGGCGCATAGCGCCCGGTCGCCCGGCCCGACCGGTCGACCAGGAATTTGGTGAAATTCCACTTGATCGACGGGCCCAGCAATCCCGACTTCGCATTCTTCAGGTGATTGAACAATGGATGCGCCTGGCTGCCGTTGACATCGATCTTCGCGAACATCGGAAACGTCACGTCATATTTTGTCTCGCAGAATTCCGCGATCTGTTTGGCGTCGCCCGGCTCCTGCCCGCCGAACTGGTTGCAGGGAAAGCCGAGCACCGCAAAGCCGCGCGACGCGAAATCGCGATGCAGTTGCTCCAGTCCCTTGTACTGCGGCGTGAACCCGCAGGCGCTCGCCGTGTTGACGATCAGCAGCACCTGCCCGTCGAACTGCGCCAGCGGAACATCCTCGCCGGCCAGCGACTGCGCCGTGAAATCATAAACGCCTGCCATGGTCTTCTCTGTTCAGCGTCTTCTCTATTCAACTGGCCGGATCGATCGCCGCCGACGGGGTTCCGCCGGCCTCGATCGCCTCGCCGGCGGCAAGGCACAAATCCTCGCGGTAACGGCCGGAAACCAGTTGCACGCCGACGGGCACGCGCCCGACCAGCCCGGTCGAGACCGTTAGCCCGGGAAGCCCCATGAAGGGAATGGCGATCTGCGGCAATTGGGCATGCCAGACGCGCGCAAACGACGCCTCGTCCTTGCGGTCGAGCTGATCGGGGAACGGCAATTCGCCGGAGACCGGCATCAGCAACACCGCATAGTTTTCGAAGAACGCCAGCCATTCCCGGGTCAGCGTCGCGCGCCGCGTCAGCGCCTTCGACAGGTCGAACGGATGCACTTTGGCGCGGTTGCCGCGCAGGCAGGCCAGCGCGCCGGGGTCGCCTTCGCGCTCGGCCATTTCCAGCTGCGCCTCGTAGCCGTCGCCGAGCCAGAGTTTGGTTTGCAGATCGGCGGCCTCGCGGAGCGCCGGCGTATCGGCAATTTCCTCGACGATCCATCCGGCGCGTTCGAGCCGTTTTCCGGCGTCGGCCACGGCCGCCTTCACCTCGGGCACGGGATCGAGGCCGTCTGGATTGAGGCACATCGCGACGCGCTTGGGCATCGCCGGGCCTTCCAGCGGCGCCGGCACCCACCAGGGATCGCGGTAATCCTGCGCGGACATGGCGGCCAGCGCGATTCTGAGATCGCCGACGGTGCGCGCCAGCGGGCCCGAGACCGCGCTGATCTGCGGCCCGATCGGCCGTTCGGGAAGTGCGGCGTTGAACGCCGGGATGCGACCCATGGTCGGCCGCAGGCCATGCACGCCGCAGGCGTAGGCCGGATAGCGGATCGATCCGGCGATATCGGTGCCATGCGCGATATGGCCGATGCCGGCCGCGACCGCCGCCCCCGCGCCGCCGGACGAGCCGCCCGGGGTGATGCCGGGATCGCGCGGGTTCTTGGTGTCGCCATGGATCAGGTTGGTGGTGAACCAGCGGTAGGAGAACGCCGGGCAATTGGTGCGGCCGAGGATGACAGCGCCGGATTTGCGCAGATTATCGATGACGGGGCTGTTGCTCTTGGCGACGGCGTCGCGCTGCAGCTTCAGCCCGTTGGTGGTGGCAAAGCCCTCCTGGTCGATATTGACCTTTACCGTGACCGGCACGCCGCCGAGGGGACCTGCGTCCTCGCCACGCCCGATGGCGGCATCGACGGCGGCAGCCTGCGCCAGCACGTCCTCGGGCCTGTGGTCGACCACGGCATTGATCTTGGGGTTGACCGCATCCAGCCGCGCCAGCCCGGCGGTCGCCGCCTCCTTTGCCGAGATTTTCCTGTATTTGATGAGGCTGGCCAATTCCGCGGCCGACAGACGCCAAAGGTCTTGCAT
The DNA here is from genome assembly GCA_963783115.1 of uncultured Alphaproteobacteria bacterium. GTDB lineage: Bacteria > Pseudomonadota > Alphaproteobacteria > Rhizobiales > Xanthobacteraceae > Bradyrhizobium. Next base: position 173,134 of record CAWAMK010000006.1, on the reverse strand, counting down.
GGGGAACTCCGTGTGACGCCTGCCTTTTAGCGCCAGCCGCGAAGCATGGCCAGCGGCGGCGAGCACCGCTATAGATTGCACGCCGCGACTGGGACCACCGCACGAACCCTTCGCGGCGTTAGGCGAACGTTGCTCCCCGGAGGCCACCTTATGAAAACCGAACTCATCTTGGCCCTGCCGGAATTTGATACCGGGCAGTACGAAGATTGCGAATTCATCATGTCCGGCGGCGATGCCAGGTTGACGGTGGCTTTTTCCGAATTTCCTGCCTTTAGAATTGGCTTCTCACGCGCTCGATGGCATCAATTTACTGCTCTGCCGAATTGCAGCGTGGAGATGATTGAGAGTGCCTACTTTCGGTTGGTCGAACTTCGGGATTCCAGCGCACTAACCGCGTTCCTCAAGGGAGATCAAGCGCCTGCGAAGGCTTATCGAGAACTGCATCATTATCGAATATTTCTCGACGATACCGGCTGTCACGAACTCTTTGCGCAGTCCGCTTCTCGCCTAACATAAGCAAGAAGCCACCTACGCCTACCTCACGCGGGCGATGAAATGAGCGAGATCGGTGATCTGCTCTAGCGTGACCGGACCCATCACGTCCGCCATGCTGCCATCATAGCCGTGGCGGCTGTTGTCCTTGTATTCGGCAAGGGTCTTGGCGAGATAATCCTCGCGCTGGTTGGCGATGCGCGGGACGTTTTCCTTGCCGGACAAATCCGGATTGTGACAGGTGTCGCAGCGGTGCTGCTGCACCAGCGCCTGCCCGCGCTGCAGCCGCGCGGGATCGCCGGCGTCCGCCGGGACTGCCGGCTTCGGCATTTTGGCGATGAAGTCGGAGAACAGGCGGAGGTCGTCGTCGGTCAGCGGCTTCGCCATCTCGTTCATCGGTTCGAAGACGCGCAGCTTTTCGCGGAACATGAAGATCTGGATCAGCGCGTACGGCGCCTGCTGCCCGCCGAGCGAGGGCGTGTTCTCGATCTGCGACTGGCCGTTCTCGCCGTGGCAGGCGAGGCACGGCGCGAAGCGCTGCTCGATGGGTTGGGCTGATACAGACGTTGTGATCAACGCAAACGACAGTGCCGTTATTATTTTACGCATGGCCTACTCCAGACACGTCCGTCATTCCGGGGCGATGCGAAGCATCGAACCCGAAATCCCAGATTCCGGGCTGGTGCTCCGCACCGTCGCAATGACGGCTGAGACAATGATGGCTCGCTACTTCTTCTCCGCCACCTTTTGCTTGCCGTAGGTGATGCGGTAGACGGCGCCGTTCCAGTCGTCGGAGACCAGCAGCGAGCCGTCCTTCATCTGCAGCACGTCGACCGGGCGGCCGATATACTTGTTGTCTTCGACGAAGCCGGTGAGGAACGGCTCCAGCGACTTCATCGTGCCGTCCTTGTTGAACTTGGCGACAACGAGGTCACCGCCGACCTTCTTCGACCGGTTCCACGAGCCGTGGCGGGCGATGATGGCGACGTTCTTGTAGGCTTTCGGGAACTGGCTTCCAGAGTAGAAGCGGATGCCGAGCGAGGCCGAATGCGGGCCGAGCAGGCCGACCGGCGCGGTGAACTCGCTGCAGGATTTACCCCAGCCGAATTCGGGATCGACGATGTTGCCCTGCAGGCAGTAAGGCGCGCCGAAATGTTCGCCGACCTTGGTGATGCGATTGAGTTCGTCCTCCGGCACGTCTTCGGACATCCAGTCGCGGCCATTGTCGGTGAAATAGAGCTGCTTGGTCTCCGGGTGCCAGTCGAAGCCGACGGTGTTGCGGACGCCGCGCGCGATCACTTCGTCGCCCGAGCCGTCGAGATTCATCCGTCGGATCAGGCCGTGTTCGTCATCGTGCAGCACATTGTTGCCGGGCTGGCCGACCGGCACATAAAGCTTGTTGTCGGGACCGATGCCGATGAACTTCCAGCCATGGGCCTCGTCCTTCGGCAGCTTGTCGAAGATCACGGTCGGCTTCGGCGGGTTATCTAAGTTATCCTCGACCTTCTCGATCTTTGAGATCTTGGAGAGTTCGGCGATGTAGAGCGTGCCGTCCTTGAAGGCGAGGCCGTTCGGCCGGTACAGGCCGGAGGCCAGCACCTTGACCTCGCGTTTGCCGTCCTTGTTGATGATGGCGTAGACCTTGTCGATCAGGCGGCTGCCGACGAACACCGTCCCCTTGTCGCCGACGGCGAGCGAACGGGCGTTCGCCAGGCCGGCGGCATAAACCTCGATGTTGAAGCCGGCCGGCACTTTCAGTTTCGCGATCGGCAATTTGTCCGGCGCAGCGGCGATCGGCGGTGGCGCGATCGGCGCGAGCTTGGCGGCGGCCTCATTGCCGGTCGGCCGGCCTATCAACGGCGATCCCGGCGGAAGCGGCGCGGCGGCAGGAGGAGCGCCGGCCGCCGGCGGCGCGGCGGGCTGCTGGGCAGCGGCGCCAAGCGTGAAGACAGTAAGCAAGGCACCGGCCAGCAAAAGGCTGCGCGGCGCCGACGAATGGCTGATCATGGGTCGTTTCTCCCTGGCGGAAGCCTGTTCTCAGCGGCACGGCGCATGAAGGCGCCGACGCCGGTGGCTTTCCGAACGGCAATCTCCAATATTTTTTCGTCAATAGGCAACCGGAAACATGCGCCGCCGAAGCCGCGTCCACCGAATGGTCGGTCCGAAGCCGACCGGAATTGTCGCTTCAGTGCCTGGTGATCGAGCTGCCGGGGGCATCGAGGATCGCTTCGGAGAACGGAAACTCCAGCACGATCTCGCCGTCGTCATCCGTCACTTCGATGATCGCGCTCAACAGCGCACCGTCGGCGCCGTCGGTCTTGAGCAGTTCGCGGATCATGGCGCGCGCCATTTCCCAGGCGCGGTCGGGATCGACAAGCACTTCGCCGTCGGGATCGGAAATCAGCTCATCGCCGATACGGGTGTTGAAGTAATATCGCGGCATCGGCGGAAACCTGGCTCCGGTTGAGGCCCCGCAACCGGAGGCCGTAACTAACTCACAAGTTCTTTATCCGGAGCCGGCAGCGCTCCGTTGCGTCAAGAATTGTCATTCGCGGAAGCTCGAACAACCACGAAACGCTTGATCCCACGCCGTTTTGACCCCATCCCTCCGCACAACTCCGTGAAATCCCTTTGCAATGCAGCATAAACAAATGCGGGTTCCAGGCAAAAGATTTAACTGGCGAACTTTTTGATCCGCAGTACCTTAACCTGCAAGGACGAAATTCGTCCGGTAGCAAGGGAGAGCAAATATGGCCTGGAAAGCACCGAAAATCGTCGAAGTCTCGGTCGGCATGGAAATCAACATGTATATGTGCGCCACCCGCAAGTAAGCGGTCGCACATTCCATATCTCACGCAGGTGGATTTTCGGGCCTGACACGTTCCTGATAGTGGAACTGTGTCCAAGGCCTGAGTCCACCTCGTGGCGTTTGTAACTATCGTTCAGGTTTGGAAGCGCCAGGAGACGGATCATGCTTCGCGTCGTCGTCCTCGGCGCCGCGGCAGGCGGCGGTGTTCCGCAGTGGAATTGCGGATGCCAGGTGTGCCGGAAGGCACGCAACGAAAATCCCGAATTGCGCAGCTCCCAGGCCTCGATCGCGGTCAGCGCCGACGGAGCGCATTGGTACCTGATCAACGCCTCCCCCGACCTGCGCCAGCAGGTGATCGCAGTCCCGCAGCTTCATCCTAAGGAAGGCCAACTCCGGCATAGCCCGATTGCCGGCGTGATCCTGACCAATGGTGAGGTCGATGCGGTCGCGGGGCTGCTGTCGATGCGCGAGGGCTCGCCCTTCACGCTCTACGCCCATGAGCGGGTCCTTGCGATTCTGCGATCCAACAGCATCTTTAACGTACTCGGCGAAAACAACGTGAAGCGGCGGCCGATCGAGGTGGACACGGCGTTCGAGCCGGCCCTGCCCGACGGCTCGCCGTCCGGCATGGAAATCCTGCCCTTCGCGGTGCCCGGCAAGGGTGCGTGGTATCTCGAAGGCAAGGCGCATCCGGAAGGCGGCGATGCCGCGGGCGACACGCTGGGGCTTCGAATTCTGGACAAGGCCAGCGGCAAGTATTTTTATTTTCTTGCCGCCTGCGCGCGGGTGACCGACGATCTGAAATCGCGCCTGGCGGGCGCCGCGCTGGTGTTCTTCGACGGCACGGTGTGGCGGGACGACGAACTGATCGTGCAGGGCCTCGGCGCCAAGACGGGACAAGGGATGGGACATATTTCGATGTCGGGCGAACATGGCGCGATCGAGAGCCTGGCCGGCCTCGATATCGGCCGAAAGATGTTTTTGCATATCAACAACTCCAACCCCGCGCTGCTCGCCGGGTCGGACGAGCGAAAGGCCGTGGAAAAGCCGGCTGGCAGATTCCGGCTGACGGAACGGAGATCACGCTGTGAACGTCATGGCCCAAGGAAAAGTAACCGCGGAAATGACCGCCCTGTCGATCGGCAAGGGGACTACGCTCAACAGCGCCGAGGAACTCGAAGCGATGCTCCGCCACATCGGCGCGACGCGCTATCACAACCTGCATCCGTTTCACCGGCTGCTGCACGGCGGCAAGCTCAACAAGGGCCAGGTGCAGGCCTGGGCGCTGAATCGCTATTTCTACCAGAGCACGATCCCGCTGAAGGACGCGATGGTGATTTCAAGATTCCGCGACCGCGCCACAAGGGTCGAATGGCGGCACCGGATCGAGGATCACGACGGCGATATCGGCTCGGAAGGCGGCATCGAGCGCTGGCTGAAGCTGACCGAGGGGCTCGGGCTCGACAGCGCCTATGTGGAATCCACCGAAGGCATCTTGCCGGCGACGCGGTTCGCGGTGGAGGCCTATGTGCATTTCTGCCGTGACAAGACGCCGCTGGAGGCGATCGCCTCTTCGCTTACGGAACTGTTCGCGCCGAACCTGCACGAGGAGCGCATCTCCGGCATGCTGAAGCACTATGATTTCGTCAATCCTGACATCATGAGCTATTTCAGCCGCCGCCTGACGCAGGCCCCGCGCGACGCCAATTTTGCGCTGGACTATGTCAAGAAGCACGCGAAGACGCCGGCGGAACGCGAGGCGGTCTGCAATGCGCTGATCTTCAAGACCAATGTGCTTTGGGTTCAGCTTGACGCGCTGTATCATGCCTATGTCGAGGGCCACATACCGCCCGGGGCATTCGTGCCCCAAGGAAACTGACAAGCGCAAATTAACAAGCGGGACTAGCGATCGATGGCAGCGAGCCGCAACATCAGTGTCAGCGAGGCGAGCCGACCGAAATTGCCGCGGCACGCCCGGCTGAAATTCGATGAGACGCGGCAGGTCTGGGTGATCCTGGCGCCGGAGCGCGTGCTGGCGCCGGACGAAATCGCGGTCGAGGTGCTGCAGCTCTGCGACGGCGTGCGCAGCGTCGGCGACATGGCCGACCAGCTCGCCGCGAAATACGTAGCACCCCGCGAGGCGATCCTGACCGACGTCATCGGCATGCTGCAGGACCTTGCCGACAAGGGATTTCTGACCGAAGCGCGCGAGAAAACGCCATGAGCGAGGTTCTCGCCGAGGGCAAGACAACCGGCGCCGCGTCCAGCGACGGGCTCGCGATTTTGGAATCGCAGCGCTCCACCGCGGAAACATTCGGCATCCCGCTGGCCGTGCTCGCCGAACTGACGCACCGCTGCCCGCTGCAATGCCCCTATTGCTCGAACCCGATCGAACTCGACCGTGGCGGCAGCGAACTGACGACGGAAGAATGGAAGAAGGTTTTGAGCGAGCTTGCCGAAATCGGCGTGCTGCAGATCCATTTCTCCGGCGGCGAACCCACCGCACGCAAGGACCTCGTAGAGCTGGTGCAGCATGCGACCGATGTCGGGCTGTACAGCAATCTCATCACCTCCGCCGTGTTGCTGACGAAGGAAAAACTATCGGCGCTGGCCGATGCCGGCCTCTGTCATGTGCAGATCAGCTTTCAGGGCAACGAGCCCGGGGTGGCCGATCGCGTCGCAGGATTAAAGAACGCGCACGAGAAAAAGATCGAAGCCGCGAGATGGACGCGCGAGCTTGAGCTGCCGCTGACGGTCAACGCCGTGATGCACCGCCAGAATCTGCATCAGCTCGCCGACATCATCCAGATGGCGGTCGATCTCGATGCCGACCGGCTCGAAGTCGCCAACGTGCAGTATTACGGCTGGGCCTTGAAGAACCGCGCCGCGCTGATGCCGACGATCGAGCAGATCGACGAGACCAGCCGCATCGTCGAGGAAGCTGTCGTGCGGCTGAAGGGCATTTTGGCCATCGACTATGTGGTGCCGGACTATTACGCGCTGCGGCCGAAGAAATGCATGGGCGGCTGGGGCCGGCAGTTCTTCAATATCTCGCCGGCCGGCAAGGTGCTGCCCTGCCACGCCGCCGAGAGCATCACCGGACTGGAATTCGAATCCGTGCGCTCCAATCATTCCATTGCCTGGATCTGGCAGAACTCCGAGGCATTTCAACCGCTATCGCGGCACCGGCTGGATGCCGGAGCCGTGCCAGAGCTGCGAATTCAAGGAAGTCGATTTCGGCGGCTGCCGCTGCCAGGCCTTTGCGCTGACGGGCGATGCCGGCAATACCGACCCGGCCTGCACGCTGTCGCCGATGCATGAGCAGATCTTCAAGCAGGCCGAGCGCGAAGCCGCTGCGCACCAGGACCGCTTCCTCTATCGCAATTTCGCCGGCGGCACGCTGGAGACGGAAGGCGAGCATGGCGCCTGACGCCGACGCCGGCAAATCCGTCAAACGCGCCGACCCCTTTGCGCCGCTGACATCGGAACAACTCGTCGTCGGCGACGGGCACGATATCTATGTCGAGAGCGTCGGTCGCGCTGGCGGCACGCCTGCGGTCTATCTGCATGGCGGGCCGGGCAGCGGCTGCCAGCCGGATCATCGCCGGTTGTTCGATCCCGAGCGCTTCCACGCCGTTCTGTTCGACCAGCGCGGCGCCGGCCGCAGCCGCCCAAAAGGCCGCCGCGAAGCCAATACGCTGCCGCATCTGATCGCGGACATGGAAGTCATTCGCGAGAAATTCGGTTTTGAGCGCTGGATGGTCGTCGGCGGCTCCTGGGGCGCGACGCTGGCGCTGGCCTATGCGCAGGCCCATCCCGATCGCGTCACCGGCATCGTGCTGCGGGCAACCTTTCTCGGCACGATAACGGAAATCGAAAACGGCTTCCTCCAAACGCTACCGCGCTTCTATCCCGGCCTCCATGCTGACTTCATCGGCGCGCTGCCCGAGGACGAACGTGCACAACCGATCCAGGCCTATTTCCGCCGCATCCTGGATCCCGATCCCGACGTGAACATCCCGGCGGCGCGGGCCTGGGGCGAAACCGAACGCATCCTCTCCGAGCATGCACCGAACCGCACGCGCCTCGATCCGGCGGCGCTGTCGTCATCGCGGAGCCCGCCGGCCACGCCCTACATGGAAGCTCACTATTTTGCCAATAACTGCTTCATGGAGCCGAACCAGTTGCTCCGCGACGCAGGCCGGCTCGAAGGCATTCCCGGCATCATCGTGCAGGGGCGCTACGACCTGCTCTGCCCACCTGCTACCTCGCATGCGCTTGCCGCGCGATGGTCCAATGCCGAAATCCGCCTGGTCGAGGGCGCCGGCCACACGCTGTACGATCTCGGTGTCCGCGATGCCGTGATGAAGGCGATCGCGGACATGGCTTCGGGAATCAGCAAATAGGAATCAAGAAAAATGCCGATGGCCGGTAAGGGCATGCTGCTGACGTCGATGAACGTCGACGCCGCGCACGAAGCCGAATTCAACCGCTGGTACGACCGCGAGCATCTCGAGGAGCGCGTTGCGATCCAGGGCTTTCTCGAAGCCCGCCGCTATGTCGCCCATGACGGCACCCCGAAATATCTCAGCCTCTACTCCACCGAAACCTTCGAGGTGTTGGACAGCCCGGCCTATCGCACCGCGTTGGCGAACCAGACGTCATGGTCGAAGGCCAATATCGCCCGCTTCCAGAACATGATCCGCGCGGTCGCGCGCATCACGATCAGCCGCGGCACCGGCCGCGGCGCAGCGCTCGGCATTGTCAGGCTGCGCCCGGCCGGCGGCGAGGACAGGCTGCGCGCAGCCCTGCGCGAGCAGCTCGATCCGGCGGAGCTCGATGGCATCATCTCGATGCATCTGATGGAGAGCGATCCGAAGCTGTCGAAACCGATTACCGATGATCCCTCCGCGCCCAATCCCGGTGCGGGCGACTGGTTCGTGCTGATCGACGGTACCGATGTAGAGGCGGCGGCTGCGACCGTGGCGCGTGTCAGCGGTAATGCCGCCCTGAAGCCGCTGATCGTATCGAGCGGTGTGTATCGGCTGATGTGGGATCTGGCGAAGAGCGATATCGGCGATTAGAGCCACGGCAAGTGTCAGTGCCGCAGACCCAGTTCGGCGGCGTCACAACTGTCCCGCGCAGCACATCGAAATACCGATGAAGGCGCTATTAACCAACGGCCGCCAAACCAGTCGTCGAGACTTCGCCCCGGCAATCCGGCTTGGGCACTGATCCGACCGAGCGCGCCGCCAACATCCGGCTTCGATCTTCTTCACCATATCCGCGGCGGGTGAGCACCTGGTCCGAAGTATCCCACATCACTTTTAATTGCGCTGTTCATGTCATTTGTGAACTGGGTCGTAGCGCGATACGAAACGCGTATCGTCGTCGGTAGAACCAGCTGAGCGCCATTCCAATCAACCGGACGTTTGATGACCACGTCCTTGCCGCGGCAGGCGCCAATCTGCGGCTGAACTGAGCACACATCATCGCATCTGCACGGCATGCATGCGCGAAGTTGTCGCGCTCGATGAAGCTGCAGCGCACATGCTGCACCGCCGCATTCGCACACGAATGCAACAGTGCGATCTCCATGCAGGAGATCGCGCAAATTTGCCTTTGTGCCGCGTCTGGAATGGCTCTAATAAGACAAGCCTATGATCCAATTCAAAAACCACAAGAACGCTGTTTAAGCGTTCGCAGGCAAAATAAGGCCGCGCTTTCCTTGAAATTGCGTGGACAAGGTAGGAATGAAACCGACTGATATTTCGGCGCCAGACTACTTTCACAAAGTCGTCGATTGCCAATGGGCCTGCCCGGCACACACGCCCGTTCCCGAATACATCCGTTTGATCGCCGAGGGGCGTTATAGCGACGCCTATATGATCAACTGGAAATCGAATGTGTTTCCCGGAATTCTGGGACGCACCTGCGATCGTCCCTGCGAGCCTGCGTGCCGCCGCGGTCGCGTCGAGGAAACGCCGGTTGCCATCTGCCGCCTGAAGCGTGTTGCCGCCGACTTCAAGGACGACGTCCAGCACCGCATGCCGAAGCCCGTTGCGAAGAACGGCAAGCGCATCGCGCTGGTCGGTGGCGGTCCCGCTTCGCTGTCGGTGGCGCGCGACCTCGCGCCGCTCGGCTATCACTGCACGGTGTTCGATGCCGATCCGAAGGCCGGCGGCATGATGCGCAGCCAGATTCCAAAATTCCGCCTGCCCGACACCGTGATCGACGAAGAGACCGGCTACATCCTGGGCCTCGGCGTCGAATTCAAGGGCGGCCATCGCATCGACAGCCTGAAGAAGCTGCTCAACGAGAAGTATGACGCGATCTTCATCGGCTCCGGCGCGCCGCGCGGTCGCGAGCTCGATATGCCCGGCCGCAAGGAAGCGGCCGCCAATATCCATATCGGCATCGAATGGCTGGCCTCGGTCTCGTTCGGCCATGTCGAGAAGATCGGCAAGCGCGTGATCGTGCTCGGCGGCGGCAACACCGCGATGGATTGCTGCCGCACCGCGCGCCGCCTCGGCGGCGAGGACGTCAAGGTGGTCGTGCGCTCCGGCTTCGAGGAGATGAAGGCGAGCGTCTGGGAAAAGGAAGACGCTATCCACGAGGACATTCCGATCCTCAACTACATGGTGCCCGTGGCGTTCAAGCATGTCGCAGGCAAGCTGATCGGCGTCACCTTCCAGAAGGTGAAGGCCGAATACGACGCCAAGGGCCGCCGCAACCTGGTGCCGTCGGGCGAGCCCGACCAGACCATTCCCTGCGACGACGTGCTGGTCGCCGTCGGCCAGGAGAACGCGTTTCCCTGGATCGAGCGCGACTGCGGCATCGAGTTCGACAAGTGGAACATGCCGCAGGTCGACGCCAAGACCTTTGTGTCGACCAATCCGAAAGTGTTCTTCGGCGGCGACGCCGCGTTCGGCCCGAAGAACATCATCTGGGCGGTCGCGCACGGCCATGACGCCGCGCTGTCGATCCACAAGATGCTCTCCGGCGAGGACATCACCGAGCGGCCCGCTTCCCGAAGTGCATGTCTCGTCGCAGAAGATGGGCATCCACGAGTGGAGCTACGACAACGACATCTCCGGCGACAAGCGCTACAAGGTGCCGCATCGCGACAAGGTGATCGCGCTGAAGGACATCCGCACCGAGGTCGAGCTCGGCTATGACGTCAAGCTCGCGCTCGGCGAAGCGCAGCGCTGCCTGAACTGCGACGTGCAGACCGTATTTTCGGCGCCCGCCTGCATCGAATGCGACGCCTGCGTCGATATCTGCCCGATGGATTGCATCACCTTTACCGAGAACGGCGAGGAAGAGGATTTGCGGCAGCGGTTGAAAGCGCCCTCGCCGCACCCCGACCAGGCGCTCTATGTCGCCGACGGCCTGAAGACCGGGCGCGTCATGGTCAAGGACGAAGACGTCTGCCTGCATTGCGGGCTGTGCGCCGAACGCTGTCCCACGGGCGCCTGGGACATGCAAAAGTATCTCATCGATATGACTCACGCAGGTTCGACATGCCAGACCAAAGCCCGATCAGCAGCGTAAACGACTTCGTCGTCCGCTTCGCCAACGTCAACGGCTCGGGTTCGGCCAGCGCCAACGAGATGTTCGCGCGCTCGATCCTGCGCCACGGCGTGCCGGTGAGCCCGCGCAACATCTTCCCCTCCAACATCCAGGGCCTGCCGACCTGGTACGAGGTGCGGGTGACCGAAGCCGGCCATCTCGGCGCCCGCGGCGGCGTCGACTTGATGGTGGCGATGAACCCGCAGACCTGGGACAAGGACGTCGCCTCGATCGAGCCCGGCGGCTATCTGTTCTACGATTCGACCAAGCCGATGCCGACGTCGAAATTCCGCAGCGACATCACCGTGATCGGCGTACCGCTGACCGCGATCACCAATTCGACCTATACCGATCCGCGCCAGCGCCAGCTGTTCAAGAACATCATCTATCTCGGCGCGGTGTGCGCCCTGCTCGACATGGACGTCAAGCTGGTCGAGCAACTGATCGGCGAACAGTACAAGGGCAAGGAAAAGCTGCTCTCGTCCAACGTTCACGCGCTGCATCTCGGCCGCGACTTTGCGCTGAAGAATCTGAAATGTCCGATCGGGCTTCGGGTGAAGAAAGCCGACAAGGTCGGCGACCGCATCTTCATGGAAGGCAACAGCGCCGCCGCGCTCGGCGCGGTCTATGGCGGCGCCACCGTCTGTGCCTGGTATCCGATCACGCCGTCGTCGTCGGTGGCGGAAGCGTTTACCAGCCACTGCAAGAAGCTGCGTCACGACCCGAAGACCGGCAAGGCGAAATACGCGATCGTGCAGGGCGAGGACGAACTGGCCTCGATCGGCATCGTGATCGGCGCCTCCTGGAACGGCGCGCGCGCCTTCACCGCTACCTCGGGCCCCGGCATCTCGCTGATGACCGAATTCATCGGCCTGAGTTATTTCGCGGAAATTCCGGGCGTGATCATGAACATCCAGCGCGCCGGCCCTTCGACCGGCATGCCGACGCGCACCCAGCAATGCGACATCATCGCCTGCGCCTATGCGTCCCATGGCGACACCAAGCACGTGCTGCTGTTCCCGGAAGATCCGGCGGAGGCGTTCGAATTCGCCGGCCATTCGTTCGATCTCGCCGAACGGCTGCAGACCATGATCTTCCTGATGATGGACCTCGACATCGGCATGAACCACCGGCTGTGCCGTCCGCTGAAGTGGGACGAAAACCAGCAATACGACCGCGGCAAGGTGATGACCGCGGAAATGCTCGACGAGCCCGGTCGCGATTTCGGCCGCTACCTCGACGTCGACGGCGACGGCATCCCCTACCGCACCTATCCCGGCACGCATCCGACCAAGGGCTCGTTCTTCACCCGCGGCACCTCGCGCGACCGCTACGCGCGCTATTCGGAAGAAGGCGCCGTTTATGCCGACAACATGCAGCGGCTGGTGCGCAAGTTCGAGACCGCGCAGGACATGGTGCCGCGGCCGTTGCAGGCCAACGCCGCCAAGCCGACCAAATACGGCGTGATCTATTTCGGCTCGACGGCACCGGCGATGGACGAAGCGATCGGGCTGTTGGAGGCGCGCGGGCATCAGCTCGACCGCATGCGCATCCGCGCCTTCCCGTTCCACTCCAGCGTGGCGAGCTTCATCGCCGACCATGATTTCGTCTACGTGGTCGAGCAGAACCGCGACGGCCAGCTGCGCCAGCTGATCGTCAACGAGAACGGCATCGACCCGGTGCGGCTGGTGCCGATCCTGCACTATGACGGCACGCCGATCACCGCCCGCTTCATCGCCAACGCCATCGCCGACCATCAGGATCACCTCAAGGTGACCCCACTCCGCAAGGCCGTGTCATGACCTACATCGCAAAGCCCAAGTTCCATCATCCCGGCCTGCCGAAGAACGATCTCGGCTACACCCACCGCGACTACGAGGGCAAGATCTCGACGCTGTGCGCCGGCTGCGGCCACGACTCGATCACCGCCTCGATCATCGAAGCCTGCTACGAACTCTCGATCGAGCCGCATCGCGTCGCAAAGATTTCCGGCATCGGCTGTTCGTCGAAGACACCGGACTATTTCCTCGGCAATTCGCACGGCTTCAACTCGGTGCACGGCCGCATGCCGTCGGTCCTGACCGGCGCCAACCTCGCCAACCGCGACCTGATCTATCTCGGCGTCTCCGGCGACGGCGACTCGGCCTCGATCGGTTTTGGCCAGTTCGCGCATTCGATCCGGCGCGCCGTCAACATGACCTACATCGTCGAGAACAACGGCGTCTATGGGCTAACCAAGGGTCAGTTCTCGGCGACCGCCGACCGTGGTTCAAAGTCCAAGAAGGGCGTGATGAACACCGACAACGCCATCGACCTGGTGGCGATCGCGCTGCAGCTCGGCGCCAGTTTTGTGGCGCGCAGCTTTTCCGGCGACAAGAGCCAGTTGGTGCCGCTGATCGCAGCAGCGATCCGGCACAAGGGCGCGTCCTTTATCGACGTCATCAGCCCGTGCATCGCGTTCAACAACCACGCCGGCTCGACCAAGAGTTTTGACTATGTCCGCGAACATAACGACGCAGTGAATCGCCTCGACGTGCTCACCGGCCGCGACCCGATCACGGTCGATTACGCGCCGGGCACGGTGCAGGTGGTCGAGCAGCATGACGGCACGCGGCTGGCGCTGCGCAAGATCGACGCCGACTATGACGCCAACGACCGGCTGGCGGCGATGACCTTCCTGCAGAAGCACGCCGCCAAGGGCCAGGTGGTCACCGGCCTTCTGTACGTCGATCCGGATTCGGAAGATCTGCACACCCATCTCGACACCGTCGAGACGCCGCTCAATACGCTGGAAGCCAAGGATCTGTGCCCCGGCACGGCGGCGCTGGAAAAGATCAACGCGAGTCTGCGGTAGTTCGCAAATTTCGTAGCCCGGATGAGCGAAGCGCAACCGGGACCACGGCACCGTCCCGGATATCGCCGCTATCTGGGCTACGGGGAAATGCTACGCCGCTGCGGCGAGGCTCCGCGGGTGGGCGACATACTCCTTCACCACCGTACCTGATGTGTCCACCTCTGACAGCGACACGTCGTAGCTCCAGAGATCGGCGAGGTGCTGCAGCACGCGCTTGGTGTCGGCTTCGGTGAGCTGGGCGCCCTTCACCACGGTATGACGCAGCATCAAGCGGCGGTCGCCGGCGAGATCGACATCCACGACCTCGATGTTCGGGTCAATGAAGCCGACATCGTACTGCCGCGACAGTTCGCGCCGCAGCCGCCGGTAGCCGCGCTCATTGTGGATGGCGTCGACCAGGATGCCGGAGCGATCCTCCGGATCGTCGTGCAGATGGAACAGGCGGAACTGCCGCATCAGATGCGGGCTCATGAACTGGCTGATGAAACTCTCGTCGCGATAATTGGCCCAGACGTCCCGCAGCACGGCCATCGCATCGCCCTTCCCGGCGATGTCGGGGAACCATTCGCGGTCCTCGTCTTCCGGATTGGTGACGATGCGCTCGATGTCCTGCATCATCGCAAATCCCAGCGCATACGGGTTGAAGCCGGAATAGCGCGGATCGTCGAACTCGGGCTGGAACACCACGTTGGTGTGCGACTGCAGGAATTCGAGGAAATTGCCGTCGGTCAGCCGCCCCTGCTGGTGCAGCCGGCTCATGATGCGATAGTGCACGTAAGTCGCGGTGCCCTCGTTCATCACCTTGGTCTGGCTCTGCGGATAGAAATACTGCGCGATGTGCCGCACGATCCGCAGTATCTCGCGTTGCCAGGGGCGCAGGCGCGGCGCCGTCTTTTCGAGAAAATACAGCAGGTTTTCCTGCGGCAGGCCGAGCAACTGGCGGCGGCGCTCGACGTCCAGTATCGCGCCGGTCTTCACTTTGGTGCCCGGAACGGTGCGCCACAGATCGTTGAAGGCGCTCTCCTCGTGGGCACGGCGGCGACCCGCCCGCTTCTCCTCGGCGCGAAGATCGAGACTCTTTTTGCCGGGATAGCGATCGATGCCGTGCGACATCAACGCATGCGCGGCGTCGAGCGTGTGCTCGACGGCCAGCCGGCCGTGGCGTTCCTCGCAATGCGTCACGTAGCGTTTGGCGAATTCGAGGTAATCGAGAATGCCGTCGGCGTCGGTCCACTGCTTGAACAGATAGTTGTTCTTGAAAAAATGATTATGGCCGAAGGCGGCGTGCGCGATGACGAGCGTCTGCATCGTCGCCGTATTCTCTTCCATCAAATAGGAGATGCACGGCGAGGAGTTGATGACGATCTCGTAGGCCAGCCCCATCAGCCCCTTGCGGTAGGATGCCTCCTGAAAGGCAAAGTGCTTACCGAATGACCAATGCTTGTAGAACAACGGCATGCCGACCGACGAATAGGCGTCCAGCATCTGCTCGGCGGTGATGACCTCGATCTGGTTGGGATAGACGTCGAGCCCCAATTCGTTCCGCGCCACCTCCTCGCAGGCGTCGCAGATCCGCTGCAGCGTGTGGAAATCCCAATCGGCGCCCTGAAACAGCAACTGGTTCGGCGCGCTCATGGTGCGGCCCTTTCCTGCGGGCCACGACGCTGGAAGAGATCGTGAAACACCGGAAAGATCTCGCTGCGTTCGTTGACCTTGCGCATCGATAGCGGCGCGCCGCTGGCGCGCAGGCCTTCATAGAGGGTCCACAGCGCCGAGTTGGGCATCTCGTAACTCAAACCGTGCTCCTGACCGACTTCCAGATAGGCAAAGAACTGGCAGGCCGGCAGGATCTTGTCGGTCAGCAAGTGACCCGTGACCTCGCCATCCGAGTAGGAATTGTCGCCGTCGGAAGCCTGCGCGGCGTAGATGTTCCAGTCCGCCGGGCGAAACCGCGTCTGCACGATCTCATGCATCGCCTGCAGCGCGCTCGACACCAGCGTGCCGCCGGACGCCGGCCCGTGGAAGAATGTCTGCTCGTCGACCTCCTCGGCCTTGTCAGTATGCCGGATGAAGACGATCTCGACGTGGCGATAGCGCCGCTTCAGGAACACGTAGAGCAGCATGTAGAAGCGCTTGGCGAGATCCTTCATGTGCTCGGTCATCGAGCCGGAGACGTCCATCAGGCAGAACATCACCGCCTGCGCCACCGGCTTCGGCACCTTTTCAAAGCGGCGATAACGGATATCGATCGGATCGATGAAGGGAATGCGCTTCATCTTCGTCTTCAGCGCCTCGATCTCGGCCAGGAGTTCGACACGTCGTGCCTCGCTGCACGTTTCGAGTTCCGCCTCGAGCGCCGCCAGCGCTTCCGGGCTCGGCCGCCGCAGCGCGACGCGTCGCGCAAGCGCACGGCTTACTGTCCGGCTGATCGAGATATTGGTGGGCGAGCCTGACGTCGAATAACCCGCCCGGCGAATGCCATGGCTTTCGACCTCGGCCAGCTTGCGCTTGGCCAGATCGGGCAATTCCAGATCGTCCAGGAACAGGTCGACGAACTCGTCGCGGCTGAGCACGAAGCGGAATGCATCTTCGCCATCGCCTTCACCCGCACCCCTGCCCTTGCCGCCGCTCGGATTCGGCCGCGGCAGGATATCGCCTTCGACGAACTTCTTGTTCCCGGGCAGCACCATGTCGCGCGTGCCGCCCTCGCGGCGAAAGCGCGGCTCGTCCATGCCGTCGATCGGGACGCTGACCTCGCCGCCTTCGAGGACATCCTTGATGTCCCGCTCCTGCGACGATTTCTTCACCGCCCCCTGAACCAGCGCCTTTGCACGACGCAAAAAGCGCTGGCGGTTTTCCAGACTCTTGCTGCCCGGATTCAGGCGGCGGTCGACGATGTGAATAGCCACGTTTCCATCCGCCTCAGCCAGCCTGTTTCACGCGCATGTACCACTCGACCAGCCGACGGACTTGCCGCTCGGTATAGCCACGTTCGACCATGCGCGCGACAAACTCGCCGTGCTTCTTTTCGGTCTCGCCGTCCTTCTTCGATCCGAACGAGATGACCGGGAGCAGAGTCCTCGACCTGGGAGAATATCCGCTTTTCGATCACTTCGCGAATCTTCTCGTAGCTGGTCCATGACGGATTTTTGCCGCCATGCTGGGCCCGCGAGCGCAGCGAGAACTTCACGACCTCGTTGCGGAAGTCCTTCGGGTTGGCGATGCCGGCCGGCTTCTCGATCTTGGTCAGCTCCTGATTGAGCAGTTCGCGATCGAGCAGCTGTCCGGTATCGGGATCCTTGAAGTCCTGATCCTCGATCCAGGCGTCGGCGTAATCGACATAACGATCGAACAGGTTCTGGCCGTAATCCGAATAGGATTCCAGATAGGCCTTCTGGATCTCGTGCCCGATGAACTCGGCGTAGCGCGGCGCCAGTTCGGCCTTGATGAACTCGAGGTATCGCTTCTCGACTTCGTCGGGAAGCTGCTCGCGCCGGATCGACTGTTCCAGCGTGTACATCAGATGGACCGCGTCGGCACCGACCTCGTTGGTATCGTGGTTGAAGGTCGCCGCCAGCACCTTGAATGCGAAGCGGGTCGAGACGCCGTCCATGCCTTCATCGACGCCGGCGGAATCCCGGTATTCCTGGACGCTGCGCGCCTTCGGATCGGATTCCTTCAGGCTGTCGCCGTCATAGACCCGCATCTTGCCGAACACGGTGGAATTCTCGTGCTTGCGCAAGCGCGACATGACGGAGAAGCGCGCCATCGTCTCCAGCGTGGCCGGCGCGCACGGCGCGGTGGCCAGTTCGGAGCCTTGAATGAGCTTCTCGTAGATCTTCTGCTCCTCGGTGACGCGCAGGCAGTACGGCACCTTGATGACGCAGATACGATCGATGAACGCCTCGTTGTTCTTGTTGGTCTTGAAGCTCTGCCATTCCGCCTCGTTGGAATGGGCCAGAATGACGCCGGTGTACGGGATCGCGCCGATATTCTCGGTCCCGATGTAGTTGCCTTCCTGCGTCGCCGTCAGCAGCGGATGCAGCATCTTGATCGGCGCCTTGAACATTTCGACGAATTCGAGAATGCCCTGGTTGGCGCGGTTGAGGCCGCCCGAATAGCTGTAGGCGTCGGGATCGTTCTGGGCGTAGGTCTCCAGCTTGCGGATGTCGACCTTGCCGACCAGCGACGAGATGTCCTGGTTGTTTTCGTCGCCGGGCTCGGTCTTGGCGATCGCGATCTGGCGCAGCCGCGACGGCTGGATCTTGGCGACGCGGAATTGCGAGATGTCGCCGCCGAAAGCTTCGAGGCGCTTGTAGCACCACGGGCTCATCAGCCCGCTGAGGCGCCGGCGCGGAATGCCGTACTTCTCCTCGAGCATCGGGCCGAGCGATTCCGGATCGAACAGGCTGAGCGGGCTTTCGAACACCGGGCTGAGTTCGTCGCCGGCCTTCAGCACGTAGATGGGATGGACTTCCATCAACGCCTTGAGCCGTTCGGCGAGCGAGGACTTGCCGCCGCCGACCGGTCCGAGCAGATAGAGTATCTGCTTGCGCTCTTCGAGACCCTGCGCCGCGTGGCGGAAGAAGCCGACGATGCGTTCGATCGTTTCTTCCATTCCATAGAAGCCGGCGAAGGCCGGGTAGAGCCGCATCGTGCGGTTCAAAAAAATACGGCCAAGGCGTGGATCCTTGGCCGTGTCAATCATCTGAGGCTCGCCGATCGCAGCTAGCAATCGTTCGGCGGCGTTGGCATATCGCATCGGATCGTTTCGACACGACTCCAGATATTCCGCCATCGACATGTCGGTCTGGCTTCTTGCTTCGAAAGACCGGGCGAAAGCATTGAACAGAGAATCGTTGTACATGATCCGTCTCTCCATGGTCACCTGTAAATGCCGTACGCTCCAATCGGGTTCCAGTTTCGGAGCGTCACAGCTTCCGTTCGCGAATCACAATCAGCACTGAGGTCGATTGGACACGCGAGCGACTTCACATTGCAATGCAATACTCGTGCTAGAGGCCTCAGCCTCGTAGTGATACGGTGGCATTTCGCTCCTCATGTAGCCCTCGTGCAACATTTGCCCCGGCGTAGTACTGAACACGCTGTTAGGGGTTTTTTAAGGAATCTGGACCGGGTCGCGCGGCTCGATTCGAACGTGGCTCGGCAATCCCGAGCAGCCAGACGGAAAAATCCGGGGTTTTGAACGTCCGAACGCACGACAATTGCAGCTTTTGTGACTCTCCGGCGGCGGACGAGCGGCAACAATGGCAAAGATGAACATGCGTTCATTTCGTCGCCCGGGCCTTGAACGCTCCTGGCGTCGGCCGCGACCAAAGTACTATGCCGCACGTTTAATCCGGGGCTGCCATGAAATCCGCCTTCCTTGCCGCCGCGATCGCCTGCGTGATCGGCGCCAGTGCCTGCAACGCCCAAGACGGCGTCGACAAAGCCAAAGCCACCGCCTTCGACAACAGGATGTTCGGCGGGCCGTTTGGCCAGAAGACCTACGCCTGCTTCGTCCGTCGCTATGACGCCGGCCACCTGGCGCAACATCCGAAGCAGAAGGTCAGCGCGATGAAGCTGCTGGTGACGGCCGAGGACGCGCCGGAAGACAAGACCGTCAATTATTCGTTCCGCCTCGGTTTCAAATATCGCCACCGCACCGGCAATTTCGACTCCAGCGGATTCTGCAGTCACATCGTCGCGGAAAACGCCGGCGGCGAAATCCGGCTCGGCTGCGGCGTCGATTGCGAAGGCGGCGGCATTCAGGTCGCAATGAAGGACGACAAATCCGCGCTGATCCGGCTGGAGCGGATCAGGATCTGGGAGCGGAACAAGCCCGACGACGATGCCAGCAACGATCTGGTTGCCGGTGCCGACGACAAGATATTCCGTGTCGATCGCGCGGATCTGCACGAATGCTCCGAGTTGGTGACGGACCGCAAGGAGCTTGCGGCGCTCCGGCACAAGTGAACCACACTGCACAGGTTGGCGGGCCTCGCCGCGTGGTTCTGTGATATATATAACGTTGGTGGAGAGAAAATTCCATGCACCGACGCAACATCCTGTGGGGCGCGATTTCGGCCTTTGGCGCGGCCTTTGCGGCCTCCCGCGCCAGCGCGGCGGGCGACGCGGCGCCTTCGACGAAATTGAAGGTGGTTTATCACCTCAACGATCTCGACAAGGTCAGCTTCGTGCTGGGCAACATCCAGAACCACTTTGACGGCGTCGGCGGTCCCGACAACGTCACGATCGCGCTGGTAGTACACGGTCAGGCGTTGCGCGCATTTCATTCCGCTTCCGCCAACCCCGATGTCTCGAAGCGCATCGGTCAATTTTCCAAAGCAGGTCTCGAACTCGCCGCCTGCGGCAACACCATGGCGTCGCAGAACGTCACGCTGAAGGACCTGCTGCCGGGCTTCGTCGCCGCCGAGCGCGGCGGCGTGGTGCGGATCGCCGAGCTGCAATCGCAAGGCTATCTCTACATCCGGCCTTGAGATCGACTACCGCGTCGAGCGCTCATTTGCGCGACTTGATCGCCGTACTTTCGCCCGTCGTATTCGGTTGAATACTTCTCGTGTTCGGATTCGTTTGCGACCGCGCTCGCGCGGCCTCGACATGCGGGTTAAACCCACCCGCGATCGCCCGCGGGATATTGTGCCCGTGCGCGCCGAACTGCACGCCGATGCCGGCCGCTTCCACCGATGCCGCACCGGGCAGGGTCAGGGCACACAGAAGAAGGAGGCCGGCTGAGACTGACAAACGACGCTTCATGACGGCCACCTTCACGACTTCGTGCTTTGCGACCGTTGGTGTCGCTTCCCGGGAAGCCGGTTCGACCCATTGCCGGGGTCGACTGACAAAACTGGCATTTGGGGATCGAACCGGAGCCGGTCGCGTTATCGTGGCGGCCCCTGCCATTCCATCTGGCTGCAGGCCCAACCAAATATTGACTTTCCGGCCCTGCGCCCGAAAGCTGCCGGAAGCCCAAAAAGACCGACCGAACAGAACAGGCCCCATGAATCCCGTCAAAACCCTCGAAAACCATGGCCAGGCGATCTGGCTGGACTTCCTCGCCCGCGGTTTCGTCGCCAAGGGCGACCTCAAGGCGCTGATCGATAGCGACGGCGTCAAGGGCGTGACGTCGAACCCCTCGATCTTCGAAAAGGCGATCGGCAGTTCGGACGAGTATGACGGCGCGATCGGCAAGGCCCTGCAAAAGGGCGACCGCTCCGTCGCCGACCTGTTCGAGGCGGTCGCCATCGAGGACATCCAGAACGCCGCCGACGTGCTGCGTCCGGTCTACGACCGCCTGGACGGCGCCGACGGTTTCGTCAGCCTCGAGGTCTCGCCCTATCTGGCGATGGATACCAAGGGGACGATTGCGGAAGCCGAACGGCTCTGGAAGGACGTCAAGCGCAAGAATTTGATGGTGAAGGTGCCGGCCACGCCGGAAGGCCTGCCGGCGATCGAGCATTTGATCGGCGAAGGCATCAGCATCAACATCACGCTGTTGTTCTCGCAAGCCGTCTATCGCGAGGTGGCCGAGGCTTACATCGAAGGCCTCGAAAAATACGTCGCCAAGGGCGGCGATCCCGCGCCTGTCGCCAGCGTCGCCTCCTTCTTCGTCAGCCGCATCGATAGCGCGGTCGACAAGCAGCTCGACGACAGGATCGCCAGGGCCAACGACCCCAGCGAAAAGGAACGGCTGAGCGCGCTGAAAGGCAAGGTCGCCATCGCCAACGCCAAGCTGGCCTATCAGGACTACAAGAAGCTGTTCGCCGGCCCGCGCTGGGACAAGCTCGCTGCCAAGGGCGCCAAGCCGCAGCGCTTGCTGTGGGCCTCCACCGGCACCAAGAACAAGGACTACAGCGACGTGCTGTATGTCGAGGAATTGATCGGCCCCAACACCGTCAACACCGTGCCGCCGGCGACGCTCGATGCATTCCGCGACCATGGCAAGCCGCGTGACAGCCTCGAAGAAAATATCGAGGACGCGAAGCGCGTTTTGGAAGAGCTCGAAAAGTCCGGCATCTCGCTCGATGCCATCACCGAAGAACTGGTCAAGGACGGCGTCAAGCTGTTTGCCGATGCCGCCGACAAGCTCTACGGCGCGGTCGCGCACAAGCGCGCGGCCTCGCTCGGCGGCGGCATCGACCACCAGCAACTCGCGCTCGGCGACGGCATCAAGAAGGCCGTCGAGAAGAGCACCGAGGACTGGCGCGCATCCGCAACCATCCGCCGCCTGTGGCAGAAGGACAAATCGGTCTGGACCGATGACGACGAGAACAAATGGCTGGGCTGGCTGAACAGCCCCGCCGCGGCCGACATCGCCGACTACGAGGATTTTGCCCGCCGCGTGAAGGGACAGAATTTCAGCGATGCGGTCGTGCTCGGCATGGGCGGTTCGAGCCTCGGGCCGGAAGTGCTGGCGGAAACCTTTGCGAAGAAATCCGGCTTCCCGAAACTGCACGTGCTCGATTCCACCGATCCCGCGCAGGTGCGCGCGATGGAGGACAAGGTCGATCTCGCCCACACGCTGTTCATCGTCTCCAGCAAGTCCGGCGGCACCACCGAGCCGAACGTGATGAAGGATTACTTCTTCGATCGCGTGTCGAAAACCATCGGCAAGGACAAGGCCGGCCATCGCTTCATCGCGGTCACCGATCCCGGCTCGTCGCTGCAGAAGGTCGCCACAAAGCAGGGCTTTGCCCGCATCTTCTACGGCGATCCAACCATCGGCGGCCGCTACTCCGTGCTGTCGCCGTTTGGCCTCGTGCCGGCGGCAGCGGCCGGCATCGACATCCGCAGCCTGATCACGCATGCGCTCGCGATGGTGCGCTCCTGCGGCGCCGACGTGCCGCCGCACGAAAACCCGGGCGTGCAGCTCGGGCTGGCGATGGGGCTCGCCGGCCTCGAAGGCCGCGACAAGGTGACGATCACCTCGTCGGCAAAGGTCGCCGATTTCGGCGCCTGGGCCGAGCAACTGATCGCCGAATCCACCGGCAAGGAAGGCAAGGGCCTGATCCCGATCGACGGCGAGCCGCTCGGCGATCCCTCGCTTTACGGCAACGACCGCTTCTTCATCGATATCCGCACCGAAGGCGAAGACGACGCCTCGCATGACGACCGGCTCAAGGCGCTGGAAGCGGCCGGCCATCCCGTCGTCCGCATCGTCATGAAATCGATCGACCACATCGGCCAGGAATTTTTCCGGTTCGAGATGGCGACCGCCGTGGCGGGCGCGGTGCTCGGCATCAATCCGTTCAACCAGCCCGACGTGGAAGCCGCCAAGATCAAGACCCGCGAACTGACGGCTGCGTTCGAGAAGACCGGCGCGCTGCCCGCGGAGAAGCCCGTCATGTCGACCGACGAGGCCGATCTCTATACCGACGAACACAACGCCGACCGAGCTGCGCAAGGCCGGCGCCGACGGCACGCTGGGCTCGTGGATCAAAGCGCAACTTTCGCGCTCGGACAGCGGCGACTATGTCGCCCTGCTCGCCTATATCGCCCGCGATCCCGGCACGATCGGCTCGCTGCAGAAGATGCGGCTTGCGGTGCGCGACGTCAGGCACGTCGCGACCTGCGCCGAATTCGGCCCGCGCTTCCTGCACTCCACCGGACAGGCCTACAAGGGCGGCCCCGACAGCGGCGTATTCCTGCAGATCACCGCCGACGATGCCAAGGATCTGAAGGTGCCCGGCCAGAAGGCGAGTTTTGGCATCATCCTGGCCGCGCAGGCCCGTGGCGATTTCGACGTGCTCACCGAGCGTGGACGGCGCGCCTTGCGCGTCCATCTCAAGGGCGATCTCGGATCGGGATTGTCGGCGCTCGATGCCGCGATTGCAGAAGCACTCAGTTAGGGAATTCAGGACATGCAACTCGGCATGATCGGCCTCGGCCGGATGGGCGGCAATATCGTCCGCCGGTTGATGAACAACGGCCACACCGCCGTGGTCTACGACAAGGATGCGAAGGCCGTCGCCGGCCTCGCCGGCGAAGGCGCCACCGGCGCCGATACGCTGGAAGATTTCGTGGCGAAGCTGGAGAAGCCGCGCACCGCCTGGGTGATGCTGCCGGCCGGCAAGATCACCGAGGCGACCATCGACACCCTGGCAAAGCTGATGCAGCCCGGCGACGTCATCATCGATGGCGGCAACACGTTCTGGCAGGACGACGTCCGCCGCGGCGCGGCGCTGAAGGCCAAGGGCCTGCATTATCTCGACGTCGGCACCAGCGGCGGCGTCTGGGGCATCGAGCGCGGCTATTGCATGATGATCGGCGGCGACAAGGCGGTGGTGGACCGGCTCGATCCGATCTTCAAGACGCTGGCCCCGGGCATCGGCGACATCCCGCGCACGCCGGGGCGCGAGGGCCGCGATCCGCGTATCGAGCAGGGCTACATCCACGCCGGCCCGTCCGGCGCCGGACATTTCGTCAAGATGATCCATAACGGCATCGAATACGGCCTGATGCAGGCCTACGCCGAAGGGCTTTGACATTCTCAGGAACGCCAATATCGAGGCGCTGCCGCCGGAGCATCGCTTCGACATGAACATTGCCGATATCGCCGAGGTATGGCGGCGCGGCAGCGTGATCCCGTCCTGGCTGCTCGATCTCACAGCCTCCGCGCTGGCGGAAAACCAGACGCTGGATAATTACTCCGGCTTTGTCGAGGATTCCGGCGAAGGCCGCTGGACCGTCAACGCGGCCATCGACGAGGCCGTGCCGGCGGAAGTGCTGACGGCGGCGCTCTATGCGCGCTTCCGTTCGCGCAAGGACCACACCTTTGCGGAAAAGATCCTGTCCGCGATGCGGGCCGGTTTCGGCGGCCACAAGGAGCCGCCGAAAAAACCTGATACGAAGGCCTGAGCGAATGGCGGTCGGTCAGATAGCTCAGAAGAAACCCGATCCCTGCTCCTTCGTCATTTTCGGCGTGACCGGCGACCTCGCGCACCGGCTGGTCGTCCCTGCCCTCTATAACCTCGCCGCCAGCGACCTGTTGCCGGACCAGTTCTGCCTGGTCGGCATCGCCCGCAAAGGCGTCACCAGCGACAAGCTGCGCGACAGCCTGATGAAGGGACTGCGCGAATTCGCGACCCGACCGGTGGATGAAGCGATCGCGCAGCGCCTGCTCGCATGCGTTACCTGCATCGAGGCCGATCCGAAAGATCCGGCCTCGTTCGATGCCATGAACAAGCAACTCAACGAACTGGAAGCCGCGCGCGGAACCGGCGGCAACCGGCTGTTCTATCTGGCGACCCCGCCGAACGCGTTCCTGCCGATCAGCCGCGAACTCGGCCGCACCGGCATGCTGGCCGAGAACGGCGCGTGGCGGCGGCTGGTGGTGGAAAAGCCGTTCGGCACTGATCTCGCTTCAGCACGGGCTTTGAACAGCGAACTGCTCAAGCTCGTCGACGAACACGAGATCTACCGGATCGATCACTATCTCGGCAAGGAGACGGTGCAGAACATCCTGGTGCTGCGCTTCGCCAACGGCATGTTCGAGCCGATCTGGAACCGCAACCACATCGATCACGTCCAGATCACCGTCGACGAACAACTCGGCGTCGGTCATCGCGGCAGCTTCTACGACCAGACCGGCGCGCTGCGCGACATGGTGCCGAACCATCTGTTCCAGCTGCTGTCGCTGGTCGCGATGGAGCCGCCGATCCGTTTCGACGCCCATTCGGTGCGCGGCGCAAAGGCGGACGTGCTCGCCGCGATCCAGCCGCAGAGCGAGGCAGAAGCGTTGCAAAATTCGGTGCGCGGTCAGTATCTGGCCGGCCGGATCGGCGATGCCGAAATCGCCGACTATCGCAAGATCGAGGATGTCACACCGGGCAGCACCACCGAAACCTATGCGGCGCTGAAGCTCGTCATCGACAATTGGCGCTGGGCCGGCGTTCCGTTTTACCTGCGCACCGGCAAGGCGCTCGGCGTCAAGCGTACTGAAGTCGCGATCAAGTTCAAGCAGGCGCCGTTCGCGATGTTCAACTGCACGCCGGTCGAGAAACTGGCGCAAAACTACCTCGTGATCGGCGTTGCGCCGAACGAAGGCATCGCGCTGCAGTTCAACACCAAGGTGCCCGGTCCCTCGATCCTGATCGACGGCGTCGAGATGAAGTTCCGCTACAAGGATTATTTCAAGGCCGAGCCTTCCACCGGCTACGAGACGCTGATCTACGACTGCATGATCGGCGACAACATCCTGTTCCAGCGCGCCGACAGCGTCGAGGCCGGCTGGAAGGCGGTGCAGCCGTTCATCGATGCCTGGAAGAAGGCCGGCGCCGAAGGCTTGAAGACATACAAGGCCGGCAGCGAGGGGCCGGAGGAAGCCAACGAACTGTTGCGGCGCGATGGCCGAAGCTGGCGAAAATTCGGGTGAACGATGCACGTGAACGACAACCGCCACGTCATTGCGGTCACCGACCCGGTGGCGATGGCCGCGACCGCTGCCGAACATGTGCTGGCGAGAACGGCGGCTAACCGCGGGCGCGTGGCGATCTGCCTCACCGGCGGATCGAGCCCGAAGCAACTCTATCAACTGCTGGCGACCGAGCCCTATCGAAACCGGCTGCCCTGGCATCGCGTGCACTGGTTCATCGGCGACGAACGCTTCGTGCCGGCGGACGATCCGTTGCACAACATGGGCATGGCGCGAGCGGCCTTTCTGAACCGATGCGCACCGCCGGAAAACATCCATCCGATTCCGACCGCGACCGCCGACCCTGCCGATCCCGATCGCGCTGCCGCGCTTTACCAACAGGAATTGCAGTCGTTCTACGGTGCGGACACGCTCGATGACGCCCGCCCCCTGTTCGATCTCGTGCTGATGGGTGTCGGCCCCGACGGCCACACCGCGTCGCTGTTTCCCGGCGATCCCGCGCTCGACGAGACCGCGCGCTGGGTCGTCGGCGTGCCCAAAGCGAATGTCGCGCCGTTCGTCCCGCGGGTGACACTGACGCTGCCCGTGCTTGCGTCCTGCCGCGAAATGCTGTTCGAGGTTGCGGGCACGGACAAGCGTGCGATCCTGACGCGCGTCTTCGCAGGCGAAAACCTGCCCGCCAACCGCGCACGATCCACCGGCGAGACGGTCTGGCTGGTGGACCGCGCGGCAATTCCGGAGAATTTTGGTGGGCGCTGAAACCCCTTGCGCGCTGGTGGTGATGGGCGTTTCCGGCTCGGGCAAGAGCACCGTCGCCGATCGTCTCGCCGCACGCCTCGGCTGGCGCTACGAGGATGGCGACGGCTTTCACCCGGCGAGCAATGTCGCGAAGATGAGCGCCGGCCAGCCGCTGACCGACGAAGACCGCTGGCCGTGGCTGCAGGCGATCGCCGACGAGATCGACCGCTTGTCTGCCGCCGGTGAGCGCGTGGTGATCGCCTGTTCGGCGCTGAAGCGTGCCTATCGCGAGGTGCTCGTGCACGGCCGCGACGACATCCGCATCGTCTTTCTCGACGGAACGCAGGATCTGATCGCCGCCCGCCTCGCCGCGCGCAAGGGACATTTCATGCCGCCGGGCCTGCTCGCCAGCCAGTTCAGAACGCTGGAGCGGCCGGAAGCGGACGAACGGCCGATCGTTGTTTCGATCGATGCGCCGGTCGAGCAAATCGTCGATGACATCGTCACTCAACTGGATCTGGTTTCCCAATGACCCGTATCGCACTTGTCGTCTCCGACGTCGACGGCACGCTTCTGACAAAGGACAAGGTCCTGACCGATGGCGCCAGGGCCGCCGTACGCAAGCTGCATGCGGCCGGCATCGGCTTCACCATCGTCTCCAGCCGTCCCTCCATCGGCATGGGATTCCTGATCGAGCCGCTTTCGATCACGCTTCCCGTCGGCGCCTTCAACGGCAGTTCGATCGTGGACGCCGCCCTCAAGCCGATCGAGCAGCATCTGATCGGCGCAGACGTGGCGCAGCGCAGCCTCGATGTGCTCGATGCGTTCGGCGTCGACATCTGGCTGTTCACCAACGAGCGCTGGTACACGCGCAATCCCGACGGCGAATACGTCCCGCACGAGAAGCGGGCGATCAAGGCCGATCCGACCATCATCCCGGATTTCACGCCGCATCTGGCAGCCGCCTGCAAGATCGTCGGCGCCAGTTCGGACGCGGCGCTGCTGCAGCGTTGCGAAGTGGCGATGAAGGAGGCGGTCGGGCACGAAGCCACCGCGGTCCGTTCGCAGACCTACTATCTCGACGTCACCCCGACCGGTCATGACAAGGGCACCTTCGTCACGGCAATGACGAAGCGGCTGGGCATTCCGGCCGAGGCGGTAGCGACCATCGGCGACATGGAGAACGACCTGCCGATGTTTGCCAAGAGCGGCATCTCGTTTGCGATGGGCAACGCCGCCGACAACGTCAAGCGACGCGCGACGCATGTCACCGACAGCAACGAGCAAGACGGATTTGCGCATGCGATGGAGACGGTGCTGCAGCTCGGATAGGGACGTTCGCGGTTACGCGAGGCTCTCGGCGTATCAAGCCTGTATCAAGGATAAATCGAGCGTTCCTCAAAGCCTTTGGGCGACGAATCCGCTTCTGTCGGCGGGCACGATCGGCAAGCGCGAGCCGGTGCCCGACCGCCAGATCCTCCCATGAAGGCAGGTTCACCCCAGCCCGGGTCTGCCGCGGCGAAGACGAGTGTCGGCTCGCGCGACTTCGCAATCCGCCGTCATTCCGGGCTCGCGAAGCGAGAACCCGGGAATGACGGAGAGAGCTACTTCGAGCGCTGCATCGCAGGCTTCTTGGCCGACTGCTTCGCTGCGCACAGATTATGCGCGGTGTTGATCAGCGCGATGTGCGTGAGCGCCTGCGGGAAATTGCCGGTCTGGCGACGGGCCGCGGTATCGTACTCCTCGGCCAGCAGGCCGAGATCGTTGGCCACCGCGACCACGCGGTCAAACAATTCCTGCGCCTTGCCATGTTCGCCCGCCAGCACATAGGCGTCCGCCAGCCACAGCGTACAGGCGAGGAACGCGCCTTCGGCCGGCTGCTGCTCCGCTTCGCGGGGATCGTGCCGCAACACGAAGCCATCACGCATCAGATGGCGTTCGACCGCGGCCAGCGTGCCGCGGACGCGCGGATCTTCCGGCGGCAGAAAGCCCACCGACGGCAGCAGCAGGATGCTGGCATCGAGCATCTTCGAGCCATAGGACTCGACGAAGGAATTCAGTTCGGGATCGAATCCCTTCGCGCAGACGTCGAGGTGGATGGCATCGCGCAGCGCCCGCCACTTTTCCAGCGGCGCCTCGAAGCCGAACGTCTCGGCGCTCTTGATGCCGCGGTCGAACGCGACCCAGGTCATCACCTTCGACGACACATAATGCTTGCCCGCGCCGCGTCGCTCCCAGATGCCGTGATCGGGCTTGTCCCATATCTCGGCGAGATGCTCGAGCACCGTGCATTCCAGCGCCCAGGTGCTTCCGTCCAGTTCGAGCTTGGCGGTGCGCCATTGATGGAAGGCGTCGATCAATTCGCCGTAGACGTCGAGCTGCAGTTGCGCGTGCGCGGCGTTGCCGACCCGCACCGGCTTGGCGCCTTCATAGCCGGGCAGCCATGTGGCCTCCCATTCCAGAAGGCGGCGCTGGCCCATGATGCCGTACATGATCTGCATGTTGACGGGAGACCCCGCCGCCGCCCGCAACAGCCACTGGTGCCAGGCGGAAGCCTCCTCGGTGTAGCCCGAATTGATCAGCGCGAGCAGCGTGAAGGTGGCGTCGCGCAGCCAGCAGAAGCGATAGTCCCAGTTCCTGCTGCCACCGAGTTTTTCCGGCAGCGAGGTCGTCGGCGCGGCAACGATGCCGCCGGTCGGCGCATAGGTCTGCGCCTTCAGCGTGATCAGCGAGCGCAGCACGAGGTCGCGGTGCTCGCCCTCATAGGTGCAGCGGCTGCACCATTCGGTCCAGAACGCTTCGGTATCCTTCAGCGCATAATCGGGATCGACCGGCTTCGGCACCGGCAGATGCGATGGGCCGTAGGTGAGCACGAAGGGAACGGTGTCGCCCTCGCCGACTTCGAAATCGGCGACCGTCGTCATATCCTCGCCGCGGGTCTCGACCGGTGTCCGCAACACCGTCATGTCCTGCCCGCAGATCGCGAGCAGCGCGGTGCCGTCCTCGCTCTTCTTGACCCAGGGAATATCGGCGCCGAATCCGAAACGGATGACCAGTTGCATTCGCATCCTGACCCGCCCGCGAACGCCACGCACCAGCCGCACCACATCGGAAGCGTTGCCGCGCGGCGGCATGAAATCGATCAGTTCGACCACGCCGTCAGCGGTCTCGAACCGCGTCTCCAGGATCAGCGTATTGTCCCGATAGCGGCGCGAGGTGGCGATAATCTCTCCGGCCGGCGCGATCAGCCAGCGGCCGTGCTTCTCAGTGCCGAGAAGCGCGGCAAAGCAGGCGTCCGAATCGAAGGCCGGCCAGCATAGCCAGTCGATCGATCCGTTGCGGCCGACCAGCGCAGCGGTCTCGCAATCGCCGATCAACCCATAATCTTCGATCCGGCACGACAAGATAGTTCCCCGCTGGGGTCAGATCGCCGCGCGCGACCGTTCATGGGTTGCCGCCTTCAGTGCGTCGACGTCGACCGTGGACGTCATTTCCTCGATCGACACCGGAAGCCGCCGCCGCCAGTTCGGATGTTCGTCGATGGTGCCGGGAATATTGGGCTGGTCGACCACCCCGAGCAGATCCTCCAGCGAGACCGCGAGCAGGCGCGACTTGGTCCGCGCCAGAAAATTCGCGATCGAATAGAGATCGTTGCGATCGATGGCGTTATGACGCAGCACTTCGTCCAGCATCGCCAGCGCATGCCAGCGCGCATCGTCGCTCTCGCCGGGATCGATGCCGAGCGAGCGTTTCAGATTGAGATCGCCGAACGAGCGCCAGCCGGCATAGGTCGAGAGATCATGGGTGTTGAAGGTGACGAGCGCGTTGGTCAGGTAATGATCGAGGCTGCGGAACACACCAGCGTCATCGCGCTCGAACATCATCACGAGATACGACCAGATGCCCCAATCGGCGATCTGGTCGCGAAACCCTTCCGGCACGGTGCCGAGGTCTTCGCCGATCACGACGCAGCGGTTGGCGACACTCTCCTGCGCCGTCACCGCCAGCAGCGCCTCGAACGGCATTTGCACATAGACGCCGTCGCGGGCGGTAAAGCCCTGCGGCACCAGATAGAGCCGCTTCAGCCCGAGCACGTGATCGAGCCGGATGGCGCCGGCGTGGCGCATCGAGGCGCGCAGCATGTCGCGGTACGGCGCAAAGGATTCACGCTCGAGCCCGGCGGCATTGAAGCCGGCGAGGCCCCAGGTCTGGCCCGCGGTGTTGAGCGGATCGGGCGGCGCGCCGACGCCGAGATGGCGGGAAATCGCGACCTGTTCGTTCCAGGCGTCGAAGCCGTCGGCCTGCACGCCGACCGCGACGTCGAGATAGAGCCCGACCTTCATGCCGAGCTGTTTGGCCAGATCGGCCGCCGCGCCCAACTGGCGGTCGGCGGTCCATTGCACGAACTCGACGAACTCGATTTCGCCGGCGTCCTCGCCCTGGCGCAACGCGGCGCATCTGGCCTCATCCGGCTGCCGCCACTCTTCCGGCCATTCCCACCATGGCTTGCCGAATTTGTGCCGGAGCGCCTCGAAGCAGGCAAAGTGCGACAGCAGCGCGCCGCGCTCGGCGCGGAATTTGTCGAAATCCTGCTGCCGGCCCGGCTTGGCGTTGGCCTTGAAGGCCGCGAAGGCGGCGCGCAGCGCCCGCCACTTCAGAGCCGCGACGCTGACATAATCGACAGCGTCGCCGGCCCGCAACTGCGCCAGCGCCGTCGCTTGTGCCGGCATCGGGCTGAAATTCGGGAAGTTTTTCGACATCGATATAAAGCGCGTTGAGAAACAGCCGGCTGTTCGGCGAATACGGGCTGCAATCGCCCGGGCGGTCGTCGAACAGGGCGTGGAGCGGATTGAGGCCGATTCCGTCGGCGCCGAGCTGATCGGCGAGTTCGATCAGGCTGGCGAGATCGGTGAAGTCGCCCATGCCCCAATTGCGCGCGGAGCGGACGCCATAGAGCTGGACCGCGATCAGCCAGCAGCGGTCGAACTCACCGCCAAACGCCCGTTCCGGCGCCGAAATCAGCGGCACGTCCTCGGTATTGTCGAGCATCGCTCACCTGCAGCCGGTAGATCCCAAGCGGCAGTTCGGTGGGCCATTCGATGGCCCGGTCGGAGGTGTCCCCTTTGGCGATAAGCTCCTTACCCGCAACGATTTTCCACTGCACCGGAAGCGTGGCCGCAGCCGTCAGTTCGGTTCGCGACGGCCGCCCCGACCGCACCACCACGGGATGGCCGACCAGCGGTCCCGGTGCCTGCGGCGGCAGCGCCTCCAGGATAATTTTGAGCGCGGCGGCGTCCGTCACACGGCGGTGACCCTGGCCGTCCAGGAACTCGGTCTGGATTCCCTGGGCGTCAGCTTGAGCAAAAAGATCCATTCGGCACACACTTTGCACGCAAACATCAAACCGATGTCGCGAAATTGTCCAATTACGGGAAGGAGATGGGCAGTGTCTAACGCTCGGGTCCAGCAACGGTTCCCAGGGAACCAAAGCCAGCCGAGCGGCTTTCTATCTAACTCCGGAACGTCTCCCTTTCTGCAAACGAAACGGGGACGTCATTTCCATGGCAGTGGCATCACCGTGAACAAAAAAGCGCAGACCGCCGAGAGCTCCAACGGCGTTTCCCTCCCTGTCGACGGCACCTATCCGCTGAATCCGGATGGCAGCCTTTCCGTCGAAGCAAAGGAAATGCCAGCCGCCGTAACCGACGAGCTCTGGTACAAGGATGCGATCATCTACCAGCTCCACGTCAAGGCCTTTGCCGACAGCAACAATGACGGCATCGGCGACTTTGCCGGGCTGACCGAGAAACTGGGCTATCTGCAGGATCTCGGCGTCACCACGCTGTGGCTGTTGCCGTTCTACCCCTCCCCCGGCCGGGACGACGGCTACGACATCGCCGATTACGGCGACATCAATCCCGATTTCGGGACGATGAAGGATTTCCGCCGCTTCATCCAGGAAGCCAAGAGGCGCGGCCTGCGGGTCATCACCGAACTCGTCATCAACCACACCTCCGACCAGCACGACTGGTTCAAGCGCGCCCGCCGCTCGGACCCCGATTCGTCCGCCCGCAACTGGTATGTCTGGAGCGATACCGACCAGAAATATCCGGGCACGCGGATCATCTTCACCGACACCGAGAAATCGAACTGGACCTGGGATCCGGAAGCCGGCCAGTTCTACTGGCACCGCTTCTTCTCGCACCAGCCGGACCTCAATTTCGACAACCCGCGCGTCGTGAGCGCGCTGGTCCAGGTGATGAAACGCTGGCTCGACACGGGGTCGACGGCTTCCGCCTCGACGCCATTCCCTATCTCTGCGAGCGCGACGGCACCAACAACGAGAATTTGCCCGAGACCCACACCATCATCAAGCGGCTGCGCACCGAGCTCGATGCCTACGCCAAGGGCAAGGTGCTGCTGGCCGAGGCCAATCAATGGCCGGAGGACGTGCAGGAATATTTCGGCCGCGGCGACGAATGCCACATGGCCTATCACTTCCCGCTGATGCCGCGCATCTACATGGCGATCGCGCAGGAGGACCGTTTTCCGATCACCGACATCCTGCGCCAGACGCCGGATATCCCGGCCAACTGCCAGTGGGCGCTGTTCCTGCGCAACCACGACGAGCTGACGCTGGAAATGGTCACCGACGTCGAGCGCGACTATCTGTGGTCGACCTACGCCAACGATCCCCGCGCCCGCATCAATGTCGGCATCCGCCGCCGCCTCGCGCCGCTGATGGACAATGACCGGCGCAAGATCGAGTTGATGAATTCGCTGCTGTTCTCGTTCCCGGGCACGCCGATCATCTATTACGGCGACGAGATCGGCATGGGCGACAACATCTATCTCGGCGACCGCAACGGCGTCCGCACCCCGATGCAGTGGACGCCCGACCGCAATGGCGGCTTCTCCCGCGCCGACCCGGCACGGCTGTACGCACCGACCATCATGGACCCCGTCTATGGCTACGAGGCGGTCAACGTCGAGGCGCAGTCGCGCAGCCTGTCCTCGCAGCTCTCGGCCACCAAGCGGCTGATCGCGGTCCGCAAATCCACCATCGCCTTCGGCCGCGGCACCATGACGTTCATCCGCCCGGAGAACCGCTCGGTGCTGTGCTATGTGCGCCAGTACCGCGACGAGGTCATCCTCTGCGTCGCCAATCTGTCGCGATCGGCGCAGGCGACCGAACTCGATCTCTCCGCCTTCAAGGACCGTATCCCGCTGGAAATGCTCGGCCGCACCCGTTTCCCGCCGATCGGCGAACTGCCCTACATGATCACGCTGGCGCCCTACGGCTTCTACTGGTTCGAACTGCAGGAGCGCGACAAGTCGGAACCGGTGGTGCAGCGCGCCGTGCCCGAGTTCGAGACGCTGGTCGTGCCTGTCAACGCGACCTGGATGTCGCTGGCGCGCGAACGCGGCGTGTTCGAGCGCGACGTGCTGCCGGGCTATCTGGCGCGCACCCGCTGGTATCCGGAACGATCGCCCAAGGCGATCCGTCCAGCGCTGACGTCGGCCGTTCCGTTCTGCGACATCGGCGATAACCGGCCATGGCTCGCCTTCTTCGAAACCACACAGCGCGGCATCGCGACGCGCTACGTGCTGCCGATGCAGATCGAATGGGTTCGCTTCGACCGCGAACGCTACAATCCGCATGCGCTGGCGGCGGTTCGGCAGGGCGCCCGCGAAGGCACCCTGCTCGACGTCGCCACCGACCAGATCTTCATCGCGCTATTGCTGCGCAACCTGCAGCAATCTCTGACGGTCGAAGAAGGCGAACAGGGCTTGACGCTCGAATTCCGGCCGACCGCCCGCTTCAGCGACAAGCCGATCCGGCAGCCCGAGCACGTCCGCATCATCGAAACCGACCAGCCGCGCAGCACCGCCCTGGTGGACGACGACTATGTCGTGAAGATCTATCGGACGCTGCAGCCCGGCCCCAATCCCGAAATCGAGATGGGGCGCTTCCTCACCGATGTCGCCCACTTTGCCAATGCGCCCGCCCTGCTCGGCAGCGTCGAGCTGGTCGAAGGCAACGAGAAAAGCGCAATCGGTGTCGTACACGCCTTCATCCCCAATCAGGGCGATCTCTGGACCGTCAGCTCCGGCTATCTCGATCGCTTCATCGAGGAGCAGCGCCTGCTCGCGGCAAGCGTGCAGCGCGATGAGCGCGAGGACGAGTTTCCCTATCTGCGTTACATGTCGCAGGCCGGGCGGCGCGTGGCCGAGCTGCACGTTGCGCTCGCCGGCAACAGCGAACTGGCGGAATTTGCGCCGGAGCCTGCCGGCCGTGACGACGTGCAGCACTGGATCGACGATCTGATGCTCTGCGCCGGCCGCGTTTTCGATGCGCTGAGGCAGCGTCGGGAAACACTGAGAGAAGCCGACCGGCCGCTGGCCGACCAGCTATTGGCGCTGCAGCCGGCGCTGCCGGACTTGCTGGAACGGCTGCTCTCGCGCGATGCCGGCATCGCCAGCATCCGCTGCCATGGCGACCTCGATCTCACGCAGTTGCTGATCGTCAAGGACGACATCTTCATCATCGACTTCGAAGGCGCGCCTCGAAGCAGCATCGCCGAGCGCCGGCGCAAGGTGCCCGCAGCGCGCGACATCGCCGGTTTGGTCCGGTCGATCGATTATTCGGCAACCTCGGCCCTTGAGCGCGCGCTCAAAGTAGCCCACGATGAGAACGGCAGGCTGGGCGCGGCGCTTGGCGAGTGGCGCGACCGGGCGGCCGCCGCGTTCCTGGCCGCGTACCACGAGGCCATGACCGATCGCCGGCTGTGGCCGTCGGATCCGAACGCGGCGGATAATCTGCTGACGTTCTTCCTGCTCGAGAAGGCCTTGAACGAAATCGAGCACGAACTGTCGTTCCGGCCGGAATGGCTCCGCGTGCCCCTGATCGGAATCATCAGAATGTTGTCGCAACCATCCTTCGAGGCTTCATGAACAAACTGCCCGCCGAGGCCTATGCCATCATCGAAGGCAAGCATTCCGACCCGTTCCGCTATCTCGGACTGCACAGCGAGGGCGACCACAGCGTAGTGCGCGCGTTCATCCCCGAAGCGTCCAACGTGGAAGCGGT
This sequence comes from uncultured Alphaproteobacteria bacterium, assembly GCA_963783115.1. Taxonomy (GTDB): domain Bacteria; phylum Pseudomonadota; class Alphaproteobacteria; order Rhizobiales; family Xanthobacteraceae; genus Bradyrhizobium. Next base: position 137,184 of record CAWAMK010000006.1, on the reverse strand, counting down.
CGGCGAACATGGCGAGACAGCGCCGCTCGAACGCATTCACGATGCCGGATTGTTCGCGGGCGCGCTGCCGAACGGATCGAAGCGCTACCAGCTTCGCGCCCGCTTCGGCGACAACGTCGTCGATCTCGACGACCCCTACCGTTTTCCCCCGGTGCTCGGAGATATGGACCTTTATTTGCTGGGCGAAGGCACCCACCGGCGGATCTACGACAAGCTCGGCGCGCATCCGATGACGCTGGACGGCGTCGACGGCGTCGCGTTCGTGGTGCTGGCGCCGAATGCGAAAGCCGTCAGCGTGGTCGGCGATTTCAATTTCTGGAACCCGCTGCGCCACCCGATGCGGGTGCGCGGCGTCGGCTATTGGGAATTGTTCGTGCCGCATGCCCGCGCGGGCGACCGCTACAAGTTCGACATCACCGGCCCCGACGGACGGCATCTGCCATTGAAATCCGACCCCGTGGCCTTTGCGGCGGAGATCCGGCCCTCGACGGCCTCGGTCGTCATCGACGAAACCAAAATTCCGCATCCGCGCCCGGCGCCGGAGGGCATCAACGGCATCGGCGCGCCGATCTCGATCTACGAGGTGCATCTCGGCTCGTGGCGGCGCAAGAACGGCAATGAATGGCTGAGCTATCGCGACCTCGCCGAACAGCTTCCGGCCTACGCCAAGGACATGGGCTTTACCCATATCGAGTTTTTGCCCATCAGCGAGCATCCGTTCGACGGCTCATGGGGCTATCAGCCGACCGGCATGTATGCGCCGACCAGCCGGTTCGGCACGCCGGAAGATTTTTCCGCCCTTGTCGATGCCTGCCATCGCGAAGGCATCGGCGTGTGGCTCGACTGGGTGCCCGGGCATTTTCCCGACGATCCGCACGGGCTCGGCTATTTCGACGGCACCGCGCTCTACGAACACGCCAATCCGCTGCAGGGCCGTCACCTCGACTGGGGCACGCTGATCTACAATTACGGCCGCACCGAAGTGGTGAATTTCCTGGTTTCCAACGCGCTGTTCTGGCTCGACCGCTACGGCGTCGACGGCCTGCGCGTCGATGCCGTCGCCTCGATGCTCTATCTCGACTACAGCCGGCCCGCCGGCGAGTGGATTCCGAACCGGCATGGCGGCCGGGAGAATCTCGAAGCCATCGAATTCCTGCGTCGCTTCAACACCGAACTGTTCGGGCTGTTTCCGGAAACCACCACGGCCGCGGAAGAGTCCACTTCATGGCCGCAGGTGTCGCAGCCGGTCGAATATGGCGGGCTCGGCTTCGGCTTCAAGTGGAACATGGGCTGGATGCACGACACGCTGAAATATATCGGCAAGGACCCGATCTACCGGAAGCACCATCACGGCGACATCCTGTTCGGGCTGCATTACGCATTTTCGGAGAACTTCATTCTGCCGCTGTCGCATGACGAAGTCGTGCACGGCAAGCGCTCGATCATCGGCCGCATGCCCGGCGACGAATGGCAGCGGTTCGCCAATTTGCGCGCCTATTACAGTTTCATGTTCGGCCATCCCGGCAAGAAACTGCTGTTCATGGGCTGCGAGTTCGGCCAGGAGCGCGAATGGAATCACGATCAGTCGCTCGACTGGCACCTCCTCGGGCAGCAGAAATATGCCGGCATCCAGAACCTGATCCGCGATCTCAACCACCTCTATCGCGCCGTGCCGGCACTGTACGAGATGGACTGCAACCAGGCGGGATTTGAATGGGTCATCACCCATGATTCCGGCAACAACGTCTTTGCCTGGCTGCGCAAGGGCTTTGACGCGAACGCCCGCTGTCTCGTGGTCGTGAACTTCTCGCCGAACGTCTTGCAAAATTACCGCGTCCGGGTGCCGTTTGCCGGCAGGTGGAAGGAAGCGCTCAATTCCGACGCCGCGCGTTATGGCGGCAGCAATGTCGGCAATGGCGGCGGCGTGCATACGCTCGAAGGCAGCATCCCCGAACTCAGCCTGACCATCCCGCCGCTGGCCGCGATCTTTCTCGTACCGGAAAGCTGACGCATGCGCTTGTCCGCGGGGAGCCCTGCCCGCCTTGGAGCAACCTGGGACGGACGGGGCACCAACTTTGCGCTGTTTTCGGCCAATGCGGAAAAGGTCGAGCTCTGCCTGTTCGACGGCCAGGGCCGCCGCGAGCTCGAGCGGATCGAATTGCCCGAGCGCAACGAGGACGTCTGGCACGGCTATCTCAACGACGTCTCGCCCGGGCAGCTCTATGGCTATCGCGTCCACGGCACCTATGCGCCGGAACGCGGACACCGCTTCAACGCCAACAAGCTGCTGCTCGATCCCTACGCCAAGCGGCTCGCCGGCCGCCTGGTATGGAGCGATGCGCATTTCGGCTATCGCACGGGCAGCGCGCGCGAGGACCTTTCCTTCGACCGCCGCGACAATGCGCGCGGCATGCCGAAGGCGGTCGTGGTCGACGAGACCTTCAATTGGGGCCGCCGCGAGATACGCCCCAACATCCCCTGGGAAGACACCATCATCTACGAGGCCCACGTCAAGGGCCTGACCCAGAAGCGCGACGACGTCGCCCCAGGCTGGCGCGGCACCTATGGCGGGCTGTGCTCGCCGGCGATGATCGACCATCTCAAGAAGCTCGGCGTCACCACCATCGAATTGCTGCCGGTCCACGGGCTGATCGACGACCGGGTGCTGATCGAGCGAAAGCTTTCCAATTACTGGGGTTACAACACGCTGGCGTTCTTCGCGCCGGAGCCGCGTTACGCGCAGGACAACGCGCTCGACGCGTTCCGCACCACCGTGGCGCGGCTGCACGACGCCGGCATCGAGGTGATGCTCGACGTGGTCTATAACCACACCGCCGAAGGCAATCATCTCGGCCCGACGCTGTCGTTCCGCGGCATCGACAACGCGTCCTATTACTGGCTCAACAAGGAACAGCCGCGCTATTACGACGACTTCACCGGCTGCGGCAGCTCGGTCAATTTGACCCATCCGCGCGTGCTGCAGATGGCGATGGATTCGCTGCGCTACTGGGTCGAGGTCTGCCACGTCGACGGCTTTCGCTTCGACCTCGCCACCACGCTGGCGCGCGGCCCCAACGGCTACGACCGCAACGCCTCGTTCCTGACCGCGGTGCGGCAGGACCCGGTGCTGTCGACCGTCAAGCTGGTCGCCGAGCCCTGGGATCTCGGCATGGGCGGCTATCAGGTCGGCGCGTTTCCCTCGCAATGGTCGGAATGGAACGACCGTTATCGCAGCGCGATGCGGCGCTACTGGAGCGGCGAAGGCAGCCTGATCGGCGAAGTATCGCGCCGCATGACCGCATCCTCCGACCTGTTTCATCACGACAACCGCGCGACCCGCGCCAGCGTCAATCACATCACCGTCCATGACGGTTTTACGCTGGCCGACCTGTTCAGCTACAACGACAAGCACAACGAGGCCAACGGCGAGGACAATCGCGACGGCTCCAACGACAACCACAGCAACAATTGCGGCCATGAGGGCCCGACCAACGACGCCGCGATCACGGCGCTGCGCCGGCAGCTGCGCAAGAACCAGCTCGCCTGCCTGTTCCTGGCGCAAGGGACGCCCTTGATGCTGGCCGGCGACGAGGTCGGCAATTCGCAGAACGGCAACAACAACGCCTATTGCCAGGACAACGAGACCGGCTGGGTCAACTGGGACAATCTCGGCAAGACAGGCGAGGACCTCACCGATTTCATCAGCCACATGACCACGCTGCGCCGGCGCTTCGCCCAGCTTCGCTGCCAGCGCTGGCTCGACGGCCGGCGCGCGGACGGCTCCTATGGCGTGCTGTGGCTGACGCCGGCGGCCGAGGAGATGAAGGAAGAGGACTGGACTTTTCCGGATGGCCGCTTCCTCGCCTATGTGCTGGGGCCGATGGAACAAGGCCAGCCGCCGATCTTTATCGTCCTGAACGCCGCCCCCGAAGAAATCGGTTTCAAATTGCCCGAGATGCCCGAATACAAGAACTGGCAGCAGGTGCTGAACACGGTCGAGGCCGTGCAGAGCCCCGCCGAATTCGCGTCGGGCGCCGAGACCAGCGCGCCGCCGCGGTCGGTGCTTGCCTTTGCGGGCACGGCATGAATAAGCGGCAATTCGGTCCGCGCCTGACGAGTGACGGAACGCAGTTTCGGCTGTGGGCGCCGGCGGCAAAGCGCGTCGATGTCATGCTGGCGCAACCGCATGCGATGACGCGCGGCGAGGACGGCTGGTTCACGGCCGACATTGCCGGAGTGACCGCAGGCTCGCGCTACAAATTCCGCATCGATGACGAGATCGACGTACCGGATCCGGCGTCGGCGTTTCAGCCCGATGACGTCTTCGGCCCGAGCGAGGTGATCGATCACAACGCCTATCCATGGCGCGCCACAGACTGGCGCGGACGGCCGTGGCAGGAGGCCGTGATCCTCGAGGCCCATGTCGGGACCTTCACCGCGCAAGGCACCTATCGCGCGATGATCGACCGGCTCGATCATCTGGTCGAAACCGGCATCACCGCGCTGGAACTGATGCCGCTGGCTGATTTCGCCGGTTCGCGCAACTGGGGTTATGACGGCGTGCTGTGGTACGCGCCGGACAGCGCCTATGGCCGGCCCGAGGATCTGAAGGCGCTGATCGACGCGGCGCATCAGCGCGGGCTGATGATGATGCTCGACGTGGTCTATAATCATTTCGGCCCGGAAGGGAATTATCTCGGCCGCTATGCGCCCTCCTTCTTCACGGAAGCGCAGACGCCGTGGGGCAGCGCGATCGACTATCGCGTCAGGCAAGTCCGCGCCTTTGCCATCGAGAATGCGCTGTCCTGGCTGCGCGACTATCGCTTCGACGGGCTGCGGCTCGATGCCGTCAACTCGATCGTCGAGCCGGGCGGGCTGTCGTTGCTGCACGATATCAGCGCCGCCGCCGGCCAGCTTGCCGCGGAAACCGGCCGGCACATTCATCTCGTGCTGGAGAACGGCGACAACCGCGCCAGCATTCTGGACGCCGCTGAAGATCCGCCGCAGGGAAAATATCGCGCGCAGTGGAACGACGACTATCATCACGCCTGGCGCGTGCTGATGACCGGCGAGAAGCAGGGCTATTACGTCGACTACCAGCAGGCGCCGGTCTCGGATATCGCGCGCTCGCTGGCCTCCGGCTTCGTCTATCAGGGAGAGCCGTCGGCGTTTCGCGGCGGCAGGCGCGGCGAGCCAAGCGGCCATCTGGCGCCAACCGCCTTCATCAACTTCGTGCAAAACCACGACCAGATCGGCAATCGCGCGCTCGGCGACCGGCTTGAAAGCGCCGCCGATGTACGCGCCATCGAGGCGGGGCTCACCGTGCTGCTGCTGTCGCCATCCATACCCATGCTGTTCATGGGCGAGGAATGGGGCTCGAAGGCGCCCTTCCCGTTCTTCTGCGATTTCGGCGGCGATCTCGCCGACGCCGTCCGCAAGGGCCGCCGTGTCGAACTGGCCTGGGCCTACGAGGAATATGGCGACGAGGTGCCTGATGCGCTCGCTCGATCGAGCCGCGACTCCGCCGTGCTCGACTGGAACGAGCCCAACACTCCAGCCGCGCAGAAGCGGCTGACGCTGGTGCGGGACCTCCTGAAAATCCGCCGGCAGGAGATTGTCCCGCGGCTCGCAAATGCGACCTTCGGGGAAGCCTACGCGGACGAAAACCGCCTGCTGACCGCTCATTGGCGGATGGGCGATGGCGCTACGCTCCGCCTGCTGGCCAACCTGTCGGAGCAAGCGATCCGCCATGCGCCGGACAAAACCGCGGGAACCCTGATCTGGGGCAGCGAGTTGGGCGACAGCGTCCCGCCCTGGACCGTGCTCTGGCGCATCGGATAGGAAAATGCCCCCGGCGATCCCGATCGCGACCTACCGCCTGCAATTGTCGGCGGATTTCGATTTCGACGCTGCGGCCTCCGTGGTGCCTTATCTCAAGGCGCTCGGCATCACCCATCTCTATGCCTCGCCCTTCATGCGCGCCCGCAAGGGCAGCGCGCATGGCTACGACGTCATCGACCATGCCCAGTTCAATCCTGAACTCGGTGGCGAAGCCGGTTTCGAGCGGCTGAGCGCCGCGCTGCGGCAGCACGATCTCGGGCTGATTCTGGATTTCGTTCCGAACCATATCGGCGTGCATTTTGCGGATAATCCCTGGTGGCTCGACGTGCTGGAATGGGGACCGTCCTCGCCGCACGCCGCCTCTTTCGACATCGACTGGGAGCAGTTGCCGTATCGCGCCCGCGGCGGCGTGCTGTTGCCGATCATCGGCTCGTCCTACGGGCAGGCGCTGGAAAACGGCGAGATCGAACTGCGCTACGATGCCGCCGAAGGCAGTTTTTCGGCATGGTATTTCGAACATCGGCTGCCGATCGCGCCGGAACGCTATGGCGAAATCCTGCGCATGATCGTCAAGGAGACGGCCGCGGAGGATATCGCGTCCGGCAAGGCGATCCTTGCGCTGGCTTCGCGACACCAGGGACCGCGTCATCCCAGCCGCAAGGAAGCGCCTGCCTTCAAGAGCGAATTGAAAGCGATATCCGGCGCAGCCGATGTCATCGCACGCGGGCTGGAAGCCTATCGCGCGGGTCCGGATCGTCCCGCAGCGACGCTTTCGCTGCACCATCTGCTGGAGCGCCAGCATTACAAGCTCGGCCACTGGCGGCTTGCCTCCAGCGACATCAACTACCGGCGCTTTTTCGACGTCAACACGCTGGCGGGTTTGCGCGTCGAGGACGCCGGCACCTTCGAGGCGGTTCATCGGCTGGTCAAACGGCTGATCGCGGAAGGCAAGCTGCAGGGGCTGCGGCTCGACCACATCGACGGCCTGCGCGACCCCGTCCAGTATTTCCAGCGCCTGCGCCGGCTGGTCCGCGAGGCGCATGGCGGCCGCAGCCAGCCGTTCTACGTGGTCATCGAAAAAATTCTCGGCGAGCACGAAAAGCTGACGCCGTTTGCCGGCGTTCACGGCACCACCGGCTATGAGTGGATGAACGTCATCACCCAGGTGCTGACGGACGGCCGCGGCCTGGAGCCGCTCGACGAAATCTGGCGGCAGATCAGCAACCAATCGCCCCAAGCTTGCGCCGATCCTGCGCGAGGCAAAGCGCCGCGTGCTGGAAACGCTGCTGACCAGCGAATTCACCGTGCTGACGCGCCTGCTGGCGCGGATCGCCAGCGGGCATTACTCCACCCGCGATTATTCCGCCGACAGCCTGCGGCAGGCGCTCGAACTCTATGTGCTGCATTTCCCGGTGTATCGCACCTACCTGACATCGTCAGGCCCGTCGGCCCATGACCGCGACCTGATATCGAAGACGATCGAACGGGCGCGCGTCGACTGGTTCGCCGCCGATGACGGCATTTTCGACTTTCTCCGCGACACGCTGACGATGGACCTGATCAAGCCGGGACGTCCGCCCCACAGCGCGCCCCGCGTCCGCCGCTTTGCCCTGAAGGTGCAGCAGTTCACCGGCCCGATGATGGCGAAGTCGCTGGAGGACACGACGTTCTACCGCTATCACCGCCTGCTCGCGCTCAATGAGGTCGGCGGCGATCCTGCCGCCAAATCGCTCTCGGCGAACGAATTCCACGGCATGATGCAGACGCGCGCCAGAGACTGGCCGCTCGGCATGACGGCCACCGCGACCCACGACACCAAGCGCGGCGAGGACGCGCGGGCGCGTATCACGGCGCTGGCGGAAATGCCGGGCGAATGGACCAGCATGGTCGCCCGGTGGAAGCTGCTCAATGCGCCGCATCTCACGGTCGATGGCGATATGCGCGCGCCGTCGGCCACCTTTGAATATATGCTGTATCAGGCGCTGCTCGGAGCATGGCAGCCGGATGATGCCTCACTTCTCTCGCGCATGCAGGAATATGCCCTCAAAGCGGCGCGCGAGGGCAAGCAGGAGACGAGCTGGCTCAATCCCCACGCCGCCTACGAGACCGGTGTCAAAAACTTCATCGAAAGGATCCTCGATCCTACGCTCTCGGGCGAATTCCTGAATTCGCTGCAAGCGCTCGCGAATCGGCTGTCGCTGCTTGGCGCATTGAATTCGCTCAGCCAGATCACGTTGAAGGCGATGATGCCGGGCGTGCCTGATTTCTATCAGGGCACCGAGCTCTGGGATTTTTCGCTCGTCGATCCCGACAACCGGCGGCCGGTCGACTTCGCCGAGCGCGCAGGCCGCCTCGGCGCGCTGGAGAATCCGGATTGGGACCGGTTGATTGGAGGCTGGTCTGACGGCCATCTCAAGCAGGCCTGGACACGGCATCTGCTCAAGCTCCGAAGCGAACTCGCCGATGTCTTCACCGGCGGCGAATATGAGCCCTTGAATGTGAGCGGGCCACAGGGCGATCATTTCATCGCTTTTGCCCGGCGGCGGAGTCGCGACGCCGCGATTACGGTGGTGACGCGCTGGTTTGCGCCGTTGACCGACGGCGGCAGGCATTGGCCCGGTCCGGAAAATTTTGACGCCACGCTCGATGTCAGCGGTTATGCCGTGGAAGGTTTTGCGGATGCAGACGCCGCGCAGTTGCGCCTGTCGGATTTGCTGACGCATCTTCCGGTCGCCGCGCTAAAAGCCAAATTCATCGGCGCGGCCAAGCCGGCACGAAAGCGCGCCCGGAGCTAGGCGTTAGTTCTTCTTGGTCAGCAACAGTTTTCCGCGGTTCTGGATGGCGGACTGCGCAGCTTCCGCAAAACGCTGCAACAGCCACGGCAACACGACTTCTACCTGCACATGATCCTCGGCGACATCGACATGTCCGGCCGCCGCCTGACCCATCGCGCGGACGCGAAAGATCATGCGGTTATCTTCCCATCGTTCCTCATCGACGCTCAGCAATGGCACGCTGGTAGCAGCGCGCGAAAGCCCGCTCTTGAGACGGCGCGTCGCCTCTTCACGTCCAAGACTATGCGGAATCGAAACGACCAACGGCTTGCTCATCACCCAAAACCTCTTCTCTCTTCCAACTGCATGTAATTACACACGCTTCAAAAAGAAGGAGCACGCCGCAATATCGCGATGCAAAACGGAACTTTCATAGTTCCCCTGTGTTGTTCCGCCGCACACAGAGCGAAACATACGGCCCATGAGGCTGAGGAGAAATTCATGTCACTCGGGACCATCATTCTTATCATTCTCGTCATCGCCTTGCTGGGCGGCTTCAGCGGCATCGGCGGCGGACCGTTCTACGGCACCGGATATTACGGCGGCGGCGGTCTCGGCCTGATCATCGTGATCCTGCTGATCCTGCTACTGCTCGGGAAGCTGTAACCACGCATCGAAATTGTAGGGTGGGCAAAGGCGCGCACTTGCGCCGTGCCCACCTTCTTTTTGCGACGAAGTTACTGGGGTGATGCGGCAGACGCGAACTATATCGGCTACGACTTGCCCGCCAGCTTCTTCATCGCCGCCTTGATCGACGCCGCCGCGTCATCGTAACCATCCCACGCTTTCGTCTTAGCCAATAACGCCGGCACCGTACGGACCGTGTACTTCTTCGGATCGAGATCGCCGCGCACCTGCGGCCAGGTCAGCGGCATCGAGACAGTCGCGCCCTCGCGCGCACGCGGCGACAGCACGGCAACCGCCGTCGAGAGCCGGTCGTTGCGCAGATAGTCGAGGAAGATCTTTCCCTTGCGCAGCTTCTTCGACATGTTGAGCAGGTAACGCTCCGGGTCGTCATTCGCCATCCACTGGCAGACGCCCTGCGCAAACGCCTTGGCTTCCTTCCACGTCACCTTTTCCCTTGCGCCATAGAGTAACGGCGTCACCACGTGCAGGCCCTTGCCGCCGGTGGTCTTGCAGAAGCTTTCGAGGCCCACCGCCGTCAGCCGTTGACGCATCTCCTTGGCCGCTTCGATCACCTCGGAGAATTCGACGTTCGGCGCCGGATCGAGATCGAACACCAGCCGCCCCGGCGTGTCGTAATCATCGGGCGCGCAATTCCAGGGATGCAGCTCCAGCCCGCCGATCTGCGCCACCGCCGCCAGCGCCTCGACCCGATCGATCTGCAAATAGGGCTTTCGATCACCTGCGACCTTGGCAAGCTTCAGGAGATCGGAGCTGCCCGGCATCGCGTGACGCTGAAAGAACTTTTCACCGCCGATGCCATCGGGTGCGCGGAGAATGGAACACGGACGCCCCTTGAGGTGGACGATCATCCATTCGCCGACCGCTTCGAAATAATTCGCAAGATCGAGCTTGGTGACGGCCTCGCCGTCGCCGCCGTCGGGCCACAACGCCTTGTCGGGCTTCGAGATCGTAACGCCCATCACCTCGGCGGATTTGCTCGCCGATGATTTCACGGATCGCACGACGGGCTTTGCAATTCCAGTCATGGCTGGCTTCTCCGCGCGTATCTCCTTTGCCGGCTTGTCCTGGCGCAGTCCCTTGAACGCAGCCTGCCGGATGTTGCCGCCGTCGGTCCAGCCGGCGAACTCGACCTCGGCGACCAGTTCGGGTTTCAGCCAATGCACGTCGCGGGTCTTCTTCGGCGCATCCTTGCCGCCGAACGGGCTTTTGTCGGACGCCGCGGCCTTCAACGCCGGCATGATGCGCCGGACGACGTCCTGGCCGAAGCCGGTGCCGACAATGCCGACGAAGACCAGATGGTCGCCGCGATAGACACCGGCCATCAGCGAACGGAATTTGCCGTTGGTGGTCTTCCAGCCGCCGAGCACGACCTCCTGTCCGCCGCGGATCTTGGCCTTGGTCCAGCTCTCGCTGCGTCCCGAGCGATAGGGCGCATCCAGCTTTTTGGAGATGATCCCTTCCAGATCCAGCTTCCTGGCCGATTCCAGCACGGTGTCGCCGCGCTCTTCGAAATGATCGACGTAGCGGATGTTGCTTTTCCTTGCCGCTCTTTCGTTCCAGCAGGCGCTTCAGGCGCTCCTTGCGTTCGCCGCAGCGGCAGCGTGCGTAGATCCTCGCCGCCGGCGAACAGCAGATCGAACGCAAAGAAGATGAGGCTGCCGGTTTTGCCGTCGGCGATCGCCGCCTGCAGCGCCGAGAAGCTGGGCACGCCGTTGTGGTCGAGCGCAACGATCTCGCCGTCGATCAGCGCATCGGGCAATGCCTTGGCGGCTTTTGCGAGCGCGCTGAATTTGTCGGCCCAGTCCAGGCCTTTCCGGGTGAGCAGCGCCACGTCGCCATCCTCGATCCGCAACTGCACGCGATAGCCGTCGAACTTGACCTCATGGCACCAGCCGTCCGAATTCGGCGGCCGCTCGACGGAGGCGCAAAGCTGCGGCGCGACGAAATCCGGCATCGCGGAAACTTTCTTCGGCTTCGCGGTTTGCGCTGGCGCACGCGTCTTCGTCTCCGGCGCGGCTCGCAACGCCGCTGTCTTCCTGCCGGCGCGCGCGTCGGCCGCTTCGCCGCGGTTCGAGTGCCAGACTGCGTCGGCCTTTGTCTTGCCCTTGGCCAGCATGAACGGCTTCGGCGCCTTGCCCTTGCCGTGCGCAATCTGCGCCATGGTTCGCCCTGAAGCCACGGAGCGATCCTCTTCCAGGATGTCGTTGGCGTCGCCTTCCCTCGACGAATTCGTCACGGTGCTTGATCAGCAGCCAGTTGGTGCGCTTGCCGCCGTAGCGGTCGCCCTTCATCCGCACCAGCACCCAGCTGCCGTGCAGCTTGTCGCCGTGCAGCGTGAATTTCAGGTCGCCCTTCTTGAAGCCGCGATCGCGGGTCATCGGATTCCCAGGTGCCGCGATCCCACAGCATGACGGTGCCGCCGCCATACTGGTCGTCGGGAATGGTGCCTTCGAAATCGCCGTAGTCCAGCGGATGATCCTCGACCTCGACCGCGAGCCGCTTGTCGTGCGGATCGAGCGAGGGGCCGCGCGTCACCGCCCAGGATTTGAAGACGCCGTCGAATTCCAGCCGCAGATCGTAATGCAGGCGGGTCGCGTCATGCTTCTGGATTACGAAGCGCCGCTGTTTGGCCGGCGCGACCTCGACGTCGCCGGAGGGCTCCGCCGTCTTGCCGAAATCGCGCTTCTTGCGGTACGTGCTGAGCTTCTTCAACGCCACGGACAAACCCCGACCACCCCGGCCGCGCCCGGCGGCTTCTGGAACGAAAACCCATACTAGCCGTTGGAGTTCCCAAACCCAACCATGCCGGAGATTGCCATGGCCCCCCGCGCCTACTGGAAAGGCACGCTAAAACTGTCCCTCGTGTCCTGTCCGGTCGTGCTCTACCCGGCCTCGACGTCGGTCGAGAAAACCCGCTTCCACATGATCAACAAGGAGACCGGCAACCGGCTGAAGCAGCAGATGATCGACGCCGAGACCGGCGATATCGTCGAAAGCGACCAGAAGGGCCGCGGCTACGAGCTGAAGAAGGGCCAGTATGTCGAGATCGAAAAGGAGGAGCTCGAGGCCGTCCAGATCGAGAGCAACCACACCATCGAGATCGACAGTTTTGTGCCGCGGGACGAGATCGACAAACGCTACTACAACAATCCCTACTACGTCGCCCCGGACGGCAAGGCCGCCATCGACGCCTTTGCCGTGATCCGCGACGCCATGAAGGACGAGGACCGCGTCGCGCTGGCGCGCATCGTGCTGACCAACCGCGAGCACGTCATCGCGATCGAGCCGCTCGGCAAGGGCCTGCTCGGCACCACCCTGCGCTACCCTTACGAACTGCGCGATGAGGACGAGTATTTCGCCGACATCAAGACCCCGAAGATCACCAAGGACATGGTCGAACTGGCGGGCCACATCCTGCAGACCAAGGCGGCGCACTTCGATCCCTCGAAATTCAAGGATGAATACGAGGACGCCCTGAAGGCGCTGGTGCGCCGCAAGGCTTCCGGAAAGCCGATCAAGGCTGCCGAGCGCGAAGAGAAGCCCGACAACGTCGTCAACCTGATGGACGCGCTGAAGGCCAGCCTGAAGGGCAAGTCGGCGGGGAAGCGCCGGGCTCCGGCCCCGCGGCAGGCACCGGCGCGACGGGCGGCGAAGAAGGCGCACCGGTCCGCGGCGAGGCAGCGCAAGGCGGGGTGAGATTTTCTCACCGTCATGGCCGGGCTTGTCCCGGCCATCCACGTCTTCTCTTGAGCCGCACACAAGACGTGGATGCCCGGGACAAGCCCGGGCATGACGGAATCCGGTGATAGAGTGTGCTTATAGCATCTCTATCGCTTCGATTTCTTCGCCGTTTTCTTTGTCGCGGTCTTCCGTTTCTTCGCTGCCTTCTTCGGCACCTTCTTCCCCTTGGCCCTTGCCTCCGACAATCCGATCGCAATCGCCTGCTTGCGGCTCGTGACCTTCTTGCCTGAACCGCCGCTCCTAAGCGTGCCAGCCTTGCGCTTCTTCATCGCTCGTTCGACGTCGCTGGAAGCCTTCTTCGAATATTTGCGTGCCATTGCCTTTCTCCGATTGCGTCATCTGGTGAAAAAGTAATCACCCGTCGCATGCAAAGTTCCTCGCACCGCTTGCATTGACCGGCCACGAAAGGCATTTTGGCCGCCGGGGACGATCGAAACGCCGGCAAACAACGGCGGCGTCCCCGACGAGGGGAGGATTTGATGACTTTGACGATGTCGCATGTCGTGGGCCCGACGACGCCTGCGGTGCGGGAGATGACGTTCGGCGATCTCCTGCGCAAGGCAGCCGAGGAGGCGCCCGAGCGCCTGGCGCTGATCGCCGGCGTCCCCGACCCAACGCTGCGCCGTCAGTGGACCTACGCGGCGTTCTATCGCGAAGTCCAGCGCACCGCCCGCGCGCTGCTGTCGCGCTTCAAGCCGGGCGAGCGCATTGCCGTCTGGGCGCAGAACCTGCCGGAATGGGTGATGCTCGAATTCGGCGCCGGCATGGCGGGCATGATCCTCGTCACCGTGAACCCGGCCTTTCGCGCGCGCGAGGTGGAGTATGTGCTGAAGCAGTCGCGCTCGGCCGGCATCTTCGTGGTCAACGGCTTTCGCGGCAACCCGATGCTGGAGACGGTGCAGGCGGTGAGGCAAAACTGCCCCGAACTGCGCGAAGTGATCTGCTTCGACGACTGGGATGATTTCATCGCCGCCGGTGACGATGAAAGCATCAAGCTGCCGGCGGTCAGTCCCGACGACCCCGTCATGATCCAGTACACCTCGGGCACCACCGGCTTTCCGAAAGGCGCCCTGCTCCGCCATCGCGGGCTGCTCAACAACGGCGCCGACACGGCGGACCGCATGGGCGTCGATCCCGGCGATGTCTTCGTCATCCCGATGCCGTTGTTTCATACCGGCGGCTGCGTCTGCTGCGTCATCGGCGCGGTATCGAAAGCCGCAACGATGGTGATGCTCGAAGCGTTTGAGCCCGGCCTGGTTCTGGAATTGCTCGGAACCTATCGCGGTAACGCGATGCTCGGCGTTCCGACCATGCTGGTCGCGCTGCTGGAGCACCCGGCCTTTCCGACGACCGACCTGTCGTCGGTCAAGGCGATCTGCTCGGGCGGCTCCACGGTGCCGGCCACGCTGGTCCGGAAACTGGAGGAAAAGCTCGGTGCACCCTTCACCATCGTGTTTGGCCAGACCGAATGCTCCCCGGTCGCGGCGCAGACCGGCTGCATCGACAGCGTCGAGGACAAGGCCAACACGATCGGCCTGCCGCTGCCTAACATGGAAACGAAGATCATCGACCCCAACACCGGCGAGACGGTGCCGATCGGCACCATCGGCGAGTTCTGCACACGCGGCTATCACATCATGCTCGGCTATTTCGAAATGCCGGACGCAACGACGGCTGCGATCGACGCCGACGGCTGGCTGCACACCGGCGATCTCTGCGCGATGGATGCCCGCGGCTATTGCACGGTGGAAGGCCGGCTCAAGGACATGATCATCCGCGGCGGCGAGAACATCTATCCGCGCGAGCTGGAGGAGCTGTTGTTCAAGCACCCGAAGATCGGCGAGATCGCGGTGATCGGCGTTCCCCACGAAAAATGGGGCGAGGAGGTCGCGGCCTTCATCCGCCCGGCGCCCGGCGCCATCATCGAAAAGGAAGAACTGATCGACTACATGCGCGCCTCGCTCGCCCCGCACAAGACGCCGAAGCATTGGTTCGTGGTCGACGCCTTCCCGCTGACCGGCTCAGGCAAGATCCAGAAATTCAAGCTGCGCGAGGCCTGGAGCAAGGGCGAGATGACGGCGATTTAGCGCGTTTCCGGCCCAAAGCTATCGACACGACCCTGCGAAGCAGCATGGGGCCCATTCATCGTCCCCGCGGCCTCATCCTGTCATTCCAGGATGCGCCTCTGGCGCAGACCCGGAGTCGAACTCTCCGCTGCAGCTTGTGTCCGATGGATTACGGGTTCGATGCTTCGCATACGTCGCGGGATGATCGGCGCACAGGCTCGGGCTCACCCCTTGAATGTCGGCTGCCGTGGATGGATGCAATCCCTGAAATCCGCAAAGCCCTTCCACGCCGGCTCCGGTGCATCCTGCCCGGCAATCGGTACATAGATCGACGGCTCGACAATGCCCATCGTCGGAATATAGCGCGGACAGTTCGGAAAGATCGCGCGCGCCGTGACGCGGACGATGAGCTGCGCGCCGACGATTTCCTCTCAACAGCGGATCATTGTCGCTCACGCTGGCGCTGCCGTTGACGCGCAGACGCTTCGGCTTGTCATGCATGGCGATGAACAGCAGGCCGACATCGGCATTGGCGACGATGTTGCCCAGGCTCTTGAACATGCCGTTGCCGTCATAGTCGGGAAACGCCAGTTCGGATGGCCCGGTGACGCGGACAAAGCCCGGCGCCCCGCCCTTGAACGAGCAATCGGGCCGGCCGCTCGGCATCCGCCGTCGCCAGGAAGAAATACGGCAGGCTCTCGATGAACAGTCTGTCGTCGGCCGAGAACGCCTTGCGCATCAGCTTCTCTTCCAGCCGGTCTGAAATCCGACGGCTGTCGAACTGATCCTGAAGCTTTCGGTTGCCTTCGTGAAACATGACGCTGTCAGCCATGGCCGTACGTCCTCCGCTCCGATCTTTCAGTGTCGTAGGGTGGGCAAAGCGAAGCGTGCCCACCATTCAAAGCTTGCTCGATGATAGATGGTGGGCACGTCGCTTCGCTCCTTTGCCCACCCTACGCAATCGCCGTTCAATCCGGCGCTCTTAGCCGATACCCAATCCCGGTTTCGGTCAACACAAACTGCGGACGCTCCGGATCCGCCTCGATCTTCTGGCGGAGCTGGCGGACATAGACGCGCAGATATTGCGCATCCGTCAGTTCGTCCCACAGCTCTTTGAGGAGAAAACGGTGGGTCAGTACCTTGCCCGCATGCTGCACCAGCACGCGCAAGAGGTCATATTCCTTCGGCGAGAGTTTTACCTCGCGCTCGCCGACCTTGACGATGCGGCGCACCAGATCGACGGAGAGATCGCCCGATCGAAACACCGGCCGCTCGCCCTGCACCTGCAACTGGTGCCGCAGCGCGGCGCGCATCCGCGCCAGCAGTTCATCCATGCCGAACGGCTTTGTCAGGTAATCGTCGGCGCCGAGGTCGAGCGCCTGCACCTTGCCGGCCTCGTCGCCGCGGCTCGACAGCACCACGATCGGCACGCTTTCATTGCGGCCGCGGATCATGCGCAGCAGCTCATGGCCCTGAATATCCGGCAGGCCGAGATCGAGGATGATCAGCGCCGGACCTTCCGCGAGCTTCTCCAGCGCCAGCTTGCCGTTGGAGGCTTCGAGGATGTCATAGCCCTGCGTGCTCAGCCCCATCCGCAACAGCTTGCGGATCGGCGGCTCGTCATCGATCACCAGGACCTTGATGGCTGGAGCGTTCATGCGGCGGTATCCAGAGCGTCATTTGCCGCCGGTATCGGCAGCCGAATTGATATGACCGCCCCGCTGCGGTCGTTGCGATTGGCTGCCGAGATCGTGCCATGCATCGCCTCGATAAAGCCCCGCGAAATCGCCAGACCAAGGCCCGTTCCCGGACGAACGTGGTCCCCCTTCTCGGCGCGATAGAACTTGTCGAACACGCTCTCCAGGTCGTCCTGCGGAATGCCGTGCCCTTCGTCGGCGATCTGCAGCAGCACCGACTCGCGATCCCGCATCCCCCTGATCGAAATCGTCGTTCCGGCAGGCGCGTATTTGGCGGCATTATCGAGCAGGTTGAACAGCACCTGTTCGAACAATACCGCATCGAGCTCCAGCATCGGCAGATCGGGGCCGAGCTCCAGCGACACCGTGTGGTGGGCGAGAATCTTGCCGGCGCGGCGCAGCGCGCTGCCGACGATGTCGCCGACATCGTGCCGCGCGGTGTTCGGCGCGACCGCGCCGGATTCGAGCTTGGTCATGTCGAGCAGATTGGCGATGAAGCGATTTAGCCGCTCGGATTCCTCGATCATGGTGGCGATCAATTCGCTCTTTTGCGCCTCGCTGAGGCCGGCACCGAGATCGCGCAAGGTGGAGGCGGCGCCGAGCACCGAGGCCAGCGGCGTCTTCAAATCGTGCGAGATCGAGGTCAGCAGCGCGCCGCGCAGGCGATCGGATTCGACCGTACGCTTGACCCGGTCCATGTCCTCCACCAACAGCACCCGCTCGATCGCGAGCGCGCCCTGGTCGACCAGCGCATCCAGCAGACGGCGCTGATCCGGCGTCAGCAAGGGGCCGGTCCGGTCGTCGTCGATGCCGATGACGCCGATCGCGCCGCGCCCGGTCCGCATCGGCAGGAACAGCCGCTTGGCGCCGGGCAGCGTGTCCGAGCCGCGTCCGGCCGGGCGATCGTTGCTCCAGGCCCAGTTGGCGGCGGCGAGATCGGCCTTGTCGAGCTGATCTTCCGGCGGGTAGCCCGACTTCACCGTGAGCACCCCGTTCTCCGGCAACAATAGCACGACGCGTACCCCAAGCATCAACGCGGTCTGGTAGGCGGTCGCCCACAGCACGTCGTCGAGCGTCGCGGTACCCGCAAGCTTGCGGCTGAAGGCGTAAAGTGATTCCGTGGTGCGGACCCGGCCGATCGCGGTATCCGCCTGCGAGCGTACCCGCGCCGCGACGTTGGAGACCAGCAGCGCAATCAGCATGAAAAAGAAGAACGCCACCACGTTGGTGGGGTCGGTGATGGTGAACGTATAGAGCGGCGGCATGAAGAAGAAATTATAGGATAGCGACGCCGCGACGCTCGCCAGCATCGACGGCCACAGCCCGAAGCGCGCCGCAACGGCGACGACGGCGGTGAGAAACACCAGGTCGACATTCTCGATACCGCCGAACAGTGGCCGGATCAGGTGGGCGACGGCGAGGCCGATCGCGACGAACAGCAGCGCCATCAGATAGGGCCGCGGGTTGAACGGCTCCTGCCGCGCCGCGGTCTGCACCGCCGTCTTCGGCACGCCCTTCTCGTCGCCGGCGATCACGTGCACGCTGATGTTGCCGGCGCGGCGCACCAGGTCGTGCACCACCGAACCGCGCATTAGTTCGAACCACCAGGAGCGCGTCGACTTGCCGATGACGATCTGCGTGACATTGTTGGCGTGGGCAAAATGGATGACGTCGTCGGCGATACGGCGCCCGACGGCGGGGATGGTCAGCGCCTCGCCACCGAGCGCCTCGGCGAGCCGCATGGTATCGGCCAGCCGGTCGCGCTGCTCGTCGGTCAATTGCAGGCTGCGCCGCGTCTCGATGCCGATCGCGGTCCACTGCGCGTGCAGCCGGTCGGCCAGCCGCTTGGTATAGCGCACGAGGCCAGCCCCGCGCGGATCCTCGCTGACGCAGACCAGGATGCGCTCGCCTGCCGCCCACGGTCCGTCGATCGCATTGGCCTGCATGTGGGTGAGCAATTGCTCGTCGACCCGCTCGGCGGTGCGCCGCAGCGCCAGCTCGCGCAGCGCGGTCAGGTTGCCCGGCGAGAAATAGTGCTCCAGCGCGCGTTCGGCCTGTTTTGGGACGTAGACCTTGCCCTCCTTCAGCCGCTGGATCAGGTCGTCAGGCGTGAGGTCGATCAGCTCGATGGCGTCGGCGCGATCGAACACGCTGTCCGGCACCGTTTCGCGCACCCGCACATGGGTGATCTGTGCGACCACGTCGTTGAGGCTTTCGATGTGCTGGATATTGACGGCGGTGTAGACGTCGATGCCGTGGGACAGCAATTCCTCGACGTCGAGATAGCGCTTGGGATGGCGGCTGCCCGGCGCGTTGGTATGGGCGAGTTCGTCAACGAGGGCGATCTGCGGCCGCCGCGCGATTAGCGCGTCGAGATCCATCTCCTCGAGCGTCTGGTCCCGGTAGCTGATCCGCTTGCGCGGCAGCACCTCAAGCCCCTGCAGCAGGGCTTCCGTCTCGGCCCGTCCATGGGTCTCGACGACACCGACAACGACATCGGCGCCCGCCTTCCTCCTGGCGTGCGCGCTCTGCAGCATTTCGTAGGTCTTGCCGACGCCGGGAGCGGCGCCGACAAAGATCTTCAGCCGGCCGGCCTTATTGTGTTCCCGCCGGGCAGCTTCCAGTAGCGCATCCGGCGAGGGTCGCTGTTCAGCGTCACGATTTGCCATGAGGCATTATAGTAGCCGCTTCCACTTGAGCCTAGCCACCGTTACTTGGATGCCGCGTCCAGCGCCAGGTTGAGCGCCAGGACATTGACACGCGGCTCGCCAAGAAGCCCGGCAAAACGGCCCTTGGTGTTCTCAGTGACGAGTTGGCGGACCTTATCCTCGGGCATATTGCGGGCCTTCGCCACCCGCGGCACCTGGAACAGCGCGCCTTCAGGTGAAATATCGGGATCGAGGCCGCTGGGAGAGGTCGTGACGAGGTCGACGGGTACCGCGGCGGAAGGGTTTTCGGCCTTCAGCTTCTCGACATCCTCCTTGACCCGGTCGTTCAGCGCCTTGCTGGTCGGGCCGAGGTTGGAGCCGCCGGAATTGGCGGCATTGTAAGGCGTCGACACCGTCTTGGTGGAATTGGCCGGGTCAGGCCCCAGGGTCGCCGAGGGCCGGCCGTGGAAGTAATTGTCGCCCTTGAACTCCTGCCCGATCAGGGCTGAGCCGATCACCTTGCCGTCTTTCTCGATCAGGCTGCCTTGCGCCTGTTTCGGAAAGATCACGCCGGCGATCGCGGTCATCGCGAGCGGATAGGCAAGACCGGTGATCGCAGTCAGGAGCAAAAGGATGAGGATGGCAGGGCGGATTTCTCTAAGCATGGTGGTTCTCCGTAAATATTTCCGTCATTGCGAGGAGCGAAGCGACGAAGCAATCCATTCTGTGTTTGTGGCGCTATGGATTGCTTCGCTGCGCTCGCAATGACGGTTGTGGTTAGGCCAGCCCCAAGGCCGAGACGGCGAGGTCGATGGCCTTGATGCCGATAAAGGGAATGATGATGCCGCCGAGGCCGTAGATCAGAAGGTTACGGCGCAACAAGGCCCCTGCCCCGACGGCACGATAGGGCACGCCCTTCAGCGCCAGCGGGATCAGGGCGATGATGATTAGCGCGTTGAAGATGATCGCCGACAGGATCGCGCTTTGCGGGCTGCCTAGGCGCATGACATTGAGCACTTCGAGCTGCGGATAGAACGCCAGGAACATTGCCGGGATGATCGCGAAATACTTTGCGACGTCGTTGGCGATCGAAAACGTCGTCAGCGCGCCGCGGGTCATCAGCAACTGCTTGCCGATCTCGACGACTTCGATCAGCTTGGTCGGGTTCGAATCGAGGTCTACCATGTTGCCGGCCTCGCGTGCCGCTTGGGTGCCGGTATTCATGGCAACGCCGACGTCAGCTTGTGCGAGTGCCGGCGCGTCGTTGGTGCCGTCGCCGCACATCGCCACCAGCTTGCCCTTGGCCTGCTCGTCGCGGATCAGCTTCAGCTTGTCCTCGGGCGTTGCTTGCGCCAGGAAATCGTCGACGCCGGCTTCCGCGGCGATGGCGGCTGCCGTCATCGGGTTATCGCCGGTAATCATGACGGTGCGGATGCCCATGCGGCGCAATTCTGCAAAGCGCTCACGGATACCGCCCTTGACGATGTCCTTGAGGTGAATGACGCCGAGCAGGCGGCCATCCTTGGCCACCGCGAGGGGGGTACCACCCGCCTTGGAGATTTCATCCGAAATCGCCTGGAGTTCACGGGCCGCGTCCGTGCCGACCGTCGGCTGGATGGCGCGGACAGCGTTACCGCTCGCCACGGCCTGCGCCGCGCCGCCGCCGATATAGTTGAGGATCGCATCCACCGCGCCCTTGCGGACCGATGAAGACCCGGCATCGATGCCGCTCATGCGGGTCTGCGCGGTAAAGGGGACGAACGTCGCGTGGAGTTCGTGCATCTCCCGGCCGCGGATGCCGTATTTCTCCTTGGCCAGCACGACAATCGAACGGCCTTCGGGTGTTTCGTCGGCGAGCGAGGCAAGCTGGGCCGCGTCCGCCAACTCCTGCTCGGTGACGCCGCGCACGGGACGGAAAGCTGTGGCCTGGCGGTTGCCGAGCGTGATGGTCCCGGTCTTGTCCAGCAGCAACGTATCGACGTCGCCGGCCGCTTCGACGGCGCGGCCGGACATCGCCAGCACGTTGAAACGCACCAGACGGTCCATGCCGGCAATGCCGATGGCGGATAACAGCGCACCAATGGTGGTCGGGATCAGCGTGACGAACAGCGCCACCAGCACCACCACCGAAATCGAGCCCCCGGCATAGGCCGCATAGCTCGGGATCGTCACGGTCGCGAACACGAAGATGATGGTCAGCCCCGCCAGCAGAATGTTGAGCGCAATCTCGTTCGGCGTTTTCTGCCGCTCGGCGCCCTCCACCAGCTTGATCATGCGGTCGATGAAGGTCGAACCCTGCGCCGCGGTGATGCGGACGCGGATCCAGTCCGACAGTACCTGCGTGCCGCCGGTCACCGCCGAGCGGTCGCCGCCGGATTCGCGGATGACAGGCGCGGATTCACCCGTGATAGCGGCCTCGTTGACGGACGCGACGCCCTCGATCACTTCGCCATCGGAGGGGATGTTGTCGCCGGCTTCGACCAGGACGATGTCACCCACCTTCAACGCCGTGCCGGGCACGAGGCGGTAGACCTTGTTGTCCGAGCTCGAGAGCAGCTTGGCCTGGCTCTCGGTGCGGGTTTTCTTCAGCGACTCGGCCTGCGCCTTGCCGCGGCCTTCGGCGACGGCTTCGGCGAAATTGGCGAACAGCACCGTAAACCACAGCCACAGGATGATCTGGAACGTGAATCCGAGATTTGCACCGCCGGTGACGAGGTCGCGCAGGAAGATGACCGTGGTCAGCGCGGCCACGACCTCGACCACGAACATCACGGGGCTCTTGATCATCAGGCGCGGGTCGAGCTTGACGAAGGCCGATTTGATCGCAGGCACCAGGATCTTCGGGTCGAGCATCGTCGACGCCGTCACCTTTTTCTGCAGTTTCATGGCTTCCATTGACGTAACTCCGAAGAGGGATCGATCAGAACAGGGTGTTGGCGTTGCCAGCGAGGTGCTCGACGATCGGCCCGAGCGCAAGCGCCGGGAAGAAGGTGAGGCCGCCGAGGATCAGGATGACGCCGACGACGAGGCCGACGAACAGGCCGCCGGTGGTCGGGAACGTGCCCATCGATGGCGGGATTGATTTCTTCCCCGCAAGCGAGCCCGCGATCGCCATCGCCGGAACGATCATGAAGAAGCGGCCGACGAACATCGCCATCGCCCCGGTCAGATTGTAGAACGGGGTGTTGCCGGTAAGACCTCCGAAAGCAGAACCGTTATTGGCCGTTTGGGAGCTGTAGGCGTAAAGCACCTCGGTGAAGCCGTGGGGCCCGGCATTGGCCATCGACGCCACTGCCGGCGGAAACACGACCGCGACCGCCGTCCAGCCAGAGAATCATCAACGGCAGCACCAGGATCGCGAGCATCGCCATCTTGACCTCGCGCGCCTCGATCTTCTTGCCGACATATTCCGGCGTGCGGCCGACCATCAGCCCGGCAACGAAGATCGCCAGCACCACGAACAGCAGCATGCCGTACATGCCAGCGCCGACGCCGCCGACGATGATCTCGCCGAGTTGCATGTTGATCAGCGGAATCATGCCACCGAGCGCGGTGAACGAGTCATGCATAGCGTTGACCGCGCCGCAGGAGGCGGCGGTGGTGATGACCGCGAACAGGCTGGAGGCAACGATGCCGAAGCGGACCTCCTTGCCTTCCATGTTGCCGCCGGTCAGGCCCAGCGCACTCAGCGCCGAGGTACCGTTGGCCTCGGCCCAATAGGTGATGGCGACGCCCGAGACGAACAGCACGCCCATCACGGAGAGAATCGCCCAGCCCTGGCGCTGGTTGCCGACCATGCGGCCGAACACATTGGTGAGCGCTGCGCCGAGTGCGAAGATCGACAGCATCTGCACGAAATTCGACAGCGCGGTGGGATTTTCAAACGGGTGCGCGGCGTTGGCATTGAAGAAACCGCCGCCATTGGTGCCGAGCATCTTGATGGCGACCTGCGATGCGACGGGCCCGACCGCGATGGTCTGCTTGGCGCCTTCCAGCGTTGTGGCGTCGACATAGGGCTGAAGCGTCTGCGGCATGCCCTGCCATACCAGGAACAGCGTATAGACGATGCAGATCGGCAGCAGCACATAGAGTGTGCAGCGGGTTACATCGACCCAGAAATTGCCAATGGTGCGCATCGAGGAACGGGAGAAGCCGCGGATCAACGCCACCGCAAGCGCGATGCCGGTCGCGGCCGACAGGAAATTCTGGTGCGTCAGGCCGACCATCTGCGTCAGGTACGACAGCGTGCTCTCGCCGCCGTAGTTCTGCCAGTTCGTGTTGGTGATGAAGGATATCGCGGTGTTGAAGGAAAGATCCTCGGCGACCGCGGATTGGTCCTGCGGATTGAACGGCAACAGCGCCTGCAGCCGCATCACCCCATAAATGATGAGGAAGCCGCCGACATGGAACAGCAGCATGGCGACCGTATAGGTCAGCCAGTGCTGCTCGCGTTTCTCATCGACGCCGCCGATCCAGTAAAGCCCCCGTTCGACTGGGCGCAGCACCGGGGACAGAAAAGTGGACTCGCCGTTGAAGACGCGGGTCATGTACCAGCCGAGCGGTTTGACCAGCGCGACGACGATCGCGCAGTACAGAAGAATTTGAATCCAGCCGATGACGGTCATTGTCGGGAATCCTTCAGAGCTTTCTTGCAGGCAGCAGCAGGTGAATGAGCGCGATCAGGAGCGCCGAGGTGACAACAAACGCCAGGACGACTTCGACCAGCGTAAGCATGGCGCCCTCAGAAGCGCTCCGGCCGCAGCAGCGCGTAAGTCAGGTAGAACAGCAGGCCGAGTGAGACGAGGCCGGCAAGCGAATAATCGAAGATCATGGCTCTGCTCCTTACAGGCGTTCGCAGGCATAGGCGTAGCCGATGCCTGCCACAAAGAAGCCGAGGCCAAGGGCCAGTACGGCGATATCCCACATGAGAAGCTCCTTGCCGCGCGTGTTTGCCTGCGCAGCCTCTGCGTGTTTCCGGGAAGGCATCTTGCGATGGATCAAATCGGGACCGTCTTCGATCCAGACCCCACCCGAGTCAGTGAGCTGAGGTGCCACCCGGCGTGTAGGTTTTCGAGACGGAAGAGACAGGGAAGTTATAGGAATCTCATAAAGGTCCCACATTCGTCCCTGCTAAAGCAGCGATCGATACCGCGTTGCTTCATCGGTCATGACGACATGGTTAGCGGTATCCGCCCGGCCGCTCGCAATTGCGCACCAGGCGGGGGCATAAAGAGAGCACCCCGCAACGCTCCCACCCTTTATGAAACGCCTATATCGCGGCCCCCCTGCTCACCTCGCTTTCAAATGGCGGTTTGACCATTTTCGTCATGCGGCCAATCCCCTTTGGTCGCGCCAACACGCGAGATGACGCCATGTCGCTTCTCTTAAAGAATCCAACTTCCGCCAGCCTCAGCGAACGGCTTCGTGACAGCTGTGTGGTGACAGCGGAACTGATGTCCGACATCATCCGCTCAGCCTGCCGTCGCTTTCCGTCTTCCGGCCAGACCGCCAGAACCGCCCGTATCGAGCGGCTGATCCGGTCGGGCGCCTGGACCGATGCTGCGCTGGAACTACTCGACCTGGAACTGCCGCAATGGCAGGTTCGCCGCGTCGCCTATGACGAGGGCGAATGGTACTGCGCGCTGTCGCGCGAACGCGAACTGCCCGACTGGCTCGATCAATCGATCGAAGGCCGTCATGCCGACCTGGCGCTGGCGATCCTTAGCGCCTTCGTCGAAGCCCAGCAGGTCAGCGCGTCCTCGACCCGGACCAGCGTACCCGCCGTCACGCGCGACGCGAACTCGCACTACCAGCCGGTCTGCAGCGAAAATTACGCGTAAGACCGCGAGTTACGCACGTGCAAGTGACAAACCTCCCGAGCAAATCGGGATCGGCCCAGATGCTGATCCGGTTCTGCGTGCGGCTGCTCATCCTGGCCTTGTTCGCCCTGTTCGGCAGCATGGGCTTCGGCCGAAGCCTGGCCGCATTACTGTGGATGTCCACCATCCTCTGTGCCTTGGTCGCTGTCGTGAGGCGTGAGCCACCGCTCGACGCTGTGCTCAATCATTGGGATGAGATGGTGGCCTATGCAGCCTTGTGCATGCTGGTCAGTGGCCTCAATCAATCGTTTTCGCCCACCTGAGTTTATACCGTTCCTATGAGATCGTCGCATGGCCATGCTCGATTTCATATCCGGCGAGAAACATATTGGGCGCGCACTACTTGATCTTCGGAAGGAATACCAACGTGAAGCTCGTCGAACCTCCATCGTGTAGCTCTCCCTCTGCAATCGTCTTTATCGGCAGGAACAAGCGCGGCCAATGGGTCGCCCAGGAACAAAACGGTCTTTATGGCGGCCTGTTCGTCAGCCGCGCGCAAGCCGTGAAATACGCGCTGTTCGAAAACGGTCATCATCCCGAGACAATCGTCGAGCTGGCGCGCGACATCGAACTCGACATGGGCAGCGCGCCCGCGTCCTCCGGCGCCATTCCCGCGCGACGCGTCGCGTAGCCAGCCGAACGGACATCCCCACAAGGAACAGAACGATGGCGGAGCCCTATTCCGTTTCCAACCGGGAGCAGGTGGTCGATACCATGATTGGCCTCACGCGCCTGACAAGCTCGCATCGCGCCATCGTTGCCGGCAGCGGCAGCATGGAATTCTATCTTGCGCTGCGGCGGCGCGGCTTCCTTCGGGCAGCCACCGCCGCAACCTGCCGGATGCCGAAAGGACAGCATCAGGTCGGCCTGATTGCGGGACACAATTCCCTGCAGGCGATCGAAACCGCTCTCGTCGAACTATCTCCGTTCCTTGGCACCAGCGCTACCGTCGCTGTCCTGATCGACTCCCGGGAGATCGGTGCCGGACTGCGCATCCGAGGAAAGCTGGAGCAGATGGGCTTCCGGATCGAAGCCGGTGTCAGGTGCCAGGAGGGCTTCGTGCTTTCCGCCATCCGGCACGGCTTTGGCCAGATGGAAATGGCGGCGTAAATCCCATGACATCAGTTTCAACTCCCGCCACCTGGCTGGCGGGCTACATCCCCGACATTCCCACACCGTTCGATCAACACGGCGCCGTGGATCTGGCGGCGTTTGCGATGCTTTGCGAACGCCAGATCAATGCCGGCGTCAGCGCGATTCTCGTCAGCGAGACGAGCGGCGAAGCTTGCACGCTGACGCCCGCGGAACAGGAGAGCATCATCCGCACCGCCGTCGCGACCGCCCATGGTCGCGTCCGCGTCATCGCCGGGGCAGTTTCGAATTCAACCAGTCAGGCGATCGAACTGACGCAGCGTGCCGAAGCGGCCGGCGCGGACGCGGTGCTGTCGGTGGTGCCGTACTACAACAAACCGATGCAGGCCGGAATCCACGCGCATTTCAGGGCGATTGCGATCTCCAGCGCGCTGCCGATCATCCTGCACGATGTTCCCTCGCGGACCATGCGCGAGTTGTCCGATGACACGCTGTTGCGGCTCGCCAATTCCAGGCACTTCATCGGTTTGAAGGATGCAACCGGCGACATCACGCGGCTGCTGCGCCTGCGGCCGCAGCTGCCGGCGGGATTTCGGCTGTTGTCCGGCGACGACGCGACGGCGCTTCCCTTTATCGCCAATGGCGGCGACGGCTGCATATCCATCGTCTCGAACATCGCACCGGAGCTGTGCCAGACCATTTTTTCGAACTGCAGGTCGGGACGTTCGCAGACCGCGAGATATCTGCAGAACCGGCTGGCGCCGTTGGTTGCAGCACTGGCGAAGGAGAGCCCGGCCGCACTTAAATTCGCGCTCTGCCTGCTCGGTTTCACGTCCCCGGCCACCCGCCTGCCCATCGTCGAACTGTCCGACGCCGCAAAAGCGGAGGTCGCAAGCGCGATCGCCGCCATCCGCGATGAAGATATCGCCTGCCTGGTCGACGGCCGGCATATTTGTCTTCATGGGGATTTCCTGGCTCGACCCAGCACGGCGGGCAGCTGATGTCGAAGATGAAGACGACGCATAGGAAAATCGAGGCGGCGGTATCAGTACTCATAAGAAACGGCATAGCACCGGCCGAAACGCCGCTTCATTCGAATTCCTATATTTCCACTATGCGATGCACCATCAGCTCGTCTCGAATTCCTATGACGTTGGCCGCACATCATGGACACTGATTCATGAGGAGGCCGCGATGGCCACGATCGCTTTCAACACCGCGCTGCGCAAAGCGGAACGTCTCGAGGCCGTGCTGACGGCCGTGGGTGAGAAGTTCGATGTGTTTGCCAGCCACCAGCTGCAGCCGGCGGTCGCCGAGGCCGAACCCGCCCGCACTCTCGCGAACGACGAGCTCGCACGCGCCGCCACGCCGTTCGAGCCGCTTGACGCCAGCGTCGTCAGCGATGCCATTCCGGCCTTCTTCATCGGCCGCAATGGCGAAGGCTTCTGGGTTGCCCGCGACGCAAAGGGGCGGATCGGCGGCCTTTTCCTGCGCAAGGTATCCGCCATTTCGTTTGCAAGAACACAGAGCGGACCCGCGGGATGCGCGACGATCTTCCCGGCCGACAGGTTCGAACTCGATTTGGAAAACAACGGCAATCCGTTGATCCCCTGCCTCCGGCCGTTGATGCGCCTTGCGCAGCATTTGCAGCAAAGGGCCATCGCCTGTGTCGGACAAATCGCTGCGGCAATCCTGCGCCGCAGGAAGGCTTGAACATGACGCTGCTATCGCACAACGGCCGCCCTTTTGAACGGGCTCCCTACACATCGGCAAAGCACGAGCCGACGGGAGCGGCGAACGCCCACCTCGCCATGATCAAGCGCGTCTGCCTCATCGCGCTGACCTCGTTGCTGGCACTATGCGCTGTCGGCGCCGTCATCGCCCTGAAGACGGCGGCCTACCTCTCGCATTTCACCCACTGACGCTTTGGGCGAACCGCAGAGAACACGGCAGCTCGCCGCGACCGTGCTGCGGTTGCGAAACACGATCGGCGCCTCGGCGAGAGCCGCAATCCCAAGCCGCTGACATGGTTAACGAACACGCCGGAACCGCAGTGCATTGCGGCTACTTCACGGTGGCCGGAACGGCCTTGTTCGTGTACACGGCACTGTATTGCCGATTCTGGCGCGCCGGCGGGCTGTGAGCTGACCGGCTTTCTGGACGCAACCTGGGTACCCACCCCGCGCCGGAAACGAAGGGATCGGAGAGCCTACGATCCGTCAGATGGATAGGTATCATGACTGCCATATCGGCGAACCGCACAATCGTCCCCTTCCTGGTGTTCCTTGCCTGCGGCGTGGCGCTCGCGCTCACCATCCAGTACGGACGCCGCCCGGCGGTTGACACCGGCGCCGCAACGACGGCGCCGGCGATGTCGATCCGCATCGGAGGCCCGCGAGCAGAGCCCGGCCCCGCTCGCCAAGGTGGAGGCGGAAACAAAGTCCTTCGTGGACGCGCTGATCGGATCGCCTCCGGCGCCGGAAAGCAACGACGGGATACCGACATTCGACGTTGCCAGAATCGAGCCGACCGGCGAGGCCGTCGTCGCCGGCCGGGCCACGCCGGGCGCAACGGTGGAACTGCTGCGCGACGGCGAAGTGCACGATCGCGCGGTCGCGGATAAATCCGGACAATTCGTCATCGTCCCGCCAAAACTTCCGCCGGGCACGTATGACCTGACGCTGCGCTCCAAAGCGCCGGACGGCACGGTGGTCACATCCAAACAGCGGGTGACGGCGGCACTGGAGCCGAGATCGACCGAAAAGCCGGTCGTGGCGCTGGTCACGCCGAACAAGCCGACGGTCGTGCTGTCGCAACCGGGCGCGGCCAAACCGGGGACCGGCGCGGTGGTCGTGGAAACGGTCGAGATCGAACCGGGCGGCAAGTTCCATGTCAGCGGCCAGGCCCGCCCCGGCGCCGCGCTGAGGCTTTATCTCAACGACAGTTTTGTCACGTCGGTGACGGCCGGCACGGATGGCCGCTTTGCGGTCACGATCAACGAGGGCGTTGCGCCGGGGAACTACCGCGTCCGGCTGGACGAAGCGTCTGGCTCTGGCACCGTGCGCGCCCGCGCGGAAGTGCCGTTCACCGCACCGGAAACCACCGCGTCGGTATCGGCGCAGGCGGCAAAGCGCCCGGACTCGGCCGCCTCCCAACAGTCGCAGCTTGCGGCCGCAGGGACCACCGTCGTGCCGGATAGCGGCTCGCCGTCCTCCACCGTGGTGGTACCGAAAATCGCCACCACCACGGTTACGCGCGGCGACAGCCTCTGGCGCCTCAGCCAGACCTCCTACGGCGCCGGCATGCGCTATGCGGTGATCTACAATGCGAACAAGGAACAGATCCGCAATCCGAACCTGATCTATCCGGGCCAGGTGTTCGTCGTCCCGACGAAGTGAGCGGCGCCGCCTACTCCGCCGCCGACTGCAACTCCACCTTCTGCGCGCGCACCGCGCAGAACTTGAATTCCGGAATCTTGCCGAACGGATCGAGCGCCGGATTGGTCAACAGGTTCGCCGCCGCCTCCGCGTAGCAGAACGGCATGAACACCATGTTTTCCGGCACGTCGCGGTCGGAGCGCACCTTGACCTCGACAGCGCCGCGGCGCGTCTCCAGCCTGATGAAATCGCCGGGCCAGACGCTGAGCTTGCGCATGTCCTTTGGCGACATGAATGCCACCGCTTCCGGCTCGATCTGGTCGAGCACGGACGCGCGGCGGGTCATCGACCCGGTGTGCCAGTGTTCGAGCACGCGGCCCGTCGACAGCACCATCGGATATTCGGCGTCGGGCACCTCGTCTGGCGCGATCACCTTGGCCGGCACGATCTTGCCGCGGCCGCTCGCGGTCGGGAAACCCGTGGTGAAGATGATCTCGTTGCCGGGCTTGTCGGAGGCGTCGACCGGATAGGTCACCGCGCCCTCGCGCACCAGACGATCCCAGGTGATGTTCTTCAGCGACGGCATCACCTGCGTCATCTCGGTGAACACATCGGCCGGGCCGTCGTAGTTCCACGGCAGGCCCATGCGCTTGCCGATCTCCTGGATGATCCAGAGATCCTGCCGCGCATCGCCCGGCGGCTTGATCACCTCGCGCGCGAGCTGCACGCGGCGGTCGGTGTTGGTAAAGGTGCCGGACTTTTCCGCAAACGCCGAGGCCGGCAGGATCACGTCGGCGTGGAACGCGGTCTCCGTGACGAACAGATCCTGCACCACCAGATGGTCGAGCATGGCGAGCGCCCCGCGCGCATGCTGCAGATCGGGATCCGACATCGCGGGGTTCTCGCCCTCGATATACATGCCGTTGATTTCGCCGGCATGGACCGCGTTCATGATCTCGACCACGGTCAAGCCGCGTACGGGATCGAGCTCCTGATGCCAGAGCTTTTCAAAGGGCTCGCGCAGATCGGTGCGGCCGACCGGCTGATAGTCCGGCAAGAACATCGGGATCAGGCCGGCGTCGGAGGCGCCCTGCACGTTGTTCTGGCCGCGCAGCGGATGCAGGCCGGTGCCGGGACGGCCGACCTGGCCGGTCGTCAGCGCCAGCGCGATCAGGCAGCGCGCGTTGTCGGTGCCGTGAATGTGCTGGCTGATGCCCATGCCCCAGAAGATGATCGAGGCCTGTGAACGGGCATAGGCCCGCGCCACCTCCTTCAGCGTCTCGGCGGGGATGCCGCAGATCGCTTCCATCTTCTCCGGCGGGAAATCCTTGATGCGCTCGGCAAGCTCATCAAAACCCTCGGTATAGCCCGCGATATATTGCTGGTCGGTCAGGCCTTCGGTGATGATGGTGTGCAGCATCGCGTTCAGCATCGCGACGTCGCTGCCGGGCTTGAACTGCAGATGCTTCCAGGCGTGGCGCGACAGCGTCTGCCGGCGCGGATCCATCACGATCAGCTTGGCGCCGCGCTTGGCCGCGTTCTTGATGTAGGTCGCCGCGACCGGATGGTTCACAGTCGGGTTGGCGCCGATCACGATGATGACTTCGGCATCCATGGCGGCGGCAAACGGCGCCGACACCGCGCCCGAGTTCAGCCCTTCCATCAGCGCCGCCACGGACGAAGCGTGGCACAGCCGCGTGCAGTGATCGACATTGTTGGAGCCGAAGCCGGTGCGCACCAGTTTCTGGAACAGATACGCCTCCTCGTTCGAGCCTTTTGCGGAGCCGAAGCCGGCCAGCGCCTTGACGCCCTTCTCGTCGCGAATCTTGACGAGGCCTTTGGCGGCGATATCCAGCGCCTCTTCCCACGACGCTTCGCGGAAATGCGTGAACGGATTGGCCGGATCGACCTGGTCGTTGGCATCCTTCTTCGCATTCGGCAGCCGCACCAGCGGCTTGGTCAGGCGATGCGGATGATGGATGTAGTCGAAGCCGAAGCGGCCCTTGACGCAGAGCCGGTTGTGATTGGCCGGGCCGTCGCGGCCCTCGGCATAGATGACCTTCTCGTCCTTGACCTGATAGGTGACCTGACAGCCGACGCCGCAGAACGGGCACAGCGAGTCCACCTTCCTGTCGGCATAGGTGACGCGGGTCTGGTTCTCGTCCAGCATCACCGACGGCATCAGCGCGCCGGTCGGGCAGGCCTGCACGCATTCGCCGCAGGCCACGCAGGTCGACTCGCCCATCGGATCGTCGAAGTCGAACACGATCTTGGCTTCGTGGCTGCGATAGGCCATGCCGATGACGTCGTTGACCTGCACCTCGCGGCAGGCGCGCACGCACAGGCCGCACTGGATGCAGGCATCGAGATTGACGCTCATCGCGGGATGGCTGCTATCGCCCTGCCAGCGCTCGGCGGCCGGGAAACGGCTCTCGGTGACCTCGACCTTTTCGGCCCAGTGCCAGAACTTCGAATCCGGATCGTGCGAGGTCGCGCGCGCCGGCTGGTCGGCGACGAGCAGCTCCATCACCATCTTCTGCGCCGCGACCGCGCGCGCGCTCTCGGACTTCACCTTCATGCCGACGGTCGGCGTGCGCTTGCAGGACGCCGCCAGCACGCGCTCGCCCTCGATCTCGACCATGCAGGCGCGGCAATTGCCGTCGGGCCGGTAGTCCGGCTCCGGCGAATAGCAGAGATGCGGAATCTCGCTGTCGTGGCGTTTTGCCACCTGCCAGATGGTCTCGCCCGCGTTGGCCTCGACCTGCTTGCCGTCGAGTTCGAATTGAATCTTCGTCATTCCGCCGCTTCCTTGAACTCGTCGGGGAAATATTTGATGACGGACGACAACGGATTCGAGGCCGCCTGGCCGAGACCGCAGATCGAGGCATCGCGCATCGCCTGGCTCAACTGGTCGAGCAGTTCCCGGTTCCAGACCGGCCGCTCCATCAGGATCGCCGCCTTCTGGGTGCCGACCCGGCACGGCGTGCACTGGCCGCAGCTTTCATCCTCGAAGAAGCGCATCAGGTTCAGCGCCGCGCCCTTCACGCTGTCCTGATCGGACAGGATGACGACCGCGGCCGAGCCGATGAAGCAGCCGTATTTTTCCAGCGTGCCGAAATCGAGCGGGATGTCGTCCATCGAGGCCGGCAGGATGCCGCCGGATGCGCCACCCGGCAGATAGGCGCGGAAGGTGTGGCCGTCGGCCATGCCGCCGCAGAACTCGTCGATCAGTTCGCGCACGGTGAGGCCGGCCGGCGCCAGCTTCACGCCGGGATTCTTCACGCGACCCGAGACCGAATAGCTGCGCAGGCCGTGACGGCCGTTGCGGCCGTGGAGCTTCCACCAGTCGGCGCCCTTCTCGACGATGTCGCGCACCCAGAACAGCGTCTCGATATTGTTGATCAGCGTCGGCAGGCCGAACAGTCCGACCTGGAACGGATACGGCGGCTTGTGCCGCGGCAGGCCGCGCTTGCCCTCGATGCTTTCCAGCAGCGAGGATTCCTCGCCGCAGATATAGGCGCCGGCGCCGCGGCGGATATGCACGCACGGGCCGCCCGGCGGCAGCTTGGCGAGTCTCGAGCGGGAGGACCTTGAGCGCCGCCGGATATTCGTCGCGGATATAGATGTAGACGTCGGTCGCATCGACGATATGCGCGCCGATCAGCATGCCTTCCAGGAAGCGGTGCAGATCGCGCAGCAGATAGAAGCGATCCTTGAACGTGCCGGGCTCGCCCTCGTCGCCATTGACCGCCATCAGCCGCGGGCCGGGCTCGCCGAGCACCGCGCGCCATTTGCGCCCCGTGGGAAAGCCGGCGCCGCCGAGCCCGCGCAGGCTGGAATCGTCGAGCGCCTTCAGGATGTCTTCCTTGCTGACCCGGCCGGCGCGCAGATCGTTCGAGCAGCTTGTAGCCGCCATCCCTCACATAGGTGTCGTAGTCGACATAAGGCGGGATGATCGGGATGGGTCTCGCCGCGCGCAGCGGTCGTCCAGCACTTCGGACGACGGTCGCGTTGATCACGAAGTGATGGCCGACCTCGGCCACCGGCGCCACTGTCGCAGAGGCCGACGCAGGGCGCGCGCACCACGCGAATGCCGGGGCCGGACTTGTCCTGCAATTCGCTGAGCAGTTTTTCCGCGCCCATCATCGCGCAGGTCAGGGAATCGCAGACGCGGATGGTCAGCGGCGCGATGTCGGGCTCGCCCTCCTTCACCACGTCGAAATGCGCGTAGAAGGTCGCGGTCTCGAACACTTCGGCAAACGACAGCTTCATCTCGTCGGCGAGCGCGGCGAGATGCGCCGCCGAGATCTGGTGATATTTGTCCTGGATCAGATGCAGATGCTCGATCAGGAGATCGCGCCGCCGCGGCCGGTCGCCGAGCAGAAGCTCGATCTCGTGCGCGGCCGTCGGATCGACCTGGCGGCCCTTTGGCGTCGCCTTGGCGCGCTTCCGGCCCGCGCCCGGATGCTCGAACGAGCGGACGGTTTGTACGTCGTGGCAGTCATGGTTGGCGTCTCGTTCTCGGACTTGAATTAGATCGACTCTAATCTCTGGCATGCCAGATGCCAAGAGAATTGTGACGTCCTGATAAGCGATTTAAGCCGCGGCTGAATGTGGTGCGCGCGAGCATCCGCGGCGAATGCGCGCTCGCGCGGCCGTTGCCCGACAGCCGGATGAGACCGCGAAATGATCCGCAAGATCAATAAAGCGATCCCATGTAGCGATTGCGAAAACCTATCGATCGCGATTTGCGAGGCTCGCTACGTGCCGCGAACATGCCTACGGCTGTCAGGCTCCTATCGGACCGTCCGCCTTCTCGATCAAAAACACGATGCGATTTTCGCTGCGTTCGGTGATCTCGACCTTGTCGCCGGTCTCGCGAATGAGGTTCGGGATGTCGATCACCGACGAGCGGATCGGTGCAGAGCACTTCCAGCCGGTCGCCGGGCGGCAGTGTCTTCAGCGCCTTGCGCGTCTTCAGCGCCGGCAACGGGCATTTCAGGCCGGCGAGATCGAGTTTTGTCGTGGTCATGTTCCGAACATGGCGAAGCGGATCCGCATCGTCAACGGAGCATCAGTTGATGAGGCTTGCATAGGACAGGAACCCGATCATCTCGCCGGGCGAGACCTGCGTGACCTCCTCGCCGAGTTCGACCAGCCCGTCGGTGTCGGCCAGCGAAGACAACAGTCCTGCGCCCTCGCGCGGAAACTTGATCGCTTCGAGCGCGCCATCCGCGGCCTTGCGCAAGGTGACGCGGACATATTCGCGGCGCGCGATCTTCTTCTTGTAGGTGAAGGCGGCGCGCACCGGCATCGGCACCAGCGGCTCCGGCCGCGCGCCTGACAGCGCCAGAATGGTCGGCCGCACCACGTGGACGAAGGTGACAAAGCTCGCCACCGGATTGCCGGGCAGTCCGATGAACGGCGTGCCGCCGATGATGCCCATCGCGACGGGACGTCCGGGCTTGATCGCCATCCGCCACAGCACCAGCCGGCCGACGCTTTCGACGCTCGCCTTGACGTGATCCTCCTCGCCGGTCGAGACGCCGCCGGTGGTGAGCATCAGATCGTGGCTGCCGGCGACCTCCTGCAACGCGCTGCGCGAGCGCTGTGCGGTCGTCCCTGAAAATGCCGAGATCGCTGACCTCGCAGCCGAGCCGGCGCAGCATCGCCATCAGCATGAAGCGGTTGGAATCGAACAGTTGCGCCGCGGCGCGCGCTTCGCCCGGCGACACCAGTTCGTCGCCGGTGGAGAACACGGCAACGCGGATGCGCCTGACGACATCGAGCTGCGTCAGGCCGAAGGCCGCGGCCAGCGCGACATCCTGCGGCCGCAGCCGCTGGCCGGCCTTCAGCGCGGCAGTGCCCGAGCGGAATGTCCTCGCCGGCGGGACGCACATTGGCGCCGGGCTTCAGCCCTGCGGGCAGCACGACCTTGTCGCCGTCGACGCGGACGTCCTCCTGCATGAAGACGGTGTCGGCGCCGTCAGGCATCGGCGCGCCGGTGAAGATGCGCACCGCCTGCCCCGGCTTGATCGGCGCATCGCCGAAGCGCCGCCGGCCTGCACGCGCCCGCGCGATCGGGAATGCACGCTCTTCGTTCTGCGGCAGATCGCGGCTTGCGACCGCATAGCCGTCGACGGCGGAATTGGTGAACGGCGGCAGCGGCAGCGGCGCCGCAATGTCATGCGCGAGGATGCGCCCATCGGCGTCGGGCAAGCGTGACCGTCTCGACCTCGACGACCGGCGTCACGCGCGCGGCGATGAGGCCGACGGCCTCATCGACCGACATCATCGGCCCGCCGAAGGCAAAGCAATCGTCGGACAATTGCGCCATCTGCTCGCTCAGCCCTCAGCTTCGCATCTTCGCCAGCACGTCCTCGACCGAGATCGCCGATTGCAGCAGCATCGCCGCCACCGCCTCGACATCGTCGAGATGGGCGGTCGGAAGCGTGGTTTCAACCGCCGTGTCGGTCGCGATCCCGACGATGCCGGGATCGTCGGGGAACAGCAACGGCTTGGCATTGGCGGCGCGATACACCTCGATCTTGCGATGCGGCTCGCGCTTGAAGCCCTTCGACGACGACGAGATCGACCCGCGCCATCTTGGCCAGCAGTTCCGGCAGCCGCGGCTCGGCGGCGCCGCGCAGTTCGTGCATCAGCGCCCAGCGCTGGCTGGAGGACACCAGCACCTCGGCGGCGCCGGCCTCGCGGTGCTTCCAGGAATCCTTGCCGGGCACGTCGACATCGAACGCGTGATGGGCGTGCTTGATCACGGAAACGCGCAGGCCCTCTTTCAGCAAATGCGGGATCGCCCGCGTCAGCAAGGTGGTCTTGCCGGCGCCGCTCCATCCCGCGAGGCCTATCACTTTCATTACGTCTCCGCTGTCCGGGCCGGAACCGGGCTAGGCATTCTCCAATGGTGCTTTATATCGGCTGACAGGCAAAGTCATGCTAACCTCCCGGATATGATGAAGATCGAGAAAGCCCCCGTCCCCCTGATCGTGCCAAACCCGGACGATCCGCGGCTGACCGAGCGCGTCGCCGGGACCGACCAGACCGGCGCGCCAGGTCGAAATCCGGGTGCCGGTGGAGCGGCCGCTGACGCTGTATCTGAACGCGCAGGAGATCGTCACCATGATGACGATCGGCGACTATCCGGAATATCTCGCGCTCGGCTATCTCCTGAACCAGAACATGCTGAAATACGACGACGTCGTCACCGAGGTCGAATATGACGACGACCTGCAGGTGGTGGTGGTGCGCACCGAGCACCACACCAATTTCGAGCAGAAACTGAAGAAGCGCACGCAGACGTCCGGCTGCGCGCAGGGCACCGCGTTCGGCGATCTGCTGGAAGCGGTCGAAAGCGTGGCGCTGCCGAAGGCGGAGTTGCGCACCTCCTGGCTCTACCAGATGACGCACGCGATCAACACCATGCCCTCGCTCTATCTGGAAGCCGGCGCGATCCATGGCTGCGTGCTGTGCAAGGAAGGCACGCCGGTCTGCTACACCGAGGATGTCGGCCGCCACAACGCCGTCGACAAGATCGCCGGCTGGATCTATCGCCACGGCGTCGATCCCGCCGACAAGATCCTCTACACCACCGGCCGGCTGACCTCCGAGATGGTGATCAAGACGGTGCGGATGGGCATTCCGATTCTCGTCTCGCGCTCCGGCTTCACGGCCTGGGGCGTCGAACTGGCGCGGCAGGTCGGGCTGACGCTGGTCGGCCGCGCGCGCGGCAAGCGCTTCATCGCGCTGTCCGGCCAGGAGCGCATCGTGTTCGACCAGAACCTCGACTATGTCGAGGAAGAATCCGCGCGGCACAAGCGCAAGGGCGAAGCGCGATGACTGACACGCAAGGCCGCGGCAAAAATTCCCGGCGTGCTGCTCGCCGGCGGGCTGGCGCGGCGGATGGGCGGCGGCGACAAGCCGATGCGCACCGATCGCCGGCCGCACCATTCTCGATCGCGTGATCGCGCGGCTGCAAGCCGCAATGCGACGGCCTCATCCTCAACGCCAATGGCGATCCCGCGCGCTTTGCGGCGTTCGGCCTGCCGGTCATCGCGGATGGCGTCGCCGATTTTCCCGGGCCGCTCGCCGGCATTCTCGCGGCGCTCGACTGGGCCGCGGCCAACCGGCCGGATGTGCAGTTCGTGCTGAGCGCCGCGGCCGACTGTCCGTTTCTGCCGCGCGACCTGGTGTCGCGGCTGCATCGGCGCGCTCGAAGCAGACAACGCCGAACTCGCGGTCGCCGCCTCCGACGGCCAGTCGCATCCGGTGATCGGACTGTGGAGCGTGCGCTTGCGCGAACAACTCCGCCACGCGCTTGTGGTCGAGGACATCAGGAAGATCGACCGCTGGACCGCGCGCTTACAGGCTCGCCACCGTGACCTGGCCGACCACGCCGCTCGATCCGTTCTTCAATGCCAACACCATGGACGACATCGCCGAGGCGGAGCGGCTGGCGGCGCTGGACGGCGGTTAGGTCACGCCGCCAGCGGCACGGTCCAGGCGTCGTAGCCGTAGACCCAGTCGGCATTGGTCTCTCCGCTCAGCCACGTATTGGCGCGCGAGGTCTGCTGGATGCGCGTGGTGCGTTCCTTGCGCGTCGCCTCGAAGCGGCGGAACGCATCGGCAACACCCTCCCGCGTCGACGCCGTCGAGGCAGCGCGACAGCACCGCGGCGTCCTCGATCGCCATCGCCGCACCCTGCGCCATGTAGGGCGTCATCGGATGGCAGGCATCGCCGAGCAGCGTGACGTTGCGCTCGGTCCAGCGATCGAGCGCGTCCCGATCGACGATCGCCCATTTGTGCACGTCGGGGCATGCGGCGAGCACCTGCTCGACCTGGCGATCGAAAGCCGGCGAATGCCTTGCGCAATTCCCTCACGTCGCCCTTGGCCGACCAGGACTCGATGCGAAACTCCGGCTCCGGCTGGCTGGTGACGAGATAGATCTCGCTGCGGTCCGGCTTGACGTAATAGATCACGATGTGGCGGTCCTCGCCCCACCATTTGGTGCAATCGTCGATCTTCTCGCCGCCGAGCAGCGCGGCGGGATAGGTCGTGCGATAGGCGATGCGCCCCGTGAAGCTGGCCGGCGAGGTGCCGAACAGGATGTCCCGCACCAGAGAATGAATGCCGTCGGCGCCGATCACGGCATCGGCCATCGACCGTTGCGCCATTGGCAAATGTCAGGCGAACGCCATCGCCGACCTCATCGAGTCCGACCAGCTTGTGGTTGAGCCTGACCACCTCATCGGGAACGGCGCTGGCGAGCGCCGCATGCAGGTCGCCGCGATGCGCCAGCAGATACGGCGCGCCGAACTTCTGCTCGGCGCTCTCGCCAAAAATCATGTCGAACTTGACTTCGCCGGTGCGCCAGTCGCGGTTGTTCCAGGAGCGCGGATAGAACGACTGCGCGCGCAGGCGCGCTTCCAGTCCGAGGCCGCGCAGCACCTTCATGGCGTTGCAGCCGATCTGGATGCCGGCGCCGAGCCGCGCGAACTGCGTCGCCTGTTCGTAGACGGTGACGTCGATGCCGACCTGCCGCAGCGCCGCCGCGGCTCGCAAGCCCGCCCATGCCGGCGCCGATGATCGCAATCGATAGCGGTCTTGCCATTCCCATCTCCGCCCGAGCCGCTTCTGTCGACGGCTTCTCGTATGTCACGCCTCAAGCCGGCCGAAACCCCGCCTGCTCCAGCGCTGCGCGGGCCTCACCAGACGCCAGCGCGTCGAGAAAGGCCTGCACCGCCGGCCGCTGCTTGCGCGCTGTCACCAGCGCGAAATCATAATGCTCTTCGGCAAAGGGAATGAAACCCAGGTTCGACGCATGCGCGACCGGCGCAATGGTCATGCCCCAATCGGCGCGATGCTGCGCCACCGCGGCCGCCACCGCATTGTGCGAGCGCGGCTGATTCCAGTAGCCGTCGGGCCGCGCGCCGCCGAGCAGCCGGTCGATCAGGATGCGCGTGCCCGCGCCCTGGTTGCGGTTGACCATGATGCAGGCGGGATCGGCGAGCGCGGCGCGGACCGCGTCTTCCGCGCTCAAGCCTTCGAAGCGCTTGTCGCCCTTGCGGAACACGATGCCCTGCATGCGCCGCCAGCCCGGCACCAGTTCGAGTCCATCGCTGAGATAGGGCGTGTTGTAGGTCTCGGTCTTCTCGTCGAACAAATGGATCGGCGCAAAATCGCACTCGCCGCGCTTGGCGGCCGCGAGCCCGCCGAGGCTGCCGACCGCGATCGAGCGCACGACGAGGCCGGCATGCGCCAGCGGCGCGGTGACGAGATCGAGCCCGGTGCAGTGGCTGCCGACGATGACGAGATCCGGCACCCGCACATGCGGCGTGAACAGCGTCACCTCGGCCTCGGCGCCGGCCGGCATCTGGTCGGCCAGCGCGTCGATCTTCAGAAAGCCGTCGGCCTGCGCGAAGGACGTGATGGCGCCGGAGCCCTTGCCGGTCGGATACGCGATCAACCCGTCCGATCCCTCGACCAGCGACACCATGACGAATTCGGTGCGGCCGAGTTCGGAGGCGATCCGCACCGGCACGCGGGCATTGACCTTGGCGTCCGAACGCGGCGGCAGGCCCGCCATTCGCCGCAGCACCGGCACGATCATGTCGTGAAAGGTGAACATCGCCGAGGTCGGAAATCCCGGCAGGATGATCACCGGCTTGCCGTCGCATACCGCAAGGCACAGCGGC
Organism: uncultured Alphaproteobacteria bacterium; assembly: GCA_963783115.1. GTDB lineage: Bacteria > Pseudomonadota > Alphaproteobacteria > Rhizobiales > Xanthobacteraceae > Bradyrhizobium. Next base: position 96,650 of record CAWAMK010000006.1, on the reverse strand, counting down.
TTGCCCGGCTTCAGCGCCACGCCATGGGCGATGATGCCGGGCTTGCCGAGCCGGCCGATGATGCGATGGGAGACGTCGCCCGCGCCTTTCGACGTGCCGCCCGATAGCACCAGCATGTCGCTGGCCGCCAGCGCCTTGCGCATCGCGGCTTCGAGTTGCGCCTCGTCATCGGGGATGGCGCCGAGAAAATGGGCCTCGCCGCCGTTCTCCGTGATCGCCGCCGTGACGATCGCGCCGTTGGTGTCGTAGATCGCGGCCGGGCGCAGCGGCTGGCCGGGCTGCACCAGTTCGTCGCCGGTCGAAATGATCGCAACGCGCGGCCGGCGCGCGACGGTCACCTGCGCGATGCCGCAGGCCGCCAGCATGCCGATCTCGCGCGAGCCGATGACGGTGCCGGCGCGCAGCAGCGCCTCGCCGCGGGCGATATCGGAGCCGGCATACGAGACGAATTGACCAGGGGAAGCGGCGCGGCGGATCTCGATCGCGCGAGGCCCCGAGGGCTGCGTGTGCTCGACCATGACGATGGCATCCGCCCCGCGCGGCACCGGGCCGCCGGTTGCGATCGATGTCGCCGTCCCCGACAAGCACCGGTCGCGTCGGCGCGATGCCGCAGGCGATCACCTCGTCGTTCAGCATCACGCGCACCGGCGAGGCCTCGCCGGCCGCAGGCGAGATCGGCGGAACGCACCGCAAAGCCATCGACGTTGGAGCGGTCGAACGGCGGCACGTCGATCGGCGCCGTCACGTCTTCGGCCAGCGCGCAGCCGAGCGCATCGGCGAGCGGGCGCTGCTCTGCCGACACCGCGCGCGGAAACAGCGCGGCTTCGAAGCGCGCCAGCGCATCCTCGCGCGACAAAATGGTCAGGAACTGGTCCTGATCGATGTCGCGATCTTTGGCGCGATGGCGTCTTGGTCATTCCCGAACTCATCTCAATCCCGCAACATATAGGCATCGATCGGGCTGCCTGCAGCGAACCCTTCGGAGCCGCCTGATACCACGAGCCAGGCTTCGGCGCGCGCGATCGCATCCAGCGACAATTCGCCGACTGCGATGGGCGCCCACGTATCCTGCTTTCGCTCCAGCAGCACGATCTCGGCGATCCCGACGCTCGACGCAATCTTGCGCGCCAGCGGCAAATTGACCGTCTTGCGCGGGCAGCGGCCCGAGAGGCGATCGAGCACGGGAAGTACCAGCGCCAACCATGCGGCAAAGGCGTGATCCGGCGCGCCCGGCAGTACGAGGACGGGCGTCTTGCCGATGCGTCCCACGGCCGAGGTGCGGCCAGGTTGCAGCGCAATGCCATGAGCGAGAACTTTTCCGCGCGCCGCCAATGCCGTCACCGCCGCATCGGTGCGGCCGACGCCGGAGCCGCCGACGATCAGGAGCAGATCGCATGCGCTACTCGTCGAGCGCCGCTCGCAATCGATGTCAGCATCGCGGCCGGTAGCCGTGCAGGAGACAGCTTCGGCACCGGCAGCTTGCGCGCTCTCCGCGATCAGCTCCGCCGTGACGTTGCCGCCGGGCACATTGACGATGCGCAGCCGCGGGCGACGAACGCTCAATCGTTCCAATCCCGCCGCACGAGCCAACAGAAGATCGCGCGGCCGCACGCGCCGCCCGACCTGCGCGACGAGACCGCCAGCAGCAATATCGACACCGGCACGGCGCACCCCCTGCCCCGGAATCGCCTCCGCGAGCACCTGCGACATCGGCCCGGAAATATCGACGGAATCGGAATCCAGCACGCAATCGCAAGCGTTCGGCATCGCCTCGCCCGCCTCGACCCAGATCGGCGGCGCCGTCAACGGCAGCGGCGAATAGGAGGATGCGCCGACGAGATCGCGTGCGCGAAAGGCATACCCGTCGACCGCTGCAACGTCATGCGGCGGACAGGCCGGCAGCGGTGGCATCGCAGCGGCGATGCAGCGTAGCGCCTCGACAAGCGTCAGTTCGACCGGCGCGACCGGTTCCACGCCCTGCAGCAGGGCATCAAGCGCCTGATCGAGCGGCGTAAGCGAATTCGGCAGGCGCTGCGGCGAGGTCATCGCTCGCCTATGCCCTGAATCGGACCGGAAATAAACAGAACCCGGTACGGCCCGCAAAAGACCCTCCCTTCGGCCACGTTGACGCCGCGGCAAAATAGTTGCAATTGAGACCAATAGGCGGGGCAACCGCCCACAAGAAACCTACGGCCAACGCGCCGATTGCAGGGAGAAAACAGGATGTTCGCCGGGAACCTATCCAGGCTGGGAATTCTCGCGGCCACGCTGCTGGCGTCGACCGCAGCACTCGCCCAAGTCTCCGACGATGTCGTCAAGATCGGCGTCCTCACCGACATGAACGGCCCGGCCTCGACGCCGACCGGCCAGGGCTCGGTGACCGCAGCGCAGATGGCGATCGACGATTTCGGCGGCAAGGTGCTGGGCAAGCCGATCAGCATCATCGTCGGCGACCACCAGCTCAAGCCCGACATCGGCGGCGGCATCGCGCGGCGCTGGTACGATGTCGACCAGGTCGATCTGATCGTCGACGTTCCGGTGTCGGCGGTCGGCCTCGCGGTGCAGAACATCGCCAACGAAAAGAAAAAACTGTTCATCACCCATTCGACCGGCACCGCGGATTTCCACGGCAAATTCTGTTCGCCCTACGCGATGCAGTGGGTGTTCGACACCCGCGCGCTCGCGGTCGGCACCGCGCAGGCGGTGGTGAAGCGCGGCGGCGACAGCTGGTTCTTCATCACCGACGACTATGCGTTCGGCCACTCGCTGGAGCGCGACGCGTCGTCCGTCATTACCGGCAATGGCGGCAAGGTGCTGGGCTCGGTGCGGCCGCCGCTGGCGACGCCCGATCTGTCGTCCTTCGTGCTGCAGGCGCAGGCGTCCAAGGCCAAAATCATCGGCATCGCCGCCGGTCCGCCCAACAACATGAACGAGATCAAGACCGCCGCCGAGTTCGGCGTCTTCAAGGGCGGCCAGCAGATGGCGGCCTTGCTGGCGCTGATCACCGACATCCATTCGCTGGGACTGCCGGCGGCGCAAGGCCTGTTGCTGACGACCTCGTTCTACTGGGACATGGACGACAAGACCCGCGAATGGTCGAAGCGCTATTTTGCCAAGATGAACCGGATGCCGACGATGTGGCAGGCCGGCGTCTATTCCTCGGTGATTCACTATCTGAACGCGATCAAGGAAGCCGGCACCGACGAGCCGCTGAAGGTGGCGGCGAAGATGCGCGAAAAGCCGGTCGAGGATTTCTTCTCCCGCAACGGCAAACTGCGCGAGGACAATCTGATGGTGCATGATTTGTGGCTGGTGCAGGTCAAGAAGCCGGAGGAATCGAAATATCCGTGGGACTATTACCAGATCCTCGCCAAGATCTCCGGCGAGGACGCGTTCGGCCCGATCGATCCGGCGTGCGCGATGGCGAAGAAATAGATTCTGGTCGTCCCGGACAAGTCGAAGCGCGATCCGGGACCCATAACCACCGGCCTTGGTTGTGCGAAGGCTGGAGCCACCACCGATGTAACGACGAACATCGGTGGTTATGGGTCCCGGCTCAAGGCCGGGACGACGAGTGGAGAGGGCCGTGCCCTACTTCACCACTCCGACCTCGCGGAAATATTTCATCACGCCGGGATGGATCAGCGCCGCATTCGGCGCGGCAGCGACCGTGTTCGCCGCCGTGGTCTCGCAGGCCTGCGGCAGCTTCTTGCACAGCGCGGCTTCAGCGCCGTGCAGCGTGCGCGCGAGGCGGTAGGCGACGTCATCCGGCAGGCTTTCGCGCGCGAGCACAAAGCTCCAGGAGCCGACGGAATCGATCGCCGCCGGCTGGTTCGGATAGCTGTTGGCGGGCACCGTCAGCGGCTTGAGAAAGGTGTGCTTGGCGCGGATGCGCGCGATCTCGCTGGCGTCGGGCGCGATGAACCGCGCGCCGCCCGGCGCCTGCGCCATCGCGGCAAATCCCGGCCAGCCGACGCCGGCGCCCCACAGCGCCGCGGCGCGGCCGTCCTGCACCATCGTCGGGCCATCGCCGGCGCGATCGAGATAGATCGACTTGAAATCCTCGTCCTGCTTCAGCCCGATGCCGTCGAGCATGTAGCGCGACAGGATCGGCAAACCAGAACCCTTGGCGCCGAACGCGACCGGCTGGCCGACCAGATCCCTGATCGTCTTGTAGGGACTGTCGGCGCGCACCACGAACATGCCCGGGCTGGAATACATCGCGGTGAGAATCTTCAGCTTGGTCGGCGCCCGGCCGATGCCCATGAAGGCTTCGTAGGACGGCTCGCCGGCCACCAGCGCGATGTCGAGCTGGTCGGATTCCAGCATCGGAATGTTTTCGTTGGAACCCTTGGTGTTGCGCGGCTCGATCGAAAGCGACGGATCGGCGGCGTTCATGATTTCCGCGAAGGCATTGCCATAGACCGGGAAGCCGCCGCCCGGCGTTGCCGTTCCCAAACTGATCGTGGTCTTGGTCAAGGATTTGCCTCCATCCTGCGCGGCAGCGGTGCCCGCGAGCAGGAGGACCGCACCGACGATATGAACGAGTTTCATGCTGAGCCTCAAGCGTCCTGCCGCCATGCGCCATCGACCGGCAGATTGCCCCATCGATGCGCAGCGGAGGTTGTAGGCAATTGCGTGCTTTTATGGAAGCATGCCGGCAACGTCATAAGAAAATGTCAGGTAGGATTATGTTTGGATTTCTGCGAAAGGCCTTGCCGGCCCTCATTTGCATCTTGAGCCTCGCGGCCCCCGCCCCCTCGCTCGCCGCCGACTATCCCAACCGCCCGGTGCGCTGGCTGATCGGCTTCGCCGCCGGCGGTCCGGTCGATATCGTCGCCCGCATCATGAGCCAGTGGCTGTCGGACCATTTCGGCCAGCAATTCGTGGTCGAGAACCGCACCGGTTCCGGCGGCAACATCGCCGCTGCGGCCGCGATCAGTTCGGCGCCGGACGGCTACACGCTGCTGTTCGTCGCCCCCAACAACGCGATCTCGACCTCGCTCTACAAGAAGCTGCCCTATGACTTCCTGCGCGACACCACGCCGGTGGCGAGCATCATGCAGCTCACCAACATGCTGGTGGTGTCGAACGCCATGCCGGTGAAGACCGTTCAGGAGTTCATCGACTACTGCAAGGCGAACCCCGGCAAGATCTCCTATGCCTCTTCCGGCAACGGCACCTCGGTGCACATGTCGGCCGAGCTGTTCAAGGCGATGACCAAGTGCGACATGCAGCATGTGCCCTATCGCGGCTCGGCGATCGCCTTTCCCGACATCATCTCCGACAAGGTGCAGCTGATCTTCGACAACCTGCCCTCCGCGCTCGAACAGGCCAGGGGCGGCACCGTGCGTGCGCTGGGCGTCACCTCGCCGCAGCGCTGGCCGACCGTGCCGGATGTTCCCGCGATCGCCGAGACCGTGCCGGGATTCGAATCGGTCGGCTTCTACGGCATCTCCGCGCCGAAGGGCACGCCGCCCGAAATCGTCGCCACCCTCAACAAGGCGATCGGCGAAGCGCTGAAGGACCCCAAGCTGGTGGCGCGGCTCGCCGAGGTCGGCGGCCTGCCGAAGCCGATGACCCCGGCCGAATTCGGCAAACTGGTCGCCGACGAGACCGAGAAATGGCGCAAGGTGGTGGAATTCGCCGGCGTTTCGGTCGATTGAGCCCGGGATTGCCGGATCGCCGATCGGCCCTGTAAACGATGCCGGCACCGTTGCCGGCCGCCGTTTCGGCCGCTCGCGGCGGGGCCTGTAGCTCAATGGTTAGAGCCGGCCGCTCATAACGGTCTGGTTGCAGGTTCGAGTCCTGCCGGGCCCACCAGCCTTCGCTCGCGTCGCGAGCTTCGGCTAGGCGAGCCAGTGCCACGAACTCAAAGCGAAGCGAGTGAAGGCTGCCGCGCCGAAGCCCGCAGGGCGAAGGCGGGCCGGTGCCGCGACCACTCGTTCGGCAAGCCGACCACCCCCGCCCCCAAACAAAAATATCGAAAACAACCCCATGCACAGTAGCCAGGTGGTCGCTCGCATCAACCATTTTTCCCCCGCGAAAACAGTTTGACATGTCGGGCAAATCAGCGGCACAGTTTCATCGTCGCGCCATTCGCCGCCCATGGGCCCGGTGCGAAGACACACCAAAACCTCTCGGTTGAAATGGCGCCGGCTCGCGACCGCAATGGATCGCTGGCGCGATGGTCCAATCCAACCACTGGAAGTTCTCGGATCCATTTTCCTATCAAAGAACGATCCGGGCGGCCGATGTTCAGATCGTCCTGAAAGCGAAGGGTGAGTTTCGCGCCGAGTTGACGCGGGTCGATTTCAGTCGACTGTGGATGTTGCGGAGCCACGAAAGCCTGCCGCGAATATCGCACGCCGCGAATCCTGCAACCCGGTCTCCGATCTTCTTCCATACCGAATTGGCGCAGGCATCCATTCGGCATACAGGGCTGGAAGTCTCTCCTTCCCACATTGTCGCATATTCCCCCAGCGCCACCCATTATCACCGGAGCGAAGGGCCTACCCGTTGGGGCAGCATGTCGCTGACGAACGACGATCTGGCGACGATGGGATTTGCGATTACGGGGCGCGACATGGTCCCGCCAAAGGCTACGCACCTGGTACGTCCAAATATCCAGAACATGGACCGGTTGAGGGCGCTTCACAACGTCGCCGGCTGGCTTGCCAGGACCAGCCCGACGGTACTCGACAATGCCGAGCTCGCGCGTGCGCTGGAGAATGCCCTGTTGCACGCCATGATCGTCTGCCTTGCCGAAAGCTCGCCGGCTGAGCTGACCTCTGGTGGCCGGCATCACCGGGCAATTATTTCGCGGTTCGAACAGTTCCTCGCCGAGAATCCCGATCGTCCTTCGTACCTTGCCGAAGTCTGTGCGGCTGTCGGCGCGTCGCAAACCGTCCTCCGGGTCGTTTGTCAGGAGCATCTCGGAATGGGGCCGATGCGCTACCTCTGGCTCAGACGAATGCATCTGGTTCGTCGCGCGCTGCTGCGGGCCACTCCCGGAGCAACGACTGTAACCGAAGTCGCAATGAACTTCGGCTTCTGGGAGCTTGGCCGTTTTTCAGTCGCCTACCGGCGGCTGTTCGGCGAATTGCCCTTGGCCTCGCTGCATCGACCGCCGAGGGAATTGCCGGGATCCGACGGTAATCCCTTCGCCCTTCCAGCCGCTGAATCTGCATAGCGCTGTTCGGCCGGACTGCGCACACTGCGTCGATGGGAACCCCGACCGAACCAACATGCCCGTCGGAGGAGGCCCGCCGCATGTCCTGCAGTGGCACAACGAACTTCGTCAGGCCTGATCGCTATCAGGCGAATTTTCCCGATGCGGAGCTGCAGCTTCACTTTACCGGCCAAGGTTCATTCAAGGCTCGCCTGACACACGTGGAGTTGCCGCACATACGTCTGCTGAAGGCCGAAGAAAATCTGCCGCGCATCGCGTATCTCTCATTGGAGCCTGAGCGAATTCATGTCGCCTTTTCGTTGAACGCCATTTTCCATCCGGTCTGGACCGGGTTGGCGCTCCAATCCGGAGACATTGTCTTTCACAGCAGAGGCGGCTGCACCCACGATCGGACAAGTACTGCGAATTGCTGGGGTTACATTTCGATCACGCAACCCAGATTGGCGGACCTCGGACGCTCGGTGGCCGGTGCGGAAATCGTCGTCCCGCAGGTGGGCTGCGTGTTGCGGCCTCCCGGCAAGGTCGCCACGCGCTTACGCCGGCTGCACGGAACGGCCTGTCGTCTGGCCGAGACCAGGCCGGAAATGCTGGCGCATGAAGAGGTGGCTCGATCTCTCGAGAACGAACTCCTGCACGCGCTCGTGAGTTGCCTGGACGTCAAACGCAAGCGCGAGAACATTGAAGCTCGACGGCGCCGGGTCGAGGTCATGGCGAAATTCGAACGCGCGATCGCAACAACCGAAAATCGTAGCATGCCGGAACTCTGCGAGATCATCGGGGTTCCCGAGCGCACGTTTCGGACCTACTGCGCGGAATTCATCGGCATGAGCCCCAACACCTATCTTCAGTTGCGTCAGCAGCACCATAGAAGTCGCCGGGCGGCTGACTTTCTCCCTGGCTAGGATCGTATTGGGACACCAGCGAACGTCCCGCCGACCGCAACCCAAATCAGTTGAATCTGCATAGCCGGCAGCGCTGGGCTGCCGCAAAACAAGCGATTACCAGGCTATCCCGGAGCAGATCACAGCGGAATATTTTCTCAATCGTGCATCATTCAGGGAGCGGTTCATGACGAACAGACGTCAATTTGTTCAGTCCATTCCCGTGCTCGCTACTCTCGATCTCGCAGGTCGCCTGCTTCTCGATGGAGGTTCCGCCCACGCTCAGCAACCCGTTGCGTCCCCGCCAGCGATGCTTGCTCGCGATATCGTCGAGCGGCGCGCCATCGAGGCGATGATCTGGGGAATGCCGGCGGTCAATCTCGATCTCATGTACCAGGCCATGGTGCGCGAGACGAAGGCCCGCGCCAACCAGATGCTCTACTGGTCCCGCCTGCTCGACTGGAAGAACCAGACGCTTACTCCCAACACCGATGTAATCTACCTCACCCCCTACTTCGACACCCGGGACGTTGGTCCGCTCGTGCTGGAGATTCCACCAGCCGATGACGGAGTCATTAACGGCACCATCATGGATGCCTGGCAAATGCCGCTCGAGGATGTCGGACCGGCGGGCGTCGATGCGGGCAAGGGCGGGAAATATCTCATTCTCCCGCCAGGCTACGCGCAGAAGATTCCGGACGGCTATATCGCCCTTCCGTCACTCACCTATAAGGGGTACGCGCTGCTGCGATCGATCCTCAGGAGTGGCAGCGACGCTGACCTCGCCAAGGCGGTCGAGTACGGCAAACGGATCAAGCTCTATCCGTTGTCACAGGCGGCAAACCCGCCGCCGACGGCCTACATCGACGCGCGCGGTGTCCTCTATGACGCGACAATCCCCTACGACGTCCGCTTCTTCGAATGCGCTCGACCGCGTGGTGCAGGTCGAGCCGTGGCTGCAGCGTGATCGCGCGGTAATCGACACGCTGAGGACGATCGGCATTGAGAAGGGCAAGCCGTTTTCGCCAAGTGCCGACATGCGCAAGACGCTGGACGAGGCCGCCAAGCGAGGCTCATGCGCTGCTCGACGGGTGGTTCACCAAGCTTTTCGAAACCTACTTCGCGGCGGGCAGCCGGTGGGCCTTCCCCGCGTCGCCGGTGTTCGTCAAGGCGGTACAATCGCATTACGCCGATCCAAACGTCTATCCGATCGACGATCGCGGTCTGCTGTTCACCTACATATTTTTCACGCCGAAACGTCTGGGCGAGGGCCAGTTCTATCTAATGGTTATCGACGACAAGGCCGGCAACGCGTTTGACGGCGGCAAGACCTATCGCCTCAATGTGCCTGCAAACGCGCCGGTCAGCCAGTACTGGTCGGCAACCGTCTACGACCGCGTTACCCATGCCCTCATCCGCGAGGTGCCCCATGCCGGCCGTTCGTCGCAGAGTCCGGGGCTACAGTCGAATGCCGATGGATCGGTAGATCTCTATTTTGGACCCAAAGCGCTGACGGGCAAGGAGGCGAATTGGGTGCCGACGCGCCCCGATGGAAAGTTCGAAGTCCTTTTCCGCTTTTATGGCCCGGAGAGGCCGCTATTTGAGAAGGCGTGGGTGTTGCCGAACATCGAGGAAATAAGGGCGTAGCCGCTACGAACAGAGGGTGCCGCCCGCAAGGCAGGCCCCGTCGCTTCGAGCAACAAAGGGAGGATCTCTGCCCATGTGCCGGATCAAGGTCACAACTACGCTGTTCGCGGTCTCTCAGCGCTCTTTTCAGCGTCGGGCGTTTCCATCGCAGCCGACCCGCCGCCCCGCCCTGAAAAATACTTCGTGCCGTTCTCGGCGCCGCAAAACTTCATCGATCATGCGCGCTACTTCAAGGAAGAAGCGATCAAGGTCGGCCCCTACAATATCTGGAGCATCAACACGCCGAACGGCGGCATCGGCAACGTCATCGTCCTCGAAGGCGATAGCGGCGTCGTCCTCATCGACACCAGCGTCGGCGTCGAGCATGCGGAGCGCGCCCGCGAGCTGATGCTCACCCTCACGAAAAAGCCGGTCGTCGCCGTCGTCTACACCCACCACCACGCCGACCACACCGCCGGCACCACCGCCTTCGTCAGCCGCGAGGACGCCGCGAGCGGCAAGGTGAAGATCATCGCCGCCGACAATTTCATGAGTGAGAACGAGCAGGAGAACGGCGCCACCGGGCCGATCATGGGGCTGCGCGCCAGCTACATGTATGGTGTGGCGCTGCCCCCCGATGCCGAAGGCACCCACTACCACATCGGCTGCTGCGGCTTCAAAGTCGTGGGGACGAATGGCTTTATCGCGCCCAACACCTTCGTGCCCCGCGACCGGGTGACGGAGATGACAATCGCCGGCTACCGGATGCAGTTCTTCCACACCGGTGGCGAGGCGGCGAGCCACATCGGTATCTACCTGCCCGAACAGCGCGTCGTCTTCATCGGCGACGAGGTGCAGGGCCCGACCTTCCCGCAGCTCCACTCGCTGCGCGGCACAAGGCCGCGCGACATCGACCGCTGGGCCACCGCGATTGACCGGGTACGCGCCTTCAACGCGGAATATCTGGTGCCGGGCCACGGCCAGACCGTCACCGGCGCCGACAAGGTGCAGGGCATGCTGACGAAATACCGCGATGCGATGCAATACGTGCTCGACCAGAGCATCCGGCTCATCAACATGGGATACACGCCCGACGAGATGGCCGAGACGGTCAGGCTGCCGAAGGAGGTCCAGGTCGAACCATGGGGCATCGAATATTACGGCAACGTCCACGTCAGCACCCGCAACGTCTACGGTGGCTTGATCAGCTGGTGGAACGGCGACCCGGCCGAACTGGAGCCGACACCGAGGCTTGAAAAGGCGCGCCGCACCGTCGAGATGATGGGCGGCCGCGACAAGGTTTTTGCCGAGGCGGACCGCGCCTTCTTCGCCGGCGATCCGCAATGGGCGGCCGAACTGACCACCCCGCTCATCCGCATCAACCGCGACGACTGGCAGGCTCGCTTCCTGAAGGCCGCCGCGCTTCGCAAGATCGGCTATCGCCAGACGAGCAGCAGCCTGCGCGGCTTCTACCTGACGGGCGCGCTGGAGATCGAGGGCAAGGTCGATCCAGGCGCGCTCCAGCAAAGTCGATGGCGTGCACGAGATGCGGCGCGAATCTGAACACCATCGATGGCGGTGACGCCGTGGCAACGCCAACGGTTGCAATCCTTGTCATCGAAAGCAGGCGCAGGCGTGCCGCTTCAACAGTCCTGGTCCATCTGTCTGTGCGCTACGACACAAACAGTTTCCCGCGCGCACCCCTATACCATCGGAATAGATGGGAACGCTCGACGGGAGAAGGACATGGGAAGTGGAGAAAACGGCACGGTAGGTGCGCCCGCCAATCGCGCCGGCAATGCCTATCAGGCGCCGAAGGCTGCCGATAGCTCGGCTCACGCGAAATTCGCCGACGCGCTCAGCCAGGAAAACGGCAATTCTCAAGTCCGCGGTGGCGAGACAAAAACGTCAACCGTAGACAATCGAATGACGGGGATTCTGAACAATCCTCACCTCGACGAAAATGCGAAGGTGGCGGAGCTGCGAAAGACGATCGCGGACTTGCCGGACGCCGAAAAAAAGGCCCTGCACGAACGGCTCAAGGATCGCAAAAGTCACGATCCGCTCACGCAGCAATTTCACTACCGGCTTTCTCACCATTCCGACAAGGCAGGCGGCACTTCAACAACAGACCAGGTGCTCAATGCGCTGAAACCCGCGGGATCCAAGTCACAGGCGCCGACGCAGGATTCGAAATCCGCGGCGCCCGGCAACGGAGCATCGCCGTCGGCAACCGATGCAAAAACAGCGGGCGCCGGTGCGCGCGATCCCATTCTCGGCCAGGACGCAACCGGCTTGAAGCCGGGCGAACAGATCAGCGCAAAGCTCACGACGAAGCAGGACATCACGAAACCCCAAGCCGAAATGACCTTCGATTTCTCCAAGAAAATCACCAAGGATCAGGCGGCGGCCATCCTGTTTCAACGCGGCAAGGTGCCGGACGGCGCAACGCTGACGGAGGGAAAAGGCAACCAATGGACCGTCCAATATCGCAATAACATCCATGCGAAGCAGGACGTCGTCACTCACATGAACAGTCATACCGAAACGGTATCGACGCGCAGCAAAATGCCGGGAGAAATGTTTTACCCGGAAGCGGACGTTACGTTCTCCTGGGTTGGCGGAGCAAAGGCATTCAGCACCACCAAAGCAGAACCGCCGCGCCGCGATCTGAAAAACGACATGGGATTCGTCATCAACAAGCACTACGCGCTCGACGTGGGACAATCACCGCATATGAATCTACCGGCGCATGGTGCAGCCCGGGCCTGGCTACGAAGTTGCTTTCGACAAGCCGAAGACCGCGGCCCAGGTGAAGGATACGTTTTTCGAAAAAGGCGTGCGCGATGACCAGGTGCGCCTGATCCCGGTGGGAAAGGAGCCCACCGCAACCTGGCAGGTGCAGATGCTGGATGGCTTCGCGGAGCTGAAAACGCCGGCAGCCAAGGCGCTCCAGGATTCGAACGTATATGCCAAGGAAGCGATCGCACCGGGTTTGCCGGACGGCATCAAGGCGCACCTTCAGAATCAGACCGTACCTGCCAACGCGAAACAGTTTGGCCCCGACGTTTTTGTTTGGGAACAGGACGGACACATCGTCCGCGTCGAAGGCAACGGGAAAACCGGACACGCCGGTTATTACAAACACGAAGAAACGAAACTGGATCTGACAAACAAGCCAGGTGCCGACACGATGCGCTGGCTCATGCTGGAAAAAGGGCTTCCAGTCCGACAGGCGTGGCAGGAATACATCAAGCACTGGGACGAGTTACAAATTGGAATGATAAGCATGGTGGGCGGGGCTGGCCGATTCACGCCGCGTTACATGGGCGGCGGCATAGAGCCGCGTTCCGCCTGGCAGGAACCGATCAGTGCCCGCAGCAGCCGGGGCAATGGCGGCCCCGGTGCCGGCAACCCGGGCGGTGGCGGCCGCAAGCCTTCGAATACAATCGTAGAGTCGCCGCCTCCGCCGCCAAGACCACCGGTCAGCAACCCGGGCGGCGGTGGCCCCAAGCCCTCAAATACAATCGTGGAGTCGCCGCCTCCAGCGCCAAAACCATTCACCGGGCCGAATCCCGCCATGGGCGAAAAAGGAACGCTCGTCGGGAATCCTCCGCCGATGAAGCCTCCCGCTCCCGGTCCGAAGGCGCCGGCGGCGGATCCGGCGGCGGGCGCCCCGCGGACGGCAAAAATATCGTTGCAGGCAGGGGCAAAACGTTGCCGGGCGCGATTTATCGGAAGGTAGGAACGCCACCGGAAGGACCTCCGCCGGAAATTCCGAGTATTCCGAAGCGAAGCGGAGCCAAGCTGAGCAACGAGCAGGTGTACGACGTGTTCAATGCCGATCAGGGACGGATCGGCTGGAGCATGACCCAGGCGGAGCATCTGCGCCAGTGGCAGCATGCGAATCCAGGCACCAAGGATCCGGCACCCGCTGCATTCACCACGCGGGATGGACGCGTGCAGGTGAGCGAAGAGATGTGGGTACAGAGCGGCGAGCCGCTACTCTGGGGTAACGTGCCCGCGGGACCGTCGGACTCCGGCTCGCACTAACTAATGACCACTGCTGAAATCTCGCCGGGGAAGCTTCGACGCTTCCCCGCATGTGCGCGGATTGCCGGCGCCTGATGGCGACGGGATGATGAAAAGCCGCTTCCGCTCCCGTTGAGGGGCCTTGCTAGATCATGATGCGATTTGAAGGAATCGCGTCATGATCGCATCTTCTTGTCTCCTTCGCCCGGCAATCGACTACAGCCACAGGTTTGGACAGGCCGAAAAATACGATCGACGCATAACGTCGACGCGATTTTCCGCTCACGCAACCACTGTCCGACCGGCTCCTCTCCATAGACGTGATTTTCATCACATCCCTTCGCTCGGCAATCGAACACCAATGAAAGAGGGACGACGAACGCAACAGTTATGGAAACAGGCTCTGAAAGGCAGCATCACATGAGCGTCCCCGGCGCGACCGATACGGTCAAGACCACAAACCCTCCCCCGACGAATACCGGCACGGCTTCTTCCAAACAGGTGAAGGAATTCAAGGAGGCGGTCGACCGTTCGACCACCTCGAGCACTAGTTCACCGCAGTCAAAGAGTACGGCGAATTCGAACCCCATCATCCTTGCGGGCCGGCCGCCCATCAACCTCGCCCCGACGGGCAAGCAGGGCGTGCCGCTGCAGCAGTCGCAGGGTGCGGGCAGCACCGCGGCCCCGCAGACGGCGGCGCCGGCCAAGCCGGGAAAGCCGATCGATGTGGCGCAGATGGAGGCGATGAACCGCCGCGTGCAGAGCTTCAACGTCACGCGCAGCCCGGTCGATCACCAGCAACTGCAGGACGCGCAGAAGCACTTCCAGAACGCCACCGACGCGCTGAAGGCCGGCGACTACAAGAAGGCCGAGGCCGAACTGAGTACACTGGGCTTTCCGTTGAGCGCGCCGGGCGGACAAGTCAGCCAAGCCGGCACGACCAGCGCCATCCTGCTCGGCGCCACGTCGGTGAAGGCCCTGCCCGATGGCGGCTGGCAGCCAGGCGCCATCGATTGGGGCAAGAACGGCAACCAGGCGCTGAAAGACATGAACGGCTTCGCCGCCAACGCGAAGATGATCAATCGCCTCGCATCGGCGCCGGGCGGCGTGTCGAACCCGCCGACCGAGACGCAGGTGACGCAGTACATGCGCGATCTCACCAACCCGCCGAAGGGCAAGCCGCAGCCGACATCGCAGCAGGTGATGCAGGCCGCCAGCGACATCACCGGCGGCATGATCATGCACTACAGCTCGGCCGGCAAGACGGATCCGGTCTATGATGCCAACCCCAACCCGCACGCGTTCTACAAGGACCGCGCGGGCAAGGTCCACGAGTTCGGATCGATGGCCGACGCGAAGAAGGCGGCAACGGCCGCGCTCGCCCACAAATCGCCGGACGCACCCGCCCGTCGCATCATCACGCCGCTCACAACACACTCGCCCGACCAGTGGAGCGATGTGACGTCGAAGGGCACGCGCGCGGGCCGCTACGTCGGCGACTGCGAGAGCAAGTTGTATACGCAGACACGATTGCTGACCGCGGCCGGGTTCAAGTCGGTCGGCAGCGTCGACGTGCAGCACGGGGGCGGCATCGGCCACATGCTCGGCGTGTTCAAGGCGCCCGACGGCACGACCTGGGTCACGTCGAACGAGGACTTCCGTCAGGTGAAGCCCGAGCAATGCCAAGACGGGCGTGACGCAGGCCGACCTCGACGCGACGGTAAAGCAGATGACCAGCGAGGTGTACCACGGCCAGGATCCGAACGGGTTCAGGTACTCGTCCGCGGCCACGGCGAACCTGCCGAGCACGGGCGATCCGGCGGTCAACTCGATCCGCCGCTCCACCGAGCTGGACGCGATGCGCCGGAGCGAAGTGCTGATCCCGCCGCCGCCGCCCCCGCCGGCCCAGAGCCAGGCCGCGCCGGCCAATGGCAGCGGCGGGCCGAAGCACCCGTGACGATCGGCTGAGACGACGCGCGGCGCCCGCCGCGCGTCCACGTGCCGCGTCAGTGAACGGTGTTCGCGAAACGCGATCAGCGCGGCCCGATGGCCTCGAGTTGCGGCTTCACGTCGAGGAAGACGACGAGGCCGTTCTTCATGTAGCCGATCAGGAAGGCACCGTAGAGCACGAGCACGAGCGAGAACACGAGGTTCTTCACGGTCATCGAGAGGTAGAAGGGCTGCAGCGACGGTGCGGCCCGCGCGATGAGCGCGAACAGAAGGTCGACCAACAGCAGGCAAACCACGACCGGACCGACCAGCATGAGGCCGGTCGAGACCATGGTATCGAGCAGACTGAGAAGCAGGCCCCCGGCTTCGCGACTGAACAGCGGCAGGATGCGGCGAACCGGCCAGATGCCATAGCTGTCGTAGATCGCTCGCAACGTCAGGTCAAAGCAGCCGGAAGCGAAATAGAGCGCGATGACGACAAGCGCGAGCAGTGTGCCCGTGATGGCGGATTGGGATGATCCGAGAGGGTCGCTGAGGGTGGCCGACGAGGACCCGCGTTGCAGGTCGAGGATGTCACCGGCGGCCTCTGCTGCATACAGCGGCACGGCCAGCACGAGGCCCACGATGAGGCCGACGACGACCTCCTTCAGCAGCAGAGCGACGATCAGCCCGAGGTTGAGCTGCTCGCCCTCGAGGTGAGCCGCAATCATCGGGATGAGGGGGATCGAGATCACGACGGCAATGGAGTTGCGTACAAAACCGGTCACGCCGAGGCGGTCGAACACCGGGAAGACAGCCATCACGGCGAGCATCCGGGCGAGCGCGAACGCAGCCGCAAAAATGTAGGGCTCCAACGGCTTGAACGGATCGCCAATCAACTCCATTCCGGCATTCCTGCATCGGCTCAGCGCGTCATGATGGGAAAAGCGTCGAAGATTCCAGATGCCTGGTTCGCAACCTGCTGCGACAACACCGGGCCCAGCAGGATCATGAGGACCAGCACGACGACGAGCTTGACGGCCTGCGGCAAGGTCTGGTCCTGGATCTGGGTCAGCGCCTGCAGCAACCCGACCAGCAATCCGATCACGACGGCCGCGATCAGCACGGGCGACGACACGATCAGGATGATCATGAGCGCCTCGTTGACCTTCGCGAGGATGCTATCGAGCATGGACGTCTCATTGGGATGTCCTCGATGTGCCGCGTCGCGCCTTACCCATAGCTCAGGATGAGACCATGCATGAGGCGCGACCAGCCGTCCACGGCGACGAACAGGAACAGCTTGAGCGGCAAGGATATCAGCGTCGGGGAGACCATCATCATCCCCATCGCCATGAGAATGTTCGAGACGATGATGTCGATGACCAAAAACGGCAGAAAGAGCAGGAAGCCGATCTCGAATGCGCGCGTGAGCTCCGAGCTGACGAAAGACGGCAGCAGAATGATGAAGTCGTCGTCCTTGACATTGGCGCGGGTCGCCGGCGGCCAGATGCGGGCGGTGGCCGAAAGG
Source organism: uncultured Alphaproteobacteria bacterium (assembly GCA_963783115.1). Classification (GTDB taxonomy): domain Bacteria; phylum Pseudomonadota; class Alphaproteobacteria; order Rhizobiales; family Xanthobacteraceae; genus Bradyrhizobium. Next base: position 79,459 of record CAWAMK010000006.1, on the reverse strand, counting down.
AAGAACTCGCGCTCGCCGGGTTTCGCATAGCGCATGAGATGGGCTTTGACCGGCTCTTTCACCACATTGGCCGATGCCTGGAGCTTATCGAGCGAAGAGACATCGAGCGGCCGCGCGGCGAGGCGATTGGAGATGTCTTCCACCAGCGGCAGGCTGACGAAAACGGTGAGAATGAGGGCGATCGAATACAGCACCAGGGTCGGCGGTGTCTGCTGCAGGCCGATGGCGTTGCGGACGATGAACATCACCACCGAGATCTTGAGGAAGGCCGTCATCGTTACAATGATAAACGGCAACAGCCCGAGGGCCGTCATGAAGATGATCAGGCCAACTGTGCTGGGAGCGTCATTCATTGCTGGCAAGGCTCACAATTCGTACACCGAGACTTTCCCCGATTTGCACCAACGTGCCGCGACCGAGCCGCCTGCCGTTGGCCATGATGTCGAGCGGCTCGTCGAGCGGGCGGCCCAGCGGCACCAGCGCGCCCGGCGCCAGGCGCTGCAGCTCACCGAGCGAAAGCTCGACGCGGCCGACTTCGAAGACGAGCCGCACCGGCAAGTCGTCCAGGTCCGAATCGTGCAGGCCGGCCGGGCCGGAGAACTCTGTCGGATTGCCCATGCTCCACTCCAAGAAAGAACCACTGACGGCTGTCGCCGCATTGTCCGGCTGACATTGTAGATCGGCGAGCGTGACATCGTCGAGCGCCAGCCGCATCTCTGCATCCGGGGCCATCGGCAGGGCGTGACCGGCATCACTGAACGCCGGTATGGTCTGCTGCGCGAACACCTTGCCTCAAGCCCAGCTCTGTTCTGAAGCCGACGCAGCGGCCATGATGGCGCGCTCCTCGAGATCGGCCTCGGCATAGGCTCCCTCGAGCCGCTCCGCTTTACGGCGCTCCTGCTCGGCCAGGCCATCGAGCTTGGTCACCGCCCGCTGGCAAAGACGGTAGCGCTCGCGGGCGGCGTCACGCGCCTGCTCGGCATCGTGCAACGCCGTTCGGGATTCCTCCTCGACCTGGCGCAACTGCATGGTCATTGCCGCCATGGCGTCGAGATCGCCCTGCAGACGGGTAATCTCCGCCATTGAGACGGCCCGGCCGACCAGCGCCCGGCGCTTGTCCTGCTCGTGCGTGCGCGCCTGGTCCAGATGGTGCGCGATGGCATTGCGTGACGCCTCGATTTGCTGTTCGGCACGGCGGCAGTCGCCCTCGCACTGGGTCAGCGCATTGAGCGCCGACCGCTCCCGCAAGCGTCGCAGGTCGAGAAGACGGGCGATGGCGCGTGCGTTCGTCATAGAGGCTGCGGCTGGCTGCCGACCTGGGAGACAATCTCGTGCATCCGCCGTCGCGTCTCGTCGATCAACTCGTGCTGGTGCATCTTCTGGCGAAGGAACGCATTGATGGCGTCGATCTTGGCGATCGCCTCATCCGCCAACGGGTCGCTGCCCTTTTGGTACTCGCCGACACGCAGGAGGAGTTCGACGTCGGCGTAGCTTGCCATGAGCTGGCGCATGCGGGCCGCGTCGTCGCGGTGCTGCGGCGGCACTGTCGCGTCCATCAGTCGGCTGCGACTGCGCAACACGTCGATCGCGGGAAAATGGTTGCGGCGACCGAGTTCGCCCGAGAGGACCATATGGCCGTCAAGCAAAGACACCACCTCCTCGGCGACCGGATCAAGAGAGATCTCGCCTTCGACCAGCACGGTGTACATGCCGGTGATCGACCCGCCGCCTGCGTCCAGGCCGGCGCGCTCGACGAGACGCGGGAGTGCGGCGAACAAAGACGGCGGGAAGCCGCGCCGCGTCGGCGGTTCGCCTGCCGCCAACCCGATCTCTCGCTGGGCGCGCGCAAAGCGGGTGAGGCTGTCCATGAGCAGCAACACCTGCTTGCCCTCATCGCGGAAATGCTCTGCGATCGCTGTCGCCGCATAGGCAGCCTTGACGCGCTCCATGGCCGGGCTGTCTGACGTCGCGACCACGACGACCGCGCGTTTGCGACCCTCCGGTCCAAGCTGATCTTCGAGGAACTCCCGTACCTCACGTCCGCGCTCGCCGATAAGCGCGACGACGACCACATCCGCGTCGGTGCCGCGGACGATGTCGGCCAACAGGGTGGACTTGCCGCCGCCGGCTTCGCCGAAAATCCCGACGCGTTGTCCGCGCGCGCAGGTGATGAGACCGTCGATGGCACGGATGCCGAGCTGAATTGGATCGCGGATGATACCCCGGCTGAGCGGCGCCGGTGGTGCTCCGGTAACCGGACGGGTCTCAATGTCGGCCGGAAGAGGTTGGCCGTCGATCGGGTCGCCCAGTGCATTGATCACGCGGCCAAGCAGCCGGTCTCCCACCGGGGCCAGCAACTCGGTGCCGGTGGGAATCACCTCGGTCATGCTGGAAAGCCCGAACAGGTCGCCGATCGGCGTCAGCACGGCGACGTCGTCAAGGATACCGATCACCTCGGCCATGACGCGCCGGCCGGTTTCCGGGTCGACCAGATGGCAGAGTTCGCCGATGCGCGCCCCGCTCGCGGTGGCATGGATGATGACGCCCAGGAGGCGGCGGACCCGCCCTTTGCGCGACCGTGGCGCGCTGTCGCGTATCTTCTCATACAGGCTAGGCAGGACGGAGGTGAGACGGTCGTCGATACTGAAGCGTTCGGCGGTCATGGCGTCCCGCCTCGTTAAACGGCGCCGATCGCGGCGGCGATCGCGGCCAGTTGCGTTTTGACACTGGCATCGACGACGGCAAGATCACTGGCGATGATACATGCGGTCCGGTCGAGAGCCGGATTGCCCTCGATCGTCACTTCCATGCGCCCGCTGAGGCCGAGGCGGGCGAACTCCTTGGAGACGCTATCGACGACGTCGGGGTGAACCGAGACCGTCAGACCCTTCTCGCGACGCAAATCGACGATGGCGTGTGCGGCAGCGGCGGCGACAAGGTCGCGGGTGTCAAAATTGCCGAGGACACGATCGACGACGCTCATGGCGAGCTTGGCAACTTGCGGCTCGATCGACTGAAGATAGCGGTCCACTTTCAGGGTCGTCTCGGTAATGAGCCTGGTCGCCTCCGCCTTGCCGTCCTCGTAGCCCCTGGTACGCTCGGCCTCATAGAGGCGGGAGGCGGCTTCCTCCGCTTGGGTTTTTTCTTCGGCGATCTGCTTCTCGGCGTGGTTCAGGAACTCAAAAGCGTCCTGCCAGGCTTTCACATCCCTGGCATTGAGAACCGAGCCCGTCGTCGGACCATCCGCCGGCGGCTGTCGATTCAAGGATACCGAGTTCACTCTGTCCACCATTGTGTTCAACCTCAGCCGGCCGCTCGGCGCACAATCGCCGGGCCGAACTCATCAAAGGGGCTATTCACCGCATCGTCGAGCGCAGGATGGGGCGCAAGCTTGAGGCTGACGCGCAGGCCGACACCGGGGCTCTGCGCCTTGCACCATGCGCCAAGGCAGCGCAAGCCATCCTCCGTCACACGCCGACCGAGCTGATCGTAGGGTGTGAGCGGCTGCATCGGGCCGGAAAGATCGCGATTGGCGAGTGCTACGACGCACAGCGCCTCACCCAGCGCGGCATCGAACGCCGCCGCATCCGCCGCCCGGATGGTATTGGCGATACTGTTCGCCCAATAGATTGCTCCGGCGCGGCGCACGACTTCCGCCAGCTGTTCGGACGAGCAAAGCGCGATCCAACGGTCGGTGTCACTCACGTTCGCGGCCGCAATCGTGCGCGCCAGCCCGTAGCGCGTATGGACGAGGCCCGACAGCCGCTCCTCGAGGCGGCGTGAGGCCCTGAGCCGCGCGCACAATTCGGGACCCACCATTCCGTCGAAGCACACGGCGAGCCGCGACGGCTCGATGTAGAGGGCCGGCTGCGTCACGAACGCATCCCAGCCGGCATCTGCTCCGGTGCTTTCGCTCGCAGTGCTCACGACGCTTTCACCACGTTCGACGAACCCGACTTCACCACGTTAGGCGAAGTCGTGCTCACCAAGTTCGACGGAACCGGGCGCGGCGAGAACCCAATGCATAGACGCGTCCGCGCTGGCGAAAGAAGACGAAGGCGAGCGCACCTGCGAGCAGGAGAACCAGCGCGACGAGGCCGAAGAACATCCACATCGCCTGCGCCAGGTTGTCGCGCTGCATCCACACGCCGAAAAACGAGACCATTTCGAGATCCTGGTTCTGACTTGCCTTCTGCGCGTCGACCGGAACGAGGACAACCGATACCTTGTCGTAGGACAGACCAGCGACGCCGTTGGCCACCAGCATCTTCACCTGGGGCACCAGATTGCCTACCGACATGTCGCTGCGATGGCGGATGAAGACCGACGCCGACGAAGGCACGAGTTGCTGGCGCAGCGGATCATTTTCCGGCAGCACGAGGTGAACCCTGGCGGACATGACGCCGTCAATTTCCGAAACCGTGCGCGAAAGCTCCTGGCTCAGCGCAAAAATCATCTGCGCGCGTTCCTGCATGGGCGAGGAGACGAGGCCATCCTTCTTGAAGACCTGCCCCATGTTCTGGAACTCCTGCTTGGGGAGACCAGCTTCCTTGAGGACGGCGATAGAATTCGGCGAAGCGCCCTTTGTCGACCACGACCGTGTACTGACCGCCCTTGACCGCCACGCGCTGCGCGGCGATCCCGCGCTGCTGCAAGGTCGCGATCATCTCGTTGGCCTGGCGCTGATCGAGATTGTTGTACAGCTCCGCCTCGCAGGCCGAGAGCAGCAACGCGACAAGCAATACCAGGGCCCGCTGTACCCAGCGTGGCAATGAAGAACGGAGCAAGGCGGCGCTCACGGAATTTCCCTTCGTCACTGCCCCTTGAGCAGGCTCATCACGTTCTTGGTTACCGAATTGGTCCCATAAATCACCACCCGCGTCCACATCTGATGGATCGCGGAATCCATGAGGTCGTTGGTCATCTTGTCGGCCATCGCCGACAAGCGGCCTTTGCCCTCCAGGCCTGGGCCGGGCCCCAGCGATGCCGACGCCGGTCCTGGAGGCAGGCCGACGGAGGTAAACTGATTGAGGGAGGCAAGCTGACCGAATGAGCCAGACTGGCCGATCGGGTTGAATTGGGAGAGGGAGTTGGATTTGCTGAGCGAGCCAAGCGTGTCGAGGCTGGCAAGCTCTATCTTGGCCTCGGCGGCAGCTACCCTCTGCTTGGCTCTCGTGGCGCGGTTCGTCGCATCAGATTGATTCGCCTTCTCGACGAACTCACGCAACTTCCCGAGCATCTCTCCGCTCGAAGCTGCGGAATTGGACGCCTGTGCCACGTTTCCATTGGCGGCGTCCACGCGGGCCTGAGCGAAAAAGTCGACGAGCCCCTGCTCGCTGGTCGCGCCAGTGCCGGCGCCAGTTCCTTGGGCTGCTTGCGGTGAAGCGGTCGGCGGCAAAGAGGCGGCGACCGGGGGTTGGGCGGTAATGGCCACGCTCATGATTTAAATCCTTCCAGCTGACTATATCTTACTGACGGCCCAATATGACACGACCAAATCCGCCCTTCTGTGATGCGCCGCACATTTATGTCCGTTGCTGCAACGGGCGAGCGGCCTCCCCCACCCTGGCAGATCACGGCGGAAGACGGGCGAACCTGAACCTACCATCGGTCCATCTGGTCGTCCATGACGGGCCTCAAGCGGGATGCTTAAGGGCTTGAATTCGTCCATCAAAATGGCAAATGCCGCGGCTGGCATCGACGCCCTGAATTCGTCTCTGAATACGCCGAATGGCGGCCGCATGCCGAACCTTCGGCATGCAACCGCCATGTCAGATCAAGTAGGTAACGCGGATTAGCCCTGCTGCGTGAGCTGCTGCAGGATCTGCTGGAACATCTGGGCGGGATCATTCTTGCCGCCGCCCTCGGAGCACTGGCCGAACTCGCCGCTCTGCTGCGGTTGCATCTGCTGCACCGACTGCATGAGCTGTTGGATCATGCCCATCGGGCCGCCGCCGCCGCCCATCATACCCATTATGCCACCTAACATCGTTCATCTCCTGGTTTAAGAGTTACAAGATTTGTGAAAAACTGCCCTTCGCACTGAGGCTTGGGGGCCGTGTTGCTGTCCTTCCGGCGAAAGATCCTGCCTTGATCGGGCGCTGCTATCGGGAGCTCATTGCCCCGCTCTCAGGCCCGATCGAAGACAAGATCTCCGCGTCGTGGCACCGCTGCTTCGGCTATCAGATGTAGCCGCGGTCGAGGTGGCTGTAGCCGTCAGCCATGTGCTGTTGTCCTTCGGCATATTCCCGCATGCCGCCGATGAAATCTCCGCGCGAGAAATCCTGCTGGGCATCACGGAAGTCTTCCCGCGCCGCACGGAAGTCCTGGGCGGCTTCACGGAGGTTACCATGGTTGTGGCAGCCATGGTCATGATGGCCGTGGTGACCATGATGGCCATGGTTGTGGTGATTGTGATTCTGATTGAAGATATTGTTCAGGAGACCTCCGACGAGACCTCCCGCAAGACCTGGCAACAAACCGAACATGAGCTATTCTCCATTGTCGCTAGGGGTGCCTGCGCCCGCCTCATGCCGACGCTCAGGTGCCTGCTGACGGTTTGATTAAGCCAGAAGCAAATCCATCCTTCTGTGATTTGCAGCACGTCCGCCGCCGAGGCCAAAAAATCCTGTCCACGCCACCAACTAAGCTGGAATCCCCTCGGACTTCACGAGCGTCGAGCCAAAGCACGAACAACGCGGCGAGCAACGCCATCGTCGACGACAGAAGCATCATCCCGAGCAGAACGAATGCTGCGTTGGCTTCGTGCAGGATAATGCCAGTGATCCCGGCCGTCAGAGCCCCGCCCGCGCCCGTGAGCGCTCCTGACAGCCCTGCGGCGCTTCCGATCAATTCGGGCCGGACCGACATCGCACCGGCATTGCTGCTCGGCATCGATACTCCGTTGCCGAAGCCGAGAAACACACAAGAGCCAAACAAAGAGACTTCGTGCACGATTCCGGCGAGAAGCAAACCTAGTCCAACCGTCAGTCCGACAAAGGCGACCATCCTGCCGGCAACCATCATTGTTGGGAGTCGATAGCGCGCTGCAAATTGCCCCGAGACAAAACTGCCGAGAATGAAGCCCGCGGCGGTGCTTCCCATATAGAAATCCGAGCGTTGCCGGCGACATCTGAAACACCGTTGTCGCCACGAGAGGCGCGGCGGCAAGAAAGGCGTAGAGAGCGCCCATTGAAAACGCCATGCAAAGCGAGTAGCCCCAGAAACGCCGAGACCGGAACAAACTGGGAAATGCTTTGAACTGTTTCGTGAAAGTATCGGACGGGTTCTTGTTGGTCTCTCCGAGATCGATCCAGCACAAGGCCAGCATACCCACGCCAAAGCCAAGGAAAGCCCAGAAGTTCGCGCGCCAGCCGAATAGTTGGTCGAACGCTCCGCCAAGCATGGGGGCCAACATTGGTGCGATTGCCCACGCGACAGATAGATAGCCCATGAGGCTTGCCGCTTTCTGCGCAGCTTCTGTATCCCGTATGATCACCCGCGACAGCACGAACCCGGAAACGATCGCGGCCTGCATCGTGCGAAAGAGCAAAAAAGTCCAGACATCCCTCGCCAGCAAGCAGCCAAGCGAAGCAAGAACAAAGATCGCGAAACTCACCAGGATGACCGGCCGCCGGCCCACTCTGTCCGACAAAGGCCCGATCAGCAGTTGCAACACCGTCGTCATCCCGGCATAGCCGGCAATCGATGCGCTCGCGAGCAGCCCATAGCCGGCTTGGAAATCCGCGGCGATGTTCGATAGCGACGGAAGGAACATGTTCAGCGAGGCGGCGGAGAGTCCGTTGAGCAGCACGAGCGTGAACAACATTGGCGGTGCGGAGGCAGCGGGAAACATGACATGAGAACCTTTCAGCACGGCAGCGCCTCGCCCGTCATTGACGTATCGCCCAATAAAAAAGCCCCCGAACTTGGCGGGGGCGCACGGGGTAACGACATGGATGCCGTTACGGGCCCATGCGCGCGTTTCCTACCACGACGATCAGCAGTGTCATTTCGGTAAGCCCCTTATTTTCGAACGCCTGGCGCGTCTATGTAGTACCGGGTGCTTTCGCGTGGGAATCGTCGAAGCAGCGGAATGCGGCGTTGTCAGCCGCTCGAGCCGCGGAATACCCGCACCCTGGTATCCTCTCCCTGAGGTATCTGCCGAGCCATTGCGATGAGCGTCTGGCGCACGAGCACGATATAGGGCGGCGGGCCTGATACCGAAATGACGCCCGATCCCGGCGTGGTTCGAATCGGGTAGCGCGGATCGGCGATACCGAGCTTGGTGAGCTTGGACACCACATCCGTCGGCAGGATCCGGCCGAGATCGATCACTTCCGTTCGCAATTCGCTCGCGGAATTGACGTGCAGCACGGAGCCGTCGAAATACCAGACGAGACCGTGGCCGGTCGTGAGCCGCTTGAAGAAATCCTCGGCCGATCCGGCCCCCAGATCGCCGCGCAGCTTGCCCTTGACCTCGTCACTCACTTTGACCGGAACGTTGATGTTGCGGCCGAACTCGATCAGGGCGTCCTTGAGCTCTTGCTCGATGACGACGTATTTGTAGGGGCCCGGCGGCCATTTCGGGTCCAGTGCTTCGGCGGGCCGCGGCATTCCGAAAAGGATTGCTGCCGCCATGAGGAAAGCAGAGACGATCTTCAGAGGCATGGTTCGTCTCCTGAGTGCACTCGGCCGGCTGCGTCGCAAGCAGCGGAATAGTGCAAATTGAATGCGAAAAAATTGTACCACGGCGAATTTGGCTTGATCAATCGCACATTTGGAACTGCGCGCCTCAACCCGCATCACAGACCGTCACGTTGCCCGCCTCCTTTTTTCAACCGGCGGCCGCCGTCATGCGCCGGTTGCGCATTTGTCGGTTCTGTTGCGAGCAGCCGCCGACTGACCGGGCCGGTCGGCGTCGCCGCTACCAAAATCCCCTTTTTCACGGCGGCGGCGAGCCTGTGTGACGTGGCTCACTTTTTTCCGATTTCAATGGGGCTACGTTGTGAATGTCTAGCCCACATTGTGAGGCTGACGTGCACGGCAAACTCTAACCCAAAGGAGAATGATCATGGCAGTCGATCTTAAAGGCGCAAGCGATTCGCTGACGCAGAAGTCGCAGCTGGACCAGCTGGAGCAGGCCCAGAAGAATGCAGAAAACAAGAAGCAGGCTGAGGCCCTGAAGGGGTTCCAGCAGGCGCTGCAACAGCTCTGAGGCGCTGGTCGAGCTGGCCGGACAAAGACCGGCCAGAATCGGCAGAGCCAAGGCAGTGCGCGCGGCTATGGTGAGCCGGTTCAACCGGCGCGAACATCGGCTTGCAACCGTCTTGTTAGACGACGGCGGCGAACTGGGGTTCGCGCCGGTTGCGCATTTGCAGGTCCGGCGATCACGCAAGCATTGCCATTGAGCAGCGCACCGATTGCCGGCGGTTGGCAGCATCACAGGATCTTGATGGTGACGCCAGGCTTGATCGCACGGTGACGTCAATCACAGTCGAGCCGGAGCGGCGCTGTCGCTTTCCAACTCAGCAAGACGAGATCGAGCGCGCCTATGAACAGGTCTTGACCGCGAGCGCCGCGATGTCAGTATCGTGTTCGCTCCGGCCAGATCGACGGCAGACACCAGCATGGCTGACGAATCAGAAGAGAAAAACCTTCCGGCATCGCATAAGAAGCTCACGGACGCCCGCCGCAAGGGACAGACCTCCAACAGCAAGGACCTGGTGTCGGGCTTCACGATGCTCGCCGCCACGCTCTATCTGCTGAACCGGTGGCCTATGATGCGCGATCGCCTGGTGGAGCTCATCGACCTCGTGTCCAGCTCCACCGACCGGCCGTTTGCCGAAACCTGGCCACGCGCGGTGTACGCCACCATCGATGTGCTGATCATGACCACCGTGCCGCTCCTTGCCCTGGTTTTCGCCGTCGCCGTGGTGATGGGAATGGCGGCGACGGGCGGCCCGGTATTCTCGTTCGAGAGCGTGAAACTGCAGTTCGACCACATCAGCCCGATGAAGGGTGCGAAACGCATCTTCTCGTCGAAAAACGTGATCGAGTTCGCCAAGAGTCTCGTCAAAGTCGTGGTCGTGACCGTCGCTTTCTGGACCGTCCTGCGCGGCTACATCCCGCCGCTGTTCCAGACACCTTCCTGCGGCGAAGACTGTCTCGGGCAGATGGTGATTTCCACCTTGCAGCCGCTTGCGGTGACCGCGGTGATCGCCTTTGTCGTCATCGGCATACTCGACATGCCGTTGCAGCGTCATCTCTTTCTAAAAGAAATGCGCATGAGCCTGACCGAGAAGAAGAAGGAGATGAAGGAGATGGAGGGCAATCCGCAGATCAAGGCCGAGCGGCGGCGCCTCCAGTTCATGTTCGCGGCAAAGAAGGTGCGCAAAGGCGTGCGCCACGCCGCTGTTGTCGTCGCACAAGAAGATCGTGTCGTCGGGCTGCTGTACCACCGCGAAGAAGAGCCGGTGCCGCTGATCTGCAGCAAGGCTCGCGGCCAGGCCGGCGACGATATGGTCGCCGAAGCGCGACGCCTCGAAATCCCGGTTGTCGAGGATGCGGCTTTGGTCGATGTGCTCATCCCAAATGCGGTCGGCGACAGGATTCCCGCAGGTGCCTTCACGGATGTCGCCCGCCTCCTGGTCCGTTTCGGGATCTGACTTTTCCGACACGCCTGACGAAACGTGCCGCAGGCTCTTCATCTGAAGCTATAGCTCTCCGGCTGGGGCGGGTTTCAAGCCAGCGGGGCGCGGGCGTTCGCGTACCGAAGTGACCCGGACACCCGTGCGATTGCCGATCTGCATCAAGGTGCCCCGGCCGATCCGCTGTCCGCCAACCACGATATCGACCGTCCGGTCGTGCAGTGGCCCTAACGGCAACAGGTCGTTCGGCCCGAGCTGCCTCACCTTGCTGGCCGGCAGCTCGAAGCGTCCGATCTCGAACAGGACATGCAGCTTCCGGCTGTCGGTTTCGGCGTGCGCCTCCCACGCGCCGGCCATGGTTTCGCTCGGCATGCTCCATGCCCAGGACGACGTGGCTCCCGGTATCGGATAGGTGGCAAGGCGGGGGCCCTCCGGGCCGAGCGTCACCGACGCAGCAAGCCGCTCGCCGATGACGGCGATCACCGCATCGCCCGGCTCGCAGGAAGCGTCGACCAGCACGACGTCGTCGGGTGACAAGCGTTCAATCTCGGCCGCTGCGAGGTTGGCGGCAGCGACGCGCAGGCACACCGGGATTGGCAGATCGAGAACGGAGTCACTGATCCCGGCATGCCGATCAAGCCCTTCCGCAAGCCTGAGCGCGTAATCCGGGGGAATCCGCAATTCGCAGCCGGCGGTCACGAGCCCCTCGATCACAAGGGTAAAAAACAGTGGCAGCTGTCCATCGTTCTCGGGCCGTTCGACCTGGCCCGAAAATGAATTCGACGGCAAGCTTGCAGCCGAGATTCCATCTCGACCGCCGTGAGGGCCCTGTCGAGGGCGAATTCGAGAATGATGGCGGCCCGATCCGGCCCCAGGCGATCGAGCGACAGCGCCGGATCCACACTGCCGACCAGTATATCGAGCAGAGATTGCGGCAACCACAACTCGCCGGACTCGCCGTCGAGGCGCAGCGCCACCCGATAGCTCACATCGGGACGCCGATCGGGCGGCGGCCACGCGGCAATGATGCTCGTCTGTCGTCCGCCAATCGTCGCCGCCAAGGCCGGGCGTCGACGATACACCGCGTTGAGCGCTTGCACATGCGACGGTGCGATCAGCGGGAAAGAAAGCTCGCGCACTGCAGGCTGAGCGATTTCGGCGCTGGCAGCGGGAGCGGCCTCGTTTGACGTGTCGGCGCTGGCGCGCAAAGTCGTGTCAACGGCGCCACCCAGGCCGACGCTCAGCGGGGCATCGAGGATGGATCGAAGAGCGGCGTCGGTGAGTGCCGTGACCGTCTCGGCTGTCGCACCAGCGGTGTCGGCTGGCTCCGCGGCTGGGCTGGCTGGCTCGGGCGGGGTGTCGGTCGGTGCGCCCTCTGGTGCTGACGGTGCTGAGGCGGGCTCCACGCTGGAGTCGGCTGGGGTCGCAGCGGCGTCGGGTGGCTCTGCGCTGGGGCTGGCTGGCTCCGCCGGGGTATCGGTCGGTGCTGCCACTGTCTCGGCTGGCGCAGAGGCGGCCACGGCTGTCTCGCCGGCAGTCTCGGTTGATGCCAATGCGGTGCCGATCGGCTCGACCGCGATGTCGGCCGGCTCCCCGGCAGAGTCGGCCAGCGCCGCAGCGGCGTCGGCTGGCAGGCCACCAGGAATGGGAGGCGGCTCCGAAGGGCCCTGCACCTGTGCCGCGGATCGAGCCGACTCAAACGCAACAGCGACTTCCTCGACGCTCTGCGCGCCGTCTCGTGTTTCCGATCGCGGAAACAGGAACCAGGCCAGAGCAGCGAGTTGCAATGCGATCGGCACCATGAATGCCATCGCATAGGCGGTCGCCGACGTTTGACCTGATGCCCCTTGCGGCCATATGGCGACGACGCCACCAACGGCCCACTGGATGAAAAGGGTGGCAACATACTGCAAGACGACGATGCTCGCGCACGCTCGCGCCGCATAGGCCTGGGGAAAATGCGTCAACAGGACCACGAAGGGCAGCGTGGCTGCGGCGCCAGCCACCAACGCGCCCCAGACGATAGAGGCCGGCAATGCGATTCCGCCGACCGCTGCGAGCTGGATGCAGACGCAGAGCGCGACGGCGCCCACAAAGACGCTTGCAGCCGATAGACCCTTTCGCGCAGCCCAGTCGGCGAGCCACCCCCAGACCAGCGCACCAGCGGCCTGGCCCACCGCAATGAAGCTGATGTAGGTGATGATGCTGGTGAGCCTGACCCCATTCACACCAAGCCAACCTGCAACCCATTGGCCCTGGATCGCCCATACCGTCCCGACCACAATCGCAGCCAGTGGCGCAAATCGTCGAAAGATCGGGTCGCGCAGGACGAATGGCAGGCCGCGGTCCTGATCCGGCACATCGCCAGTGACGGTTGCCGGTGTGGGTACCAGCAGCACGGCCAGGATAGCGCAGAGCGTCGCCAGCGCGGCCAGCAACATAAACAGCGCCCGCCATCCGTGCGCGCGCACGAAGAGCGCCGCCGGATCGGCCATCGCGAGCGCGCCGATCCCTGCGACCGTTATGAGGGCCCCCGTCACCAGGCCGAGACGTTCACGCGGAAACCAGGTGACGACCGCCTTCATTGCCGCGAGCAGCGCCGAGGCGGTGCCCACACCGATCAGCGTGCGACCGATCATGAGGCCGAAGGGTCCTGTGGACAGGCTGAATATCAATGCGCCGAGGGCCGTCACAGCCATCATCACCGGCTGGACGGCACGCGGCCCAAATCGATCGATCGCGATGCCGGACGGTAGCAGGCAGACCGCGAAAGCCAACGGAAATGCCGCGGTCAGCATCCCCAGCGTGCCCTTACCGATGGCCAGATCGGTCATCAGATCATCGGCAATGAGCGGATCTATGCTCTGAAACAGAACAGACAAAAAACATCCGAAAACGAGTGGAAGAAATCCCACCATCATCCGGAGGAAAGAAATGCGATCGTCTTTGATTTCAACCCGAGTTGCCATGCAGTATTAGCTTCCGAGACGGCCAAAACCTCACCATGAGGGCGCATTCCGGTGAAGGCGACCAAGGATTCCGATGCATGGCGACCATTTGATCCGGTCGATGTCAAGCGTCAGGTGGGGCCCGAGCGCGGTGCGACAACAACCGGCAGGTTTTAGCCGAGCCGTCGTCGGACGAGGACGACGACGTTGGTGAGGACGACGATTCCGACGGCGATTTCGCCTCCGGCGACAGCGAATACACTTGAAGCGAAGACACTTGGAGCGAATACACTTGGCTGGATGTGAGCGTGGTGACTTTCATCACGCTCACAATTGATGCTGGAGCATGATCTGTTGCGAGAACCGGTTCCCACTTCCCGGGATCATGGCTCCGGCGCGGCCTGGCTCCGGGATGCGCTGGACCGCTGGCGCCGGTAGGCCCGCTTCCGCGCGCAGGTCAACTGATGATCGTGCCGAGTGCCTTGGCGCGCGCCTTGGCATCACTGATGGCGCGGATCGCCAGTCGCGCGCGCGAGCAATTTCTTGGCTTCGTTTGCCGATAATCCCTTGGGCGCTGCGGCACGCCCTTCGTCGACCAGCCCAAGCAGGCCGTACACGATCATCAGATTCCGCCGATGTCGTGGCTGCGCCCCCGGCGACGTGACGACGGAGCGCGCGACGTCGATCGCCTTGGTTTCCTGCCCTTCGAGCGCAGCGGCGAGGGCGAGATTGGTGCGGATATCGAGGTCGTCAGGGGCGAGAGCGCTCGCAGCGTCGAATGATTCGTGCGCTTGCGCGAACTGGCCCGTGAGCGTCTGCGCGAGGCCCAACCGGTTGTAGGCCGCCATCGTTTTGATGATCGGGGCAGCTTTCGCCAGCGGCACGACTGCACCGTTCGGCATCGCCAGCCTTGAGCTGGGCCGAGCCTAGTCCGAGCAACGCATCGGGATTATCAGGGGCCACGGCGAGCGCGGCCCGGTAGGCCTGGATCGCCTGATCGGTCTTGCCGGCGCGCGTATAGGCGTCGCCGAGACGCACCTGCGCCGCGGCATCGCCGCTCGACGCGGCAGCCGCTCGCTCATAGATCGGCAGCGCGGCGACGATCTGTCCCTGGGCTTCGACATCGGAGGCAACACGCATCAACCCGTCCTGATCCGGCTTCGTCTCGGTGCTGGCCGCTGCGTCCAGCAAAGCCTGGCTCGCGCACCCGGCGAGCAAAAAGCCGAGGAGGGTCGGCACGGCACAGGATGCGAGACGAAACCCGATGCTCATCGCCCTGTCCTTAGTGGTGGGCGATGCAGCATCAATGCTGCATCGCAAAATAGAGGTGACCCGGCCGCCTCCATCAAGCCGGTGTAGCACGCTCACCTCGTCCCGGCGGCCTTCTCCGTCCCGCTCTCAGTCCCAGGTGCCTGCGGCAGGGTGCCCGGCGTCCGCGCAAGGCCGCCGCCCAGGGTGCCCTTGGTGCCATAGATGTATTCCTGCGCCGCTCGCGCCGTCGGAGCCGCGGGAGCGGCGCCGAGCGGGCGGCCGCGAACCAGGTCGGACTGGCGCTCGGCCATGCGCTGAAGGTTGTGTGCGTTGGCGCAGCCGGGCGGCAAATGCGGTCCGAGGAACGGAGGCTCCGTCGCGTCCGGTGTAAGGCAAGCTCTCGGGACCAGCACATAGCGCGTGCGGCCCTTCCGGTCGACCACGGGCACGGAGGCATAGTCCGGCGAATAGTCCGGCGGCTGCTGCGGAAAAGTGCCCCAGTAGACCGTCGGTTCCGGATAGGGCGGCGCCGCCGCACAGCCGGCGAGGGCCGACGCCGCTACGGCGAGACAAAGGTAGACGGCGGACATACGCAGCATCGTGCACCCTCGATCAATCATTTGAACACAAAGCCGGAATTTGGCTCGGCTAGCGGCTTGGCTTTGACGATAGCCGGCCCGAGCAGCGGCGGTGGCGCGGGCCTGTCGAGGGGGGTCGCGAGGCCGCGGTCGCGCACGGGTTTGACGAGCATTGGCGTGATGAGAATTACGAGTTCGGTCTCGTCGCGACGGTACCGGGCAGAGCGAAACAATCCGCCGAGAATCGGAAGGTCGGCAAGTTCGGGGTTTCTGTCGAAATCCAACGACATCTGTCGCTGGAACAATCCAGCGATCGCAAACGTCTGGCCGCTCGCAACCTCCACCGTCGTATCGGCCCGCCGGACCATCAGGCTCGGCAGGTCGACGCCGTTGGACTTGACGGCCCCTACCCGCGACAGCGAGCTCACTTCCGGTTTCACCCGCAAGGCGATTCGATTTGTCCTGATCAGGGTCGGTGTGAACTCGAGCGAGACACCGAACGGCTTGTACGTGACGGTGATCTGCCCTGCCTGGTTTCCAGGGGTCGGGATCGGAATTTCACCTCCGGCCAGGAAGCTCGCGGACTTCCCGCTTGACGCCGTCAAGTTCGGCTCGGCCAGGATCGTCATCATCCCGTTGCGTTGCATCGCTCCGACGAGGGCATCCACCTCACTGCCGCTGCCGCCAAACGCAATGCCACCGCTACCTGACGACCCGATGCCCAGGCGCTGGACGTCATCGCGCGACACCTCGGCAAAACGCACCCGGATATTGATCTGTTGCGAGCCGTTGATTGTGGTGTTGTTGATCGGCGGCTGTTCCGGCGGAGAGAAGGTATCCGCGGTGTTCTGCGCGTCGACCGCTTCCTCGACGGAGTTCGTGCGGCCGGTCGCGGCCACCCGATTGCCGAACAGCCTGAGTTTGGTGTGAGTCGTCGGCTGAAGGTCGCGGATCGCACCGTTGGCGGAGCCAGCGTCGGCGACGACGCGAAACGCCACATTGGCGCGCATCTTATGTTCGGCCGAGATCGCGATCAGATTCGTGCTGCCGATCTTCCGGCCATAAACATAGACGACGTCCGGCGCGACGACACGCAGATCGGCGATCGTGGTGTCGCCCACATAGACCGATTCGGCCGCCTCATCGAGTTGCAGGAGACGACCCTGGCCGACCATCAACTCGATCGATTGTCGAGACGAGGAAGAGCTTGTCGGCGTCTGGCCTGCAACTGGTGACGCAAGCAGGATAGCGAGCAGGAATGCGCTCGCCTTCAGCTTCCATGCGGCCATTAAATTCGATTTCACGAGGCCCGCTCCCCCAACAGCCCCTGACGGGCCCAATCAAACACCGGGTTGAATAGCAACCAAGCAAACAAAAACTTATGCACGCGCTTTTACGGTAAGTTGAGGCAATCTCAAATGTCGAACCGGCAACGTACGGGCGAAAAACTGTTTTTGGTGTTATTTGGCCACAGTCACAGACAAAGTCACAGTCCGCCCGCGGCCTGCCTCATACCGGCACACGTCGCATACACTGTCACAGACAGGGTCTGCCGGAAGGCGCGAATTGCTTTGCAGCGGCCAAGGCGCAGGCGCAACCTGCAGAGCTTCACCCTGCCCCGGCCCCCAGCTTCAACCGTTCTGCAGATTGGCCGATGCCATCAAGCCCCTCCTCCGCCTGGCTGCCCTTGGTCAGGGAGCCGAGGGGCTGCACGTTAAATTCAGGCGCCAGCTCCTGATAGGACATGACCGGCACGTAGATATTGCTGCGCGTGAGCAAGTGTCGTGTGACCCGCCGCACATCCATCGAGGTGAGCACGACGGGCTTCGCGTCCGGAGCCGCTTCCGCCAGGGCGCGGGCGATTTCATTTATCAACGGTTGGATCGCCTCCTCCGTCAGGTTCATGTAAGTCCCGGCCGCGGTCTGGCGCTGGGCGGAGCGAAGCATCTCTTCGACCGAGCGCTCGAGCATATAGGCCGCGATAACCCGGTCGCGGTCGGCACACCGGAAGCAGATCTGGCGGCCAAGGGCCACGCGCACATATTCCACCAGCAGCACCACGTTCTGTTCGCGCTGTCCCCATTCGACCACGGCCTCGAGAATGGCGCGCATGTTGCGGACGGGTACGTTTTCATCGACCAGGCGCCGCAGGATTTCTGCCAGCTTCTGCAGGGGCGCGATCTTCTCGGCCTCCTTCACCAGGTCGGCATAGTTCGACTGGATCTTGGTGAGGAGCTTCCGCGTCTCCTGAATACCGACGAAACTGCCGGCCCGCCGGTACAACATCTGTATCAGGCATCTGGCCAGAATCTGGGCCGGCAGCGCAAAGGCGACACCAGCCTGCGACAAGGTTTCCGCATGGGAGCGCTCGACCCACAGCGCGGGGCGGTAGTTGATGAGCGGCGTCTCCTGACGGTACGGTATCTCGAGCAGTTCGAGGTGAGCCGGATCGTCGTCGACGAGCAGGCCCTGCGGCGGAACCGTGCCTTCAATGACCGGCGTGCCCTCGAGGTCGATGCGGAAGCGATCCTGCGCGAGGGTCGGGTCGACCTCGAGCGCGATCGACGGGATCTCGATGCCGAGATCGCTGAGCAGCTCCGCGCGCGCCTGGGTCGTCAACTCGGCAAAGCCCTCCGGCGGTACGGCCGATGCAAGCTCGCTGCTGATCCAAACGACGATGGCGGCATCAGATGCCGGCGGGCCTGCCAGCCTTGCCGCATCCTGAGCGGTCGAGCCTACTTGCGACGGTTGGGCGGTCGCGCCTGCCGCCGTGCCTGCCGCTCGCTTCACCGGGGCGTTGCGTGCCGCCGCCTCGCTCGCCGCCTTCCGGCGGGCGGTCAAGAACCCGGCCGCACCCAGGATCGCCGCGAGAATCAGAAAGGCCACCGCCGGGAAGCCTGGAACGAACGCCATTCCAACCAGGATCACTGAGCCCATCATCAGCGCACGCGGCTCCACGAACAACTGCCCGGCTATTTCGGTGCCCATGTCGCTGTCCGACGATACCCGCGTCACCAACACGCCGGCCGCGACCGAAACGAAAAGCGAGGGGATTTGCGCGACCAGCCCGTCGCCGACGGAGAGCAGCGCATAGGTCTCGGCGGCGGTTCCGATCGTCATGCCGTGCTTCAGGCTGCCGACGATCATGCCGCCGATCAGATTGACGAGGATGACGAGGATGCTGGCGATGGCGTCGCCTTTGACGAACTTCATCGCGCCGTCCATGGCGCCGAACAAATGGCTCTCGCGCTCGAGCCCGCGGCGGAGCCGATTGGCCTCGGCCTGATCGATGTCGCCGGAGCGCAGGTCGTTATCGATCGCCATCTGCTTGCCCGGCATGGCGTCGAGGCTGAATCGGGCGGCGACCTCGGCGACGCGCTCGCCACCCTTGGTGATGACAACGAATTGCGCGATCGTGATGATCAGGAAGACGACCAGACCGACGGCAACGTCGCCGCCGATCACGAAGTTGCCGAACGCGCTGACGATCTCGCCGGCGTCGGCCTGAAGCAGGATGAGCCGCGACGTGGTGATGGTGATCGCGAGCCGGAACAACGTGGCGATCAGGATGACCGACGGGAACGACGAGAACTCGACCGGCCGCCCGATATAGAAGACGACCAGCAGGATGAGCATGCTGACGGAGATATTGATGGCAATGAGGCCATCCACCAGCCAGGTGGGCAGCGGAATGATGATCATGATGATCGCGACCAGCATCAGGATCGCCACGATGAGATCGCTGCGGCCGGACAGGTAGACGAGCGCGCGTGCCAATCTATTGATCATGATCAGGACCGTTCGCGATGTTCGAGGAATTTGCGAAACATGCGCTTCGCTTCGCTTTCATTGCCGGCGAGCAATAGCGCGCGACTGCGCAGCAGATCGAGCATGGGCTGGTTCGCGCCGCCAAGCGCCTGCAGCCGATCGATGACCTCCGCGGCAGCCTGCGGCGAGCGGCTGCGCAAGAACGCTTCGGCGAGCGTGCGCAGCACGCCCTCGTCGTTGGGCGCAAGGCGAGCGGCGATCAGCAGCAGGACGAGCCCGCGTTTCGGCTGGCTGTGACGGGCATAAAGATGGCCGAGCGCGTGCAGCAACTCCACCGTCTGGTCGCGTCCTGGCGTCATGTCGGCGGTATCCTCAAGGCTGCGCGCGCGCAAATTGCGGCGCTGCTCGATCTCTTCACCCAACACGGTCTTTGCCAGGCGATTGAATTCTTCGCTCTCCTTGAGCTGCGGCAGAACCGTGGTCAGCAGTTGCTCGAGTATCGCAATCGCGCGATCCGTCGACAGGATCTGGGGATCGGCAACGATCGGCTTGACGAACTCGGTGACAAGCTCGCGAAGAATTGCCTTGCCGACCGTGCCCTTGCGCTCGTGGAGCGCGGCGGCGATCTGCCGCGCGAACTCCGGGGGATCGACGGCCCTGTCTTTGGCAGGGCCGCCAACACCCTCCGGTCCACGCGATTCAGGCCGATCGAGCGGCGTACGCTCTATGCGACGGTTGTCCATCCCGGACGATCTGTCCTTTCCGCGCGCACTTTACTGACGATAGACCAGCGCCAGGGTCTCGCCGTCCTTGGCAAGGAGGATGCGGCCGTCGACAATATCCTTGATCGTCCAGCCATTGTCGAGGAAGGCGCCCTTGTAGTAGCGGTTGCCCTCGGTCGTAATGACATAGGGGCGCTCGCCGAACCACACGGCCTGCACATTAAGCACCGGCGGCTGGTTTTTTGGCCTCGGTGGGGGTCACGTTTGCGACGAGAACCAACCGCCCGCGATATGCCGCATCAAACCATTGTTGCACTTCCGTCCAGGCGCCAGTCTGTTGCTTCGTGATGCTGCCGGTGACGATGACCTGTCCACCCGCCGCGCTAACCCGAAGACCGGAGAGGCCCGACGCCTCAAGACGCTCGGTGAGCTTGCGCCCGGCGTCTTCAGCGTTGAGCGCGGCTCCGTTGGGCGCGGTTCCGTTGGGCGCGGTTCCGTTGAGCGCGGCGGCGAGGCTCGGTGACGGCTGGCGGTCGCAGCCATTGAGCTCTGCAATCGCCTCGCGCACCGAAATCCCGGTCCGCGTCGACAAGCAATGCTCGATAAACTTCCGGTCGGCCGCGGGGAGATCGGCCATGAGCTTCGATGCGGCGGCCAAGGTCGGATTGTCGTTGCCCGAGCCTGGCCTGTGCCTCGACCCGAGTGACGCTGGTCAGGTCGTTCGCCTTCGCGGCAGGGCGCATGGCGGCCAGGCCCAGCGCCGGAACCGCCAGCAAGAGCGCGCCGGCGATCATAATGGCCTTGGAGATGCGTGGCCGGGCGGGGGCGGCGCCAGACTCGACGGGGGTCGGCGCGGCGGCCTGATTGCGCTCGATGGAGATCCGCAGTCGCGCCTCTCCGATCGTCAGCTCGATCGGCGCCTGCAGCGCGCAGCCAAAGCCATTCGCGATGACATTCTCACCGACGCGGACTTCTCCGCCGATCGCGTGAAGGTCGATGGTGCGGCGTCCGACCCGCAGGACGGCATGCTCAGCCGCGATGCCGGCGTCCCGCAAGACGATGTCGGCGCCCGGCGTGGAGCCGATACGGATATCGCCCGGTTCAAGCTCGAGGCGCACGCCGCGATGAAAGCCGGCCGTGCTCTCGAGCACGAACGTCGACGGCGACGACGAGACGGCGGCGGAGAGCCAGTTCGTGAAGGAAGACATCATCCCGGTAGCGGCCATTTTGGACCCCAATTCATTCTTGGCTTGACGTCCACAAGGTAGACCGTCGCCGCCGGAAGAACTGTGAGAGACGTCACAAAGGCCCGTCGTCACCGGAAAGCGGACTGAATATTGGTGCCGCCGACCGGGGCCGGTCAATGGGCACGCTTGGTTCTGCTCCATGCCGCCAGCTTCCCTGGGGCGCCGCAGCTTCGCCCGCCCTGTTTTGTCTCGGCGCGGTCGCAGAGGTTCAGATGGGGTAGCTCTCCTGACGCATCCGGGCGGCGCGACCTCCCGCCCCCACCCTTAATGTTCCCCACACCCGCATTGCCCCGCGCGTCCGCGTGGACCGGGCGTGTCGCTGACTGGAGTGACGTCCGTCACAGCTTCTCGCGCAGCGATCGACGACGATGGGAGTCAGGACAGATAGGCAGCCTTGAAAGGTGGCACGCAATGAGCATCGGTTCGACGGATACGGTCAAGAACACAACTCCTCCACCCAGCAATCCCGGCACCGCTTCGCCGAAACAGGTGAAGGAATTCAACGAGGCGGTCGACCGTTCGACCACCTCAAACGGTCAGGCACAGCAGTCTCAGGACGCGTCAACGTCGGCCCCCATCATGCTTGCGCGCCGGCCGCCGACCCCGGCCCAAACGGCTCAGCAAACCTGCGCGTCGCCGACCGGACAGCAGAAAGCCCGCGCCTTTGTCGACCCGGCGTTGCGCGACGTGGCGGCAGGCAAGAAGGAAATCGCCAAGAACGCGAAGGGAACGGCAGTAGGCAAGATGCAGGAAGCCCTGCAGACGGCCGGTTACAAGCTGCCCAAGTACGGTGCGGACGGAAAGTTCGGCGACGAGACGGTCAAGGCGCTGAAGAAGTTCCAGACCGACCATTGCCTGAAGGATACCGGACGTCTCGACAAGCAGACCATGGAGCAGCTCAGCATCGCGTCCACCAAGTTCCCCGAATACGGCAAGCTGTTTGCCGACGGGAAGCTCAACACCACCATTGCAGTCGGCTTCGACGAGAAGCGCTCGCGACAAGGCCGAAACCAAGGACGTCATCGAGGGCCTGTCGAAGCGAGGCTACACGGAGCTGGACCCGAACACGGCCGCCACCGACAAGGCCATGGGAGAGCGGTTCAAGGCCGCCGGCATCGATCCGGCCGCCGCCAAGGCGGACGGGCTTCAGTACTTCACCAAGACCTTCAAACACGACGGAAAAGACGTCACCTCGGTGGTGAAGCTGATCACGCCGGACACGCCGCAGGCGAAGGACAAGTTCGCCAAGGCCATGGGCGAGTCGGAGATGGTGATCTACAGCGGCCATGGCCGCTACGGCTCCGGGCCCGATTTCGACCCCATCACCTCGCCCAAGGGGAACTTCGTCATCGGAAAGCCCTACGAGGCTGGTCACGTCGCGCTGAACAGCGGCCAGACGGATCTGCAGAAGACGGCGATGACCAAGGACTACCAGCTCATGATGTTCGACGGATGCACCACAAACTACTATGTGGACGACCTGCGCCGGGCTCCCGGCAAGGACAGCAAGAACCTCGACCTCGTCGTATCGACCGGCTCGCTGCCCTGGAGTACCGGAAGCACCGACGTGCTGAGGATGCTGGACGGTGTCACCGAAGGTCAGAGCATCAACCAAATCAAGTCAGACCTCGAGGTCATCAACAGGGAGCCGGGAAGCAAAGCGCAGTTGTGGAAGGTCGACGGCTTCAATGACAACTAGGTTCAGGTAACCGCGAGGCCAAAGCCATCCACGAAGTCAGGGCTGGACTCGAGGACATCAACTGGCAGGAAGGTGAAGCGCATGGAAACTCGACGGCTTCGACGACAACTGACATCCTGTCTGATCCACTCCGCGCTTGCTTGTGCGCTCGTGCTCGCGCCGGGCACGGGCTGGGCTGGCGCCAGCAAGGGCAATCCAATGGCCACGTTGAACGATCCCGCAGCCTCGCGCGCCGAGCGCATCAAGGCCGCCAAGGCGCTCGGCGACTCGAAGGACCCGCAAGCCATCGACACCCTCGTCAAGCAGCTCGATATCAGGGACGAGGGTATTGTTGCGGCGGTCGAGAGCGCGCTGCGCGCCCTCAACGCCGTTCCGGTGCTGGAGCGGCGGCTGACGGACAGCGGCGCCTCCGAGGAGCAAAAAGTGTTGGCCTGCACAGGGCTGCGCGACGCTCAAGGAGAAGAGTTCGATAGCGCCTCTCGTTTCCGCCCTGAAAGATCAAAGCGCGCGCGTGCGCAAGGAGGCCGCGCTGGCGCTGGGCGTCATTGCGCCGGCCGAGGCCGAGACGGCGCTGCTGACGGCGCTTTCCGACAGCGACGACGACGTGCGCTACTTCGCGGCCGACGCGCTCGGCGACGTCCGCACCGCCGCGGTGATTCAGGCCATCGAGACGCGCCTGGCAGCGGAGACCAGCCCGGTCGTCCGTTCCGCGCTGCTGGCCGCCAAGAACAAGCTGGATCGGGCCGCCTCGCGGTAGACAGCCGCGCACCCGATCGATGCTACTCGCTGATACCCCTGATGCCGCTCATCGGCTCGTATCCTCCACGCCAAGGATTATCGTCGGCATAGACGATATCGCCCGTTCGATCGCGGGTGGCGAAGCCACCCTGGGGGTGGTTGCTGAGGACCGCGACGAACTCCGTGCGATAGTTGGTTTCGGAGCTCAGGGGCTCGTCCGAGACGATGATCGACGACCGCGGCAATGCGGTCGGCGCGACGCGGTCGAGCACTTCCTGCGGGATCGTGATGCGGTCAAGCGCGCTGCCGGCGTCGTCGCCGTCGTCGATCGTTACCGCGCTCCAGCGCAGGCCCGCGCCTTCCCGTGCCATCGCTGTGAATACATGCGTGCCGATCGGCTTGCCTGGATTGCGGATCTTGACCGGAACCTCGATGCTCGCATCGAACACCTCGCCGCCATCTCGTACCGGCTTGCGTGTGGCGCGTCGCACGTAGAGCTTCTGCGCCGCACGGCTGATGTAGATCGAGACCGGTTCGAGCGAGAGGTTTGCCTGGTCCGCGGCCCTGGCCGTGTCGACCTTCCTGATCTCCGCCGCTTTCGCGGCGTCCTTTGCGGAGTTACTCACGTCGAGCCTTTGCTTTGCTTCGGCACTCACGGCGTCGAACTGCTTGCTCAATTCCGCAGCCCTTCGCTTTGAACCCTCGGCCTGCAGCCTGGCCTGATCCGTCGGTGCACCGATCAGCGCCTTGTCGGCCGATGCGAGCTCCGCGTCCGCGCGCCTCTTCGACAATTCCAGCCTGCGCAGCGACGCCGTGAGCGTTTCCGCCTCGCGCGCCGCTATCGTTGCGGCTCTTTTCGCCTCGTCCTCAGCCCTGGCGGCCTCCGCCGCCTCACGCATGAGGGGCTCCGCTCGCCCGCGCGCAGCCGCCAGCGCCTCCGCGTTCGGCACCAGTAGCGCCGGGTGGGAAAACGGGACCGGGGTTTTGTCGTACGGAGCGATGATCACCCGCATTCCGATCCGCGTCTTGTCGAAGAGCCTTTCCGCAAAACCGAAAGGTAACCGCACGCAGCCGTGCGAAGCCGCATGGCCAGGCAGAGGTCCGCCGTGCAGCGCGATGCCGTTCCAGGTGATGCGCTGCATGTGCGGCATCCAGGCATCGTCATACATGTTCGAACGGTGGTCCTTTTTCTTCTGAACGATCGCAAAGACGCCGGCTGGCGTCTCGTACTCGGTCGTTCCGGTCGAGACCGGAGCGCGCAGGATCCAGCCGTCGGCGTCGTAGAAGGTGACCTGCTGGCTTTTGATCGACACGATCGCCATGATGGGCTCGCCACCCTGGCGCGGCGCAACCTCCTCACGGGTCTGCGCACGGCGCAACTCTTGTGCCGCCGTATCGGCGGCCAGCATTGTCAGCGCCGCCATCGCAGCAAGCATGGCCTTGGCGTAGCGATCCCAGCGCCGCACAGCAGCGGCGGTCGTGCATTGATGCGGCATTAAGTGCCCCGGTCGAAAGCCTTGCCGGACGTGCGTCGATCAAGCCTCGATCGCGATCCATCGGCTTCTCTCTCATATACCACGGCCCACGCCGCCGAAAGTGAGGCTGCGGCAGAAGAGAGCGAAGGCTGCCGCGCCGAAGCCAACGGCGAAGGCGGGACTGTGCGGCTCGTCCCCAACCCAAATATCGAAAACAACCCCATGCAAAGTAGCCGGAGCGCGCCGCATTGCCGCCTTTTCCCGCGAAAACACTTTGACATGTCGGGCAAATCAGCGGCACAAATCCATCCTCGCGCCATTTGCAGATATCGCCCCTGGCACCGCCCATGGGCCTCGGCGCGAACGACACACCAAATCCATCACATGACATCACATCGGCTCGCGACAGCGCAAGCCGCCGGCGCGTTGCCGCGCCGCGCGCGCTTGCATCGGCGTGCCCAAAGGAGATTCCGGTATGAGCACCGTTGCCGAACGCGATCATACGACCCCGGTCGCCGCCGCCGACCCAACCGGCCCCGTGCCGCCACAGATAAAATTCTCGCCGGAGGGATTCTCCATCGACCATCCGGATCCGGAGCTTGGCGATCGGCTCATGGCCGGCGCATTGGGGGCCGCCGATCGCGATGCGATGCATGGCATCCTGCGACAACTGGCGCGGGCCAGTTCGAAGGGGCGGAAGCCCGACGCGGTCAATCTCGCTTTCATGATTTCGATGGTGAGAAGCATCCGGCCGAGAGATTCCGTCGAGGCCATGCTGGTGGCGCAGATGGTCTCGGTCCATGTGATGGCGATGCGATGCGCCCATCACCTCGCCAACGCCGAAGACATCGCTCGCCAGGACAGCGCCGCGCGTGCGCTCGGTAAACTCGCCCGGGTTTTTCCGGCCCAGATCGACGCGCTCAGCCGCTACCGCAACAATGGCGAGCCTGTTATCACCGTGCAGAACGTGTCGGTTCAGGACGGCGGCAAGGCCATCGTCGGCAACGTCACGCAGCATGCGAACGTGATCGTCGCGGAGAAACCTCAGGCCGAGCGGACGAAGAAGCGCCGGGCGAAGCCGGCGCGCGCACGCAGGCCTGCGCCCGTGGATGTAAAGCCGGAAGCCCAGGCGTGAGCAATCATCTGCGCCACACCGGCCCGATGCTGGCAAGCCCGCGGTGCGGCGCCAAAACCCGCCGCGGCGGATCATGCCGCTCGCCGGCGGTGCGCGGCAAACGGCGCTGCCGCATGCACGGCGGGGCAGCGAAATCCGGCGCGCCGAGAAGAAACCGGAACGCGCGCAAGCACGGCCGGTTCACGAGAAGGGCAACCAACAGACGGAAGCGGATCGAGGCGCTGCTGAAGGAAGCGCGGAAACTGCTGCGGGAGTTGAAGTGATGATGTGCTCACGGGCCGCGGCTGGAGCCCGGGGACGCCCAAGGGACGGTTGGATGATAGCAGCGGGGCCCGATCGAGCTCGCTCGCTACCGGACAGTTCACGGAAAAAATTGTCCGCACGACAAGATAGCGCGCACGCCGACCAAGGCGAACGAGGAGAGAGCTCATGCCATCGATCATTATCGACGAGCGCTACTGCGGTCCGCCGAACTCCGGAAATGGCGGATACGTCTGCGGCCGGCTGGCCGCGCACATTCAGGGCGGCGCGGAGGTTACGTTACGCGCCCCGCCTCCGCTGGGCAGGCGGCTCGATGCCGTCGCGACGGACGGCACGGCATGGGAGCTTCGCGATGACGCCACGGTCGTCGCCACCGCTCGATCGGCCAGCGTAGAACTCGCGCGCCTTGAGAAGGCAAGCTTCGACGAAGCCCGTGCAGCGGAATTGACCACACCGGTCAAGCCGCATGAGCATCCGCTGCCGACCTGTTTCGTGTGCGGTCCGGCGCGGGCGCAAGGCGACGGCCTTCGTATTTTTCCAGGACTGCTGGCACGCCAACCGCCCACCGCTTCGGCTGTATTCGCGGCAGCCTGGACGCCGAATCCAACCTTGGCGGCGGAAGACGGACTGGTTGCGCCCGAATTTCTTTGGGCGGCCCTCGATTGTCCCACGGGCTATGCTTCCTCTCATGACCGCGAGAGCGGCCGCTTCGACCGCACGCCGATCCTGCTCGGCCGGATGTCGGCACGAATAGAGACGCGGCCGCATCCGGGAGAGCGCTGCGTCATCACGGCCTGGGAGGCCGGCCGCGACGGCCGCAAACGCGTCGGCGAAGCCGCAGTCTACGGCGAAACCGGAACGTTGCTGGCCGTGGCCCGAGCGACCTGGATCGCAGTCGATCGCGACGTACAGCTTGGCCGCGCCTGAAGGCCGCAGCCGGGACGATCGATCTCGCCGCGACTGGATCGTTACGATGCCGAGGGAATTGCGCCGCCCGCCCCTACAGCGTGCGGTACCGTTCGATCGACGCGATATCCGGCGTTGCTCCAAGGCCCGGCTCCTCGCTCAGGGTGACGATGCCATCGGACACGATCGAACACCGGCCCGCAGAACCGGTCGCGCAGCGGATTGTCGTTGATGTCGACTTCGAGCCAGCCATCGCCGCCGGCGCCCGCGAGCAGATGCGCGGAGGCCAGCAGGCCGATGCCGCCGCCGAGATAATGCGGGCAAAAGGTTTTGCCGGCTTCGATGATGTCGCTCGCCAGTCCGCCGCAAATCGACAGCCCGCCCCATTTGGCGATGTCGGGCTGCACGACATCGAGCACGTCTTCGAGAAGCACATGCGCGAAATCTTCCCGGCTCGCGATGTTCTCGCCGGCAGCCAGCGGCATCGGCGCGATGTCGCGCAAGCTTTGCCACTCCGGCCTCGGACGATCGGCGCGCAGCGGCTCTTCCAGCCAGCGCAGGCCGAATTCGCCGAGCCGCGGCACGATCTGGAGCGCCTGATCGATCGACCAGCCCTGGTTGGCGTCCGCCGCCAGCATGCCGTCGCCGACGACTTTGCGCAGCGCTGTGAGATTGGCGAGATCGGTTTCGGTGTCGAAGCCGACTTTCAGCTTCATGGCGCGATGCCCGCGCTTCAGCGCCGCTTCGGCGGTCTGTTGCGCGCCGCCGGGATTGATGCCGCTGGCATAGGCCTTGATCGTGCCGGAACGGCCGCCGAGCAACCGCCACAGCGGCTGGCTCTGCCGTCGCGCGTAAAGATCCCACAGCGCGAGATCGATGCCGGCGATGGCCTGGGCGAACGGACCGGGCTCGCCACATTGCAGCGCCAGCACCGAGGTGCCCTGCGTGAGAATTTCGAACGCCTGCGCCGGATCGTTGAACGCGTGCCCGGTCAGCGCCGGCGCCAGCACGTCATTGACGAGCCGCGCGCGATGTTCGGCGCCCACGGAAGGAAAATTCGACCACGCCTCGCCCCAGCCGACGACGCCGTCCTCGTCTTCGGCGCGGATGAACACCGCCGGACGGTTCAGCATGCGGCCGAACGAAGTCACCACCGGCGTCGTCAGCGGGTAGCGATAGCAAAACGCCTGAATGGTGCGAATGGAGAAGGCCATCGATGCGTCCCGCGATCAGGATGCACATCAGTAATACGCGCGCGCGAAATCGCCTTCCTGCTTGATCTCGGCAAAGGCCGGGAAGCGGGGCTTCCATCTTGTGCCCTTTGCCTTGGTCAGCGCATTGAGGCTTTCGAGCACGGCCACGCCGTCCTTGCGCAGGCTGGCAGCGACTGCCGCGCGATCCGGAAAGTGCTTGCGCACGGCGTCGAGCCAGATCGTGCGCCCGGCGAGGAAGCCGCCGGCGCCGGCGGCGTAGGCGAATTCCAGCACGCGTTCGAATTTATCGGGCGCCGCACCGCCCGACAGCAGCACCCAGGGAATGTTCTGCTCGCGGCAGATCGCGCCGATGGCGTCGAACTCGCCCTGTGCGATCTTCGCCGCCGCGCTGCCGTCGCGCGGCGGCAGGCTGTTGGCGGCGAGCGGGCTCTCCAGCTTGAGCAGGTCGACGCCGTATTCCGGCTTTGCGAATTCGCGCACGCTGTCGATCACCAGCCCGGGCAGCTTGCCGGGGGATTCGACGTAGTCGGCAGTATGGTTGGCGCTGCCGAGGAACGGATAGACCAACAGCTCCAGCACATAGGGAATGTCGTGATGCGCGCACTCCTGCCCGATCTCGCGCACGAACCGCTTCTGATGCTCGTTGACGTCGGCGTCGGCATCGGGGCGGTACCACGCCAGCACTTTCACCGCGTCGCCGCCCATCGCGCGGATTTTTTCCACGCTCCAGTTGGCGATCGCCCGCGACTTGCGGCCGCCCGCGGTTTCCTCGGTACGATGCTCTTCCAGCGTCATGATGAGGCCGCAGCGCGCCGGCAACACATCGATCGCGGCCGGCACCGCAAAATTCGGATCGAACAGCATCGAGCTGCAATGCGGCGAGAGGTTTTCGACCAGCAGCCGCTTGGCGGCGGTGACATCGGCATATTCGACCTGATCGCGCGTGATGCCCTTGGCTTGCGCGATGGCATCGAACAGCGGCGGCCGCTGGTCCAGCGCCACCATGCGAAAGTGGCCATCCGCATCCGCCAGGCGCGCGATGCCGCGGTTCTTTCCGATCGTTCTCATTGGTGCGTCCTCATGAAGGCAAGACAGTCATTGATGGAAGGGATTCCGTTGCGGCCGCCCGAACGGGTGCATTTCAGCGCGGCGGCAGCCGACGCGAAGGCCATGGCATCCGGCACGGTCAGGCTTGCGCCGATCGCCAGCGCGTAGGCGCCGTGGAAGACATCGCCGGCGCCGGTGGTGTCGACGACGGCAACGGGAAAGGCGGCGCGGCGCTGCAGGCGGCCGTTCTCATGCCAGCTCACGCCCTCGCCGCCGCGCGTGACGGCTGTGACGCGGCAATTGAATCGCGCGAGCGTGCTCAGCGAAGCATCGTCCGCCGATCCCGCAAAGGCTGCGAGCGCGGGCTCGGAGAAAATCGCGTGATCGGTGAGCGGCAGCAGCCGTTCGAACACCTCGGCGTCGGCGACATCGCCATCGAGCACGGTCGGAATGCCCAGCGAACGCGCCTTGCCGAACATCGCCACCGCGCCGTCGACCCAGCGCGGATCGGCCAGCACCGCTGCGGCTTTTGCGACGTCACCGAGCGGCAGCCAATCGGCGGCCTCCGGAAACGACCCGCGAAAATTCACGATCTGCCGCTCGCCAAAGCCGTCGACGATGATGCCGGAAACCGAGGAGCGTCCGTCGGCAAACAGCTTGAAGTTCGCGACGTCGATCCCCTCTGCGGCGAGCGCGGCGCGCATCTCGCGGCCCGCGGCGTCATCGCCGCCGCGGCCCCAGAAGGAAATGGCGCCGCCGAGCCGCGCAACGGTGACGGCGGCGTTGGCCGCCATGCCGCCGCCGAGCGTCGTATACTCCGTGCTCCTGATCTTCTCGCTTGTCCCGGAGAAAGACCGTTCGACGCGCCAGACCTGGTCTTGCGCTGACAGTCCGAGGCAGATGATGCGGACCTGACCAGCTCTCGACGCGATATCCGCGATGGTCGCCAGCGCCGTCACTGCAGCACCCCGCCGTCAGTGCTGTCGAACAGATGGGTTTTTCCCGGCTGCGGGCGCAGGCTGATCAACTCGCCGACCTTCGGCCGCAGCGACGGATCGACGCGCGCAATCGCCGAGGCGCCCGCCAGATCGAAATGGATCAGCGTATCCGAGCCGAGCGGCTCGACCAGCTTGATCGTGACGGCCACCCCGTCGGCGGGGTCCGCGGCTACAGCGAAATGCTCAGGGCGGATTCCGAGCACGCCCTTGCCGGCGCGGCGCAACGGGGCCTGACTTTCCGTCCCGAGCGGCACGGCCGCGCCGCCTTGCGAAAACACCACGCCCTCCCCGCGCCATTCGACGGGAAAGAAGTTCATCGCCGGCGAGCCGATAAAGCCAGCGACGAACTGGTTGGCCGGCCGCTCATAGACCGTCTCCGGCGTGTCGTATTGCTGCACCGTGCCGCTCTGGAGAACCACGATGCGGTCGGCCATGGTCATGGCCTCGATCTGGTCGTGGGTGACGAACACCATCGTGGTCTTCAGCGCCTGCGACAGCGCCTTGATCTCGGCGCGCACCTGCCCGCGCAGTTTTGCGTCGAGATTGGAAAGCGGCTCGTCGAACAGAAACGCCTTGGGGTTACGCACGATGGCGCGGCCCATCGCGACGCGCTGGCGCTGGCCGCCGGACAATTCCTTCGGCTTGCGGTCGAGATAGTCCTCGATATGCAGCAGCGCCGCCGCGCGCTTGACCCGCGCGTCGATCTCGGCCTTCGGCGTGCCGCGCAATTCCAGCGCAAAGGACATGTTGTCGTAGACGCGCATATGCGGATAGAGCGCGTAATCCTGGAACACCATGGCGATATCGCGCTGCGCCGCCGGGACGCCGTTGACGCGCTTGTCGCCGATATAGACCTCGCCCGCCGTGATCGGCTCGAGGCCGGCGATGATCCGCAGCAGCGTGGACTTGCCGCAGCCGGACGGGCCGACGAAGACGACGAACTCGTGATCTGCGATCTCGAGGTTGAGATCGGGGATCACGGGAAAATCGCCGTAGCGCTTGACGAGGTTGCGGATCGAGATCGAGGCCATGACCGTCAGTCCAGCGCCAGCACGGGCTTGATCAGTTCGCCCTTGGCGAAGCGGGCGAAATTCTCCGGCAGCTTCGCAAGGCCGAACTCGCCGTCGACCAGGACGCGGTATTCGTCCTTGTAGCGGCGCAGCAGTTCGACGTTGGGCTCGAAATCGCCGACCGGAAAATAGAAGGTGCGGATCATGTAAAAATCCTTGCGGCGGAACACCTTGCCTTCCTCGATGGTCCAGGGCGCGGCGTTCTCGCCGACCAGGACCAGCGCGCCGCGCGGCAGCACCAGTTCGATGCCGAGGTTGCGCGCCGCATGCGCGCCCGAACATTCCATGATCAGCGCAAAGCGCTTTGAGGTGTCGCCGACCGGATGCGCTTTCGCGCCGAAGGATTGCGCGATGGCGAGCCGCGTCTGCGTTCGGATCTGCGACATGGATGTCGCCGTAGCCGAGCGCGCGCAACGCCAGCACGACGCCGAGCCCGACCGGTCCGGCGCCCATCACCAGCACGGGGCCGGCCTCGCTGCGGCGGCACCACGCGGCTGACGAAGCGCACGGCGTGGCCGGACGTGCCGATCGTGTCGAGCAGCAGCGGCGCGAGGCTGTCCTCGATGTCGTCGGGCACCGGCAGCAGGCAGTTCTCCGGCACCGGCACATATTCGGCGTAGCCGCCCGGCCGGTTCCAGCCGATCAGGCTCGACACTTCCAGGCACATCTGGGTGTCGCCGCGCGTGCAGGCGGCGCAGCGGTCGCAATGCAAGCGGGATATAGACGGCGCAGCGGCGGCCATGCAGGCGATGGCCCGGCTGCTCGACCACGCCGAAGATCTCGTGGCCCGCGGTGAACTCGGCGCCCTTGTGCCAGAGCTTGAAGTCGGAGCCGCACAGCGCCGTGCGCGAGATGCGCACCAGCACCTCGCCGGCGGCGACTTCAGGGATCGCCACCCGCTCGATGGTGATGCGTTCGTGGCCGTGGAACACGGCGGCGCTCATGACCGAATTGCTGAGCGGAGAGACATTCATCACAACACCTAACCCTTTACCGCGCCGAGCGTCAGCCCGGAGACCAGCCAGCGCTGCACCAGTGCGGCGAGAACCAGCGGCGGCAGCGCGATCAGCGTCGCGGCCGCCATCAGCGCGCCCCACTGCGTCGAACCTTCGCCGATGAAATTGAACGCGGCCGCGATCAGCGTCTTGCTGTCGCCGTTCGACAGCACCAGCGCGAACAGAAAATAGTTCCAGGAGAACACGAAAGCGAGGATCGCCGAGACCGCGATGCCGGAGCCGACCAGCGGGATCGCGATGCGCCAGAGGATGCGCGTGACGCTGCAGCCGTCGACTTGCGCGGCCTCGAACACGCTGCGCGGAATGCCGTCGAACGACGGCATCAAGACCCAGATCACGATCGGCAGCGTGATGACGGCGTGGCTGAGAATCAGCGCCGTGTAGGAACCGATCATGCCGACCTGGCGGAACATGACGTACCACGGCAGCAGGAACAGCGTGCCGGGCGCCATCCGCGCCGCCAGTGTCAGGATCGCCGGCCATGAAATCCGGGTCCATGACACGGCAAAGGCTGCGGGCACTCCGAACAGCAGGCCAAGGGCGGTGGAGCCGACCGTCACGATCATGCTGTTGAGCGCGTAGCTGGCGAACGGCGTCGTCTTCAAGAGCTGGGAATAGTTCTCCAGCGTCGGCGAGAAGATCAGGGTCGGCGGATAGGCGGTGACCTCGAACGACGGTTTCAGCGACGACAGCACCATCCACACCGTCGGCGTCATGATGAGGATGCCGGCGAGCACGAGCTGCAGCAGATTGAGGTGGCGGATCCAGCGGTCGGTGGTCGGGGCGTCGGTCATCGCGATCTACCAGGCGACCGCGCCGCGCAGGCGGTTGAACGCCAGCACCGCGCCGAACACGATGGCCGTGAGCGTCAGCATCAGCGCGCTGGCATAGCCGATGTTGAAGAACTCGAAGCCGACCCGAAAGCCGTAGATGTTGAGCGTGTTCGAGGCATTGCCGGGGCCGCCCTGCGTCGTGATGTAGATGATGTCGAAGAAGCGCAGCAGATCGACGCTGCGCAGGATCGCGGCGGTGACGATGGTCGGCAGCAGCAGCGGCAGCGTGATGCGCTGGAAGGTCTTGAACGGCGAAGCGCCGTCGATCTGGGCGGCTTCATAGACGCTCGGCGGCAGCGACTGCAGCCCGCCGAGCACGATCAGCGCGACATAGGGCGTCCATTGCCAGCTGTCGATCAGCGCAATGGTCGGGATCACCCATCGCGGCGAGGCCAGCCATTCCGACGGCGGCAGGCCCAGCGATTGCAAAAGGTAGTTCGCCGCCCCGAGCGACGGATCGAGGATCACCAGCCACATCATGCCGGCGACCACCGGCGGCATCATGAAGGGCGAGATGAACATCGAGCGCACGATGCCGGGCAGCCGCTTGGCATGAAACAGCACCAGCGCCAGCCAGACGCCGAACACCAGCTGCAGCACCAGCGAGAGCACATAGAGCGCGATGGTGACCCAGAGCCCGTGCCAGAACTCGTAGTCGGAGGCGAGTTTTGTGTAGTTCGCGAGGCCGGCAAAGGACTGCTTGCCGGTCGACGAAAAGGTCTGGAAGCTGAGCCAGATCGTATAGACGACGGGGAACGCGATCATCGCGACGGTGAAGATCACCGCCGGCGCCGAGAGCGCCGACAGTTCCAGCCTTTGCCGATCCTGCGTCAATGTCGCGGCCGCGTCCGCCATGCCCCGCTTCCCTTCGGCCGGCGTTACTTCTGCGCGATCAGCGCGTCGAGCGCCTTGTCGGCATCGGCGCAGGCCTGATCGACGGTCTTCTGCTTCAGGATCAGATCCTGCACGGCCTGACCGATGAATTCGCGCGACTTCGGGATTGGCGACGATGGGGTAACCGACCTCGGAGGAGCCCTTGGTGGCGAGCACGTCGAGCGCGGCCTGCCATTCCTTGCGCACCGGCTCGGCATCGATCCATTTGCGGTACTCGGGATCATTGGCAACGGCAGGCCGCGGCGGCGCGATGCCCTGCAGCGCCATGCGCTTCTGGATCTCCGGGCTGGTCGCCCACTGCACAAAGTACCAGGCCGGGCTTTGTTGCTTGCTGTAGGCGGAGACCGCCATGCCCCAGCCGATCGCGGTCGGCACCTGTCCGGCTTCGCCGGCCGGGAACGGCGCGAGGCCGGTGTCCTTCAGCCGCTCGCCGCCATCCATCACGGTGCGCAGTTCGTTGGAGGATTCGAACGACATCGCGACGCGGCCGCTGCGATAGAGCGCGGAGATCTGCTGAAAGCTGTAATTGACGACGCCGGGCGGGCCGTAGTCGCGCAGCAGCCGGCTGTAAGTCTCCAGCGCCTGCTTGCCCTTCGGCGAGCAGAGCGCGGATTTTCCGTTCGTGATGTAGGTGCCGCCGATATTGTGCAGCACATTGCTGAAGGTGTAGGCGATCGCGGGCTTCAGGCCGCGCGAGACGAACGGCGTGATGGTGCTGTCGCAGGCCTTGATCTTCTCCGCCGCGGCTTCGACGTCCTTGATGGTCGCGGGCTTCTCGACGCCGCAGCGCTTGAGGATGTCGGTGCGATAATAAAGGATCGGGCCTTCGATATTCATGGGCATGCTGGTCAGCTTGCCGTTGAACGTGCCGGCCTTGAGCAGCGCCGGGCTGAGGCCGGCGAGATCGTACTCCTTCGCCGCCTCGTTCTTCGACATCGCGGCCAGATCGGCATACCAGCCGGCGGCGGCGAACTGCTCGCCCTCGCGCGACGGCAGCGTCATGAACACGTCGACCTCGTCGCTGCGGGCGTTCATCACGGTGACCAGGCGCTGTCGCATCTGCTGCTCCTGGTAGCCGTCGACCTTGAGCGTCATGCCGGTGAGTTTTTCGAAATCGGCCTTGTAGGTCAGCAGCGCCAGCGCCAGCGGGTTGTTGTTGGCGAGGAAGGTGACGGTCTTGCCCTGGAATTTCTTCCATTCGAAATCGGCTGCGTGCGCCTGCGCGCTGACGGCGGCCATTGCGAAAACCGGCAACGCGGCGCGCGCCGCAAACTTCCTGGCGTTCATTGAAGTCCTCCCTGACCCGGCTTGCCTGCCTGTTCGGCAGCATCCATGTTTTCTGAAACCGTTTACACACTAATCGCCACCTCTCGCTTGTCAAGAGAATGGACAATCTGCCTGATATCGAGCAGGATCGCTGAGCAACCTCGGCGACGCTTCGCCATTTTATGTAACGTTACATCACCAAGCCCATGAGCCCGCCCGCCATCGGATCATTGAAACAAGGTATTCGCGCCGTCGCCGCGCGGGCCGGCGTGTCGACGGCGTCGGTCTCGCGCGCGATCAACAATC
Organism: uncultured Alphaproteobacteria bacterium; assembly: GCA_963783115.1. Taxonomy (GTDB): domain Bacteria; phylum Pseudomonadota; class Alphaproteobacteria; order Rhizobiales; family Xanthobacteraceae; genus Bradyrhizobium. The sequence goes on along the minus strand of CAWAMK010000006.1, from coordinate 43,438 downwards.
CCGACGCGGTGAGCCCTTCGCTGCGCGCGCGTATCACGCAGGCGATCGAGGCGGTCGGCTATATCCCGCATGCGCCCGCCCGCATCCTGTCGTCGCGCCGCTCGCGCACGCTCGGCGCGATCGTGCCGACCATCGACAACACGATGTTCGCGCGCGGCATCTCCTCGCTGCAAAAATATCTCTCCTCCGTCGGCTACATGCTGTTCCTGACCACCAGCGGCTACGATCTCGACACCGAACTGGAACAGGCGCGCAATCTGATCGGCCGCGGCGTCGACGGGCTGGTGCTGCGCGGCGATTGCCATCACGACGGCTTGCGCAAATTGCTCGCCGACAACGCCGTGCCCTTCATCAATGTCGGCATCTACCGGCCGGATCGCCCCTACCCCTGCGTCGGCACCGACAATGAGGCCGCGGCCTATCGCGCCGCCGCGCATGTCGTCGAACTCGGACATCAAAGGATCGGGATCGTCTCCGCGCTCCAGCGCAACAACGATCGCGCCAGCGCCCGCGTTGCCGGCTTCCGCCGCGCGCTGGCCGACGGCGGCATCGAGCTGCCGGAGAAATGGCATGTCGAGGTGCCCTATACGCTCGACGATGCGCGCGAGGCGGCGCGCTATCTGCTCAGCCTCGATGACCGGCCGACGGCCGTCGTCTGCGGCAACGACGTCATCGCCTATGGCGTGCTGCTGGAAGCCGAGCGCAGCGGCTTTTCGGTGCCGCGCGACCTCTCCGTGGTCGGCTTCGACGATCTCGACTGGAGCCGGCATTTGCGGCCAAGCCTGACCACCATCCACGTCCCGACCGGCGAGACCTGGCAGCGCGCCGGCGAATATCTGGTGCGGCGGCTGGCCGGCGAGCAGACCATCATGCACCACGAAATCGACTATTCGCTCGTCGTTCGCGAATCGACGGCCCCGCCCCAGAAACCAAACGGACGATCGCGATGACTTCCACCTTCTCGCTGGCCCAGGGCTTTCATGCCGTCGTGATCGGCGGCGCCGGCGACATCGGCGCGGCCATCAGCACATGTTTTCGCGAACTGGGCGCGAGCGTCACCGCCACCGCCGTCAACGACGCCGATCTGGCGCGGACGCCGCTCAAGCCGCAGGCGGGGTTAGAGCTGACGACGCTCGACGTCACCGACGATGCTGCGGTCGCAGCCCTTGCGCAGCGGCACGACCGCGTCGACGCGCTGGTCAATTGCGCCGGCATTTTGGCGCGCGACAAGGAATATGAGATCGAGACGTTTATGAAGGTGCTCGACGTCAATCTCACCGGCACGTTCCGCACCTGCATGGCGTTCCGTCCGCTGCTGGCGAAAGCAAAGGGCTCGATCGTCAACATCGCCTCGATGAACGCGACGCTGGCGCTGCCGCGCATTCCCGCCTATTGCGCCAGCAAGGGCGGCGTCGTGATGCTGACCAAGTCGCTCGCGATGGCCTGGGCCGAGGAAGGCATCCGCGTCAACGCGGTGGCGCCGGGCTATATCGAGACCTCGATCAACGCCGCCGGCCGGGCCGACACAGCACATTACCAGCGCATCGCCGACCGCACCGCCTTCAAGCGCTGGGGTCAGCCGCAGGACGTTGCCGGCGCGGTGGCGTTCCTCTGCATGCCGGCATCGCAATATGCGACCGGAACAGTGGTCGCGGTCGATGGCGGCTTTCTCGCCGGCTAACTCAATAGCGAACATATTCTTTCGACTTCCGCGAATACGCCGGGACAACGGCAATAGTTCCGGTTCCAGAAATTGTCGATAACACTATTGTCCGAACCGCCAAGCAAGATAGGCTGCTCATCAAATATTTGCTGCGCCGGGAGCAGCCGCAACGCTTCGGGGGAGGATTGGCGGTGAAATGTCTTGAACTGCAAGGACCGAACGGAATCGATGGATTGGCTCTCGTCGACAAGCCGGTGCCGGAGCCCGGCGCAGGCGAGGTGCTGGTCCGGCTCAAGGCGGCGACGCTGAACTATCGCGATCTCATCACCGTCAAGGGCGGCTACGGCTCGCGTCAGAAATTTCCGCTGGTGCCGGTGTCGGATGGCGCCGGGGTGGTCGAGCGGGTCGGCTCCGGCGTGCGGGAGTTTTCCGTCGGCGACCGCGTTATCGGCAGTTTCTTCGAAAACTGGACCGGCGGCGAGCCCAGCGAGGCTCGGATGCGCGGCGCCCTCGGCGGATCCGCCGACGGCGTTCTGACGGAGTATCGGCTGTTTCCGAAGCACGCGCTGGTCAAGACGCCAAAGCACCTGAGCGACATCGAGGCCGCAGCACTTCCCTGCGCCGGCGTCACGGCCTGGAGCGCGGTGATCAAACTCGGCGGCATCAAGCCCGGCCAGACCGTGCTGACGCAAGGCACCGGCGGCGTATCGCTGTTCGCACTTCAGTTCGCCAAGCTGTGCGGCGCGCGCGTCATCGCGACCTCGTCGAGCGATGCGAAGATCGAACGCCTCAAGCAACTCGGCGCCGATTTCACAGTGAATTACAAGGCGACGCCGGACTGGGGCAAGAAGGCCCGCGAATGGAGCGGCCAGGGCGTCGATCTCGTCGTCGAGGTCGGCGGGGTCGGCACGCTGAACGAATCGATTCGCGCGACGCGGATTGGCGGCACGATCGCCTTCATCGGCGTGCTGGCGGGGCCGCCGACATCCGACTCGCGGCTGCCCTTGATGGTGATGCAGCAGCAGCGGCTGCAGGGCGTCACGGTCGGATCGGTCGAGGACTTGCAGGCGATGGCGAATGCCATCGCGGCAAGCGGCATGAAGCCGGTGATCGACAAGGTCTTTTCGTTCGACCAGGTGAAAGCGGCGTTCGCCCACATGGAAAGCGGCGCGCATTTCGGCAAGATCGCGATCGAGATCGGCTGAATCCCGGCTGGCTTAAAAATGGCAGCATCTGGTCAGATGCAACTCTTGCTGGTTCCAGCAATTGCTTCCGCCGTTATTAAGCTTTAAATTGCGCCTATTCGCCTCGCCGAAAACCGGGCGCCACCTTGGCGTCCGCGCGAGCTGAGCGGGATTCTCAACCGAGCCGGGGTCGCCGCCTCACGGAACGCTTAAGGGCACGCCCTCACGATGGCGAGATATGTAGACCGGCTGTGAGCAAGAGCGTCAGCACGCGACGATGCTGCCCGCGCGGGAGCTGCAGCGAGCCGCCGGATGGAATGAATGATGAGCGATGACAAGGCCAAATTGCTGAGATCGCTGAAGATCGATCGCAGCCCCGACAAAAAGGAGCCGTCCGGCAGGAACTGGCTGCCGATCTCGGCCGTCATTGTCGCCTGCGTCATCGGGTTCGCCGCCTTTGCCGCCTTCGAGTTCCGCAAGGACAATCCGCCCAAGGAGAATGCGACGCAGACCGCGCAGCAGCCGCAGACGTCGCAACCGCAACCCTCCGCGCCGCCGGCCGCTGCGAGCAGCAAGCCGGCCGGCACGCTGGCCGCGTCCGGCTATGTGGTGGCGCGGCGCAAGGCGACGGTTGCGGCCGAGATCACCGGCAAGGTGGTCGGTGTCTTCATCGACGAAGGCATGACGGTGACCGAGGGCCAGGTGGTCGCGCGGCTCGACAGCGTGCTCGCCGAAAAAGATTATGAGCTGGCCCGCTCGCGCGCCGAGAGCGCCGATGCCGCGATTGCGGCCATCACCGCCGATCTGGAAGACGCGACGCGGATCATGACTCGGATCCGGACGCTCTCGCAGAAGAATTTTGCCACCGAGGCCGACCTGACCAAGGCGCAGGCGCGGGTCGGCGTTCTCAATGCGCAATTGCGCCAGGCGAAATCGCAATTCGAGACCGCCAGCATAGACGCCAGGCGCAGCGCCTCAATGCTCGACAAGCACCAGATCCGCGCGCCGTTCGCCGGAGTCGTCATCGACCGCAGCGCGCAGCCCGGCGAAATGATTTCGCCGATGTCGGTCGGCGGTTATACCCGCACCGGCATCTGCACCATCGTCGACATGGACTCGATCGAGATCGAAGTCGACGTCAACGAGGCCTTCATCGGCCGGGTCGTTGCCGGCGGCGCCGTCAACGCGATGCTGGATGCCTATCCGGACTGGACCATTCCCGCCTCGGTCATCGCCATCGTGCCGACCGCCAACCGCGAAAAGGCCACGGTTAAGGTGCGCATCCGCTTCGAGAAGAAGGACCCGCGTATCCTGCCCGACATGGCGGTGAAGGTGAATTTTTTGACCGACGCCAAAGACGGCAAGGCAAAGAGCGCCGAGACCACCGCCGCGAACTAGCCGCCGGGCAAATCCCTTGAAGGAGACAAGCGTGACATCAGAACAACCGATGGTTCGCCTTACCGGCGTAGCGAAGCGTTTCACCAAGGGCAAGGAAACGATCTCGATCTTCGATCATCTCGACCTCGCGATACCGCGCGGCGATTTCATCGCGGTGATGGGGCCGTCGGGTTCGGGCAAGACCACGCTGCTCAATCTGCTTGGCGGCATCGACCGCGCCGATGCCGGCGAGATTTCGGTGGCGGACCAGCGTATCGACGGCCTTTCCGAGGGCGAACTAGCCGCCTGGCGCGCGGCCAATATCGGCTTCATCTTCCAGTTCTACAATCTGATGCCGATGCTGACCGCGGCACAGAACGTCGAACTGCCGCTACTGCTCACGCGCCTGAAGAAGAAAGAGCGTGCCGAGCGCGTGCAGACCGCGCTTTCCGTCGTGGGGCTCGCCGACCGCATCAAGCATCGCCCGCGCGAAATGTCGGGCGGACAGCAGCAGCGCGTGGCGATTGCGCGCGCGATCGTCTCCGATCCGAACCTGCTGTTGTGCGACGAACCGACTGGCGACCTCGACCGGCAATCGGCCGACGAAATTCTCTCCATCCTGCAACTGCTCAACGGCGAACTCGGCAAGACCATCGTGATGGTGACGCACGATCCGGCGGCGGCGAACTACGCCAAGCGCGTGCTGCATCTCGACAAGGGCCGCTTCGTCGAACGGGAGCTGGCCGCGTGAACGATTTCGACCTGGTCCGGAAAAACCTGTTTCGACGGAAATTGCGCGCGATCCTGATGATCGTATCGATCCTGATCGCGTTCATGATCTTTGGCGTGCTCGCCGGTTTCCATCGCGCCTTCACGCTGGGCGAGGATCGCGCCGCAGCGGACCGCATGATCACCGTCAATAAGATCAACTTCACCCAGCCAATGCCGATCGCCTATTTCAATCGCGTGCGCGCAGTGGAAGGGGTGCGGCAGGTGACCCACGCCAACTGGTTCGGCGGCTATTATCAAGATCCGAAGAACTTCGTCATGTCGCTCGCGATCGAGCCGGCCACCTATTTCGACGTCTATCGCAACGAATTCGACGTTCCGCCCGACCAGCTTCAGGCGTTCACCCGCGACCGCGGCAGCGCGCTGGTCGGCGAAAAGCTGGCGCAGAAATGGGGCTGGAAGATCGGCGATCGCATTCCCATTCAGAGCAACATCTTCAGCCAGAAGAGCGGCGGACACACCTGGGACCTCACCATTGCCGGCATCGTCAAGGGCAAGGTCGAGCATGTCGACACCAACTTCCTCTTGTTCCAGTACGCCTATTTCGACGAGACCCGCAGTTTCGGAAAGGACACCATCGGCTGGATGATCCTGCAGACCACCTCGCCTGACAACAACGATCGCGTGGCGAAGGCAATCGATGCGATGTTCGCGAATTCCACCGCCGAGACCTCGACCGACACTGAAAAGGCGTTCGGCAAGGCATTCGTGGCGCAGTTCGGCAACATCGCGTTGATCGTATTTCTAGTGGTAGGCGCCGCCTTCGTCACCATCCTGATGATCGTCGGCAACACGATGGCGCTGTCGATCCGGGAGCGAACCCGCGAGATCGGCGTGCTGAAGACGCTCGGCTTCTCCGGCCCGCGCATCCTGGCGATGGTGCTCGGCGAGTCCGTGCTGCTGGCGTTGCTGGGCGGCATTCCGGGGCTTGCGGTCGCGGCGCTGATTGCCATCGCGCTTCGCGCCAGCCTCTCCGGCATCGCGCCCGCCTTTGCGGTATCGCCGACGATCGCGCTGCAGGGCGTGGCGCTGATGATCGCGCTCGGGCTGATCACGGGCATCATTCCGGCGCTCAATGCGATGCGGCTGCAAATCGCAACCGCACTTGGACGGGGATAGGCATGCGTTCGCTCTGGCTTCAAGTCGCGGCGGTCACCGCCATCAACCTCAAGAGCATCGCGCAGCGGCGCTGGCTCTCGCTCTCGACGGTGATCGCGATTGCGCTGGTCGTGGTCGTGCTGCTCGCTTTCCTCGCAATGGCCAACGGTTTCCAGCGCACCATCGCCGGCGCCGGCGCCGATGACATCGCGATCGTGCTGCGGGCCGGCTCACGGGCCGAAATCAACAGCACGGTGAGCCGCGACCAGGTGCGGCTGATCGAGGACGGCCCCGGCATCGCGCGCGGCAGCGACGGCAAGCCGCTGATCTCGCCGGAGCTTTATCTGGTGGTCGACGGCCTCAAGCGCTCGACCCATACCAAGGCCAACCTGCCGCTGCGCGGCATCGGCGAACAGGGCAGCGCGCTGCGCAAAGGCGTCACCATCACATCGGGCCGCATGTTCAACCGCGGCAGCAACGAGGTCGTGGTCGGCAAGGCGCTGCAGCGCGAGTTCGAGGGGTTCGAGGTCGGCTCGACCGTGGCGTTCGGCGCCACGCGCTGGAACGTGGTCGGTGTGTTCGAGTCCGGCGGCAGCGTGTTCGAATCCGAGATCTGGGCCGACCTCAACGTGGTGCAGAGCCTGTTCAACCGCAACAACATCGTGCAGACCGTGCGCGCGCGCCTCACCAGCCCGGCGGCGTTGAGCGAGCTGAAGAGCTACAACGACAACGATCCGCGGCTGAAGCTCGACGTCAAATCGGAGGCGGCCTATTTCGCCGAACAAGCTTCGCAGACCTCGGACCTGATCCAGAAACTCGGCTGGCCGCTGGCGATCGCGATGGCGCTAGGGGCGATCGCCGGCGCGCTGAACACGATGTATTCGTCGGTCGCGGCGCGTGCGACCGAGATCGCGACCTTGCGCGCCATCGGTTTTGGCGGTTTTCCTGCGTTCGTCGGGACGCTTGCCGAATCGCTGCTGCTCGCCGCCATCGGCGGGCTATTGGGCGCCGCCGCGACCTACTTCATCTTCGATGGAGTCACCGCGTCGACGCTCGGCGGCAACTTTACGCAGGTGGTGTTCGACTTCAAGCTCAGTCCATGGCTGATCGCCGAGGGCGTAATCCTTGCGCTGATCGTGGGCCTGATCGGCGGTCTGTTTCCGGCGCTGCGGGCCGCACGGCTACCGATCGTTGAAGGATTGTACGCGCATTGAATCTCATTCCCCCTTCAGCCCCGCTGCGCGGATCACCTCACCCCATTTGCGGGTTTCGTCGTCGATGAACTTGCCGAACTCGGCGGCCGTGCCGGGTTTCGCTTCCAGTCCCTGTACGACCAACTTCTGTTTCACCTCGGGATCGCCGAGCACGCGGATCACCTCCGCCTGCAGGCGATCGACGATGGGCTGCGGCGTCGCGGCCGGCGCCATAAAGCCGTACCAGCCGGAGGCAACCACGTTTGCAAGCCCCTGCTCGCGCAAGGTCATGGCTTCCGGATAGATCGCGCTGCGTTCGGCCGAGGCCACGCCGAGCACGCGCAACGCCCCGCTCTGGATGTGCGGCAAGGCGGTCGCGAGCGCGGTCAGCGTGGCGTCGAGGCGGCTCGCGAGCAATTCGGTGTAGGCCATGTTGTCGCCGCGGAAGGGCACGATCAGACCCTTGACGCCGGCGTCTCTGAACAGCAATTCGGCGGCCAGATGCGGCTGCGAGCCCGCGCCCGGAGAGCCGAAGGTGAGGCCCTCGGGCTTCGACTTGCCGTAGGCGATCATCTCCTGAACGGTCTTGAACGGCGCCTGCGCGTTCACCACCAGGAACAACGGCGCCAGCATCGCCATCGCCACCGGCTGCAAATCCTTGCGATTGTAGTTCACCTTCTCGAACAGCGCTTCCGCCGTCGCAAACGGTGCAGCCGCATAAAGGAAGGTGTAGCCGTCCGGCGCGGCGCGCGAGACCAGTTCGTTGGCGACGCGGGTGCCCGCCCCCGCCTTGTTCTCGACGATGAACTGCTGGTTGAAGGTGCGTCCGAACTGCTCGGCCATGATCCGCAGCGAGATGTCGCTCGCCCCGCCCGCGCCATAGGGCGACACCAGCCGCACCACCCGCGACGGCCAGTCGGCTTGGGCCGACGCCTTGAAGGCGGGAATTGCGGTGAGGCCGGCGGCGATGGTGCCGAGCAGCGTGCGGCGTGAGAGTTTCATGTTGCCTCCTTGGGAAAAGGAGCCGCCTGGGCCGGCGGCTAGTCCGTTCCGTTCATTGGGCCGCGTTGGTGCGATCGCATTGCCGCGGTCGCCGGGCCTTCGTCTTATGGAGATTGCAACGATAGAGAGGCGCCTTCTATCGAACAATGTGTATTTTTTGACCTATTGATAAGCTGGTCCTATAAATGTAGCCGGCGGCGATGACGGAGGCGCGATATGGCGATGGATGTGACCCTGCGGCAGTTGCGCGCCTACGTCGCCGTGCTGGAGGCCTCGAGCTTTTCGGAAGCCGCCAAGGCGATGCACCTGTCGCAGGCGGCGCTGTCGGGGCTGATCAAGGAGCTGGAAAGCCGCGTCGGCGTCCGCCTGCTCGACCGCACGACGCGAAAAGTTTCGGCATCCAGCGTCGGCGAAACCTTTGCCCCGATGGCGCGGCGGGTGTTGTCGAGCCTGGACGAGGCGCTCGACAATCTGACCAACCTGAAAGAGCTGCGCCGCGGGCTGGTGCGGGTGGCGGCGCCCGAAACGCTGTCCTGCACGCTGCTGCCGGAGCTGATCGCCGGATACGGCGAAAGCCATCCGGGCGTCGACGTCCGCTTCGACGACGTGCCGATCCAGGAGGTGCTGGCCGGCCTGCAGAACGGCTCGACCGACATCGGCTTCGGGCCGGCCGGCGTCGTGCCGGACCAATCGGTGGAAGTGCACATGATTTGCGCCGATCCATTATGGGTCGCGTTGCGCAGCGACGACCCGCTGGCGAGGGGCAAATCGGTCGGCTGGAAGGATCTGCGCGAGCGGGCGCTGCTCAACTACATGCCCAACATCGCCATCAACGTGTTGAGCCAGGTGCCGCCGCGCAATCATCCGAAGCAAATGGTGCCGGTGCACCGGGTCAACACCGCGCTGTCGATGCTGCGGGTGCGGCAGGGCGCGGTGATCTGCCCTTCGATGGCCGAGCCGCTGGTGCGCGGTTTCGGGCTGACGTTCCTGCCGCTGCTGCAGCCGGCGGTCAAATGGAAGATCGCGATGTTCGTGCGGCACAGCGCATCGCTCTCGCCGGCGGTGGAGAGCTTTCGCGATTTTACGCTTGGGTTCAGTCCGAACTGGGCGGCGGGTGGCAACCGCCGCAGCGGCGAACGGCGCAGGCGCGGGTAGGACGTGAGCGCGCGACAAACTCAGCGTCGTTCCTGCGAACGCAGGAACCCATACCGCGTGATCTCTCGATAAGGCAGAGTCGCAGACGCCCTTCGTCAAACTACTGACGGTGGTTATGGGTCCCGGCGTTCGCCGGGACGACGTGGAGGATGACGCCCGAAAGGAAACATCCAGCGATTGCATTTGTCCTGATGACAAACTGGAAACCGCGGCAGTAGCCTGTCCCAAATACAAATCAAAAAATATAAATCATATGGGAGGAGTGGCATGCCAGACGCAGCGGTCGCAGCTCGTTCTTCTGAAACGACCAACCGTGGGACGACGCAGCAAGTCGATGTCGCCGTGGTCGGCGCCGGGTTTGCCGGCCTCTACCTCCTGCATAAATTACGCAAGGCCGGCTTCTCGGTGGTGGTGATCGAGGAGGCCGGCGACGTCGGCGGCACCTGGTACTGGAACCGCTATCCCGGCGCACGCTGCGACATCCAGACCATCGACTACAGCTACACATTCGATCCCGAACTCGATCGCGCCTGGACCTGGTCGGAAAAATACGCCACGCAACCGGAAATCCTGCGCTATTTCAACTTCGTCGCCGATCGGTATGACCTCCGTCGCGACATCCGCTTCGACACCAAGGTCAAGGCCGCCAACTGGGATGACGCGAGCGAGCGCTGGCAGCTCGTCACCGACAACGGCGCGAGCGTATCCTGCCGCTATTACATCATGGCCACCGGCTGTCTCTCCGCGCCAAAGCCGCCGGAGATCGACGGCGTCAAGGATTTCAAGGGGCGCGGTCTATTTCACCGGGCGCTGGCCGCATGACGGCGTCGATTTCACAGGCAAGCGCGTTGCCGTGATCGGGACGGGATCATCGGGCATTCAGTCGATTCCGCTGATCGCGGAGCAGGCTGCGCATCTGACCGTGTTCCAGCGCACGCCGAATTTTGCGCTGCCCGCGCATAACGGTGCACCGCCCGACGATCGCAAGACCTATTTCGAGACTGACCGCGCCGCCTATCGCGAACAGGCGCGCTGGTCTCTCGCGGGCGTGCCGTATCCGCAGGAGACGGCGGTCAGCTGGCAATTGAGCGACGCCGAGCGCCGCGAGCGCTTCGAGAAGGCCTGGGCGGCCGGCGATCTCGTCCACATCCTGACCCAGCTCTGGGCCGACCAGGCCGTCGATTTCGACGGCAACGCACTGATCGGCAAGTTGATTCACGAAAAGATCCGCGCCGTGGTGAAGGACGGCGAGACGGCCGCGGCACTGAGCCCGCATGACCATCCATTCGGCGCCAAGCGGCCCTGCCTCGATACCAACTACTATGCGACCTACAACCGCCCCAACGTCACGCTGGTAAATCTGCGGCAGGAACCGATCAAGGCCATCACCGCCTCCGGCATCGTCACCGACCAGCGCAGCGTCGATGTCGACGTCATCGTGTTCGCGACCGGCTTCGATGCCATGACCGGCGCGATCATGGCGGTGCATCCGATCACCGGACGCGCCGGCAAATCGCTCTCGAACGTCTGGGCGCAGGGACCGCAGACCTATCTCGGTCTCACCGTCGCGGGCTTCCCCAACCTCTTCATGATCACCGGGCCCGGCAGCCCGTCGGTGCTGTCGAACATGGCGGTGTCGATCGAGCAGCATGTCGACTGGGTGGTCGATCGCCTGGCGGCGTTGCGCGAGGCCGGCTTCACCACCATGGAAGCGACTGAAACCGCGCAGGCCGGCTGGGCGCAGCACATGGCGGATTGCTCGACGCTGACGCTGCATCGGCTGGCCAACACCTGGTACACCGGCGCCAACGTGCCCGGCAAGGTGCAGGGCGTAATGCCCTATACCGGCGGCGTCGGCCCCTACCGCAGCATCTGCAACGAGGTCGTCGGCCGCGGCATGCTGGGCTTCACGCTGAAAGGCCCTGGTGTCGCCGAGCAATGCAACGACGGCGAGGTGGTTCGCCTGCAGCCGGACGTGCGGCTGGTGCTGGGCATGCTGGCGGAAATGAACCTGCCGCAGATCGAGTCGCTGGGCTCGCAGGGCGCGCGCGACTTCCTCACCGAATTCAACAAGGGCCGCCCGATGGGACGGCCGGTCGGCGAAGTCGGCAGCGGCGCGCTGCAGGGCGCCGACGGTCCGCTGCCCTATCGGCTCTATCGGCCGGCGACGCCGGGACCGCACCCGATCGTGGTGTATTTCCACGGCGGCGGCTGGATCCTGGGTGACGAACTGTCCGACGATCCGTTCTGCCGCGACCTCTGCCGCCGCAGCGGCATGATCGTGGTCAGCGTCGGCTATCGCCATGCGCCGGAGCATCGCTTTCCGGCGGCGGCCGAGGATGGCTATGCGGCGACGCGCTGGATCGCCGAGCATGCGGCCGAGCTCGGCGGCAAACCGGGACCGCTGCTGGTCGCGGGCTGGAGCGCCGGCGCCAACATCGCCACCGTCACCTGCCAGTTGGCGCGCGATCGCGGCGGGCCACAGATCGCGGGGCAATTGCTGGTCTGTCCGGTCACCGATTGCCGGTTCGACCGTCAATCCTACGCCGACAACGCGGTCGGCTATTTCCTGACGCGCGCGCTGATGTTCTGGTTCTGGGACATCTATTGTTCGCCCGCCGACCGCACCGACCCGCGCGCCTCGCCGCTGCGCGGCAACCTCAAAAACCTGCCGCCGGCGTTCGTGGCGACCTGCGAGTTCGATCCGCTGCGTGACGAGGGCATCGAATATGCCGAAGCGATGGCGGCCGCCGGTGTCCCGGTGGAGCAACTGCAGGCGCACGGCCACATCCACTCCTCGCTCGTGATGGTGGACGTGGTGATCACCGGCGTCGGTGCCCGCGTCAAAATGGCGGAAGCGCTGCGCGGCTTTGCCGGGCTGCCGCGGAAGCTGGAAGCCGATGGCGCCGCACCGATCGAGGTGAACGCCGCCGCGGGATAGCACGCGAAACGGGCGAAGACCGGGCGGCCTGAGGTTTCCTCAGGCCCGGTGGCTCGTGGCGCTCATTGCCTTGACGATCATCTCGGCGCGGCGAGACATGACCGCGCGGCTGAGCTGCTCGTGCAATAGATTTTCTAGGTCAAGCGCCCGATGGATTTCGCTTATGGTCATCGTGACACGGGCGAAGCAACAAACATCGGAAGTCAAATGACCGGCACAGACGACGCTAAAGCCATCGAAGGCGTGATCCAATCCTATCTCGATGGCCTCCATGAGGGCGACGCGGCCAAGATCGCCGGCGCCTTTCATCCGACCAGTGCACTGACCAGCATCTCCGAGGCGGGAGAGCTCGCGATCACGCCACGCGACATCTGGCTGGACAATGTCCGCAACCGGCCGTCGCCGAAGCAGCGTGGCCTGTCGCGGCACGATGAAGTGCTGTCGATCGATCTGGTCGGCCCGACCATGGCCTACGTCAAACTTCAGATGCGCGATCCCGCCGCGCTTCTTCACCGATCAACTCTCGCTGTTGAAAATCGACGGCCGCTGGCAGATCGCGCAAAAGGTCTTCATGACCGAGCTGCGGGAGTGATCTGCCGAAAACTCTCCGTAGGATGGGTAGAGCTCTTGCGAAACCCATCGCCCACCTCTCTGAAGATGACTGGGTTTCGCTGCGCTCTACCCGATCCTACGCGATGCGTCGCAACATGGAGAAGACCATGAACGTACTCGACGACTACATGGTCGATCCCCGCCTGTCTCTGCTGGACAAGACCAAAATCCAGGCCCAGGTGCTGGTGCCGGTACTGCAAGCGTTGCGCGCCGAACTCGGAAAGGAAAAGGCCGACGCGCTGGTCCGGCAGGCGTTGCGCGACTGGTCGAAGCAACTGTTCGCCGCCGTGGGCGAGAGCGTCGAAGGCAGCCCGCGACGCAAATGGGCGGCGATGCAAGGCGCGCTGACCGAGATCACCGAACGCGAGGTGAGGTTCGAGATGATCCGGCACGAGAAGGACGCGCTGGAATTCGACGTCACGGATTGCCGGTTTGCAAAATTCTTTCGTGCGCTCGGCGAGCCCGAACTCGGCGCGCTACTGGTCTGCGCCACTGATTTCGACATCGTCGCGGCTGGCGGCGACGAGGTCGGCCTGACGCGCGAGCAGACGCTGATGCAAGGCGCGCCGAGCTGCACTTTCCGCTACAGGTTCGCGCCACGCGCGTGAGGGTAGCGTAGGATGGGTTGAGCTCTTTGCGAAACCCATCACCTTTCCGCGCAATGAATTGATGGGTTTCGCAAAGAGCTCAACCCATCCTACGCATCTACTCTGCGGCGGTCGCTTGCCGCGCATCGGCGTCGAATACGACGCCCTCATAGCCCTTGTGCGCCACGTCGGTGATGGCCGCGACGTATTTCGGCGTGCCGCCGTTGTAGACGAGATAGCGCGTCTTGCCGTATTCGTGGCCGGGGACGTTGGAATTGTAGCCGGTGAACCACGACTTGGCTTTGCGCATCAGCATGATGGCGTACATCTTGGTGACGTGCGCGGTCCAGCGCGCCTGCGCCTCGGCGGTCGGCTCGGCGCGGGTGTAGCCGTGGCGCCGGATGTGTTCGAGCAGGCCCATGCACCAGCCGACGCCGTTCTCGATGCCGCGCGGAAAATTCGTCGAGGCCGAACCGCTCTGCGGTCCCGTCGGCATCAGAGATTCGGAAAGCCGTGGGCCATCATGCCGAGAAAGGTCGAGGGGCCGTCGCGCCACTGGTCGGCGAGCTTGACGCCGCCGACGCCGGTGATGTCGATTGCATCGAAGGAACCGGTGATGGCGTCGAAGCCGGTGGAATAGACGATGATGTCGAGTTCGTAGTCGCGCGCGCTGGTGCGCAGGCCCTTCTCGGTCACGCGTTCGAGCGGCGTCTCGCTGAGATCGACGAGGTGGACATTGTCGCGGTTGTACGCCTCGAAATAATTGGTCTCCAGCGGCACGCGCTGCACGCCAAAGCCATGGTCCTTCGGGATCAGCTTCTCCGCCGTCACCGGGTCCTTGACGCGTTGGCGAATACGATCGGCGATGTAGGCGGAGAACTCGGCGTTGGCCGCCTCGTCCGTAAAAATCTCGCGAAAATTGCTCAGCCAGATGCCGAAGCCGGGCTCGTCATAGAGCTTGTCCCACAGCGCGATCCGCTCCTCGGGCGTGACCTCGTAGAAACCGCGCCGGTCCGGCTCGTGCTCGAAGCCGCCGGGGCTGCGGGTGCAGGCGGCAAAAATCTCGTCGTAGCGCGTGCGGATGTCGGCCATCTCGGCGTCCGAGATCGGGCTGTTGTTCAACGGCGCGCTCCAGTTCGGTCGGCGCTGAAACACGGTGAGTTCGCCGACCTTGTCGGCGATCTCGCCGATCACCTGGATCGCGGTCGCGCCAGTGCCGATGATGCCGACCTTCTTGCCGGCGAGTTCGACCGGCTCGTGCGGCCAGTAAAACGTGTGGAACGAACGGCCCTTGAAATCATCCATGCCTTCCAGCCGCGGCAGCGTCGGCACCGCCAGCAGCCCGACCGCGAGAATGACGAAGCGGCAGGTCAGCTCAAAGCCATCGTCGAGCCTAAGCTTCCACTGATTGCTGGCCTCGTCGAAGATGGCGGCCGCGACCTTGCGGTTGAACCGCATGTATTTTCGCAGATCGAACTTGTCAGCGACGTAGTTGAGGTAGCGCAGGTTCTCCGGCTGCCCCGAAAAGCGTTCCTTCCAGTGCCACTCGTTGAGCAGCTCCTTCGAGAACGAATAGCCATAGGTGTAACTTTCGGAATCGAAACGCGCGCCCGGATAGCGGTTCCAGTACCAGGTTCCGCCGAGATCGGGCGCGGCATCCAGCACGAGGGCATCTATTCCGAGATCGGCCAGCCGCTTGATCTGGTAGATGCCGGAGACACCGGCGCCAACGACGACGACCTCGTAATGCGGCTTGATGTCCCCCGTCATGCGCGGCTTCCCCATTGTTGATTATTGGACGATTTCGGCGCGGTCGGGGGCGACTATACCGAACTATTCGCGCCACGCACTTGCGTCAGGATGCCGGGGTAGCCCCGCGGAAACCGGCGCCCAAACATTGTTTGAAAGGCGGCCAGATCGGCGCATCCGGAGATTTGCCGCGTCACGCATCCGGTGTAGCGCCGATCTTGGCATGCAACTGCGCGACATAGGGATCGTCGATATCCAGCGCCTGTAGCTGCATCGCCAGTTGCACGAGATATTCCCGGTTGGTGCCGAGGATGCCCTTCCCGCTCGCGATCAGACGCGCGGTCTCGGCAAACGGCAGTTCGCCGACATAGCTCGAATGCGACGGGTTGGAGACGAAGGCGAGCGCCTGGATCGGGCCCTGCGGCGTCAGCATCGGCAGCAGCGCCGGCGCATAGCCACCGCGCAGCATTTCGCGGCGCCACAGGATCGCGGTCTCAGTGTGGACGGCATCGGCGGCGATGCGAAACGCCAGCCCGTGACAACGTCCCTGCCCTTGCTCCAGCGACAACATCAGCGCCGGAAATTCCTGCGAACCGCGGCCGAGATCGATCTTCATCGTAAAACGGCGCTGAAAGCCCTCGACATCGGCAAGCCGGACTTCGGCAAAATGAAATCCGGGATCCCACATCAGCGAACCATAGGAGTAAATCCAGAGGTCGTCTCCCACCCTGTGATCGCCGAGCATCGCAAGCCGCGATGCCTCGATCGCCTCGTCCGGCAGCCGCCAGCCTGCCGGCCATCCGGCGGCACGGGCGCGCTGCTCCCACATCGCGAACATTTCGGGCGTCAGCCGCAGTTGCGATCTTTCGGGGTGCATCACCCGGCTTCGCAGCCCGGGCAGATGAACGAATGCGTCCGCGGTCAAGCCGCATGCTCCTTTGGCAGGTGGCGATCCGGCATATGTGCCATCGTCGGACGCCCATCGCCAATCACGAAGGCGAACGAATGTGGCTCCCTTGCATGTTTTTCTGTCATGGCTCGCCCAGGATTTTTAGGGTGTAATGACGCCGGCAAAACCAAGGCGGGAGGGCGATCCTGTGAGCTACGAGCATATCACCTGCGATCTCGACGGCGCGATCATGACCGTCACGCTCAACCGGCCCGACAAACTGAATGCCTATACCGGCCAGATGGGCGCCGAGATCACCGACGCCTTCAATCGTGCCGACAACGACGACAATGTCCGCGCCATCATCGTCACCGGCGCAGGCCGCGCCTTCTGCGCCGGCGCAGACGTGTCGGGCGGCGCGGCGAGTTTCGATACGTCGGGCAAACATGGCGCCGGCGTCTTTGCCAGCGCCAAGCCGGGCGGCGGGCGCTTTGTCGAGGCGATCTTCAACTGCCGGAAACCGTCGATCGCGGCGATCAATGGACCGGCCGTCGGCGTCGGCATCACCATGACATTGCCGATGGATGTCCGGATCGCGGCGCGCGGCGCCAAGATCGGCTTCATCTTTGCCCGCCGCGGCCTGGTGCCGGAAGCCGGCAGCGCCTGGTTTCTGCCAAAGCTGGTGGGGCTGCCGCAATCGTTGCGCTGGTGCCTCTCCGGGCGGACTTTCGATGCGGACGAAGCCAAAGCGGGCGGGCTGGTCTCCGAAGTCGTCGAGCCGGCGGAGCTGCTCGATCGCGCGAAGGAAATCGCCCGCGAAATGACGGAGGCGACTTCCGCCGTCGCGATCGCGCTGACGCGGCAAATGCTGTGGCGCTTTGCCGGCGCGCCGGCGCCGTTCGAACTGCTCGATATCGACAAGCCGATGTCGATCGAGCGCGGCGGCCATGCCGATGTGCGCGAAGGCGTGCAGGCCTTTCTCGAAAAGCGGCCGCCGTCATTCCCCGGAAAAGTATCGCAGGACATGCCGAGCCAGTATCCCTGGTGGCACGACCACGGATAGAGTTCAGTACGCCCACGCCGCACCACCCGCAATCTTTCACCCGATATCGAAGGCCTCCCGATGCACGACCAGTTCTCCAATACGCAAACGTTCCGCAAACCCGCCGTGACCTCCAAAGGCGGCATCGTCGCCGCGCAATCCGGCAAGGCGGCGCGGGTCGGCGCCGAAGTGCTGGCGGCCGGCGGCGACTGCATCGACGCCGTGATCGCGACCACCTTTGCGCTGGGCGTGCTGGAGCCCTGGATGAGCGGGGCCGGCGGCGGCGGCGCGATGGTGCTCTACCGGGCGCGCGAGGACCGCTACGAGGTGATCGACTACGGCATGCGCGCGCCGTTGAGCTTGCGGCCCGAGGACTATCCGCTGACCGGCGGCGCCGCCTCCGACATTTTCCCCTGGCCGCGCGTCAAGGACGACCGCAATATCCACGGCCCTGGCGCGATCGCGGTGCCCGGCGTGGTGGCGGGCATGGAGGAAGCGCATCGCCGTCACGCAAAACTGCCGTGGAAGGAACTGGTCTCGCCGAGCATCGCGCTCGCCGGCGAGGGCCTTGCGGTCGACTGGTGGACCACGCTGATGATTTCGAGCGCCGCCGTGGATTTGCGGCGTTATCCCGCGAGTGCGGCGGCCTATCTTGTGGATGGCCTGCCGCCGAATGCGCCGTGGGCCATCAAGGCAAAGGTCCGGATGCCGCAGGAGCGGCTCAAGGCAACGATGGCGCAACTCGCCAGCGCCGGCCCGCGCGACTTCTATGAAGGCGATCTGGCGAAGAGCCTCGCCGCCGACATTCAGTCGGCCGGCGGCGCGCTGTCGGTCGAGGACCTTGCGGCATTCCGCGCTCATCTGCGCGAGCCGCTGGTGATCCCCTATCGCGGCGGCAAGGTGTTCGCGACACCCGAACTCACCGCGGGCCCGACGCTGTCGCGCACGTTCGGCCTGCTGCAGGAAAATCTGAAGCCCGCGCGCGGCGGACCGGATGCCGCCGCCTACATCGCGTATGCTTCCGCACTTCAGGCGGCCTATCGCGAACGGCTGAAGGACATGGGCGACCAGGACGGCAGGCGTTCGCTCGGCGCAGATGCGCTGGCGCCGGCCTGCACCACGCACTTCTCGGTCGTCGACCGCGACGGCAACATGGCGGCGGTGACGCAGACGCTGCTGTCGAGCTTCGGCTCCAGGTTCGTGTCCGGCCAGACCGGCCTCACCATGAACAACGGCATCATGTGGTTCGACCCGACCCCGGGCACGCCAAACTCGCTGGCGCGGCGGCAAGCGCTGCCTCACCAACTACACGCCGGTGCTGGTGCAGGCGAGCGACGGCCGCCGCGCCGCGATCGGCGCTTCCGGCGGCCGGCGCATCCTGCCGGCGGTCACACAGCTTGCGTCGTTCGTGATGGATTACGGCATGGACCTCGATGCGATGATCCACCAGCCGCGCATCGACGCCAGCGAAGGCGCGGTCGTCATCGGCGATGTGCGCCTGCCAAAACCCGCGCGCGAGGCGCTCGGCGCCCGCTTCGATTACGAGGAAGCCCGCGTCCAGACCTTGCCGATGAAATTCGCCTGCCCCAGCATCGTGCTCCGCGACGGCGATACGAATAGCGGCGCGACCGAGGTGTTCCAGCCGTGGAGCGAGGCGGTGGCGGAGGGGTAGCTACATCCCCAGCCGGTCCCGCACCCTGCCCGCCAGCACCGCGGCGGTCGACGCCAACCGGCCAGAAGGCATGGAGCGGCATCGGCTTGATGGCGGTGACGGGCATGTCGATCTGCGCATTCGTGCCGCCGGCCAGACGCCGCGCGAGTTGCCCGCCCATCGCGGTCGAGAGCGCGACGCCGCGGCCGTTGCAGCCGAGCGAGATCAGGAGATTTTCCGCCGGCTCATGCACGTGCGGATAGTGATCGGGCGTGATCGCGAGGCGGCTGTTCCAGCCGTGGGTCCACGTCGCGCCCTTCACGCGCCGGCCATAGCCGTTCGGCGTAGCGGATGAGATAGGCGACGTCGGACGGCTTGCTGATCCAGCGCATCGGCCCGCGTCCGCCCATCAGCAGGCGATTATGCGCATCGATGCGATAATAGACCGTGATGTGTCCGCTCTCGTACAGCACCGAGCGCGTCGGCATGATCGCGCGCGCCACTTCGTCGGGCAACGGCGCGGTGGCGGCGATCGAGCGAGAACACCGGCACGATGGTGCGGCGCAGGCCCGGCCACAGATCGTCGGTAAAACCATTGGTCGCCAGCAGCACCTTTTCGGCGCGCACAATTCCGCGCGGCGTCTCGATGCGCCAGCCGCTGCCCTCGCGCGACAGCGAAAGCGCCGGCGTCTCGCCATGCACGGCGGCGCCGGCCGCGATCGCGGCGCGCGCGAGACCGCGCGCGTAGCTCAGCGGATGCAGATCGCCGCCGCGCCTGTCCAGCATGGCGCAGAGGTAGCGGTCGCTGCCGGTCATCTCCCGCATCTGCTCGCGGCCCAGCAGCTCGACCGGCATGCCGCGCCGGATGCATTGCTTCGCGGTGGTTTCGATTGCGGCCGCGCTCGCCTCGCTGTAGGCCGCGCGCAGCGTGCCGTTCTGCCGCGCCTCGCAGGGAATCTGGTAGCGGCGGATCAAGTCGAGCGTGTAATTGGTGGTGCCGTAGGCAAAGGCGATCATGCGACCGCCGAGTTCGGCGCCGAAATCGGCCTCGATCTGTCGGGATCGTGCTTGAGCCCGGGATTGACCTGGCCGCCATTGTTGCCCGATGCGCCCCAGCCCGGCTGCTGTGCCTCCAGCACGATCGCGTCGACGCCCTGCTCGGCCAGATGCAGCGCGGTCGACAGTCCCGGTAAAGCCGCCGCCGACGATCGCGACCGAAACCTTCTTGTCCGCATCGAGCGGCGGCGTCGGTGTCGGCGCGACGGCCGTATCGGCGTAAAGGCTTGGCGGCAGCGGCAGATGGGCAGGCGCGTTCATGCTGGCAAACTCAAAGGGATGCAGCACGCGCCGCAAAAAGTCCTGCGTGCGCGCGTGCTGCGGCTGGTTGAGGACCGATTTCGCCGGCCCCTGCTCGACGATCACGCCGCCGTCGATGAACAGCACGCGATCCGCGACGTCCTTGGCAAACGCCATCTCATGGGTGACGACGACCATGGTCATGCCGTCATCGGCAAGCTTGCGCATGACGCCCAACACGTCGCCGACCAGTTCGGGATCGAGCGCCGAGGTCGGCTCGTCGAACAGGATCGCCTTCGGCTGCATGGCGAGCGCGCGGGCAATCGCGACGCGCTGCTGCTGTCCGCCGGAGAGTTGCGGCGGATGGACGTCGGCCTTCTCGGCCAGCCCGACCCGCGCCAGCAGCGCGCGGCCGCGTTCGAGCGCCTCGGCGCGCGGCTCCTTCTTCACGTAGATCGGCCCCTCGACGACGTTCTCCAGCGCGGTGCGGTGCGGAAACAGGTTGAAGCGCTGGAACACCATCGAGACCTGCGTCCGGACCGAGACGATCGAGGGCGCGTTGCGGTCGACGCGCGTACCCTCGATGAGGATGTCGCCGCGGTCGTAGCTTTCGAGACCGTTGATGCAGCGCAGGATGGTCGACTTGCCGGAGCCCGACGGGCCGATGATGCAGACGACCTCGCGCTTCGCAACCGACGCGGAAATGCCCTTGAGCACCTCGACCTTGCCAAAGCTCTTGTGGACGTCGCTGAGCTCGATCATTTGCGGTTCGCCTTCTTTTCGAAATGCCGAACCAGCAGGATGAGCGGAATGCTCATGGTCAGGTACATCAGCGCGACCATCGTGAACACGCTGGTATTCTTGAAGGTGGAGGACGCGATCAGCTTGCCCTGCAGCGCGAGCTCGGCGACCGTGATGGTCGAGGCCTGCGAAGAATCCTTCAGCATCATGATCATGATGTTGCCGTAGGGCGGTAGCACGATCTTCACCGCCTGCGGCAGCACCACCCGGCGCATGGTGAGCCACCAGCCCATGCCGATGGTCTGCGCCGCCTCGATCTGCCCCTTGTCGATCGCCTCGATGCCGGCGCGGAAATTTTCCGACTGGTAGGCCGAATAGGCGATGCCGAGCCCGAGGATCGAGGCCTGCAGCGCGGACATCGCGACGCCGAAATCCGGCATCACGAAATACAGATAGAACAGCAGCACGATGATCGGGATGCCGCGGATCACATTGATCAGGCCGGCGCTCAGGCTGGCGAGCACGCCGATGCCCGATACCCGCAACAACGCCCAGAACAGGCCGAGCACGGTCGACAACGCGAGCGAGCCGATCGTCACGACGATCGTCAGCCAGACGCCCTGCAGCAGGATCGGGAAGAACTCGACAGCGTCGCTGAAAAACTTCTGCATCGGCTCGGATCAGGGTTGCGTGCTGCTGCCGCGAATGTGCGGCGTGCCAGAAAGCTCAGGAGGCGTCGGCCTTCTGTCCCCACTTCTCGAGAATCTTGGCGATGGCGCCGCTCGCCTTCAGCTTTGCGAGCGAGGCGTTGATCTTCCCCAGCAATTCAGTGATCGCTCTTGCGCACACCGATAGCGACAGTGCCGACGGTGACCGGCTTGTAGGAATCGACCAGGCGCACCTCGGCGAAATTGCCCTGCTTGAGATTGTAGGCGAGGATCGGATAGTCGGCGAAACCGGCCTTGAGGCGGCCCGCATTCACGTCGCGCAGAATGTCGGGAATGGTGTCGTAGACCTTGACCTCGCTGAACAACCCCGTCTTCTTCAGCGCGTCGACGAAGGCCGTTCCGACCTGGGCGCCCACGGTCTCGCCCTTGAGGTCTTCCTGCGACGCGTAATTTTTGGCGTCGGTCTTCGGCACCACGAGCCCCTCGCCATAGGTGTAGACGGCGTCGGAGAAGTCGATCACCTCTTTGCGCGCGGCGGTGGCGAACATCGCGGCCGAGATGATGTCGATCTTGCTGGAGGTCAGCGACGGCACGAGCGCGGAGAATTGCATCGGCTCGATCTGGACCTGGAAGCCGGCATCCTTGCCGATCTCGGTGATGAGATCGACCATGATGCCTTGAATGGTGTTGGTCTTGGTGTCGAGGAAGGTGAAGGGGATGCCCGTCGGCGTCGAACCGACTTTCATCACCTGCTGCGCGGATGCCGGCACCGCGGCTGTGAGAACGACCGCCGCCATCGCGGCCTGAAAGAGACGCTTCAGAGCCATCGCACCACCTCCTGAATTGAACGCCGCCCGGGCCACCGCTCTTGTTAGACCAAAGAGTTGCGGGCAGCGCCGTTCAGGTCTATTTTCACCAATATGAAATTGTGGTCACACCTGCCCGGGCATTGCAAGCGATTTTCATGCACATGAAGGAAGCAGGTCTGACGTGAGCGGTGGCAAGAGAATAAAAAAGCCGGCGGCCAAGGCCAAAACAAGGCCCGCGGGAAAGACGACGCAAAAGCCGAAGGCAAAGACCGCCGCCAGGCCGGCCGAGCCGGCGATGGACCTCGCCGTCGGCCAGCGCATTCGCGACCTGCGCCATGAACACGGACTGTCGCTGGAGACGATCGCCGATCGTACCGATCTGTCGATCGGCTTCGTCAGCCAGATCGAGCGCGGGCTGTCGTCGCCTTCGCTTCGCGTGCTGGCAACGCTGGCGGACGTGCTCGGCGTCGGCATCGCCGCGCTGTTCGGCTCAAAGCCCGGCGATGATCCCGCTTCCGGCGGCGTGGTGACGCGCCAGTTGCAGCGCGCCGAGTTGAAACTGTGGCGCACCGGCATTTCCAAGCAATTGCTGAGCCCGGCAGGAGCGGAGAACCGCCTCAATTTGTTTCTCGTGCACCTGGAGCCCGGCGGCAACACCGGCGACGAGCTTTACACGCATGACGGCGAGGAAGCCGGCCTGGTGCTGGAAGGCGAGATGACGCTCACGGTCGACGCCGAGACCTGGTCGCTCAAGACCGGCGACAGTTTTCGCTTCGCCAGCCGCCGGCCGCACCGCTTCTCAAATCCCGCGGAAGATGCCAAAGCGGTGGTGCTGTGGGTGAATTGTGTGACGGCGGTGTCATGAACGAGGGTCTGGAACCAGGAATGGATCAAGCGCCGAAGGATTGGAGCCCGCACAGCGCGCATTGGGGCGCATTCTCGGCGCGATGGAACGGTGAAACGCTGGATATCCGACCTTACGAGGACGATCCCGGCCCCCTCCCCGATCCTGCAGAATTTCACCACGGCGATGCGGCACAAGGCCCGCATCCTGCGGCCGATGGTGCGCAAGGCATGGCTGGACCGCAGCAAAGCCGCGCGCAAGCTTTGACCAGACATTCGTCGCCTTGCCGTGGGACGAGGTGCTCGATCTGCTCGCGGACGAATTGTCGCGCGTCCGGACCGAGCATGGCGCGGGCGCCGTGTTCGGCGGTTCCTACGGCTGGTCCAGCGCCGGACGTTTTCACCACGCGCAGAGCCAGGTGCATCGCTTCCTGAACACCGCGTTCGGCGGCTATGTGCGCTCGGTGAACAGCTACAGCGCCGGCGCCTCGGCCGTGATCCTGCCGCACATCCTCGGCAATTACGAAGCGCTCTCGCGCCACAACGTGACCTGGGATCAGGTCGCCGAACACACCGATACGGTGCTGGCGTTCGGCGGCATGGCCTTGAAGAATTCAGAGGTCGCCAGCGGCGGCGTCAGCCGGCACATCGAGCGCGACGCGATGCAACGGGCCGTCCAGCGCGGCGCCGTGTTCTACGGCGTTTCGCCGCTGCGCGACGACATGCCGGAAGTTTCCAGCGCGCATTGGCTGCCGATCAAGGTCGGCACCGACGTGGCGCTGATGCTGGCGCTCGCCCACACGCTGCTGGTCGAAAATCTCTGGGACCGCGATTTTGTCGCGCGCTATTGCACCGGCTTCGAGATCTTCGAACGCTATCTGCTCGGCCGCGATGACGGCACGCCAAAGGACGCGGCATGGGCCGCCGACATCGCCGGCATTTCCGCGACCACGATCATCGGCCTCGCCCGCCGTTTGCCGCACGGACGCACCCTGATCACGGTCTCGCATTCGCTGCAGCGCGCGCAATATGGCGAACAGCCGGTGTGGATGGGCGCGGTGCTCGCGGCCATGCTCGGCCAGATCGGCCTGCCCGGCGGCGGATATAACTACGCGCTGGGCGCGCTCGCCCACACCGGACGCCGTCCGCATGGCCTTCCGATTCCAACGCTGCCGCAGGGCAAGAACGGCGTCAGCGACTTCATCCCGGTGGCGCGCATCAGCGACATGCTGCTCAATCCGGGCAAGTCGTTCGACTACAACGGCCGCACGATGCAACTACCCCGATATCAAGCTGGTCTATTGGGCCGGCGGCAATCCGTTCCATCATCACCAGGACATCAACCGGCTGCGTCGCGCCTTCAACGTGCCGCAAACCATCGTCGTGCACGAAAGCGCCTGGACGCCGATGGCGAAATTCGCCGACATCGTGCTGCCGGCCACCATGACGCTGGAGCGCGACGACATCGGCGCCGCGGCCACCGATCAAAGGCTGGTCGCGATGCGCAGGGCGATCGATCCGGTCGGCGAAGCGCGCGACGATTTCGATATTTTTGCCGCGCTGTCGCGGCGCATGGGCACCGAACAGGCCTTTGCGGAAGGACGCGACAGCCGGCAGTGGCTGGCCCATCTCTACGAGCCGACGCGGCGCGCGCTCGCCGACGCCGGGTGCGACGCGCCCGGCTTCGAGGAATTCTGGCGACGCGGCGAACTCGCGCTGCCGCCGGCTCCCGATGACGGCGGCTTGCTGCGTGCCTTTCGCAACGATCCCGACAACAACAAGCTGCCGACGCCGAGCGGCAAGATCGAAATCCATTCGAAAGCCATCGCGGGTTTCGGCTACGACGATTGTCCGCCGCACCCGGCCTGGCTGCCCTCGACCGAGCCGACGACTGCGCGCCACCCGCTGACGCTGATCGCAAACCAGCCGGCGACGCGGCTGCACAGCCAGCTCGATTTCGGCGCCTATAGCCAGTCCAGGAAAATCGCCGGCCGCGAACCGGTTCGCCTCAATCCCACTGACGCGGCACGCCGCGGCATCGCCGACGGCGACATCGTCCGCCTGTTCAACGATCGCGGCGCGTGCCTGGCCGGCGCCGTCGTTTCCGACGACGTCATGGCCGGCGTGGTGCAACTCTCCACCGGCGCCTGGTACGACCCGGAACATGACGGAGAGCAACAACCGCTCTGCGTTCATGGCAACCCGAACGTGCTGACCCGCGACGTCGGCACCTCGCGGCTGGCGCAAGGCTGCTGCGGGCAGGTAACCGTGGTCGAGTGCGAAAAATATCTGTTGGCACTGCCCGCGATCCGCGCCTTCGATCCGCCCGATCAGGCTTGACGCGGGTTCCGCGCAGCAAATCCGCTGGCGCGCCGGTTGAAATTCGGGCAGTCCTTAGGGCATGCCCATCTCCAGTCGTTTCTTTGTACAATCCACCACGGCCCTGTTGCTGGTCGGGTTTCTGGCGCTGCTCGGCATCGTCGGCATGACGTTCTGGCTCGGCGAGCGCGCGCAGGTTTATTTCAACGAAGTGATCGCGGCCCGCGATGCGCGCAGCGCCGCCGTCGATCTGCGCAACGCCCTGCAGACCGCCGAATCCAGCCAGCGCGGGTTTCTGTACACCGGCAACGAGGTCTACCTCGCATCCTACGGCCCGGCCAAGACGCTGGCCGAGCGGCAGTTGACGGCGGTCAACCGCCTGCTGGCCTCCTATGAAGGCCTGGATGCGTCCTTGAAGCGCCTCACGACCGTCATCAACGACAAGTTTGCCGAGATGGACCTGACCATCGCGATGAAGCGCGAATATCGCGATGCGGACGCGCTGGCGCGGATCCGAACCAATCGCGGCAAGGCGCTGATGGACGAAGCCAATATATTCTTCGCCGGCATCATCAGCGCCACCGACGAACGCCTGACCACCGGCGTCGCCGAGCAAAAGGCAAACGCGACCCTGCTGCGGCTGTTCTCGATCATCAGCGGCATCGTGATCGTCATCGTGATCGGCATCGCCGCGGTCACCGTCGTGCGCTACACGCGCGAACTGCGCCGCGCGCGAACCGAGGTGACCGTGCTGAACGCCGGCCTCGAGCAGCGCGTCGAAGCCCGCACCGCCGACCTGGCGCGCGCCAATGACGACATCCAGCGCTTCGTCCAGATCATCTCGCACGATTTGCGCGCGCCGCTGGTCAGCATCGTCGGCTTCACCGCCGAACTCGAGGACAGCCTGGCGAGCATGCGTTTGCTGGTTGACCGTTCCAATGCCGGCAGCGGCGCCGACGATCCGGATCTGCAGGAAGCGCGCACCGCCGCCACCGAACTGCTGCCCGAAGCGATCGGATATATCCGCTCCTCGAGTGACAAGATGGAGCGGCTGATCAATGCCGTCCTCAAGCTCGCGCGCGAAGGACGCCGGCCGCTGAAAGCCGAGACCATCGATCTCAGGGAGATCGTCACCGCGGGCGCGGCGGCGATCCAGCATCAATTGTCCGAGGCCGACGGCAAGATCGATATCGATCTCGGCGTGCCCAGCATCGAAAGCGACCGCTTCTCGCTGGAGCTGATCCTCGGCAACCTTCTCGACAACGCGGTCAAATATCGCGCCAAGGACCGGCCTTTGCATATCAAGGTGCGGGCGCGCCCGATGGCCGACGACCGTGTCGAGATCGAAGTCGCCGACAATGGCCGCGGCATCGCGGAGCGCGATCGGGAACGCATCTTCGATCTGTTCAAGCGTGCCGGAACGCAGGACCAGCCCGGCGACGGCATCGGCCTCGCCCACGTCCTGGTCGCCGTCCGCAACCTCGGCGGCGAGATCGGCGTGACGAGCGAACTCGGCCACGGCACGACCTTTCGCCTGACGATGCCGCGGACGCTCGCGACAATGCAGACTATTGCCGCCTGATCGGAAAGCCCCGATAAACGAGATCGGTCCGGCCAGACGCAGCCGGGCCGTTGGGGGCGTAAATGTTACCGGGTAACACAATAAGGCGACAGGTCATCTGGCTGGGTATTGCCGTTGTTGCGTTGGGCGCGATGGCCACATCTGCGCCATCCGAAGCGCAGAATGGCCCGCCCGGCATCACGATGCCAAAGACCTTGCCGCCGTTCGATCCCACCGCCGCCGCCTGCAATCCGCCGCCGGGCCTCGAAAAGGCGCTGGCATTCTCGCAGGACACACGGCGTGAATTCATGCAGGGCGTCAATCAGGGGTTGGCGGCGGCCGCAAAGGATCGCGGCCTGCAATATCGCCAGCTCGTCGCCGATAGCGACGCAGCCAGACAGGCAGAGGATATCCGATCGCTCGTCGCCGCCAGGACCGGCGGGGTCGTTGCATCGGCGGTCGACTCGGCGTCGCTCGGCCGACGCCTGCAGGACGTCATCTGGTCCGGCGGCTACGTCAGCACGGTCGTGGCGCCGCCTGCGACCTCGCTGCTGAATGCCCCGCAATATCTCACCGGCAAGGTCTTGGGCGACGCGGCGAGCGCGCATATCAAGGGAACGCTCGGCGGCAAGGCCAAGGTCGTGCTGCTGACCCAGGACAGCCTGGAATTCCTCGCGCCGCGCTTCGTCGCGTTGCGCGATTCCCTGCACGACATTCCAGGCGCCAGCATCGTTGCCGACATCTCGCCCAATCCGGTCAGCAAGGACGGCGGCTACGCGACGATGCGAACCATCCTGCTCGCCAACCCGGATGTCGACGTCGTGCTCGGCGCGGACAATGTGGTGCTCGGCGCGCTGGCGGCACTGCGCGCCGCCGGCAAGACGCGCGCCAACCAGTTTCTCGGCGGCATTGACGGCGAACCGGAGGCGGTGTCGGAAATCAAGAAGGGCAACTCGCCCTACCGGATCAGCATCAGCCTGGCCTCGCCGGTCTTCGGCTACGCCATGGGCCAGCACGCCGCCGACTGGCTCGAAGGCAAGAGCATTCCGCAGGCGATGGATATCTTGCCGAGCCCGCTGACGGCGGCGAACATCGCGCAGTACGAGGCTGATCTGGCCAATCCCGGACGCGTCTGGGCCGATCCGGCACGGCGCGCGGCTTACTTAAAGATGTACGGCAACATCTGCTACGACAGCCGGGATCAGTATGTGAATTTTCCGTGGTCGTCGGAGCGGAAGTAGCGGCCGGCTCTCTCCCTCGCCCCGCTCTTGCGGGAGTCGGTAGCGTCAAGAGCGGGGCGAGGTTGGAACCGCTCACCCAAACCGCTGCTCGTACCGGCTCACCACCAGCTCGCTCACGTCGATCTCCGGCTTGCGTCCGGACATCAGATCCGCCAGCACCCTTCCGGAGCCGCAGGCCATGGTCCAGCCCAGCGTGCCGTGGCCGGTGTTGAGATGCAGGTTGCTGTAACGCGTCGCGCCGATGATCGGCGGGCCGTCGGGCGTCATCGGGCGCAGGCCGCACCAGAACGTGGCCTTGCTCAAATCGCCGCCGCGCGGAAACATGTCGGTCAGCGAATGATCGAGCGTCGCGCGTCGCGCCGCGTCGAGCGCTTGCGAATAGCCCGAGATTTCCGCGGTGCCGCCGACGCGGATGCGATCCCCGAGCCGCGTGATCGCGACCTTGTAGCTCTCGTCCATCACGGTGGACACCGGCGCGCCGTCGGCATCGGCGATCGGGCACCGTGATCGAATAGCCCTTCACAGGATAGACCGGCACGGCAATGCCGAGCGGCCTCAGCATCCGCGGCGACCAGCTGCCGAGCGCCGCGACATAGGCATCCGCCTGCAGCAGCCCGGCGCTGGTGACGACGCCGGTGATTTTTCCGCCGTCCGTTATCCAAGCCGCTCGATCGACGTGTTGAACTTGAACTGCACGCCGAGCTTTGCGGCCTCCTTGGCGAGCGCCTGCGTAAACATGTGGCAATCGCCGGTCTCGTCCTGCGGCAGCCGAAGCCCGCCGACGAACTTGACGGTCGACGTGGCCAGCCCCGGCTCCGCGGCGATGCAGCCGGCGGGATCGAGCACTTCATACGGCACGCCATATTGCTTGAGCACCGCGATGTCTTCGCCGGTGCCGTCGAGCTGCTTCTGCTTGCGAAACAGCTGCAGCGTGCCCTGGCTGCGCTCGTCATAGGTGATGCCGGTCTCGGCGCGCAGCGCGCGCAGGCAGTCGCGGCTGTATTCGGCGATCGGAATCATCCGGCTCTTGTTGATGGCGTAGCGCTCTGCCGTGCAGTTGCGCAGCAGCTTGAGCATCCACCACCACATGACGGGATCGAGCTTGGGCCAGATCACCAGCGGCCCGTGCCGCATCAACAGCCATTTGATCGCCTTCACCGGCACGCCGGGGCCGGCCCAGGGCGAGGAATAGCCGGGCGACACCTCGCCGGCATTGGCGAAAGAAGTTTCCTGCGCCGGCTCCGCCTGACGGTCGACGACCGTCACCTCATGGCCGGCGCGCGCCAGATAATAGGCCGTGGTGACGCCGATGACGCCACTGCCGAGAACGATGACTTTCACGATCCCTCACGCATCCGCCGCGGCGATCGATCGCCGCGGCTTCTGTTGCTCATCGAGAGCAAGGATCAGGCCACGCGCTTGATGGCGTCGCCGAGGATCGAAACGATATCGTCGATGTGGCTCTTCTCGACGATCAAGGGCGGCGACAGCGCAAAGGAGTCGCCGCTCATGCGGAAATAAAGCCCGCGATTGAAGCAATCGACCATCACGTCATAGCCCCGCGCGCCGACCCCTTCCTTGCGGGGTGCTACTTCAACCGCGCCCATCAGGCCGACATTGCGGATGTCGATCACGTTCGGCAGGCCTTTCAGCGAATGCAGCGCATCGCCGCCAGTATTCGGCCATCGACGCGCCGCGCGTCAGCAGCCCTTCGTCCTTGTAGATGTCGAGCGTGGCAAGGCCCGCCGCGCAGGCGGTCGGATGCGCGGAGTAAGTGTAGCCGTGGAACAGTTCGATGGTGCCCTCGGGGCCGTTCATCAGCGCGTCATGGACCTTGCGGCTCGCGAACACCGCGCCGCAGGGAACGGTGCCGTTGGTGATGCCCTTGGCCGTCGTCATCATGTCCGGCGTGACGCCGAAATAATTCGCTGCGAACGGCGCGCCGAGCCGACCGAAGCCGGTGATGACCTCGTCGAAGATCAGCAGGATGCCGTGCTTGGTGCAAAGCTCGCGCAGCCGCTTCAGATAGTTCTTCGGCGGCGGCAGCACCGCGGTCGAACCCGGCACCGGCTCGACGATGACGGCGGCGATGGTGTCGGCGCCATGCAGCGCCACCATCCGCTCGACATCGTCGGCGAGTTCGGCGCCATGCTCCGGCTCACCCTTTGCAAACGCGTTGCGGGCGAGATCATGGGTGTGACGGATGTGATCGACGCCGGGCAGATGGGTCGCAAACGCACGGCGGTTCGCCACCATGCCGCCGACCGACATGCCGCCGAAGCCGACGCCGTGATAGCCGCGCTCGCGGCCGATCAGGCGCGTCCGCGTCCCCTGCCCGATGGCGCGCTGGTAGGCGAGCGCGATCTTCAGCGCGGTGTCGACCGACTCGGAGCCCGAATTGGTGAAGAAGATGCGATCGAGCCCCTTCGGCGCGATCTCGGCGAGCCGCTCGGCGAAATCGAACGCCAGCGGATGGCCCATGTTGAACGAGGGCGCGAAGTCGAGGTTGGTCAGGCTGCGCTCGACGGCGCTGGCGATCTGGCGGCGGCCGTGGCCGGCATTGACGCACCAGAGGCCGGCCGAGCCGTCGATCACCTTGCGGCCGTCGACGCGTCGTGTAGTGCATGCCCTCGGCGGAAGCGAACAGCCGCGGCGCCTTCTTGAACTGCCGGTTGGCCGTGAACGGCATCCAGAACGAATCGGTTTGCAGGGTGTTCGGCTTCTGATGAAGGGTCACGGATAGCTCCTGTGCTGGCAGCTGAAGGTACCACCGGGCCACGCTCGGAAAGCGCGCAACAAGTCCTTTTCTTGGGTCCTGCAACCCATTGATTTTACTGATCCCGATCAAGGCATATTTGTTCGATCCGAAACACTTGCAACAGGGATTTGCGATGAGCGTCGATATCGGTGGGCGACTCCGCTTCGTTCGGGCGCGTCACAAGCTGTCCCAGCGCGAGCTGGCAAAACGCTCCGGCGTCACCAATTCGACGATCTCGCTGATCGAATCCAACCAGATGAACCCCTCCGTCGGCGCGCTCAAGCGCATCCTCGACGGCCTGCCGATGGGGCTCGCCGAATTCTTCGCCATCGAACCGGAGCGGCCGCGCAAGGCGTTCTACCGCGCCGACGAATTGACCGAGATCGGCAAGAAGCCGATCTCCTTCCGCCAGGTCGGCGACAATCTGTTCGGCCGCAGCCTGCAAATCCTGAAAGAGCGCTATGAGCCCGGCAGCGACACCGGCCGGGTGCCGCTGACCCATGACGGCGAGGAAGGTGGTATCGTGGTGAGCGGCCGGCTCGAGGTGACCGTCGATGACGAGCGCCGCATCCTCGACCCCGGCGACGCCTATTATTTCGAAAGCCGCCGACCGCATCGTTTTCGCTGCGTCGGCGCGAAGGCGTGCGAGGTGATCTCGGCCTGCACGCCACCGACGTTTTGAGGGAGACTTCATCATGCACAAGGTCTGGATCGAGGCGGCGCTGAATGGCGCCTGGAGCCGCAGGTTTCAACCCGGCATTCCCGATACGGTGGAGACGATCGTGGCCGAGGGCGTCGCCTGCGCGCGCGCCGGCGCCACCATCATCCACGCCCATGCCTATGACGGCGGCGGCCCGCAGACCCACGATTGGCAGGTATATGCGCGCATCATCGAAGGCATTCGCAACCAGGTCGACGTCCCCGTCTATCCCTCCTATCCGGCCTTCATGACGGACGGCAACGCCGGTCTTGCGGATATACGCGCGCGCTACGCCCATATCGAAGCGCTTGCCGAACGCGGCCTGCTCGAATTCGCGCTGATGGATCCCGGCAGCGTCAACTTCACGCTGACATCCACCACTTCGGCGTCAAAGCCGGCCGGCACTTACATGAATCCGGAAGACCATGTCCGCTATGTGCTCGACTTTGCCGCACGCCATCAACTCCATCCGGATTTCGCGATCTACGAACCCGGCTTCCTGCGCGCCGGCGCGGCGCTGGCCCGCGCGGCCAACACACGGATTCCGATCTACCGCCTCATGTTCTGCAACCAGATCGCAGTCGGTTTTCCGCCCAGACCCTATGCGCTATCGGCCTATCTGGCGCTGCTGGAGGAAGAAGCCCCCGGCGCGCCCTGGATGATCGCGGGCGTCAGCGCCGATATCCGGCCCCTGATCGGCGAAACGGTTGCGCGTGGCGGCCATATTCGCGTCGGCCTGGAGGATGCGCCGCTCGGCACAAAGGCGAGCAACCTCGAAATGGTTGAAGAGGCGGTGCGGATGGTGCGCGAGTACGGTGCTGAGCCGGCCTCACCTGCTGAGATGCGGCAGGCGCTGGCGAGCCATGGTCCATAGCGTTGCCACGCAATGGCCCCTTTGTTCCAGTAGTATCCCGGATGCCCCAAGCACAATTTAGCACATATGGTCCCCGCGATTTCAGACACGCACGGGGCAGTTTATGGACGGCAGAAAGCTGAACGTTATTTCGCATGTCAGCCTCACGTCCAAGCAACTCCGCGATCTGGCGGAGGAGGCAGAACTGCCGTTCCTGACCTACCTGCTCGGCATGGTGGCCCTCGAGGCGGAAAAGGCTCTGCATGAGGGCCGTTGTCAAGACGGCATTCAGGCGCCGCGTTCGGCCGCCGATTTTGCGCTGGAAGCACGCCCGGCACGCGGCCGGGCATAACGAACTCGTCAGCGAGCCCGCCCGGCTTATGTTTGACAACGCGCCCTAAAGCACCAGTCGACGCCTGATCTCCCGTCTCACCCCGTGAGAATCGATTTCAGCGCGTCGCGGTGTTCGACGATGTAATCGAAGAACGCGGCGATACGCGGCATGCGGCGGATGTCGGGATGGGCCAGCAGCCGCCAGCTTCGCGTCAGCTCCGGCACAGGACCGAGCACGCGGACCAGATCCGGCTCCGCATCGCCGAGCGCGGTCGGCAACGGCCCCAGTCCGGCGCCGGACTTCACCGCAGAGACGAGCCCAAGAACGCTGTTGCTGCGCACCGACATTTTTGCATCGGGCGCAACTTCCTTCAGCCATTTCGCCGCGCGGTGATTGGCCAGGCTCTCGTCGAAGCCGACGAGGTGATGCTGCGACAGATCCTCGATGCGCTCCGGCTTGCCGTGGCGTTCGATATAGCCGTGGCTGGCATAGACCGCCCAGATCGAATCCGCGATCTTGCGCCCGACCAGTTCGTCATCGGTATCGCCGGAGCGGAAGGCGACATCCACCTCGCCCTTCGCGAGGTCGAGATAACGGTCGCTGGTGACGAATTCGACGCGCAGCCCGGGATGGCGGTCATGAAAGCCATCGATCAGCTTCGATTTCGTCATCCGGAACACGATCGGCTCGGGACAGGTGACGCGGATCACGCCCTTCAACTCCTGCTCGACGTCGGTGGCTTGCCGCTGGAAATCCTCGACCGCCGCCTCGATTCGCTCGGCATATTTCAGCAGCGCGGTGCCATATTCCGTCAGGCGATAACCGGTGTTCTGCCGCGTCACCAGCGGCCGCCCGAGCCTGCGCTCGAGTTCGTCGAGCCGCCGGTGCACCGTCGACTGGCTGGTGCCCAGCGCCTTGCCGGCGGCGATCGTGCTGCCGTGGCGTGCCACGCCTAAAAAGTACTTCAGATCGTTCCAGTCGAACATGCCGCCATTATGCACTTCTGCGGCTGGGTCTCGCAATGTTGCGGCTCCCGGCGTTGGCGCCGGCTGAATAGGCTTGCCGGCACATCGCACATCAATCAAAGCAGCATGGAGGCATTACATGCACCTCAACCCCCTCATCGGCGCCATTCTTTTCGCGAGCCTTGCCGGCCAGGCCTCGGCGCAATCCAGCGGCGTTGCCAAGCCGGATCTGGTGCTGCAGCAGGTCGTCGAAGGACTGCCAAAGGACGACAAGCAGACGGTGCGGGTGCTGACGGCATCGTTCAAACCCGGCGACAAGACCGTGCACCACACGCACCGGTTTCCCGTCACGGTCTACGTCCTCGAAGGCGCGTTCACGCTGGAGCTCGAAGGCCGCCCGCCGTTGACGGTGAAAGCCGGCGAAGCCATGGTCGAACCGCCGAATGTGGCGATGACCGGGTATAATCGCAGCACCGAAACGACAAAGGTCGTGATCTTCTATGTCAGCACCAACGACACGCCCTTCCTCGACCTGATGTCGCACTAGCGTGATTTGCGCGCGCGGTCCGGCATCTGTAATTTTTCATTTGCCGGACCAACTCGACCCATCGGGAGCATCCCATGCGCGCCGTCCTCCTGCTTCTCGGGATATTGCTTGGCTTCGCCACGC
This sequence comes from uncultured Alphaproteobacteria bacterium, assembly GCA_963783115.1. GTDB lineage: Bacteria > Pseudomonadota > Alphaproteobacteria > Rhizobiales > Xanthobacteraceae > Bradyrhizobium. The sequence goes on along the minus strand of CAWAMK010000006.1, from coordinate 8,748 downwards.
CTTCGTTCGCCGACGACGTCGCCGACGCGCAAGGCGTGATCCGCTCGCAGGAACAGGCGTTCGTCCGTGGCGATGCCGCGACGGCCTATTCGCATGCCGCCCCCGAGATCAAGGCGCTGTTTCCGGAGGCCGACTTCTTCCTGCAGATGGTCCAGCAAGCCTATCCGCCGGTCTATCGCCACAAGAGTTTCGAATTCGGCGAGGCGCGCTCAGCCGGCGGCCAAATCGCGCAACGCGTCCATATCGTCGACGACAATGGCGAAGTCTGGGAAGCGATGTACACGCTGGAGCAGCAGAGCGACGGCAGCCTGAAGATCACGGGATGTTCGCTGCTGAAGGCGGGACAGGCGGTTTAATTACGCCATCGCCAGCCGCTGCCGTGCGCGCATCAACAGCAAGAGCATGATCGCGACGTTGAGTCCGTTCCACGCCATCCCGTTGGCGAAGGCTGCGGCGTAGGAGCCGGTGGCGTCGAAGATCGCGCCCGAGATCCAGCCGCCGAACGACATGCCGAACACCGAAGCGAAGATCACGATGCCGACGCGGGTCGCGGCCTCCGAGGCCGGCATCGCCTCGCGCACGATGATCGCGTAGCTCGGCACGATGCCGCCCTGGAACAGGCCGAACATCGCGGAGATGACGTAGAGCGAGGTCAGGCTGTCGAAGAACAAATAGAACAGCAGCGCGGTGCCCTGCGCCACCGAGCCGATCAGAAGCGTGCGGATGCCGCCGATCTTGTCGGCGAGAAAACCCGAGCCGATCCGGCTGATGATGCCGAAACCCAGCATCAGCGACAGCATCTCGGCGCCGCGCGCCACGCCGTAGCCGAGATCGCCGCAATAGGCGACGATGTGAACCTGCGGCATCGACATCGCCACGCAGCAGGCGATGCTGGCGAGCCCGAGGATCGCGGTCAGCGCATTGGTGGACAGCCGCAAATCGACGCGCGGCGGCGGCGCGTTGACGTGATCGCGCTGCGCGCCCGCCCCCATCAGCATGCGCAAGCCGACCAGCGCCAGTGTCATCGCGACCGCGGTGAAAATGCCGACCGCGATATGGGTGGTGCGCCAGCCCATCCGCTCCATGCCGAAATTCACCAGCGGCGGCCAGATCGTGCCGCCGATGTAATTGCCGCTGGCGGCGATGGCGACCGCCAGTCCCCGGTAGCGGTCGAACCAGTGCGAGGCCTCCGCCATCAGCGGCCCGAAGGTGGCCGATGAGGACAGCCCGATCGCGAAATGGACAAAGATGAAATGCCAGATCGAGGTCGACATGCCGGCGACGACATAGCCGAGCCCCAAAATGCCGATGCCGAGCCCGATCGCGGTGACGATGCCGTAGCGGTCGGTGATCTTGCCGGTCAGCACGCCGCCGGAACCAAAGCCCAGCATCACCAGCGTGAAGGCCAGCGAGGCGGTGCCGCGGCTGGCGCCGAACTCGGTCTGCACCGCCGGCAGCGCCACCACCACCGACCACATCCCGACGCTGCCGAGCGAGCCGATCAGCACCGCCACGGCAAGCCGCAGCCACGCCCGGCGCGAGTCGGGAATAAACAGGTCGGAATCTCGGGTGAGTTCAGAAGAAATGGCCACGGCGAACGCAACTTCGATGGCAAATCGCCTAAGGTCAAGCCACATTGCCGCGATATTGGGCATGCAGATGTGGTGGGGGTGGACAGCTCCGGCGCGCAGAAATCTTGGGATACCGGTTTAGATGCTATAGCACCGCCCGTAACGACACCCGCGTTGGGCAACCACGGAACAGGCCTGCAAGTGATCGAACATCGGGGTTTTCTGCTGCTGCTCACGGCCGTCACCCTGGCATTCGCCTGGGTGCTGTATCCGTTCTACGGCGCCGTTTTGTGGGCGGTCGTCGTGGCGGTGCTGTTCGCGCCGGTGTATCGCAGGCTGCTGCAATCGATGCCGGACCGGCCGAGCCTCGCGTCCGCGGTCACCGTTCTGATCATCATCGCCATCGTCATCCTGCCGCTCGCCATCGTCGCGACCTCGCTGGCGCAGGAAGCCTCGGGCCTGTTCGCAAAAATCCAGTCGGGCGAGTTCAATCCCGGCAGCTATTTGCAGCGGATCCTCGACGCGCTGCCGGCCTGGGCCACCGGATTGATCGCGCGGTTCAATCTGACCGATCTGTCGGCGCTACGCGAAAAGCTCGCGTCGGGCCTGATGACAGGCGGACAGATTCTCGCGCCGCAGGCGCTGAGCATCGGGATGAACACGTTCGAATTCGTGATCCGCCTCGGCATCATGCTGTACCTGCTGTTCTTCCTGTTGCGCGACGGCAAGACGCTGGCGGCAGCGATCAGGGAAGCCATTCCGCTGCGCGGCGAGCAGAAGGCGGCGCTGTTCACCCGATTCGCCGATGTGGTTCGCGCGACCGTGAAGGGCGGCATCCTCGTTGCGATGGCGCAAGGCATGCTCGGCGGCATCGCGTTCTGGTTCCTCGGGATCCATGCCGCACTGCTATGGGCCGTGCTGATGGCGTTCCTGTCGCTGATCCCCGCGATCGGCGCCACGCTGGTCTGGCTGCCGGTCGCGATCTACTTCCTCGCCACCGGCGCGATCTGGCAAGGCATCGGACTGATCCTTTATGGCGTGCTCGTGATCGGGCTGGTGGACAATCTGCTGCGGCCCTTCCTGGTCGGCAAGGGCTCCAAGCTGCCGGACTATGTGGTGCTGATCTCCACGCTGGGCGGCATCGAAGTGTTCGGCCTCAACGGCTTCGTCATCGGTCCGGTCATCGCCGCGATGTTCATGGTGAGCTGGGAAATTTTTGTGACGTCGCGGCGGGAGGAAGAAGTCACCGGCCCGTAGGATGGGTTGAGCTCCTCGCGAAACCCATCCTGCTTCAGCGACCGGGATTGATGGGTTTCGCAAAGAGCTCAACCCATCCTACGCTACCCCAATTCAAAACTCGTGACGCCGAATACCCGCTCCAGCCGCAACGGCGGAATCGCGCCGGTGTACATGCGCGCGGTCTCGAACACCGGGGCCAGCCCGAAATCCTGCGCCAGCGCGACCGCCTCGCGGTTGACGGCAGGCACATCCAGAAAAATCTCGCCGCCGCCCACTTTGGCAATCAACGCAGACAGCACCGCTTCGGCGCCCGCGCGATCGTCGGCCACCAGCGGGCCGATCTTGAAACCGGCGCGACTCGGACGGATCACGCCCCAGCCGGCGAGCCGGCCGTCGCGCATCGCCGCGCAACCGGCATGGCCGGGCGAGCCGATCCACGCGCGCAGGAATGCCGATCGCCGCGCCGGGAACACGGTGGCGTCGTCCGCTTCCACCGCCGCGAACGGCACCTCGTTCAACGCAATGATGTCCGCGCGTGGCGCGGCGGGTGTCGCGACCGTGCCGCCATAGCGCACATTGGCGTAGGCGAGCTGGAAGCCGGACTTCCTGTAATTCGCCTGCTGCGCCGTCACGCCATCGAGCCCGACCACGCGCGCGCCGGCATGCGCGATCGCCGCGTTCCAGATCCGCAGGCCGTAACCTTTGCCGCGCAAATCCGCACGCACGATGTAGAAGCCGAGAAAGGCAAAGCGCGCATCGTAATTGACGCAGGAGACGGTCGCGGCCGGCACACCATCGAGTTCGCCGATCAGAAAACCTTCCGCGTCCACGGAGGCAAAGCACGAAGCATCAGCGCGGCCAGGATTCCATCCTTCAGCCGCGGCCCAGTCGACGGCCAAAGAAATTTCTTCCGGCCGCATCGTTCGTATCGTGAAGCTGTTCATGACGACGATCCTCGAATGCACCTTGGCGTCATTGCGAGTGAAGCGAAGCAATCCATAACGCGATGAGTGTGAGCACATCGCACAGTTCATCAACATGAATAAAGGCGCGCTGTGCACAGTCCAGAAATGGCACACTTCTTCGCGCAAAATATCATTGCGCGCTTCGAATTGTTTAGCGAAAATTAACCCATGCTGGCTGCGGGGCTGCATTGTTGGAGGCGTCACACATGTACCGAACATCGCTCACGCTGGCTTGCTGCATCCTCTACTCGGCGGCCGGCGCCGCCAGCGACCTGTCGTCCGTTTACGTCGCGCCCGGCGGAATCTACGCGCCTTCCGCGAACGTCTATGTGCGCCCCGGCCAATCCAATCGGCCGTACGCGGAACCAAGCTACGGATATCGTCAGCCGTCTTATGTCGATCCCGCCTACCGCGCGCCGGCGGCGGTCTATGGCGACTACGAACCCGGCTATGCCGCGCGGCCTGTCTATGTCAACCGTGCGCCCGCCTATCCCGATCGCTACTACGCTCAGGAGCCCTATTACGCCCGCGAACGCTACGCGCAGGACTATGAATACGCGCCGCGGCCGCCGCTGCCCGTACCCTATCGCTCGCGCGTGCGGGCCCGCTGCGACGACGGCTATGGCGGGTGGTCCTACTGCGATTGAAGTTGGAAGCCCATCATCTATTTCTGCTGGATGATGGGTTTCGCTTTCGCTCTACCCATCCTACAAAAAGAAAAAAATGCGTCTGGGGGAGTGAACAGAGATGGAAGCCATCGCCTGCGACGTGCTGGTCATCGGCTCCGGCGCGGGCGGGCTGACGACGGCGATCACGGCGCATCATTTCGGCGCCGACGTCGTGGTGGTGGAGAAGGCATCGACGTTCGGCGGCACCACCGCGCGGTCTGGCGGATGGCTGTGGGTGCCGGGAAATTCGCTGGCGTCGCGCGCCGGCGTCGACGACCCGCTCGATCATGCAAAGACCTACATCCAGCACGCGGCGGGAAATCATTTCGACGAAGCGCGGGTGAACGCTTTTCTCGACAATGCCGGCGCCATGGTCGACTTCCTCGAGACGCATTCCGAGGTAAAATTCAATTTCGGCAAGAACTATCCCGACTATCACCCCGATCATCCCGGCGGCGCCGAGGAAGGCCGCTCGATTCACCCGCAGCCGTTTGACGGACGGCAACTCGGAAAACATCTCGCCACGCTCGCGCCGCAGATGCCGGAATCGACTTTCATGGGCATGGGCCTGAACAGCGGGCCGGACCTGAAGCATTTCCTGAACGCAACGAAATCACTGAGGTCGGCGCTGTTCGTGGCCTCGAGGATACTGGCGCATGGCCGCGACGTGATGGTCCACGGCCGCGGCGTTCGCCTCGTCAACGGCAACGCGCTGGCGGCGCGGTTGCTGAAGACGGCGCTGGACCGCGGCATCCCGCTGTGGCCGTCCGCGCCGGCCGTCGAACTGTTGCAGGAGAACGGCCGCGTCGCCGGCGCGATCGTGGAGAAGGACGGCAAGGCGCTCCGCGTCGATGCGCGTCATGGAGTTGTCCTTGCGGCCGGCGGCTTCCCGCACGATGCGGACCGCACGCGACGGCAATTCAGACATCTGCACGCCGGCGCCGCGCATGCCACGCTGACACCCGAAGGCAACACGGGAGACGCGCTGCGCATGGCCGAAGACGTCAACGCGGCGCTCGACGACAGTTTTTCCAATGCCGCGGCCTGGGTGCCGGTATCGCTGATCGCGCGCAAGGACGGCAGCGTCGGGCGGTTCTTCCATCTGATCGACCGCGCCAAGCCGGGCGTGATCGCGGTGACGCGCGAGGGACGGCGCTTCACCAATGAAAGCGAGAACTATCACGATTTCGTCTGCGCCATGATCGAGGCCTGTGCCGGCCAGAACGACGTGTCGGCCTACATGATCTGCGACCATCGCACGATCAGGCGTTACGGGCTTGGCGCCGTCCGTCCCTCCCCGCTGCCGCTGTTCCCGCATGTTCGTTCGGGCTATCTCAAGACCGGCCGCTCGATCCGGGAACTGGCGATGATCAGCCGGCATCGATCCCGAAAATCTCGAACGGACCATCGCGGAGGTCAATCGCGACGCCGCGGCGGGATGCGATCGTGCCTTCAACCGCGGGGCGACCTCATATCAGCGTCTGCTCGGCGACGAGAGCTTTTCCCCGAACCCGTGTATCGGCGAGATCTCCGTAGCTCCGTTCTACGCGGTAAAAATCATTCCGGGCGACATCGCGACCTATCACGGCCTGGTCACCGATGCGCAGACGCGCGTGCTGGACGTCGACAGAAGGCCGATCCCGGGCCTGTTCGCGGTGGGCAATGACGCGGCGTCCATCTTCGGCGGCAGCTATCCCGGCGCCGGCGCCACGCTCGGACCGGCCATGACCTTCGGGTATATCTGCGGGAAGAATTTTGCGGCGAGTAGCGCGGCGAAATAGGTCTGCCGGGTCAGTACCAGGCTGCCGTGTCTTTTCGGGACGTCCTGGCCGGCCAGAACGGCAGTCGCCACGTGCCGGCTTTCTTCCTCAGCGTCGTCATCAGCACCGCCGACAGCGCCATCAACATGATGACCACCGTCAAGGCCGCCCGGCCACCGTTGTTGGATGACGATTGTGCCGCCGGCGCCGGCGCGGCGCGTTGTTGCGCCAATTCCTGATCAGGCCAGCGATCCATGATCGTCAGGACCGGCTCGCCCGCCATCGCCAGCTTGGTGCTTCCCCAGGCGCGCAAGTCATCCGTGTTCAAGTTGCCCCGGGACGGCGGCGCAATGCGGTCGGCTGTTTCGGGCTTCGGCTGCGCATCGGGATCGCTGGTGAACGAGGCTTGCGCATCCAGTGGATTGTATTTACTCGCAGCGCCAGCAGGACTTGCATCCGACTCGCGGCGGGAATTCTTTTTTTCGGTTTGCGTCTTTTCGGTTTGCGCCGCCGACCAGTGCAACAATGATTTTGAGAATCCCGGCTTGCCCTCGTACCAGCACTTACGGCCGTCGATCAGGCGATAAGACCAATAGGATTGCGCGTTCGATGGACGCTCGGTGGAGCACTGCTTCGCCTGCGCCGACGTCGCCGCGCAAAAAGACGCGACTGTTAGTACGCAAACGATGTCAGCCCCCGCAAGGATTGGCCGAAATCTTTTCACAGAAGCACCCTACGCAAAACAAATGGGAACAAAAAAATCACGTAACTTCATGAGCTTAGATTTCAAAATGGGTCGAAACTAGGGCAGTTGTCCACAGGGTTATTCACAAGCTTATTGACAGCTGTCAGCGGAACCCGGTGGAACTTTGGCCGATGGGCAGCGCGCGGTCCGGAATGACGCCAAACCGGCCGCGAACACGCCCCTCTGCGGCTTATTTGCCCCAAAACACCCCCGTTAACCCTTTGCTAACCATACACCCGGCAAATATTGCCGGGTGAAGTCGAGTGTCGTCGGCCGCGTAGAACGGGAGGAACCCCGTGGACGCCAGTGCGGTGCCTCACTTTCGGAACGGCGGCCCTTCGGCCGCCGCGCAGACGTTTGGCGCCCGCAGGCGTCAATCGCGGGGGGAAGCGGCTACCATGGTCGATGTCACGGCGGGTCAGGGCGGCGCAGGCGCAGACAGCAAGTTTCCGAGCCTCAGCGAAATCGGCGATGTCCTAAAGCGCGGCGATCTTTTCCTCGCCTTCGGCGTCCTCACCATCCTGGTGGTGCTGATCCTGCCGCTGCCGGCGATCGTGCTCGACCTGTTCCTGGCGATCTCGATCACGGTGTCGATCCTGATCCTGATGACATCGCTGTTCATCCAGGCGCCGCTGGAATTTTCGGCGTTTCCGACCGTGCTGCTGATCTCGACCATGCTGCGGCTGTCGCTGAACATGGCCTCGACCCGGCTGATCCTGTCGCACGGCCATGAGGGCACGGCGGCGGCCGGCCACGTCATCGAGGCCTTCGGAAACTTCGTGATGTCCGGTAATTTCGTGATCGGAATTATCGTGTTCGCGATCCTCGTGATCGTGAACTTCGTCGTCATCACCAAGGGTTCGGGCCGCATCGCCGAAGTCGCCGCGCGCTTTCAATTGGACTCGATGCCCGGCAAGCAGATGGCGATCGACGCCGATCTCTCCGCCGGCCTGATCGACGAAAAGACCGCCAAGGCGCGCCGCAAGGAGCTGGAGGACGAAAGCGGCTTCTTCGGCGCCATGGACGGTGCCTCGAAATTCGTCCGCGGCGACGCCGTCGCGGGCTTGCTCATCGTCTTCATCAACGTCATCGGCGGCATCATCATCGGCGTCGCCCAGCAGGGCATGAGCTTTGGCGACGCCGCCCGCACCTATACCGTGCTCACCGTCGGCGACGGTCTCGTCACCCAGGTGCCGGCGCTGATCGTCTCCACCGCGGCAGGCTTGCTGGTGTCGAAAGCCGGCATCACCGGTTCGGCCGACAAGGCGATGATGAAGCAGCTGTCGGGTTATCCGCAGGCGCTCGGCATGTCGGCCGGCGTCATGCTGGTGCTGGCGCTGCTGCCGGGCATTCCGATGATCCCGTTCCTGGCGCTCGGCGGCGGCGCCGCGGCGCTGGCCTGGAAGGCCCGCAATCACAACCGCGTCACCAGGGCGGCGGAAGCCGCCGAAGCCGCCGCGCCCGATATCGCCGCAGCAGCAGCCAATGCCGCAGCCGAAGAGCCGATCGCCGCCGCGCTCAAGATCGACGACCTCAAGATCGAGCTTGGCTACGCGCTGCTGCCGCTGGTCAACGGCCCCGACGGCACCGACCGCCTGACCGAGCAGATCAAGGCGCTGCGCCGCTCGCTCGCGATCGAAATGGGCTTTGTGATGCCTGCGGTCGCGCATCCTCGACAACGTCCAGCTCGAGGCCAACACCTACGTCATCAAGATCAAGGAAGTGGACGCCGGCTCGGGCAAGATCTGGCCGAACCAGTTCATGGTCATGGACCCCGCCGGTAACCAGGTCGGCGTGCCC
>CAWAMK010000005.1:0-114549 GCA_963783115.1 uncultured Alphaproteobacteria bacterium | reverse complement strand
CCCATCAGCCGGGCCTGGATGTCGGTCGCTCCGCCCGCGGCAAAGCCTAACGACGAGTGCGCACCGGACGGGACGGATAGGCTCGCCACGAAAGGCGGGGCACGGCCGGCAACGCAGGCGGCGCGCCATCGCCAGATCAGCGAAATGCACGGCCGGGAAATTCGATGATCCTCCCTTCCACAGTCCGCGCTGTGTCGCGGGCATGCGATCCAATTGGACGCCCCCGCGGGAACAGACTATAGCGGTCGGTGAGACGGTGAAAGGGGTCGATGCCCCCTCATGGGCCGTGAGCCGCGCTACCGGGCCTCCTGCTGCATTGCGCGCACGCGCAGAATGCGCTGATCGACGTGAGCTTTGGATGACGCAGCCAGTACAGGAGGTAGAAACCGTAACCCGGCCATGGTGAGCTTCGAGAGTGGCACGAGCACGCCGCTTGCGAGCTCCGCGCCACGAGAACATCGCTGGGGATCGCAATCCCTGCCCGATCGCGGCTTCGATGGCATGTAACTCCTCACGAAACGCAAGGCCCTGCAACCGCGCGAGATCGAACACGCGTTTGACGCGACGGCGTGCCATCGTCTGCCAGCGGTTCCAGTTCGGCGCATTCAGATCGTGGACGCCGACTCGGTCTCGATGAGAGGATATTGCACAGCCAGTTCGGCGGGGCTGAGCCGACTCATTCGATTCACCGACCGCCCACTTTCGGCTTGCAACGACGCGGAAGGTGCTCGCCGGCCGATGCAATGATCGCCAGGCGGCGGCGTGCATAGTCGCGATCGCAATGTCGGCCTCGCCTGTTGCAAGGTCGAGAACGGCATCTGTTCCGAGGATATCGAGCTTGAGGCGCGGATGCACGCTGCGCCAGTTTGGCAGCCGAGGCACCAGCCATCGCGCTGCAAATGCATTGGTCGCCGTGATGCGCAGCCGTCCGCCCGTCGTGCCCGGTCGCATTGTCGCCAGCACGTCTCTGCGAAAGTCTGAAAACCATCGCGGACCACCGGGAAAAGCTGTTCGCCTGCTGTCGTCAGCTTGAGTGGGCGCGGCCTGCGGCGGAACAGCGCCCTGCCGCAATAGCGTTCTAGCAGCTTGATCTGATGGCTGATGGCCGTCGGCGTGACGTATAGCTCCGCCGCCGCCCGCTTAAAGCTCAGATGACGCGCCGCGGCTTCGAAGGCCCGCAGTTCCGTGAGGGGTGGCAGCCTGCGCATCGATAGAGGGTAGATGAATTCAGTTCATCCTGCACATGAATTATCCGAGTTTGCCTGCAAGGGGTATTACGGTCGAAAGTGGCGGCGGCCGCCCAACAGGAGCGAACGAAATTGCTGGCAAAACCTCCGGGCCGGGTTACGGACCATCTCGAAGCGATCGCGCGGCTTGCGCCGCTGATTGCTGAGCACCGCGCGGCGTTCGACAGCGCGCGCCACCTGCCTGACGCAGTATTCAACGCGCTGGCGGAAGCCGGTCTGTTCCGCCTGTGGCTGCCCGAGGCACTCGGCGGTCCGCAATTGTCACCTGCCGATTTCATGACCGTGGTGGAAGCTGCGTCGGCACTCGACGGTTCGGTCGGGTGGCTCGTCGGCAATGGCGGAGGCATGAGCCGCATCGGCGGTTACCTGTCGGAGCCGGTCGCGCGCGGATTTTTCTCCGACCCACGCGCGTTCGTCACGAGCGCCACCGGCGCGGTCGGCTCGGCCCAGAAGGTGAACGGCGGCTATCGCGTTACCGGCCGGTGGCCGTTCGGCAGCGGCGCCCATCACGCATCGCACTTCATGGGCCTCGCGAGCGCGAAAGACGCCGACGGCAAGGACGAGCCGCCGCTATGCTGCTATTTCGATCGCCGCGATGTCGTCGTCCACGACACGTGGCTTGTATCGGGGCTTCGTGCCACGGGAAGCTCCGACTTCGAGGTCCGGGATACCTTCGTCCCCGAACAACACACGCACGTCTTCATGGCACGTCGTCCGACGCAGCATGGAATCCTGTACCGCCTGCCCGCCGTGTCGGTGTTCGCCTGGACCGTTTCCGTCGTTCCGCTTGGTATCGCGCGCGGCGCGATGAACGCCTTTGCCGAGCTTGCGAGCCGGAAGGCACGGTCGGGGGTCAGCGCCCTGTTGCGCGACCGTGAGATCGTTCAGAGCAATTACGGCAGGGCGGACGCGCTGCATCGCGCGGCGCGCGCATTTCTGATCGATGCGATTTCGGAACTGACGGCAGCGGCAGCAGAGGACGGACCGCGTCTCATCAATGCACGCGCGGTATTGAGGACGGCGTGCACCCATGCCGCCGAAAGCGCGGTGCGGATCGTCGACCTGCTCGCCGCCGAAGCGGGAGCGGTGGCCATCTTCGAGACGTCGCCGATCGAGCGCTTTGTCCGCGATGTTCATGCGGCGGTAAAACACATCGCGATGACCCCGAACAACTACATGGTGTCGGGGCGATTGGAGCTTGGCCTCGACCCCGGCACCCCGCGGTTCTAACCCGAAGGGAACGCTGCTCCGAAGCTGACCTCGCCAACGTCTTATGGCGATCAACCGATCCAAATTCTCCGGGCAAACAAGGCGGTGTTCATAAACAACAGCGAACCGAAAAGCCCTATCGCGCCGACTAAAAGCCACTTCGCTCGCAATCCGAGATCAGCCAACACCACGAACAGGGGAAATGAAACCAGATTAAATCGGCTCATTGAGACGAAGCCTGCAGGGCCGCCGCTGAGTGTCAGATAAGGCAATAACAGCACAGCCGCGGCGAACAGCGTCCAGCTCGAGCGCAGCCGAGACCAGCCCAAGACAACCAACACAATGAACAGTAACGTAAACCAGCTGGCTTGCCCCACGGATTCCAGTCATTGAGCATCATTCGCGTGAAGGGCTCGAGCTTCAGCGCCGCAATCAATCTCGTCGTTAGCGTCGTGCCTTCATGAAAGGCCGTCTGCCCATCCGCAAAAGCAAACGGATTTCCGAAAGCGCTCCAGAGATAGATCATGAATAGCCAGATGCCGGATGTCGCAAGAACGACGCATGGCAGGAGAGCAGGAAGAAACGGCTTCTTATTGCGATTGAGCCACATCTCCCAAAGCAGGACGGGCAAAAGGACAATGCCGGTGGATCGGGTGGCGACTGCGAGGCCTGCAAGTAGCGCTGCCGAGAAGTAGTATTTTCTCTTCAAGGCAAGAAAAAACCAGACGATCAGCAGCAGCGCCACGGGCTCGGTATACCCCGCCGACAGCAAGACCGAAGCGGGAAAAAAGCTGAGCAGCGCGATCGCGGCAAGAGCGAGTTGATCGCCAAATTCCTCGCGAACCAGCTTGAAGAGCAGGACGATCGCGAGCAATCCCGCGACGTTCGACACCAACAGCATCGCATCCGCAGGCGCAAGACCAGTAATCGTCGCCAAGCCGCGCGCGAGCATCGGAAACAGCGGGTAAAAAACGATGTTCTGCTGGACAGTCGGATCGCCATTATACTGATAGCCATCCGTGACGATCTTGAAATACCATTCCGAATCCCATTGCAGCAATTGGTGGTACCAGAGCGGCCCGGCGGACCAGCGTTCGATCGAGCTGGTCAGATATTTTTGAGAGAACACCAGCCCGAGTGCGACCACCAGCCGCGAACAAGCAAATATCGAGATAGCCCAACAATACGGGAATCCAGGAACGACCCTCCCAGTCCGTACTTCGTATTTCCATACCCATGTCCACACCTTCGCTTGGCAAGAGCGCAAAATCAATCGCCCCAGTTGTGAGGCCTGCCGTCACTGCGCTGTTGCTCGTATTCGATCCATCCGCCTATATGACCAACGCCGTCATCGCCCTGGATGGCGGCACCTTGGCGCACCCGAAACGGGCGCGCATGACCGAAACAGCAGGGCCCGCCCCAGGCGGAAATCGACCGGAGTATCCGCATTCATGACTGCACGAGCCGACGCCATCGCCGCAAAGATCGAGGCATTCATCCGCACCGAAGTGATCCGCTACGAGAAGGATCCGCGGACGGGTCCGCACGGCCCGAGCGACGAACTGGTGCAGGAACTGCGCGACAAGGCGCGCAAGGCCGGCGTGCTCACGCCGCACATTCTGCCCGATGGATCGCATTTCACGCAGCGTGAGACGGCGATCGCCCTGATCAAGTCCGGCCTGTCACCCCTGGGGCCGCTGGCCTGCAACACGATGGCGCCCGATGAGGGCAATATGTACCTGCTCGGCAAGGTCGGAAGCGCCGAGCAGAAGGCGCGATTCCTGGAGCCGCTGGTGTCCGGAAGGGCGCGTTCGGCGTTTTTCATGACCGAGCCGGCCGACGAAGGCGGCGCCGGCTCCGATCCGTCGATGATGCAGACCACGTGCCGGCTGGACGGCAATCACTGGGTCATCAACGGGCGCAAGAAATTCATCACCGGCGCCGAAGGCGCCAAAGTCGGCATCGTCATGGCGAAGTCGGACGACGGTGCATGCCTGTTCCTGGTCGACCTGCCGGACCCCGCGATCAAGACGCTGCGCGTGCTGGACACGATCGATAGTTCGATGCCGGGCGGACATGCCGAGATCGAGATCGAGAACCTTCGCGTCTCCGCCGACCAGATGCTCGGCGCCTCCGGCGACGGCTTCAAATACGCGCAGATCCGCCTCAGTCCGGCGCGCTTGTCGCACTGCATGCGCTGGCTGGGTCTCGCCATCCGCGCCAACGAGATCGCCACCGACTATGCCTGCCGCCGTCACGCGTTCGGAAAACCGCTGGTCGATCACGAAGGCGTCGGCTTCATGCTGGCGGAGAACCTGATCGATCTGAAACAGTCGGAACTGATGATCGACTGGTGCGCTGATGTGCTCGACACCGGTTCGCTCGGCACCGCCGAGAGTTCGATGGCCAAGGTGGCGGTGTCGGAAGCCTTGATGCGGGTCGCCGATCGCTGCGTGCAGGTGATGGGCGGCACCGGCGTCTCGACCGAGACGATCGTCGAGCAGGCCTTTCGCGAGATCCGCGCCTTCCGCATCTATGACGGCCCGACCGAAGTCCACAAATGGTCGCTGGCCAAGAAGATCAAGCGCGACTGGAAAGCCGGGCAGCACTGAGCAGCAGCGCAGGCGCGATTCATCGATCAGCACGGCAAGACGGGGCGAGCGGGTTTCGGAAGGCATGACTTTCCCCAATCGTTGAATCGGAGGACATCGTCTGTCGAACCGCGCCATGGACAGCGATGATGGATATAGCGATGTCGGGGCTCTCGCCGCCAGACCTAATTTACGCTGGCGGGCAAAGCTGGCCGCAAGCCCGGCTCAGCCGGGTTTCGCCTCCGGCATCACGCCGCCGAGCGCCACCGTCAGTTCCGCCGCGACTTCCCGCACGGTCTGACCGAGTTGCGGCAGGCGATCATCGGTCAGGCGGCTGGTCATACCCGAGACGGAAATCGCGGCCAGCGGCTCGGCGCAGTCGTTATAGACGACGGCGGCGATGCAGCGCAGGCCCATGCAGGCCTCCTCGTCGTCGATGGCAAAACCCTGGCGGCGGATTTTTTCCAACTCCTTGAACAAATCGCCCGGGCGCACGATCGATTTTTCGGTCAGTCGCGGCATGCCGTGATGATGGATGATGGTGCTGACGTCCGCGTTGGAATAGGTCGCGAGCACCGCCTTGCCGACGCCGGACGCCACCATGGCGACGCGGCCGCCCACCTTGGTCAGCGAACGCATGATCTCGCGGCTTTCCATGCGCGTCAGCACGACGATGAACTCGTCGTCGACCACGGCGAGATTGGCGGTCTCGCGCGTCAGGTCGCGCAGCCTGCGCAAATATGGCACCGCCTGCGCCGAGAAATTGCGGCGGCGGGCAAAGGTCGCGCCCACCGTGAAGGCGCGCGCGCCGACATGCCATTTCGACTTGGTACGGTCGAATTGCACGAAGCGGCGGTTTTCCAGCGTCCCCAGCAGGCGATGTACCGTCGAAGTGGATAGACCGGTGCGGATGGCGAGGTCGCTCAGGCGATAGCCTTCATCGTCCTCCGCCAGCGTCTCGATGATCGAGAGCGCGCGATCGACCGACTGGACGCCGCTGTCGCGCGCGTCGGGCTCGTGGTCTGCACTGGATTTCGGCTCGATGGCCTTGCGCCGGATCACGTCTTTCTTCATCGCGACCTGCATCCGTCAGTTAGACAAAGCGCCAGCCGACAATTTTCCCTCTCCCCGTTCTTACGGGGTCGAGACGAGCGAAGCTCGCTCTTAGAGGGTTAGGGTGAGGGGCTGCTTCAGCGAACACGGTGAGAGACGGACCCGCGGAGAGTCCCCCTCACCCGGATTGCTCCGGACGATGCTTCGCATCGCCGAGGCAATCCGACCTCTCCCCGCAAGCGGGGCGAGGTCAGCAAACAAGTCTCAGAGCAGGCCTGCGCCGCGCGCCCACTTGTACTTGGCGCCCAGCACCTCGACCGGCAGTTCGGTCGAGTACGCGTAGGCCGGAATGCCGTTCTGGTAGAGATATTCGGCGGCTTCCTCGACCTCGACGTCGCCGGCGAGCGAAGCGACGATCGGCTTGACGAAGCCCTTCGCCTCCATCTCCTTCTTCACCTCGACCATGTTGCGGGCGAACACCATCGGCGGCGTCACGATGGTGTGCCAGTAGCCGAGGATCAGCGAGTGGATGCGATCGTCCGACAGGCCGAGCTTGACCGTGTTGACATAGGTGATCGGCGGCTCGCCGCCGGTGATGTCGACCGGATTTCCGGCCGCGCCGAACGGCGGAATGAACTTTCGGAACGCAGCGTCGAGATCCGGCGGCATCGCCATCAGCGACAGGCCGTTATCCACGCAGGAGTCCGACAGCAGCACGCCCGAACCGCCGGCGCCGGTGATGATCAGGATGTTCTCGCCCTTCGGCGTCGGCAGCACCGGCACGCCGCGCGCGAATTCGAGCAACTGCCGCAAGGACCGGGCGCGGATCACGCCGGACTGGGCGAACACGTCCTCATAGATCTTGTCGTTGCCGGCGAGCGCGCCGGTATGCGACGAGGCCGCCTTCGCGCCGGCCGACGTGCGGCCCGCCTTCAGCACCACCACCGGCTTCTTCTTGGAGACGCGCTTGGCGGCCTCCGCGAAGGCGCGGCCGTCTTTCAGGTCTTCGCAGTGCTGCGCGATGATCGCGGTGTTCGGATCCTGCTCGAAGAAGGCGAGCAGATCGTCCTCGTCGATATCGGACTTGTTGCCGAGGCCGACGATCGCCGACACACCCATCTTCGCCGAGCGCGAGAAACCGATGATCGCCATGCCGATGCCGCCGGACTGCGACGACAGCGCCGCCGAACCCTTGACGTCGTAGGCCGTGCAGAACGTGGCGCAGAGATTGGCCGGCGTATAATAGAAGCCGTAGATGTTCGGCCCCATCAGGCGGACGTTGTATTTCTTGCCGATCTCGACGATCTCGGCCTGCAATTCAGGCGCGCCGGCTTCGGCAAAGCCCGACGGAATCAGAACCGCACCCGGAATTTTCTTCTCGCCGCATTCGGTGAGCGCACCGGCGACGAATTTTGCGGGGATCGCAAACACCGCCGTGTCGATCACGCCGGGCACGTCCTTGACGCTCTTGTAGGCCTTGTAGCCCAGGATCTCGGCGGCCTTCGGGTGGATCGGATAGATGTCGCCCTTGTAGCCGCCGTTGATCAGGTTCTTCATCACGGAGTTGCCGATCTTGCCGTCCTCGGCGGAGGCGCCGATCACGGCAACCGCCTTCGGCTGCATGATGCGGTTCATCGCCGTGACGATCTCTTCGGTCGGGCGCGGCGCCGGGCGCGGCTTGTAATCGAAGTCGACGACGATGCGCACGTCGGCGGCGATCGCGTCGTTCTTGGTGGCGAACACCGGGTTGAGATCGAGCTCGACGATTTCGGGGAAATCGCTGACGAGCTGCGACACTTTGACAATGACGTCCGCCAGCGCCTCACGAGAGACCGGATCGCCGCCGCGCACGCCCTTGAGCATCTCATTGGCCTGGATGCCGTCGAGCATCGACAGGGCATCGTCCCTGGTGGCGGGCGCGAGGCGGAAGGTGATGTCCTTCAGCACCTCGACCAGCACGCCGCCGAGGCCGAACGCCACCAGCTTGCCGAACGAGCCGTCGGTGATGGAGCCGACGATGACTTCGGTGCCGCCGGCCAGCATCTGCTGGACCTGAACGCCCTCGATCTTGGCGTCGGACTTATATTTCTTGGCGTTGGCCAGAATGGTGTCATAGGCCTTCTCGGCCTCATCGGCGGTCTTGAGGCCGACCACGACGCCGCCGGCTTCGGTCTTGTGGAGAATGTCCGGCGAGACGATCTTCATCACGACCGGGAAGCCCATGCCGGACGCGAGCTTGGCGGCCTCGGCGGCGGATTTCGCTACGCCCTCCTTCGGAACCGGAATGCCGTAGGCATCGCACACCAGCTTGCCTTCCGGCGCGGTAAGGCTGGTGCGCTTGTCGGCCTTCACCGTATCGAGCACCCGGCGGACAGCCTCTTTGGCGCTAGGCTCGGCGACCTTGCGGGCCGCATCTGCAGAATTTGACATTGGCTTCCTCCTGGGGCTAGTTTTATGGCATTTGGTATGCC
Source organism: uncultured Alphaproteobacteria bacterium (assembly GCA_963783115.1). GTDB lineage: Bacteria > Pseudomonadota > Alphaproteobacteria > Rhizobiales > Xanthobacteraceae > Bradyrhizobium. The sequence goes on along the minus strand of CAWAMK010000005.1, from coordinate 105,978 downwards.
AGAGTTCGGATTGTCAAGACAAACTATCGCGCAGAAACAGCGAAAACAGAGGCAACTTGACATTCTGGTATTTGGTATGCCAAAAATATTCGAGCATTTCTTCTGCTAAGAAGGCGTCTCCAAAACAGGGAGGAGACGAGTCGTGCCCGCACATAAACAACCCAAGGCGCCGCCTGTCATGGCTGAGGCAGATATCGCAATCGTCCGGATTGCTCCTGAGACGAGCTTCAAGAACAAGGCCTATGAAGCCTTGAAGGAAGCCATTCTCAAGATGGACATCTATGCGACGCCCGAGCAGGTGATGCTGGACGAGCGCGCGCTGTCCGAACGCCTCGGCGTCAGCCGCACGCCGATCCGCGAAGCCATCGCGATGCTGGAACAGGACGGCTTCGTCAAGACCGTGCCGCGCCGTGGCATCGTCGTGGTCCGCCGCACCAAGACCGAGATCGTCGACATGATCCGCGCCTGGGCCGCGCTCGAGAGCATGGCCGCGCGCCTGATCACGACCACCGCGCGCAAGAAGGACATCACGGCGCTGCGCGACTTCTTCAAGGATTTTGGCAAGGACCGTCTGCCGCAGGACCATGTCGAGGAATACTCCAAGGCCAATATCGCGTTCCATCAGGCGCTGATCTCGCTGTCGGAATCGCCGGTGCTGGTCGACATGACCAACGACATCCTGCTGCACGTGCGCGGCTATCGGCAACTGACCATCGGACGGAAGGATCGTACCGCGACGTCCCTGCCCGAGCATCTGGCGATCATCGAGGCGCTGGAAGCCCGCGACACCGAACTCGCCGAGAAACGCGCACGCGACCACACGCTGGGCCTTGCCTCCTACGTCGAGGCGCACGGCCAGGAACTCTTTACTTAAGACCAAACTTCGCACCAGAAGACGACGAAAAATCGTCCGATACAATGACCAGGGAGATGAAGCCCATGCTGAATACCGCGACCAAGTCCGAAGCACCGGGCACCGAGCAGGAGCTGACTGATGGCTTTCATCTCGTCATCGACGCCCTCAAGCTCAACGGCATCAACACCATCTATGGTGTGCCGGGTATCCCGATCACGGACCTTGGCCGCATGATGCAGGCCGAGGGCATTCGCGTGCTGTCGTTCCGCCACGAGCAGAACGCCGGCTACGCCGCCTCGATCGCCGGCTATCTGACCAAGAAGCCGGGCGTCTGCCTCACCGTCTCCGCGCCCGGCTTCCTCAACGGCCTCACCGCGCTGGCCCACGCCACCACCAACTGCTTCCCGATGATCCTGATCTCGGGCTCCTCCGAACGCGAAATCGTCGACCTGCAGCAGGGCGACTATGAAGAGATGGACCAGCTTGCGATCGCAAAGCCGCTCTGCAAGGCGGCCTTCCGCGTGCTGCACGCCGCCGACATCGGCATCGGCCTTGCCCGCGCGATCCGCGCCGCCGTCTCGGGCCGTCCGGGCGGCGTCTATCTCGATCTGCCGGCAAAGCTGTTCGGCCAGGTGATGGATGCTGCGGCCGGCGCAAAGTCGCTGGTGAAGGTGATCGACGCCGCGCCCGCCCAGATCCCTGCCCCGTCCGCCGTCAAGCGCGCGCTCGACGTGCTCAAGTGCGCCAAGAAGCCCCTCATCATTCTCGGCAAGGGCGCGGCTTACGCGCAGGCCGACGATGATATCCGCGCTTTCGTCGAAAAGACCGGCGCCCCCTTCCTGCAGATGAGCATGGCCAAGGGCCTGTTGCCGGACACCCACGCACAGTCGGCCGGCGCGGCACGCTCCACCGTGCTGAAGGACGCCGACGTCGTCATGCTGATCGGCGCCCGCCTCAACTGGCTGCTGTCGCACGGCAAGGGCAAGACCTGGGGCGATGCGCCCAAGAAATTCATCCAGATCGACATCGAGCCGAAGGAAATGGATTCCAACGTCGAGATCGTGGCCCCCGTGGTCGGCGATATCGGCTCCTGCGTCTCCGCCATGCTCGCGGGCATGGGCGGCAACTGGTCGGCCGCGCCGGCCGAGTGGCTCAACACGGTTTCCAAGAAGCGTGACGAGAACGTCGCCAAGATGGCGCCGAAGCTGATGAACAACGCCTCGCCGATGGACTATCACGGCGCGCTCGGCGTGCTGCGCACCATCGTCAAGGAGCGGCCGGACGCGATCTTCGTCAACGAAGGCGCCAACACGCTCGACCTCGCCCGCGGCGTCATCGACATGTACAAGCCGCGCAAGCGCATCGACGTCGGCACCTGGGGCGTGATGGGCATCGGCATGGGCTATTCGATTGCCGCCGCCGTCGAAACCGGCCATCCGGTGCTCGCGGTCGAAGGCGACTCGGCCTTCGGCTTTTCGGGCATGGAAGTCGAGACCATCTGCCGCTACCAGCTTCCGATCTGCATCGTCATCTTCAACAATGACGGCATCTATCGCGGCACCGACGTCAATGGCGCCAGCTCCGATCCGGCGACGACCGTGTTCGTCAAGGGCTCGCGCTACGACAAGATGATGGAAGCGTTCGGCGGCGTCGGCGTCAACGCCACCTCGCCCGACGAACTGAAGCGCGCCGTCAACGCCGCGATGGATTCCGGCAAGCCGACGCTGATCAACGCCGTGATCGATCCGGCGGCCGGCTCCGAGAGCGGCCGCATCGGCAACCTCAATCCGCAAAGCGTTCTGAAAAAGAAATAACCGACTTCAACCCATTTCCATCCTGCACGCGCAGGCGCAGACAGACACAGTACGGAGCACAGACGATGACAAAGGCGCTCAAGGGCGTTCGTATTCTCGATTTCACCCACGTCCAGTCGGGACCGACCTGCACGCAATTGCTGGCCTGGTTCGGCGCCGACGTGATCAAGGTCGAGCGTCCCGGCGTCGGCGACATCACGCGTGGCCAGTTGCAGGACATTCCCAATGTGGACAGCCTGTATTTCACCATGCTCAACCACAACAAGCGCTCGATCACGCTCGACACCAAGAACCCGAAGGGCAAGGAAGTCCTCACCGCGCTGATCAAGAGCTGCGACGTGCTGGTGGAAAATTTCGGCCCCGGCGTGCTCGACCGCATGGGCTTCCCCTGGGAGAAGATCCACGCCATCAACCCGAAGATGATCGTGGCCTCGATCAAGGGCTTTGGCCCCGGCCCGTACGAAGACTGCAAGGTCTATGAGAACGTCGCCCAGTGCACCGGCGGTGCGGCCTCGACCACCGGCTTCCGCGACGGCCTGCCGCTCGTCACCGGCGCGCAGATCGGCGACAGCGGCACCGGCTTGCATCTCGCGCTCGGCATCGTCACCGCGCTCTACCAGCGCACCGTGACCGGCCAGGGCCAGAAGGTCACCGCCGCGATGCAGGACGGCGTGCTCGAACCTCGCGCGCGTCAAACTGCGCGACCAGCAGCGCCTCGCCCATGGTCCGCTGAAGGAATACAGCCAGTTCGGCGAAGGCATTCCGTTCGGCGACGCCGTGCCGCGCGCCGGCAACGATTCCGGCGGCGGCCAGCCCGGCCGCATCCTCAAGTGCAAGGGCTGGGAGACCGATCCCAACGCCTACATCTACTTCATCACCCAGGCGCCGGTGTGGGAGAAGATCTGCGACGTGATCGGCGAGCCCGGCCTGGAAGACCGATGCCGAACTACGCCAAGCCGCCTGCCCGGCTGTCGCGGCTGAACGAAATCTTCGCGCGCATCGAACAGTGGACGATGACCAAGACCAAGTTCGAGGCGATGGAAATCCTCAACAAGGACGACATCCCCTGCGGCCCGATCCTGTCGATGAAGGAGATCGCCGAAGACCAGTCGCTGCGCGCCACCGGCACCGTGGTCGAGGTCGATCACCCGACCCGCGGCAAGTACATCTCGGTCGGCAATCCGATCAAGCTGTCGGACTCCCCGAGCGAAGTGACGCGCTCCCCGCTGCTCGGCGAGCACACCGACGAGATCCTGCGCCAGGTGCTCGGCTTCAGCGATCACCAGGTCGCCGAAATCCACGATTCCGGCGCGCTCGACCCGCCGCGCAAGCAGGCGGCCGAGTAACAACGCCATCGCAACAGCACGAAGGCCGCCGGTTTCGGCGGCCTTTTTGTTTGGACGGGATGTCAGGCTTCACTCGTCGACGATCTGTCCGCCGTCATACCCGCAAGCGATACGTCCAAGCGCCGCACGGAATGGTTCGCTGTCGACCATGGAGGCGAGCGCTTCGAGGTCGTCGCCTTCGCCCATCCGGCGGGCGCTGGCCAATATCGATGTGAGAAGGCCCGGATCGAGATGCGGCAGGCTTGCCCAGAATCCGCGCGCGAGTTCCTGCGCCAGCGCGTGATCCGGATGCTGCGCATTTTCAGGCGCGCGGCCGATCTCGTACATGTGCCGCACGGCGTGCCACGGGGCCCGCTCGCGCGGGAGGCGCGCCATGATGTCTGGATGTTCCTGCGCGACGTAAAACCGGTTGAGCGTGTCGAACAGCGCAAACTGGTAGCCCTGCGCCAGCAGGAACGGCTCCCAGTCCTGCCATGACGGCTCCGACGCCATCGGGCTGACCGCCTCGGCAACGATCACCTTGGGCCGGAACCGCTTCCAGTCGCCGCCGAACAGAACGTCGCTTTCGGCGCCTTCGACATCGATTTTCAGGAAGTCGATGGCGCCGACGTCGTGGCGCTCGCATAGTTCGGCCAGCGTGGTCACGGGCATGCGAAGCGTCCGATAATCGACGTTGTACGCTCGAACGTTTTGCGCGACGTCTTCGCGCGTCGTCGAGAGCCCGTGCAAACGATCGACCAGATGAAAGTCGGCCTCGCCGCTCTCCCGCCCGACCAGACTGCGGCTTACGACGTCGCGCGGACGCAGCCTCTCGTAGAGCGCCGCAAGTTCGGATTGCGGCTCGACGACGATGCCCTGCCACCCGCGCTCATAGAACCAGAACGACACATTGTCCGCGACCGGATGCCCTGCACCGATATCGATATAGAAGCCGGTTGGTTGTCCGGCGAAAGCGAGGGAGAGATGATAGTCTTCGAGATTTTGTGAGTAAGATAACTCCACCGCGCCCGAGCCTCATCCGCCGTGCCCAGGTTCGTACCTGGACATCACCCATTTGTTCTGCCGGACCGTAGCACGGGAAAGATGTTCGGCGGGTGGGTGGGGACGCGCCACCAGGCGGCCGAATCCACGATTCCGGTGCCCTCGTCGCCCCCGCGCACCACAAGCGAACAGGCCTGATTGTACCGTGAATACCTAGGCTGCCAGCTTCCAGCGGCCGTTTATGGTGTGGAATACCCGCACTTAGGATGCCATTTCGGCGATTTGCTGCGATGCAAAACGATAATTGCTGCCATGCAAACAAATCCGTAGTCATTGGCATCTGGTATACATAAATTACTCCCCAGATCACAAAGCGGAATGGTTCCGCGCCAAGAAAAGGGGACGTTTATGTCCAAGACTGCATCGATCGGCCTCGTGCCCTCCAGCACCCTGTTCGGCCGCCTGATGGCCACCATCGACCGCCTGCTGACCGCCAGCAGCCGCATCGCCGTCCGCAACGGCGACCTGCCCTATTTCGGTCTTTGAGCCTGCAACTACAGGCTTTCGCGCTCGACTTTGATCGGACGAACGACCTGGCCTGAACGAATTGAACCATCCATGGCCCCGGACCTCCGGGGCCATTTTTTTGTGCAACTTGCCGTCTACATTTTCCAACGGCTGCGACAAATCAGCCGGGACGGTGATCGCGAAGCATTATCGCGGTTGCGTCTCTGGCATATCGCATACAAAGATGCCTTCCAACGGCGCTCGATAAAACGGAGCGCTTTGGGAGGTAGGCCGTGCAGTCCAAGAGGACAGTCAGGGCGTTGGGGCGACAGGCGCAAGCGATCTCGCGCGCCGCTTCCCGTATTCCACAATTCTCCCATTGGCCGAAAGAAGCGGATGCCGCTCCGCCAGGTCCCCCGTACAATTCAAGCTTGCATCGGTTGCATCAATGGAACCGTTGCAGTGGGACGGTCATGAGTGCGAGAACGCCTGGGTGGGCGCTTGCAATGAGTCAAGCCGGCAACAGACCGGCATAACGACAACTGGATGGGAGTGAAACACATGAAACATGCTGCACATACTGCATTGGGGGCACTTGCTGCGCTGTTCGCCGTCGGACCACTACCTGCGCTCGCCGCATGGGAACCGGTGCGGCCCGTCGAATTCATCGTTCCCGCCGGCACCGGCGGCGGCGCCGATCAGATGGCGCGGACGATCCAGGGTATCGTCACCAAGCACAGCCTGATGAAGCAGCCTATGGTTGTCATCAACAAGTCGGGCGGCGCCGGCGGCGAAGGCTTCCTCGACCTCAAGACATCGGGCGGCAACCCGCACAAGATCATCATCACGCTGTCCAACCTCTTCACCACGCCTCTTGCCACCGGCATCCCGTTCAACTGGAAGGATCTCACGCCGGTAGCGATGCTGGCGCTCGATGAATTCGTGCTCTGGGTGAACGCCGAGCAGCCCTACAAGACGGCGAAGGATTATGTCGATGCGGTGAAGGCTGCTCCCTCGGGCACCATCAAGATGGGCGGCACCGGTTCGAAGCAGGAAGACCAGATCATCACCGTCGCGCTCGAAAAGACCACCGGCGCCAAGTTCACCTACATTCCCTACAAGGGCGGCGGCGAAGTCGCGGTTCAGCTGGTCGGCAACCACGTCGATTCGACCGTCAACAATCCGATCGAGGCGGTCGCGCAATGGCGCGGTGGCAAGCTGCGTCCGCTCTGCGTGTTCGACGCGCAGCCGATGGCCTATGACGAGCAGATCGTCGACGGCAAGGGCTGGAAGGATATTCCGACCTGCAAGTCGCAGGGCCTCGACATCGAATATCTGATGCTGCGCGGCATCTTCATGTCGCCACGGGCCACCAAGGACCAGGTCGAATATTACATCGAGCTGTTCAAGAAGGTCCGCGCCACGCCCGAGTGGCAGGACTTCATGAAGACCGGCGCATTCAACACCACCTTCCTGACCGGCGCTGATTACGCCAAGTGGGTCGAGGTCGAGGAAAAGCGGCACGAGGGCCTGATGAAGGACGCCGGCTTCCTCGCCGCTCCAGGAAACTGATAGCGAAACCGATAGGGCAGCTGATCGGGAAGACAACGGATCGGCCCAGCCAGCCCCGGAACGCGAACGCCGGGTCCGCTGGCTGCAGGCCCGGCCTCGCATGGAGTTTTGATGACAACAGGCAGTTCGAGCAACACCGGCCCCACCCACAAGATGGTGGAGGCAGGCGTCACGTTGCTGATCACCCTCTTCGGCTTGATCGTGATCTTCGGCAGCGTGAAGGCCGGCATCAACTGGGGCGCGGAAGGTCCGCGCGCCGGCTTCTTCCCATTCTACATCGGAATCTTCATCGTCGCGTCCAGCGCGATAAACCTGTGGAACGGACTGCGCGAAGACAATGACGAGCTGTTCGCCGAATGGGGACAGCTTCGCCAGGTCATGAGCGTCGTCATTCCGACCGCGATCTATGTCGGCGTCATGCCGTTCACCGGGCTGTACCTCGCCTCGATCATCTTCATCGGATGGTTCATGCGATGGCTCGGCAAATACCGCTGGATTACCGTGCTGGCCGTAGCCCTCGGCATGCCTATCGTCACCTATTTCATTTTCGAGCGCTGGTTTCTGGTCCCGCTTCCCAAGGGACCGGTCGAAGAGTGGCTCGGCCTTTAACATCGACGCACGCTGGGGATCACGGGGATGGAAGAACTCGTTAATCTGTTTCACGGCTTTGCGGTCGCGCTGCAGCCTTTCAATATCATGGTGATGATCGTCGGCATCGTGCTCGGCGTCGTGATCGGCGTGCTGCCGGGACTGGGCGGCGCCAATGGCGTCGCCATCCTGTTGCCGCTGACATTCTCGATGCCGCCGACATCGGCCATCATCATGCTGTCCTGCATCTACTGGGGCGCGCTGTTCGGCGGAGCGATCACCTCGATCCTGTTCAACATACCCGGCGAACCATGGTCGGTCGCAACCACGTTCGACGGCTACCCGATGGCGCAGCAGGGCAAGGCCGGCGAGGCATTGACCGCGGCGTTCACCTCCTCGTTCGTCGGCGCGCTGTTTGCGGTCATCATGATCACGCTGGTCGCGCCGCTGGTCGCAAGCTTCGCGCTGCGATTTGGTCCGGCGGAGAAATTCGCGGTCTATTTTCTGGCGTTCTGCAGTTTCGTCGGATTGAGCAAGGAGCCACCCTTCAAGACCATTGCGGCCATGATGATCGGATTTGCGCTCGCCGCCGTCGGTCTCGATTCCATCACCGGACAATTGCGGCTGACGTTCGGCTTCACCGAATTGCTGAACGGGTTCGACTTCCTCATCGCCGTCATCGGCCTGTTCGGCATCGGCGAGATCCTGCTGACGATGGAGGAAGGCCTCGCCTTCCGCGGCGGCAACGCCAAGATCAATCTGCGGGTGGTGCTGCAGACCTGGAAGGAGTTGCCGGCCTACTGGGTGACATCGCTGCGCTCCTGCGTGATCGGTTGCTGGATGGGCATCACGCCGGCGGGTGCGACGCCGGCATCCTTCATGAGCTACGGCATCGCCAAGCGGGTGTCGAAGAACGGCGCCAATTTCGGCAAGGGCGAAATCGAAGGCGTGGTCGCGCCGGAGACCGCGGCGCACGCCGCCGGCACCGCGGCGCTTGCTGCCGATGCTTTCGCTCGGCGTGCCCGGCTCGCCGACGGCCGCCGTGCTGCTCGGCGGCCTGCTGATCTGGGGCCTGCAGCCCGGACCGATGCTGTTCGTCGAACAGAAGGAATTCGTCTGGGGCCTGATCGCCTCGATGTATCTCGGCAATATCGTCGGCCTTCTCGTCGTGTTGACCTGCGTGCCGGTGTTCGCCGCGATCCTGCGCGTCCCCTTCAGCATCATCGCGCCGCTGATCCTGGTGCTGTGCGCGATCGGCGCCTATTCAGTCCACAGTTCGACGTTCGACGTGATGCTGATGCTGGTGTTCGGCGTGGTCGGTTATCTCCTGAAGAAGTGCAATTATCCCCTCGCCCCGCTGGTGCTGGCCATCGTGCTCGGCGACAAGGCGGAAGAGGCATTCCGGCAGTCGTTGCTGGGATCCCAGGGCTCGCTCGGCATCTTCTTCTCCAACACGCTGGTCATCAACGATCATGATCCTCGGATTGATTGCGCTGTTCTGGTCGGTGATCCAGCAGGGCTATACCCGCCTGCGCGGCGTCCCCGCATAAACGCCGGCGGGACTTTACCGCCATAAAATCAAACATCTTTCCGTCCTATCAGAGGACCGTGCCAACACATGCACGGTCCCTTTTTTCGCGCATGCAGCATTGCGACCGCCGCAAGGAATTGCGACAAATTGGCAAGATTCCCCTTGTCTACTGGCATAACATATACCAAACTCTTCCCTTGAGCTGTCGCGATATCGATAGAACAGCCTATGGAGGGAAGATGACGGATACAGTTCAAGGAGCAGCAGCCCCCGTCGCGGCAGCTCGAGTCAGTGACGCGTATCGCTGGACCCAGTTGACCATCGGCGTCGCTCGCGATGGTGATGATTGCGAACTACCAATATGGCTGGACCTTCTTCGTTCCGGACATCCAGAAGAAGTTCGGATGGGATCGCGCCTCGATCCAGTGGGCATTCACCCTCTTCGTGCTGTTCGAAACCTGGCTGGTGCCGATCGAAGGCTGGTTCGTCGATAAATACGGCCCGCGCCTCGTCGTCCTCGTCGGCGGCATCCTCTGCGCCGTCGGATGGGCGATCAACGCGCAGGCGACCTCGCTCAACGGCTTCTATCTCGGCATGATCGTCGCGGGCATCGGCGCCGGTGGCGTGTACGGCACCTGCGTCGGCAACGCGCTGAAATGGTTTCCCGACAAGCGCGGCCTCGCCGCCGGCATCACCGCCGCCGGATTCGGCGCGGGCTCGGCACTGACGGTCGCGCCGATCCAGGCGATGATCCAGGACTCCGGCTTCCAGACCACCTTCCTCTATTTCGGTCTCGGCCAAGGCATCGCCATCGTGATCCTGTCGTTCTTCCTGTTCGCGCCGAAAGCCGGACAAACACCGCCGGTGTCGCAGAGCGGCAACATCATCCAGACCCGGCGCAACTACCAGCCGACCGAGGTGATCCGTCAGCCGATCTTCTGGCTGATGTATTTCATGTTCGTGATCGTCGGCGCCGGCGGATTGATGGTCACCGCCAACCTCAAGCCGATCGCCGTCGACTGGAAGGTCGACAGCGTGCCCGTCACGCTGATGGCGGTGACGATGACGGCGGTGACGTTCGCGGCCACCATCGACCGCGTCCTCAACGGCCTGACCCGCCCCTTCTTCGGCTGGATCTCGGACATGATCGGGCGCGAGAACACCATGTTCATCGCATTCGGCATGGAAGGCATCGGCATCTGGGGCCTCTACATGCTGGGCCACGATCCCGTCTGGTTCGTGCTGCTGTCGGGCTTCGTGTTCTTTGCCTGGGGCGAGATCTACTCGCTGTTCCCGTCGACCTGCACCGACACCTTCGGTTCAAAATTCGCGACCACCAATGCCGGCCTGCTCTACACGGCAAAGGGCACCGCGGCGCTGCTGGTGCCGGTGGCGAACTACATGCAGCAGTCGTCGGGCACTTGGGACAACGTGTTCATCGTCGCGGCCGGCGCGAATATCCTGGCCTCGCTGCTGGCGATCGCCGTGCTCAAGCCATGGCGCAAATCCGTCGTCGCCAAATCGCAGCTCGCGGCCTGATCCAACCGGATCGGTCGTCTCAAGACAGGCGCGCTCATCCTCCGGGATGGGCGCGTTTTCTTTTGCCTGGACTGCCTCTGGTATACCTGAGCGCGATTTGAACCGCTCCGGAGGCGCACCCTGCTCTGCGCCGGCCCCGATCGCAGAACGGCAATAACGTCAGTAATACTGCCTGTTTATCTTCAGTCTCGACGTTAGATTTCCATCACCAGGCGTGTTGACAATTGGCATTATGTATACCAGAATTTGACCCATAATTCACCCAAGGAGGTTGCCATGCAAGTCGGAGATATCCTGCGCAAGAAGACCGCCCGTGTCGCAACGGTTCGCATGAACGAGACCGTCGCCATTGCCGCGCAACTGATGCGCTCCAGCAATATCAGCGCGCTGGTGGTGAAGGATGTCGTCCGCACCGAGGGCAACACCGCGGTCGGCATGTTCACCGAACGCGACGTCGTGCGCGCGATCGCCGAGCACGGCGCGGCCGGCGTCAACATGCGCGTGTCGCAATTCATCTCGGTGCAGCAGCTGGTCTCCTGCACGTCGACGGATACGCTCGAGCATGTCCGTCACCTCATGAGCAAGCATCACATCCGCCACGTGCCCGTGATCGACAATTACAGCCTGATCGGCGTCGTCAGCATTCGCGACATCTCGACCGCGTTCGACGACGAAGCCACGCCGTTCCAGCTCGCCGCGACGGGCTGACCGGCCTCGAACTCCGCCGTCGTTCCCCGGAGCGCACTCCCCGGGGAAGACGGCATCCCACCGAAAAGCACCACTCAACTCCTGTCGCAAAACAGGCGCTCCCAAACCTGCGCCGAAATTTCGGCGTGCCGGAAAACATCACCTGTTGCGAGGGCGCATGGCGCGTAACATTCTGATCCTCGGGGCCTCGTACGGCTCGCTGCTCGCGACAAAACTCCTGATGGCGGGTCACAACGTGACCCTGGTCTGCCGCAAGCAGACGGCCGAACTCATCAACCGCGACGGCACCGAAGTCCGCATCAAGCTGCGCGACGAGGCGGCCCACCGGCCGATCTTCTCGCGCGACCTGCCCGGTATCCTCGACGCGGTCGAGCCCGCCGACGTCGATCCTTCCCGTTACGATCTGGTCGGTCTTGCGATGCAGGAACCGCAATACGCTGCCCGCACGATGCGGCTTCTGATGATCAAAATCGCCGAAGCGAAGCTGCCTTGCCTTTCGATCATGAACATGCCCCCTCTGCCCTATCTCAAGCGCATCCCGGCCCTTGCGGAAATGGAGCTGGAGAAGGCCTATACCAACGCTGCGGTATGGGATCGGTTTGAGCCAGGCCTGGTGTCGCTCTGCTCCCCGGATCCGCAGGCCTTCCGTCCCCCGGAGGAAGCGGCGAATGTTCTTCATGTCGGCCTGCCGACGAACTTCAAGGCCGCGTCATTTGCGGATGAGAAGCACAATCTGCTGCTTCGGGAGCTGGAAGCCGACATCGATGCGGTGAGGCTGGACGGCCAGGACGTTCCGGTGAAGCTCAAAGTGTTCGATTCGATGTTCGTCCCGCTGGCGAAATGGTCGATGCTGCTGACCGGCAACTACCGCTGCATCACGCCGCAAGAGCCGCGATCGATCCGCGACGCGGTGCACGGCGATATCAATCTCTCGCAGTCGATCTACAACCATGTCGACGCCATCGCCCAGCGCCTGGGCGCCGATCCCGCCGATCAGGTGCCTTTCGAGAAATACGCCAAAGCGGCGGAAAGCCTTCTCAAGCCCTCGTCGGCGGCCCGGGCGGTCGCCGGCGGCTCGCCTTGCCATCGAGCGCGTCGACCTGCTGGTGAAACTGATTTCGCATCAGCTTGGCGTCCCCAATGCCGAAATCGACCGCACGGTCCAGATCGTCAACCAGAAACTGAATGAGAGCCACACCGCCGACACGGCCAGCGCGATGCAAGAAGCTCTGATCGCCGTGACCTAGGCTAAGCGTCCTCAGGCATTTCGTCCAAAACGCGTCCTGCTTTAGAGCTTTGACGATCTGCGCGGCTGGCATCGCTCCCGCCCGGCAAATCGAGTGATCCAAACGCCCGCCCCGCTCGTTTACCCCAAGGTAAGTTCCCTTGAGCGGCGCAATGTCCCGTGGTTCCCAAACGATCCGAATGCTGTCAAGAACGCCGCGCTCGACGGCACGATTCCGGTCGAGCTGGCGACCAGGCAACGAAAGGCCCAGGCTGACGGTGGAATGGGCGACACTGATCGGGCGTGTCGCTGCAGGTGACCGCGAGGCGTATCAGCGCCTGTTTGAGCATTTCGCCCCGCGCGTGAAGGGTCTGATGCTGAAGACCGGCGCCAGCAGCGACGACGCGGAAGAAATCGCGCAGGAAACCCTGCTGGCGGTGTGGCGGAAGGCTGCGCAGTTCGATCCGGTCTCCGCAGGCGCCGCGGCCTGGATCTACACGATTGCCCGAAATCTGCGGATCGACGCGGTGCGGCGGGTGGCCCGCACGGGCACCGTCGACCATGACGCCGAACTCGACTACCTCGTCGATCCCGCCGAACCGGCCGATGACGTCATGGCGCGCAACGACGAGGCCGTCCGTGTCGAAAGGGCCCTGTCGAGCCTTTCCGACGAGCAATCCATGGCGATCCGGCTGTCGTTCATCGAGGAACGCCCGCATGGCGAAATCGCCGGTGCCCTTGGCATACCGCTCGGAACGGTGAAGTCACGGATCAGATTGGCGATGAACCGGCTGAGAGCCCTGTTGGACGAAACGAAATGAGCGTGACGCATCATCCTCCTGCGGAATTGCTGGCAGGTTTCGCCGCCGGAACGCTGGACGCCGGCGAACATCTCGCCATGGCCGTTCACGTGTCAGGCTGTCCGGCGTGCCGGCGGCTGGTGCGCGCGGTCGAAGGTATCGGCGGATCGACGCTGGAGGCCATCGAACCCGCGCCGATGAAAGCCGGTGCGTTCGAGGCCGTCATGGCGAAGCTCGATCGATCGCCGTCTCATTCCCCTGCGCCCGCCAACAGCGCCGACGACGATGCGTTGCCAAGCGTCCTGAGACACTATCGCATCGGACGGCGCCGCTGGGTCGCCCCGGGCGTCAGCATGCGGCCCATCGAATTGCCGGGCGCGTCAAGCTCGCGCGCATTCCTGCTGCGGTCGGACCCCGGCACGCATATGCTCGAGCATACCCATACCGGAACGGAGCTGACCTGCGTCCTGCGCGGCAGCTTCAGCCACGAGGGCGGCCGGTTCGGCCCGGGCGATTTCGATTTCGGCGACGATACGCTCGATCACCAGCCGACCGTCGGCGACGGCGAGCCCTGCCTCTGCCTGGTGGCCATGACCGGCGATCTCCGCATCAACGGCTTCTTCGGCCGCCTGATCGGCCCCTTCGTGCGGCTCTGATCACGAAAACAGCCCGGCTCACCGCCTGTTCCGGTGATCCAGCCGCCCGATGGCATCGTTTCTACCCGAGAGCACGCCTCAACCCGGGACCATCGGATGAAAATCGGAACAGCATCGACCGCCGAACGCAGGGATCATCTTTCCGTCCTGATCGCGCGCGCCGCCAAAGGCGAAGACGCCGCGTTCTCCGAACTCTACGCACTGACCAGCCGGAAGATGCGCAAGACGATCTCCACCGTGTATCCTCGCGGAGCTGACATCGAGGACATTCTTCAGGACGCGTATTTAAAGATCTGGCGCAGCGCGCAAAACTTCGATCCGGTGCGATCCTCTCCGATCAGCTGGATGTCCGTCATCGTCCGTAACACCGCGATCGATGCGCTTCGCCTCAAGACGCTTCCGACCACCGATCTCGACCTGGCCTTGCTGATTCCGGAACCGGTGCCGGATGGCGCCGACGAGTTCGACTACGATCGCGCCCGGCCGATCGCCGCGACCGCCATCGGCCAGCTTCCGCACGACCGCCAGACGCTGCTGTCGCTCGCCTATATCGACGGCGAAAGCCGGCAGTCGCTGTCAAAGCGTTTTGGCGTGCCGGTCGGCACCATCAAGACCTGGCTGCGGCGAACGCTGGAAACGGTGCGCACCGATTGCGCGGCGTTCGAGGTTCAGGCGGCGGGAGCCGGCTAGAAAAGACGGTCCAAGCCGCGGAGAAAACCTCCAGCACAACTATTCCCTGAGTGCGGAATTGTTCGCACTGCGGAACAAGCCGCGCTTTTGCATGCTGGCGTTGCCCTGACGACCGTCCGCCCCGGTAGACTTTTGCGGGGTGTGACGGCATCCTGCCCCTCGAAAATCTCACAAAATGACGCGCGGGCGATCCCGTCGTCGAAAATAGCAGGAAAGAGCAGTTTCCGACCGGAAAATGCTCGTGGAAACCAGAGGGCAGACATGAAGACGCGATTCACCGAGCTCGTTGGCGTTGAACACCCGATCGTCCAGGGCGGCATGCAATGGGTCGGCCGCGCCGAACTGGTCGCCGCCGTCGCCAATGCCGGCGCGCTCGGGCTGATCACCGCGCTGACGCAGCCGACGCCGGAGGATCTCACCAAGGAAATCGCGCGCTGCCGCGACCTGACCGACAAGCCGTTCGGCGTCAACCTCACCATCCTTCCCGCGATCAAGCCGCCGCCCTATGCCGAGTATCGCCAGGCCATCATCGAGGCCGGCATCAAGATCGTGGAGACCGCCGGCAACAAGCCGCAGGAACACGTCACCGAATTCAAGAAGCACGGCATCAAGGTCATCCACAAATGCACCAGCGTCCGTCACGGCCTGTCGGCGGAGCGGATGGGCGTCGACGCGCTCTCGATCGACGGCTTTGAATGCGCCGGCCATCCCGGCGAGGACGACACGCCCGGCCTGATCCTGATCCCGGCCGCCGCCGACAAGATCAAGATTCCGATGATCGCCTCGGGCGGGTTCGGCGACGGCCGCGGGCTGGTTGCCGCACTGGCGCTCGGCGCCGAGGGCATCAACATGGGCACGCGCTTCATGTGCACCAAGGAGAGCCCGATCCATCAGCTCGTGAAGGAGCGCATCGTCGCCAATGACGAGCGCGAGACCGAATTGATCTTCCGCACCATGCGCAACACCTCGCGCGTCGCCAAGAACACGATCTCGACCAAGGTGGTCGCGATGGAGAAGGAAGGCGCGAAGTTCGAGGACGTGCGCGAACTCGTCGCCGGCGCCCGCGGCAAGATGGTCTACGCGACCGGCGATGCCGACGAAGGCATCTGGTCGGCCGGCCAGGTCCAGGGCCTGATCCACGACATTCCGACCTGCGCCGAACTGGTCTCGCGCATCATGCGCGACGCGGAAGCCATCATCCGCAGCCGGCTCGAAGGCATGGTGTCGGGCGCGCAGCGTCAGGCCGCGGAATAAGCGGATCGACGCCAGACAGAAGACAGGCCGCCGAACCGGCGGCCTGCGCCTCCAATAAAGAGAAGAGCCCATGAAAGCCTATGTCTACGGCGCCAACGGCGCCGAAATCACCGACGTCGCAAAACCGTCGCCGAAGGGCACGCAGGTGCTGGTCAAGGTCCATGCCTGCGGCCTCAACCGCGCCGACCTCGGCATGACCAAGGGCCACGCGCACGGCGCGGCCGGCGGCGTCGGCACCGTGCTCGGCATGGAATGGGCCGGCGAAGTCGTCGAGCTTGGCCCCAATGCCAAGGGCGTCAAGGTCGGCGACAAGATCATGGGCTCGGGCGGTTCGGCGTTCGCCGAATACACGCTGGCCGACCACGGCCGGCTGTTCCGCGCGCCCTCGAACATGAATTTCGAGGAGGCCGCCACCCTCCCCGTCGCGCTCGCCACCATGCACAACGCGGTCGTCACCGACGGCGCGCTGCAGAAGGGCCAGACCGTGCTGATCCAGGGCGCCAGCTCCGGCGTCGGACTGATGGCGATGCAGATCGCCAAATTCAAGGGCGCCAAGCTCGTGGTCGGCTCGTCCACCGACGCGATGCGCCGCGGCCGGCTGAAGGAATTCGGCGCCGATCTCGCGATCGATTCCAAGGATCCCGGCTGGGTCGACCAGGTGCTGCAGGCCACCGGCGGCGAAGGCGTCGACCTGATCGTCGATCAGGTCTCAGGTCCCGGTCGCCAACCAGAATCTGAAAGCCACCAAGGTCAAGGGCCGCATCGTCAATGTCGGCCGGCTCGGCGGCACCCATGGCGATTTCAATTTCGACCTGCACGCCGCCCGCCGCATCAACTATATCGGCGTCACCTTCCGCACCCGCACCATCGAGGAAGTCCGCGAGATCTTTGACGAGGTCCGCAAAGACATCTGGAGCGCGGTGGAATCGCGAAAACTGCAACTGCCGATCGACAAGGTCTATCCGTTCGCCGAGATCGGAAAGGCGTTCGAGCACATGGAAGCCAACCAGCACCTCGGCAAGATCGTGGTGGCGTTGTAGGTGCTAACGTTCGATGTTGGCGTGGGACGGATCAGCAAAGCGTCATCCGCCATCTCGTCCGAAATAAAACGGCGGGTTGCGCCTTCGGCTGCGCAATGCACGCGCTAGAAGTATCCGAATGCTCGCGCTCGCGGGCGGAATGCTGGATGGAGAGGATGACAACTTCCTCGGCCTTGTCGTCAGCGGTGTAATAAACCAAATATCGATACCGGCGCGTTATCAGCTTCCGCACGCCGGGCACATTCCTGTTGCCGTCCGATATGCGGAAACAGCAACCAAACTCTGAAGCGATTCAAGAATGGTGGCTCTGACGCGGAGCGCCGCTTGCGGATTATGTTCGCGGATGTAGTCGGCGATCTCAGCTAGATCCCGAACCGCGCGCGGCGTGAAACGGAGCTTCATTGCTCGAAGCGACGGAACGCGGCTTCGACCTCGGCATCGGTTGCGAATTGCCGGCGCTTGGCCTGCGAGAGGCCTTCCAGCACGGCGGGAAGATGCGCAGCATCGATCTGCTCCGGCTCTCCCTCATGGCCGCTGAGGGACAGCATGGCGAGCGCGATTTCATCCTGGCTGTCAGGAGGCAAACGCCGCACGGCTTCCAAGGCCTTTTCGAGCAATTTTGTCATGAAGGAAAGATATGACCGAACCGTCCAAAATGGAAGGGCAGATGCCTCGGACAAGCCGCCTCCGCCTTTCAAAAGCACCGTCCAGCCTCGCATAGACCAACGAGACTGGACCTATTCCAGCGGTCGTTCCGTCACATCGAGAATCGAACCGACGCCCTGCCGCAGATCGCTCGTTGCCGCGCCCTCCAGCGCGAAGGCGCAAAGCGAGCGGCCGGTGACGTCGTAGACGTGACCGAACGGAATGAGTGGCAGGCGGGGCCTCCGGCTGCGCCGTGTCGATCAGGCCGACCCAATGCCGGCCTTCGGCCACCTCGGGCAGCGTGAACGGGACGACGTCGTGATGGGCGTTGAAGACGATCAGCAGCGTCGCGTCCGATCCGCGCCGCTGGATGCCGCTTTCCTGCGCGCGGCCGTCGAGCAGCATGCCGAAGCAGCGGGCGTTGCCGTCCTGCCATTGCTCGGTCGTCATTTCGGTGGCCGCGGGCGTCAGCCAGCTGACGTCGGTGACGTCGAGCTCCTCGTTGCGCGAGCCGACCAGAAAGCGGCTGCGGTAGAGAATCGGAAACGCCTTTCGCGTGACGATCAGGCGGCGGGTGAATTCCCGCAACGCCCGGCCGCGCGGCGGTATGCCGAGCCAGTTCGGCCAGTTGATGTCGTTGTCCTGCGCATAGGCATTGTTGTTGCCGTTTTGCGTATGGCCGAACTCGTCGCCCGCCAGCAGCATCGGCGTGCCGTGCGAGAGCAGCACGGTGGCCAGCAGATTCCGCTTTTGCCGCTCGCGCAGCTCCAGGATATCAGGATCGTCGGTCGGACCTTCGACGCCGTGATTCCAGGAATGGTTGTTGGAATGGCCGTCGCGGTTGTCTTCGCCGTTCGCCTCGTTGTGCTTGTCGTTGTAGGATACGAGGTCATTGAGATTGAACCCGTCATGGGCGGTCACGAAATTGATGCTGGCCCATGGCCTGCGGCCGCGCTTGTTGAAAAGATCGCCGGACCCCGAAATGCGCTTCGCCAAATCGGGCAGCAGGCCGGCGTCGCCCTTCCAGTAGCTTCGAACCGTATCGCGAAACTTGTCGTTCCATTCGGCCCATCCCGGCGGAAACCGGCCGACCTGGTAGCCGCCCGGTCCGATATCCCAGGGCTCGGCGATCAGTTTGACGCCTGACAGCACCGGGTCCTGCCGGCAGGCATCGAGAAAGCCGCCGCCTTCGTCGAAGCCGTAGGGCTCGCGCGCGAGAATGGTGGCGAGATCGAAGCGAAAGCCGTCGACCCGCATTTCGGTCGCCCAATAGCGCAGCGAATCCGCCACCATCTGCAGCACGCGCGGATGCGAGAGATTGACGGTGTTTCCGGTGCCGGTGTCGTTGATGTAGTAGCGGCGCTGATCCGGCAGCAGCCGGTAGTAGCTGGCGTTGTCGATCCCCTTGAACGAAAGCGTCGGGCCCAGCTCGTTGCCCTCGGCGGTATGGTTGTAGACGACGTCCAGAATGACCTCGAGACCATGGGCATGAAACTGGTTGATCATGGTCTTGAATTCGCTGGCCCCGTCGGTGCGGAGATAGCGGGTCTCGGGCGCGAAGAACCCGATCGAATTGTAGCCCCAGTAGTTTCGCAGTCCCTTGTCGACGAGATAGCTGTCGTCGATGAAGGAATGGATCGGCAACAGCTCGACGCTGGTGACGCCGAGCGAGCGCAGATAGGCCGGGATCGCGGGATGGGACAGACCTGCGAACGTGCCGCGGTCGGATTCCGGAATCAGCGGATGACGCTGCGTAAATCCCTTGACGTGCATCTCGTAGATGATGGTGCGCGCCCAGGACGTCTCGGGTTTGCGCGATGCGCCCCAGGTGAACGCCGGATCGATGACGCGGCATTTGAGCATGTAGGGCGCGCTGTCGCGCGCGTCGTAGGACTTGTCCTTGTCGGGATGGTCGAGCTGGTAGCCGAACAGCTCAGGCGCCCATCGCAACTCGCCGACGAGCTGCTTGGCATAGGGATCGATCAACAGCTTGTTCGGATTGAAGCGATGGCCTGCGTCCGGCTCGTAGGGCCCGTGCACGCGATAGCCGTAGACGGTGCCGGGCCGCGCGGTCGGGAGGTAGCCGTGCCAGACTTCGTCGGTGTATTCGGGCAGGTCGAAGCGCTCGATTTCGTTCTCGCCGGCATCGTCGAAGATGCAGAGCTCGACCTTGGTGGCGTGCGCCGAGAACAGCGCGAAATTGACGCCGAGGCCGTCCCATGTCGCGCCGAGCGGAAACGGCCTGCCTTCGCGGATGGTCGAGCGCCGCAAGGCCATGGCAGCGCCGAGCAGCGACTGGTTCGGTGACGATTTGTCAGGTTCATTCGACGGCAGCCCCTGCACAGCAACCGCCCGGCGGCCCGATAAGTTCCATCTCGTGCTCACGCAATAATGCCGCGGCTAGCTTCGACCTCGCTCGCTCATCGCGCCTCGCCGGAAAATTCCTGCCGCAGCGCCGACAGCCGGTCGAGCGCCGCTTGCGGCAGCGGGCCTTTTTCGACCGCAGCGAGCGCGTCCTCGAACTGCTGCGGCGTCGCCATGCCGACCAGGATCGTGCCCATCGCCGGGTGCGACAGCGCAAACCGCGTGGCGGCTTCGGTGAGGCTGGCGGCGAACCCCTCCTCCACCAGCGGCATCAGGCGGCGCGCGCGATCGATATCGGCATCGTAACGCATCGCCGAGCCGATCGGCTCGGGCGCCGGGCTGGCGATCGGATGACGCTCGGCCGAGCCCGACAGCGCGCCGCCGGCCAGCACGCGGATGCCGACGACGCCGACGCCGGCCGCCGTGGTCGCATCGAACAGCCGTCCATAATCCTGCGCCGGATAGCGCTGCCGGCAATGCGTCGGCCGCCGACGGATTGAGCATGTTGTAGACGACCTGCGCGCTGTCGAAGACGCGCGCCGCGATCACCTGATGCAGCGCCGCCGTATCGCCGACGGCCGTCAGCCCGAGAAAGCGGATCTTGCCCTGCTGACGCAGCCGCGTCGAACGCCGGCGCCACCTCGTCGAGCACCTGCCGGACGCTGAGCGACGATCCGCCGCCGTTTTCGGTGATCGGATTATGCAGATGAAAGATGTCGACCCGGTCGAGGCGCAGCCGCGCCAGGCTGCCGTCGAGCGACGTCGTGACCGTCTCCGTCGATGTGGCCAAACTCGCTCGGCGGCACGCGGACCTTGGTGCCGACCACGACATCGGCCGGCTTCAGCTTCTGCAGGATGCGGCCGAGATTCTTTTCCGATTCCCCGTCGCCGTACTGCACCGCCGTGTCGAAATAATTGACGCCGGCGGCAATCGCGCGGGCGACGGTGCGCTCCTGGTCGGCGGCATCGCCGCGCACCATCAATCCGCCCACCGCGCCGCAGCCGAAGCCCAGCACCGAGAGCTGCATTCTCGTGCGCCCAAAGACCCGCATTTGCATCGCCGTTCCTCCGGATGACCTGGAGGATTATGCGATGTCGAATGGCAGCTGCTCAACCCTGATTTGCCACGGCGATCGAACCACCCCGCATCTCGATCTCAGCGGCGCACGCCAACTCGTCATGGCCGGGCTTGTCCCGGCCATCCACGTCTTTCTCGCTCGATGGGCGTAGAGACGTCGATGCCCGGCACAGGCCGGGCATGACAACCTCACCAACAGTTGTTGCGTTCAGATCTCCCGGAACGACACCAGGCGGCGCTGTCGCCTCGTCCCACAACACCAGCCGTACGCACTGAAAGCTCTGCAGCAGCGTGATGCGGCCGACGTCGCGCAGTTCGGGATGGTCCTGCAGCACGTGCGGCAGCCGGTAATAGGGAATCCGGCTGCAGAGGTGATGCACGTGGTGAACGCCGATATTGGCGGTGAGCCAGCGCAGCCACGCCGGCAGGTCGTAATGCGAGCTGCCGTGCAGCGCGGCCTGCTGCAGGCTCCAGCCCTCGCTGCGGTCCCACATCGTGTGCTCGAACTGGTGCTGGACATAGAACAGCCACACGCCCGCGGTGCCGGCCAGCAGCGTGATCGGAAGGTGCACGAGCAGGAACGCCTTGATGCCGATGAACCAGGTGAGCGTGGCGACAATGACGGCGATCGCGAGATTGGTTGCCATCGTGCTGGCCCAGGGCTGCCACCCTTTGCGCATGAGGGCGGCCGGCGGCATCCGCTGTTGCAGCAGGAACAGATAGGCCGGCCCGACCCCGAACATGATCAGCGGGTGGCGGTAAAGCCGGTATTTCAGGCGGCCCCAAATCGAGAGCGCGCGATATTCGCGCACGGTCAGCGTATCGAGATCGCCGATGCCGCGGCGATCGAGGTTGCCGGTGGTGGCGTGATGAATCGCATGCGTGTGGCGCCAGCAATCATAGGGCGTCAGCGTGAGCACGCCGAGGACGCGGCCGACCCAGTCATTGGCCAGCCGGCCGGCAAAGAAGGTGCCGTGGCCGCAGTCGTGCTGGATCATGAACAGGCGGACGAGAAAGCCGGCGGCCGGGATCGCGATCAGCAACGAAGCCCAGGCATGGCCGAGGTGGAACGTGAACCAGGCAGCAGTCCACAGCACGATGAGCGGCAAAGCCGTGATCGCGATCTCGGCAATGCTGCGCAGCCGGCTTGGCGTGGTGTAGCCGCTCAGGATGCGCTGCCAGCGCCGGGCGTTGAGAACGTCATCGCCGATGCCCGGCGACGGAGTGAGGCCGGAGCCCTCGTCTTGCGTGTCGGGCCGCTGGCCAGCTGTGATTTGCAAGGAAAACCCCTTCTGACGGTGCAACGTGAGATCACGGACCTGAGGAATCGGGGCCGTCGTCCGTTGATCGAAGCTGGAAGAAGGGTCTGAAACCTGCGTCCCGGTCGGCGGGCAACGCAAAGCAGCCCAGCCGTTCGGCCAAGTGTCGATGTCCGCATATGGACACGAATAGCGGTGGCGTCAAGCACGGTAAAGTACGCGCCATGAACGGGGCATCGCCAATCCGCCCTGCTGCCTAACGTTCTACTAACCCTTCTTGGGCGACCAGCCATAGGCCTTGGCGCAGGCGCCGCCCATCAGCATGGCCCGCTCGCTGTCGCTGAGGCGGCTGGTCTTGAGGAACGGCTCGACCGCCTGCTCGTAATTGACGACGGCGAACGCCCGCGTCCAGTCCGTGCCCCACAGGCAGCGCTCGAAACCCCAGGCGTCGAACACCCGGGCGAGCGGGTCCCAGATGTCGGGAAACGGATACGGCTCCCGCGACAGCGTGCAGGCGCCGCTGACCTTGATCACGCAATTCGGACGCTTGGCGAGATCGAGCACCTTTGGAAGGTTCGCCCAGGGTTCGGCAGGCGCCGGCGGCACGCGGGGCTGCAGGATGCCGAGATGGTCGATGATGAACCGGGTGTCGGGATTGCGGTCGATCAGCGCCATGCCGGCGTCCAGATTGTCCCAGCACAGGATATTGAGCGGAAAATCGTAACGCACGGCCGCGCGCGCAATCCGGTCGAGGCCGGGATCGTCAGCCGCGCGCTTCTCCTCCTTCCGCAGCATGACGCGGATGCCCACCGCGCCCGGCGTCTTCTTCCACTCCGCGACGACATCGGCCACGCCGGGATCGTCGGGATCGAGCGGCTTGACGATGGCGAGCCGGTTCGGATGCGCCCGCTGCACCTCCACGGCATAACTGGAATCATAGCGATACAGCGAGAACGCGGAGATGAAGATCGCGCCGTCGACGCCCACTTTGTCCATCGCCGCCACCATCTCGTCACCGGTGACGTGGTCCGGCCAGTTCGGCACCGTGTGCCACGGCCGTTTTGGAGTGTTCGCTTCATAGGCATGGACCTGGGAATCGATAATCGCCATCGTCGCCTCCGCTGTTTTGCGCTTTTGTCGGCGATTTTGGCCAATGCGGCGGGTGCGTGTCCAGATGGCGCGGACGCTGTGCTGCAATGCGTTTGGCGTGTCGTGCGAGCGCAGACACATACTCAGTCGTCATCGCTGGCCTTGCGCGCAATTACGCACTAGGACCAGCGCCCGTATCCAGAGGCAGCTAGTGATTGGATCGATGAGCCGCGGCGTACTGGATACCCGCCTCCGCGGCTATGACATCACGTTGTGTGTCGAAATTAACGTCCAACAGCGCGGCGTTTCTATATCGGAACAACTCGCAACACCCGCTCCTGCAAATGAATGGCAATTGCGCCTCCGCCTGCCGGCTTTAATCTTGAACATCCCCCTGCTACACCGCCGCCCATGACCAGCACCTCCTCCATCAAGACCAACGTCGCCGCGATCTCGATCTTTGCCAGCGCGGGCATGGCGGTGGCGAAATTCGCCGTCGGCATTGCGATCGGCTCGCTCGCGCTGATCTCGGAAGCCCTGCACTCCTCGGTCGACGTGATCGCCACCATCATCACCTGGCTGGTGGTGCGGGTGTCGGATGCGCCTGCCGACGAGGAACATCATTACGGCCACGGCAAGTTCGAGAGCCTGTCGGCGCTGTTCGTCATCGCCCTGCTCTACGTGCTGGCCGGCGGCATCCTGGTCGAATCCTGGAGCCGGCTGCGCGAGGGCGCGCCGCCGCCGACGCTCTCGGCGATCGCCTTCGTGGTGCTGGCGGTCGACATCGCCGTGAATTTCTGGCGCGCGCGGGCGCTGCATCGCACCGCGCGCGAGACCCACAGCCAGGCGCTGGCGGCCGACGCGCTGCACTTTGCTTCCGACGTGCTCGGCTCGACCGCCGTCATCATCGGGCTGGCGCTGACCGGGCTCGGCTATCCCTGGGGCAATTCGGCCGCGGCCATCGCGGTCGCCGTGATGATCTCGATCCTCGGCCTGCGGCTCGGGCGCTCCACGATCGAAACGCTGCTCGACCGCGCGCCGGAGGGCGTTGCGGAGAAGGCCGCCGCCGCGATAGCGGCGGTGCCCGGCGTGGTCGGCGTCGAGCGCCTGCGCGCCCGCATGGTCGGGGCGACCTATTTCATCGACGCCATCGCCAACGTGCCGCGCACCTATCCGATCGACCGCGTCGAGGCGATCAAGAAAACCGCGCAGGAGGCGGTCAGCAAGGTGTTGGGCGACGCCGACCTCACCTTCACGCCGGTGCCGGTCGCCCGCGACAATGAGAGCGTGCGCGAACGCATCATGGTGATCGCGCGCAATTCCGGCCTCGCCGTTCATCACGTGACGGTGCACGATCTCGGCGGCCGGCTGACGGTCTCGATCGATCTCGAAGTCGACGGCGAGATGCAACTGTCCGCCGCGCACGACATCGCCCACGAACTGGAGCGCAGCATCCGCGAGGATTTCGGCGAGGACGTCGAGGTCGACACCCACATCGAACCGCTCGAGCCCGAGCTGCCGCACGGCACCGACGCCGCGCCCGAACGCGTCGAGACCATCAAGGCCGCGCTGTCGCGCTTCGCCGCCGACGGCGCCATCCACGACATCCATAACGTTCGGGTGCGCGACACCGACGCCGGCGAAATCGTTAATTTCCATTGCCGCGCCGTGCCATCGATGAGCGTCATCAAGGTGCATGAGAATGTCGACGAGATCGAGCGCGCGCTGCGGCGCGCGTTTCCGACCATCAAGCGTGTGATCAGTCACGCAGAACCGACGCGCGCGTAGTTTTGCGGGGGCGTTCCCGTTTCGGACTCACCTGCGCGACGCCTAAATTCGCTTTGGACAACATTTATTTCGAATTAACGAATCGTTGACACTCGACAGCCCGAGAAAACTGGATTCAAATCAGGTTGATTCGGAATGACGCGGGGTTCCTTCCGGACAAGGTGCAAAAGAGCCTTCGGCGGGGGTCTAAAGCATGGCGCGTGCGCATGCCGCGAACGCATGTGTCCAATCCGATTCGATCAAGGGATTGGCGCAATCGATCGCAAAACCTGCCTATCACCGGCTGCTCACCGCAGAGCCGGCGCTTCGCCGCGCCGTGCCGACGCTCATCATCGCCTTCCTCATCACCATCTGTCTCGGCGCCTTCGTCCAGGTGATCGACCAGAGCCGGCAGAAGCGCGCCGCGATGAAGCGCGACCTCTCCGCGCTCACCGACCTTCTGGCCGAACGCCTCGACCGCCTCGGTTCGATCCGGCAGGACCGCGCCGCCAATATCGAGCGGCTGCAGAGCCTGCTGCCCGACCTGATGCCGGCCTGGGGCATCGCGGGCGGCCGCCACATCATCATCACCGGCACCGATCACCGGATTCTCGCCCGCTTCCCGGCCGAAAGCGGCCTTGGCGACAGCGATCGCGTCCTCGACATCATCAGCACCGCGCAATTGCTCACCACCCCCGGCCAGCAGGGCGTGGTCACCGACATGACGCTGCCCGACGGCAACGGCGCGCTGGCGATCTCGCGGCTGGTCAAGTCGCTGCCGGGACAGGTCATCGTCATCCAGGAGAAGAACGAGCCGCTGTGGGGCTCGGATGCCGCGCTTTCGGTGACGCTGTCGGCCACCACCGGCTTCGTCGTGCTGATCCTCGGCTTTGCCTTCCACTGGCAGTCGACCCGCGCGCGCGAGGGCGATCTGATCAACGACGCGGTGCGCGGCCGGATCGACACCGCGCTCAACCGCGGCCGCTGCGGCCTGTGGGACTGGGATCTGTCCCGAGGCAGGATCTTCTGGTCGGCATCGATGTTCACGATGCTCGGGCTGGATTCCCGCAACGACCTCCTCACCTTCGGCGAAGTCAACGCGCTGGTGAAATCCGACGACATCGACCTGTTTGCGATCGCCGACCAGATGATCGCGGGCGAGCTCGACCACATCGACCAGACTTTCCGCATGCAGCACACCGACGGCCACTGGATCTGGCTGCGGGTGCGCTGCGAACTCAGCCACACCTCGGCCGATGGCGGACTGCATCTGATCGGCATCGCCGTCGACATCACCGAACAGAAGAGCCTGGCCGAGAAGACCGTGGAAGCGGACCTCAGGCTGCGCGACGCGATCGAAACCATCCCGGAAGCTTTCGTATTGTGGGACGCCGAAGACCGCCTGGTGCTCTGCAATTCGCATTTCCAGCGCCTGCACAAGCTGCCGGACACGGCGGTGAGCCCCGGCACCTCCTATGAAACGGTGATCGAGGTCGGCAGCATGCCGGAAGTGCGCACCCGCCTGCAGGAGACCGGCGTGCACGCGCCGGGCGCCCGCACCTTCGAGGCGCAGCTCGACGACGGCAGCTGGCTGCACATCTCCGAGCGCCGCACCAAGGATGGCGGCTACGTCTCGGTCGGCACCGACATCACCCGCATCAAGGCGCACGAGCAGAAGCTGATCGAGAACGACAGCCGCCTGCGCGCCAACGTGCTCGACCTGAAGCGCTCGCAGGCCGAGCTCGCCGACCTTGCCGAAAAATACTCGCAGGAAAAGAACCGCGCCGAGGAAGCGAACCAGGCGAAATCGAAATTCCTCGCCAATATGAGCCACGAACTGCGCACGCCGCTGAACGCCATCATCGGCTTCTCCGAGATCATGGGCAGCGGCATGTTCGGCGTGCTCGGCTCCGACAAATATCAGGAGTACTGCCACGACATCCTGACATCGGGAAAATACCTGCTCGAAGTCATCAACGACATCCTCGACATGTCGAAGATCGAGGCCGGCCGCATGAAGCTCGACAAGGAGCAGCTCGACCTGTCGAAGTTACTGGCGGAGTCGGTGCGCGTGGTCTCGGGGCGCGCCGAGGACAAGCACCTGACGCTGGACGCCGATATCGAGAGCACGATTTCGGTGACCGCCGACCGCCGCGCGGTCAAGCAGATCTTCGTCAACCTGTTGTCCAACGCCGTGAAGTTCACCCCCGATGAAGGCCGGATTACCGTGCGCAGCCACGTGCTTTCGGACTCGATCGTGCTGATGATCGCCGATACCGGCATCGGCATCGCGCCAGCCTCGCTGCGGCGGCTCGGCAAGCCGTTCGAGCAGGTCGAGAGCCAGCTCACCAAGACCTACCAGGGATCGGGGCTGGGACTGGCCATCGCCCGCTCGCTGACCAGCCTGCATGGCGGAACGATGCGGCTGCGCTCCAAACTCGGCACCGGCACCGTGGTGCGCATTACGCTCCCCCGCGACATGCGCTCGGCCGGAATAAATAGCCAGGTCGCGGCCTGATTTAACGCACGCGAGCTGTCATTTTCCGGCGCGATCTTCCAGCGTCGGCGCCACTTCGCGGGCGACCTGCACCAGCGCCGCGATCAGCGGCGTCATCGGATCGCGCTGCGGGATCACGAGGCCAACGCTGTAGTCGACGACGGGATCGACGATCGGAATGCTGCGGATGGAATCGGACAATCCCAGCGTCTCCGCCAGCTTGGCCGGCATCACGCTCGCCCAGCGCCCGGTCTTGACGTGGGTGTAGAGCACCAGCAGCGAATTCGAGGTCAGCGACGGCGTGGCCTCGGCGCCGACCGAACGCAAGCGCGCGGTCGATGATGCGGCGGTTCTGCATGTCCGGCGTCAGCAGGCACAGCGGCACCTGGCCGACTTCCGTCCAGGTCACCTGCTTGCGGTCGCCGAACACGGCGTCGGGCGAGGTCAGCAGGCGATAGCTCTCGTTGTAGAGCGGGATGGTGCGTACCTTGCCGATCGGCTCGTTCTCGATATAGGTCAGCCCGGCATCGACCTCGAGATTTTCCAGAAGGCCCAGCACGTCCGCCGAGGTGCAGGACTGCACGCGAAAGCTGCACGTCCGGATAGCGCGCGCGGAACGGCGTGGTCAGTTGCGCCACCATGCCGAGCACGGTCGGGATCGCGGCGATCCGGATTTCGCCGGACAGCTTGTCCTTGAGGCTGTTGATCTCCTGCCGCATCGCGCGGGTGTCGCCGACGATGCGCCGCGCCCAGTCCAGCGTGCGCTCGCCCTCCGGCGTAAAGCCCTGGAAGCGCGAGCCGCGCTGCACCAGCATCACGCCGAGAATTTCCTCGAGCTGCTTGAGGCTGGTCGACATGGTCGGCTGGGTGACGCCGCAGGCCTCCGCGGCCCGTCCGAAATGCCGCTCCTTGGCGAGCGCCAGCAGAAGTTCAAGCTTGTCGATCAAGGAGATGGTCCCGGAAGGTGTGGTGGAAAAGGCGGTAGCCCGGAGGCCAGAAATAGCACGGACCGGCGCCCACCAACACGTCAAAAGCGGCAGCCGTTGGGTGCGATTTCCGGGACAATTCAGTTCCCGTATCGTCTCATTCCCCAAACTTATCGGGATCGTCAGGCCGCATCTGCCGGAGAAAGCTCAGGCGTGACCCTGCCAATTTGCGCCTGCGCAGGTCGAAGGTGAGTACCGGTATACAGCGCCGGCCCACCGCCGCGCGCCACCGCAAAAATCTCGGGCGTATCATCAAAACCCTTGATGGGCCGCTCTCCAATGGATGCAAGGTCGACACTGTCCCTGACATGCCCGGCGACAACCGGGTCCACCAGGATCTGCGCGTCTGCTGCCAGATCGCAAAGCCGCGACGCCAGATTGACGGCATTTCCAATCGCCGTGTAGTCGAGGCGGCCGTGCCAGCCGAGCGTTCCAACGGTCGCTGGCCCCATCGCGATGCCGACGCCGAAGCCAATGGCGCAGCCGCGCGCCTTCCAGTAATTGGCAAGCGACTGCACCGCGGTCTGCATGTCGATCGCAAGCCGGATTCCGCGCTCAGCGGGATTCTCGCAAGCGACCGGCGCGTTGACGAGAACCATCACGCCGTCGCCGGCGAAACGGATCAAGGTGCCGGCGTGGCGGGCCGTTACGGCGCCGATCGCCGCGTAATATTCCCGCAGCACCGCGATGACGACATCGGGCTCGGCACGGGCGGAAAACGCCGTGAAGCCGCGCAGATCGCCGAAAATCGCGACCACGTCGCGACGCTGTTCGTCCAAAAACCCCTGATCGGAATTCTCGACCAGTTCAGCCACCTGCGGCGCCAGAAACTGCTTCAGGCGGCTGATGCGTCCGGACTTCCGCTGCGAAGCCTTGAGCTCTTCCGCCATCTGGTTGAACCGGACAGCCAATTGCTCCAGTTCGTCGCGACTGTGGATCGCGATGCGATGGTCGAACTGTCCCATCCCGATGCGTTCGACGCCGTCCTCCAGCTGCCGGATCGGCACCCACATGCGGCACGCCTGCCAATAGGCGAGCACGAGCGCGAAGACCACACCGAGGCCGATGAGGATCAGCGAACGCCACAGCGCAGCGCGGATCGATTCGAACGCCTCCAGCACCGGCTGTTCGGCGATCACCGTCCAGCCGACATTGGGCGCGCGCACCGCGAGCGCAACGACCGGCTTGCCGTCCTCGCCGGTGGTAGCGACCGCCGACCCGCCCGCGGCGCTGACGGCCGCCTTGAGACGGTCGAAGTCCTCAGCGCCCGCCCCGCTGCGCAGCACGAGGCTGATGTCGGGATGCGCGACCAGACGTCCGGAATCGTCCACGACCAGGGCGTGCCCGGTATCGCCGATCTTGATCGAAGCAATGATGTCCCAGATCAGTTTGAGGTTGATGTCGGCGACGACGACGCCGGCGGCAGCGCGGTTTCCCGCCACCGCGATCCGCATATAAGGCTCGGAATCGCGCTGATAATGCACCGGGCCATACCAGACCCGGTTGGCGCGCGCGCCAATCACGGCCGGATCCGCCGACATGTCCGCGCCGCGGCCGGTCCGGTTCATGCTCACGCGGGACACGAACACGCGTTCGGTGCCGGCTGCGTCGACCAGCGACAGCGACACGATCGCCGGCACCTGCTGCAGCAGCCGCAGTCCGTCGATCCTGCGCCGCTCATCCTCGCCCGCCGTCCAGGGAAACTGCACGACCCAGCCGAGCTGGTCGCGTATGCCGTCGGTGAACGCCTGAATCCGCTCGGCCGCCGAACGGGCCTCGATCCGAAGCATCGCATCGAGATCGAACCGGTTGTCGCGAAACGCGAACCATGCTTCCGTCGCCGACCCAAGCATCAGCGGCACCACGACTGCGACAAACAGCGTGACGAAATACTTGACGAATAATGAGCGCCGCGGACGGGTCACGGGGAGTGCATCCGATGCAAAAGACTTCGAAATAGATTTGCGCATACCGGGCTCATTCGATCACCCGGTTGGCACGAAACAGGACGGACGATTTATCGAGGTCGACGCCGAGCAATTCGGCGGTCTTGAGGTTGACGACCAGTTCGAACTTGGTCGGCTGGACGACGGGAAGATTGGCGGGCTTCTCGCCGCGCAGGATCCGGTCGGCGTAAGTCGCAAGCCAGAAATAGGTCGCGCGCTGGTTCGCGCCGTAGCTCAAAAGGCCGCCGGCGTCGCAATATTCGCTCCAGCCGAACATCGATGGCAGCCGATGTTCGATGGCGAACCGCGCGATCTTGTCCCGATACACCAGCGTCAGCACATCAGGAAAAACCAGCAAGGCATCCGCCCGGGCCGCTCCCGCCGCAGCCAGTCCATTGTCCAGTTCGTTCTTGCCGGCAAAGGGAACGTAGATGGGCTCGATGCCCAGCGCATGGGCGGCATCCCGCGTCGCACGCCACTCCGATTGCTCACCCGGATGCAGGCTGTTCGACAACACCGCCAGCCTGCGCACGGTCGGCACGGCTTCCTTCAACAGCTCCACCCGCTTGCCCGCCAGTTCGAGCGACAGGAAGGTCGAACCCGTGAAATTGCCGCCCGGCTCGCCGAGGCTCTTGACGAGGCCCAGCTCCACCGGGTCGCCGCTCAACGCAAACAGCACCGGAACGTCGGTCACCGCCGTCATCGCGCGCGTGGCCGGACCGCTGGACACCGCCAGATCAGTGTTCGTCCGCTTCAGTTCGGATACGACCTCGCGCAGCGCCTGCGGATTGCCGGGCGCATAGTGCAGCTCAAAGGCCAGGTTCTTTCCCTCGACGTAGCCGCGCGCCCGCAATCCCTCGCGGAAACCCTCGAGGAACGGGTCGGGCTGGGAATCGGTGGAGACCCAGAAAATGCGATAGACCCTGGCCGGGTCCTCGGCGCGGGCGACCGCCGGCCAAGCCAGCGCCGCCCCCAGATAGGTGATGAAATCTCGTCTGTTCATGCCGGCCAGTATGGCCCGCGCCGAATTGCCGCGCTTAAAGCCCGCATGCAGAGAGTTCTAAAGATAATCTTGATTTTGGCGGTGCACCCTACCGGCCTCTGCTGGGGCGTCGTGCCAGCGGGCGTCACGGTAACTGACCGACCATCAAATCTGCCCCGTGACGTGCTATCATACAGGGCCGATACATGGATACCGGTGGCGTCGCGCAATCGCGTTGGGAGGCCCCATGATCACAATCCCGGAATTGGTCGCACAGGCTTTGGGAACATTCCTGGCTTCGGATACCAGGAGCCGGTTTGGCTCCTCCCACGCCAGGCTGGCCGAATTTCTCCCCTATGCAGCCAGGCTCACGCTGGAATGCATCGGCAACAGCGACGCGCTGTATCACAACGTCGAGCACACCATGCTCGTGACCCTGGCCGGGCACGACATCCTGATGGGCCGGGCCTTGCTGCGGCACACGACGGCAGACGATTACGCCAATTTCATCCTGGCGTGCCTCGCCCATGACATCGGATACGTTCGTGGCATTGTCCAGGGAGACAATGGGGATTCCTATGTCGCGGACCTCACCGGCCGCACCATCCGCCTGGCGCGCGGTTCATCCGATGCCTCGCTGGCGGCCTACCATGTCGACCGCTCCAAGCTGTTCGTCTTCGAGCGGCTGGACACGGCCGAAGAAGTCGATGCGAGCAGGATCGCCAGGGCGATCGAGTACACCCGATTTCCTTACGTGGCCTCGACGTCAAACGACGAACTGACCGAAGAAGAGGGTTTGCTGTTGCGCGCGGCCGATTTGATCGGGCAACTCGGCGACCCCAACTACCTGAAGAAAGCGAACGCCCTGTTCTATGAGTTCGAGGAGGTCGGCATGAACAAGACCCTCGGCTACGAGACGCCGGCGGACGTCGTCTACAAATATCCCCAGTTCTACTGGAGTAACGTCGCGCCCCAGATCGAGACCGCCATCCGCTATCTCAACGTCACGTCCAGCGGACGGCAATGGATTGCCAATCTGCACAGCAATGTTTTCCGGGCCGAACGCGAAGTGAACCTGTCCGGCCCGCAGCCGTGATCGCAGTACCTAGGCCTTTGCAATGCCGGCGATGCGCAATCCGTCGACGAAGCGCTTGATGAAATCAGCATCGTTGCAGAAGAAGAATTCCTGCCGCGCCGTTTCGATGTTGTAGTTCGGCTTGCGCTGCAGGACTTCCGCGGCCACCGTTTCCGCCTGCGCGCGATCCCCGAGATGGCCGAGTGACGCCGCGAGCGTCGCAAACGCCTGGTAGGTGGCGTTGGGTTGCCGTGTCGCCCTTCTCGCGAATTCCACCGCGATGTCGTACTCGCCCAGCGAAAAATGCGCCCAGGAGCGGACATGGTGAAACGCGGCAATGTGGCTGTCGCGCGGGCTCAGCATGATCGCCCGGTCGAGCAGCGTCTCGGCTTCGAGTTCCCGTCCGTGCCAGAGCATATTGAAGCCCTGGGCGAAATAGGCCTGCGCAAAGCTGGGGTTGAGCTCGAGGGATACGTCGAGCGTTGCCAGCGCCTCCTCGTTCTGATGCGTCACGCACAACACACGTCCGAGCGCGCAGTGGCAGAAGCAATCGAGCTCGTCGAGCGCCACCGCATGGCGCCCCTGGCGCAGCGCGGTTTCCAGCCGCACCGCGCGATCCCCGGGCTCGTCGATGAACGCGCGCTGCAGATTGACGTAGCTCAGCGCGCCATGGCCGCGCGCAAAATTCGGATCGGCATCGATCGCCCGCTGGAAATAGGCTTCGGCCGAGTCGAAGCCCGACGTAGTGAAACGCCAGAGGTTCCACAGGCCGCGCTGATAGCAATCCCAGGCGTCGAGGTTTTCCGGCGCCTTGCGTGCGGCGAGCTGCTGCTCGACCTTGGACAGTTCGGGCTCGATGGTGGCGGCGATCTGCCGGGCCATCTCCTCCTGGATATCGAAGATATATTCGAGCTGCAGGTCGTATTTGTCGGCCCATAGCTGCTTGCCATCGGCCGCGCGGACCAGTTCCGCCGTGATCCGCACGGCATCGCGGTTCTTGCGAACGCTGCCGACCATCACATACCTGACGCCCAGCAGCTCGCCGATTTCGCGCGCATCCACCACGCGCCCCTGGAACGCAATCGTCGAATGTCGCGAGATCACCGAAAGCCAGCGGTTGCGGGCAAGCAGGCGGATGATGTCCTCGGTCAACCCGTAGCTGAAATAGTCGTTCTCGGGATCGTCAGACATGTTTCCAAATGGAATCACGGCGATGGATGATCGCGTGATCGCCTCCGCCCTGACCGACTCCGAGACGACATCGTCGAGCCGCGCCACCTCGGCAGAAACCGAGACCTCGCCCGAGCCGCCGTTCGGCTTGTCCGGAACGAGCCGGGCCGCCCCCGCGTCCGTCACCGGCGCATCGATGGCCTGGACCTCGCCGACAAAGCGAAAACCCCGCTTGTGCAGGGTCCGGATCAGGGCCTGGTCGTTCCCGTTGTCGCCAAGCGCGCGCCGGGCGCCATTGATTCGGCTGGAGAGCGCCGCCTCTGAAATGATCCTGCCATTCCAGATCGTTTCGATCAGTTCGTCCTTGCTGACGATCCGCTCGTGATTGCGCACCAGATGGACAATGAGGTCGAACACCTGGGGTTCGATATGCACCGCCTGCCCAAGCCGGCGCAGCTCCTGCTGACCCAGGTCGATCTCGAACTCAGTAAATTGGTATTTTAATACCACTTTCGCGATTCCAACACGATGCTCCGCCCAACCGGCGGGTCACGCGACAAACCAAACAAAACCAGATGCTTCCGGAGGAAAAAGAAAGGCCTTCTCAAGAAATCCGTCAAGCCGGAACGGCCAACTCAATCTACAGACCGGTCAATCACTGCTCAATCGGAGATGACCATGACCGGCTCGTTGCTCAATCCCACCAAGGCCGATCTTTCGCCAGAAGGCGTGTTGCCGCACGAGAGCGCCATGCATCCGCGCGCGAGGAGTCGCTCCGGCGCCGCCCGGCCCCTGCCGGCCAACGCCTGAAGCGAATTCTCAACCGCTGGATGGCCGCCGCCAACGCTTACCGCGAACGTCAGGCCGCGTTGCTCGCGTCGCACCGTGCCAGCGGTCAGCACACTGAACAACAAGCGCATCTACCGCGGCCCGATCGATGACGCCCTCGAGAGAGCCGCGCGGCTTCGCCAGCGCCGACGCCTCAAGCAGTCCTGAACAAGCCGATTACCCGACGCCCACTTTCCAAAACAAGGAGATTTTAGATGTCGATTACGATGCACACCGGACCGCAATACGGCACGCCCCGCCGTCACCTCGCTGGCGGCGCGGATGCTCACCCTCTGCTATGGCGGCCTCGCCTATCTGATTTTCCTCGGCACCTTTCTTTACGCGGTCGGCTTCGTCTCGGGATTTGTCGTGCCCAAGACCGTCGACAAGGCCGTCGGAACAGAAACGCCGTCGTCACTGACGACGGCGCTGCTGATCAACCTGGTGGTGATGTCGATCTTCGCCGTGCAGCACAGCGGCATGGCGCGCCGGGGCTTCAAGCGGCTGTTCGCGCACTTCGCCTCGCCGGCGATCGAACGCTCGACCTATGTGCTGCTGGCGAGCCTCTCGCTGATCTTGCTGTACTGGCAGTGGCAGCCGATGCCGACGATGGTCTGGAATATCGAAAACTCCGTCATTGCCAACATCGTGACCGCGGGTGGCTTCCTCGGCTGGCTGATCGTGCTCTACAGCACCTTCCTGATCAGCCATTTCGAGCTGTTCGGATTGACCCAGGTGGTGTCGCACTTCGCGGGGCGCGTGACCGAGCCCATGAAGTTCAAGACGCCGGGCCTGTATCGCATGATCCGGCACCCGATCTATCTCGGCTTCATCATCGCCTTCTGGTGCACGCCCACGATGACGCTCGGCCATCTGCTGTTCGCCGCGGTGACGACGGCCTACATCTTCGTCGGCATCTATCTCGAAGAGCGCGACCTGGTGACAATGTTCGGTGACGAGTACCGGCGCTACCGCAACCGGGTGGCGATGCTGGTGCCCCGCATTTTCTAAAAGCGACTGAATATGCGGCAGACGCGCCCGTCAGGACAGCACCTGGCGGGCGCGTTTCGCTGTGCGGATGTGGCGATAATCGGGCGTTAACCTCAGTAGGCCCTATCGCCCCATAGGCATTGCCTATGTCCTTGTCTTGATTGCGTTTTGTAATCGCACCATGGGACAGCTTTATTGATCTTCCCTGCGATTGGCCTACTCATCAGACCATGCAACTTCTGATGAGAACGCGGATATGAGATCGGCCTACGAACCCTGGAACGAAGCGCGCGGCGCCGAGATCATCGCTGAACACGACGGGCTCGAAGGTTCAACGCTGGTGATCCTGCACGCCATGCAGGAAGCGTTCGGCTACGTGCCCGAGCCCGCGATTCCAATGATTGCTGCCGCGCTCAGCCTGTCGCGCGCCGAAGTCCATGGCGTGTTCACCTTCTACCACGATTTCCGCCACAAGCCTGCCGGCAGGCACGTGCTGAAACTGTGCCGCGCCGAGGCCTGCCAGGCCGCCGGCGGCGACGCGCTCGCCGCGCGCGCGGAAGCCACGCTCGGTATTGCGCTCGGAAACACCACGGCTGACGCGCGCGTGACGCTGGAGCCGATCTATTGCCTCGGGCTATGCGCCACGGCGCCGTCGGCGATGCTGGACGGCCGCGTGGTCGGGCGGCTCGACGAGCAGCGCCTCGATGCGCTGGTGGCGGAGGCGCAGCGATGACGATGCGCATCTTCGTTCCCCGCGATGCCGGCGCGGTCGCCGTTGGCGCCGACGAGGTAGCCGCGGCCCTCGAACTGGCTGCCGTCAAGGCCGGCATCGCCGTCGAGATCGTCAGGACGGGATCGCGCGGGCTGTATTGGCTCGAACCGATGGTCGAGCTTGCGACATCGCAAGGCCGCGTCGCCTTCGGCCCGGTCACAGCGGCCGATGCGCTCTCCGTGTTCGACGCCATGACCGCCGGCGGTTCGCATCCGCTGCACCTGGGCCTCACCGATCAAATCCCCTGGCTGAAGCGACAGACGCGCCTGACGTTTGCACGCTGCGGCGTGATCGATCCGCGCTCCGTCAGAGATTATCGCGCGCATGACGGCTACAACGGGCTGGAGCGCGCGCTGACGCTGACCTCGGACGAGATCCTCGCCGACGTCACGGCATCCGGACTGCGCGGGCGTGGCGGCGCCGGCTTCCCGACCGGCATCAAATGGAAGACGGTGGCGCAAGCCCAGGCCGACCGCAAATACATCGTCTGCAACGCCGACGAAGGCGACAGCGGCACCTTTGCCGACCGCATGATCATGGAGGGCGACCCCTTCGTCGTGATCGAGGGCATGACGATCGCGGGCATCACCGTCGGCGCCACCAAGGGCTACATCTACATTCGCTCCGAATATCCGCACGCGGTGACGGCGATGAACGCCGCGATCGCGGCCGCCCGGCGCACCGGCTATCTCGGCGAGCGCATCGTCGGCTCCAGCCACACTTTCGATCTCGAAGTGCGGGTCGGCGCCGGCGCCTATGTCTGCGGCGAGGAAACCTCGTTGCTGGAGAGCCTCGAAGGCCGCCGCGGCATCGTCCGCGCCAAACCGCCGCTGCCGGCGCACAAGGGCCTGTTCGGCCGCCCGACAGTCATCAACAATGTGCTGTCGTTTGCCGCGATTCCGTTCATCCTCAACAATGGCGCCAAGACCTATGCGGAGTACGGCATGGGTCGCTCTCGCGGCACCATGCCGATCCAGTTGGCCGGCAACATCAAGCATGGTGGCCTGTTCGAGACCGCGTTCGGCATCACGCTCGGCGAACTGATCGACGATATCGGCGGCGGCACCTTTACCGGCCGCCCGGTCCGCGCGGTGCAGGTCGGCGGTCCGCTCGGCGCCTATTTCCCGCGCGCGTTGTTTGACACCCCATTCGACTATGAGGCGTTCGCCGCACGCGACGGGCTGATCGGACATGCCGGTGTCGTCGTGTTCGACGACAGCGTCGATATGGCGAAGCAGGCCCGGTTCGCGATGGAGTTCTGCGCGGTCGAATCCTGCGGCAAGTGCACGCCGTGCCGGATCGGCTCGACCCGCGGCGTCGAGACCATCGACAAGATCATTCGCGGCGAGCGCACGTCCGAAAACCTCGCCGTGGTCGAAGACCTCTGCAACACCATGAAATTCGGCTCGCTGTGCGCGCTCGGCGGCTTCACGCCCTACCCCGTCATGAGCGCGCTGAAACATTTCCGGGAAGATTTTGGCCCGGCACCGGCCACGCTGCAGGCCGCGGAATAAAGGACCCACGCCATGTCATTGATTCAGGAAACCGATTTCGGAACACCCCGCTCGAAATCCGAAACGATGGTGACGCTCACCATCGACGGCAACAGCATCACGGTGCCCGAGGGCACCTCGATCATGCGCGCGGCCATGGAAGCCGGCACGCAGATACCAAAACTGTGCGCGACCGACATGGTCGACGCCTTCGGCTCCTGCCGTCTGTGCCTGATCGAGATCGAGGGCCGCGCCGGCACGCCGGCCTCCTGCACCACGCCCGCCATGAACGGCCTCGTCGTGCACACCCAGACCGAGCGGCTGAAGAAGCTGCGCAAGGGCGTGATGGAGCTGTACATCTCCGACCATCCGCTGGACTGCCTGACCTGCGCCGCCAACGGCGACTGCGAATTGCAGGACATGGCCGGCGCGGTGGGCCTGCGCGACGTGCGCTACGGCTATGAGGGCGAGAATCATGTTTTCGCCAAATCGGACGGCTGCAGCAACGACAACTGGATGCCGAAGGACGAATCCAACCCGTACTTCACCTACGATCCCTCGAAATGCATCGTCTGCTCGCGCTGCGTCCGCGCCTGCGAGGAAGTGCAAGGCACGTTTGCGCTGACGATCTCCGGCCGCGGATTCGACAGCCGCGTCTCGCCCGGCATGAGCGAAAGTTTTCTCGGCTCCGAATGCGTCTCCTGCGGCGCCTGCGTGCAGGCCTGCCCGACCGCGACGCTGACGGAAAAATCCGTCATCGAGATCGGCCAGCCCGAACATTCCCTCGTCACCACCTGCGCCTATTGCGGCGTCGGCTGCACCTTCAAGGCGGAAATGCGCGGCGAGGAAGTCGTGCGCATGGTGCCCTACAAGGACGGCAAGGCCAATCGCGGCCATTCCTGCGTCAAGGGCCGTTTCGCGTGGGGCTACACCACCCACAAGGAACGCATCCTCAAGCCGATGATCCGCGAGCGGATCGAGGATCCCTGGCAGGAAGTGTCGTGGGACGAGGCGTTCAACTTCGCCGCCGCCAAGTTCAAGGGCATCCAGGCCAAGTATGGCCGCGACGCCGTCGGCGGCATCACCTCCTCCCGCTGCACCAATGAAGAAACCTATCTGGTGCAGAAGCTGATCCGCGGCGGTTTTGGCAACAACAATGTCGACACCTGCGCCCGCGTCTGCCATTCGCCGACCGGCTACGGCCTGTCGCAGACCTTTGGCACCTCGGCCGGCACGCAGGACTTCGACTCGGTCGAACATACTGACGTCGTGATGATCATCGGCGCCAATCCGGCCTCCGCGCATCCCGTGTTCGCCTCGCGGCTGAAGAAGCGGCTGCGCCAGGGTGCCAAGCTGATCGTGCTCGATCCGCGCCGCACCGAAATGGTGGAAGGCCCGCATGTGAAGGCGCTGCATCTGCCGCTGATGCCCGGCACCAACGTCGCCGTGCTCACCGCGCTGGCGCATGTCATCGTCACCGAGGGCCTCGTCGACGAAGCCTTCGTGCGCGAGCGCTGCGACTGGAGCGAGTTCGAGGAATGGGCTGCCTTCGTGGCGCTGCCGAAGAACAGCCCGGAAGCGACCGCCATCATGACCGGCGTCGATCCGAAAGACCTGCGCGAAGCCGCGCGGCAGTTCGCCACCGGCGGCAATGGTGCGATCTATTACGGGCTCGGCGTCACCGAGCACAGCCAGGGCTCGACCACGGTGATCGCGATCGCCAACCTCGCGATGGCGACCGGCAATATCGGCCGCCCCGGCGTCGGCGTGAACCCGCTGCGCGGCCAGAACAACGTGCAAGGCGCCTGCGACATGGGATCGTTCCCGCACGAACTGCCCGGCTATCGCCATATCTCGGGCGATGCGGTGCGCGACCAGTTCGAGGCGATGTGGAACGTCAAGCTCAATCCGGAGCCGGGCCTGCGCATTCCCAACATGTTCGATGCCGCGATCGAAGGCACCTTCATGGGCATCTATGTGCAGGGCGAGGACATCCTGCAGTCCGATCCCAACACCAAGCACGTGGTGGCGGCGCTGTCGTCGATGGAATGCGTCATCGTGCACGACCTCTTCCTCAACGAGACCGCGAACTATGCCCACGTCTTCCTGCCGGGATCGACCTTCCTGGAGAAGGACGGCACCTTCACCAATGCCGAACGGCGCATCCAGCGCGTCCGCAAGGTGATGACCCCGCGCAACGGCCTCGCCGACTGGGAAGTCACCATCCGCCTCGCCAAGGCGATGGGTTACGAGATGCACTATGATCACCCGTCGCAAATCATGGACGAGATCGCGGCGCTGACGCCGTCCTTTGCCGGCGTCTCCTACGCCAGGCTCGAAGAACTCGGCTCGGTGCAATGGCCCTGCAACGAGAAGGCGCCGGAGGGCACGCCGGTAATGCACATCGGCGGTTTCGTCCGCGGCAAGGGCAAGTTCATCGTCACCGAATATATCGCGACCGACGAGCGCACCGGGCCGAGGTTCCCGCTGCTGCTGACGACGGGGCGCATCCTCAGCCAGTACAATGTCGGCGCACAGACCCGCCGCACCGAGAACGTGGTCTGGCATGCCGAGGATCTGCTCGAAATCCACCCGCACGACGCCGAGCAGCGCGGCATCCGGGACGGCGACTGGGTGCGGCTGAAGAGCCGCGCCGGCGAAACAACGCTGCGTGCCGACATCACCGACCGCGTCGCGCCGGGCGTGGTCTACACCACGTTCCACCACCCGGACACGCAGGCCAACGTCATCACCACGGAGTTTTCGGACTGGGCCACCAACTGCCCGGAATACAAGGTCACGGCGGTGCAGATCTCGCCGTCGAACGGCCCGAGCGACTGGCAGAAGGCCTATGACGAGCAGGCCCGCC
The DNA here is from genome assembly GCA_963783115.1 of uncultured Alphaproteobacteria bacterium. Lineage (GTDB taxonomy): Bacteria > Pseudomonadota > Alphaproteobacteria > Rhizobiales > Xanthobacteraceae > Bradyrhizobium. The sequence continues at coordinate 65,061 of CAWAMK010000005.1, read as the reverse complement.
ACTCCCGCCGCATCGCGCCGGCGGAAGCCGCGGAGTAAGGCATGCCCGATCCGGTCTATTCACGCCGCTCGAAAAATCTGGCGCGACGGTCGCCTCGGCGAAGGCACGCGCCTGATCCCGGAGGAGACGGCGATTGCGCTGACCTATAATGGCGGCACCTACGCCGTGATGATGGGCACGCCGGGGGACCTCAGGGATTTTGCTGTTGGGTTCAGCCTGAGCGAAGGCGTCGTCCGTTCCCCGGACGAAATCGAGACGCTCGACATCGTCGAGCTCGACGACGGTATCGAGCTGCGGATGTGGCTAACAGCCTTCCAGCGCCGAACTCGTCAACGAGCGGCGGCGGCATATCGCGGGCCCGACCGGCTGCGGCATTTGCGGCGTCGAGTCGATCGCGGAAGCCGTTCGCCCCGCCGCGATCGTGCCGAAAGGCCGCACGTTCACGCCGTCCGACATCATGACCGCCATGGCGACCATCAACTCACTGCAGCAGCTCAACATCCAGACCCGCGCGGTGCATGCCGCGGCATTCTGGACGCCGGCGCATGGCCTCGTAGCACTGCGCGAGGATGTCGGCCGCCACAACGCGCTCGACAAGCTCGCCGGCGCGCTGGCCGAGGGGCGCGTTGCCGCCAGCGAGGGCATCGTCTTGCTGACCAGCCGGGTTTCGGTCGAGATGGTGCAGAAGACCGCCGCGATCGGCGCGCCGCTGATGGTCGCGGTGTCGGCGCCGACCGCGCTCGCCGTCCGCACCGCCGATGCCGCCGGCATCACGCTCGCCGCGATCGCCCGCGCCGACGGATTTGAAGTCTTCACACACCCGCAGCGGATTGCGGCCAAACAACATAGCGGCGTTGCGGAGGCTACCCATGTCGCCTGATCGGCTGATCTACATGGCCAATCAAATCGGAAAGTTCTTCCAGAGCCAGGGACACGACAAGGCGGTGCCGGGAATCGCCGACCACATCAAGAAATTCTGGGACCCGCGGATGCGCAAGGCAATCTTCGCGCATCTGGACGCCGGCGGCAGCGGGCTCGACCCCAATGTCCGCGACGCGCTCGAGACGCTGAAGAAAGCATAGAGGTTCTGTAGTCCTGTAGGATGGGTTGAGCTCTTCGCGAAACCCATCGATCCGTTGCGGAACGTGATGGGTTTCGCGTGGCTCAACCCATCCTACAAACCCCCATTGACCGTATATTCGTCGACTTGCCTCCCGTGACGGCGCGCCGATCCTTCGTGCGACCGATCGTCGCCTGCCGCGTTCTGCGGAACAAATCAACGTGCTCGTTCGTCGCGATGGTGACACAACGCCGTTGTTTACCGTTCCTGCCCGTTAGGAACGACGAGGAACCGATCGATGAAAGCCGAAGACGCCGCCGAGATGATGGACCAGGACAAGGAAAACGACCGCTTCAAGCAGCGGGCGGCGGTCGGCATCGCCATCCTGGCGATGTTGCTGGCCATCACCGGGCTTGGCGGTGCCAACGCCGGCAAGGAGGCGACCAACAACAACATCTATGCCGCGAACCAGTATGCCTTCTACCAGGCCAAGAACATCCGCCAGACCGACTACAATCTCGCGGCCGACGCGATCGAACTGGCGTTCCTGCAGGACGGAAGCCTCAACGCGCGAGGCCAGGGCGGCCCTTAAGGCAAAAGCGGACGCCTATCGCAAGACGGCGGCGCGCTATGAGTCCGAGCCCGAGACGCAGGAGGGCAAGAAGGAATTGATGGCGCGCGCCAAGGACTACGAGAGCAAGCGCGACTATGCGTTGAAGCAGGATCCTTACTTCGACTATGCCGAAGCTCTCCTGCAGATCGCCATCGTGCTGATCTCGGTCTCGATCGTCGCGACCTTGCCCTGGCTTGCGATCTTCGGCGGCATCATCGGTGCCGTGGGTGGCCTGCTGATGGTCAACGGCTATACGCTGGCGATCGCGATACCGTTTCTGGCGGCATAGCGGTCCGCGCGGACAGTAGCGGACCGTGCTCCCTCGCCCGTTGCCGCCGATCAAGAAGGTCGACTGAGCCACGAAGGAATGGTTGAGTGGATGGGACAAGATGTCGGCCATCGGCAGCCTGGAGGCCAAATGCTCAAATGCCCGATCAATCCGAGTCTGGCTCGGCTTTGCCTTCCGACGGCCTTGCTCGGCGTGTCGATCTTTTGTCCCAGCGCGCTGCTCGCTCAGGAAAATGTCGATGTCCTCGCATATTTTCAGCGAACGTCTGACACGAGGGGAGCCGGACTGGCCCGCAAGACCAAACCAGTCGACGTACGGCCCGCCAAGCCTGGCGAAGTCATCGTCACGATGATCAAGGGAGAAGGCAAGGAGACGCAGAGTCCTCCGGCCAAAACTGGCGACATGGTGGTTCGAAATCGCTGTCCGGAAACCGGAAATGAGGAATTTCTCGTTACCGCTGAATCCTTTTCCCGAAAATACGAAGGACCAATCGGCTCCGGGGCCGGAGATGGTTGGTCGCCCTATCGTCCAGTCGGCATACAGATGCGCTTTGTGATGGTTGCAGAGCAGGACGGTGAGTTTGCCTTCGTCGCACCATGGGGAGAGCGAATGGTGACACGGCCAGGGGACTCGATCGTGCAAGATCCTGACAACGCCAAAGATACCTATCGCGTAGCAAAAGCGGCCTTCGCGTGCACCTACGAGGTCATTCGCGAGCCGCGCCGCTAGTTCTGAAACGTCCAGGACGTCTATTCAAAAGCAAAGATCCGCTTCCAGTCCTTCTTCATGTCGACGACCGTCCAATTGTTCATCGCTGCCGCGTCCAAGCGCCGTGTCGAGCTTGCCGAAGTGGGATTGGCGGTCGTAGGCGTATTCGCGTTCCGCGTCGGTGTGGTGGACGATCAGGCCGAACCGCGCGCCGCTGGCGCCGAGTGTCGCCCATTGCAGCATTTCGAGATCGCCGTCGGAATTGCCGAACGCCGCGATCGGACGGCGGCCGATGTGCTCGTTGATGCCGATTGGCTTGCCTGCCTTGTCGTCGATGAAGTTGATGTCCGGCAGCCGGAACAGCGTCGGCGTGCCGTCGCTGCATCTCGAATCGGGTCTTGATCGACGATCCGATGACCTGCTCCGGCGGTATTCCGTAGATCCGCTCGGTCCACGGCCGCATGAACTCGATGCCGCCGCCTGACGCGATGAAGGTCTTGAAGCCGTTGGCGCGCAGATAGGCGAGCAGTTCGAGCATCGGCTGATAGACCAGTTCGGTATAGGGCCGCTTGAAGCGGGGATCGCGCGCGGTCGCCAGCCAATCCGTGACGATCTTCTCGAACTCCGCCGTCGTCATGCCGGCATGCGTCACCGCGATCAGCTCGACCAATCCCTTTTCGCCGGACGCGGCCAGCGCCTTCAGGTCGCCGTCCAGCACCGCCGCGAACGGCTGCTTGGTCTTCCATTCCGGATGCATGGGCGCCATGCGCCTTCACGCGGTCGAGCGCGAAGGCCAGTTGCGATGTACATCGGCTGCTCGCACCCAGAGCGTGCCGTCATTGTCGAAGGTCGCGATGCGCTGGTCGACCGGCACGAAGAAGGGCCCGCCTTGCGTCGTGACGCGCGCGACAAAATCGAGGATCGATGTCTTGGTCGCGCCGTCGTTCCAGGACGGCAGCGGATCGCGTGCCTGCGCCAGCGCGGAGGTGGAGCGCAGCGAGCGCGAGAGCAGGGAAGCATCGCCGAGCGACGAGAGCAGGATGCGGCGGTTGAGGCCGAAGAAAGCCTGCGGCGTTGACATGGTTGATTCCTTTCGCAGTGAAGAACGCAACGATCACGGGAGTTTTCAAAGCGGACGGCCCATACGCAGGCCGTCCGCCATGACAATCATCAAATCCTTATTTGCCCATTGCCGTCCTGGCCGCCTCGATCTTCGCTTTCACGGCATCGAGATTGAAGCTCGCGCCCCTTCTGCATCGGCGGAAACTCGATCGCCGTCATCGCCAGCTTCTCGACCTGCTGCTGAACAAACACGAAGCGCCAGAATTCGTATTTGAACCAGTCGAAATATTGCTGGGCGCCTTCTTTGGTCCCGCTATTGGGCCAGCCGGTGCGCTCGAAAGGATCGAGGCGAAGGTTGATCAGATAGGGCACGTCAGGCTTGGTTTTTTCACCCAGCCAGCCGCCGGGCTGGTCGATGAAACGATACTTGTAGTCGTCGATGCGCACGGCACCCAGTTCGCTTTCGCCGAAGTACCAGATTTCGTGCCGGTTCGACGGTCCCTTGCCGGTGATCATGTCCATCTGGTTGTAGCCGTCCAGATGACACTTGAAGGTCGTGTCGCCGATCTGCTTGCCCTTCTTCAGCTCCTCGACGATGTTCGGGTTACCGGCCGCCGCAAGGAAGGTCGGAAACCAGTCCAGCCCGGAGATGATGCCGTTCTCGACCTTGCCCGCCGGCACCTTGCCCGGCCAGCGGATCATCGCCGGCACGCGGAAGCCGCCTTCAAATACCGTGCCCTTGCTCTGCGCGAATGGCGTCTGTCCGCCGTCCGGCCAGGTGAAGACCTCGGTGCCGTTGTCGGTGGTGAAGACCACGATGGTGTTGTCGTCGACGCCCATGTCCTTCAGCTTCTGCATCACGATGCCGACGTCGTCGTCGAGCTGCGCCATGCCGGCTTCATGGATGGTCCAGCCGTTCTTGGAGTTGCGCAGCGCCTGGTACTTCGGCGACAGATGCGTGACGATGTGCATGCGGGTCGGATTGAGCCACAGGAAGAACGGCTTGTTGTCGGCCTTGGCCTTGTCGATGAACTTCAGCGCGAGGTCGCGGATTTCGTCGTCCACGGTTTCCATCCGCTTCGGATAGAGCGTTCCGGCGTCCTCGATCTTCTGTTTGCCGACCTTGCCCCAGCGTGGATCCACGGTGGCGTCGTCGACATTGGTCGCATACGAATGGACCATGTTGCGCGGACCGACGATGTTCAGCAACTCCTGAGGATAGGCGGGATGCGCCGGATCTTCCATCGCATCGAGGTGATACAGGTAGCCGAAGAACTCGTCGAAGCCGTGCACCGTCGGCAGAAACTCGTTCTTGTCGCCAAGGTGGTTCTTGCCGAACTGGCCGGTGGCGTAGCCCATTCCTTTTAGCGCCTGGGCGATCGTCACCGCCTGCGCCGGTATGCCGGTGGGTGCGCCGGCCTGGCCGACCGTGGTCATGCCGGTGCGGATCGGCAGTTCGCCGGTGATGAAGTTGGCGCGGCCAGCCGTGCAGCTCGCCTCGGCGTAGTAATCGGTGAACAGCATGCCTTCGGCGGCGAGCTTGTCGAGGTTCGGCGTCCGGCCGGCCATCATGCCGCGGTGATAAGCGCCGATATTCCACATGCCGATGTCGTCACCCATGATGACGACGATGTTCGGCCGTTGCCCGGCCGCAGCGGGCGCCGGTGTTGGTTGCTGCGCTTGCGCAGAACTTGTTAGCCCGACCGCGGAGAGTGCCGAAGCGGCGACAAGAGAACTTCCGCTCAACAACAGATCGCGGCGTTTCAATCCGCTGCCCGATTGTCGGGGTAGCGTCGTGGGAATCTCTCAGGCGGAAGCTTGTTGGTCATGACGTGCTCCTCTCTGTTGTAATGCAATTGAATATTATTTGCTTGATGCACCGGAAGCTGGTGTGCGCTTGTACAAGCGCCGCCCGGCGCGGCGCGGGCCCTTATCACTTTTCTCGCTATTCCGTTGGCGGGCAGCCCGAGAGACCGCCCGCCAGCATCACAAACGCCTTGCCAAGCTATCTGGCTCGCTACGACCTAGTCTCCCTTGCCGCGGGTCCTCTTCATTTGCTCCTGAACTTCCGTGAGAACCTGGGCCAGGCTGTAGGACGCCGGGGATTGCAGCGCCGGGAACGGACCGTAGGATTCAAGTTCCTGCAGCCACAGCGCTTGGCCGATCGGAATGATGTTCCAGTCGTAGATGTAAGCGGTAACAGGTCCGGCAAGTGCGCCGCCCTGGCCGAGAAGGGTTTTCGGTTCGAAACCGACGGATCCCTCGAACGGATCGCGCTTGATGTTGGCGACCAAAGGCCAATGGAAGGTATGGACCCCCATCAGGCCACCGGTCGCGGCCTCGGACGCCATCGCGAAGTAGATTTTCCAGTTCTTGTAGCGCACCGCCGACGGCACTGCGCCTCCGTAGTAGAAAAATGTATCGCGTGCCGATTTCTCCGACTTGCCGGTCAGATAGTCGAGCTGGTTGACACCTTGAAGCTTGGTCTTGACGATGCCGGGATACCTGCCCTCCATGATCTGCTTGTTGAGGTCGTTGCCCTTGGCGCCACCGGCGATTTCGACGAAAGTCGGCATCCAGTCGTACGACGCGAAGATGTCGTTCAGGACGGTGCCGGGCTTGATCTTGCCCGGCCAGCGAATGACGCACGGAGCGCGCATGCCGCCTTCCCAGGTCGTCAACTTGCCACCCTTGAAGGGGGTGTTGCCGCCGTCGGGGAAAGTGATGACTTCAGCGCCGTTGTCGGTGGTAAAGACCAGAATTGTGTTGTCGAGCTGGCCCATGTCTTCGAGTTTCTTGATCACATAGCCGATGTTGTCGTCCATCTGCTTCATGCCGGCTTCGTTGACGCCCCAGTCCTTGCCGCCTTTGGTGCCCACCATATCCATGTACTTGTCCGACAGCATGGTGGTGATGTGCATGCGCGCCGGGTTGTACCAGACGAAGAACGGCTTGTTGGTCTTCTTCGGGTCGTTGCGGTCGAGGAAGTCGATGACCTTGGTCGAGATTTCCTCATCCACGCCTTCGGAGCGCTTCAGCGTCAGCGGCCCCTCATCCTTGCAGGTCTGGTTCTTCTCGGTGCCGTCGGAAGACTTGCAGGCGATCACCGGCCGCGGCGGCATCATGCAGAGGGCGGTTTTCTGATCCACCGCGCCCGGTGGATCGCTGAGGCCGGGCACCGGCGTGTTCTTGCACGGCGTCACGATGGCCTGCACGGTCGGGGAACTGTTGATGTCGGGGAAGCTCACGCCCTGCATGGCATCGAGATGGTAGAGGTAGCCCCAGAATTCCTGGAAGCCGTGCGCCGTCGGCAGCGCCGCCGAGTGGTCGCCGAGATGGTTCTTGCCGAACTCGCCGGTGTTGTAGCCGAGGTCGAGCAGGAACCTGGCCAGCGACGGCGTGCCGGGCTGCAGGAAGGATGGGCTGCCGGGCAGTTGCGGCGGGATCATGCCGGCGCGCAGCGGCGTCATGCCGGTGAAGAAGGCGGTGCGCCCGGCCGTGCAGCTTTGCTCGGCGTAATAGGTCATGAACTTCGCACCCTCTCGCCCGATGCGGTCGATGTTGGGTGTCTCGCCGACCATCAGTCCTTGATGGTAGATGCTCGGCTGCATCCAGCCGATGTCGTCGCCCATGATGAACACGATGTTTGGCTTCTGGCCGGCGTTTGCGCAGCGGCCGGCGTGCTGGCCGGCCCGGACAGCGACATCAACATCGATGCGCTAAGCAGCGTCGCGCAGGATCGCTTAAGGAAACCCCACGTCTTGCGTGGCGGCGTTGCAATAAATGGCGGCTTGGCAGCGAATACGGTACTCAACATGGCTTCGCTCTCCCTTTTTATGATGCGTCAGTGGCTCCTCGCCTGATGCATCGAAAGCCAAGATGACTCGTGGAAGTATCGACCGGCTCCGCATGTCGCGCTGCCGGCCGGTAGCGTCGGCAGTAGTTCGGCGCGCACAAATGCGAGCCGCCTTTAATGACCTTTCGTGGAATTTTCACATTGGTGGTTCTGGGGTCGTAGCTGTCGGCCTCACGGCCGCCGCGCGGGTTCTCCGGAATGCAGCAAGCCTTCGGCGCATCCGCCTGATGCTTTGGCGAATACCAGTCGGCCGTCCATTCCCAGACGTTGCCGATCATGTCGTACAGGCCGTACCCGTTCGGCGGGAATGCGCTGACCGGCGAGGTACGCTCAAAGCCATCAGCATTGACGTTCTGTCGTGGGAATTCACCCTGCCAGGTATTGGCCATGTGACGGCCGGCCGGCGTGAACTCATCGCCCCAGGCAAATTCGGCAGCGTCGAGCCCGCCGCGTGCCGCAAATTCCCATTCCGCTTCGGTCGGCAGATCCTTGCCTGCCCATGTCGCGTAAGCGAACGCATCGCTGAAGGCCACGTGCACGACCGGATGATCGTCGAGCCCACGGACGTTGCTTCCGGGTCCATAGGGATGGCGCCATTGCGCGCCCTTGGCGAACGTCCACCACTGGCTGAAATCCCGGAGGCTGACCGGATGCGCGGGGGGAGAGAACATCAGCGAACCCGCGTAGACCATGTGCGGGAGTATTCCGGGATAATCCTTCGGATCAGGCGCAATCTCGGCAACCGTGACGTGCCCGGTAGCCCTTACGAACTGCCTGAATTGCCGGTTTGTCACGGGATAGCGGTCCATCCAGAAGCCGTCCACGGTGACGCGATGCGCCGGGGCTTCTTCGGGATAATGCTTGTCCGATCCCATGCGAAAAGTGCCGCCGGGTATCCAGATCAACCCCTCGGTTTGCGAGGCGGCGTTATCAACGGAAGCATCGGCCTCGGCCGCAATTGCAGGAAAAAGCGCCGTCATTTTCGAGCGTTGCCTCCCGATCGATCGCCAAACAAGGGATCCAGCCGGGCCACGCTACGCAGTAGCCCGCTCACGGGCTATTGGACCGTGGTCCAACATCGAACGTAGGGAGGAGGAAAACGAACCTGTTAGCCCAAAGATCAACTCACCGCACACCGGACATGATCTTTGCTGGCGGAAGCTTTGGTGGTCCGGCCACATAGGATTGAGCTGAAATCATGCAGAGCGGCGTCCAACTCGGAAATGACTCAAGACAGAACTTGCGCACCGACGGTCCATCCGCAATGGGGCCAGGCGGGGTATTGGCCTAAGGGGCAATCGACGGCCAACCATCATGATCGCCATACTGGGGTTTCGCCGCTTCGTGCGAACGGCATTCGGAACCTCTCGCAACCGCCGAATGGGTCGGTTGTGAAATGTCATCCTTCTGGATTGCGAGGCATCATGGGGTACCAGAATCTTGACTTCGTCGGGCTCAAGCAAGAGCTGAGCAACAATCAGATTACGGTACGCCACGGCTTTAAGATCTGACATCCGCCAGCCAATAATTCCAGAAAGCGGGAAGTTTAATCATGTTCAAACATCTCATTGCGCTGGTGCTTGTCGTGCTCGCTGCGGCATTCGTCTCGCCAGCATTTGCCCAACAGCCGCCGGGGGCCAACGTGGGCACGCTGACCTGCAAGATGGCGCCCTCTATCGGCTTGATCTTTGGATCCCGGCAACGGATGGCCTGCCGTTTTGTTTCCAATGGCCCCAATCCGCCAGAGGCCTATGTCGGTGTCATGGGTACAATTGGCCTCGATGTAGGAATCACCGCGGGTGGGGTCATGGCGTGGGGCGTATTTGCTCCCACTACAGGTCCAAAACGCGGGGCGCTTGCCGGGACTTATGTGGGTGCAAGTGGTGCTATCGGAGTTGGTGTCGGCGTTGGTGCCAACCTCCTGTTCGGCGGAACAGGACGCTCGATCGCTCTGCAGCCGCTTTCTGTCGAGGGGTCGGTTGGCATCAACCTGTCTCTTGGGGTTTCGAGTCTCACGCTTTCCTTGGCCGAATGAGGATACCGCAAAAAGTCTCCCTCAGCCTCCATCGCGACCCCGCGGCGACTTCGACAAGCTGCTCGGTCAGGAGCCAGTAATCAGAGGACGTTCGATGACAACTACAGTGAAATTGCTGGCCAAGTTTGGATTATTGACACTGCTGGCCATTCTGTCCGTTGGTTCTGTTTCTGCTCAGACAGATATCGGAAAGACGGTTCTCGAGAAACTTACTGCCAAGGTTGCCAAACTCGAGAGCGCTTGTGCCAGGGACATAAAGAAGTACTGCAAAACGGTGACGCCCGGTGAAGGCCGCATGATTTACTGCATGCAGGCTCACGAGGACAAGATTAGCGTCAAGTGCGCGTTCGAACTGGGGGAAACCTCAACCGGCGTGCAAACCGCGGCCGATGCCCTGAAAGATGCAGTGATTGCTTGCAAGGCCGAGATTAGCGGCGTGTGCGGAAAGATACTGCCCGGCCAGGGTCGTATTGCCGCGTGTCTGCTCTCGAATAAATCGACAGCGTCAGCCGGATGCGTGGATGCCATTAAGAAAATCGAATCCATGGCCACTCAATGAGGGGATGCCGCGCCCGATCTTTCCGTTTCGTGGAGACTGAGACGCAAGCGAAGGGGAATTGGATTAAAGCGTTGTCGTTGTCTATTCTTGCAGGGGTTCTGCATTCAGTCGATGTATCTGCCCAAGTCTCCACGCAGTATCCATTTTGCCTTCAAGGTGATGACTATCCGAGCTGGAGCAACTGCACATTTACCAGCTTTCAGCAGTGCCAGGCGTCGGCATCGGGCACGCTTGACCAATGCATAGCTAACCCTTGGTATAAGGCCGGCGCCGACACGACGGCGCCATCTCCGCAGGGACCGGAGAGCGTAGATGGTCCGCTTCCGATCGGACCCGCCTCCGAGATGATCAGGATCCTTGGAGCCGGTCGCCTGATCGAGCAAACACACCGTCACAAATGGCGGCACCGGGCGTAAGCCTGGTTGCACGACCCGGATTGGCACATTGCTTGAACGTCAATCAGTCGAGTTCGCATCTGAACGTGCAAGTCCACTAATGACTTGATCGGAGAAAACGCCATGAACCGAATGCCATACGCCATCGTCGGCCTCTCGTTGTTCATCATTCCGGCATCGGCGCAGCCGCAGCTTTCGCCGGCAACGCCCGTGCCTCCAGCGACGGAATCCGCAGCCAAGACTGCGTTTGGCGTTCTGCCTGGTCGCTGGGTCAGGGTGCAGGGAGGCTATGTGATCACGATCAATTCGGTAGACGCCGATGGCCGGCTTGACGCCAGTTACGCCAACCCGAGGCCGCTACCTTTTCAAACGGCCGTCGCTACCAGCGATGGCAACAGTCTCAAACTTTTCTTTGAGCTACGCGCCGCCGGCTACAACGGTTCTACCTATACGCTCAACTATGATGCGGCGAATGATCGGCTAACCGGCGTCTACGATCAGGTCGTCGTCAAGCAAAAGTTCGAGGTTGTCTTCGTGCGCTCCAAGTCGTGACGCATGGAGCATGCTATCGTTTGACCGCAGCCAATTGGCTACAATTTTACGAGGCGGCCACCTTCCCCATGCGCGGCCGACAAGATCGAGCGGGCCGCCCAGGTAAAAACGCTTCTCATTGATTTTGCTGATAAATTTCCTGCCGCGAAACGCGGTACGCGCTGCCAAAGCGTGGTAAGGTTGCGTTCGACCATCAGAATGGCGCAATCTGCAGGCGGCAGTTCCTTTTGAAATTTTTCCTAATGTATTTTGGGCGTGATGGCCTTTTCCGTAATGACAAGGACGCGCATCGCAGGGTGGAGCTTGGCGCTCCTTTTTCTGTTCGGCGCGGAATCTCGCGCCGCTGAGCCTCAACGCGTGCTCATGTTGCACGCTTTCAATTACACATTCCCCGCTACCACACTGATCGCGGAGGGCGCTCGAAAGCGCTTGCTGGAGCGCTCGCCACGACCACTCGAAATCGATGCAGACTTTCTTGACCTGGCGCGGAACACGGATGCCGAATACGAATCGCGGATAGCGATGTTTCTGCGGGCCAAGTACCAGAAACACCCCCCTGACGTGGTGATAACGTTAGGCAGCGCAGCCCTGCCATTTATCGTCCGGCACCGCGACGACTTGGCCCCAAATGCGCCTGTTGTGTTCACGGCCATATCTCCTCAAAACTATGGCGCGTCGCGGCTGCCGCCGAACGTCACCGGAATAATTACCGAGTTCAACCTGGACAAGACGCTTGCGCTTGCGGAGCGATTGCAGCCGGAAGCCAGCCGTCTATTCGTCATTGCTGGAAGCGGGGCGGTGGATCGGCTGTGGCAATCGACTGCTCGAAAAACCATCGAGGATCGTCAACGAAAATTCCAAGTGACATACCTGTTCGAGCGTTCCTATGCGAATCTGGTCGAAGAAGTGTCGAGGATTCCCCGTGATTCGATTGTGATACTCCTGACGGTATTTGCCGACAGCGAAGGTAACGCGTATGTCCCAGCTCAAGTGGCAGGTTCTCTGTCCGCGGTCTCACCAGCACCGCTCTACGCCCCCTATGACACCTACATCGGCAATGGCATCGTCGGCGGCTTTGTTGAGACATTTGAATCGGTTGGTGTTCGTGCAGCAGACATGGCACTTCAAATCCTCGCCGGGAAAGACCCTGCGACGATCGCACCCCAAACAAATCCGGGACAGGCCTATCGGGTCGATCACAGGGCGATGGCGCGTTGGGGGCTCCAGGAAAGCAAGCTTCCTCCCGAAACTGTCGTCTTGTTCAAGGAGCCGACGATCTGGACCGAACATCGAGGCGCCTTCGTTGCGGCCATCCTGATTGTTGCCTTGCAATCGTTGATCGTTGCCGCACTGCTGTTTCAGCGGCGGAGAAGGCTACGCGCCGAAAATCTGCTCAAGGAAAGCGAAGAGCGGATGACGTTCGCTGCCGCTGCGGCCAATATTGGGCTTTGGCAATTTGACCGGGATCGAAATGAGCTTTGGGCGACGGAGCATTGCAGGTCGATGTTTGGAATTGCGCGCGATGCGCCGTTGACCCGCAACACGTTCCTTTCGGCTGTTCACCCCGACGATCTGCAAACTGCAACCCAAGCGCTAAGGTCATTGGCAACAGAGCAACCTGCCATCAGCGACGTCCGAATTGTCCTGCCGGGCGGGGAGACGCGTTGGGTTCGCATGCGTGCCCGATCCCGTTCAGAGGGCGGCGGCCGATCGAAGCATCTTGGCGGCATATTCGTCGATATCACCGAACAGAAGTCGGCCGAGGCCGAGGTCGCACTGCAACGTCTGGAAGTTGAGCATCTGATGCGCGTGTCCGTGCTCGGCGAGCTTTCCGGTTCGATTGCGCACGAAGTCAACCAGCCGCTCACTGCGATCCTGTCCAATGCGCAAGCAGCTCTTCATCTCTTGGCGCAGAGAGTCGCCGGATCTCGTCGAAATTCGCGATGCCCTCGAGGATATTGTTCATGAGGACAATCGCGCCGGCGAGGTCATCCATCGTCTCCGCAGCCTTCTGAAAAAGGGCGAGCGGAAAACGGAATACGTCAACATCAATGACCTTGTCAGATCGACTGTCAGTCTGCTGCACAGCGAGCTGATCGGCCGCGATATCAGCCTCAGGCTTGATCTAGATCATGCTCCACTTTTGACATGCGGCGATTCAGTGCAGCTGCAGCAAGTCCTGCTCAATCTCGTCATGAATGCAATGGACGCCATGGCCTCGACCCCGATAGCGCAGCGGTCTATCCAGATCTCGACTGGCGCTCCCCAAGCCGGGATGGTGGACGTTCGCGTAAAGGATCGTGGACACGGTATTCGCCCTAAGGAAAATGTCCGGCTTTTTGAGCCTTTCTACACAACCAAGGACCAGGGCCTTGGCCTGGGTCTAACCCTGTGTTCAACGATCATACAGGCCCATCAGGGAAGGCTGACCCTGGTCAACGATGAGCGCGGCGGCGCCATCGCGAAATTTTCGTTACCTTTCCAACAGCCGACGTTCGATGCCGCATGACGGACGAATTCACAATTTACCTGGTCGACGATGATCCGGGAGTCCTCAGGGGGCTGTCGCGACTCCTCCGCGCCAGAGGATTCGAGGTCAGAGCGTATTCTTCCCCCCGGCTATTCCTCGATGAGCATGACATGACGGTTCCCGGCTGCGCCGTATTGGATGTTTCGATGCCCGGTCTGGATGGTTTGGAGATTCAGCGCGTGCTGACCGCGACCAATGGCTATCATCGTCCGGTCGTGTTCGTTACCGGAAAAGGCGATGTTCCCACCAGCGTGCGCGCCATGAAAGCCGGCGCGATCGATTTCCTGACCAAACCCGTGAACGACAAGGATTTATTCGAAGCCATATCTCGCGCGGAAGCCAGGGACGCTGTGTCGCGTCGGCTTCATTCCGAGATGGAATCGGTGCAAGCGAAGGTCAGCAACCTGACACCGCGCGAACGCGAAGTGTTTACGCATGTTGTGGCGGGACGGCTCAACAAGCAGATTGCCGGCGATCTGGGTACGGTCGAAAAGACCATCAAGGTCCACCGCAGCCGGATGATGGAGAAACTCGGCATTCGCAACGTCGCTGATCTCGTCCGCATGGCCGAGAAGCTCAATCAGCCGAAGTAGGGAACAAGTACCTATTGGCCCAAGGGCCAACTCGACGGGCGCGCGGCGCGACCGCAATAGTCCTTCATGGCGGAAGCTTCTCCATCGATTGCTATCGTGGACGATGATCCAGCCGTGCTCAAGGCCTTGAGCCGGTTGTTGCGTTCGCACGCTTTTCGTGCCCGGACGTATGAATCGGGACAGGAATTTCTCGCGGCGTTGCCAGCCGATCTTCCGGACTGCCTGATTGTCGATCTCCAGATGCCGGAAATGAACGGTCTGGAACTTCAGCAGCATCTCGTGGGCAACGGCATAAAAATTCCGACAATCCTAATCACTGCGCATGCTGACGTCGCGTCGCGCGATCAGGCAGGACTAATTGCCAGCCTCCGGAAACCATTGCAGGAAAAGGCCTTGCTTGACGCTATCGACAAAGCGGTCGGTGACTCGCGTAGCGCCGGTAGAGAACCGTAAACCGGCGATAAGTCTTGGGATCGACCCTGGCGCAGGATGCGCCAGGGTCCGGGCGTCGAGGGCAGCCGGAATCCCCTTACATTCCCATGATCGCGATATCCTTCACCGTGCCGCTGACGCCGGCGATCTTTGCAGCCTCGGTCGCCTTGCCGGTCGCGAGGTCGACGCTGTAGAGCGTATCGTCCGCCATCAGCCAGGCTTCGTTCTTGCCGGCGCCGTCGGACGAGATGTCGAACGCGACGGTGCCCGCCTTGATCCCGAGCTTGCCGATCGCAGCGAGCACGCCGTCGTTCGGCGGCGCCTGCTTGATCAATCCGCCGATGGTGCCGTCGATATTGAACAACGCGGTCTCCTTGGCGCCCTTCACCGAATTGATATAGGCGCCGGCGACGATGTTCGGCTTCTCGCCCTTGTGCATGTCGCCGTCGGCATATTTGTGGTCGCCGTCCTTGGTCACCTTGCCGTCATCGACATTGGCGCGCAGGTTCATGCCGTCCGCGCCCATCACGCGCAGGCGGTCCGCCACCGGGTTGAAATCGACCGTCGCGGCGACGCCCTTGGCCAGCATGGTGTCGAGCTTCGACTTCATCGTGGCCTTGCCGTCCGCCGCGATGGTCACGATGGTGCCATCGTCGACCAGTCCATAGAGCAGGCCGTCGGCCGGACGCACGTCGATACCGACCAGCGCACCGGAAATACCGGTCACCTTGACCGACCCGGTCGCCTTCTTCTGCGCGGTATCGACCATCGCAATGGTGTCGCCACCGATCAGGGCGGCGACCTGCGCGGCGTTGGCGGCGGCGGATGACAGCAACAATGCGGCCGAAGCGGCGAAAATTGAGCGAAAATTCATCGTAAAGCTCCCTGTGTTCCGATGATCCTCTCGGGACCAACACAGCGGGTACCGGCGGCGCGGCGAAACGGATGCAGCACGCTGAAAATAATTTTCGGCGCATGCATCCAAATGCCGCATCTCACGGTAGAACAACTATGCAAGGGCATAGACATGACCGGAAATGGCACCATCACCGCCAGCGCGCAGGCGCCCGACCTGCTGGATCGGGAGCGCGAGGCGCAGCTTGCCGCGGCGCTGGCGCGTTGCGCGGCGGGCGACCGTACGGCGTTGCGCGTGATCTACGACAGCGAGGCCCCGCGCATGGTCGGCATCGCGCGCCGCATCCTGTTCCGGCAGGACCTCGCGGAAGAAGCGGTGCACGACGCCTTTATCCGGATCTGGCGTGGCGCGGCCGGGTTCGATGCGCGCCGCGGCAGCGCCCGCGGCTGGCTCTATGCGGTGGTGCGCAACCGCGCACTCAGCATTCATCGCGATGAGCACCGCTATGAAGCATCGGATGAAAACGTCCAGGATGTCGACTGCGAGGCCACCCTGTCGCGGATGCCGGAGACCAGCGCGCTGCGCCGTTGCCTCGAGCAGATCGACCGCCCCCGCCGCGACGTCGTGGTGCTGGCCTATGTGCACGGCATGAGTCACGGCGAATTGGCGGGAAGGCTCAAGGTTCCGCTCGGCACGGTCAAGAGCTGGGTACGGCGCAGCCTCTTTGCGTTGCAGGAGTGCATGGGATGAACCAGCACGACCTCGATAACGCCATGGCCGGCGATTACGTGATGGGCCTGCTGGACGGCGCGGAACACACCGCCGCCGAACAGCGCCTCGCAACCGACCCATCGTTCGCTCACGCCGTCAGCGCCTGGCGGGCACGGCTTGCGGACCTCGATCTCACGGCCGAGGAAGCCGCGCCGAGCCCGGCGCTCTGGCAGCGCATCGCGGATGCGACAAAAACCGCGCCGATCGACGCCCTGCCCGCCGCGCGCGCCGCGCTGCGTGGCGCCACGCTCTGGCACGACATCAAGTTCTGGCGTGTCGCCGGCATCGGCGGCAGTCTCGCCGCGCTATTGTTTGCGGTGATCATGATCGGCGCGTTGACGACGTCGCGTCACCTTCGCCACGACCTGATCGCGCTGGCGCAGAGCAAACCCGTCTACGTCGCCGTGCTGGTGAACGACGCGACCAAGGAGGCCGGCGCCATCGTCAACGCGTTTTCCAATGGCCGCGTCGAACTCATTCCGCTACGCCCGATCGACGTTCCTGCCGGCCGCACGCTGCAGGTCTGGACGCTGTGGGATCGCAGCGTCGGCCCGAAATCGATCGGCGTCACCGGCCAGTCGCGCACGCTGCAGCTGAATTTGGAATCGTTGCCGGAGACCGTGCAAAACCAGCTGTTCGAGATCACGCTGGAGCCGGAAGGCGGCTCGCCCATCGGACGGCCGACCGGCCCGATCCTGTTCAAGGGCAACGCGGCGCGGGCGTTGTAAACGCCCTAGCCGCCGCCCATCAGCGCCAGAAACACCCGCCGCACCTCGGTCTGCGTCTCGCGCACCCGCGCCTCCAGCGTCGAGAAGTCCGGCGTGTCGCCGGCCCGCGCCATCACGCGCAGCAGATCATCGCCCGAGGTTTCCGGCTTGAATTTGTCGGTGACGCAGAGCCGCAGGATCTGCGTCAGGTCGTGATAGAGCCGCGTCGCCGAGCGCAGGATCTCGGCGTCCGACTGCGGCAGCACGCCGAGCCGCGCGGCGTTGTCGAGCACCTGCAGCGTGGAGACGTTGAGGATCTCCGGCTTTGTCGGCGGCGTGCACCAGCTGCAGATACTGCGCGATGAAATCGATATCGACCATGCCGCCGGCGGCATAGTTTGAGATCCCAGACGTCGTCCTCGCCCTTTTCCAGCGCGATCGCGCGGCGCATGTCGGCGACGTCGCCGGCGGTGGAGGCCGCGTCGCGCGGCCGCGTCAGCACGCCGCGGATGATGCGCCTCGATCCTCTCGCGGAACGCCGGCGACGCCGAAATCACCCGCGCCCGCGTCAGCGCCATGTGCTCCCAGGTCCAGGCTTCGCGTTCCTGGTAGTCGGCAAAGGAATCGATCCGCGACGCCAGCGGCCCGGCGCGGCCCGACGGCCGCAGCCGCATGTCGACGTCGTAGAGCACGCCGTAATTGGTCCGCGTCGTGAACGCCGCTGATCAGCCGCTGGGTGAAGCCGCGCGAAATACTGCGCGCCGTGCAGCGATCGCTCGCCGTCGGAATCGGGATGCTCGTGAGTCGAAATCATACAGCAGGATCAGATCGAGATCGGAGGACGCCGTCATCTCGCGGCTGCCGAGCCGGCCCATCGCGAGGATCGCGGTCTCCTGCCCCTTGATGCGGCCGTACTGGGCCGGCGAACTGATCCGTGACCAGGCCATGCACGGTGTGGACGATGCCCTCGGCGACGTCGGCAAAGGCGACGCTGGCCTGCTGGGCGGACACCGTGCCGGAGAGGATGCGCGTGCCGATCAGGAACAGGCTCTCCTGGCCGAACAGCCGCAGCCGGTCGAGGAAATCCTCGTAGGAAGCGGCGTCCTTCAGCGTCGCCGCCAGCCGCGCCGACAATTCCTTCTGGTCCGGCATCGCGCCGAAGAAGCGCGGATCGATCAGGCCGTCCATGATCTGCGGCTGCCGCGCCAGCATGTCGCCGAGCCGCGGCGCGGCGCCGAGGATCAGCGCCACCAGCGCGACCAGATCGCGGTTCTGCCTGCAGCAGCGAAATCAGCCGGCCGCCGCGCTGCAACGCGCCGAGAAAGCGGTCGAACGCGGTCACCGCGTCGTCGGGCTCCTCGGCATGCGCCAGGCCGTCGATCAGGCCGGGCACGAATTCGATGAAGGCGCTTTGTGTCGCTTCGTTGCGCAGCGCGCGATAATCGCCGGTCATCCATTGCTGCACGCGTGCCGGCCACCACGACCGGCTTCTTGAAGCCGAGCGTCGCCAGATGGTCGAGCAGGCGCGGATCCTCGGGGCCGGCGCCGTAATCGACCTGCCGGCAGCTTCGCCGTGCCGGTCGGATCGCCCTCGAACAGTTTGCCGTAATGCCCCTGCACGATGTTGAGATGGCCGAGCAGATCCTTTGCGAAGGCCGCGCGGCTTTCATAGCCGAAGAAGTTCGCAAAGCGCTCGACGGCCTCGGCATCGTCGGGCAGCGCATGGGTCTGCTCGTCCGCGATCATCTGCAGCCGGTGCTCGACGCGGCGCAGGAACTCGTAGGCCGCCGTCAGTTCGTCGCGGGCCTGCAAGCGTGATCCAGTTGCTGGAGGCCAGCACCTGCAGCGCCTGCAGCGTCGGCCGCACCCGCAATTCCGGATGACGGCCGCCGGCGATCAGTTGCTGGGTCTGCGCGAAAAACTCGATCTCGCGGATGCCGCCGCGGCCGACCTTGACGTTGTGGCCTTCGACCGCGATCTCGCTCTGGCCGCGATAGGTCTGCATCTGCCGCTTCATGTCGTGGACGTCGGCGAGCGCCGCGAAATCCAGATGCTTGCGCCAGACGAACGGCGAGATTTCCGCGACCAGCGCCTCGCCCGCCTTGGCGTCGCCGGCGCAGGGCCGCGCCTTGATCATCGCCGCGCGTTCCCAGGTCCGCCCTTCCCGCTCGTAATAATGCAGCGCCGCGTCGGTCGAGATCGCCACCTGCGTCGAGGCCGGATCGGGCCGCAGCCGCAGATCGACGCGGAACACATAGCCGTCGCCGGAGCGTTGCTGCAGCAGCCGCGCGAGCGCCTGCGTCACGCGCACGAAGAACGGCTGCGGCTCGATGTCGGCCGCCAGCGAGGTCGCGGCGGGATCGAAGAACACGATCAGGTCGATGTCGCTGGAATAGTTCAGTTCGCCCGCGCCCATCTTGCCCATCGCGAGCACGATCAGGCCGCAGCCGTCCTCCGGCCGGTCCGGATCGGCGGCGGTCATGCGGCCGCGCGCGACCTCCTGGCGCAGCAGGAAGCGCAGCGCCGCCTGCACCGAGGTGACCGCGAGATCGGTCAGCGCCGCCGTCACCTGCATCACCGGCCAGACCCCGCCGATGTCGCACAGCGCGATCAGCAGCGCGGCCTCCGACTTCATGCGGCGAAGCAGCTGCATCACGTCGGCCTCGCTCGCGGCGGCGAGCACGTCGCGCGAGGTCTTCTCGATCAGCGCGGTAAGATGTGGCTCCGGGTCGCAGGCCAGCAGGCGGATCAGCCGCGCGGCATCGGCGCGGATCAGGTCGAACAGATAGGGCGAGAACTCGGCGATGCCGAGCAGGATGGCCCGGGCGGCCGGACGGTCCAGCCATGCGCCGATCGCAGCCGCCTGCTGCGGCTCCAGTTCGGCGAGCCAGTCTTTCAGGCGTTGTTCGGCGGTGCTGCTGGCAGTGACATGCGGCCCGCTCACGAACCGCGCGGCCAGGCGGAGGAGTTCATGCCACCTTCTGTGGCACATCCGGCGTTTGGGCCGCAAGCCTGTCACCGGCGGCGGATCGGGCCGGGATGACCAGCGTCGCGGTCAGGCCGGGATGCGAATCGCCGAGCCTGAGTTCACCGCCATGCAGGGTCGCCACCGCCGACGCCAGGCTCAGGCCAAGCCCGGAACCCGGCAGCGTCCGGCTGGCCTCCAGCCGCACGAACCGCTCGACCGCGTGCTTGCGATCGGCTTCGGGGATGCCGGGCCCATGATCGGTGACGCTGAGCAGCACGCGGTCGCCCTCGCGCCGCGCCTCGATCAGGATCTCCCTGCTCCGCGCGGCGACGGCGGGATCCAGCGGCTGCACCACCGGCGACGGCTTGCCGTATTTGATGGCGTTCTCGACCAGATTGGCGAGCGCCTGGCTGATCAGTTCGCGGTTGCCGTGCAGCGGCGCGGCGCGATGCCTTGACGCGCAGCGTCATGCCGTCGTCTTCGGCCAGCGGCTCGTACAATTCGTGGATGCCCCGGGCGACGTCGGCGGCGTCGAAATCGTCCATGTTGCCGCGCGCCTGCCCGGACTCGGCGCGCGCGATCATCAACAGCGCATTGAAGGTGCGGATCAGGCCGTCGGATTCCTCGATGGTCCGCTCCAGCGCCGCGCGGTACTCGGCCTCGCTGCCGGAACTCGCCAGCGCCTCCTCGGCGCGGTTGCGCAGCCGCGTCAGCGGCGTCTTCAGGTCGTGGGCGATGTTGTCGGAGACTTCCTTCAGCCCCGTCATCAGCGCCTCGATGCGCTCCAGCATGGCGTTGAGATTTTCCGCGAGGCGATCGAGCTCGTCGCCGCGAGCGCCCGACCGGCAAGCCGTCCGGAGAGGTCGCCGGCCATGATGCGCTGGGTGGTGCCGGTCATGGCGTCGATCCGGCGCAGCACCCGCCGCGCCACGAAGATGCCGCCGCCGATGCCGAGCACGATGACGACCAGCAGCGACCATTGCGCGGCCTTGGCGACGATGCCGAACAGCCGCCGCCGTTCCTCGAGGTCGCGGCCGACCAGGAGGCGGAAACCGTTGGTGAGTTCGGTGACGCGCACCAGCGCGCGATGTTCCGCCGTGTCCTGCTCGTCGAGCCGGCGATAGCGCGGTCTCCGACCAGCCGGTCGAGGCCATCACGCCCGGCGCCAGCGAATCGACATTGCCGGCGAACGCTTTGCCCTCGGGCGTGGTGACGAGATAGAGATTGGCGCCCGGCCGCAGCGCGCGGTTCTCGATCGTGGAGACCAGCCGGCGCAAGCCGCGGCGCGTATAGATGTCGATGATCTCGGCGATTTCGGCGTTCACCGTGGCGGTGATCTGCTCGTTGATCAGCCGCCGCGTATTCCAGGCGAAATAGCCGAGCAGCGACGCGGCAAACAGCGCAAACAAAAACAGATAGACCAGCGTCAGCCGGAACGCCGTGGTGCGGATCAGTTTACCGAAGGCCGTCACGGATCATGTATCCGGCGCCGCGGATCGTGTGCAGCAAGGGCCGCTCAAAGCCCTTGTCGATCTTGGAGCGCAGCCGTGAAATATGCACGTCGATGACGTTGGTCTGCGGATCGAAATGATAATCCCAGACGTTTTCCAGCAGCATGGTGCGGGTCACCACCTGGCCGGCATGCTTCATCAAATATTCGAGCAGGCGAAACTCGCGCGGCTGCAGCGTCAGCTCGTCCTTGCCGCGGGCGACGCGGTGCGAAAGGCGGTCGAGTTCGAGATCGCCGACGCGGTAGGTCGTTTCTTCGGCCGGGCCGACATTGCGGCGCGACAGCACTTCGACGCGCGCCTGCAGTTCGGCGAATGAATAGGGCTTTGGCAGATAATCGTCGCCGCCGGCGCGCAGGCCCTTGATGCGGTCGTCGACCTGGCCGAGCGCGGAGAGGATCAGCACCGGCGTGCGGTTGCCCTTCTCGCGCAGCGCACCGATCACCGAAAGGCCGTCGCGCTTGGGCAGCATGCGGTCGACCACGAGCACGTCGTAATCGCCGCCGTCGGCCATCGACAGGCCCTCCTCGCCATCGCTGGCGAGATCGGCGACATGGCCGACTTCACGGAACGCCTTGACCAGATAGTCGGCGGACTCGCGGTCGTCTTCGATGATCAAGAGGCGCATTTGCGGAGCAGTTGCGGTCACAGGGTACATGCTTTCCCTCACCATGGCGCGACCGCCCTGCACATGCAAGGCGGCCGGCCGATTTCGCGATCAAGTGAAAAAAGCGGGCGGTGAAGCTGGGGGACCTCACCGCCCTTAGGACCTTCCGACGGAGGGGGGCGTGTTCCGATAGAAGGTACCTGGAGGGAGCGAGCTTTGGCACTCGCTCCCCGGAAGGAGACGTCGGCGGGGGCGACAAATGCCGGCGAAACCTTCCATTGATATCTAGTCCTCGTTTAGCCCTTCGCCAGCGGCACCGCGACGAACCGCGACGAACCGCCGCTCTTCACGCGCATGAGAACGCTGTTCTTGTTCTCGGTGCGGGCGGCGTCGATCGCCTCGCGCACCTCGCCGGCGCTGGCGACGCTCTTGCCGGCAACCTCGAGAATGACGTCGCCTTCCTTGAAGCCGCGTTCGGCCGCAGCACTCTTCGGGTCGACCTCGGTGACCACGACGCCTTCCTTGCCGGCGCCGGCCACGCTGTTGGAGGGGGCAACCGTCAGGCCGAGCTTCGGCACGCCGGTTCCCTTGCTCAGGCTACCCTTGTCGTCCTTGTCGGTGTCGGCCTTGGCCTCGATCGTGTTCGGCAACTGGCCGAGCGTGAGGTTGACGACCTTGTCCTGGCCCTTCTGCAGCACGTTGAGCTTCACGGCATTGCCGGGCGCGAGACCGCCGATGGTGCGGGCAAGTTCCTTGGCATCCTTGACCGGCTCGCCGTTGACGCCGGTGATGACGTCACCCGACTGGATGCCGGCCTTGGCCGCCGGACCGTTGGCCTGCGGTTCCGCCACCAGCGCGCCTTCGGCCTTCTTCATGCCGAGGCTGTCGGCGATGTCAGACGTCACCGGCTGGATCTGGACGCCGATCCAGCCGCGGCTGACGGTGCCCTTGTCCTTGAGCTGGGCGATCACGCTCTTGACCGTCGAGGCCGGGATCGAGAACGCGATGCCGACGCTGCCGCCGGACGGCGAATAGATCGCGGTGTTGACGCCCATCACTTCTCCGTTGGTGTCGAACGCCGGACCGCCGGAGTTGCCCTTGTTCACGGGCGCGTCGATCTGGATGAAGTCGTCATACGGGCCGTTGCCGATGTCGCGGCCGGAGGCCGAGACGATGCCGGCGGTCACGGTGCCGCCGAGGCCGAACGGGTTACCGACCGCGAGCACCCAGTCGCCGATCCGCGGCTTGCTGTCGGACAGTTTGGCGAACGGGAAGTCCTTGCGGCCCTCGACCTTGATCAGCGCCAGATCCGTGCGCGGATCGGTGCCGATCACCTTCGCGGTGTAGGTCTTGCCGTCGTCCATGGTGACTTCGACCTTGTCGGCGCCGTCGACCACGTGGTTGTTGGTCACGGCAAAGCCGTCAGCCGAGATGAAGAAGCCGGAACCCTGACCCGTCACCGGGCCACGGCCGCCGCGCGGTCCGCCGCGCATGCCCGGGGGCAAGCCATCCGGACCGCCGAAGCGGCGGAAGAAGCGCTCCATCGGCGAGCCCGGCTGGAACGGCGAGTCGTCGTCCTTGTTGGCGCTGTCGTCACCCTTCGAGGCCTTCTCGGCGATGTTGATCTTGACCGAGATCACCGACGGCTTCACGCGCTCGACGATGTCGGCAAAACCGATCGGCCGCTCGACCTTGCGCACCTCGGTATTGACCTGCGCGTGCGCCGCGCTGGTGAAGATGTCGACGGGGCCCTGCTGCGGCGCAAAGCCATACACGGCGGCGCCGAGGCCGGCGACGACGGAAGCCATCAGCGCGAATTTGCGCGCCGAGAACAGCGAGCGGCGCGCGGCGCCGTAGGACGGAAACTTCGAAAGATCGACGGGACGTTCGGTCATGTTGCTAAGATCTCCAGGGGCATCTGAATGGCGTATGAATTCGACGGTGCGGGGCTGAGCACCTGACGTGACTGAACATGGGGTTTTCAGCCTTACCGCGCGCTGGCTAGGGAATTAAACTTTTGTAATGCGGTCGGTTATCGATGCGGCAGAATATCGCAGGCTAATCAGCCGGTTAGCTGAAGGGTCAAAAACACTTTCGGGGGCGCAATTGCCCCTCTCCGGCCCAAAAAAGACCATCGGCCGATACGGGTCGGGAGCGGGACGCGCGACGGCCGAAACGCAGTTCCTCGTAGCTTCCCCGCTCCGAAGTCTTTCAGGCCTTCTTCATCTTCAGCCGGCCCATGAAATCGCGCTTGCCGAGCGGCACGCCGTTGGTGCGCAGGATGTCGTAGGCCGTGGCGGCGTGGAAATAGAAGTTGGGCAGCGAGAACGACATCAAGAAGCCCTCGGTCGTGAAGGGCAGCTTGTGATCGCCGAGAAGAAACACGACGTCGCGGCCGCCGAGTGCATTGACGGCATCGGGCGTCAACGCCTCCAGGGCCTCGCGGGTCTGCGCGACCAGCGCCTGCAATCCGGCGTAATCGTACGGCGTCTTGGACGCTGGCGGACGAAATTCTCCGCTCTGCGCGGCCTCGATGGCGCCGCGCGAATGCTGGGCGACCGAGATGATCTGGAAACGCAGCGGCAGCATGTCGGGCGCCAGCCGCGCCTCGACCATGGTTTCGGGATCGACGTTGTTGTCGCGGAAATGCGCCAGGCCGCGGTCGAGAAAGCCGCTGACGGCGCCGAGGGTCTGCAGGTAATTCGCCACGCTGGCGTCGTAGAGTGAAAAGGCCATTTCTCGTCTCCCCCTGAATGATGTTTGTTGGCCAGGGGAAGTCTTAGCGGAAACCCTTCCGCTTGCAACGCCGGCTCAGGCCTTCTTGTCCGGCGCATCGGCGGCAAGCAGGCGCTCCAGGCTTGCCTCCTCCTCTGCCGTCAGGTGCAGCAGCGCGGGATCGGTCGCGGCGCCGGTGCTCGTGCGGCGGCGGCTGTAGAGCCACAGCGCCACGCCGCCCCCGATCAACGCCAGCGGCGGCAGCAGCCACAGCAATACCGTGTGCGGCGTGAAGCGCGGCTTCAGCAGCACGAACTCGCCATAGCGCGCCACCAGGAAATCGATCACCTGGCTGTCGCTGTCGCCGGTCGCGATGCGCTCGCGCACCAGAAGCCGCAGGTCGCGCGCCAGCGGCGCGTCGGAATCGTCGATCGACTGGTTCTGGCACACCATGCAGCGCAGCTCGCGCGACAGGTCGCGCGCGCGCGCTTCCTTCGCGGGATCCGACATGATCTCGTCGGGCTGCACCGCATGGGCGGCCGGGCTTCCGGCCATCATGACGGCGACGAATACGCTGGCGATGAGCTTTCCGCAACGGCCTCACTCCGCCGGCTGCAAGGCGCGCGGCCGGCTTGGCGGGCTTCGGCGCACCGACGCGCAGCCGCCGGTCCGACAGCGACAGCAGGCCGCCGAACGCCATCAGCACCGGCCCCCACCAGATAAAGAGCACCAGCGGCTTGTGATAGATCCGCACGGCGATGGCGCCCTCGGCGTTGGGGTCGCCGAGCGAAACATAGAGCTGGCTGGCGCCGCGGGTCAGCAGCGCGGCCTCGGTGGTCGACGATCCCCGCGTGGTGAAGTTGCGCTTCGAGGGCGTCATCACCCGCAGCGTTTCGCCGTCGAGCGTGACGGTGAACTGCGCGATCATCTCGCGGAAATTCGGTCCCTGCCGCTGCGTGACGCCGTCGAGCTTCAACTGATAGCCGGCGACGGTCGCGGTCTCGTTTGGCTTCATCGAGCCGATATATTCGCTGTTCCAGGTGGTTTCGCAGACGATCCCGATCAGGGCGACGCCGATGCCCGCATGCGCGAACGCGGTGCCCCAGGTCGCGCGCGGCAACCCGCGCGCGCGGGCAAGCGCGGTCGCGAGCGGCGCACGAAACAGCGCGGTGCGTTCGACAAGATCGGTCAAGGCGCCGGCGATCACGAAGATGCCGAGCCCGATCGCGAGCGGCGCCAAGGTGGCACCGCCCCGCGTCCACGCCAACAGCACGGCAATGGCGATCAGCGCCGCAATGCCGGCCGCCATCAGCCGCTGCGACGCGCCGGCCAGATCGCCGCGCTTCCACGCCAGCAGCGGTCCGAACGGCATCGCCACCATCAGCGGCACGAACAGCGGACCGAAGGTCAGGTTGAAGAACGGCGCGCCGACCGAAATCTTGTCGCCGGTCAAGACCTCCAGCGCCAGCGGATACAGCGTCCCGATGAAGACGGTGGCGCAGGCCGTGGTGAGAAACAAATTGTTGAGCACCAGCGCGCCCTCGCGCGAGATCGGCGCGAACAGTCCGCCCTGCTTCAGCGCCGATGCGCGCCAGGCGTACAGCAAAAGACTGCCGCCGATGAACAGGCAAAGGATCAGCAGGATGAACACGCCGCGCGTCGGGTCGGTCGCGAAGGCATGCACCGAGGTCAGAACGCCCGAGCGCACCAGGAAGGTGCCGAGCAGCGACAGCGAGAACGTCAGGATCGAAAGCAGAATGGTCCAGACTTTTAGCGCGTTGCGCTTCTCCATCACGACCGCGGAGTGCAGCAGCGCGGTGCCGGCGAGCCACGGCATCAGCGAGGCGTTCTCGACCGGATCCCAGAACCACCAGCCGCCCCAGCCGAGTTCGTAATAGGCCCAGTACGATCCCATCGCGATGCCGAGCGTGAGGAAGATCCACGCCACCAGCGTCCACGGCCGCACCCAGCGCGCCCAGGCCGCGTCGATGCGGCCTTCGATCAGGGCGGCGACCGCAAAGGAGAACGAGATCGAGAACCCGACATAGCCGAGATAGAGCATCGGCGGATGCACGGCGAGGCCGATGTCCTGCAGCACCGGATTGAGATCGCGGCCCTCGATCGGCGGGCTTGCGATGCGCAGGAAGGGATTCGAGGTCATCAGGATGAACAGATAGAACGCCGCCGCGATCCAGCCCTGCACCGCCAGCACATGCGCGCGCAGCGACAGCGGCAGATTGTTGCCGAAGGCCGCGACCAGGCCGCCGAACAGCGCCAGGATCGACACCCACAGCAGCATCGAGCCTTCGTGATTGCCCCACACGCCGGTGATCTTGTAGAGCAGCGGCTTCATCGAATGCGAATTCTCGAACACGTTGACGACGGAGAAATCCGAGACGACATACAGCATCGTCAGCAACGCGAACGAGATCGCCGCGAACAGCAATTGCGCCAGCGCGGCCGAGCGCGCGACATTCATCAGGGCGTGGTCGCCCCAGCGCGCGCCGAGCAGCGGCACGGTGGACTGGATCAGCGCCAGCGCGAGCGCCAGCACCAGCGCGTAATGTCCGGCTTCCGCGATCACTTCGAAACTCCCTGCGCCGGCGCGGCCGAGGCCGCGGCGCCCGGCTTGGCGCCGTAATCGTCCTTCCAGTGCCCCTGTTTCTTCAGGGCATCGGCGACGTCCTTTGGCATGTAGGTCTCGTCATGCTTGGCCAGCACCGTGTCGGCCTTGAACACGCCGGAAGCATCGAGCGCGCCCTCGGCGACGACGCCCTGCCCTTCGCGGAACAGGTCCGGCAATAACCCCTTATAGGCGACCGGCAGCGTGGCGCTGCCGTCGGCGACGCTGAAATTGACAGCGAGGTTGTCGCCCTTCACCAGCGAGCCCGGCTGCACCAGGCCGCCGAGACGGAACCGCTTGCCGGCCGGGATCTGCTTCTCGGCCGCCATCGTCGGCGTGGAGAAGAACACGATGGAATCGCGCATGGCGTTGAGGACCAGCGCCGCGGCAATGGCGAGCACCGCGAGCGAACCGCCGATCATGGTCAAACGCCGTTGCTTGCGCGTCATTTCGATCCTCTGTTCCAGCCTTCAGGTTCCGACATTCGTCGGTCACTCTTGCGCATGATGTTGTCCGAAAACCGCTTCACACTTTTCGGCATCATGCGCTACCCATCAAGCCCGAGATTCTTCGCGCCCTCATTGAGCTGGCGCAAGCGTTCGGCGTCGGCCGCGACGGCCTGCCGCGCGTCGGTCAGCGCGCTTGCCGCCTTGTCGCGCTGGCCCATCACCATATAGGCGCGCATCAGCCGCAGCCATCCCTCGACATCGTCGCCGTTCTGTTTCAGCCGCGTCGCGAGACGATCGACCATGCCGCTTATCATCGCGTTACGATCGGGATCATTCATGTCCTTGGCGGCAGCGATCGCTTCACTGGAAATCGCCGGCACTGAAGGGCCACCGACCCGCGTTAGCGCCGCCTGAACCAACGGCCGCCACGGCGCGTCCGCCGGCGCCTTCGCGAGCAGCGCGCGCCAGATCGCAGCGGCGTCGGCCTGACGGCCATCCTGTTCGGCGGCAAGCCCGAGGAAATAGTTGGCCCTGGGCTCGTTGGCGTCCTGCGCGACCGCGCGTTCGAACTCGGCCTTGGCCTCCGCCGTGACGACGCCGCCCGCCACCAGTGCAAGCGCCTCACCGAGATCGGCGCGGCGCTCGGCATTGTCGCCGGCGTACGTGATGACGTTACGATAGGCCCCGACCGCGTCATCGAACCGGCCGAGACGCGCCAGCACCGGCGCCAGCACGGTCCAGCCGCGGGCGTCGGTCGGATTCTTTTCCAGATGGGCGACGACCTGCGCCACCATATTCTCCAGCGGCTGGTTGACGTCAGCGGTGCGGGCGCGCGAGGCCAGCGGGAAATCGCCGAGCCATGGCGATCCATACGCGAGGTAGAACATCACAGCCGCGACCGGCAGCCCCACCAGCGCCACGACAGCGGAAGCGCGGCGCAACGCAAGGTTCGAGCGCGCCGGAAGCTCAGGCTGACGATCCGCAGCCAGCAGGCGGCGGCCGATTTCGACACGCGCCGCCTCGGACTCCGGGATCCCGATCAGGCCGGCTGCGGCGTCGCGCTCGATCTCGGCAAGCTGGTCCTTGTAGACGGCAGCCTCGCTGCCGCCGGCCGACGCGGAGGCGCTCCGGCTCAGCGGCCAGAGCACGGCAAAGATCGCCGCGACCGTCATCAGCGCGAACACAAACCACAGCGTCATCAAGCAGTTCCCGGGCGAAGCGCCGCTTCTTGTCAAAGCGCCGATGCGCCGCTTTACACCACCGGCGGCAAGCCCGGCAATTGACAATTGCGGCAGAAAAACCGGCCTGTTCTGCCGGGCCGGCAGGAATTCAGAGGAATACCACCCTATCCGGCCTTGGTCGCTTTGCGCTCGCCGGTGACGGCATTTTCGGCCGCCCGGCTCATCAGCGACGCATAGTCATGGCCGAACAGGATTTCGCAGAAGCGGATCGCCGCCTTGGCCTGCGTCTGGCGGAAGGCGCGCGCCTGGGGGTCGCCGCCGCGCAGCGCCTGCACCAGGCTCTCGGTGGATCGTTCGACGTAATGCTGCAGGTCGGAATAGGTCCGCAACGTGACCTCGTTGATGGCGAGCTCGCTGGCATAGGTGCGGCACACCGCCACGAAATCGATCAGTGCTGCGATCTCTTCGACCTCGGCCGTGTCGATCTTGGGCGCGGAAGCGATATCCTTGTCGGCGCGCTGGCGCAGGATACGACGAACCCGGCCGGGCACGCTCTCGATCTCCGACCTCAGCGCATTGGAAATTTCGGCGCGGATCGCGGTGAGCTGGCGACCCCATGCGGAATCGTTGCGCAGGTCCAACTCGGTGCGCAGCCCGCGCACCCCGTCGTGCAGGATCTTCAGCGGCTCGCCGACATTGTCGAAATGGCCGCGCCTGATGTCCGTGCGCACGCAGGCGGTGAGGAACGACAGATCGTGCAACGCAATCGTGACGGCGATGCCGTAGGGCGTCGCCGCCACGCGCAACTCGTCGTCGGATGCCGCCATCTTGATCGCCAGGCGGATGATCTGCCACGGCTGCGCCAGCCGCTGCATGATCAGCGACAGCGCGAACGGCAGCAATTGCGGGGTTTGCAGCGTGGGAACGTTGAGCGCCGCACCCACCGAGGCGATCTGGGAGTCGGCGAACACCCGCATCTGGCCCGGCATCCTTGTGCCGAGCGTATCCAGCGTCTCGCGCGCCCGCAGCACGCCGCCGACCGACAGCAAGTCCTCGACGACATTGGGCGGACCGATCCGGGACAGCGACCGCTGCCTGTCGTCGCCCGCAACGGGCGTGGCGACATTGATGATCGCATCGGCCGCGGCGAGCTGGAACCTGCGGGTGGCGCCTTCGAGGCCGGCGGTCGAGCCGCTCTGCCTGATCTCGGCGAGCGCAGCTCCGAACGCGCGCGCCGCCTCCGCCGCCCCGTCGCGCTCCAGCCACTGCCAGATCGGCAGCAGCGATGCACGCCGGATCTGGCCGATCCTGACCGGAAAATTGCCCTCGACCAGATACGGTTCGAGCGGCGCGTACAGCAATCGCGCCGGATCGTCGGTCCGCGGCCGCGCCTCGTCGTCTTCCTCGGTTCCGCGCACCACCTTGCGAAGCTGTTCGAGCACGAAATTGGCGACGACCATGTCCTCGCCACGCTCGATGGCGCGCTCGAACTCCCGCATCAGCAGCGCCTGCGATTGGGGCGGGAGCTGGGCGAGATAGTCCCTCAGCCGCTCGGTCGATGTTTGGCTCATTCGCCTGGTGTGGATATGCGTGTCATGGGACGGGCAAGCGCCCGCGCCCGATCTTAGAAGTGCGCGCGTTAAGAAGCCGTTTAGGAATAACGAAATCAACCCTGACATCGACGGTTCCCGATCCGTCAACTCCAGGTAATCACCGTGGTCGCAGGACGGGGGCGTTCAGACCCCCGGCAGCACCAGTTCGGCCCGCAACCCGCCGATCGGGGCGTCGCCCAGAACCAGGCTGCCGCCATAGAGCGCGGCGAGATCGACCACGATCGAAAGCCCGAGCCCGGACCCCGGCTTGGACTCGTCCAGCCGCTGGCCGCGCCGCGACACCTGCGCGCGCTCGGCGGCGGACAGGCCGCGGCCGTCGTCATCGACGATGATCCGCAGCGACGAGCCCGCGCGAGGCTCCGACGGCGGCTCCACCCTGACCTCGATCAGGACCTGGGTGGCGGCCCATTTGCAGGCGTTGTCGACCAGGTTGCCGGCCATCTCCTCGAGGTCCTGGCGCTCGCCGCGGAATTTGGCCGCGGGGTCGGCCTTCACCGCGATGGCGATGCCGCGATCCCTGTGGATCTTCTCCATGGTCCGCCGCAGCGCCTCGATGGCGGGCGCGACCTCGGTGACGGTGCCGATGACGGTGACGCGGGCGGCGATGCGGGCGCGCTCCAGATGATGAGCGACTTGATCCCGCATCACATCGGCCTGCTCCAACACCTTGCTGGCAAACGGATCCACCGCGTGGGCGGCAGCCTCGTTGACGATCACCGAGAGCGGCGTCTTGATGGCATGGGCGAGATTGCCGACATGGGTGCGGGCGCGCTCGACGATCTCGCGGTTGGCGTCGATCAGCGCGTTGGTCTCGCGCGCCAGCGGCGCGATCTCGACCGGAAACTCGCCCTCCAGCCGTTCGGCGCGGCCGGAGCGGATATCGGCGATCGATTCCGAAATCCGCTTGAGCGGCGCCAGCCCGAACCGGACCTGGAAGATCGTGGTCAGCAGCAGCACGATGCCGAGCGCTGCGAAGGTGCCGCCGAGGTAATAATCGAAGGCGCGGATCTCGTCGAAAATCTCCGATGCGTCGCCGGCCACGCTGACCAGGAATTTGCCGTCGACGCCGAGATCGACCGGCCGCTCGACCACCCGCAGCGACTGCCCCTCGGGCCCGTCGACATAGCCGAGGCGGATGCCGGCGGCGGTCAGCTCCGCGCCGATCTCCTCGAGCTTCGGCAGCTTCTTGTCCCACAGCGAACGCGACGCGCGCGTCTCGGCCTTCTCGTCGGTGCGGACGATCTGCCAGTACCAGCCGGACAGCGGCAGTTCGAACAGCGGCTCGCCGAGCGACTGGAACTGGTGGTCGGGCGGCTCGTCCGGCGTCGCGACTTCGGCGATCAGGGTGCGGAGATAGAGATTGAGGCGGCGGTCGAAGGCGCGCTCGGTGGCGTTGCGATAGACCGACGACAGAACGATGCCGGTGATCACCAGGATCACGACCACCCACGCGGTCGCCGACAGGAACAACCGCGTGGCGAGCGAACTTCCGCGCATCAGAGCAAGATCCCGAAAAGCATATCCCCAGGCTCCGAATTTACGGAGCGAGACTGGCCTTCGGATAAGATCATGCTCGAATAAAAGAGCAAGGCTCATCAGTTACCGGGCGACGGCGGCGTCAGCAGATAGCCGAGCCCGCGCACGGTCTGGATGATGTCGACGTCGAGCTTCTTGCGGATGCGGCCGACGAACACTTCGATGGTGTTGGAGTCGCGGTCGAAGTCCTGGTCGTAGAGGTGCTCGACCAGTTCGGTGCGCGACACCACGCGCCCGGTGTGGTGCATCAGATAGGCCAGCAGGCGATATTCGTGCGAGGTCATCTTGATCGGATTGCCGGAGACGCTGACGCGCCCGGTGCGCGTATCCAGCGAGACCGGACCGCAGGTCAGTTCCGACTGCGCATGGCCGGCGGAGCGGCGCAGCAGCGCGCGGATGCGCGCCAGCACCTCTTCGAGGTGGAACGGTTTTGCAACGTAGTCGTCGGCGCCGGCGTCGAACCCCTGCACCTTGTCGCTCCAGCGGTCGCGCGCGGTGAGGATCAGGACCGGCATCGCCCGGCCGCCGCGACGCCACGCCTCCAGCACCGAGATGCCGTCCATCTTCGGCAGCCCGATGTCGAGCACGACGGCGTCATAGGGCTCGCTTTCGCCGAGGTAGTGCCCCTCCTCGCCGTCGAACGCGCGGTCGACCACGTAGCCGGCATCCGTCAGCGCCGTCGTCAACTGACGGTTCAGATCCGGGTCATCCTCAACTACAAGCAGGCGCAAGTTGGCCTCCAAAAATGAGCTCTACAATAGCAGAACTCATGATGAGGGTACCCGGCGTGAACGGGCCATGAACGGGCGGTAAGGTGCAATGTTACTTTTTCGTCATGAGGTTCGCGGCCGGGCCGCCCAGCCGCAGACGTTGTCTGGACCGCAGGTCGGCTCCAGAAACAAAATATCGAAAACAACCCCATGCAAAGTAGAACGGCCCCGGCAACACGGACCGCCTTCCCGCCCTATTCCGGCCTCCGTCAGGTCCGGAAGAACACGAACCAGACGATGCCCAGGATCAGCACCGCAAGCCCGGTCGAGACCGTCAGCAGCGCCAGCACGGAGGGGCCGGGTTCGGCCTGGCGCGCCTCGGTCGGGGTTTCGATGATTTGGCCGTGTCGTTGCGTTGCCATGGGGACCTCTTGGAGTAAGTGCCTGTAATGCCAGCGAATGTGTCGACACCGCCGGTGAGAGCAACGCATGATCGGAAGTGATGTTCCTGCCCTTCGGGACATCCCATGCGGTTACAGCCGCCAAAAGGTCGCAGGCGCCCGTGCGGCGCGCGGGTTAACGCCGTTTCCGCATTTTCCCGCTAGCCATGTTTGAGGCGCGGGCATCCGATGGTATCGTTACCGGTCGTCTGTCGCGTATTTTTCGGAGTAGCCCATGGCCCCCCGCGCCAATTGGAAGGGTTTTCTGCGTCTTTCCCTCGTGACCTGTCCGGTCGCCCTCTATCCGGCGACGTCGGACAGCGAGAAGGTCTCGTTCAACCAGATCAACCGCAAGACCGGCCATCGCATCAAATACGCCAAGGTCGACGCCGACACCGGCGAGGAAGTCGCCAACGAAGACATCATGAAAGGCTACAAGGTCGACACTGACACCTACATCGAGGTGTCGAAGGACGAGTTGGACGAACTCGCGCTTGAATTGACCCGCACCATCGAGATCGACGAGTTCGTGCCGAGGTCCGATATCGATAGCCGTTACGTGATCCGCCCCTATTATCTCGTGCCGGACGGCAAGGTCGGCCATGACGCCTTTGCGGTGATCCGCGAAACCATCCGCAGCATGGACAAGGTTGCGATCGGGCGCGTGGTGCTGACCAACCGCGAGCACATCATCGCGCTGGAGCCGCTCGACAAGGGACTGATGGGTACGCTGCTGCGCTACCCCTACGAGGTGCGCAGCGAGACGGAATATTTCGAAGACATCCAGGACGTGAAGATCACCAAGGATATGCTTGATCTGGCAAAGCATATCGTCGAGCAGAAGTCCGCGTCATTCGAACCCGAGCAGTTCGAGGACCGCTACGAGCAGGCGCTGATCGACCTGATCAACCAGAAGCGCAATGGGCTGAGCACCAAGACAAAGGCCGCGCCGAAGACCACCGGCAATGTCATCAACCTGATGGACGCGCTCAAGCGCAGCCTTGCCGGCGAGAAAGAGGCCGCCCCTGCCGCCGCCAAGGCCAAGGGCAAGAAACCGAAGAAGGCCGCCGCCGGCCAGCGCGAGATGCTGCTGCCGATCAGCGGCGGCGGCAAGCGCGCCGCCAAGGAGACGGCCAAAGAAGCGCCCAAGAAAGCGGAGAAGCCGGCGCGATCAACGGCTCGCGCCAAGAAGGCCGGATGATCGGGCAAGGCGCGCGATAGCATTATCCAGCGCGCAATGCCGCGGTCGACCCCGTTCGAAGGGTGTAGGCCGTCGAATTCCAGCTATTTGATCGAGTCGCTGACTTGCACGAATTTGGTGCTGACAGCGGTGCCGACACCGGACACGGCCGTGATGATCACGATGCTGATGCCGCCTGCAATGAGGGCATACTCGATGGCTGTAGCGCCGCCTTCATCGGCGACAAATCGTGCCAGTAATCGACGCATGAAAACTCCTGTCGACGCTCCCGGATTTCTCCAGCGCCATACTCGTTAGACCTTAGGCGGGAACAGTTGAAGGGCTCTTCACGAACAGCATGAATGCTCGATTAAAGCGGGGGAAAAATGCGCGCCCGCAATCGCACAATATAGGAAAATTTAACCATCGATTTGCCGCCCACCCGGCCTGACGGCCGCGGTAGGTCGGACGACGCGCGAAGCGAAGTTGTTACCGCGCCATGCCGCAAAATAAAAAAGGACCGGGCACAAGGCCCGGTCCCCAAATCATTCTCAGAAGTTACGCTGGCTCAGAAGTTACGCTGGGCGCGGAACTGGAGCAGGACGGTGTCCTGATCCTTGAACTGGTAGGTCGCGGCCGGCTTCGGAGCGCTCGGCGTGAACGTCGAAGCGCCCGCCATCTTCTGGTCGAGATGGAACCACTGGACTTCGCCCGAGAAGGTCAGGTTCTTGACCGGGGTCCAGCGGGTAACGGCGCCAAGCTGCGAGACGTTGAAGTCAGGGTTGCAGCTGTAGGTGGCCGCACCGGCTACGCCGGTCTGACCGCCGTGGCTGGCCGCGAACGCGGCGCAGTAAGCACCCTTGGCCGAGGTGATTCCGGCTGCCCCCAGATTGTCGTCAGCCCCACCGTCGTACTTGACCTGAGAGTAGCTGCCGAACAGGCTCGTCGACCAGTTGGGATTCCAGTTGTGGTTGAAGGCGCCGCGGAGGCCCCATGCCGTCGTCAGCTTGATGCCGTTGGTGCCTGCACCGTAGACGCCGTCGGTGGTCGCGCCGAAGCCGACGCTCTGGTAGGCGGAGCTGCTATCGCCGAACATCGCAAAGCTCGGCGAGCTGCCACTGGTGGCGATCACGTTCTTGGTCACACCCTTGGCATAGGAGACGTCGAACTTGATGTCGTCGCCGGCGCCAGTCGGGATGTTCTTGATGTTGAGCGCCGCCATCACCGAGTAGCCGATCTTGGTCTCGGGGTGGCCGCTGATTTCGGAAAGCGCGGTCGGAGCAGCGCTGGCGCCGAGGATGTTGTACGAGCCGCTGACTTCATGTGCGGCGGCCGACAACTGGAACAGTCCCCACGCTTGATCGACCCGGATGTTGCCGACGATGTCAGGCATATGCGTGCCGGCATAGGCATTCGATCCGGTGCCGTTGGCGCCGATCGCCGACGTACTGCTCAGGTTATAAACCGCGGTGCGGTTCCAGACGGTCGGGTCGTCGAGGCCGATCGAAGCCGATACGCCGTTGCCGAACTGAGCGGTGTACTGGATGTTGTTGACGCCGGTGTCGGTATTGTTGCCGCCGAGCAGGCTGGAATTGATGTTGCCCGGGAAGCCGTTCCACGGCGTCGAATAGGCCGACGAGGATTTACCGAAGGTGAATCCGGCGAACTGGATGAAGAGATATTCAACCGCGACATAGCCGCCGCCGGGCGTGTTCAGCGCATTCGCCGTGAAGCCCGGGAAGCCCTGGCTCGAGGTGTTCGAGTTGCCGAAATTGTTGAACTGGAAGTCAGCCTGGCCGAAGGTCCGGACCACGCCGTATTCAGTCGCGGTGCGGGTATCGATCGTCAGCGCCATACGGGAGCGGGAAACAAAATTGTCCTGGAAGCGGTTGTGCTGGCCGAAATCACCGCTCCAGCCCGGTGCGCCATGGGCGCCGCCGTTGAACGTGGTGTCGGCGCGCAGATAACCGCCGATCTTGATGCAGGTGTCGGTGCCCGGGATGTAGAAGAAGCCGGCGCCGTACAGCGAACAGATCCGGACGTATTCAACCGCCTTGGCCTTGAGCGGGAGATCTGCAGCCTGTGCCCCGCTGAGGGCGATCAAGCCTGCTGCCGAGCCGAGAATGAGTGTTCGCGCCGCAATCATCTTCGTAAGTCTCCTGTTCTGCGATTCACGCAGCTTCATGGAACTTACGTAGTGCAAAACCCTTCAGTGAGTATGACAAGATTATATGATTTAATCACTTAAGTTAAACATGTGATCTTTTCGCAACTTCGCGAAGGCGAACCGTAGAACGTGCTATTTTCGTCTCCCGCCAAACATGTTGCGATAAAAATATTCTTCGGCAGGCTGCGGCCGTGGTTGTACGATATGCTGCTGCTCGCGCGCCAAAATGCATAACAGCACTTCCGCGCCCACGCGCTGGCCGCGCTTTACCCCACGGTGAAACCCTGCTCCAACTTGTTCAAACGGGCCGGGGCGAACCGGCCTTGCCATCAAGGGGAGACGATCATGAAACTCGGCGCCGCCATCGCGGAAATCATGAAGCGGGAGGGGATTGAGATCCTCTGCGGCTACCCGGTCAATCATATCATCGAATTTGCCGCCGATGCCGACATCCGCCCGGTGATGGTGCGCCAGGAGCGCATCGGCGTGCACATGGCGGATGCGATCTCGCGCGTCACCTCGGGGCAATCGATCGGCGCATTCTGCATGCAGCATGGACCCGGCGCCGAAAACGCGATGGGGGGCGTGGCGCAATGTTACGGCGAATCCGTCCCCGTGCTGGTGCTGCCGATGGGCTATGCGCGCCGGCTCGCCAATATCGATCCGAACTTCAATTCCAGCCAGGCGATGAAGGCGTTCTCAAAATCGTCCGAGCCGATCAACATCGCCGCCGAGGTCTGTAACATCTTCCGCCGCGCCTTCACCAAGCTGAAGAACGGCCGCGGCGGGCCTGTCATCGTCGAAATTCCCGCCGACATGTGGAACGAGGACGTGCCGGAGCCGCTCAACTACACGCCGGTGCTGCGCACCCGTTACGGTGCTGACCCGGTTCACGTGAAGGAAGCGGCTGCGCTATTGGTCGGCGCCAAGCGCCCGGTGATCTATGCCGGCCAGGGCGTGCACTACGCAAAGGCCTGGCCGCAGCTGAAACGGCTGGCCGAGCGGCTCGCGATTCCCGTCACGACCAGCCTGGGCGGCAAGTCGTCGTTTCCGGAAACGCATCCGCTGTCGCTGGGATCGGGCGGCCTTGCGGTGCCGCGCGCGGTGCCGAAATTTCTCGGCGATGCCGACGTGATCTTCGGGATCGGCTGCTCGTTCACCGAAACCTCGTTCGGCATCGCGATGCCGAAGGGCAAGACCATCATCCATTCGACACTCGACCCCAACCACCTGAACAAAGACGTCGAGGCCAAGATCGGACTGGTCGGCGATGCCGGCCTGGTGCTCGACGCCTTGCTGGAAGAGATCGGCAAGAGCGTCACCTCGGACCGCGACGCGACGGCAGTGGCCGCCGAGATCGCCGCCTCGCACAAGGAATGGCTGGCGAAATGGATGCCGAAGCTGACGCACAACGACGCGCCGCTGAACCCCTATCGCGTGCTGTGGGACCTGCAGCACACCGTCGACATCAACAACACCATCATCACCCACGATGCCGGCAGCCCGCGCGATCAGCTGTCGCCGTTCTGGAAATCGGTCGAGCCGCTGACCTATATCGGCTGGGGCAAGACCACGCAGCTCGGCTACGGGCTCGGGCTTGCGATGGGCGCCAAACTGGCAAAACCCGACAAGCTCTGCATCAATGTCTGGGGCGACGCCGCGATCGGTTTTACCGGCATGGATTTTGAGACCGCGGTGCGCGAGCGCATCCCGATCATGTCGATCCTGCTGAACAATTTCTCGATGGCGATCGAACTGAAGGTGATGCCGATCTCGACCGAAAAATACCGCTCGACCGACATCTCCGGCGACTACGCCGCGATGGCGCGCGCCTTCGGCGGCTATGGCGAGCGGGTGACGAAGCCCGAAGACATCATCCCCGCCATCAAGCGCGGCATTGCGAAAACCAAGGAAGGCATCCCGGTGCTGCTGGAGTTCATCACCAGCAAGGAGACGGAGGTTTCGAGACCGGGGACCTAAGGTTCAACCAAACGTCTGCCATCGATGCCGCACGTCACGATCATCGAAACCGGGATTGTCAGCCCGAAGAACCGCGAACTCCACGGATCGTTTCCGCAGATGTTCGAGCGGATGATCGGCGCGGCCGACGCTTCCGTCACGTTCAATACCGTCAGCCTTCCCGCCGGCGAGCCGCTGCCGGATATCGCAGGGCTGGAGGCGATCCTCATCACGGGATCGCCGGCCGGGGTCTATGACGGGTTCGACTGGATCGCGCCGCTCGAAGCGTTCGTGCGCAAGTCCCACCAGAGCAAGGTGCCGATGGTCGGCGTCTGCTTCGGCCATCAATTGATCGCGCAGGCGCTGGGCGGCATCGCGCGGAAGTCGGAGAAAGGCTTTGGCCTCGGGCGGCACGTCTACGACATCGCGCCAGACAACGGGGTGATCGACGGCACGCGTATCGCGCTGGCCTGCTCGCACCAGGATCAGGTCATCACGCCGCCTGCGGGCGCCCGAACGATCCTGTCCTCGGATTTCACGCCGCATGCCGGGCTGCTCTATGCCGGCGACACCACGCTCTCGGTGCAGGCACACCCGGAATTCACTATCGGCTTCGCGCTGGCCTGCTGCGAGATGGTGCGCAGCAAGGGCGATGCGCCCGACAGCGTGGTGACATCGGCGGAAGCTTCGCTTGCCGAACCGCTGGAAAGCGCGCGGCTCGGCGGCGCGATCGCGCGCTTCCTCACCCGCTCGTCCTAGAGCAGCCCCCTACTCCGCCATCTCGGCCGGCGTCGACGGACCGGCCAGCGGCCGCTCCTCCATCAGGATGATGCACAGCGAGGCGCAGGCCAAAAGCGCGGTGGCGGCGCCGAACACGTAGTGGAACGCGGTGACCATGTCGGCGACCGGTATAGCGTTCGCCGGTCCGCGATGCTCGCCGAGCGAGATGCCCGGCCCCAGCTCCATCAGCAGGATCGCGCTGAAGGCGGCGACCATGAACGACGACATCAACGCGCGAAAGAAGTTCATCGCGCCGGTCACGGTGCCGATCTGCGCGCGGGCCACCGAATTCTGCAGCGACACCACGCTGACCGGGAATGTGGTGCCGAGCCCGAGCGCGAACAGCGACAGCACGACCAGCAGACCCCACAGCGGCAGCGTCGTCACCGTCAGCACGACGCCGAAGACCGTCGCTGCCGACGTGCCGGCGATGGCCACGCGCTTGTAGCGTTTGGCGCGCGCCATGGTCCGTCCGGCGATCGCCGCACCGCAGGTGGAAACCGCCGCGAGCGGAATCAGCGCGAGCCCCGCCTCGCTCGCGCTCAAATGATAGACGACCTCGTAATACAGCGGCAGGTGCACGGTGAGCGCGGTGATCGCGCCCAGCGCGCAGCCGCCGGCCGCCATCGCATAAGGCACCACCGTTCCGCCCAGCAAAGGCAGCGGCAAAAACGGCTCATCGGCATTGCGCGCGTGCCAGACGAAGCCGAACGCCAGCGCGACCGACGCGCCGATCATCGCCATGATCGCCGGCGACAGCCAGGCGAAACGGTTGCCGCCCCAGCTCAGCACCAGCATGACGACCACGGCAGAGGCCATCAGCAGCACGCCGCCGAGCCAGTCGACCTTGCGGCGGCGATGGAACACGGGGATCTTGCCCATCTTGGGCAACAGCAGAAACAGCGCGCCGGCGGCGAGCGGCACGTTGATCCAGAAGATCATCGACCAGTGCAGATGCTCGGCGAACACGCCGCCAAGCACCGGCCCCAGCAATCCCGCCAGCATCCAGACGCCGCTGAAATAGGCCTGATATCTGCCGCGTTCGCGCGGGCTGACCACGTCCGAGATCACGGTCTGCACGACAGGCATGATGCCGCCGCCGCCCAACCCCTGCAGGCCGCGCGCGATGATCAATACCGTCATGTTCGGCGCCACCGCGCACAGGATCGAACCCGCCGTGAACAGCACAAGCGAAACCGTGATCATGACGCGGCGGCCATAGATGTCGCTGAGCGTGCCGAACACGGGCGCTACCGCCGTTCCGGCCAGCAGATAGGACGTGATGACCCAGGAAAGGCTGCTGACGTCGTTGAACTGGCGGCCGATGGTCGGCAGCGCGGTCGCCACGATGGTCTGGTCGAGCGCGGCCAGGAACATCGTCAGCAGCAGGCTCATCAGGATGGTGCGGATCTCGTCGGGGCTCAGCGGCGGCGGCGGCGCGAGCGGCGGCGCGTCGCTGACATCGATGACCTCGGTCGTGATGTGCGAGAGTTCGCGGCCTATATCGTCTGGCAACGTCGTCTGATCGGCGGGCTCATGGCCCTGCCGCTGGTGCTGGTTCATGTCGGACGTAATATTCTTCTACGCGGCCAAAGCCGCCGAGATGGAATCGCCTTATGCACTGCACAATAAAGCCCGAATCGCCTTCGCGGCAGGCGCTTGAGTGCATGGGTGCATCCCGCGAGGGCATCGTCGCGTCCCCGCAATCGGTCGGCGCGAGTGGTTCCCGGACTCGGGTACTTGCTCACCGGTGGTCAGTTCAAGGCGAACGGGCATTCCGTTGGTGTCGACGCAAGCGTGTATTTTGGTCGTTAGCCCACCTCTCGACCGGCCCATCAGCCCTGTTTCGCCCCCGCACGCCGCGCGGCCTGTTCGGAAGGAACGCCTGACGGCAGTCCGCTCAATGTCCGTGGAGGCCGAGTTCTGAAACCGGCACCCGTGGCTGACGCCCTGGCCCCTGAATGTGAAAGGCATAGGTGGCATTCAATTTCGCTTCAGTGGCAGCTGCCCACGAATTGTCTGTCGCTTTCATGCTGTTCACCGGGCCGATCTCTTTGAGCAGAAATGATGTGCCCGTAGCGACGGATCGACCAAAAGAAAGATCACTCGCTTGCAATCTTCGCGCGTTTCAGAGTCGCAACAGCAGCTACCCTCACCGCGCTTGCCGGTGTCAGATTTGCTTATACGTGAGCTTCATCGCCGTTGAGTGCGCTGATGAAACGCTTCTAATTCGATCCATTGTCCCACGCCGCGGAAAGCTGTCCACCGATAGATCTGCACAGGATATTGAATTGTTCGAATTGCATTTACTTTGTAGTCGCCAAATCATCACGATCATCCCCTCCAGCAGCGGCTCTGGCTTTCCCCCGGTACGCGGAAGTGTCGCGCGCGGCCGTATTTTGGTCGTCCCTGTAGACGCAATACGTGCCATTGATTGAGAAGTGATTTGCTGTCGTGCTCCATCGAACAGTAACAATATCGTGAGGCCGTATCGCTTGTATCGCGTCGAACCAAATACTTTTGTGGTTGGCTTGTTCCGGTCTTTTCATTCTCGTTTTACAAATGAAACGACGCCTTTTCCAAGTGCCTACAAGCTGCTGTTTGAGCGGCTCTGCCGCTCCCGCGGTTCAACGTGCCGCATGCAAGAGCTGCGGCTATCGGAATTGACAACAGTGCTTTTCATGGCGCTCCCTCCGGTTTTTCAGGCACGTTCCATTCTATATGCTGCGCACTCGGCGGTCAGTGGGGCAATTCGATCTTACAATACCGCACCGACGGCCAGTATGACCACGCCAGATGGCCGTGCGTTCGAAAAACGCTTGCCGACCCCGAAACAAAATCAGCTACGGCCTCTCCGCACGTTTGCCGCTCGCCCCTTGATCGACTTGTCTGTCGATGCCCTGGCGCGCGCATGCTGCCGAGCAGGCCTCGGCCCAGTGGCGCAGTCGTCCGTTGGAAATCGAAAATCGGCGTACAAGCCAGTAGCGTTCGGATAAAGCCAGATCAACGATGTCCGCCTCCTGGGCCAGACCGTCGCCATCGTCTCACGAAGATCGCCAGTAGCGGGATTTGGTCTCAGGTCTTCGGCCGTTTCTTCAGCCGCGCTCGCCTCGGCAGCAGCGCCGGCCATTGCACGATGTGGTCTTCGAGCTCGTTCATCCGGGATCTCATCCTCGGTGCCGAACACCCGCCCCTGCACCGAAACCCCGGCTTCATGCACGGTGTTGGGATCACCCGAAATCAGCGGGTGCCACCAGTAGAGATCGCGTCCCTCCGCGACCAGCTTGTAGCCGCAGCTCGGCGGCAGCCAGGTCAGGGTGCGGACGTTTTCGGGCGTCAGGCGGACGCAATCCGGAACCTTGTCGGAACGGTTCGGGTAGTCCTTGCAGGCGCACAGGCCGGAATCGAGCAGTTTGCAGGACACGTGGGTGAAATAGATCTTGCCGGTATCCTCGTCTTCCAGCTTTTCCAGGCAGCAGCGCGCGCAGCCGTCGCACAGGCTTTCCCATTCGGCGTTGGACATCTCTTCCAACGTCTTGGTTTTCCAGAAGAATCCATCCTGGCTGGAAGCGCGTTTGGGCGGAGCGGTCATGAAGTCGGATGGTTTCCGGGTCGAGTTCGGCTGCAGCCCTTCTAGGAGGTCCGGCAACTGCCACGCAAGCGGGCTGATTACGGGGACAAAAAAGGCTGGGAACACGTTAGGGCTGACCGCCAAAATGGCGAGCGGGAGCATTGGTTTATAACCCCCGCTCGGATAGATAGATGGTGAGTCCCCAAGGGTCCTAAAAGCGCCTTGGGTTTGCCGCAACATCGAAGCATGACGTCTCGACAGCGCCCGGAGCGGGCGCGCGAGCGTTTCGAACGACCGAAGGTCCTAGTGCGCCAGATCCTACCTCCCGCGTGGAAGCAGAAGATCCGGAACTTCTTTCTGGATCTGGACGCGCGCATCGAACTCGACGCTGTTTTCGTCGGGCAAGGGCCTGCGCGAGCTCTACGAGCGCTACTCCACCTTCATGGACCGCTTCTATGTCGGCCGCTGGAAGCGCTGGGTCTTCATCGAACCGATGTCGGAAGCCGCCACCATCGGCCTCGGCGGGCTGATCCTGATGCTGGCGCTCGCGGTCCCGGCGTTTCGCGAAACCGCCGATGACGACTGGCTGAAGAAGTCAGATCTGGCGGTGTCGTTCCTCGACCGCTACGGCAATCCGATCGGCAGCCGCGGCATCAAGCACAACGACTCGATCCCGCTGGAAGATTTTCCGGACAATCTGATCAAGGCGACGCTCGCCACCGAAGACCGCCGTTTCTACGACCATTTCGGCATCGACATCGCCGGCACCGCGCGCGCGCTCGTCACCAACGCGCAGGCCGGCGGCGTGCGCCAGGGCGGCTCGTCGATCTCGCAGCAGTTGGCGAAGAACCTGTTCCTGAGCAACGAGCGCACCATCGAGCGCAAGGTCAAGGAAGCGTTCCTCGCGGTCTGGCTGGAGACGCGGCTGACCAAGAACGAGATTCTGAAGCTCTATCTCGACCGCGCCTATATGGGCGGCGGCACCTTCGGCGTCGACGGCGCGGCGCATTTCTACTTCAACAAGTCGGCGCGCGACGTCAATCTCCAGGAATCGGCCATGCTGGCCGGCCTGTTCAAGGCGCCGACCAAATACGCCCCGCATATCAACCTGCCCGCTGCGCGTGCCCGCGCCAACGTGGTGCTCGACAACCTCGTCGATGCCGGCTTCATGACCGAAGGCCAGGTGTTCGGCGCCCGGCGTAATCCGGCGATCGCCGTCGACCGCCGCGACGAAAATTCGCCGAACTATTATCTCGACTACGCCTTCGAAGAGATGCGCAAGCTGGTCGACACGTTTCCGAAATCCTATGTCGAGCGCGTCTTCGTGGTCCGCACCGCGATCGACATGACCGTGCAGCGCGCCGCCGAGGAAGCGGTCGAAAACCAGCTTCGCCAGTTCGGTCGCGACTATCATGCCACGCAAGCCGCCACCGTGGTCGCCGATCTCGACGGTGGCGTCCGCGCCATGGTGGGCGGGCGCGACTACGGCGCCAGCCAGTTCAACCGTTCCGTCGACGCCTATCGGCAGCCGGGCTCGTCGTTCAAGCCCTATGTCTACACCACCGCGCTGCTGAACGGGTACAAGCCGACTTCCATCGTGGTCGACGGCCCGGTCTGCATCGGCAACTGGTGCCCGCAGAACTATGGCCACTCCTATTCGGGGTCGGTGACGCTGACGCAGGCGATCACCCGCTCGATCAACGTCGTGCCCGTAAAACTGTCGATCGCGCTCGGCGGCAAGTCGCCGAACCCGGCCAAGGCCGGCCGCGCCAAGATCACCGAGGTGGCGCGCAAGTTCGGC
This sequence comes from uncultured Alphaproteobacteria bacterium, assembly GCA_963783115.1. GTDB lineage: Bacteria > Pseudomonadota > Alphaproteobacteria > Rhizobiales > Xanthobacteraceae > Bradyrhizobium. Next base: position 20,235 of record CAWAMK010000005.1, on the reverse strand, counting down.
CTGACGGCGCCGCTGCCGGATACGCCGTCGATGCCGATCGGCTCCGACGAAGTCACCGTGCTCGAACACGCGGTCGCCTATGCGACCTTCCCGAACAAGGGCAAGTCGGCGAAACCGCATGCCGTGCTGGAAGTGCGCACCGGCTCCGGCGACCTGGTCTGGCGCTTCGACCGCGACGGCAAGAAGCCCGTGCAGGCCATCCCCGCCTCCGTCGCCGCGGACATGGCGGAAATGATGAGCCATGTCGTCACCGAAGGCACGGCGCGACGGGCTGCGCTGGACGGCATTCCGGCGGCCGGCAAGACCGGCACCACCAACGCCTATCGCGACGCCTGGTTCGTCGGCTACACCGGCAATTTCAGCTGCGCGGTCTGGTACGGCAATGACGACTACTCGCCGACCAACCGCATGACCGGCGGCTCGCTGCCGGCGCAAACCTGGCACGACATCATGGTGGTCGCCCATCAGGGCGTCGAGGTGAAGGAAATTCCCGGCGTCGGCATGGGACAGAAATTGCCGCCGCCCACCCTGCCCGGCAGCGTTGCGGCCAATGGCGCGGCACGGGTGCTGGAGACCAAGCCGGGGCCGCCGCCGGTCCTGACCCGGCGCGGCGCTGACATCCTGGTGCGCGTCGAGCGGCTGCTCGACGAGGCCGGCAAGGCCGCGGGCAAGACCTCGTCCAACGACCAGAAGCAGCCGGGCAAGCCGGTCACATCGGGCGCGCTGGCGTTCCCGGAAAACTATGTCGCGGCCGCCGGCGACGCGCCCGCACCGGCGCCGCGGAAGAATTGAAAGCCATGATCCGGCAGAACCTTGACCGTCTTTCCTCGGAGCGGATACGAGGCGTGTGCACCGAAGCGCTTCAGGTTTCGGATGAAGCCCGGCCGGCCGGGGCCTGATGCCGTGAGATTTCGGAGCCTCGAGTTTCGGAGCCCTGCCCTGTGCGGCTGATCCTCATCACCTTGCTGGCGCTGGCGCTTGCCACGGCGGTCGGCCTCGGCTCGACCTACCTGACGTCGACGCGCGGCACCGATCTCGGCACGCTGACGATCGGCGCCTGGACGGCGCGGCCCAAGAGCGGCAGTTCCGACATCGATCCCTATTCGCGCGCCTCGATCGCCCGCAGCGGCGAATTGCCGATCGGCACCGGCGACGGCATCGCCTTCACGGCCACGGCGGACGACAAGAAGAAGCCGCTCGACGGACGCTGCGACGTGGTCGTCAGCGGCGTGACGCCGGCGGCCCGGTTCTGGACGCTGACCCTGTTCGACCGCAAGGGACATCTCGTCGCCAATTCGCTGCAACGCTATGGCTTTACCAGCCAGGAAATCGTCCGCGGCTCCGACGGCGGGTTCGAGATCCGCGTGGCGGCGCGATCGCGGGCCGGCAACTGGCTGCCGACCGGCGGCATCGAGCGCTACGCGCTGATGCTGCGGCTCTACGACACGCCGGTGGGCGTGGCGACGCGCACCCAGCGCGACGCGCCGATGCCCTCCATCACGACGGTGGGCTGCCCATGATCCGGCTGGCATTCACCATCATCGCGGGCGTGCTGCTGGGCGGCGTGGTGCATCTCGTCAGCGTGCTGGCGCTGCCGCGCATCGCGACGCAAGACGCCTATTCGCGGCTGACGCCGATGACGAAGGAGAACGCCGTCACGGCGCTACCGCTCGCCGAGCCCAACAACGCACCGATGCCGTTCATGGACCCGGCCTTTGCGGTCGCGATCTGCCGCTATGACCTTTCGAGCGGCCCGCTCAAGCTGACGGTGCCGGTCAGCCAGGCCTATACGTCGGTGTCGTTCTATACGCGCAACGAAGTCGCCTATTACGCCATCAACGACCGCTCGGCCGGCCGCAAGGTGATCGAACTCGATTTGATGACGGAAGACCAGCATTCCGCGTTGCCGGAAGACGAGGAAGTCACCGCCGCCGACCGGCTGATCATCGACTCCCCCAGCACGACGGGCCTGATCGTGCTGAAGGCCTTGGCGCCGGAGCCCGGCCTGATGCCGCAAGCGCAGGCCTCGCTGGCGGCGTCGCAGTGTGCCGTGCAGACCGAGGCGCCGCCCGCCAAGCAACCCGAGCCGGCCGCACCCGCGCCGGCCCCTGCGCCCGCGCCGAAGGGCAAACGCTGAGCGCGGCGCAATCGCAATCGATGCCGGCTCACCTACTATCCTGCGACGCTCTCTCGGCGCTACGTCTTTCGCCTGGTTTAATGGCAGCAACTCAGTAGCCAAGGTGGGGAACACAATATTGCCAATCGCGCCGCTGGATCACCAGAGCAAGAAAAGTGCCTATCGTCCGGATATCGATGGTCTGCGGGCCGTCTCCATTCTGCTGGTGGTCGGTTATCACGCTCAGCCTTGGTTGGTCCCCGGCGGATTTATCGGGGTTGATATTTTTTTCGTTATTTCCGGTTTTCTGATCACTCGCATCATTCTTTCGAAGCTCAAGGCCAATACCTTTTCGTTCATCAATTTCTACTCTCGCCGGATTCGACGGATATTTCCGGCGCTCATTGTGGTTTTGGCCGTTACCTACCTGATCGGTTGGTTCGTTCTGTTACCCGACGGCTTTTCCATGCTTGGCGAGAGCATCGCCGCCGGCGTCGCGTTTGTATCCAATCTGTTTCAACTCAGGCAGGTCGGCTATTTTGCACCGGACGCGGCCGAAAATCCTCTCTTGCATCTTTGGTCGCTGGGTATTGAGGAACAGTTTTACATTTTCTGGCCACCCGCTCTCTTGTTGGTGTTCGGGTCGAAGCGACGCGGAGTGTGGATTTCAGCCATCGCGGCCGCGTCGTTCGGCGTCAGCCTGATGATTTTTTTCGGCTACAAGGATTGGTCGTTCTACTCGCCAATACCGAGAGCGTGGGAGCTATTGGCCGGCGGTATCGTCGCCTACTGCACCGACGCCCCGAAGCGCGAAAAACCACGCTTTGCGCAAGGTGAGAACGTGCTGGCAATGCTCGGCGTTGCGGCAATCATCGTCGCTGCGATAATGCTCGACAAGGGCAGTTCATTTCCGGGCCTTTATGCGCTGCTGCCGGTGCTAGGCGCGGTGCTGATTATCGTCTCGCCAGATGCCTGGGTGAACAGGACGTTTTTGTCGAACCGGCACGCGGTGCTGATCGGACTGATCAGTTATCCGCTGTATCTCTGGCACTGGCCGCTATTGTCTTACCTCGGCATTGTGCGGAACGGAGCGCCAAACGTCGTCGAGATTTGGCTTGTCGTTCTCGTTGCGGTGGCCCTCTCGTGGCTGACATTTCGCTTTGTCGAAATTCCACTCCGCCGGCGGAAAAATGCAGCGCCGAAATTGGCTTTCGGATTGGTCGCGGTCGGCATGGCGGGGATCGTGACGCTTATGGCTTCCGGCTTTGAATTTCGCTTTCCACCGGAAATTCGCGATATTGCGCGACTTGCGCCGCACGGCAATGCCGGGTTCCGTGGCAAGTGCTTTTTGGACACGCCTGGATCTGAATTCAACGCGGGCTGCATCGAGCCTGGCGATAGGCCCCTCTTGCTTCTATGGGGAGATTCCACCGCGGCAGCCCTTTACCCGGGATTGAAGAAAGCTCAGGCAACTGTCCCGTTTCGCCTCGCTCGCTTCACGGCTTCAGCCTGCGCGCCGATATTGGCGGCCGGAACCGATGCCAGATGTGACGCGGCCAATGATATCGTGCTCGGCATGATAAGATCGTCACATCCCGAGATCGTGCTGCTGCACGCGTGGTGGGATGGCGTCAAGGACTTAGAAAAGCTCCGGGAGACGATCAGGCAGCTAAAGTCGCTCAACGTTAAACGGATCGTCATTTTGGGGCCGGTACCGGTTTGGAAGCGCACGCTTCCTCACTCGCTGGTGAATTTCTACCGATTGCGGCACGCAATTGCCGAGAGAATGGCGACCGGCGTGTCCGGCCCCCAGGACGATCAAAGAATGGAGGCATTCAGCAAGTCCGCCGGGGTGGAATACATTTCAGCATGGCACACGCTGTGCAGTTCGGAAGGCTGTATGACGCGCGTCGGCCCTGCGCCAAGTGACGTGATAACTACCGATAAGGTTCACCTATCGGACGCCGGCTCAAATTTCCTGATCGAGCGGATAAGGGCAAGTCTCATTCCCCAACCCTGATCTCAATATGGATCTTTTCAGATGAGCAACGCCAAGGATTACGGTAGGATTAGTGACACCCATTAGCCGGCCGGTCGTCAAGTGCCGCGCGTCAGCGATATGCGGGAGCGCTGGCCGGACCTGGGCTGTCATCAGCCTGTAGCAACCGTTGCTTACCTCTCATTAATAAATTTGGCAAAAGAGGTAGATTGATCAATGCGTGTTTTGAAAGCGGGCGTACTGGGCTGCGCGGTTTTATTCTCTGTAATGGCTGCGGGAGCCTCGAACGCCGCCACGATCCAGAATTCCGCCAGCGGCTGGTACACGGACACTGGTTTCACTGCCGGTGTCAGCAACCTCAACGTCGGCTCGAGCAATCTCAGCGGCGCGGTCTATCACAACTGGCTTGCCTTCAACGTCGCAGGCTTGGCCGACCAGAACATCACCTCGGCGACGCTCACCTTCTATGGTGGGAATGGAACCAATACCTCCGCCACCAGCGAGACGTTGGGGCTTTTCGATTATACCGGCAGCATCAATGCCCTGATCGGTAATTCGCAAAGCAATGTCGGCATCTATAATGATCTCGGCAACGGCAACAGCTACGGCACGGCAGTCGTTGCAAGCGGGTCGATCCAGCAGTTCTCGGTGACGCTTTCGCAGGCGGCCATTGCCGACTTGAACGCTGCTGCGCATAATCAAGGCGACAGCAGGTTTGTGGTCGGCGGTTCGCTGCTTTCCATCAGCGGTCCATTTGCCAATGAGCAGTTGTTCGCGATTTTCGGACCGCAAGCCGCACTGACTCCGGCAGCGTTCCTGACCCTCGAAACGTCCGTCGCCGCGGTTCCCGAACCGGCGACCTGGGCCATGATGATCGTGGGCTTCGCCGGCGTGAGCTTCCTGGCCTATCGCCGGAAATCGAAGTCGGCACCGATGGCCGCCTGATCGGTTAATCGGTTATCGCAGGGTTTGAACGGAAAGCCGCCTTCGGGCGGCTTTTCTTTTGATCGATGACGTAACCTGCCCCTTTGCTCAAACAACTTCCGTGACGAGTTCGCGGCGCGACGTCGCTTGACGAAGTTTTCTGCGCTTGTGCTGCACGAGCGTAACAATCGTTCCACAGCAGATCGTGTTGGCCGTAAAGGTCAGCGCCATCGCCGTATCGGCGACGATGTGTGCAGCGTATACGGCCGTAATGCCGTTCGACACGCAAAACAGCAGCCAGGTTGCGGACGACACCGCGGCAACGTCGCTGTGTTTCAAAAGGATGGAAATCTGCGGAAGGTAAGCCAGCAGCCGACACACATTGGCGATCGCAAATGCGACGAAGATGATGGTTTCCGGGCTTTTCATTGCCAAATCCTCTATCCGGACGATCAATCGAGCAGGCGCATCACTCGGCCGATCGCAGGCCCAATCTGGTAATCACGCGAGTCCAACGCGTAGCTTCGCTGTCCCGGAGGGACTGCAATTCTGCGGGGTCGGTACCGAGCACCTCGCTGCCGGCGCGATCGAGGCCACCGCGCGCAGCCGGGTCGTTGGCAAAAGCGTTACGCACGATCTCCGCCAGTTTCCGCGCGCGCCCTTCCGGAAAGCTTGCCGGCGCTATCATGCCCGACCAGCCGAAGAACGGTTCGAATGCGGGGTTGAGTTCGTTCAGCGTCGGCACGTCGGGCAATATGCTGAGCCGCTCGGCGCCGGTCTGCGCCACCGCGACGAGCCGCCCCGTAGCCACGTGCTCCGATGCAGCGCTGACAAGATTGAACATCAATTGGCAGCGACCGGCGACCAGATCCAACGTCGCCTGCGGAAAACCGCGATACGGCACGTGGACGATATCCAGCCCTAGCTGCGACTTCAGTTCTTCCATCGCAAGGTGCGTGACGGTGCCTGGCCCGATCGAAGCATAGGAAAGGCTGCCCGGATGCGCCCGCGCGTGGTCGATGACATCGGCGAACTGCCGTCCCGCAAAACTGTTGGTATGAGCTGTCAAAACGAAAGATGAGCGATTGAGCAGGCTGATCGGCCGAAAATCCTTGGCGGGATCGTAGGAGAGGCCCGGGTTCAACGCCTTGGCCGTGGTCGTCGGACCACCGAGCACGATACCGATGGTATGATCGTCCGTTGCTCGCGCCACGGCGGCAGCGGCTGTGATGCCGCCTCCGCCCGGCATGTTTTCGACGATGAAAGGTTGGCCGAACGCGGCAGCAAGATGCGGCGACAGGTTTCGTGCCATCGGATCGGAGCCGGAACCGGCGGGCTGGCCCAGCACGATACGGACAGACTGCGTCGGCCAGGCGGTCTGCGCAGCTGCCGGCTTTATCAGCATCGGCATGGCGCACAACGACGCAAGAGCTTGCCGACGCGAAATTGCCCTATATGCGAGCGAATTTGACGGTTTCGGATGCATGCGATGACCTCATCTGTTTTCATGGTTGCATGATCTCACGCGCTATCTCGTTCGTCCTGACAAACCACTGAAGGTGTGCTGAAATTGCAGCCATGTCAGAAGCCTCAGCAAGCCCGACCGCCGGCCGGGCCCTACCGCAAGCCATCGGGTTCGACGGATTCGTTATTGAGCCGGAAAGAGGCCGGCTGCTCGGCCGCGACGGAGATGAAATTCCCCTGCGCCCCAAGGCGCTCGAACTGCTGATCGCGCTGACGGCATCCGAAGGACGTCCGCTCGACAAGGCCGAGCTTCTCGACCGCATCTGGGGCGATGTCCATGTCACCGAAGACAGCCTCTTTCAGGCCGTGAAGGATGCGCGTCGCGCGCTCGACGATGGCAAGGGGCGTCTTCTTCGTTACATGCCGCGCCGCGGCTACCTGCTCGACTGCGCCTTTACCACCGCCTCTCCTTCGACGATCACCAGGCAAGCTGAACTTTCCGCCGATCGGCCATCGATCGCAGTGCTGCCGTTTCGGACGCTGGGCGAGCGAGCATCAGCCTACGTAGCCGCGGGCCTGGTGGAAGAGATCTCGATCGCGCTTTCACGGTTTCGCTGGCTGTTCGTGCTCGCCAACGCGTCTGCCGTCGCCATCGCGGCGCAGCGCGCGGGAGAGGAAATGACGAACAGCCTTGTGGCGGGGCGCAATGTCGGCATCCGCTATTTGGTCGATGGTTCACTTGACGCGACCGAGAGCGGCATCGTGGTGCGGTGCCGGCTGGTCGAGACAGCGACGGGACGGCAGGTCTGGCAGGAGCGTTTTACGAGCGAAGCCGGCGACATCCTGCAACTCTATGAGACGATCACATCGTCGATCGCCGCGGCGATCGAACCGCGGCTGCTTCGGGCGGAAGTCGAGCGCGTCTTGCGACGGGGCACCTCGGATCTCGGCGCATTCGATGGCTACCTGCGCGCACTGCCGGGGTATTATTCGCGAACGCCTGACGGCAACAGCGAGGCAATCGCCCTGTTGGAGGCGGCGATCAAACGCGATCCCCATTTCGCGGTAGCGACGGCCCTGCTTGGACGCTGCGTGGCGACCAGCGTATGGCTGGGTGCCGAGGCCGATTACGCGAGCGGCGTCGTACGCGCGCTGGCACTGGCCCGGGCTGCGCTCAACATCGACCGGACGGATCCACAAGTGCTCGCGCTCAGCGGTCATCTACTGGCGGTGGTGGGCGGAGAACACGCCGAAGGCGGCGCGCTGCTCGATCTCGCCTTGCAGATAAATCCCAACAGCGCCGAAGCGTGGCGGCTCGGCGGCTGGGTTTCCGCCTGGGGCGGTGATACCGAGCGCGCGTTGCAGCGGCTGATCGAGGCCGAACGGCTGGATCCGCTGTCGCCGTTGCAGGCGGATGTTCACTCGGCACGCAGCGTGGCGCTGTTGGTGGGCCGCCGTTTCCAGGAAGCCGTGGAAGCGGCGCGTCGTTCGATTGCAACGACGCCGGAGGCTACTTCTCCCCGCCGTTTCCTTGTCGCCGCACTATGGCACGCTGGGGCGCAGGAGGAGGCCAGATTGGAATGTGCGGCCCTGATGCAACGCCAGCCCAACTCGTCGCTGGCGCGATCGCGAACCCTTCAGTCGCTCAGGTATCCCTGGATGCTTGACCTTCTGATTGAGGGATTGCGAGGGGCTGGAATGCCCGAATGACGTCGCAGATGCTTCTGCTCGGGTGCGCGCCGATCTAGCCCTTCACCGTCACCGCCCGCCCGATCACCGGCTGGGCGGCGACCGGCGGGTTGGCGGTTTGGGCGGCGAGTTCGCCGATCAGGCGGTCGGCATCGGCGGCGATATTGTCGGGGGCCTGGATCACCAGCCGCTCCAGCGCCCACCGATAGGAGGAGATGCGCCGCTCCAGGCATTGCTGCACCCACTGCACGATCAGCGTGTTCTCTTCCATGCGGGCGATCGCATCGTCTCGTTCGCGCGGCGATAGTTCCGACACCATCTTCATGCTGGCGCTGCGCTTGCGGTCGAGTTCGATGACGCGCGCTGCGGAAGCGAAGAACGGCTCGAACCGCGTGATGTCGTTGCGGACGTCCTCGATCAGCTGCTGATAGCGCGAGGTGTGCGAGCGGTGCGGCTCGTCGATCAGCGTGCGTCCGTACAGGGTGCGGTCGAACACCACCTTCTGCCGCCATGGCGAGGGCAATGGCTCGTAATTGCCGAACACGCTCTTCCAGGCGGGGCGCGAATGCGGCGGTTCGATCAGGGGATAGGCGAGATCGCGAAGCTGGCGCTCGTTCTCGGTGAGCTGAAAATGCGAGGCCTTGAGGCCGACGCTTGCCGTGGCCTCGGCGCCGAGCCAGCGGTGCATGTCGTCATTGCGCATGTCCGCCGCGGGTGCGGCCGAAATCGCCGCCGCTGCAGCCGCCGAGCGCAGCGGCAAGCAGCATCAGAGCCGGGAGCGACCGAAGCCCGGTGGTCCGGATCGGGAGGCACGGCTCCGGCATTGATAAGGTCCGTGGTTCAGGTGGTGCGCCGACGACGACGGCGACCAGGTGCGGCGCCCTCTTCCGGCCCGCGCCCGTCGCCGGTCTCGGCGGCGGCACGTTCGATGCGGACAACGGGAAGGATCAGCACGGTTCCCAGACCATCGCGTGGCGCGCCATCCGTGGATGAGCCCGGCCGCCGCGAAGCCGCATCCGCCGGAAATTCAATGATGGTGCCCATAATCCATTCTCTCTCATGGCCGTACGGACTCGATCTGGCCGTCGACATGCCAATTCAGAACAGAACGTGGTTAACGGCATCTTAATTTGTGCAGGCGGTACAGTTACGGGGGTGCCGGGCGGCCTGCGCGCAAATGACCGGCATTTTATCGGATTTCTTCACGAAGCGTTTTGCTTAACCAACTCTTAAAGCGCGGTGCGTAGGCTGACGTCAGGGATTTTCCGAAGTCGCGTAACACCTGACATGACCGCAGCTCCAGTGTTTCCAGGATTCGACGGGCTGATGACGCTCTCGCGCCGCGAGGGCGTCGACATCAGGCCGACCTTGCTGCGCGTGCTGACCGACCTCTATGTCCAGACCAGCGCCCATTCCGCCGACGAGGAACGGCATTTCGTCGAGCTGACGTCCCGCCTGATCGACCAGGTCGACGACGCGACCCGCGCCGCGGTGCGGGCGCGGCTGGCGATCTATCCGGCGACCCCGCCCGAGATCATGGACAAGCTCGGGCTGCGGCGCTCGAATCCCGGCCTGGACTTGCCGCTTGCACCGGCGATTGCAACCGCTCCCGCCAGCGAACCGACAGTGAAGCCGCCGACCGAAGCGCAGTTGCGGATGGCGTCCACGCTGGCGATGCGGCCCAACGATGCCGCCGAACTCAGCGACATGTTCTTCGCGGCTAGCGGCCAGCGAGCGCGCGCTGATCCTGCACAATCTCGACAATACGCCGCTGAAAGCCTCGCCACGTATTCCGGCCGCCCGCGCCGCCCGCGCGCTCCATATCCTGGAGATGGCCGCATTCGCCGAGGACACCGCGAATTTCGCGCTCGAACTGGGCGAAGCCCTGATCCTGACCCAGCGGATCGCCGAACAGGTGGTTCACGATCCCGGCGGCGAACCGCTGGCCTGCGCCGCGCGCGCGCTCGACATGCCGAGCGCCACCTTCCAGCGCGTGCTGCTGTTCCTCAATCCGGAATTCGGCTCATCCGTGCACAACGTCTATCGCCTGTCGCGGCTCTACGACCGCCTGAGCGAACGATCCGCGCTGGTGATGCTGGCGGCGTGGCGCGGCTCGACCATGGCGGTCACCCGCGCCAAATACCGTGCCGGGCTCTACGACGACGAACGTCATCGCGCGCGCACGGCGACCGTGCAGGGCCGACCCACCGTGCAGCCCGGGAGTGCTCCGGCGGTACGCACCGGCACCGACGGTTCGAAGCGTTAGAGCGTTTTCCAGCGAAGTGGACCCGTTCGCGTCAGAAAACGCGTCAAACAAGAATGAGCCCCGTTTCGATTCATCGAAACGGAAAAGGCTCTAGGCTCGATTTTTCAAGTTTTCGCCAGATCCAGAAAGTGACGCCCGGCGCGGTCCTCGGTCTCGACGATCCAGGCGTCGGGGTCGAACCGGAGTTCCTTGGCGAGGCGCTCTTCCACCGATTGCTCGGGCACCGGCTGCGGCGAGGCCGCCGAGAACAGGCGCTCGGCCGGCCGGCTTTCGTCATAGACGGTCTGCGGCGCGGGCGAATACAGCATGGCGTTGCCGTCGAGATGCGCCACCTTGACGAACACCGCCCCCGCCTCCTCCGCCCCGCGCTTGCGCACGGCGCCGAAGACGCCCTCGGTCTGGCAGCGGCGCAGATAGGCGGCCACCCAGATGGATGATTTCAATCGCATGAGTAGTGACGATAGGCCGGCGACCGAGATCGGGAAGCTGAGTCGATCGGGTGGCCGGTCATCGCCGTGAGTTCCTTGACCAGCCGGTCGGACATCTGGCCGGTCACCGGGAGCTTGCGGTCACGCTCGAATTTCGTGATCGCGGTCTGGGTGTCGGCGCCGACCGCGCCGGTCGGCTTCAACTGGCCATAGCCATATTGCGTGAGCGCGCGCTGCACGGCCGCGACCCGGCGCGCGCCGGCGCTTTGTGCGGTGGCCGGAACCGGCGCAGGCGGACGTGCCGCATTGGCGGGCGCAGCCGTGGGCGCGCCGGTCGACTTGACGACCAGATTGCCCATCGGGTCCGGGCTTTTGGGATCGGCGTTTTTGGTGGAATCGCCCTTGGGATCGACGCCCCTCGCCTCGACCGGTCCGATTGCCGGCGGGTCCGTGACCAGTTCGACCGGGCGCGGGCGCGGCAGCGGGCTTACGGCGGCAGCTTGCGGCGCCGGCAGGGTCACGACAGAACCGAACATCGGCGAAGGATGGCGTCCGGCCTGCAGGAACAATGCATTGGCGAGGATGGCGCAGATCGCAGCGGCGGCAAGCAGGCCCGCGAGCACGTCTTTCGGGCTGTGCAGGAACATGCGCATCATCAGACCGCGCTGCTGCTCTACTTCGATCGCGGCTGCCTTCGCACCGCGCCGGCGGCGGCGCGGTGTTTCCTCATCGTCGTCGATACGCCTAGGCACGCTTCTTCACCTGATGGACTTCATCCTGCGATCCGGCGCGCGGCGCCGGTATCAAGGTTGCGACGTTGTTTGAAGGCCCCAGTGGCGGCGCAAAGTCAAGCGGCAAGGCAACGGTGACCGTGGTGCCCTCGCCGACCGTACTCCGCACGTTCATCTCGCCATCGTGCAATCCGACCAGGCCCTTCACGATCGACAGGCCGAGGCCGGTGCCTTCGTGCTTGCGCTGATAGGTCTTGCCGGCCTGGAAGAACGGATCGCCGATCCGCGTGAGATCCTCGGCGTCGATCCCGATCCCGGTGTCGGTGACGACGAGCATCAGCCGCGGCCCCTCGACGGTGGCGGAAACCGTGACGCTGCCGCCGCGCTCGGTGAACTTGATGGCGTTGGCGACGAGGTTGAGCGCGATCTGTTTGAACGCGCGCGGATCGCCGTTCATCACGGGCAAATCCTCCGCCGCGCGGGTGATCAGATCGACGCCGTTGTCCCGTGCCTTCAGCGCCAGCAGATTGCAGCAATGCAACAGCGCCGTGCGCGGCGCGAACGGTTCCGGCGCGATGTCGAAATTGCCGGTTTCCATCTTCGAGATGTCGAGGATGCCGTTGACGACCGACAACAGATGCTGGCCGGAATCGTTGATCAGCTGCGCGTATTCCTTGCGGCGCGCGGCGTCGAGCATCATCGCTTCCTCGTGCACGATCATTTCGGAGAAGCCGATGATGGCGTTCAACGGCGTGCGCAATTCGTGGCTCATGGTGGCCAGGAACCGGGTCTTGGAGGCATCCGCCTGCTCGGCGGCGGTGCGCGCCAGTTCGAGCGCCTGCTCCTGGAGCTTGCGGTCGGTGACGTCGCGCATCACGGCGACGACGTCGGCCTCGCTCGACGCCTGCTCCAGCGGCCGGCAACGCATCTCGACCCAGATGAAGTCGGCGGAAATATTCTGGCCGCGAACCGCGTCGCGGCGCAGCCGGAATTCGACGCGCTGCTCGCTGCCGCGCGCGGCATCCGACAGCGCCGTGAGATAGGCCGGCCGATCGGCGACATGGACGCGATCGAACAGGCCGTGGCCGGTGAGCCGTGCGCCGGGCGTACCGAGCATGGCCTCCGCCGCCGGCGAAATGAACTCCACGGCGCCGTTGCGGTTGTGACGCGAGATCACGTCGCTCATGTTTCCCGCGAGCAGGCGGTAGCGGTCTTCCTCGAGATAGAGCAGCGACACGGAAGTGCGCGCCAGCGATTCGGCGCTGATGGCCAGCCCTGCCGCATAGAGCGTCGCGGAAGCCACGCCGGCTGCCATCAGCACGCTGTGCAGCACCGCGTTCGACTGCGGCGCCGGCAGGAAGTCAAAATGTCCGAGCGCGATCAGCGCGGCCGCGCAAGACAATGCGAGCGTCGAAGCGAACACGACGACACGGCGCGAGGCCGACAGTGCGGCCTCCAGGGGAACGACGATGAGCCAGACCGCGGCAAACGATTCGATACCGCCAGTGCTGACGGCAACCATCATCACGAGGACCGCCAGCGCCAACGCGGAAAGAATATGCGCGCCTTCGTAACGGCCGGTGCGCGACAGGAACCAGGACAGCAGAATGGGCGCGATCAACCAGGCAAAGGCCGCGACCTCGATCCCCGAGGGCGCCCCGCGCATCGCCAGATAGACCGGGAAAGCCGCAAGCGCCACCAAACTGCCAAGCAGTCGTGGCGCCATGAATGCACGATGACGCGCGCGCATCAGCGCATCATATCGTGCCGAGGGATGCAGCAACGCATCGAGACAATCGCGGATGATACTCAAAACAATCACTACTCTCGCGCTTCGGCTTGTTCGTCAGACAGACGCGCCGCAACGCCCCCATTATCCTTAAGAGCCACCGTGTCAGAGCGAACTTAAGCGAACGCTAAGGCGCGATGGACGGCCGGCAAACACCGGGCATTCGCGGAGATTTCACGCCCCCGCATGACGCTCATTCGACGCGGATGGTGAACGACTGGTTTAGACCCGTGCCGATCTATGGTTTCGAAATGATGGATGCGCCGATGGCGCGAGCTTTTGCGCGACATGTCGCCATCAATCGAAAATTTACGCCGAATCGAATCATTCGAGCTTTCGGAAAATTTCCGGCGATTTTACCTCAATACAAACACTTTCGATTTATCGAGGGCTGTTAGTCAGGAACAAAGCGGGCGGGCTCAACCGCCACGCAAACGATAAGAGACGACCGGGGTCGCGACATGTTTTTTCTGCTTCGTATGGCATTCTGGCTCGGGCTCGTGCTCGTGCTGTTGCCGAGGGATCCGACGCCTGAATCCGAAAAGGCGCCGCAGATCGGTGCAGGCGAAGCCATATCGGCGGCGAGCGCCGCGGCTTCCGACATGGGCCAGTTCTGCAAGCGGCAGCCGGCGGCCTGCGAGGTCGGCGGTCAGGCCGCCACGGCGATCGGCCAGCGCGCCCAGGATGGCGCCCGCAAGATCTACAAGATCATCACCGACAAGAAGCCCGAGATCACGGACAAGCAGCCCGGCGTCCAACCCGGCGCACCCGCGAAGAAGCCCGACCACACCGGCTCGATCGACGCCGGGTCCGCCGTTGCAGCCGCGCCGTCCGCCGACGCACTGACGGAAGACGATATGGCGATCGAATGGCACATGCCACGGCCGCAGCCGATTGCAAATTAGCCGCGGAACCGGTTCCATTTCCGTCGCTTTCGGCCGTTCCGCATCCTATATAGGATTTTGCACGGAACGGACGCGGGCCACGATGACGATCGAAGAGATCAGAGACAATTTCGAGCTGCTGGAGGAATGGGACGACCGTTACCGGTACGTCATCGAACTCGGCCGCACGCTCGAGCCGATGCCCGAGGCCGAGCATTCCGCCGAGAACAAGGTCAATGGCTGCGTCAGCCAGGTCTGGCTGTCCAGGCAGATCGACCGCAGCGGCGACGGCGAACCGCGGCTGAAATATCTGGGCGACAGCGACGCCCATATCGTGCGCGGCCTGATCGCGATCCTGCTCACGCTCTATTCCGGCCGCACGCCGCAGCAGATCCTGGCGACGGATGCGCTCGCGGTGTTCGACGAGTTCGGCTTTCGCGACCACCTGACGCCGCAGCGTTCCAACGGCCTGCGCTCGATGGTCGAGCGCATTCGCTCGGACGCGCGCGAGGCGCTGGCCGCGGCGTCGTGACGTTCGCGCAAAAACTATTTTCGCTTCCGCGCCTGCTGACCGAGACCCATTTTCTTCGCGAGCTGTGAGCGCGCCACCGCGTAGTTCGGCGCTACCATCGGGTAATCCGGCGGCAGACCCCATTTGTCGCGGTACTGTTCCGGCGTCATGTTGTACTGCGTCCGCAGATGGCGCTTCAGCGACTTGAAGCGCTTGCCGTCCTCGAGACAGACCAGATATTCCGGGGTCATCGACTTCTTCACCGACACGGCAGGCTTGGCCGGCTCCAGCGGCGTCTCGGGGCGACCGCTCGACACCCGCATCAGCGCTGCATGAACCTGGCTGATCAGGTTCGGGATTTCCGAGGCCTGGGTCGGATTGTTGCTGAGATAGGCCGAGACGATACTGGCGGTCAGTTCGACGGGCGTCTTGCCGGTGGAAATCGGTCATGGCTCAACCTTCTGGGACGACTGGAAAACGCTCTACGACCGCTGATCGAGATGTACCCGCAGCTCATCGATGGAGGCAAAGCGCATCATGCCTTCCGGCATCTCGGCCTCGATCGAACCGTCGGAATACAGCGAATAGGCCATGCCATCGACAATGCCCGATTTCAGCACCGTCACCTCGGGCGCGTCGCGGCCATGCGCCGGGCCGGAATTGGTTTCGGCGAGCGGCGGGGACATGCGGCTGCTGCGCCGCTGCGGCGACATCTCGGCGGGCTTGGCGCGATCCGCTCGCGGCCAGGCATCGTCGAACGGCGCCGGCGGCGGTTCGGCCGTTTCCACCGGCGGCACGGCGGGCGGCCTGGCGGGCGGCTTGGCAGCCGGCCTGGCACGCAGCTCCGACGGCATGATCGGATCCGGCGGCATCGCCTCGCCGGACCGCACCTGGGTGCGCTCGCGCTCTTTTCGCGAGCTCGATGAAAACATCAAGTTGCGCTTCGGCTTTGCAACCGGCGATGGCGGTTCGGGATGCAGCGGCTCGGGAATCGGGTGATCGCGCAGCACCTCCTCGTTCTGCCAGGGCGGCGGTGGCGCCGGAGTGAAGGCCGGCGCCGACGAGAAGTTTCCGGGACCGCCGATCTCGTCGGCTTCCGGGAAGTCTTCAATGGCGGGAGCGGACTGCCGCGCCGCAGCGACCGGAGGCGCCGGCCGTTCCACGACCTCCTCGCGCGCTTCAGGCACGCCGGTGGCGAGCCGCCGCGCGATCGTCTTCAATTCCCGGACGGCTACCCATAGCCCGAGCATGATCGCGCCGGTGCAGACGCCGATCACGCCGGCCATGATCAGCGTGTTCCCGGTGCTGAATTCCTTGATCGGAATCCCGAAGCCGATCGCCAGCAGGCCCGCCACCACAAGGCCGATCCCGGCGACCAACATAAGAAAAGCCATCAAACCAACCCTCAGCCGCGCCCGAAACGCTCGCCAGCCGCCCACGCCACGATACCGTCATATTGAGCGGACCGCCAACCGGCAATTGCATACAGGGTTCCGCATTAGCACCGCCACATTACAGGATGTACAACCAGCGAGCGCGCTCTGTCGTTCAGCTACCGTTCAGCCCATCTTCCGTATTCCTACCGCCTACCAATTGCTGCCCGCGTTTGCTGCATCGCATCAGGGATTTAGGCCACAATTCCCAATTACTTGGTAATGGAACTGCGCTATATGGGTACCCGGGGAATGAGGCTCAAGAATATCCAGGCTGGGCCATAGGGGCTGGGTTACCAAACGCCATGTCATCCATCACGACTTCTGCACTCGATACGCCTGCGCGGCGCTCGGTGGAGCGGACTTGCGACGACCTCGCCATGTTGGCGCTGGCCGTCGTCGCGATCGTCGCGGGCCTGACCTTCCGTGATTACGGGCTGGGTTGGGACGACTACACGCACGCCGAATATGCCGACCTGCTGCTGCGGATGTACGGCTCCGGCTTCAGGGACACCGGCGCGCTGTCGTTCGCCAACCTCTATATGTATGGCGGCGGCTTCGACATGGCCGCGGCGCTGCTGCACAAGATCATTCCGCTCGAACTGTTCGAAACGCGCCGCCTGCTCGGCGCCGTCGTCGGCCTGATCGGCCTGGCCGTGACCTGGCGGCTGGCGCGGCGTGTCGGCGGTCCGCTCGCGGGATTGGCGACGCTGCTGCTGCTGGCGCTGTGCCCGACCTTCTACGGCCACATGTTCATGAACCCGAAGGACGCGCCGTTTGCCGTCTCGATGATGATCCTGATCCTGGGCCTGGTGCGCCTCGTCCAGGAATATCCCGCGCCCTCGCCGCGAACCATCCTGATCGTCGGCCTCGGCGCCGGCCTCTCGATCGGCTGCCGGATTCTCGGCGGGCTGGCGCTGATCTATGCGCTGGTCGGCTTCGTCCCGCTGATGATCGAGGAATTTCGCACGCAAGGCGCGCGCGAAGCGACCCGGCGCTTTGCCCATGTCCTGTATGTGCTGCTGCCCGGCCTCGTGTTCGGATACCTGATCATGGGCCTGGTGTGGCCGTGGTCGATCATGGAGGCGGACCATCCCTTCAAGGCGCTGACCTATTTCTCGCACTTCTTCGAAAAGCCCTGGAAGGAAATGTTCGACGGCGCGCTGGTCTCGGTGCCGGACATGCCGTGGTCCTATCTGCCGACGCTGTTCGCGCTGCAGCTTCCCGAAATCATGCTCGCGCTGCTGATCGCCGGCGTCGTCGGCACCTTCATGTCGCTGTCGCGCGCCGACGTCGCGGGCCGCCGCAAGACCATCTTCCTGATGCTGACGATGGCGGCCAGCCTGCCGCTGGTGATCGCGATGGTGAAGCGGCCGGCGCTCTACAACGGCATCCGGCATTTCGTTTTCGTCATTCCGCCGATGGCGGTGCTGGCCGGCGTCTCGTTCGCCTGGGGCATGAACTGGCTGAAGGACCATCACCGCCGCTGGCAGCCCGCGGCACTTGCGGTGTTCACGTTCGGCCTGTTGCTGCCGCTCAGCGAGATGATCCGCCTGCACCCTTACGAATACACCCATTTCAACCACATCGCCGGCACGGTTCGCTCCGCCGACAACTTCTTCATGCTGGACTATTGGGGCCTGGCGCTGAAGCAGGCATCCGACGGCCTGCGCGAGGAGCTGGTCGAGCGGCAGGAATCGCCGCCGCAGGGGCGGAAATGGAAGGTCGCGGTGTGCGGCCCGCAGCGTCCGGCCCAGGTCGCGCTCGGTCCCGACTACACCATCGGCTGGGACAGCCAGTCCGCCGATTTCGCGATGACGCTGGGCGAGTTCTACTGCAAGGGCCTTACCGCGCCCGTGCTGGTGGAAATCAAGCGCGACGACGTCGTGTTCGCCCGCGTCTACGACATCCGCGGCCGTCCGATCCCGACGCTGCTGGCTATACCGGCGCCGTAACGGCGCATCGCCGGCGGCATGACTGCCAAGCTGGACGCGCGCCTTGCCGCCCGTCCGGCGCAGGATTAGGCTCGCGTTCCGAAAATCGATCATTCATCGGAGAACGCGTGCCATGTCGCCAGCAGAAGCTCGCCTGAAGGAAGTCTCGTCCGGCATGACGGACGCCGAGTGGAACCAGCGCGTCAACCTCGCCGCCTGCTATCGCCTCGTCGCACTCTATGGCTGGGACGATCTGGTCGACACCCACATCTCGGCGCGCGTGCCGGGACCCGACCATCACTTCCTGATCAATCCCTACGGCCTGATGTTCGAGGAGATCACGGCGTCGAGCCTGGTCAAGGTCGATCTGCACGGCAACCAGCTCAGCGAGAGCGACTACAGCATCAACCCGGCCGGCTTCACCATCCATTCGGCGATCCACGAGGTGCGCGAGGATGCCGGCTGCGTGCTGCATCTGCATACGCCCGACGGAACCGCGGTCGCGAGCTGCATGGAAGGCCTGCTGCCGATGAACCAGACCGCGCAGTTCGTCACCCACGACCTCGCCTATCACGACTATGAAGGCGTGGCGCTGGACCACGACGAACGCCCGCGGCTGCAGAAGGACCTCGGCAACAAGAACCACATGCTGCTGCGCAATCACGGCACGCTGACGGTCGGCCGCTCGGTCGCCTCCGCCTTCGAGCGCATGTATCATCTGGAGCGCGCCTGCACGATGCAGGTCCGCACCCGCATGCTGGGGCCGACCGCCTACCCGGTCGAACAAGCCGTGATCGACAAGAACGAGCAGCTGTTCAGCAATCCCGATCGCGCGGAACTGCGCTCCACCAATCTGGTGTGGCCGCCGCTGCTGCGCAAACTCGATCGCCTGGATCCGAGCTACAGGAATTGAAATTTCGGAGTTTCCGTGTAGGATAGCTGCCAACGACCTCTGCACGACCGAATCAAAACGCCGCCCAATTCCGGGCGGCGTTTTTCATTTGGGAGAAAGCCGCGATCAGGCTGCCGCACCGGCGCGGCATCAACTTCCTTCGCCGACGTTCCCACGCACGACGCAACGAAACCCGACATGGCTGGTCGACGTATCGATCGCCTCGGCATGGCGCGCTGCCGGGCGATAGCGCCGGCAGTAGTTCGGCGCGCACAGATGCGAGCCGCCCTTGAGTACCCTGCGCGGAATTTTGATCTGCGGCTGCGCGGGATCGTAGCTGTTCTGTTCGGGGCCTCCGCGCGGATTTTCCGGGACGCAGCAGGCTTTGGGCCGATCAGCAGTGTGGGCGCGGGAGTACCAGTCGGTGGTCCATTCCCAGACATTGCCGATCATGTCGTAGAGGCCGTAGCCGTTCGGCGGGAATTCCCTCACCGGCGAGGTTCGCTCATAGCCGTCGAGGCTCAGGTTCTCGCGCGGAAATTCACCTTGCCAGGTGTTGGCCATCTGCTTGCCGCCGGGCGTGAACTCGCTGCCCCAGGCGTATTCGGCGCCGTCGAGCCCGCCGCGCGCGGCGAATTCCCATTCCGCCTCCGCCGGCAATTCCTTGCCCACCCACGCCGCATACGCGGCAGCGTCCGCAAACGACACGTGCACGACCGGATGATTGTCCGCCGTGTTGATGTTGCTCTTCGGCCCATAAGGGTGCCGCCAGTCGGCGCCCTTCATGAATTGCCACCATTCGCCCCAGTTGCGGAGGTCGACGGCATGCGCCGGCGGCGTAAACACCAGCGATCCCGCATAGATCATGTGCGGCAGCGCGCCCGGATAGTCCTTTGGATCGGGCGGCACCTCGGCCGTCGTCGTGTAGCCGGTCGCCTTCACGAATGCCTTGAACTGGCGGTTCGTCACCGGCGTCGGATCGATCCAGAACCCATCCACCGCAACGCGGTGGACGGGCGCCTCTTCCGGATAGTGATCGTTGGAGCCCATGCGAAACGTGCCGCCGGGGATGAAAACCATTCCATCGGCGACTGCAGGTGCCGCAAGGCGGGATTGCGTCGGCGTATCCAAAACGCTGTATCCTCCGTTACTGGCCCAACCCGATATCCTTCGGC
>CAWAMK010000004.1:0-163039 GCA_963783115.1 uncultured Alphaproteobacteria bacterium | reverse complement strand
ATCTCGCGTACCTCGTAGATCTGGCGCACTTCCTCGGCCGAATAGAACCGCACCGTGGCGCCGATGTTCTTCTCGCGCAGCACGATGCCCTGGCGTTCGAGCAGGAACAGCGCCTGCCGCACGAAGTGTCGGCTGGCGCCGTAGCGCTGCATCAACGTGTCCTCGACCAGCCGCGATCCCGGCGCGAAGCGGCCGAAGATGATGTCTTCCTCCAGCCGGCGAATGACTTCGGCCTGCTCCTCCTCGCGCGTCGGCGCGGATGGTTCGCTCAATGCTTCCTGCGGCTTCATCGCAAGGCCTCCCAGCCCGACAGCCGATAGCAATCCTCGACCAGGCGCAAGGTCTCGAGATTGTCCTGCGGTGCCGTCTCGAAGGGCGTATTGTCGCGGAGCGCGTTGACGAAATGCGCGATCGTCCGGTTGTAAGAACCCTGGTATTCCGTCGCGAGATCGTAGATGCGCTCGCCGGGCGACGCGCCCGAACATTTCAGTGATGGGCCGTCGAGCTTGATCGCGCCCTTGTCGCCGAGAATCTCCAGCCGGTCGACCTGCACAGCCGGATGGCCATGCGCGGCGAAGCTGGCAAAGACCGCGACGCCGGCGCCATTGCCGGTCGCAAGCTGGATCACCGCGCCATCCTCGCCGACGAGAAGATCGCTGGAACGGGAGAGGCGCGCCGCGGTCACCTGCAGCGGCCCGAGCAGCATGCGCAGCGTGTCGAGATGATGGATCAGGACCTCCGCGACCAGCATGCGCCGCTCGCCGCGCATGAAGGGCTGCCGCTCCAGCGCGGGGCAGAGACCGTCCGGTCCGGGCAACACCCCTGACGTCAGCAGCGTCAGCTGCGCCTGCTTGACCTGGCCGATGCGTCCCTCGCGCAGCCACGCCGCCGCATCGCGGTAATAGCCGCGAAAGCGCCAGTTCTCATGCACCATCAGGCGCGTCAAACCCTCGACCTCGGCGGCGAGTTCGGTTGCCTCCTGCAGGTTGGGCGCGAGCGGCTTCTGGCAAAGCACCGGCAATCGCTTCGCAGCGGCGAGCCGCACCAGCGGCGCGTGCATTTCCCGTGGCGCTGCGATATCGATGGCGTCGAGTTCGCATTCCCCCAGCATCGCCTCGGCGCTGGCAAAGGTCCGCGGTATCTCGAACTCGCTGGCGCGCCGCGCGGCATTTTCGCCGGAGGGATCTGCGATCGCCACGACGCGGGCTCGATCTGATAGGCTCGCCCAGGCGATGAGATGATGACGGCTCACCATGCCGGCGCCGATCAGGCCAATGCGCAATGGTTGGTTCATGGACGACACGGTTCCGGTCATGACCGGAAGTCAGCCACGCGGCTCGTATTATTGTCAATAATATCGCGCCAGATGCGGCAAAATGAGCCGTATCCGTCCTGAATAATCAAGCATTGACAATAATTCGGTCCGGCTTCTTAAGTGCCTACCTACAACGACAGGAAGAAAAAATGGCCGACGGACTTCGCAAGGGACTGGCAAGTTATGGCGACGCTGGCTTCTCGCTGTTCCTGCGCAAGGCCTTCATCAAGGCGATGGGTTATTCCGACGACGCGCTCAATCGCCCGATCGTCGGCATCACCAATACCTACAGCGACTACAATCCCTGCCATGGCAATGTGCCGCAGATCATCGAGGCGGTGAAGCGCGGCGTCATGCTGACCGGCGCGATGCCGATGGTGTTTCCGACCATCTCGATCGCCGAAAGTTTTTCGCATCCGACCTCGATGTATCTGCGCAATCTGATGGCGATGGATACCGAGGAGATGATCCGCGCCCAGCCGATGGATGCCATCGTCGTGATCGGCGGCTGCGACAAGACCCTGCCGGCCCAGATCATGGCCGCGATCAGCGCCGATCTGCCGACCGTCGTCATTCCCGTCGGACCGATGGTGGTCGGGCATCACAAGGGCGAAGTGCTGGGCGCCTGCACCGATTGCCGACGGCTGTGGGGCAAATACCGCGCCGGCGAAATCGACGACGTCGGAGATCGAAGCCGTCAATGGCCGGCTCGCGCCGTCGGTCGGCACCTGCATGGTGATGGGAACGGCATCGACCATGGCCTGCGTCACCGAAGCGCTCGGACTGTCGCTGCCGATGAGTGCGACAATTCCCGCGCCGCATGCCGAGCGGTTTCGCTCGGCAGAAGCGAGCGGCAAGGTCGCGGCCGCCATGGCAAAGGCCAAGGGGCCGAAGCCGAGCGAGACTCTTGACCGCGGCATCGTTCCGCAACGCGCAGGTCGTCATGCAGGCGATCGGCGGCTCGACCAATGGGTTGATCCATCTCACCGCGATGGCGCATCGCTCGCCGCACAAGATCGACCTCGACGACATTCGACAGGCTCGGCCGCGAGGTGCCGGTGCTGGTCGATCTGAAGCCGTCAGGCGAGCATTACATGGAGCACTTCCATCATGCCGGCGGCGTGCCGAAGCTGATGGCGCAACTCGGCGACCTCATCGATCTCGATGCGAAGACCATCACAGGACAGACGCTGCGCGAAATCGTCGCCGACGCCGAGGACGTGCCGGGGCAGGACGCCATCCGTCCGCGCGACAATCCGATCAAGCCCGAAGGCGCGATGGCGATCCTGCACGGCAACCTCGCGCCGCGCGGCGCCGTCATCAAGCAATCGGCGGCAAGCCCGAAACTGCTGCAGCATACCGGCCGCGCCGTGGTGTTCGAGTCCGTCGAGGACATGACGCTGCGGGTCGACGATCCCGATCTCGACGTCAACGCCGACGACGTGCTGGTGCTGCGCAATGCCGGCCCCAAGGGGGCGCCCGGCATGCCGGAGGCGGGCTATCTGCCGATCCCGAAGAAGCTCGCGCGCGGCGGCGTCAAGGACATGGTGCGGATATCGGATGCGCGCATGAGCGGCACCGCGTTCGGCACCATCGTGCTGCACATCACGCCGGAATCCGCCGTGGGCGGTCCGCTCGGCGCTGGTCAGGAACGGCGACATGATCCGCCTCGATGTCGCGAAACGCAGCATCGATCTGCTGGTCGATGCGGCGGAACTGGAGAAGCGCCGCGCGGCGCTGGCGCCGGCCGTCACGCCGGATTGGGCCAAACGTGGCTACGCGCACCTGTTCAACGAGACGATTTTGCAGGCCGACGAAGGCTGCGACTTCGATTTCATGCGCGGGCAGGGCAAGGATTAGCCTAGGTCGAGGCAAGATTGTCGACAATTACTCGGACTATGTCGCGCTGATATTCGCCGAATATCGCAGATAATTGCCGAGACTTTATTGACAATCTCGTTCCCCTGATGGTTTGATTGGGAAAAATCAAACCAAGGGGGAGACGCGTCATGGGGAATCCAGGCAAATCGATATTCGCGGCGGTTGCCGCTGCAGCCATCATGCTCGCTACCGGTGCAGCCGCGCAGGAAACCAAGCATTATCGCTTCGCGCACGACCAGCAGCTCAACTCCGGCTACAGCATCGCCTACGACATCTTCTCGGCGAAGCTGAAGGAGTTGAGCAAGGGCACGATGCTGATCGACCAGTTTCCCGGCGCGCAGCTCGGGCAGGAACCCCAGCTCCTGCAGCTCGTGAAGGCCGGCGACCTCGATTTCGCGGTCGTGTCATCCGCCAACACGTCGACGATCTCGCCGCAGGCCGGCGTGATGTCGCTGCACTTCCTGTTCCGCTCGGAAGAACACAACATCAAGGCGCTCGGCGACGAGAAGGTGTTCGAAGCCGTTCGCGACATGATCGACACCACCACGCAGGGCATTCACGCCATCGGCCTCGGCACCCAGGGCTTCCGGCACATGTACGGCAAGAAGGAAGTGCGCAAGCCCGAGGACATGAAAGGCCTGAAGGTCCGCGTTCAGGCGACCGCGACGGAAGACCTGATGTTCCCGGCCTACAGCGCCCAGACGGTGCACATGCCGTTCGGCAGCGTCTACACCTCGCTGCAAACCGGCGTGGTGGATTTCGGCGAGAACGCGGTCAACGTCTACATGATCAACAAGCACTATGAAGTCGCGCCGGTGATGTCGATGACCAGTCACGAGGCCAACAACTGCATCCTGTGGATCAGCGACAAGCTGTGGCAGAGCCTCAACGACGACCAGAAGAAATGGGTGACGGCCGCCGCGCGCGACGTCAGCGTGCAGGAGCCGAAGCGGGCGTTCGAGCTGGAGAACACCGCCGCGACGAGGCTCGAGAAGATGGGCGTCAAGATCGTCAAGGACGTCGACAAGGCGAGCTTCCAGAAGATCGCCGATCCCTATCTCGACAAGCTCGCCAAGGATCTCGGCCCGCACGCCGACAAGATCAAGACGCTGATCCGGGCGATCAACTAGCTCTGTCCCATCCGCGAGTCGTCCCGGCGAACGCCGGGACCCATACGCCGCGGCCTGTCGGTTCAAGCGATCGGTCAGCCAGCCTTCGCAAACAACAGACGTCGGTGGCTATGGGTCCCGGCGTTCGCCGGGACGACGAGAGAGTCGGGTCTGACAACAGAGAATTCAACGATGTCCATTGCCGACAAACTGGTCCTGCAACGGCAGCATCACCTGAAATGGCGCGTCGTTCGACCGGCTCGAACTGTTCCTGATGATCGATCTGCGGCGTATTGTGCTTCGGATTTCTCGCTGTCCGTCACCGCCGACATCGTCACACGGACCATTGGCAGCCCTTGGCTGTGGCTGCAGGAAGTGACCTCGACGCTGTTCGTCTATGCGATCTTCATCGGCGCCGCGGTCGCCACGCGCCGCAACGACCACCTCTATCTGACGGCGGTCTCCGAGGCGATGCATGGCACGCCGCGGCTGATCGTCGAAATCCTGATCCGCGTCGTGGTGCTCGCGGTGGCGGGGGTCCTGATCTATTACGGCTACATCAACTATCTCCGGGGCTTTGGCAGTTTCCGGCTGCCGTCGAATACGCCGATCGCCTCGCTCTATGCCGCGATCCCGCTGTCCGGCGTCCTGATCGCGCTGTTCACCGTCGAGCAGCTCGTCAACGGAATCCGCAACGGCTTTGACCATCCCGAGCCGCCGCTTGAAGACTCCGGCGACATTGCGCCGGCCGACGCCAGCTTCCAGAACAGGGTGCAGCCGTGAGTTCGCCCGTCATTCTCGGCCTGATGACGTTCTGCTTCCTGTTCTTCGGCTATCTCGGTGTGCCGGTGCCGTTCTCGCTGATGGCCGGGGTGTTCGTCGGCGCGCTGCTGTCCGACGTCTCGCTCGCCGCCATCATGCAGAAGATCTTCGACGGCGTGGATTCCGAAGCGCTGCTGGCGATCCCGTTCTTCCTGCTGGTCGGCGAACTCATGAGTTCGGCCAACGTGGTGGTGCGAATAGCGAACCTGTCGCTGTCGCTGGTCGGGCATATCAGGGGCGGACTCTCGCAGGTCGTGGTCGTGTTCTCGATGTTCTTCTCGGAAATGTCGGGATCGACCACCGCCGACGTCGCCGTGATGACCCGCGCGCTGGGCGGGCCGATGAAGAAGGAGGGGTACAGCCCTGCCTTCATCGCCGCGATCATCGCCGCCGCGTCCACCATCGCAGCCCTGGTGCCGCCGAGCATCACCGCCGTGGTCTATGGTGCGGTGGGCAACGTCTCGATTGCCGGGCTGTTCATGGCCGGCGTCGTGCCCGGGCTGATGATCGGCTTCGGCCTGATGATCTATTGCTACTTCTTCGGGCCGACGGGGATGCAGAGGCCGCGCGCGCCGTTGAAGCAGATCGTATTCGCGGCGGGCGACGCCATTCTGCCGCTGATGATCCCGGTCATCCTGCTCGGCGGCATCCTGACCGGCGCCTTCACGCCGACGGAAGCCGGCGTCGTCGCCGTGATCTGGATCATCGCGGTGGTGATCCCCGCGCTCAACCGCGGGCACTTCAAGAACATCCCCTATGATTTCTGCCTGGCCGGGCTGATCTTCTCGCTGCCGCTGATCACGATCGGCGCCGCCAACGCGTTCGGCTGGATGCTGGCCTACCTGCGCGGCGCCTCCGTGATCGCCGACTGGATCACCTCGATCGCCGGCAGCGATCCGCATCTGATCATGCTGCTGCTGGTGCTGTTGTTCACCGTGGTCGGCGATTTCATCGAGCCGGTGCCGACCATCATCATCTTCATGCCGCTGGTGAACACGCTGACCCAGGCCGGCGACATCAACGCCGTGCACATGGGCGTCGTGCTGATCGCGACATTGGCATTCGGGTTGATCACGCCGCCATATGGGTTGGTGCTGCTGATGGCCTCGAAATTCGTCGGTGTGCCGTTCTCCAAGGCGTTACGGGCGGCGCTGCCGATCTATGTGGTGTTCCTGGTCACCATCACCTTCACGATCTATTTCCCGAAGGTGGTGCTGTGGCTGCCGAAGCAGGTGATCCCGGAATCGGTCGGCTGCTTCAAGGCGCCTGGAGGCACGGGGTATATCTGCCCGAACTAGCCGCGAAGTCGTCCCTGCGAACGCAGGGACCCATACCGCGTTGTGCTATCGGCGGAAGCCAGATGGCTGACGCCTTGCAAAACAATTGCCGCCGCGGCGTATGGGTCCCTGCGTTCGCAGGGACGACGGAGAGTGATTGGCAATCTTCTCACTTCCCCTTGCTGGTGAACTTCTTCACCGCGACCCGAAAATCTTCGGTGAGCATGGCATCGATGATTCCCTTTTCCTCGGCATCGAGCTGCTGTTTCACCGGCGTGACCGCCGCCTGATACACCAGCGACTTGGTGCCTGCGATCGCGGCCGGCGGGTTCTGCGCCAGCCGCTCGGCGAATTTGCGCGTCTCTGCCTTCAGCTCCGCCGCCGGAACGACGCGGGCGACCAGTCCCCATTCATAGGCCTGCTGCGCGGTAAAACTGTCCTCGGCCAGAAATATCTGCAGCGCGCGGCGGGTGCCGACGGTGCCGACCATGCCGACGGTGCTGCCGCCGTCCGGCGAGACGCCGATCTTGGCATAGGCCGGCGTGAAGCGGGCGTCGTCGGCGGCAATGCAGAGATCGGTGACGAAGGCGAGCCCCATGCCGGCGCCGGCGGCCGAGCCGTGGACGCTGGAGAGGACGATCTTTGGCATCCGCCGCAGCGTCTCGATGAAGGCGTGGTAGTGCTTCAATAATTCGCCGACGACGGGCGCGACGGTGTCGTTGGCGGCGGCGGCGCCAATGGTCTGCAGATCGCCGCCGGCCGAGAAGGCGCGGCCTTCGCCCTCGATGACAAGCACGCGTATCGCGTCGTTGCGCTCGACTTCCGCGCCGAGCTGCTCCAGCTTCTGCGCGATCGACAGGTTGATGGAATTGAAGGCCGCAGGCCGGTTCAGGGTGATGGTGGCGATCGGACCCTCGATCCGGAGCAGGGCGGGAGCGGCAGAATCATCTGATGTCGGCATGGCTTGGCCTCGGCTCGTAGCGGGCGGGTATTTAAATAGCAGAAGGTAACAGGTGACAATCCCGGCCTGGACCTGCAAAATATCTCCTTCCGGCCGGGTGACGGCGCGCTTGCGTCGCCTTGCGCCATGAGGTCAGATGGGGCCTGTCATCGTTCGGGACGGACACGAGCGCCGCTTCCGCGGGACGAGACATGCAAGCCGAAATCGGTGGAGAGAACACGACATGGGTCATTCCCGTGCGCTCGAACGTAGGAAGTTTCCATGACAGCAGGACCGGTTGTCATCATCGGCGCGGGCCACGCGGGCTTCCAGCTTGCGATGTCGCTGCGCCAGCACGGCTTTTCCGAGCGCATCGCGCTGCTGAACGATGAAGGCCATCTGCCGTACCAGCGGCCGCCGCTGTCCAAGGCCTATCTGAAGGGGACCGGCGGGCCTGACAGCCTGATGTTCCGCCCGGAAAAATTCTATGCCGACCAGAACATCGATCTGATCGCGGGTCGCGCGGTGTCGATCGACCGCGCCGCGCGCAAGGTGCTGCTCGCCTCAGGCGGTTCGCTCGATTACGGCCATCTGGTGCTGGCGACCGGTGCGCGCAATCGCCTGCTCGACATTCCCAACGCCAACCTCGACAGCGTGCGCTACTTGCGGACGCTCGACGAGAGCCAGTCGCTGCGCGACCACATCGCGCCGGGCCAGCGCGTCATCGTGATCGGCGCCGGGTTCATCGGCCTGGAATTCGCCGCGACCGCGCGGGCCAAGGGCCTCGAAGTCGACGTCATCGAGCTCGCGCCGCGCGTGATGGCGCGCGCGGTGACCGCGGAAATCTCGGAACATTTTCAATCGCGGCACACCGCGGCCGGCATCCGCATTCACCTCGGCGTGCAGGTCACGAGCATCGAGAGCGACGGCAGCAAGGTGACGGGCGTAAGCCTCAGCGACGGGCGGCATATCAAGGCCGATCTGATCGTGGTCGGCGTCGGCGTCCTGCCCAATGTCGAACTGGCGGCGGAAGCGGGGCTGAAGGTCGCGGCCGGCATCGTGGTCGACGAGCATTTGCTGACCTCCGACCCAAACATCTCGGCGATCGGCGATTGCGCGCTCTATGCCAGCCCGCGGTTCGGCGGCTCGCTGCGGCTGGAGTCGGTGCAGAACGCCACCGACCATGCGCGCTGTGTCGCGGCCCGGCTGACCGGCGACGCAAAGCCCTATGACGGCCTGCCGTGGTTCTGGAGCGATCAGGGACCCGACAAGCTGCAGATGGTGGGGCTGACCACCGGCTATGACCGCGTGGTGGTGCGCGGCGATCGCGCCGCGGGCGCGTTCTCGGTGTTCTGCTACAAGGCCGGGCAGCTCGTCGGCATCGAGTCGGTCAACCGCGCCGGCGACCACATGTTCGGACGGCGCCTGCTCGCCGCCCACGGCTCGATCACGCCCGAGCAGGCGGCTGATAGCGGCTTCGACCTCAAGAGCGCACTGGGTTGAAGCTCGCCTTGTAGGGTGGGCAAAGCGGAGCGTGCCCACCATCTCGCAGCGTGCGCGTTGATACATGGTGGGCACGTCGCTTGCGCTCCTTTGCCCACCCTACGAAGCTACGAACGTAAAACCGACGCGACCTCCGCGGCCGTCGGCATCGACGGCGCGGCGCCCATCCGCTGCACCGAGATCGACGCCGCGGCATTGGCGTAGGTGAGCGCGTCGTGGATTGCCGTGCCGCCGGCCAATTGCGCGGCGAGGGCGCCGACGAAGCAGTCGCCGGCGCCGGTCGTATCCACCGCCTTCACCGCGTGCCCGGCAATCAACGATGCTTCGCCATTCACAAGCGCAAGCACGCCACGCTTGCCCAGGGTCACGCAGATGATTGCGTTCGCGCCTGCTTGCAGGCGCCTCGCCGCTTCGACGAAGCGGGCAGGCTCGTCGCTATCGTGAAGTTCGGTGTTCGCAAGAAACCCAAGCTCGGTCTCGTTGAGGACCAGGACGTCAACGAGCGCAAGCAACTCCGGTCCGCAGGCGATGGCCGGCGCTGGGTTGAGGATCGTGGTCGCACCGGCCGCGCGCGCCCGTTTGAAGAAGGCGCTGATCGTGGGCAACGGAATTTCGAACTGGCTGACGGCGACGTCGCCCTTGGCTAGCGCAGGAGCGGCGACATCCTCCGCACTGACCAGCGCGTTGGCGCCGGGAACGACCACGATGGTGTTGTCGGCATCGGCGACCGTGATGATCGCCGTTCCGGTGTGGATATCCGCGCGTGTCCTTGACGAGCGCGAGATCAACGCCTTGCGCGGCGAGGAACGTCCGCAACTGCTGGCCGAACGCATCGATGCCAAGCCGGCCGATCAGCGCGGTCGATGCACCGAGCTTCGCGGCGGCGACCGCCTGATTTGCGCCCTTGCCGCCCGGAAAGTAATGCACGGCTTGACCGGCGACGGTCTCACCGACCTTCGGATGCCGGTCGGCTGTCGCCACGACATCCATGTTGATGCTGCCGGCGACGAAGACACGCCCCATATCCTAATCCCAAAATTCCTTCTTGCGCCCGATCTGGAATTCCTGCCTGACGGTATCGATATCGGCGAGCGTCGGCAATCCCGCCTCGTTGCCGAGGCGCTGGATCTTGAAGGTCGAGGCCGCGCGCGCAAACTCGAAATGCTCCTGCCAGCCTTTTGAGGGACTGCTGAGATACGAGTAGACGTAGGCACCGTGAAATACGTCGCCGGCGCCATTGGTATCGATCACGCGTTCGGGTGCGATCGGCAGCGCCGGCAGCTTGCGGACGGCGCCGGTCTCGTCATACCAGAGCAGGCCCTGTTCGCCCATGGTGACGCCGCCGACCCGGCAGCCGCGGCTCTTGAGATAATCCAGCATGCCCTCCGGCGTCTTGTCCATCTGCTCGCACAGCCGCTCGGCGACGATGGCGACGTCGATGAATTCCAGCAGCTCATGCGTATTGGTGCGCAGGCCGCCGCCGTCGAGCGACGTCAGGATGCCGTCCTCGCGGCAGAGTTTTGCGTAATGGAGCGCGGCATCGGGCTGGTGGCCGTCGACATGCAGCGCGCGGCAGCCCTTCAGATTGAGCATCGGGAAGGGATGGATATGCTCGTCGTCGCGGCAGCGCACGATGGCGCGCTTGCCGTCCTTCGGCATGATGAAGGACAGCGAAGACGAATTGACCTTGCGCGGATGGATCGAGATTCCATACTTCGCGCTCATGTCCTGAAACATGCGGCCGAGCCAGTCATTGGCGACGGTCGCAATCAGGTCGGGCACGATGCCGAGCTTGGCGCAGCAGAATGCCGCGGTGACGGCATTGCCGCCAAAGGACACCGCATAGTCGGAGGCGACGTGTTTTTCGTCGCCGGTCGGCATGTGGTCGGTGATGAAGGTAACGTCGATATAGGTCTGTCCGATGAAGAGAGCCTGCATTCGTTTTCCGTCATGAGCTGAGGGGTGGTCCCGGCCCGGCGCAGATACATTAGCACCGGTTATCGGATGCATTCGCTGAAATTATTCGCAACCGTGCCGTCTTTGCAGCTTGAGAAGGGAGTATGAGGAGAATACGACCGTTCTTGGGGGTCTTAGAGGCCCTGGGCATACGGCCGTATAACGGCTGACGGCTGCCCGGGTTTCCCTGCGGTCCGACAAAAGTGGAGGGAACGATGACCGTTTATTCCGGCCCGGTGTTCGACATGGCCGTAAACCAGTTCGGCGTCATCGCCAACCATCTCGAAATTCCGATGGACGAGCGCGACCGGATCCTGATGCCGAAGCGCGCCATCACCGTTTCCTGCCCGATTCACCGCGACGACGGCACGGTCGCGGTATTCGAGGGCTACCGGGTGCAGCATCACCTCACGCTCGGGCCCGACCAAGGGCGGCACGCGATTCGCGCCCTCCGTCGACATCGGCGAGGTCGCGGCGCTGGCGATCTGGATGAGCTGGAAATGCGCGCTCGTCGGGCTGCCCTATGGCGGCGCCAAGGGCGGCGTCAATGTCGATCTCACCACCATCTCCAGGCGCGAACTGGAGGCGCTGTCGCGCCGCTACATGCAGGAGATGATTCCCTTCGTCGGCCCGCATACCGACGTGATGGCGCCCGACATGGGCACCAATGAGCAGGTGATGGCCTGGTTCATGGACACCTATTCGATGTACCAGGGCCGCACCGTGACCGAGATCGTCACCGGCAAGCCGGTATCGTCGGGCGGCACGCTCGGCCGGCGCGAGGCGACCGGGCGCGGCGTCGCCTATCTCGCCCGGCGCGTGCTGAAGGAGCTGTCGATCAATCCGGGCACCGCGACCGCCGTGATCCAGGGCTTTGGCAATGTCGGATCGTATGCGGCGCTGGAGCTGCATCAATACGGGCTGAAGATCATCGCCGATCAGCGATCACACCGGCGCGCTGCACGATCCGAAGGGACTCGATATTCCTGCGCTGATGCACCATGCGGGCACGCACGGCAGCATTGCCGGCTTCTCCAACCAGCTCGCCTTCGATCCCGAGCAATTGCTCACATTGCCCTGCGACGTCCTGGTGCCGGCAGCGATGGAGCGGGTGATCGACGCCAGGGTCGCCGAGAACCTCAAATGCCGGGTGCTGGCCGAGGCCGCCAATGGCCCGACCACGCCGGACGCCGACCTCGTGCTGGAAAAGCGCCAGGGCGAAGTGTTCTTGATCCCCGACATTCTCTGCAATTCCGGCGGCGTCGTGGTCAGCTACTTCGAATGGGTGCAGGACCTGCAGCAATTGTTCTGGGAAGAAGAGGAGGTGACGCGGCGCGAATACGCCATCCTCGATCGCGCCTTCGACCACATGCTGACGCGCGCCAAGGCGGACAACATCCCGCATCGGACCGCGGCGATGGCGATCGGCGTGGAGAAGGTCCGCGCCGCCAAGAACACGCGAGGCCTGTTCCCGTGATCACCAGCCTGGACCACGTCGTCGTTCTGACCGGCGACATCAACGCGGCCTCCACCGCATACCAGACCTTGTTTGCGCGCGCGCCCGCCTGGCAGTACGGCGGCGATGGCGCCGACCGTGTCCTGTTCACGCTCGACAACACGACGCTGGAATTGGTGGCGCCGAACGGTGAGGGCGCCAATGCGGATCGAATCCGTGCGGTGCTTGCGGCCCAGGGCGAAGGGCTCGCAAGCATCTGCTTCCGGACCAGCGACATCGCCAAAATGCATCGCAGGCTCGACCGGCTGACGCTGAAGCCTGATCCCGTTGCCGAGGTCGAAAGCCGCGACGCGATCTCCGGCGCGACGCTGTCATGGAAGCGCACACGAACGGCAACGGAGGCCTC
The DNA here is from genome assembly GCA_963783115.1 of uncultured Alphaproteobacteria bacterium. GTDB lineage: Bacteria > Pseudomonadota > Alphaproteobacteria > Rhizobiales > Xanthobacteraceae > Bradyrhizobium. The sequence continues at coordinate 150,374 of CAWAMK010000004.1, read as the reverse complement.
GCGCGGCGTCCGCCTGTTCTTCCTCGAGCGCGACAAGGAGCGGCCGCTGTCGGTGCGAACCACGACGGGTTCGATCACGGCGATGGACCATGTCGTGGTCTCGACGTCGGACCCCGAGCGGGCCGCCGCCCTCTATGGCGCCCGGCTCGGCCTCGACATGGCGCTCGACCGCTCGCATCCGGATTGGGGCCGGCTGATGTTCTTCCGCTGCGGCGATCTCATTGTCGAGGTCACGCACCGGCCGGGCAAGCAGAAAGATACGTCGCAGGACCGGCTGAGCGGCCTGTGCTGGCGCGTCTCCGACATCGACGCCACCCGTGCGCGGCTCGTTGCGGCCGGCGTCGACGTCTCGGAAGTCCGCACCGGCCGCAAGCCGGGAACGCGGGTGATGACGGTGCGCAGCGGCACCTGCGGCGTACCCACGCTGCTGGTGCAGCCGTCGTCGGGGAAGCTGATTTTCCCCTCCCCTTGGGAGAGGGTGGCGGACGAGTCGCGACGGGTGAGGTCTCTCCACGAGCACAGACCGGCGTGGAGGAACCCCTCATCCGCGCTTCGCGCCACCTTCTCCCAAGGGGAAGGGAAGGCGGCCTGCGACATTTCTCAAACCGTGCCTTGCATGCTAAGGCTTGCCCGATGCAATCACCGGGCGACTGAAATTGGCCAAGGCAAAACGCGTTCAGAAATGGCAGCGCGACCCCGAGGGGATGCGGATCCGCATTCTCGAGGCCGCCAAGCAGGAGTTCGCCGCCCATGGCCTGGCCGGCGCGCGCGTCGATCGCATTGCGGCCAATGCCGGCGCCAACAAGCGCATGCTGTATTACCACGTCGGCAACAAGGAAGACCTCTATCTCGCAGTGCTCGAAGGCGCCTATGACAAGATCCGTTCCGAGGAGCGCGGGCTCGATCTCGAACATCTCGATCCGCCCGAGGCGATCGAACGGCTGATCGACTTCACCTGGAACTATTTTCTCCGCAACCCGGAATTTCTGGCGCTGCTCAACACCGAGAACCTCGCCAAGGCGCGCCATCTGAAGCGCTCCACCAAGGTCAAATCGATGCATTCGCCGTTCGTCGAGATGATCCGCACCGTGGTGACGCGCGGCGTCGAAAGCGGCGATTTTCGCGTCGCCGTCGATCCGGTGCAGCTCTACATTTCGATCGCCGCGCTGTGCTTCTTCTACCTCTCCAACAGCGCCACGCTCTCGGTGATCTTCGGCCGCGACCTCCTGAAGAAGGACGCGAGGGACGAGCGCCTTGCCCACATGGTGGCGCTGGTGCTGGCGGCGCTGACGGGAAAGTCGACGGCGGATTTCGGCAAGCCGGCATTGCCGGGCGTGCGGTCCCCGGCGCATCAGCCGGTGTAGCCGTCGTTCCTGCGAACGCAGGAACCCATACGCCGCGGCCCTCGATGTCAGGCGGTAGTCTTTGATCCTGCGCAACAATTAGCTTCGGTGGTTATGGGTTCCTGCGTTCGCAGGAACGACAGAATGGCCGCACGAAAACCCGCTTGCCAGTATTTATCCAACGGGTTAATTTCTCCCCCGAAAAGACGATCAGCAGGGAGCGGGACGTGGCGGAGCTGAAGCGCGAGAGCGGCGTGTCGAAGGCGCTGAATGCTGCGTGGGTGCGGCCGTTTCTGTTCCTGCTGTTCATCGTGGTGGCCTGGGACCTCGACCATCCGCCTGTTCCAGATTCCGGCCTACCAGATCCCGGCGCCCGGCGATGTCGTGGCGGTGCTGTGGACCGATTGGCCGGAGCTGCTGCGGCAGGCCTGGCCGACCACCTACGCCACCATCTGCGGCTTCCTGCTGTCGGCGGTGTTCGGCATTCCCGTCGCCATGCTGATCGCGGGATCGAAGACGGTGGAAAGCTACGTCTATCCGCTGCTGGTGTTCTCGCAATCGGTGCCGAAGATCGCGATCGCGCCGCTGTTCGTGGTGTGGTTCGGCTTCGGCATCATCCCGAAGGTAATTTCCGCGTTCCTGCTCGGCTTCTTCCCTGTCGTGGTGTCCGCCGTGCAGGGCTTCAAGTCGGTCGATCCTGACATGGTCGATCTCGCCCGCGCCATGCAGGGCAGCCGTTTTCGCGTGTTTTGCGCCGTCAACCTGCCGCATGCGATGCCCGCGATCTTCTCCGGGCTGAAGGTCTCCATCACGCTCGCGGTCGTCGGCGCCGTGGTCGGTGAGTTCGTCGGCTCCAATTCCGGCATCGGCTATGTGCTGCAGCGCTCGATCGGCACCTTCGACCTGCCGACGATGTTTGCCGCGCTGGTGATCCTCGCGCTGCTCGGCGTGGTCCTGTTCTGGGTCGTCGACCGCATCGAACGCCTCGTGATCCCCTGGCACGTCAGCCAGCGCGACGACATCATTTTTGCTTCGTAAGACAAACCAACAAGCGGCCTATCCAAGGGCCGCACCAACACCACCGGGAGGAAGACAATGATGACGAACGATGAGCGGCAATCTCCGCCGCCCTGATCTGGACCGCGCTTTCGGTGCTTCCCGCATCGGCCGCCGACAAGGTCGTGCTGATGCTGAACTGGTACGTCTATGGCGAGCACGCGCCGTTCTATTACGGCAAGGCCAAGGGCATCTATGCCGCCGAGGGCATCGACCTCGAAATCCAGGAAGGCCGCGGTTCGGCGGCGACCACGCAGGCGGTTGCGGCCAAGACCGCCAATTTCGGCTATGTCGACGTGCCCACCATGATGCGCGCGGCCGTGAAGGGCGCCCCGATCACCGCCACCGGCGTGCTGCTGCAGACCAGCCCGATGTCGGCGATGGGCTTTGTCGAAAAGAACATCAAGAAGCCCGAGGACATCAAGGGCAAGACGGTGGCGATCACGCCGGCCGACTCGATGACGCAGATCTGGCCGCTGTTCCTGAAGAAGACCGGCCTGAAGGAAAGCGATTTTCAGACGGTGGCGGGCGACGGCCAGACCAAGCTGAACGCCGTGATCAACGGCCAGGCCGACCTGCTGCTCGGCTACGTCATGGACCAGTCGATGAAGATCAAGGACGCCACCGGCAAGGACGTCAACGCGATCAAGTTCGCCGACTACGGCATCAACATGGTCTGCTCCGGCATCGTCGCCAACACCGAGTTCGTCAAGGCCAATGCCGACCTGGTCAAGCGCTTCATGTCGGCGACGACGAAAGCGGTCGAAGCCGCCGAGAAGGATGCCAAGGGCGCCGCGCAGTCGATCCTCGACGCCAACCCGAAGGGCGGCAAGATCGAAACGCTGACGCAGGGCTTTGAGCTGACGATCCCGCTCTACCGCACGGCGGAAACCAAGAACAAGCGGCCGTTCCAGGTCACCGACCAGAACATGACCGACACGGTCAACCTGATGGTCGAGTATGGCGGGCTGGATGCCAAGGCCAAGGACAATCCGAAGGCGTTTTACACCAACGACTATCTGCCGCAGGGCGGTTCGTGAGCGGACTGATGACAAATCTGTCGTCGTCCCCGCGCACGCGGGGACCCATAGCCACCGGCCTTGATTGTTGCAGAAGGTCTCTACCGCCGTGCCTCAATGAGATGGCACGGCGTATGGGTCCCTGCGTTCGCAGGGACGACGGGTGGAGAGGGCGTTTCCAATGAACCCGGCGACCAAACCATCCGAGTCCAATCAACCAGGCGCACATCTGCGCCTGGTGTCCGATCGCGCCGGCGCCGCGGCGTCTGGCATCACACTCTCCGGCGTCTCGAAAACCTATCGTTCGCGCGACGGCGACGTGCCGTCGCTGCGGCCGCTGGATTTCCACATCAACGAAGGCGAGTTCTTTGTCGTGGTCGGCCCGTCCGGCTGCGGCAAGTCCACGCTGCTGAAGATGATCTCCGGGCTGCTCGCGCCCTCGACCGGCGAGATCCTGGTCGAAGGCGAACGGGTGACGAAGCCGCACGGCAATGTCGGCATCGTGTTCCAGAACGCGCTATTGCTGCCATGGCGCAACATCCTGTCCAACGTGATGTTGCCGATCGACATGAAGAAACTGCCGCGCGAAAAATATCTGCCGCGGGCGAAGGCGCTATTGAAGCTGGTCGGGCTCGAAGGGTTCGAGAAGAAGCTGCCCTGGCAATTGTCCGGCGGCATGCAGCAGCGCGCCTCGATCTGCCGCGCGCTGGTGCACGATCCAAAAATCATGCTGATGGACGAGCCGTTCGGCGCGCTCGACGCCATGACGCGCGAGAAGATGAATGTCGAGCTGATGCGGATCCAGCGCGAGACCGGCAAGACCGTGCTGCTGATCACGCACTCGATTCCGGAGGCCGTGTTTCTCGCCGACCGCGTGCTGGTCATGACCGAGCGGCCCGGCGCGATCGCCGCGATCTACGACGTGCCGCTGCCGCGCCCGCGCTCGCTGGATTCGATGGCCGATCCCGCCTTCACCGAACTGGTGCAGCGGATTCGCAAGCATTTCTTCACCCAAAGCGCGCTGGACTGAAAGCTGGCTTGATGCCGTATCGTTTGGCCGTACGAGACATCTCCTTCTTCGAGCGACCGGTCACCTTCGCCCGGCCGTTCCGGTTCGGCGCGGTCGTCATCAACGCGACGCCGCAGGCCTTTGTGCGCGTCGAGATCGAGGTCGAAGGCAAGGGTAGGGCGACGGGAGCCAGCGCCGAATTCCTGGTGCCAAAATGGTTCGACAAGCGGCCGCATCTCTCACCGGAAGAAACGGTCACGGAGCTGCGCCGCTCGCTGCTGATCGCGCGCGAGCTCTATCTGGCGCATTCCGGCTTCGAGACCGCGTTCGGACTGCATGCAGCCTGTATCGGCGCGCAGATCGAGGCCTGCGCCAGGGAAGATATCCCGCCGCTGGCGGCGGCTTACGGGCCGGCCGAAATCGACAAGGCGATCCTGGATGCGCTGCTGCGATGTACGGGGACCAACTTCTTTGACGGCATGGCGGCCAATATCGCCGGCGTCGATGCGCGGCTGTCGCGCGACCTGACCGATGCCGACGTGTCGGAGTTTCTTGCAGGACGCAAGCGGCTGGAGCGCGTCGCGATCCGGCACACGGTCGGCATGGATGACAAGGTCGAAGGCGAGGGCGGTGTCGCCGACATCAGAGAGAACGCCGGCGCGCGCTATTTCAAGCTCAAGCTCAACGGCGATCCCGCGCACGACGCCGATCGTCTGATCCGCATCGGCAAGGAACTCGCCACGCTGCCGTACGACTACCGCGTCACGCTCGACGCCAACGAGCAATACGCCGATCTTGCTGCGCTGAGCGCACTGGTCGATCGGCTCGATCGCGACGCAGCGCTGCAGCCGATCGCGCCAAAGCTGCTGTATATCGAACAGCCGATGCCGCGCGACATCACGCGTCAATCGCCACTCGGCGCGCTGGCACAACGCGACTTCATCGTCGACGAAGCCGACAATTCCTACGACGCGTTCCCGGCGGCGCGGGCGCTCGGCTATCGCGGCATCTCCTCGAAATCCTGCAAGGGCATCTACAAGTCGGTGATCAACGCGACCCGCGCGGCGAAATGGAGCGCGGGCGGTGAAAAATGCTTCATCGCCGGCGAGGATCTGACCTGTCAGGCGGGCCTCGCCGTGCAGCAGGATCTCGCGCTCGGCGCGCTGATCGGCGTCACCCATGCCGAACGCAACGGCCACCATTATGTCGACGGCTTCGGCGACACGCCGGCGGCCGAAGCGGAGGCGTTTCTCGCCAGCCATCCCGATCTCTATGTTCGCGACGGCAGCAAAATCCGGCTCGCGATCCACGACGGCGATCTCCTGACGGGATCGCTGACGACACCCGGCTTCGCCACTTCAGTTCATCCGGACTGGTCCACGATGCAGCCGCTAGCGCGGCCCACAGCAAAAATTCCCCTGGAGAAAGCAGTATGACGACCAAGCGCCTCGGCCTGATCATGAACGGCGTGACCGGCCGCATGGGCCTCAACCAGCATTTGATCCGCTCCATCATCGCGATCCGCGACCAGGGCGGCGTGGTGCTCGCGAACGGCGACCGCATGCTGCCCGACCCGATCCTGATCGGTCGCGATGCGGAAAAGGTAAAGCTGCTCGCCAAGCGCTTCAATGTCGAGCGTTGGTCGACCGATCTCGACAAGGCGCTGGCCGACAAGAGCGACACGATCTTCTTCGATGCCGCCACCACGCAGGCGCGTCCCTCGCTGCTGACGAAGGCGATCAACGCCGGCAAGCACGTCTATTGCGAAAAGCCGATCGCGACCAATCTGGAGGAGGCGGTCGCGGTGCTGAAGCTTGCCAACGCCAAGGGCGTCAAGCACGGCACGGTGCAGGACAAGCTGTTTCTGCCGGGCCTGAAGAAGCTCGCGTTCCTGCGCGATTCCGGCTTCTTCGGCCGCATGCTCTCGGTGCGCGGCGAGTTCGGCTACTGGGTGTTCGAGGGCGGCTGGCAGGAAGCGCAGCGGCCGTCGTGGAATTATCGCAGCGAGGACGGCGGCGGCATCATTCTCGACATGGTCTGCCACTGGCGCTACGTGCTCGACAACCTCTTCGGCGAGGTCGAAAGCATCTCCTGCCTCGGCACGACGGATATTCCCGAACGTTTCGACGAGAAGGGCAAGAAGTACACCGCGACCGCCGACGACTCCGCCTATGCCACCTTCCGCCTCAAGGGCGGCGTGATCGCGCATATCAACATGAGCTGGGTGACGCGGGTCTACCGCGACGATCTCGTCACCTTCCAGGTCGACGGCACGCATGGCTCCGCGGTCGCAGGTCTGACCGATTGCGTGATCCAGGCCCGGCAGGCGACGCCGCGTCCGGTATGGAATCCGGACGAGAAGCGCACCCATGATTTCTACGCCGATTGGCAGAAGGTCCCGGAGAACGTCGTCTACGACAACGGCTTCAAGGAGCAGTGGGAGATGTTCATCCGCCACGTCTGCGAGGATGCGCCCTATAAATACACGCTGCTGGAAGGCGCCAAGGGCGTGCAGCTGGCCGAATGCGCGTTGCAGAGCTGGCGCGAGCGGCGCTGGATCGACGTTGCCCCGATCAAGGTGTGAGGAGGCCCAACCATGAACAAGCCTGTCCTGCCGATGTCATCGCTGTCGCTGAAACTGCCGACCGCGGATCGTTCGATTGAAACCTATCGCCTGGCGGCGTCGCGGATTTTTCCGGCGAAGCTCGAAGGCACGCTCAATCGCGTGGCCTTCTCGGCCGCGCATGTGGTGGCTGATCCACTCGCCGATAACGACCCGTGGCTGTCATCCGCGATCGACTGGGACCGCACCATTGCGTTCCGCGAGCATGTCTGGGATCTCGGCCTCGGCGTCGCCGAGGCGATGGACACCGCGCAGCGCGGCATGGGGCTGGACTGGCCGACCTCGCTGGAATTGATCCAGCGCTCGGTGAAGGCGGCGAAAGCAAAGGGCAATGCGCTGGTGTTTTCCGGCGCCGGCACCGACCACCTCGCGGTGGAGGATGCGAAATCGATCGACGACGTGATCCGCGCCTACGAAGAACAGATCGCGGCGGTGGAGAAGGCCGGCGGCCGCATCATCCTGATGGCCTCGCGCGCACTGGCAAAACTCGGCCGCAGCGCCGACGACTACGCCAAGGTCTATAACCGCGTGCTGGGCCAGGTCCGCGAGCCCGTGATCATCCATTGGCTCGGCGACATGTTCGACCCGGCGCTGGCGGGCTATTGGGGCACCGCCGACCTCGACAAGGCGATGGACACGGCGGTGGCCATCATCAACGCCAACGCGGCCAAGGTCGACGGCGTCAAAGTCTCGCTGCTCGACAAGCAGCGCGAGATCGACATGCGCCGGCGGCTCGACAGTAACGTCAAGATGTATACCGGCGATGATTTCAACTATGCCGAACTGATCGCCGGCGACGACCAGGGTTTTTCGCACGCGCTGCTCGGCATCTTCGACGCCATCGCACCGGCCGCGTCCTACGCGCTGTCGCGGCTGGCGGCCGGCGACGAGGCCGGCTTCCACGACGTGCTGGGGCCGACGGTGCCGCTGTCGCGCCATATCTTCCGGGCGCCGACGCGGTTCTACAAGACCGGCATCGTGTTCATGGCCTGGCTCAACGGCCATCAGGATCATTTCACCATGGTCGGCGGGCAGGAGAGCACGCGCTCGACGCTGCATCTGGCCGAACTGTTTCGGCTGGCCGACAAGGCCGGGCTGCTCTCCAATCCCGAACTGGCGACGCGGCGCATGAAGACGATGCTGGCAACGCGCGGCATCGAGCCCTGATGCGCGATTTTTCCTTCGATCATCGCTGGCTGTCGCTGAATACGGCGACGGTCCGCAAGCAGGGCGATCTCGCAGCCATCGTCGAGGCTTGCGCGCGCCACGGCATCCGCGCCATCGATCCATGGCGCGATCAGGTCGCAGCGATCGGGCTCGATCGCGCCGTGCGCGCGGTGCGCGACGCCGGCCTCGAATTGTCGGGCTATTGTCGCGGCGGCATGTTCACCTCCGACGCGTCGCGCCGCGGCGAAGTGCGCGACGACAATCGCCGCGCGGTCGACGAAGCCAAGGCGCTGGGCGCGCCGTGCATCGTGCTGGTCGCCGGGGGCTTGCCGCAATATTCGCGCCCGGGAAGCGCGGCCTCGAAGGATATTTTGACCGCGCGCACGCAGGTGCATGACGCCATCGCGGAAATGCTGGAATATGCGCGGGCAGCCAGCATGCCGCTCGCAATCGAGCCGCTGCATCCGGCCTATGCCGCCGATCGCGCCTGCGTGAATACGACGAAGCAGGCGCTCGATATCTGCGACCAGCTTGATCCGCAGCGCACGGGCATGCTCGGCGTGGCGCTCGACGTCTATCACATCTGGTGGGATCCCGAATTGATGCCTCAGATCGCGCGCGCCGGAAAGGATCGCCTGCTCGCGTTTCACGTCTGCGACTGGCTGGTGCCCACAAAGGACATCCTCAACGACCGCGGCATGATGGGCGACGGCGTCATCGACATCACATCTGTGCGATCGGCAGTCGAGGCGCAGGGCTTTGCCGGCTATTCCGAGATCGAAATCTTCTCGAACGACTGGTGGGCAAGGCCGATGGATGAGGTTTTGCGCACTTGCATCGAGCGGCATCGGACCGTGGTGTAGCGCGCTCACGCCAAATTCCACGCGCGCTGTGTCAACGGCGGACGATGTTGTCTCGTCGCTGAACGGGCGCGGCCAGTTTGGGACAGCGTAGCAGAAACCAGAAGAATTCCGGGTTCCGGATTTAACCTTTGTCCACGCTATTTAGCTTAACAAAGGGTTAGCGTTGCGCCTCGAACGGCTACGGCATTACCTACGCCGTACGGAGAACGTCTCCGAAAATCGATGAGCGGCAACATGAAAATCCTCTACGCAATTGCGACCCTCGCCCTGCTGTCGACATCGGCGCAGGCCTGGCAGATCGTCGAACGCTGCACCCACAGCAAATTTAATGGCAAGGTATGCACGACCTCCTATCTGGATGATCCGGTGCGTAACGCCGCGCAGGATCAGGAAGACGAGAGGGCACGGCGGGCCAGCATCGAGAAGTGGGAAGCCTACTGCAAGCCGCGGCGCACCTACGATGACGAAGGCGTCGTCCGCCTGCAATACGCCCGCAGGGGCTGCGAGTTCGGTCGCAGCGAGTAATCGCGCCTTTGCTCCTCGCGACTGGCGGGGAGCAATTTTGACCCGCCGGCACGAAGAACAGCCCGGCGGCGCCTGACAGACCGCTAAATCTTTATCGACCAAATTGCGGGCCGGTTAGTTACCCCGCTTTACACCGCCTCAATGCCTGCCGGTCAATCCTGACGGACGGCATTCATTTCAAGAGGCAGTGTCCATGCGCGTCTTCATCGCCATCTCGGTCGTCGTCGCTTCCGTATCGTCCGCGTCTGCGCAGTTTGCGATGGATCACGGCCGCGCGGCGGATGCGGCGCAGGCTGCATCGGCGGCGAAATCTGCAGCGGATGCCAAGCCGGCCGCCGCCCCCGGCGCGCCGCTGCTGCCGAGCCAGCAGACCAATTTCTACGTCGCCGGCCCCGGCATCGTAAAGATCGTATCGCGATCGGCGGAAGATCTGAAGGCGGATGAAGCGGGCCAGGCCGCCTGGGCCGCGCGCTGCCGGCCGATCGTGGTCGAGGACCGTGACGGCCTGCGCCGCGTAAGATATGCCGAACGCGATTGCGACCTTTCCCGCTTCAACACCGCGGGCAATTGAGCCTCCCGTAGCGGGCCATATCGAACGGCTTTGGCGCGTCGCCTGCCGCTTTCGGCTAGGCCCTCCCAGGCCGAAATGCTAGTGCTTTCCCGATCACCGTTGGGGCGGCATGACTTTCACTTCCTGGCAGTTCGGCGTTTTCGCCGCGATCGTATTCGCGGCGTATTACCTGCCGCCGCTGAGGGCCTTTCAGGTCCAGCTGCTGGTGTTCGCCAGCCTGTTCTTTTACGGCTACGGCCAGCCGGAATTGCTGGCACTGCTGGCCGTCGCGGTTTTCGGAACTTATCTCTTCCTGCTCATGGCGCTGCAAAACCGGAAGGTCTGGCTTCCGGCCGGCATTGCCTTCAACCTCGCGCTGCTCGCCTTCTTCAAATACAAGCTGCTGTTCCTCGATCCGGCGTCCCCGAGCCTCGTCAACTTCGCGCCGCTTGATTTCCTGCTGAAGCTGCCGCTGCCGATCGGCATTTCATTCTTCGTCTTTCACAACATCAGCCTGCTGGTCGACCTGACCCGGCAGAAGGCGGCGCCGCCGACGCTGACCGGCGTCTTCCTGTACATCATCTTCTTTCCGCAACTCGTGTCGGGACCGATCACGCGGGCGGAAATGTTCATGCCGCAGATCAAGCCGAAATATTTTTCGGACATTCCGTTCGTCGAGGCCGCCAAATGGATCCTGAGCGGATTTTTCTTCAAGCTGTACGTGGCGAACAACCTCAATGAAATGACGTCCTATATGAGCTTCCCGCTCTATGAGACGCTGCAGACCCAGGACCGCTGGCTGCTGGTTTTCCTCTACAGCTATCAGATCTATGCGGACTTCTTCGGCTATTCCGCCATCGCCATCGGCCTCGGTCTCCTGTTCGGCTACCGTTTGCCGGTCAACTTCAATCTTCCCTACATCTCGACTTCATTCTCCGAGTTCTGGACGCGCTGGCATATCTCGCTGTCGACCTGGCTGCGCACCTATCTTTACGTTCCGCTCGGCGGCAATCGCCGTGGCCTGTGGCGGACCTATCTGAACCTGATGATCGTGATGGGGCTGGGCGGGCTCTGGCATGGCGCCGGCTTCAGCTATCTCGCGTGGGGCCTGATGCACGGCCTGCTGCTGGTGCTCGAACGCCCGTTATTGTCGCGACTGGCTTCGATCGACCTTGCGGCGTTTCGGGCGGCGCGGATGACCGTGGTCTTTGTCTGCGTCAGCATGCTCTGGATCTTCTTCAAGCTGCCGAATTTCGATCACGCGCTCAATTACCTCACGGGCATGTTTGTCCCGGGCACGAATCCAAACCCCACCAAACTGTTCTACAGCCTGGCGCTGCTCTATTCGCTGCCGGTCATGATCCAGCACCTTGGACTCCGTCCGCTGTTCGAGGGGAGACTGCGCCGGGCGGAGCCATATCTCTATGGATCGATGGCGGCGCTGATGTATCTGGAAGCCGGCCCCGAAACGTCGTTCATCTACTTTCAGTTCTAGGGACGAAAAACATATGTCTCGCGGCCCGATGGTTGATGAAATGCGGTGTTGCCGCGGCGATCGTCCTGATCGCCTGCGGTTTTGCCACCGCGCGCTTCGGCAGCGGGCTGCAAATGCCGGCGACGACGACGCGGGACGGCACCTTGATCACGCTGAGCCGCTACCTGCGCGAGCCGGTGCCCGACATCGTGCTGCTCGGCAGCTCGCTCACGCTCCGCCTCAAAGAGGAATATTTTGCAACGCCGTGGCTTGCGGAACCTGGCGCTTGCCGGGGGCTCTCCGGTCACCGGAATGGAGATCGTTGCCAATCAGCCGCAGCTTCCGCAGTACATTCTGGTCGAGGCGAATGTTCTCTCCCGTCTCACCGATATCGCGCTGGTCGAACGATACTCGCGCGGCGGCACCGAGCCGTTTTTCTTCCGTCCCGTGCGGGCCGCGGTAGTTGCCTATGAGCGGCTGCTTCACGCGCCGCTGACGCACGAGCAGGTCGCGCACGCCTTGCGCGCGTTGGTCGCGCAGCCGCCGGTCGATTTCGACAGCCGGATCTATGCGGATCGCGCACTGCAGCAGTTCAATGAGGAGGATCCGACGGATGCGGCTCGGCGCAACACGAAACGAATTGAAGAGTTGATCAGGATACTGGAACAGCGCGGGGCGCGGGTGTTGTTGTTCGAGCTACCCTATTCGGAGCCGATAGAAGGCTCGCGCTTTGCTGCGACCACCCGGGAGATTATTCACGCTGCGTTTCCGGATTCGAAGCGATGGTTGTCCATCGAGGTCGACCGAAGCGAGCTGCGCTGGGCTGATGGCGTTCATCTCGACGAACGCTCCGCGGTGATCGTGACGCAGGCGGTGGAACGCGCCTTGGCGTCCGCGCGGGCGATGCCATAACGCCATAACGGAGAAGGCTCTAGCCGCCTCTGTCTTCGCCGGCCTCGCACGGCACGCTCAGGAAGCCGCGAAAGCGCACCCGGCCGCCGCGCACCGGCTCGCCGGCGAGCGCATAGTCCGGAAAGCGCGCCAGGAAGCGCGAGATCGCGATCGCGCCCTCGAGCCGCGCCAGCGCCATGCCGGCGCATTGATGCGCGCCGGTGCCGAAGGCCAGATGCCGGTTCGGCGTGCGGCCGATATCGAAACGTTCGGGATCGGCGAACTGCGCGGGGTCGCGGTTGGCGGCGCCGATGCACAGTGTCACCGGCGTGCCCGCTGGCATGGCAATGCCGCCGAGTTCGAACGGCTCGACGGTCATGCGGTTGCCGAGCTGGTTGGAGCTCTCGAACCGCAGCATTTCCTCGACCGCGGTCCTGATCAGCGCGGGATTTTCGATCAGCCGCGTTTTCTCAGCCGGAGTGGTTCGACAGCGCCACCAGGCCGTTGCCGATCAAATTGGTGGTGGTCTCGTGGCCGGCATTGAGCAGGAAGATGCAATTGTGCAGCAGTTCCTTCTCCGTCAGCCGCTCGCCATTGTCCTCGCCCTGGATCAGCCGGGTCAGCACGTCGTGATGGGGATCGCCGGGCTTGGCCCGCCGCCGTGCCACCAGTCCTTCGAGATAGCCGAGAAAATCCTTCACCGCTGTGTTGCCGCGGGCAAAAGCTTCCGGACTGACCACCGGCTCCAGCGCGCCGAGGATGGCCAGCGACCAGTCGCGTAACGGCTCGCGCTCATCCGTGGGAACGTCGAGCAGGTTGCCGATGACCTCGATCGGGATCGCGGCGGCAAAATCGTCGATCAGGTCGACCTTGCCTCTGGCGTTCCCCTTGGCGGCGATGGCGTCGAGCAGGCGGTCGACCAGCTGGATCAGGTCAGGCTCCATGCCGGCGATTGCGCGCGGCGAGAGCGCGCCCATGATCAGGCGGCGGACGCGGGTATGGGCGGGGGGATCGTTGAAGACGAGGCTGGTGGTGTGGTGTTCGTAGAGCAGGGAGGCGCCGTATTTCGGCGAAAACTCCTTCTTCTTGTCCGACGAGAACGCCTTTGTGTTCTTGTAGGCGGCAACCAGGTCGTCGTAGCGGGTCAGGAAATACGAGCCGTTCGGCATCCGCTTGACCGGATCGGTCTCGCGCAGCGCGCGATAGGTCGGGTAGGGGTCGGCATAAAACGCCGGCGTCAGCCTTTCGAGGTCGAAGCTGGCCGCCAGCTCGCGCGCATCCAAATCCATGGCGCCGACCCTCTGGGAGTTTTTGTCCGCGACATCAAAATTAGTCGCATTTGCAACTACCTTAAATGCACGACGTGAAGCGTCAAGCTGGAGCATAAGCCTGTAGCCGGGCACCTTCAGCGTCCGGATGGCGATTGCGGGCCGGCCGGCATGAGCTTGTCCAGGCGAGTGCCGAAAAAGACTAGTCTAAACAAGTATGATGCTGCTGTGTCTTTGACGCCACCCCGCAGCGAAATCTGCCGGGTGCATCGCAATACCTTCTTGACTTCGAAATGGTGAGTAATTACTCACGCGCTCATGTCTACCCTGCGCATGACCAGTGATTTGCGGCGGCAGTTGATCCTGAGCGCCGCGAAGCGATGCTTCGCCCGCAACGGCTTTGCCGGCACCACGACCAAAAGCGTGGCGGCGGCCGCCGCCATTTCGGAAGGGCTGTTGTTCAAGCACTTCCCCTCCAAGGCGGCCCTTTATGCCGAGATCCTCGCCGAGGAGTGCGAGGCCGATCCGGATTTCGCAAACCTGCTCGGCCAGGAGCCCTCGACGGCCACTCTGGTCGAACTGGTCAAGGGCATGGTCGGTCATTTCATCGAGGTATCCGACGGTTCGGATCAGGAGGAAGCGCAGCGGATGCGGCTGATGACGACGAGCCATCTCGACGATGGCGAGTTCGCGCGGCTGCTCTACGACAAGATCGGCGGCCTGATCGGGCCGGTGTTCACCGCGTCGATCGAAAGTGCCGTCGCGTCGGGAGATGCGACGCGGATCGGCAGCGATCCGCTCAACCTCTTCTGGTTCGCCCACCACACCGTGCTGATGGCGGCGCTGACGCGGCTTCCCGCCGTGCCCTGTCTTGCCTACGGCAACGCCGCCGATCTGGAGCGGCAGCTTACTCAATTCATCCTGCGCGGCATCGGACTTGGCGAGGCCGCCATTGCTTCTCATCTGGGCTGCGAGCTGTCGCCGAACTCGGGACAATCGGTAAATGCAGAAAGTGCATGACATGAATATCGTGACTGAACCCAAGCTGACGGGAAAACCGATCGCGGACAAGCCGCACAAGCGGCCGGTTCGGCTGGTGCGCTGGTTCCTCGATCGTCGGCGTGCTGCTGGGCGCCATCGTGGGCGCCCTCGTGTTCTTCAAGTTCGTCTTCCTGCCGAACCTGTTCAAGGAGATCTTCAGCAAGCCGCCGCCGCCGACCAGCGTTAATGTCGCCACGGCCAAATCCGAAACCATTCCGAACCTGCTGACCGCGGTCGGCGATCTCGCCGCCGTGCATCAGGTCAATGTCACGTCCGACGTCAACGGCCGCATCACCGAGATCCAGTTTACGGCGGGCGCCAGCGTGAAGGCAGGGCATGCCGCTGGTTCAACTGTTCGACGCGCCCGACCAGGGCGACCTTGCCAACTTCAAGGCGCAGCAGAAGGTGGCGCAGATATCGCTGGATCGCGCCAAGCAACTGGCCGAGCGCCAGTTCGGACCGCAGGCGACGGTGGATAATGCGCAGGCTGCGTTCGATCAGGCCAGCGCCGGCATTGCCAAGACGGAAGCCATCATCTCGCAGAAGCTGGTGCGGGCGCCGTTCGACGGCGAACTCGGCGTCCGCAAGGTCGAGGTCGGACAATATCTGACCGCGGGCACGCAGATCGTCTCGTTGACCGATCTGTCGGTGCTCTACGCCAACTTCACGGTGACGGAGAAGGATTCCGCCCAGCTCAAGGTCGGCCAGATCGTTCGTATCGGGGTCGATGCCTATCCGGGCCGCACCTTCGAGGGCAAGATCACCACGATCGAGCCGCAGATCGCGACCGATACACGCAACATTCGCGTGCAGGCGACGTTGCAGAATCCGGACAAGATCCTCAAGCCCGGCATGTTCGCGACCACCACCGTGGTGCTGCCGGACAAGCCGCCGGTCGTCACCGTGCCCGAAACCGCGGTCGACTACACGCTCTACGGCGACTCGGTCTACCTCGTCGGCGAAAAGAAGGCGGAGGATGGCAAGACCAGCCTCACCGTGACGCGGACCTTCGTGCAAACCGGCAACCGTGCCGGCGGGCGTGCCGAAATCCTGAAGGGATTGAAGGAGGGCGACCGCGTCGTGGCCGTGGGCCAGCTCAAGCTGCAATCGGGATCGGCGGTGACGATCTCGGAAGATCCGATGCCGCCGATTCCGGCGAAGCCGCCGCGCTATTGAGGCGTGATGCGGCCCATAGGGGCTGCGCGGAAGAAAGGCGGGCGGCGGTCCTCGAGACCGCGCCCGGAACAATGCTGAACCCAGCGGGATAATGTTGCGATGGCTTTAACCGATATTTTCATCAAGCGTCCGGTTCTGTCGGTCGTCGTCAGCCTGCTGATCCTGCTGATCGGCCTGCGGGCCGCCAGCGTACTGCCGATCCGGCAATATCCGAAGCTGTCGAACACGGTGATCAACGTCACCACGGTTTATCCGGGCGCATCGGCCAACCTGATTCAGGGCTTCATCACCACGCCGATCGAGCAGGCGGTCGCCTCCGCCGAAGGCGTCGACTACATCACCTCGTCGTCGGTGCAGGGCACCAGCACGATCCAGGTCTACATCAAGCTGAACTTCGATCCGAACCAGGCGCTGACCGAAGTTCTCGCCAAGGTGAACTCGGTCAGGTACCTGATCCCGAAGGAATCGAACGACCCGATCGTGACCAAGACGACCGGCCAGACCACGGCCGTGATGTATCTCGGCTTTTCCAGCGACGAGCTCTCGGGATCGGCGATCTCGGATTACCTGACGCGCGTGGTGCAGCCGGTGCTGTCGACGGTCGACGGCGTGGCGTCGGCCGACATTCTCGGCGGCCAGACGTTTGCGATGCGGCTGTGGCTCGATCCGTTGCGGATGGCGGGGCGCGGCGTGTCGCCGAGCGACGTCTCGGCGGCGATCGCCGCCAACAACTTCCAGGCCGCGGCCGGCCAGACCAAGGGCTACTTCATCGTCTCGAACATCCAGACCAATACGGACCTGCGAAACCTCGATCAGTTCAAGAAGATGATCGTCAAGTCCAAGGACGGCGGCTTCGTGCGGATCGAGGATGTCGCGACCGTCGAACTCGCCGCCCAAAGCTCGGATGCGAGCGTCGCGTTCAGCGGCGAGCGCGCGATCTTCATCGGCGTGCAGGCGACGCCGCAGGGCAACCCGCTGACGCTGGTCAAGGGCGTGCGTGCGCTGTTCCCCGAGCTCGAACGCAACCTGCCGCCGTCGATGAAGATGAAGGTGGCGTATGATTCCACCAAATTCATTCAGTCGTCGATCGACGAGGTGAAGAATACGCTGATCGAGGCGGTGGGGATCGTCGTGGTCGTGATCTTCCTGTTCCTGGCCTCGTTCCGTTCGGTCATCATCCCCGTGGTGACGATCCCGCTGTCGCTGATCGGCGTCTGCAGCCTGATGCTGGCGCTGGGCTTCAGCTTCAACCTGCTGACGCTGCTGGCGATGGTGCTGGCGATCGGGCTCGTGGTCGACGACGCCATCGTGGTGGTGGAGAACATCCATCGACATCTGGAGGAAGGAAAGACGCCGGTGCAGGCGTCGCTGCAGGGCGCACGCGAAATCGTCGGTCCCGTGATCTCGATGACGATCACGCTGGCGGCGGTCTACGCGCCGATCGGCTTTCTCGGCGGCCTGACCGGCTCGCTGTTCCGCGAATTCGCCTTCACGCTGGCAGGCTCGGTGATCGTATCAGGCATTATCGCGCTGACGCTGTCGCCGATGATGTGCTCGGTGCTGCTCAAGAGCGCGGATGAGGGACGGTTCGCGAAGCTGGTCAATCGGGTGTTCGGCGCGATGACGCGCTGGTACGGCCGTCAGCTCGACCGCTCGCTCGACTATCGTCCGGTGACCTACCTGTTCGCCGTGACGATGCTCGGTATGGTCGGCTTCCTCTACATGAACACCGCCAAGGAACTGGCGCCCGAAGAGGACCAGGGCATCGTGTTCTCGGTGACCAAGGCGCCGAAATACGCCAACATCGACTATGTCGATTTCTACGGCGAAAAGCTCGACAAGGCGTTTGCCAAATTCCCGGAGACCGACCTGCGCTTCGTCCTCAACGGCATCAACGGACCGCAGGGCGGCATTGCCGGCATGCTGCTCAAGCCGTGGGACGAGCGTAAGCGCTCCTCGATCAAGCTGAAGCCGCTGGTGCAGGCGGAGATCAGCAAGATCGAAGGCGTACAGGCGTTTGCGTTCAACCTGCCGCCGCTTCCGGGCGGCCCGGGCGGCCTGCCGGTTCAGATGGTGATCAACTCGACGTCCGGATTCCAGGCCGTCTACGATCAGATGGCCAAGCTGAAAGACGCCGCGCGCAAGAGCGGCCTGTTCATCGTGTCCGACTACGACCTCGACTTCAACCAGCCGGTGGTGCGCGTCTCCGTCGACCGTTCCAAGGCCAGCGATCTCGGCATCAACATGGCGCAGGTCGGCGCCACGCTGCAGACGCTGCTGGGCGGCAATTACGTCAACCGCTTCAATCTCGAGGGACGGTCCTATCAGGTGATCCCGCAGGTGCCGCGCGGCATGCGGCTGTCGCCGGAATCGCTCGGCGGCTACTATGTCCCGACCAACACCGGGCAACTGGTGCCGCTGTCGACCATCGTGTCGATCGAGACCGCCACCGATCCGAATTCGCTGACGCATTACAACCAGCTCAACTCGGCGACCTTCTCGGCCGTGCCGATGCCGGGCGTGACGGTCGGGCAGGCGGTGGACTTCCTGGAGGGCGAAGCGAAAAAGCTGCCCGCCGGCTTCGGTCACGACTACCTGGCCGATTCCCGCCAATATGTGCAGGAAGGCAACCAGCTCGCGATCACCTTCGGCTTCGCGCTGGTCATCATCTTCCTGGTGCTGGCGGCGCAGTTTGAAAGCCTGCGCGATCCGCTGGTGATCATGATCAGCGTCCCCATGGCGATCGTCGGCGCGTTGATCCCGCTGTTCTTCGGCGTGGCGACCATCAACATCTACACCCAGGTCGGGTTGCTGACGCTGGTCGGCCTGATCACCAAGCACGGCATCCTGATGGTCGAGTTCGCCAATGAATTGCAGCTCAAGGAAGGCCTCGACAAGCGCTCGGCGATCGAAATGGCGGCCCGGATCCGGTTGCGTCCGATCCTGATGACGACGGCGGCGATGGTCACCGGCCTGATCCCGCTGCTGACGGCGACCGGCGCGGGTGCGGCGAGCCGCTTCTCGATCGGTCTCGTGGTGGTCGCGGGCATGTCGATCGGCACGCTGTTCACGCTGTTCGTGCTGCCGGCGGTCTATGTCTTGCTGGCTACCAACCATCAGGCCAGGGCCGGCTCGGAGCGGACCAAGGAGATCGAAGATTTCGATCTCGAGCGATCGGGGCTCAAGCCGACCTGAGCCTTCCCGCGGGATAGAAAATTGCGAAAGACGGCAGCGGAGACGCTGCCGTCTTTTTTGTGTCCACGTCCGGCAACGACCGCTAAACTCTTCATTCCAGAAGAAGTGAAAGCAGGGGGCACGATGACGACGAGCGACTTTTCCGCCGGCAACTACCGCTTCATCCCGGCCGTATTTCAGTATTCCGCCGGCGTGGCAGCCAGCCCCGGCCATGAGATCGAACGGGTACGCTTCGACAAATGGCTGCCGCTGGCCGAGGGCTTTGCGCAGATCGCAAAATACATCCAGGCGGCGGGCCGGCCGCTGACGTCGTTCTGCGCCTGCGAACTGCGTTCACCGGCCGCCTTCACCGACGAGGGGTTTCGCAATTTCAACCTGCACTACGTCAAGACGCTGGCGGAGTGGGGCATCTATGACGGCAAGACCAACCCGGTGGCGCGCAGCAATGTCTGTCCGGAGATCGATCCGCCGTCCGAGCCGTCGTTCTATGCGTTTTCGTTCACGCGGCCGAGCCCGAGCACGACGCCAAGCTTCGTCATCGCAGGCAGCGGTGAATCGCAGGAAGGCAACGCCAGCTATGCCGAGCGCACGGTGCGCTACCGCGACATCAGCCCAGACGGCATCGCGGAGAAGGTTCGCTACGTCGCCGGCGTGATGGAGCGGCGCATGGGCGAATTCGGCTTCGGCTGGAAGGATGCGACGGCGACGCAGACCTACACCATCCACGATTTCCACCCCGTCTTCGCCGAAGCGCTGGTTCGCCGCGGCGCCGTGCGGGCCGGATTGACCTGGCATTTTGCCCGGCCGCCGGTGATCGATCTGGAATACGAGATGGATTGCCGGAGGGTGTATGCGGGAAGTGGTGATTTAGCCGATCTCACGAATCTCAGCCGTCATTCCGGGGCGCGCTTTAGCGCGAACCCGGAATCCAACTCACCACGGAGCAAATGTCGCGATGGATTCCGGGTTCTCGCTACGCGCGCCCCGGAATGACGACTGACGCTGGACTAACGCGCGCAACGACGCTGCGAGAGCGCCTACCGCTCCCTCGGATCCAGCGCGTCGCGCAGGCCGTCGCCGACCAGGTTGAACGACAGCACCACCAGGAAGATCGCAAGCCCCGGCCAGACCGCCATCCACGGCGCGTTGGTGAGAAAGCGCTGCGCGGCGTTCAGCATGCTGCCCCAGGACGGGGCCGGCGGCTGCTGGCCGAGGCCGAGGAACGACAGCGCGGCTTCCGCGATGATCGCGGCGGCGGCCGACAGCGTCGCCTGCACCAGCAGCGCCGGCATGATGTTGGGCAGGATGTGAAACAGCGCGATGCGCCAGCGTGGATTGCCCATGGCGCGCGCGGCCTCGACGTAATCCTCGACCTTGACGCTCATCACCTGGCCGCGCGTCAGCCGCACGAAGATCGGCGTCGCCGAGATGCCGATCGCGATCATCGCATTGCCGAGGCTCGGCCCCAGGAAGGCGGCCAGCGCGATCGCGAGGATCAGGAACGGGCAGGCCAGCATCGCGTCGGTCATGCGGCTGATCAGGGCGTCGATGAAGCCGCCGCGATAGCCCGACAACAGGCCGAGCGGCACGCCGATCGAAAGCGCGATGCCGACCGAGATCGCGCCGGCCAGCAGCGAGGCCCGCGCGCCGTAGATCACGCGGGCGAGAATGTCGCGGCCGAGATCGTCGGTGCCGAACCAGTGCAGCGCGGAAGGCGGCTTGCGCACCAGCGACCAGCTCGTCGCGATCGGCTCATAGGGTGAGATCAGCGGCGCAAACACCGCGAGCAGGACGAAGATGGCGATCACGACCAGGCCGACGACCGCGCCCTTGCGCTTGAACAGTCGCCGCAACGCGCGCCGTGCCGGGCTCTCCAGTTCGTCGGATGTCTTGAGCTTGATCGCGCCGAGAGCCGCGTCAGTCATGGTCTAGGCCCTCAGCCGCGGATTGACGAGGACATAGGCGATATCGGCAATGAGGTTGAGCGTGATGTAGATCGTTGCGGTCGTCAGTACCACGCCCTGCACGACCGCATAATCGCGGTTGAACACGGCGTCGACGATCAACTTGCCGAAACCCGGAATGGAAAAGATCTGCTCGGTCAGCACGGCGCCCGACAGCAGCGTGCCGAGTTCGAGCGCGCCGAGCGTGATGACCGGCGTCAGCGCGTTGCGCATGGCGTGCTTGAGAATGACCGAGCGCTCTGAGAGGCCTTTGGCGCGCGCGGTGCGGACATAGTCGCTTTCCAGCACCTGCAGCATGGCATTGCGCGTATGCCGCATCAGGACAGCGGCGATCGCATTGCCGAGCACGAAGGCGGGCATGATGGTGGAGGCGAGGCTGGCGCGCCAATTCTCGGACAGCGGAACGTAGCCCGACGCCGGCAGCCAGCCGAGTTCGACCGAGAACAGGAAGATCATCATGATGCCGAGCCAGAAATTCGGTGTCGAGATGCCCCATAGCGCGAACAGGTTCGCGCCGTAGTCCCAGGCCGTGCCCTTCTTCACCGCCGAAATGATGCCTGCGGGAATGCCGATCAGGAAGGCGATCACGATCGCCATCGACGCCACCTGCATCGTCACCGGCAGTTTCTGCGCGATCAGCTTCAGGACCGGAACCTTGATGCGCAGGGACTCGCCGAGATCGCCCGACAGCACGCCCTTGACCCAATAGGCATATTGAACAGGGATCGGTTGATCGAGCTTGTACTGCTGGCGAATTTGCTCGATGACGGCGGGATCGCGCTCCTCGCCGGCCATCACCAGAGCGGGATCCCCGGGCAGGAGATGCTGAAGCGAGAAGATCAGGACCGACACGAAGAACAAGGTCGGGATCAGCTGCAGGATGCGCTGGCCGAGAAAGTTCAGCATGGCTTCATCCGTGTCCGGTCGCCGCGCTCACTTCAGTTTCAGCCCGACCACGCGCACGAGCCCGTCCGGCATCTGCCTGTAGCCCTCGAGCTTGGTGGTGTGCGCGATCAGGAGCTTGGGATGATAAAGATAGATCAGCGGCAGGTCGTTGAGCACGACCTTGGTCAGTTTCTCGTAGATCGCCATGCGCTGCGCCTGGTCGTTCACGAGGCGGGCGTCTTCAAGCGCCTTGTCGGCTTCCGGATTGGAATAGCCGCCGTCATTCTGCGGCGCCTTGCTGTGCAGAAAGACGATAGGCGTTGCCGTCGGGATCGATGCGCCCGCTCCAGGGGATGAGGAAGGCCTGGAATTCTCCGGCCTGGGCCTGCTTGAAGGAGGTCGCGAACTCGATGGTGCGGATCTTCAGGTCGAAACCCACTTCCGACGCCATCGATTGCAGGACCTGCGCAACGGCCTCGTTCTCGCGCCCAGCGGCACCATGAGATCGACGGTGACCGGGAGGCTGACGCCGGCTTCCTTCAACAAGGCCTTGGCCTTGGCGGCGTCGCGAGGTTTGACCGGAAATGCCTTCTGATAATAGGGATGATCGGGGCTGACCCATTGGTTGCCGGGGAAGAACTCGCCGTTGAACACGACCTGATTGAGCGCCTCGCGGTCGATCGAGAGATCGAGCGCCTGCCGCACCTTGGCCGACTGACTGAGCGCGCCCTTGTTCTTGTCGTTGTTGACGTTGAGGGTGAGACCCATGTAGCCGATCGCCGGCGCCGTCGACAATTTCAGCTTGCTGTCGGAGCGAACGGCCTTGATGTCGGTCGCCAGCACGCGCTCGATCAGGTCGAGGCCGCCTGATTTCAGGTTGGCGAGCCGCACCGTGGAATCGACGATTGGCAGGAACACCACGCGATCGATGAAGATGTTGCCCTTGTCCCAGTAGTCGGCGAACCTTTCGAACACCATGCGATCCTGCTGCACGCGCTCGACGAACTTGTAGGGCCCGGCGCAAACCGGATTCTGTCCGAACTTGTCGCCCAGCTCCTTCGCCGCCTTGGGCGACACCATCATGCCCGCACGGTCGGTGAGTTGTGCGATCAGCGGCGCAAACGGCGATTTGAGCACGAGCTTGATCGTCAGCGGATCGACGACGTCGACATGGTCGACGGTCGCCAGTTCGGGTTTGCGAAACGAAGTCGGCAGCGTCAGGTGACGTTCGATCGAGAACTTGGCGGCTTCCGCATCAAGGGGCTCACCGTCATGGAATTTGACGCCGGGCCGGAGCTTGATCGTCATCTCCTTGCCGTCGGCGGAGGTCTCATGCGACAGCGCCAGTTGCGGCACGATGTTGAGCTTCTCGTCGATATCGAACAGCTTGTCGCAAACGGCCGCGAACACGATGCGTCCGACATAGGTGCGGCTGATCGACGGGTCGAGCACGTCCGGATCCTGGGCGATGCCGATGCGCAGCGTGCTCTGGGCATGCACGACCGCCGCCGACGATACCAGCAGCGCTGCTGCGGCAAATGCCAGGCGCGAGAATTTCATCATTGACGACCTCATATCCGTTAACTCACCGTTGTTGCTGTCCCGACCATATTAACCCCGTCGCCCCCTGCAGCTTCCGTGCCTTTGCTGAAGGCCGCCACTAATTTTTCCAGGGCGGGCGAAAAGTCGCCGTCCTCTGCCGCGATCGTCTCCGGTGGCGGCAGTTCCGCCGTGCGGTGGCAGGCTGTGGCATGTCCTGCACCATCCGCGAGCAATTGCGGCACTTCGATGCGGCACCGGTCGATCGCGTAGGGGCAGCGGGTATGAAAACGGCAGCCCGCCGGCGGATTGAGTGCGCTCGGCATCTCCCCCTGCAGCACAATTCGGCTGCGCCTTGCCCGCGGTTTGGGCACGGGAATGGCCGACAGCAGGGCCCGGCTATAGGGGTGCCGGGGCGCTGCGAACAGCGTCTCGGCATCCGCGGTCTCGACGATCACGCCGAGGTTCATCACCGCGACCCGGTCGGCGATGTGCTTCACCACGGCGAGGTCGTGGCTGACGAAGATATAGGCGAGGCCGAGCCGGTCCTGCAGGTCGCGCAGCAGATTGAGGATCTGCGAGCGGATCGAGACGTCGAGCGCCGACACCGGCTCGTCGCAGATGATGAGTTTCGGCTCCACCGCCAGCGCCCGCGCGATGGCGATGCGCTGGCGCTGGCCGCCGGAGAATTCATGCGGGTAGCGGCGGGCAAAGCGCGGCTCGAGCCCGACCAGCCGCAGTAGTCTCTTCCACCCGCTCGCGCCGGCGTGCAGCCGGCACCAGATCATGCAACGCCAGTGGCTCGGTCAGGATCTGGCTGACGGTCATGCGCGGATTGAGCGACGCATAGGGATCCTGAAAGATGATCTGCGCATCGCGGCGGAAGGCGCGCAATTCGTTGGCATTGAGTGCGCCGAGGTCGCGGCCTTCGAAGCGGACACTTCCGGCATCCGGCTCGATCAGCCGCAGCACCAGCCGGCTCACGGTGGACTTTGCCGCAGCCGGATTCGCCGACCAGCGCCAGCGTCTTGCCGGCCTCGACGGTGAAGCTGACGCCGTCGACCGCCCTGACATGGGCGGTGGGCGTTCCGAACACCGAACGTGCGGCGACGAAATGTTTCACGAGCCCGTCGACTTCGAGCAGCGCGGTCATGACACGAGCCGCTCCAACGGCGCCCGGATGCAGCGTGAGGCGTGGCCGGGGCTCACGGTCGTCAGCGGCGGCGGCGCGGCGATGCAGGTTCTCAATGACGAACGGACAGCGCGCCGCAAAGCGGCAGCCGGCCGGCGGGTTCGCCATGTTCGGCACCATGCCTTCGATGGTCGCCAGATGCGTCGTGCGGCGGCCGAGCCGCGGGATCGAGCCGAGCAGGCCGACGGTGTAGGGATGCTGCGGGTTGGCGAAGAGCTCATCGACCGGCGCGCGCTCGACGATCTCGCCGGCATACATCACCGCGACCTCGTCGCAGACCTCGGCGACCACGCCGAGATCGTGGGTGATCAGGATGATTGCGGCGCCGCTCGCGTCCTTCAGCTCGCGCATCAGATCGAGGATCTGCGCCTGCAGGGTGACATCGAGCGCGGTGGTCGGCTCGTCCGCGATCAAAAGGCGGGGATCGCAGGCCAGCGCCATCGCGATCATCACGCGCTGGCGCATGCCGCCGGAAAGCTTGTGCGGATATTCGTCGATCCGCTTGTCGGGCGAGGGAATGTGGACCCGGCGCAGCAGCGCGATGGCGCGCTCGCGCGCCTGCCGTCGCGAGCCGCCGCGGTGGCGCAGGATGGTCTCGATGATCTGGTCGCCGATGGTGAAGCTCGGATTGAGCGAGGTCATCGGCTCCTGAAAGATCATCGCGAGCCGGTTGCCGCGCAGGTCGCGCAGCGTATCGTCGGGGACATCGAGCAGATCGAATCCGTCGAAGCGGATCGAGCCGGAGACCTCGGCGGAGCCCTTTGACAACAGCCCCATGATGGCGAGCGAGGTCACGCTCTTGCCGCAGCCGGATTCGCCGACCAGCCCAAGCGTCGCGCCGTTGGCGACGCTGAGATCGACGCTGTCGACCGCATGCGTGGTGCGGCCGTTGTCGCCGTGGAACACCACGCGCAGTTTCTCGATTTCGATCAGCGGGCGTGCCGTCATGCTTTTCGCGCCAGTGCCGCTTCGATGGTGGCGTCGATCACCTTGCGGTCGGTGATCCCGGCCGGATTGCTGCGCGTCGGCATGAATTGGCGGAAATGCACCCAGCGCTCGCGGCTGACCTGTTCCAGCCGCTCGAGTTCGGCCAGCGGATCGGTGTGGTCGTCGACGCGCAGATCGAGGTCGGACCATTCCTCCTCGCCCTGGATCACCAGCGCGGCCGATTGCTTGCCGCGCTTGTCGCCGCCGGCGGCTTCACCGGCCTTCATCGCCGTGATCAGCCGCTGCGCAAAGGGCAGGGCGGCGTTGTCGGCAAAGGCTCGCGCCGTGTCCGCGAGCACGGCCTCGCCGGCCAGCATGTTGCCGGCGAGCGAAAAACCGTCGCCCTGGATGCTTCCGCACCAGTCGATGCAGTCGTGCCCCGTATGCGCGGCGATGCGTCCCTTGATGTCCATGACATGCAATTGCCGGCTCTCGCGGCCGGCGTCCGAGGCGATCATCGTATCGATCACCTCACGCGGCGATTTGCCTTCGCGCAGCAGCTTTACGCCGTCGATGCCGTAATACGGATTGACCAGCGCCTGCGTCGCGATGCCGCCGACGCCGGGCGCGATGTGCGGCACGCGCGCGCCGACCGCGAAAAATCGCGTCGCGACGGCGATGCCGATTTGGCCGGTGAGGGGATCGCGGGCGATGATCGACCAGGTCATCTTGTCTCTTCTCTGACTATCGTCCGGCCGCGTAGCCCTGCATGCCCCGCGGATTGGCAGCAGCACGGCGGCGGCGGCCAACCTTGGAGGCGGCGGTGAGGCGGCCTTCCGACCAGTCGGGACCGATCTCGACGACGTGGCCGCGGCTCTTCAGGGTCATCGACGGTCGTCTTCGGTACGCGGTTCTCGACCACGAGCACGCCCGGGCGCGCGGTGCGCGGCCAGAACGAGATCGGGAAATGTTCGGAGTGCCAAGCCGGTGCGTCGATCGCTTCCTGCAGATTCATTTTGGCGTGGACATGCCGCAGGAAGAACTGCGTGGTCCATTGATCCTGCTGGTCGCCGCCCGGCGAACCCCAGGCCATGTAGGGCTCGCCGTCGCGCAGCGCCATGGTGGGCGAGAGCGTGGTGCGCGGACGCTTGCCCGGCGCCAGCGCCGCCGGATGATCTTCCTCCAGCCAGAACATCTGCGCGCGGCTGCCGAGGCAGAAGCCGAGTTCGGGGATGACAGGCGAGGATTGCAGCCAACCGCCGGACGGCGTCGCCGAGATCATGTTGCCGGCCGTATCGATGATGTCGAAATGCACGGTATCGCCGCGCACTTCGCCGAAGCGGCCGACGGTCGGCTCGCCCGCGCCCATGGCGCCGACCGCCTCGCGATGGCCTTCAGCGCGCCGCAGCTTGACGACCGAGCCGAAACCTTCGACCGAGCCGGGGAGGAAATCCAGCGAGGCGTTGTCTTTCGAAATCAGCTTGCGGCGCTCGTCATTGTAGGCGTCCGACAGCAGCGTCTCGATCGGGATGTCGGTGAACTTTGGGTCGCCATAAAATTTCTCGCGGTCGGCAAAGGCGAGCTTGGCGCATTCGATCTGCAGATGGATGAATTCGGGGCCGGCGGGATCGAGCCCGTCGAGCTCAAAGCCCTTCAGCAGCGCGAGCTGCTGCAGCATCACCGGGCCCTGGCTCCAGACGCCGGGCTTGCAGACGGTGTAGCGGCCGTAATCGTAGGTCAGCGGCGCCTCGACGGTCGGCTGCCAGCGCGCCATGTCGTCGGCGGAGAGCACGCCGCGATGCGGCGAGCCGCTGACGTCCATCACTTCCTGCGTGCGGCAGAACTTGTCGATCGCTTCCGCCACAAAACCGTGCGACCAGGATTTTCGCGCGCGTTCGATCTGCGCGACGCGGTCGCCGCCGGCGCTTTCCGCCTCTTGCAGGATACGGGCGTAGGTTTCCGAAAGCTGCTTGTTGGTGAACAAGCGTACCGGGCACGGGCACTTTGCCATCAGGCAGATAGACCGCGGCCGATGTCTTCCAGTGATTGCGGAACAGTTTTTCGACGATCTGGATCGTCGCCGCGGCGCGCTCGACCAGCGGATAGCCGTCGCGCGCATAGGCGATCGCGGGCTCCAGCACGTCGCGCAGCCGCATCGTGCCGTAATCGCGCAGCAGCAGCATCCAGGATTCGAACGTGCCGGGCACGCATGCGGCGAGAAGCCCGGTGCCGGGCACCATCTCCAGGCCTTCGCTCTTGTAGTGCGCAATGGTTGCCTTCGCGGGCGCGGGGCCCTGGCCGCAGATCACCTCGGTGCGGCCGCGCTTGGTGTCGTGGACGATGATCGGCACGTCGCCGCCGGGCCCGTTCAGATGCGGCTCCACCACCTGCAGCGTGAAGGCGGTGGCGACACCGGCGTCGAACGCGTTGCCGCCTTTTTCCAGGATGCCCATGCCGACGGCGGTCGCGATCCAGTGGGTCGAGGTGACGACGCCGAAGGTGCCTTCGATTTCCGGGCGGGTGGTGAACGGATCGGGATTGATGTTGCTCATGGGAGTCCAATTCCGCGCAGGTATTTTGAAGTGGGCGCACTTGACCACAGGTGCGGCTGGATGCCAACCGCTGGGATGCCACGCATTGCTCCCATCCCCGTGATCATACCGCGGCAGTCTCAACCGGTTGGTTGACGGCATGGCAGGCGACGCCGTCGATCAGGATCGGCGCTTCCTTGCGGCAGAGATCGAACACCAGCGGGCAGCGCGGATTGAAAGCGCAGCCGGGTGGCGGGTGGATCGGATTGGGAATTTCGCCCTTGACCGGAATTCGCTGGCGGCCCGACATCGCGAGATCGGGAACGGCGCCCAGCAGCATCTTGGTGTAGGGCATCCGCGGATTGGCGAACAATTCGCGCCCCTCCGCAATCTCGACGATGCGGCCGAGATACATCACGCCGATCCGCGTCGCCATGTGGCGCACCACGGCGAGATTGTGGCTGATCAAAAGGTAGGTCAGGCCAAACTTGTCCTGCAGGTCGCGCATCAAATTGAGTATCTGCGCCTGCACCGAAACATCCAGCGCCGAGGTCGGCTCGTCGCAGACGATGAATTCGGCCTCCGATGCCAGCGCGCGCGCGATCGCGATGCGCTGGCGCTGGCCGCCGGAAAATTCATGCGGATATTTCAGGCCGTCGTCGGGATGCAGGCCGACGACGCTCAGCAATTCACCGACGCGCGCGCGAATGTCGCGCTCGCCCTGGATCAGGTCGAAGGCGCGGATCGGCTCGGAGACGATGGCATCGACCCGGAAGCGCGGGTTGAGGCTCGCATAAGGGTCCTGAAAGATCATCTGGATGCGGCGGCGCAGCCGCTGCCGCGCCTGCGCCTGCCTCGCATTGGTCATCGAGACGCCGTCGATGATCACTTCGCCCGAACTCGGCGGCAGCAATCCCACCACCATCCGCGCCACGGTGGTCTTGCCCGAACCGGACTCGCCGACCAGCGCAAAGGTTTCGCCCTTCTTGATGTCGAAGGTCACGCCGTCGACGGCTTTCAAGAATTCCAGATGGCCGCCTTCGAGCACGCGGTTGAGCCACGGCTTTGAGACGTCGAACACGCGGCGCAGGTTTCGCACGTCGACAAAGGAGGCCGTCATGCCGCGGTCTCCGTGGCCTTGTCGTAGAGATGGCAGGCGACCGCATGCGAGCCCTGCCTGATCGGCTCCGGCCGCTCGACGCGGCAGCGGTCGAATGCAAAGGCGCAGCGCGGATTGAACGAGCAGCCCGGTGGAATGGCCGACAGTCGCGGCATCGAGCCCGGAATCTGCACCAGCCGCTTCTCTTCGCCGGCCAGCGTCGGGATCGCGCCCATCAGGCCCTTGGCGTAGGGATGCAGCGGGTTCTGCACCACGTCCTGCACCGGGCCGATCTCGGCGATCCGTCCCGAATACATCACCGCGACGCGATCGGATGTCTCGGCGATCACGCCCATGTCGTGGGTCACCAGCATCACCGCCGTGCCGTGATCGCGCCCGAGGCGCTTGATCAGCGAAATGATCTGCGCCTGCACCGAGACGTCGAGCGCGGTGGTCGGCTCGTCGGCGATGATCAGTTCCGGCTCGGCGCAGATCGCCAGCGCGATCACGACGCGCTGACGCATGCCGCCGGAGAATTCGTGCGGATAGGCATCGATGCGCTTTTCCGGCGCGGGGATGCCGACCTCGGCCAGGAGATCGATGGCACGCTTGCGCGCCGCGGTCTCCGACAGATTCATGTGGGTGCGGATCGTTTCGACGATCTGGTCGCCGATCCGATAGAGCGGGTTGAGGCTGGTCAGCGGATCCTGAAAGATCATGCCGATCCGCTTGCCCCGGATGCGGCGGATTTCTTCCGGCGGCAGATGGTCGATCCGCATGCCCGACAGATAGATCTCGCCGCCGGCGATGCGGCCGGGCGGATCGATCAATCCGATGACGGCCAGTCCCGTGACCGATTTGCCGGCGCCGGACTCGCCGACCACGCCGAGCACTTCGCCCTTGGCGATGTCAAAGGACACGCCGTTGATCGCGCGCAGCGTGCTGCGGCGGGTGAGGAATTCCACCTCGAGGTTGCGCACGGAGAGAACGGGACTGGTCATCGGAGTTTTGGATTGAGCGCGTCGCGCAGCCAGTCGCCGAGCAGGTTGATGGAGAGGATCAGCCCCGCCAGCGCAATGCCGGGGAAGGCGACGATCCACCATTCGCCGGCGAACAGATAGTTGTTGCCGATCCGGATCAGGGTGCCGAGCGAGGGCATGGTGTCGGGCATGCCGGCGCCGAGGAACGACAGCGTCGCCTCGGTGATGATGGCGAGCGCGAGGTTGATGGTCGCGATCACCAGGATCGGTCCCGTCGTGTTGGGCAGCACGTGCCGGAAAATGATCTTGGTCGCGGGCAGGCCGATCAACTGCGCGGCCGCGACATAGTCCTTGTTCTTCTCGACCATGACCGAGCCGCGCACGGTGCGGGCATATTGCACCCAGAAGCTCAAGCCGATCGCGACCACCAGCACCGCCAGCGTGCTCATGGCGTCCAGCCGGTTGCCGAACACGGACTTGGCGACGCCATTGACCAACAGCGCGATCAGGATCGCGGGGAAGGTGAGCTGCACGTCGGCGATGCGCATGATCAGCCCGTCGACCGCGCCGCCGACATAGCCCGCGATCAGGCCGAGCGTGATGCCGAGCGCGCCGGCAAAGATGACGCCGAGCACGCCGACGACGAGCGAAATCCGCAAGCCGTAGAGAATGGCCGAAAACACGTCGCGGCCCTGTTCGTCGGTGCCGAGCAGGAACGGGCTCTGGCCGTCGGCGGTCCACAGCGGCGAGATCCGCGAATTCATCAACTGCAGTTGCGCCGGATCGAACGGGTTCTGCACGGCGAGCAGTGAGGCGAAGATCGCCAGCAGGAAGAACAGGACGACGACGGTCGCCGCCACCATCGTCAGCTTGGAGCGGCGGAACGAATAGAAGATGTCGCTGTCGACCGCGCGCTTGACCCAGCTGACGCCGGCGCGCGCAGGCGCTGCGCTCGGCTCGGCTATATGGGGGACGACGGCATCGGACATGGATGGTCTCGCTTTATGCCGGACGGCTAAGGGTCGAGCGCAGGCGCGGATCGACGATGGTGTAGAGCAGGTCGACCACCAGATTGATGGTGACGAAGATCAGCGACACCATCAGCAGGTAGGCTGCCATGATCGGGATATCGACGTTTTGCACGGCCTGCACGAACAACAACCCCATGCCGGGCCACTGGAACACGGTCTCGGTGATGATCGCAAATGCAATAACCGAGCCAAATTGCAATCCCGCGACGGTGATGACGGGAACCAGCGTATTCTTGAGCGCGTGGCCGAAATGGATCGCGCGGGTGGTCAGGCCGCGGGCGCGGGCGAAGCGGATGTAGTCGGTGCGGAGCACTTCCAGCATTTCGGCGCGCACCAGCCGCATGATCAGGGTCAGCTGGAACAGGCCGAGCGTGATCGACGGCAGGATCAGCGCCTTGAGGCCGGAGAGGGTCAGCAGGCCCGTGGTCCACCAGCCAAGACGCACGACGTCGCCGCGGCCGAATGACGGCAGCCAGCCCAGCGTCACCGAGAATAGATAGATCAGGAGAATACCGATCAGGAAGGTCGGCAGCGAAATTCCGATCAGCGACACCGCCTGGAATATCTTGGCCAGCGCGGAGTCGCGCCGCAGCGCCGAATAGACCCCCATCAGGATGCCGAACACCATCGCGAAAATGGTGGCGCAGATCGCAAGCTCCAGCGTGGCCGGCATCCGCTCCGCCAGCAGGCTCGATACCGGCTGCCGGAATTGATACGAGACGCCGAACTTGAACTGGGCCGCATTGCCGAAATAGCGTGCGAACTGCACCACCACGGGATCATCGAGGCCAAGCGACTTGCGAACCGCTTCGCGTTCGGCCGCCGAAGTATCCAGTGAGACGATCTGGTTGACGGGGTCGCCGGCGAACCGGAACATCGAAAACGAGATGATCCCGACGGCGATCATGACGCCGATCGCCTGGATCGCCCGGCGAAGAGTGAAAGCGAGCATGTGATCCTTTCACTTCTCTCTTGGTGTGGCGGGCGTCGCTGTCCGCCGAAAACAAAAGGTCCCGGGAGCGTGAAGCCACCGGGACCTGGGTCGTCGAGCCTGCCTAGTCCTGTTTGACCATCCAGTAGGGCAGCACCGCGTTGTCGGCGCGCTGCACCACCTTCAGTTTTTTTGACACGCCCCAGGCCAGGGCTTGCTGATGCAGCGGGATGTAGGCGTAGTCCTTGGCCGCGATTTCGAATGCTTCCTTGATCAGCTGGTCGCGCTTGGCCGGATCTGGTTCGACCAGCACCTTGTCCGTGACCTCATCCATCTTCTTGTTGCAGTAGCCGGCGACGTTGGCTTCGCCGCGTGCCGATTTCGGATCGTCGCGGCAGCCCATGATGTCATAGAGCACGTTGTGCGAGTCCGACGTGCCGGGCGTCCAGCCGAGCAGGTAGAACGATGACTGGTAGCCACCGGGCTTGAGGATTTTGGCGAAGTACAGCGCCTTGGGCTGCGCCAGCAGGGTGACCTTGACGCCGATGCGCGCCAGCATGCCGACCACCGCCTGGCAGATCGCGGCATCGTTGACGTAGCGGTCGTTGGGACAATCCATCGTGACTTCGAAACCGTCGGGATAGCCGGCTTCCGTCAACAGCTTCTTGGCGCCGTCGGGATCGAATTTCGGCCGCGTAAAGTCCTTCGAAAGCGCGAACAATTGCGGCGCTACCATCAGCGCCGAGGGCGTCGAAAGCCCGCGCATGACGCGGGTCTTGATCAGTTCGATATCGATCGCCTTGAAGAAGGCTTCGCGGACGCGGATATCCTTGAAGGGATTCTTGCCCTTGATGTTCGAGTACAGCAATTCGTCGCGGGCCTGGTCCATGCCGATGAAAATGGTGCGCAGTTCCGCTCCCTTCATGACCTGGCCGTTCGGACTGGAATCGACGCGCGAAATATCCTGGATCGGAACCGGCTCGATGATGTCGACTTCTCCCGACAGCAGGGCGGCGACGCGCGTGGCGTCGGAGCCGATCGGCGTGAAGACGATTTCCTTGAGATTGTGCTCGGGTTTCTGCCACCAGTTCGGATTGGCCTTGAACACGGTCTTCACACCAGGCTGATGGCTCTCGATGGTGAAGGCGCCTGTGCCATTGGCGTTGAGCGAGGCAAAGCTCGGCGTGGTCGCGGCCGCCGGCGTCGGCGCCGCGGCATTGTTCGCCTCCGCCCACTTCTTGTCCATGATGTACCAGGTATCCCATTGATAATGAAAAATGGGATTGGGCGAGGACAGGATGAAATCGACGGTGTAGTCGTCGACCTTGACGACTTTCACGTCGGCGGCGATGCGGGTCTGCAGGTTCGAACCCTTGGCGCGAACGCGGTCCGCCGAGAACAGCACGTCATCGGCGGTGAAGGGGTCGCCGTTCTGGAACTTGACGTTCTTGCGCAGATGGAAGCGCCAACGGGTCGGCTCCGGCGTTTCCCAGCGCTCGGCGAGGCCGGGGACGATCTTCAGATCCTTGTCGCGGGCGATCAGCCCCTCATAGACCTGACCGAGATGCGCATGGGTGGTGGTCTCGTTCAGCGTATACGGGTCGAGCGACTTGAGATCGCCCTGGTTGGCATAGCGCAGGGTCTGGGCCGATGCCGGCGTGATTGCCAAGGTTGCCGTTAAGCCAACAATTGAAGCCGTGGCCGCTGCAAACAAGCTCCGACGTACCGACATCTGTTCGATTTCCCTGCTTTTGGTCCGCAATTTCCGCGATTGGCGGCGGATATTGCCGAGCCATGTTGCCAAAGTCCAGTCACCGCGCAAGCATCATTATCCCGCACTGCGTGCCGGTTTGCGCGGCGGTGCGGCATTGACTAGGTTCACCATAAGGCTGGGGCGCAAGCGCGTGACATTGAACTTTCGGAGTGCTGAATGGCGGAACTGAAGGCCGACGTACTCGTCCTGGGTGCGGGCATGGTCGGCGTGAGCGCCGCCTTGCACCTGCAGAAGCGCGGCCGGGGCGTGGTTCTGATCGACCGGCACGAGGTCGCCG
Organism: uncultured Alphaproteobacteria bacterium; assembly: GCA_963783115.1. Lineage (GTDB taxonomy): Bacteria > Pseudomonadota > Alphaproteobacteria > Rhizobiales > Xanthobacteraceae > Bradyrhizobium. Next base: position 116,044 of record CAWAMK010000004.1, on the reverse strand, counting down.
GCGAGGAAACCAGTTACGGCAATGGCGGATTGATCGAATGCGCCTCGGTCTTTCCTTACATGTTTCCGCGCGATCTCGGCCAGATCCTGCGCTACGCCTTCCTTCGTGCGCCGCAGGTGCAGTACCACTTCAGGGATTTGCCGGTCTTCCTGCCGTGGCTGACGAAGTACTTCCTTGCCTCGTCGCCGCAGCGGGCGCTGAACAGCGCGATGGCCGAATTGCCGCTGATCCAGCGCAGCCTGATCGAACATGAAGCGCTGATTGCGGAAGCCAATGTTCCGGAGCTGTTGCGCCGGATCGGCTGGATCAAGCTGTTTCGTTCCGAGAAGACGCTCGCGGCTGCGGTGGGCGATCTGAAGCGGGCCGGGCAGTATGGCGTCACCGGTGACATCCTGGACCCGGCCGCGATCATGGCGCGCGAGCCGCATCTGACCGGCGATTTCAGCGGCGCCATCCATTTTCCGACGCCGGGCTTCGTGCCGGATCCCGGCGGCCTGGCCAAGGCCTATTCGGCGCTGTTCGGCCGCAAGGGCGGGCGATATCTGGTCGGCGACGCGCGCACGCTCGAACAGTCCGGCACGCGGTGGCGGGTGGCGACGCTGGAGGGCACGATCACGGCGCGCGACGTCGTGGTGGCAATGGGACCATGGTCGGATCAGGTTTTTTCCCCGCTCGGCTATTCGATCCCGCTACAGGTCAAGCGTGGTTACCATTTGCACCTCAAGCCGCGCGGCAATGCGGTGTTGAACCATCCCGTGCTGGACACCGACCTCGGCTATCTGCTGGCGCCGATGAACCGCGGCATTCGCCTGACCACCGGTGCCGAGTTCGCCCACCGCGACGCGCCGCCGACGCCGGTCCAGGTCGAGCGTTCCCTGCCGCGGGCGCACCGGCTGTTCCCGCTGGGAGAGCCGGTCGACACCAAGCCCTGGATGGGCGCGCGGCCCTGTCTGCCCGATATGCTGCCGGTGATCGGCAAGGCCCCCCGCCACAGCGGGCTATGGTTCGATTTCGGCCACCAGCACCACGGCCTGACGCTCGGTCCGGCCACCGGCCGCCTGCTGGCGGAAATGATGACCGGCGAAACCCCGTTTGCCGATCACAGGCCCTTTGCCGTCGAACGCTTTGGTTGACCATGTCGGGAAGTGAGAAAGCCGCCGTCCGGGTCTTTTCCTTGCGCGATCAGGGTTATCGTGGCGATACTGCAAGCAGCCAGCAAAAGGAGCGGTCATGAAAGTTAACGTCGAAGTGGATTGCACGCCGCTGGAAGCCAGACAGTTTTTCGGCCTTCCGGATGTGCAGCCGATGCAGACGGCGGTGATGGACAAGATGCAGCAGCAGATGATGGCCAACATCGAAAAGGTGTCGCCGGAGTCGCTGATCCAAAGCTGGTTCACCTTCGATCCCAAGATCGCCGAGCGGTTCCAGGATATGTTCGTGACCATGGCCGGCCTCGGCGGCATGGGTCAGAAAGGCAAGAAGTAAGTGGCCGTCGCGGAGGACGGGCGGCGGAAGCGCAAAGGCTTCGGCCGCCGAGCCTGTTCCTGTTGTTGGCCGAGGCGAGGGGCCTGTTCGAGCTGAACTCGAGCCTGTTGCTATCGCCGCTATTGTTGCGCGCCCCGAAGGGCGACGGGCATCCCGTACTGGCGCTGCCGGGTTTTCTCGCCAGCGATCTGTCGATGGCGCCGATGCGGCGCTACCTGAAAGAACTCGGCTACGACGCCCATGCCTGGAACATGGGCCGCAATCTCGGCGGCGTCGCTTCCAAGCGCGAAGCCTTGCGCGACCTCGTTGCGGCGCATTCACGACCAGACCGGCCGCAAGGTCAGCCTGGTCGGCTGGAGTCTCGGCGGCGTCTATGCGCGCGATCTTGCTTTGCAGATGCCGGACATGGTGCGTGCCGTGATCACGCTCGGCAGTCCGTTTGCCAGCGACATCCGGGCCACCAACGCGACGCGGCTCTATGAAGCGCTGTCGGGAGAGAAGGCCGACGACAATCCGGAGATCAGAGAGGCAATCGCCGGTGACCTGCCGGTGCCGGCGACTTCGATCTATTCCCGCACCGACGGCATCGTGAACTGGCACACCACCCAGCTGCGTCCTTCCGAAACGGCCGAAAACATCGAGGTATACTTCGCCAGCCATATCGGGCTCGGCGTGAACCCCGCGGCGTTATGGGCGGTGGCCGACCGTCTGGCGCAGGCCGAGGGCGAATTTAAGCATTTTGATCGATCGGGACCCTTTGCCATTGCCTATGGCCCTCCAGAGAATGCACAATCCTGAACTAACGCCGTGAGCTTGAGGGACATCATCCCGAAAGATCCACCCTGCAATTGATGCAGGAGGGAGCGAGGTTTTCGGATATGCTCCAATAACCAAAGTTATTTTAGACGCCAGAAGCGCCACCAAGGCGCCGCGTTTTCTACCGCGGGAGGAAGATATGGCGGACGCCAGGAAACTGTCTTCAATGGACGCGTCGTTTCTGTATCTGGAAACGCCGGAGATGCCGATGCATGTCGGCAGCATGGCGATCTTCCGCCTGCCGGAGAACTACAACGGCAACTTCTTCGAGGACTTCAAGGCGATGATCGCCTCGCGGCTGCACATCGCGCCGATCCTGAAAGCGCGGCTGGAAAAGGCCCCGCTCGACATCGATCATCCGTCCTGGGTCGAGGACGATCAGTTCGACATCGACCGTCACATCTTCCGCGGCAGCCTGCCGGCGCCCTACGACCGCGCCACGCTGGAACGTATCGTCGGTTGGATGCACGCCAAGCTTCTGAACCGCGCCCGTCCGCTCTGGGAGTTCTATGTCTTCGAGGGCATGAAGGACAACGAGATCGGGCTCTATTCCAAGATGCATCACGCGTGCATCGACGGCGGCGCCGGCGCCGCGCTGACCAACATGATTTACGACGTCACGCCGGTGCCGCGCAAAGTCGAGGCGCCGATCCCGCAGGCGAAAGGCAGCAACGAACCGCGCGACATCGCTGCCAATCTGATCGATTCCTACCAGCAGCTCTGGCGTCAGCCCTTTGACGGATCGTCGACGCCGAAGACGCTCGATCTGCCGCGTTCGGGAAAAAGCGATCTCGGATCGATCCTGTTCGACAACGCCATGTTCCAGATCGAGAGCGCGGTGAAATTCGCCGGCAGCATTCCGTCGATGCTCAAGAGCGTCTCCGACGTGGTCGGCAAGATCTCCGATCCGAAGTCGCGCGAGAGCATCGCCAGCATGGTCTCGCCGCCGACGATCCTGAACAAGGCGATTTCGTCGGAGCGCAGTTTTGCCGGCACCTCGATCTCGCTGTCGCGCGCCAAGGCGGTCGCCAAGGCATCCGGCGGCAAGCTCAACGACGTGGTGCTGGCGCTTTCCTCGGGCGTGGTCCGCCGTTATCTGCTGGAGCGCGGCGCCTTGCCCGCAAAGTCGATGACCGCGGCGGTGCCGATTTCGCTGCGCGAGGAGGGCAACACCGAGGCCAACAACCAGGTGTTCGGCATGATCTGCTCGATCGCCACCAATATCGAGGATCCCAAGGAGCGGCTGGAAGCGATCATCGCGCAATCCACCAAGTCCAAGGAGATGTCGCATCCGCTGCGGGCCTTCATGCCGCAGGTCTCCAACGTCTCGATGCTCGGTGCGCCGATCCTGGTGCAGATCATGGCGCTGCTCTACAGCCGCTCGGACCTGTCGAACGTGCTGCCGCCATCAGCGAACATCACGGTATCCAACGTGCCGGGGCCGCGGCAGACGCTTTACGCGGCGGGCGCGGAATTGCTGCACATCTTCCCGGTGTCGATCTCGACCCACGGCATCGCGCTCAACATCACCGTGCAGAGCTACCGCGACCAGCTCGATTTCGGCTTCATCGCGGGCGCCAACATCATTCCCCATGTCCAGGTCATGTGCGACATGCTGCCTCGCGAATTCGAGGTGCTGGAGGCGGCGTTCCTGCCGCCGCCGAGCATGACCAGCGCCGCCGAGTAGGATCCCGTGATGATTGAAATGCCGCCGCTGCAGTTCGCCCAGGTGAACGGTATCCGCATGGGCTATTACGAGGCGGGCCCGAAGTCCGACAAGCCACCGCTCATTCTGTGTCACGGCTGGCCGGAACTGGCGTTTTCCTGGCGTCATCAGATCAAGGCGCTGAGCGAGGCGGGCATCCGCGTGATTGCGCCGGACCAGCGCGGTTACGGCGCGACCGAGCGGCCCGAGCCGGTCGAGGACTACGACATGGAGCATCTGACCGGCGACCTCGTCGGCCTGCTCGACCATCTCAAGATCGACAAGGCAATCTTCGTCGGCCACGACTGGGGCGGCTTCGTCGTCTGGCAGATGCCGCTGCGCCATCCGGATCGCGTCGCCGGCGTCGTCGGCGTCAACACGCCGCATTACGATCGCCTGCCGGCCGATCCGATCGAGCTGTTCCGCAAGCGGTTCGGCGACAGCATGTATATCGTGCAGTTTCAGGATCCCGCCCGCGAGCCCGACAAGATCTTCGGCAGCAGGGTCGAGCAGACGTTCGATGCCTTCATGCGCAAGCCGCTGCCGCGCAAGGATGCGGCCGAGGCGCCGTCGGTTGCGGGTGTCGGTGCATCGGCCAAGACCAATCTTGCATTTCCGCAGATGATCGCCGCCTACGACGCCAAATTCGATCCGCGCACGCCGATCCTGTCGCCGGAGGAAAAGAAGGTGTTCGTCGATACCTTCACGAAGACCGGCTTCACCGGCGGCATCAACTGGTACCGCAACTTTTCGCGCAACTGGCAGCGCTCGGAAGGCCTCGACCACACGATACGCGTGCCGTCACTGATGATCATGGCCGAGAACGACGCCGTGCTGCCGCCCTCGGCCGCCGACGGCATGGAGAAGATCGTTCTTGATCTGGAAAAATATCTCGTCCGCGACAGCGGCCATTGGACGCAGCAGGAAAAGCCGGACGAGGTCAGCGCCAAGCTGATCGAATGGCGTAGGAAACGGTTTGGATAAGAAGAGCGTCTCGCTACATCATAGCGAGAGATTCCGGGTCTGGTCCTTCGGACCATCCCGGATCACAGCGCGGGTTGAGACAGGGCAGGAGATACTTCGACGATGGCGTCCCCCAACAAGCTAGACCCGATCCCGCATCCGCCGAAGAAGCCTGTCGTCGGCAACATGCTGTCGCTGGATCCCAACGCGCCGGTGCAGCATCTGGTAAGGCTCTCCAAGGAGCTCGGGCCGATCTTCTGGCTCGACATGATGGGCGCGCCGATCGTTGTTGTCTCCGGCCACGACCTGATCGACGAACTTTCCGACGAGAAGCGTTTCGACAAGACCGTGCGCGGCTCGCTGCGCCGGGTCCGTGCCGTTGGCGGCGACGGGCTGTTCACGGCCGATACCACCGAGCCGAACTGGAGCAAGGCGCACAACATCCTGCTGCAGCCGTTCGGCAACCGCGCGATGCAGTCCTACCATCCGAGCATGGTCGATATCGCCGAACAGCTCGTCAAGAAATGGGAGCGGCTCAATCCCGACGAGGAAATCGACGTCGTGCAGGACATGACGGCGCTGACGCTCGACACCATCGGGCTCTGCGGCTTCGATTACCGCTTCAACTCGTTTTATCGCCGCGACTACCACCCATTTGTCGAGGCGCTGGTGCGCTCGCTCGAGACCATCATGATGACGCGTGGCATTCCGCTGGAGGGCCTGTGGCTGCAGAAACGCCGCCGCGATCTAGCGCAGGACGTCGCCTTCATGAACAAGATGGTCGACGAGATCATCGCCGAGCGCCGCGGCGATGCGGAAGCCACTGAGGCCAAGAAAGACATGCTCGGCGCCATGATGACGGGCGTCGACCGTTCCACCGGCGAACAGCTCGACGACGTCAACATCCGCTACCAGATCAACACATTTCTGATTGCGGGCCACGAGACCACCAGCGGGCTTCTATCCTGCACGATCTATGCTCTGCTCAAGCATCCGGAAGTGTTGAAGAAGGCCTACGAGGAAGTCGACCGTGTGCTGGGGCCCGATGTCAATGCGAGGCCGACCTATCAGCAGGTCACGCAGCTCACCTACATCACGCAGATATTGAAGGAAGCGCTGCGGCTGTGGCCGCCGGCGCCGGCCTACGGCATCACGCCGCTGCAAGACGAAACGCTCGGCGGCGGCAAGTACAAGCTCAGGAAGAATACGTTCATTACCGTGCTGGTGATGGCGCTGCACCGCGACCCCAGCGTCTGGGGCCCGAACCCCGATGTTTTCGATCCCGAGAACTTCAGCCGCGAGGCCGAGGCGAAGCGGCCGATCAACGCCTGGAAGCCGTTCGGCAACGGCCAGCGCGCCTGCATCGGCCGCGGCTTTGCGATGCACGAGGCGGCGCTCGCCATCGGGATGATCCTGCAGCGCTTCAAGCTGCTCGATACGCATCGCTACCAGATGCACCTGAAGGAAACGCTGACCGTCAAGCCCGACGGCTTCAAGATCAAGGTGCGGCCGCGCGCCGACAAGGACCGCGGCGCTTTTGCCGGCCGGGCGGCGGTGGCCGCCGCCGCCTCGAACGCCGCGGCGCCGCAGGCGCGGGCCCGTCCCGGGCACAACACGCCATTGTTGGTGCTGTATGGCTCCAACCTCGGCACGGCCGAGGAACTGGCGACGCGCGTGGCTGATCTGGCCGAGGTCAACGGCTTTGCGACCAAGCTCGGCGCGCTCGACGATTACGTCGGCAAGCTGCCGGAGGAGGGCGGGCTGTCTGATCTTCTGCGCCTCCTACAATGGCGCACCTCCCGACAACGCGACACAGTTCGTCAAATGGCTGCGACAGCGGCCTGCCCAAGGATGCACTCGCCAAGGTGCGCTACGCCGTGTTCGGCTGCGGCAACAGTGACTGGGCGGCGACTTATCAATCCGTGCCGCGGACGATCGACGAACAACTGGCGGCGCATGGCGCGCGCAGCCTCTCGTCGCGCGGCGAGGGCGATGCCCGCAGCGATCTCGACGGGCAGTTCGAAAAATGGTTTGCGAAGGCTGCCCCCGCAGCGATGAAGGAACTCGGCGTCGATTCCAGCTTCGCGCGCAGCGCCGACGACGCGCCGCTCTATTCGATCGAGCACGGTGGCGCCCTCGGCCGTCAACGCCATCGTCGCGCTCGGCGGCGTGGCGCCGATGAAGGTATCGGTCAATTCCGAATTGCAGAACAAGGCCGGCGCCAACGCTTCCGACCGCTCGACGCGGCATATCGAGGTGCAATTGCCACCCGGCGTCACCTATCGCGTCGGCGACCATCTCAGCGTCGTGCCGCGCAACGATCCGGCGCTGGTCGATTCCGTCGCGCGCCGCTTCGGCTTTTTGCCGGCCGACCAGATACGGCTCCACGTCGCCGAAGGCCGCCGCGCGCAATTGCCGGTCGACGACGCTGTGTCGGTCGGGAGGTTATTGACCGAGTTCGTCGAACTGCAGCAGGTCGCGACCCGCAAGCAGATCCAGATCATGTCGGAACACACGCGCTGTCCCGTCACCAAGCCAAAACTGCTCGCGTATGTCGGCGACGGCGACGCGTCTGCCGGAGCAGTATCGCTCGGGCGTGCTGGCGAAGCGCAAATCGGTGTTCGACCTGCTGGAGGAGCATCCGGCCTGCGAACTACCGTTCCATGCCTATCTGGAAATGCTGTCGCTGCTGGCGCCGCGCTACTACTCGATCTCGTCGTCGCCCTCGATCGATCCGGCGCGCTGCAGCATCACGGTCGGCGTCGTCGAAGCGCCCGCCAGTTCGGGGCGCGGCGTCTACAAGGGCGTGTGCTCGAACTATCTCGCCGGCCGCCGCGTCGGCGACAACGTGCATGCCACCGTGCGCGAGACCAAGGCCGGCTTCCGCCTGCCGGATGATCCCGCCGTGCCCGTCATCATGATCGGCCCCGGCACCGGACTGGCGCCGTTCCGCGGTTTCCTGCAGGAGCGCGCGCACCGCAAGGCGCAGGGCGCAAAACTCGGTCCGGCGATGCTGTTCTTCGGCTGCCGCCATCCCGATCAGGATTTTCTCTACGCCGATGAATTGAAGGCCTTTGCCGCCGACGGCATCGTCGAGCTGCACACCGCGTTCTCGCGCGCCGACGGACCGAAGACCTATGTGCAGCATCAGGTTGCGGCACAGAAGGACCGCGTCTGGACCCTGATCGAGCAGGGCGCGATCGTCTATGTCTGCGGCGACGGCGGCAAGATGGAGCCCGACGTCAAGGCCGCGCTGGTCGCGATCTACCGCGAAAAGTCCGGAGCCGATGCCGACGCGGGTCTGCGCTGGATCGACGATCTCGGCACCAGGAACCGTTACGTGCTGGATGTGTGGGCGAGCGGTTAAATCTTCGTAGGGTGGGCAAAGCGCAGCGTGCCCACCATCGCGCAGCAAGTTCGCTGACAGATGGTGGGCACGTCGCTGACGCTCCTTTGCCCACCCTACGGTCCCGTTCATGCTACAAGCCCCGACATGATTCCCTGGGAAAAACTCGACACCGCACGCATCCCCGGCACCGAGGATGAACTCCGCCTGATGCGCCGCGGCAAGGAGTTCTCCATCATGCTCGGCACCAACGAGCTGATGAACAGCCGCCTCTCCGGCTCGGAGGCCGCACTGGCGACGCTCGCGGCGAAGAAGATCGAGCAGGTCGCAAAGCCGCACATGCTCGTCGGCGGCCTCGGCATGGGCTTTACGTTGCGTGCGGCGCTGGGTGCGCTCGGCAACAAGGCGCAAATCATGGTGGTCGAACTCGTCCCGGCCGTCGTCGCCTGGGCGCGCGGCCCGATGGCGGAAATCTTTGGCGACAGTCTTGGCGATCCCCGCGTCAGCATTCGCGAAGCCGATGTCACCGAAATCATCCGCGCCCACCGTGCGAAATTCGATGCCATCCTGCTCGACGTCGACAACGGTCCGGAAGGCCTGACGCGCAAGGCCAATGATGCGCTCTACAGTTCGGCGGGGCTGAATGCGGCGCATGTGGCGCTACGCGCAGGCGGCGTTCTCGCGGTATGGTCGTCCGGCCCCAATCCGGCATTTGCAAAGCGGCTGCGTGGCGCAGGCTTCGACGTCAACGAAGTCAACATCCGCGCCACCGGCAAAGGCGGCGGCGTCCGCCACGTCATCTGGATGGCGACGAAGAGTTAAGCCGCCTTTGCCGCCGCGCGATGGGCGTGCTCGTCGATCGCGCCGATGATCTGCGGCCACATCGGGATCGGCAGCGCGTGGCCCATGCCTTCGATCATCAAGAGCTTTGCGCCCGGAATCGACGCCGCGGTGTCCTTGCCGCCCTCGGGGCGCACCAGCGGATCGACGGTGCCGTGAATGACCAGCGTCGGAATCTTCAGGTGATGCAGCCGTTCCTTGCGGCTGCCGGAGGCCAGCACCGCGCGCAACTGCCGCCCGACGCCGGCCGGATTGAGGCCGCGCTCGAAGGTGCGCGCGGCGCGCGAGGGGTCGAGCGCCTCGTCTTCCGGGAACGAGCCGACGCGCAGCACTTTCCAGGTTTTGGCGAAGCGCGCGAAATACTCTTCCTTGGTGGTGGGCGGCGGCGCCATCAGCACGGCGGCGGCCTCGCGGGTCGGCGGCGGAACCTTTGGGTTGCCGGTGGTCGACATGATCGAGGTCAGCGAGCGCACCCGCTGCGGAAACGATAATGCGACTTCCTGCGCGATCATGCCGCCCATCGATGCGCCGACCAGATGCGCCGACTTGATGCCGAGCACGTCCATCAGGCCGACGGTGTCCTTGGCCATGTCGATCAGTCTGTAGGTCGACGCGACCGGGATCTTGAGGAACCGCAGCTTGATCAGTTCGAACGGCGTCAGCCGCTTGCCGCCGGAAAGGTGCGAGGATTTGCCGATGTCGCGGTTGTCGAAGCGGATGACGCGAAAGCCGCGCGCGGCGAGCTGGCGGCAGAAATCGTCATCCCAATGGATCATCTGGGCGCCGAGGCCCATGATCAGCAGCAGCGGTTCCGCGGCCGGATCGCCGAAAATCTCGTAGCAGATGTCGATGCCGTTGGCGCGAGCGATCTGTGGCGGCTGATGGGCGAGCATCGCGTGTGTCTTCCCTCGAGTGATACCGTGTCAGGTAACTATGGCATGGTTTCCCGCACCGCAGAAGGCGTGCGCCGGCGGTTGACCGGCCCGCCGCAACGGTGTGGTATGGGCCAAACAGATGCGAAGCGTGGCAAGCGCTCGTCACTTTTCCGGGAGAGCGCGCAATGGCCGACAAGGGCAACGATCCTGCCGAGGTCTGGCGGACCATGATCGGGGAGATGGAAAAGGGGTTCAACTCCTTCGCCAACCAGGCGATGACGTCGCCGGAATTCTCGAAAGCGATGAACCAGGTCGGCGGCGTGACGGCAGGCGCGCAGAAGCAGCTCGGCGAGCTGATGGAGAAATACCTGCTCGCGATGAACCTGCCGAGCCGGGCGCAGATGGTCGGCATGGCCGAGCGGCTGCAGAACATCGAAGGCCAGCTCAACGAGATCAAGGCGATGCTGCATCAGGTGCACCACAATTCGCTGGCGCCCGACGGCAATGCCTCGCCGCGGCCGCCGCGCACCAAGCGTCCGCCATCGGAGGGAGAGCAAAAATGAACGCTCCCGCGGGTCTCGATCCGGCATCGATTTCGGAGCGGATCCAGTCCGAGGTGCAGCGCGCGATCCAGCGCAGCATCAAGGGCGTCGAATATATCGCCTCATCCGGTCCGTCGCTCGGCTCGACGCCGAAGGACATTCTCGCCGTCCGCGGCACCATGAACCTCTATCACTACCGGCCGATGGCGGATGAAATCTACCGCGTGCCGATCCTGATCGTGATGGCGACCACCAACCGCGGCTACATCCTCGATCTCGTGCCCGGCCAGAGCTTTATCGAGTTTCTCTTGAAGCGCGGCTACGACGTCTACATGCTGGACTGGACCGCGCCGAAGCCGGAGGAAAAATCGCTGCGGATGGAGGACTACGTCCTCGACTTCATCCCGGACTGCATCCGCCGCGTGCAGCAGGATTCCGGCGAACAGGACGTCAGCATCATCGGCTATTGCTTCGGCGGCGTGCTGTCGCTGCTGTACGGCTCGATCTTCAACGACGGGCCGATGAAGAACCTGATCTGCTTCACCACGCCGATCGATTTCCGCGAGATGAAGCTGTTTTCGAATTTCTCCGACCGGCGCTATTTCGACGTCGATCGCCTCGTCGACAGCGTCGGCAACGTGCCGCCGGAAATGATCCTGTCGTCCTTCGAGATGCTGCGGCCGGCCTCGCGCGCGGCCAGCCAGGTGCAATTGTGGGAGAACATCTGGAACGACGAATACGTAAAAGCCTACCGGATGATGGATCGCTGGGGCACCGACACCCTGCCGCTGGCCGGCGAGTACTTTCGCGACATCACCAAGGACCTGATGTGGGACAACAAGCTGTTCAACGACACCATGTCGGTCGGCGGCCGCGCGGCCAACGTCGCCGACATCAAGGTGCCGATCCTGCATGCGGTCGCCGAGCACGATCACATCGTGCCTTATGACGCGGCAAAGCATCTGATCACCAAGGTCGGCTCGACCGACAAGGAAGAGATCATGCTGAAGGGCGGCCACGTCAGCCTCGTCGCCGGCGCCAACGCGGTCAAGCGGCTGTGGCCGAAACTGGATTCCTGGCTAGGTAAGAGATCAACATGAGCGAAACACGTTCCTATCCGCGCCACGTCAAGACCGACGCCGGCGATATCGAATTCCGCCTGATGGCGCGCAGCGACGAGGCCGCCGTGCTGGCGTTCGCGCAAAAGCTTCCGACGCATGATCTGCTGTTCCTGCCGCGCAACATCAGCCAGCCGAAGGTGCTGTCGGCCTGGGTCAACGAGATCGAGCGCGGCGCCATCACCAGCCTGCTGGCGGTGAAGGGCGGGACGGTGGTCGGCTGCGGCACGCTGGTGTGCGACCCGCATTCCTGGTCGCCCCATGTCGGCGGGATCCGGATGGTGGTGTCGCTGGACGTCCGCGGGCAGGGCGTCGGCCGGGCGCTGTCGCAGGAGACCTTTGCGCTGGCGCTCGGCTCGGGCCTCGAGAAGCTGACGGTGCAGATGACGGTCGACCAGCAGGCGGCGATCGCGCTGTTCGAGAGCCTCGGCTTCAAGGCCGAAGCGCTGCTGCGCGACCACGTCCGCGACGTCGACGGCAGGAAGCACGACATCGTCGTGCTCGGGCATAATGTGGCGCAGGTGCGGGCCCAGATGGAGGCCTATGGGCTGCCGGGGGCGGTCCAGCACTGACCGGCCGGGCACCGCCCGGACAAAAACATGCAAAACAACCCCATGCAAAGTAGGCCGGTCGGACTCCAGCCTTAGCCTAAAGTGGAACTTTTGCCGTTTCGCTGGGCAAGGCGCCCATCATTCGCGCTCTTCACGGATTCGTGATATCGCGCTGCAACATTGATGTTGCGTCGCACCATTAACTATGGCACAACGATCTCGCCCCGGGCCAAACCGGACGGGGTGAGCCCATAGCTCAAACCTGAGGATGGAGAAGCCCCAATGACCACCGAAACCAATTCCGTGCTGAACACCGTCAAGGAAGCCTTCGCGCCCGTCACCGAGGCGTTCACCAAGCTCCAGAACATGGAAGTTCCGGAAGCTGCCCGTGAGTTCGTGAAGAAGCAGGCCGAGACCGCCAAGGTTCGCGCCGCCGACATGCATGCCGGCTCCGAGAAGGTCACCGCTGCGATCGAGACCGCCGTTGCCGGTTCGGTCACCGAGGCTGCCAAGATCAGCCGCAATATCCAGCAGGCGCTCTATCAGGACGTGGAAGCGTTCTTCGCCGGCATCGACAAGCTCGCTTCGGCCAAGTCGCTGAGCGAAGCCGCCCAGATCCAGTCCGAGGCGGTTCGTGCCCAGGGCGAAGTGCTGGTCTCCCGCGCGAAGGCGACTTCCGAATATCTCGGCAAGCTCGTCTCCGAGAGCGCCAAGACCGCGCAGGACAATTTCTCCAAGGTCTATTCCAAGACCGCCTGATCGCGATCTGCCAACTGACGTTTTCGAAGGCCCGCTTTGGCGGGCCTTCTTTTTGTCCTCGTGCCACGTCATGCTCGCGGCCAGCAGCGCGACGCGCGTCTTACGCGCTATGCTTGCGGCCGGTGCATCCATCGCCTTCTCGCGGGTCTGGCTCGCGGAGTGCATCAAGAGCGCTGCACGCGTCCGGGACACGTCCGGCCTGACGCGCTAAAGTGCGTGCATCACGATGCGAAAGCCGTCATGAGCCTTCCCGCCACCTTCGCCATCGACACCCCCGGCGACGCCGCGCGCGCCGCCGAGTTGCGGCGCGTAAAACTGCTGGCGACATCCGTGCTGGCGGCGACGTTCGTGATCTTCCTCGGCGCGCGGGCGCTGCTGCCGGTGCATCCGGCGTTCGGCTTCATCGCGGCCTTTGCGGAAGCCGCCACCATCGGCGGCCTCGCCGACTGGTACGCCGTTGTAGCCCTGTTCAAGCGGCCGCTGGGGCTGCCGATCCCGCACACCGCGATCATCCAGAGCAACCAGCAGCGCATCGCCGACAAGCTCGGCGAATTCATCGAGGTGCATTTCCTCGAATCCGCGCCGGTCGAAGCCAAACTGCGGCAGATCGATTTCGGTTCGTTCATCGCCGACTGGCTGCGCGACCGCAAGCGCAGCGAGGATCTCGCACGCTTTGCGCTGCGGCTTCTGCCGGAGGCGGTCGCCGCGACGGAAAATTCCGGGCTGATGACGTTCGTCAGTCGCCGCATCACCGCGCAACTGATGGCGATCGATCTCGCGCCGCTCGCCGCCGGCACGTTGCGCGCGTTCGTCAAGGAAGGCCGCCATCAAGGTCTGCTCGACGATCTCCTGCGCGGGGTGCACGAGACGATGCACCAGGCCGAGACCATGGCGATGATCCGCGACAAGATCCGCGCCGAGCTGCCGACGCTGCTGAAACTGTATCGCGCCGACAAGTTTCTGGTGAACAAGATCGTGGCGTCCGCCGGCGCGTTCTTCGAGGAAGTCCGCAACGATCCGGCGCATCCGTTTCGCGGCGAGTTCGACCGCATGGTGCTGACCTTCGTCGATCGTCTCGGCACCGATCCGGCCTATGCCGAGCGTATCCAGGGCCTCAAGCGCGATCTGCTGGCGCGGCCCGAACTGGCCGACCTCGCGCGCCATATCTGGGACAATGTGCGCACCTTCTTCGAGCGCAGCGCGTCGGGCGAGACGCAGGTGCTGGAGCAGTATCTGGTGCGCATGTTCGTGACCGCAGGCGAGGCGCTGGCCGGTGACGCCGAGCTGCGCACCGAAATCAATCAGGGCCTCGTCGCCGTGCTGCGAACGGTCGTCGCCGAACAGAAGAGCGGCGTCTCGACCTTCATCTCCGATCAGGTCAAGTCGTGGGACATGGGCCAGCTGATCTCGCTGATCGAAATCAACATCGGCCGCGACCTGCAATACATCCGCTTCAACGGCTCGCTGATCGGCGGGCTGGCCGGGCTGGCGCTCTACACCCTCGAATACCTGCTGCGGCTGCTGTGACCTATTAATCACGTCAACGCCTTTAGTTGTCCCGATCCGTACTCGGCCGGCTTGCAAGCCGAAAACCGGTTCCCTAGCTTTTTGGGTAGCAATGTTGCGTTGCGGAACGATTCTGCTGCGTTTGCGTCTACTTCACTGAACCAGTGGCCGGCTGCCGCGACGTAAAGGGGCCGACCCGAGAGGAGACTTCATGTCCGTTGCAGCACAGACGCTTTCGCCGCCGTCCAAAACGCTGATGTTTCTGGAGGGGCGAGCCCTTTCCGAGCTGGGTGCGTTCCTCGGTGCGTTGCCGCTGCTGAGCCTCGCGCCTCGTGGCGATGGTCATCCCGTATTGGTCCTGCCCGGACTTGTTGCTTCAGACACTTCGACCCGTCCGCTGCGCAGCTTTCTGAAGGGCCGCGGCTATGCCGTCTCGGGCTGGCGGCAGGGCCGCAACCTCGGCCTGCGCCATGGCGTGCAGGACGCGATGGTCGATCTGGTGCAGGAGCTGAACGACACGCATGGCGCCAAGGTCTCGCTGGTCGGCTGGAGCCTCGGCGGCCTCTACGCGCGCCAGCTCGCCAAGATGATGCCGGAGCGCGTGCGCACGGTGATCACGCTCGGCAGCCCGTTCGCATCGGGCCCGAAGGCGACCAACGCCTGGCGGGTTTACGAATTGGCAAGCGGCCGCAGCGCCGAGGAAGAGGACCATCGTTTCGGCGGCACGCTGGCGGGAACGCCGCCGGTGCCGACCACCGCGATCTTCAGCCGCACCGACGGCGTCTGCGCCTGGCAGGGCTGCATGGAAAAGACCTCGGCGACATCGGAGAGCATCGAGGTCGAGAGCAGCCATTGCGGCATGGGCCATCATCCCGGCCGCGGTCTATGCGGTGGCCGATCGGCTGGCGCAGGCGGAAGGCGAATGGGCGCCGTTCGACCGAAGCGGCTGGCGCGCGCTTGGTGTATCCGAACCCGCATCGGTAGGGCTTCAACCTCGCCCCGCTCTTGCGGGGAGAGGTCGGCGCGAAGCGCCGGGTGAGGGGTGTCTCCGCGTACTCGCTCTCTGTCGAATTTGCTGAAGCAGCCCCTCATCCCGACCTTCTAAGAGCGAGCTTCGCTCGTCTCGACCCCGTGAAGACGGGGAGAAGGAGCAGCAGCCGCCATTGTCGCTCTCCCGAAAAACGCGCTATGCCCTGACGCATGCCGCCGCCGCTTGCCCGCATCATCCAGCAGTTGAAGCGCGAACCGTCGCGTACCGGTTCGATCGTCGTCACCCTGTTCGGCGACGCCATCGTGCCGCGCGGCGGTTCGGTCTGGCTTGGCACGCTGCTGGAATTCTTCGAACAACTCGACATCGACGCCAGCGTGGTGCGGACCGCGATGTCGCGGCTGACCGCCGACGGCTGGTTCGAGCGCAATAGAATCGGTCGCAACAGCTTCTATCGTCTGGTGCAGAGCGGGCGGCAAACGTTTGATATCGCGACGAAACACATCTACGGGCCGCCGGCCTCCGACTGGACCGGGCGGTTCGAGCTGCTGCTGATCGGCAATGGCGGCGATCGCGACGCCGCGCGCGAGGCGCTGAAGAACGCGGGCTTTGGCAGTCCGCTGCCGGGCGTGTGGGTGGCGCCGTCGGGCGTGCCGGTGCCGGAGGAGGCGGCCGGCGCCATCCGCCTCGAAGTCTCGGCCGAGGACGACAGCGGGCGGCGCCTGCTCAGCGAAAGCTGGCCGCTCGATCGCACCGCCGACGCCTACCAGAAATTCATGAAAACCTTCGAGCCGCTGCACGGCTGGATCGCCGAGGGCGAGCAACTGGCGGAGGCCGACGCCTTCACCGCGCGCGTGCTCCTGATCCACCATTACCGCCGCGTCGTGCTGCGCGATCCGCTGCTGCCGACGGCGCTGTTGCCGGCGGACTGGCCGGGACGGGCGGCGCGGGCGCTGTGCGGCGACATCTATCGCGCGCTGCTTCCTGCGTCCGAACAATGGCTTGATCGCCACGCCACCAACGAAACCGGGCCGTTGCCGAAGCCCGGCGCGGAACTTGCGAAGCGGTTTGGCAATCCGTAAATCTGTTACAGAAATATATTGCATATCTAAATTTCTGTTATATATTTGCTCCCAACAATTCAGGGGAGGTCCGCCATGTATACGCAGGCGCTCAATTCGTCCGAGGGCGAAGACCGCAACATTGAGGACGCCGCGCGGGCCGCGCAGTTTCAGGCGCGCATCGATGCCGAGGAGCGCATCGAGCCGAACGACTGGATGCCGGCGGCCTATCGCAAAACCCTGACGCGGCAGATTTCCCAGCACGCGCATTCCGAAATCGTCGGCATGCTGCCCGAGGGCAACTGGATCACGCGGGCGCCGTCGCTGCGCCGCAAGGCGGCGCTGCTCGCGAAGGTGCAGGACGAGTGCGGCCACGGGCTTTATCTCTATGCCGCCGCCGAGACGCTCGGCACCTCGCGCGAAGAGCTGGTCGACCTGATGCTGGCGGGGAAGGCGAAGTATTCCTCGATCTTCAATTATCCGACGCTGACCTGGGCCGACATCGGCACCGTCGGCTGGCTGGTCGATGGCGCCGCCATCATGAACCAGATCCCGCTGTGCCGCTGTTCCTATGGTCCCTATGCGCGCGCGATGATCCGCGTCTGCAAGGAGGAGTCGTTCCATCAGCGCCAGGGCTTTGAGATCATGCTGACGCTGTGCCGCGGCACCGACGAACAGAAGGCGATGGCGCAGGACGCGCTGAACCGCTGGTGGTGGCCGGTGCTGATGATGTTCGGCCCGCCCGATGGGGCCAGCCAGCACTCGGACACCTCGACCAAATGGAAGATCAAGCGGTTTTCAAACGACGAGCTGCGGCAAAAATTCGTCGATGCCACCGTGCCGCAGGCGCAGTTCCTCGGGCTCAGCGATTCCCGATCCCGGCATGAAGCAGAACGACAGCGGCAACTGGGAATACAGCGCGATCGACTGGGACGAGTTCAAGCAGGTGCTGGCCGGCAACGGCCCCTGCAACCGCGATCGGCTCGCTGCCCGGCGCAAGGCGCATGACGACGGCGCCTGGGTGCGCGACGCCGCGCTGGCCTATGCCGAAAAGCGCCGGCAGCGATCCGCCCTGCAGGCGGCCGAGTAAGGAGATCAGCAATGGCAACGCCGAACATTCCGCTCTGGGAAGTTTTCATCCGCAGCCGCAACGGGCTGGCGCACAAGCATGTCGGCTCGCTGCACGCCACCGACGCCACGCTGGCGCTGCAGGCCGCGCGCGACATCTACACCCGCCGCGGCGAGGGGCTCTCGATCTGGGTGGTGCCGTCGAACGCGATCACCGCGTCCGATCCGTCCGAGAAGGGCATGATGTTCGAGCCGGCGGAGTCCAAGATCTACCGGCATCCGACGTTCTACGACGTGCCGGATGAAGTCGGGCATATGTAGTTCTCTCCATCATACCTGGGTTGGATCGTATGACCGTCGCCAACATCTCCGTCTCCGAAACGCCATTGGTGCTCTACACGCTGCGCCGCGCCGATGATGCGCTGATCCTGGGCCACCGGCTGTCGGAATGGTGCGGCCACGCGCCGATGATGGAAGAAGACATGGCGCTGGCCAATATGGGCCTCGATCTGCTCGGGCAGGCCCGCGAACTCTACTCCTATGCCGCAAAAGTCGAAGGCAGGGGCAATGACGAGGACAAGTTCGCCTATCTGCGCGACGTCAGGCAGTACCGGAATTTGCTGCTGCTGGAACAGCCGAACGGCGACTTTCGCCCGCACCATGGTGCGGCAGTTCTTCTATGCGGCCTTCGCCGATCTCTATTGGCGCGCGATGATGCGCTCGACCGACGCGACGCTGGCGGCGATCGCGGCAAAATCTGAAAAGGAAAGCGCCTATCATGTGCGCCACTCCTCGGAATGGATCGTCCGCCTCGGCGACGGCACCGAGGAGAGCCATCGCCGCGCGCAGGAAGCGATCGACCTGCTCTGGGCTTTTACCGGCGAAATGTTCGAGGTCGACGACAGCGAGCGCGGCCTGATCGATGCCGGCATCGCGGTCGATCCCGCGCCGTTGCGTTCGCAATGGCTGAAGACGATCACGGGCGTCGTCGCCGAGGCGACGCTGGCCCTGCCGAACAACGACTGGATGCAGCAGGGCGGCCGCAGCGGGCGGCACAGCGAGCATCTCGGCCATCTCCTCAGCGAACTGCAATCGATGCAGCGGACCTTTCCGGGGGCGACATGGTAGCCGTTCTCGACGACAGCGATCTGCGCCGGCGCGCCTGGGAGGCGGCGTCGACCGTGGTCGATCCCGAAATCCCCGTGCTCACCATCGCCGATCTCGGCGTGCTGCGCGAGGTCGAGGTGCATGACGGCCGCGTCGAGGTCGCGATCACGCCGACCTATTCCGGCTGTCCGGCCATGAACATGATCGCGCTGGAAATCGAACTGGCGCTGGAACGCGCCGGCATCGCGCGGCCGACTATCCGCACCGTGCTGTCGCCGGCCTGGACCACGGACTGGATGAGCGAGGACGGCCGCAACAAGCTGCGGGAATACGGCATCGCGCCGCCGCAGGCGTCAACTTCGCGCCGCGCGCTGTTCGGCGAACAGCAGGTGGCCTGTCCGCAATGCGGCTCTGTAAACACCGAGGTGCTGTCCGAGTTCGGCTCGACCTCCTGCAAAGCGCTGTGGCGCTGCAAGAGCTGTCGCGAACCCTTTGATTATTTCAAGTGTCATTGACCATGTCCCACGCCCCGCGCTTTCACCGTCTCGCCGTCGACGATCTGCGCCGCGAAGCGGCCGACGCCGTGTCGATGACGTTTGCGATCCCGAAGGATCTGGAAGGCGACTACAGCTTCACTCCCGGCCAATACCTCACCTTGCGCACCACCATGGACGGCGAGGAAGTCCGCCGCTCCTATTCGATCTGTTCCGGCCCCGATGACGGCGAACTGCGCATCGCCGTGAAGAAGGTCGACGGTGGCGCGTTCTCGAACTGGGCCGCGGACGAGTTGAAATCCGGCGACGTGCTCGACGTCATGACGCCGACCGGCCGCTTCGGCGTTGCGCACGCGCCGCAGGAGGCGCGGGTCTATGTCGGCTTTGCCGCGGGAAGCGGCATCACGCCGATCCTGTCGATCGTCAAGGGCGTGCTGGCGCGCGAACCGGACAGCCGCTTCTTCCTGTTCTACGGCAACCGCTCGACATCGAGCATGCTGTTCCTCGAAGAGCTGGAGGAATTGAAGGACCGCTTCATGCAGCGGCTCTCGCTGTTCCATGTGATCTCGGGCGAGGAGCAGGATATTCCGATCCTGCATGGCCGGCTCGACGGCGAAAAGGTCCGCGTGCTGCTGCGCTCGCTGGTGCCCGCGGCGAGCGTCGATCACGTCTTCATCTGCGGTCCCACCGGGATGAGCGAGGATATCGAGGCGACCTGCCGCGATATCGGCATTGCCGAGGATCGCATCCATGTCGAGCGCTTCGTCTCGGAGTTCGGCGGCAAGCCGCGTCCGAAGAAGATCATCGAAGCGTCGGCGCCGCCGAAGGCGATAGCTGCGCTGATCATCGACGGCAAGCGCCGCGAGGTGCCGGTCGCTGAAGAAGAATCCATTCTCGATGCCGCGCTGCGCGCCGGTATGGATTTGCCGTTCGCCTGCAAGGGCGGCATGTGCTCGACCTGTCGCGCCAAGCTGGTCGAGGGCGAGGCGCAGATGGAAGTCAATTATTCGCTGGAGCCGTGGGAGCTGAAGGCGGGGTTTATTCTGACCTGCCAGGCGCGGCCGTGCTCGGACAGGGTGGTGGTGGACTACGACCACGTTTAATGAATTTGCGGGCGCGTTGACACCTTGGGTGCTTCGACCCGACACTAACGACAGAGGCCGAACAGGCCCGTACGTACAGGAGAGAACGTCGTGGAACCGTCTTGCGGCGCGGGCAGCGCGCCATGAACATCGCACTTTCGCCCGACGAAATCGCCCGCGCCTGCGCGGACGCGATGTGGAAGGAAGACGACGCCAGCAGCGGCCTCGGCATGAAGATTGTCGAGGTGAAGGCCGGTTATGCGGTGCTGACGATGACGGTGCAGCCGCACATGGTCAACGGCCAGCGTATCGCCCATGGCGGCTTCATCTTCCTGCTGGCCGATTCCACCTTTGCCTTTGCCTGCAACTCGCACAATCAGCGCGCGGTCGCCGCGCAATGCGACATCACCTTCATCCGGCCGGGCAAGCTGGGCGACGTGCTGGTGGCGACCGCGCGGGAAATTTCGCGCAGCGGCCGGTCCGGAATTTACGACGTGCGCGTTACCGCCGGCGATGCCGTGATCGCCGAATTTCGCGGTCACTCCCGCACCATTGCGGGAACGTGGCTGCCGGGCGCGGACGACGCGGCCACACAAAAATAGCCGGGAGGGAAACGCGTCATGGCCATGGCAAGACTGAAATCCAGCGGAAGCGGCTACAGCGCCGAACTGGACGAGGCCGAGCGCGCCTCGCGCGACGAGATCATGGCGCTGCAGACCAAGCGCCTCGCCTGGTCGCTCGGGCACGCCTACGACAACGTCGCGCATTACCGGAAGGCGTTCGATGCGGCCGGCGTGCATCCCTCCGATTTCAGGGAACTCTCCGATCTCGCCAAATTCCCGTTCACGGTGAAGACCGATCTTCGCGACAATTATCCCTTCAAGATGTTTGCCGTGCCGCGCGAAAAGCTGGTCCGCGTGCATGCTTCCTCGGGCACCACGGGCAAGCCGATCGTGGTCGGATACACAAAGGGCGATATCGACATCTGGGCGGACGTGATGGCGCGCTCGATCCGCGCCGCCGGCGGGCGCACCGGCATGATGATGCACAACGCCTATGGCTACGGCCTGTTCACCGGCGGCCTCGGCGCGCACTACGGCGCCGAAAGACTGGGCTGCACGGTGGTGCCGGTTTCCGGCGGCATGACCGAACGGCAGGTGCAGCTGATCAACGATTTCAGGCCGGATATCATCACGGTGACGCCGAGCTACATGCTGGCGATCCTGGACGAGTTCAAGCGGCAGGGCCTCGATCCCAGAAAATCGTCGCTGAAATTCGGCATCTTCGGCGCCGAGCCCTGGACCAACGCGATGCGCGCTGGAGATCGAGCAGGCCTTTGACATGGACGCGACCGACATCTACGGCCTGTCGGAAGTGATCGGCCCCGGCGTCGCGCAGGAATGCGTGGAGACCAAGGACGGCCTGCACATCTGGGAGGATCATTTCTACCCCGAAGTGATCGATCCCGAGACCGGCGCGGTGCTGCCCGACGGCGAGAAGGGCGAACTGGTGTTCACCTCGCTGACCAAAGAGGGCTTTCCGATCATCCGCTACCGCACCCGCGACCTGACGCGGCTGCTGCCCGGCACGGCGCGGCCGGGCATGCGGCGGATGGAGAAGGTGACCGGGCGTTCCGACGACATGATCATCCTGCGCGGCGTCAACGTGTTCCCGACCCAGATCGAGGAAGCGCTGCTGGCGACCGACTGGTGCGGCGGCCATTTCATCATCGAACTGACGCGCGAAGGGCGGATGGACGAGATGACCGTGCTCGCCGAAGCCCGCCCCGAACACTGGGACGGCAGCGGCCTGCCCGCGCACACCGAAAAGGTGTCCGTCTTCATCAAGAACACCATCGGCATCACCGCCCGCATCAGGGCCGTCGCGCCCGATACGCTGGAACGCTCGCTCGGCAAGGCCAAACGGGTTTACGACAAGCGGCCGAAAGGGTAACTCCTGCTGCGCGAAAGCCAGCGGGAAGCCTTGATGTCAGTTGCCGAAAAGTCCGACGTTCGATCCATCGCAGGCGCGCTGCGTGCGCCTGCCGGCGAAGGCGGCCGATGCCGCGTCGATTTCCCCGGTGGTCGAGGCTCGCACGCTGTCGCGCGGCGGACAACGACCTGCTGATCGAGGTCAAGGCCGCCGCGGTCAATCCGTCCGACGTGAAGGCCGCGACCGGGCTGATGCCCTATGCCGTATTCCCGCGCACGCCGGGCCGCGACTATGCGGGCGTCGTGATCGACGGGCCGCAAGGGCTGGATCGGGCGCGAGGTGTTCGGCTCGTCCGGCGATCTCGGCATCCGCCGCGACGGCACCCATGCCACGCATCTCGTGGTCGAGGCCGAGGCCGTGGTCGAGAAGCCCAAGAGCATTTCATGGGAGGAGGCCGCCGGCATCGGCGTGCCGTTTGTGACCGCGATGGAAGGCCTGCGCCGCGCCGGCATTCCCAAGGCGGGCGAGACCGTGCTTGTCATGGGCGTCAACGGCAAGGTCGGGCAGGCGGCGACGCAGATCGCGACCTGGCACGGCGCGCGCGTGATCGGCGTGGTGCGCAGGGCCGAGCCGTATGAGGGCCATGCCAATTCGCAAGTCGAGGTCATCGACGCCTCCGCGACCGACGTCGCGGCGCGCGTGCGCGAGCTGACGGGCGGCAAGGGCGCCGACATCGTGTTCAACACGGTCGGCGATCCCTATTTCGAGGCCGCGCACAAATCGCTGGCGTTGCGCGGGCGGCAGATCCTGATCGCCGCGGTCGACCGCATCGTGCAGTTCAACATTCTGGAGTTCTACCGCGGCCAGCACACGTATGTGGGCATCGATACGCTCGGCCTGTCGTCGGTCGCGACCGGCGCGGTGTTGCGGGAACTTGGTCCCGGCTTCGCCGGCGGTCATCTCAAGCCGTTCCCGATCAAGCCGAGCGCGATCTATCCGCTGGAGCAGGCCAAGGCTGCCTTCGTGGCGGTGGCCGGTTCGTCGCGCGACCGCGTGATTTTGCGGCCGGCGTGACGGGAGCGCAGTGATGGATAGCGCCAGCATCGTCATCCTGTCCGCGCTCGCGATCGGCCTCGTCTATGGTTCGGTCGGGCTGCTGAGCGGCTTCTGCCTGATGAGCGGCATGCGCGGCTGGCTGGCGGAAGGCGACGGCCGGCTGATCCGCACCTATGCGCTGGCGATCGGCGTTGCGGTCGCCGTGACGCAAGTGGCTGGCGGCGGCGGGCCTCGTCGATATCGGCAAGTCGATCTATCTGCAGCCGACTTTCTCGGTGCCGGTGATGTTCTTCGGCGGGCTGCTGTTCGGCTACGGCATGGTGCTGTCGAACGGCTGCGGCTCGCGCGCGCTGGTGCTGCTCGGGCGCGGCAATCTCCGCTCTTTCGTGGTCGTCGTGGTGCTGGCGATCTTCGCGCAGATGACGCTGAAGGGCCTGATCGCGCCGGCGCGGATCGCGATGGTCGGCGCGTCGCAGACGACGGCCGCGGCGAACTCGGTGCCGGCGCTGCTCGCGGCCGCGGGCCTGAGCGCAACGGCGGCGCGCATGCTGGCGGCGTCGATCGTCGCGGCGGCGCTGATCATCTTCGCCTTTGCGCATCCGGCGTTCCGGCGCTCGCCGGGCCAGATCGCCGCCGGCCTCGTGGTCGGCCTGCTGGTCGCGGCCGGCTGGTTCGCCACCGGCTATCTCGGCGCCGACGATTTCAATCCGACGCCGGTCACCTCGCTGACCTTCATCGCGCCGATCGCGGACGCGCTGCAATATGTCATGCTGTCGACGGGATCGACGCTGAATTTCGGCATCGTCACGGTGTTCGGCGTGTTCGCCGGCAGCCTCGTCACGGCGCTGGCGACCGGCCGCTTCCATCTCGAAGGCTATCAGTCGCCGCGCCACATGCTGCGCTCCGGCGGCGGCGCGGCGCTGATGGGCGCGGGCGGCGTGATGGCGCTCGGCTGTTCGGTCGGCCAGGGCCTGACGGGATTTTCGACGCTGGCGCTGGCGTCGCTGATCGCGTTCGCCGGCATTTTGCTCGGCACCGCCGCGGGCCTGCGCGGCGCGCTGCGCGTCCGCCCGCTGGCGGCGGCCTAGTCCGCCGCCTTCGTCACGATCCGTATCTCCGACGTCAGCGTGCGGTGCACCGGGCACTTGTCGGCGATTTCCATCAGGCGCTTGCGCTGATCGGCATCGAGCGCGCCCTCGATCGAGATCACCCGGTCGATCTGATCCAGCATGCCCTCGCGGGTCTCGCATTCCTCGCAGTCCTTTGCGTAGATCTTGCTGTGCTTCAGCGTCACCGTGACGCGATCGAGCGGCAGCGACTTTGCGGTCGGCATACATCCGCATCGTCATCGAGGTGCAGGCGCCGAGGCCCGCCAGCACGAAATCATACGGCCCGGGTCCGGTGTCCTGGCCGCCGGCGGCGACCGGCTCGTCCGCCAGCATCTGGTGCGGACCCGACGGTCACGGTCTGCTGGAATTTGCTGTTGCGGGTTTCGCGCACCACGACGTTGCGCGGCGCATCGCCGGGCGCGGCTGCGCGGCGACAGGCTCGATATAGCGCTCGGCCCAGGCGGCGATGACGTCGGCGACATAGGCCGCGTCGCGCTTGCCGGACAGCAGATGATCGGAGCCCGCCAGCGACACAAAGCTCTTGGGATGTTTTGCGGCGACGAAGATGTTCGTGGCGTTGTCGATCCCGACGGTGTCGTCGGTCGGCGAATGCATGACCAGCAGCGCCTTGTGCAGCTTTGCGACCTGCGCCATCAGACTGTGCTCGGCGATGTCGTCGAGGAATTCGCGCTTGATGTGGAACGGCCGGCCGGCGAGCTGAACCTCCACCTTGCCCTGCGTGCGGATGTCCTCGATGCTGATCCTTGAACAGATGCGTGACATGCGCGGGATCGGAGGGCGCGGCGATGGTGACGACCGCCTTCGCCTCCGGAATCTGCCCGGCGGCGGCGAGGATCGCCGCGCCGCCGAGGCTGTGGCCGATCAGCAGCGCAGGCGCGGCGCGGGTTTCGCGCAGATGATCGGCAGCGCGGACGAGATCGGCGACGTTGGACGAGAAGGTCGAATTGGCGAAATTCGCCTTCGCTGGCGCCGAGGCCGGTGAAGTCGAACCGCAACACCGCGATGCCCTTGGCGGCCAGCGCGGTCGGCGATGCGTTTCGCCGCCAGCACATCCTTGCCGCAGGTGAAGCAATGCGCGAACAGCGCGTAGGCCTGCACCGGGCCGTCGGGCGTATCCAGCGCGGCGGCGAGCTGATGGCCGCCTTCGCCGGTGAATTGAAAGCGTTCAGTCGGCACGGGCGTTCTCCCTGGCATCGTTGCGGTCTCAGTCGCCAGAATATCGCTGTTCCTTCCAGGGATCACCGCGATTGTGATAGCCGCGGACTTCCCAATAGCCGGGCGCGTCCTCGGCCAGGAATTCGATGCTCTGCAGCCACTTTGCGCTTTTCCAGAAATAGAGATGCGGCACCACCAGCCGCACCGGGCCGCCATGCTCCTGCTCGAGCGGCGCGCCGGACCAGCTATGGGCGAGGAGGGCGTCCTCGGCGGCAAAATCTTCCAGCGCGAGATTGGTGGTGTAGCCGTCATGGGAATGCAGCACCACGAACCGCGCTTCGTCGCGCGGCCGGCAGGCGTCGAGCAGGTCGCGGGTCGCAAGCCCCTCCCACTTGATTGTCGTAGCGCGACCAGGTGGTGACGCAGTGGATGTCGGATACGAAGCTGCTCTGCGGCTGCGCGGTGAACTGCGCAAAATCCCAGAACAGCGGATTGTTCGACCGCGCCATAGACATCGAGCCGCCAGCGCTCGCGCGAAATGTTCGGCGTCAGGCCGAGATCGAGCGTCGGCCAGTCCTTCGTCAGATGCTGTCCCGGCGGCAGGCGCGCTTCCTCGGGCCGCGAAACCTTGCCGGTGAGGAATTTTCCCTCGCGCGCCCAGCGCGCCTTGCTGCGCGTCAGCTTGCTTTCCGGCGGCGGCTCGTTGTCGTCGGCCATATGCCCTCTTACTTCGGCGCTCTCTTATTTCGGTGCCCTGGATCGATCGGGGTCGTGTCGCGCACGCCCAGAATATCTTCCAGCACCTTGGCGCCCGCGAGCAATTGCGCCTCGCCGCGCGGCGGCGCCACCATCTGCAGCCCGACCGGCAGGCCCGAGGCGGTGAAGCCGCAGGGCAGCGACAGCGCCGGGCAGCACACCAGCGTGATCGCGTAGACGATGCCGAGCCATTCGACGTAATTGTCGAACTTCTTGCCGGCGCATTCGGCGACGTAGCGGTTCTCGATCGGGAAGGGCGGTACGATCGTCGCGGGGCAAAGCAGCAGGTCGTACTTCTCGAAAAACTCGAGCGTGCGCGCGGTCATGGCGACGCGCTGCGCTTCGGCGCGCTCGAGCTGCTCGACGGTCAGCTTGAGGCCTTCCTCGATATTCCAGATCACCTCGGGCTTGAGCAGGTCGCGCTTGGTGCGCAGCAGCGCCGCCTTGGAGAGCGCAAAGTCGAACGCGCGCAGCACGTGGAAGCATTCATGGGCTTCGCGCAGATCGGGATGGGCTTCCTCGACGATCGCGCCGGCTTCGGCGAAGCGCTGCGCGGCCTTGCGGGTGACGGCCGCGACTTCCGGATCGACCGGGGTGATGCCGAGGTCGGGCGAATAGGCGATGCGCTTCGGCTTGCTGCCGGAGCGGACGGCGGACAGGAACGAATTCGGCAGCACCGGCAAGCGACAGCGGATCGGCCGGATGCTCGCCGCTCATGGCATCGAGCAGCAGCGCGACGTCCTCGACATTGCGCGCCATCGGCCCTTGCTGGCCGAGATTGCGATCGATCCCCGCGGCGATCGTATGCGCGACGCGGCCGATGCTCGGCCGCAGTCCGACGATGCCGCAGAAGCTCGCGGGGTTGCGAAGCGAGCCGCCCATGTCGGAGCCGTGCGCCAGCCAGGCGGTGCCGGTGGCGAGCGCCACCGCCGCGCCGCCCGAGGAGCCGGCGGCGGAGCGCGACGTGTCCCAGGGATTGAGGGTCGGACCGAACACCTCGTTGAAGGTATTGGCGCCGGCGCCGAATTCCGGCGTGTTCGATTTGGCGTAGATCACCCCGCCATTGTTCTCGAGATGCTCGACCAGGATGTCGGACTTCGCCGGGATATTGTCCTTGTAGATCGGCGACCCCTGCGTGGTCAGCACGCCCTCAACCGCGGTCAGGTCCTTGATCGGGATCGGCAGGCCGGCGAGCAGCCCGCGCTCGCTGACCGGCTTCTTCATCAGCGCGGTGGCGTGCTTGCGGGCGCGATCGAAGCACAGCGTCGGCAGCGCGTTGACCTTGCCGTCGACCTCGGCGATGCGCTTTTCCAGCACGTCGAGCAGGTCGAGCGGGGTCACTTCGCCCGATTTCAGCTTGCCGACGATCGCGACCGCCGTCTCACGCACCAAACCCTGATCAGCCACTTCGCTTTCTCCGCTTGTTACCCGTATCTTGAACGCAGATGTTGCTGTAGAACATTTTCCGGCAAAGTAGAACGTGCGGATGCCGTATTCGAGCGGAGATATTGCATGACGACATTGTTTTCAGCGCTGGACTGGCGCGGCATGAGCCAGGAGGCGCGCGACCTCGGCCTCAACAACGGCGTTGCCGTGCCCGGCAGCGTCGACATGGCCGCGGGCTGGGAGCAGCGCTCCGCCGAGGTGCGCAAGCGTTTTCCTGATCATCTCGACCTGCGATATGGCCCGCGCGAGCGAAACCGGATCGATTTCCTGAAAGCGGGCGAGCAGGCGCCGACCCTGCTGTTCATCCACGG
Source organism: uncultured Alphaproteobacteria bacterium (assembly GCA_963783115.1). Taxonomy (GTDB): domain Bacteria; phylum Pseudomonadota; class Alphaproteobacteria; order Rhizobiales; family Xanthobacteraceae; genus Bradyrhizobium. The sequence goes on along the minus strand of CAWAMK010000004.1, from coordinate 87,952 downwards.
CGGCTACTGGCAGGCGCGCGCCAAGGAAGTTTTCACGGTCTTCGCCGAGGGGCCGATGGCGCACGACATCAATGTCGCGCTGATCGGCTATACGCTGGCGCCGGAAGCCACGCTGGACGAGATCGTCGCCGAAATCCACGCCGGCATCGATTTCCTTGCCGGGCAACTGCCTGCGCTTGGCGCCGCGCCCGGCGGTATCGTGGTGTCGGGCTGGTCGGCCGGCGGGCACCTGACCTCGATGGCGCTGTCGCATCCGAAGGTGAAGGCGGGGCTGGCGATATCAGGCATCTTCGATCTCGAGCCGATCCGGCACTCCTATCTCAACGAGAAACTGCGCGCCGATGAAGCGACGTCGCGCCGCAACTCGCCGATGATGCAGGAAGGCGGCCCGCCAAAACCGCTGTCGCTGGTGGTCGGCAGCGCCGAACTGCCGCTGTTGCGCAAGCAGACCGCCGATTTCGCCGGCCACCGCGCGCGATATGGCTTGCCGGTGACGTATGAGGAAATTCCCGACGCGAACCACTTCACCATCATGTACGAGATGATGTCGCCGACGGGGCAGGATCACGACGCTGATCCGGCAGTTGTTCGAGCGGACGACGGGGTAGGCGATGCGCGTCAGCCGCTAGGATGGATTGAGCCTGCGAAACCCATCGAAGCGCTTGCGCGAAGCGTCGATGCCGATCCTTCGACGAAGCAGCTCCGACGCATCCTCGAGGCTGACGGCGTGATGTGCTGCTCGAACGATGTCGGAATGGCTGCGGGCAGCCTAACCCCACCCCGCCGTATGCCCGCCGTCCACCGTGTAGATCACGCCCGACGTATAGCCCGCGCGGTCCGACGCCAGGAACGCCATCAGGTCGCCGATCTCGCGCGCATGCGCGGGGCGGCCGAGCGGCATGTGCTTCTGGAATTCCTTGTAGCGGCTCTCGTCGCCGAACTGGTTCTTGGCGCGGGTCTTCAGCAGCGTGACGTGGCGGTCGGTGCCGACCGGGCCGGGATTGATGCCGACGACGCGGATATTGTCGGCGAGGCTCTTGCCGCCGAGCGCGCGGGTGAACGCCATCAGCGCGGCATTGCCGGCGCTGCCGCAGATGTAGTTGGCGTCGAACTTTTCGCCGGCGGCGCCGATGTCGTTGACGATGACGCCGCCGCCGCGCGCCTTCATCTGCGCATAGATGGCGCGCGTCAGGTTGATGTAGCCGAACACTTTCAGTTCCCAGGCGTGACGCCAGGTCGCCTCGTCGATCTTGTCGATCGAGCCGCCCGGAATGTCGCCGGCATTGTTGACGAGGATGTCGATGTCGGCGGCTTCCTTGGCGAGCCTGGCAAGATCCTCGCCTTTGCGCAGGTCGACGACATGGGTGGTCGCGCCGATCTGGTGCGCCGAGCGCAGCCGCTCGGCGAGCGCCTTCAGCGCCTCGCCGTTGCGGGCGGCCAGCATGACGTCGCAGCCTTCCTCGGCAAAGGCTTCGGCCGCGGCCGCGCCAATGCCCTTGGAGGCGCCGGTGATCAGGACGCGTTTGCCGCGCAGATGCAGATCCATGGAATTTCTCGCTTGGGTGAGGGGCAGGAAGAGGGGCCGCAATTGTTAGGCTCGCGGCGCCGTGGCGGTCAACATTGCAGTGCAGCGTTGCGCAACGGGCGAGGTTTGGTCCATTGCAAGGCCATCAAATAAGCGGCATCAGCCGGCCCAGCGAAGACAAGGAAACTCTCGATGAGCAGCGCCAAAAAGCAGTATCGGATCGCGGTCATTCCCGGCGACGGCATCGGCAAGGAAGTGATGCCGGAGGGCCTGCGCGTGCTGGAGGCGGCGGCGAAAAAGCATGGCGTCGCCGTGCATTTCGATCATTTCGACTTCGCGTCCTGGGACTATTACGAGAAGCACGGCGAGATGATGCCGGAGGACTGGAAGGCGAAAATCGGCAAGCATGACGCGATCTATTTCGGCGCGGTCGGCTGGCCGGCGAAAATCCCGGATCACATTTCGCTGTGGGGCTCGCTGATCAAATTCCGCCGCGAGTTCGACCAGTACGTCAATCTGCGCCCGGTGCGGCTGATGCCCGGCGTGCCGTCGCCGCTCGCCAACCGCAAGCCCGGCGACATCGATTTCTGGGTGGTGCGCGAAAACACCGAGGGCGAATATTCCTCCGTCGGCGGCCGCATGTTCCCGGACACCGACCGCGAATTCGTCACGCAGCAGACCGTGATGACGCGCATCGGCGTCGACCGCATCCTGAAATTCGCGTTCGAGCTGGCGCAGTCGCGGCCGAAGAAGCATCTGACCTCGGCGACCAAGTCCAACGGCATCTCGATCACGATGCCCTATTGGGACGAGCGCGTGGAGGCGATGGCGAAGAATTTTCCGAAGGTGAAGTGGGACAAGTACCACATCGACATTCTCACCGCGAACTTCGTGCTGCATCCGGACTGGTTCGACGTCGTGGTCGGCTCCAATTTGTTCGGCGACATCCTCTCCGATCTCGGCCCGGCCTGCACCGGCACCATCGGCATCGCGCCGTCGGGCAACATCAATCCGCCGGGACTTTTTCCGTCGGTGTTCGAACCCGTGCACGGCTCGGCGCCTGACATCGCAGGGCAGGGCATCGCCAACCCGATCGGCATGATCTGGTCGGGCGCGATGATGCTGGAGCATCTCGGCGAGAAGCAGGCGGCGGCCGCGATCGTCGGCGCCATCGAGCGCACGCTCGGCGAACGCACGCTGCGGACGCGGGATCTCGGCGGCAATGCGGACACGACGGCGTGCGGCAAGGCTGTGGCAGAGATGGTCGAGTAGGGCGCTTCCTTCCTTCTCCCCTTGTGGGAGAAGGTGGCGCGAAGCGGCCGGATGAGGGGTTCTCTCAACGAGTCGGACTCGCGGAGAGAACCCCTCATCCGCCTTCGCTGCGCTGCGGCACCTTCTCCCACAAGGGGAGAAGGGAAGAACGCCGCGGCTATTTTGCCCTTACGACCCGCCGGCAGTGCTCCCACGCCGCGCGCATCAAATTCTCGCTGGCTTCCGGGGTGCGGAAGGCGGAATGCGCCGACAGCGTCACGTTGTCGAGCTTCGTCAGCGGATGGTCGGCCGGCAGCGGCTCGATGTTGAAGACGTCGAGGCCGGCGTGGCGGATCTGGCCTGATTTGAGCGCGTCGATCATGGCCTCCTCGTCGACGATCGCGCCGCGCGCGGTGTTGACCAGGATGACGCCGAGCTTCATGGCCTCGATGCAGGCGCGCGAGACCATTCCGCGCGTCTCGTCGTTGAGCAGCAGATGAATCGAGATCACGTCGCTCTCCGTCAGCACTTCGTCGAGTTCGACGAAGCTCGACCTTCGGATGTTTCTTCGGCGACCGGTTCCAGGCGATGACCCGCATGCCGGCGCCGAGCGCGATGCGCGCGACCTCGGCCGCGATGCCGCCGAAGCCGATCAGGCCGAGCGTCTTGCCCGTCAACTGCATGCCGTCGTCGCGCAGCCAGTTGCCGGCGCGGATGCCGCGGTCCATCTTGGCCAGCCCGCGCGCGCCTTCCCACATCAGCGCGATCGCGCATTCCGCCACGGCGGTATCGCCATAGCCCTTGATCAGGTGCACCTCGATGCCGAGCTCGGCGAGTTCTTCCGGGTTCATGTAGCTGCGCGCGCCGGTGCCGAGAAACACGACATGCTTCAGGCCGGTGCACTTCTTCGCGACGTCGGTCGGCAGCGCGGTGTGATCGACGATCGCGATCTCGGCGCCGTCGAGAATTGCGGGATAATCTTCCGGCTTGATGTCGGGATCCCGGTTGATCCGCACTTCCGGATCGCCTTGCTCTTGAAGCCGCTCAAAGATCACGGCCAGCGATTCATTGGCGTCGACGAAAACTCCGCGCATGGCATGTCCTCAACTGTTTATCGGCTCGTCTGTTACTCAGGATGCGACGCCGGCCAGCGCCAGCACGGTATGCATCAGCACATTGGCGCCCGCCGCGCAATCGGCCTGCGTGGCGTCTTCGAGTTCGTTGTGGCTGATGCCGTCCTTGCAGGGCACGAACACCATCGCCGCCGGGATCACGGTGTTGAGGTTGCAGGCATCGTGGCCGGCGCCGGAGGTGATGCGCCGGTGCGAAAGCCCGAGCATTTTTGCGGCGCTCTCCACCGCGTCCACCAGTTTTGGATCGAAATGCGTCGGCGGCTTGCGCCAGATCAGGTCGAACTGAACCTCGACCTTGCGCCGCGCCGCGATCTCGGCAATCGCTGCGCGCAAATCCTTGTCGAGCGTTTCCATGATGGCGGCATCCGCGCTGCGACAGTCGACCGTGAAGGCGATCTCGCCGGGAATGACGTTGCGCGACGGATTGGCAATGACGGCCTCGCCGACGGTGCCGACGGCTTTTGGCCCGTGCTTCTTCGCGATCGCCTCCATCGCCAGCACGATTTCCGACAGCGTCGCCAGCGCGTCGCGCCGCAGCGGCATCGGCGTCGAGCCGGCATGGCTCTCGAAGCCGGTGATCTTGCCGTCGTACCACAGTACGCCCTGGCCGGAATCGACCACGCCGATGGTCTTGTTTTCGGCCTCGAGGATCGGCCCCTGTTCGATGTGCAGTTCGACGAAGCCGGAGAATTTCTGCGTGCCCACCGCGGTCGCGCCGCGATAGCCGATGCTGTCGAGCGCCTGCGCCACCGTGACGCCCTCGGCATCCTTCCGCGACAATATGTCGTCGGTGGTGAAGTCGCCGACATAGGCCGCGGAGGCCATCATCGCCGGCGCGAAGCGCGAGCCTTCCTCGTTGGTCCAGTTGCAGATGCAGATCGGCGTCTCGGTTTCGATGCCGGCATCGTTGAGCGTGCGCACCACCTCCAGCGCCGCCAGCGTGCCGAGCACGCCGTCATATTTGCCGCCGGTCGGTTGGGTATCGAGGTGGGAGCCGAGGCCGATCGGCGCCTTCGACATGTCGCGGCCCTTGCGCAGGCCGAACATCGAGCCCAGCGCATCGACATGGACTTCGAGGCCTGCGGCCTCGCAGGCGCTGCGGAACCAGTCGCGCACCTGCTTGTCTTCGGGGCCGAGGGTCAGCCGCCGCACGCCGCCTTTCGGCGTGGCGCCGAATTGGGCGGTTTCGTGAATGGTGCCCCACATCCGGGCGGAATCGATCTGCAGGTTGGAGGCGATTTTGGTCATGGGCCGTTCCGGGTTCGGGAGTGCTCCCCGTTTCAATGACGCGGCGACGGCGGCGCGTCAACGCCGGCTGTGAATTCGGAGGATGGGTAGTCGTAGGGTGGGCAAAGCGCAGCGTGCCCACCATCTCGCAGCGTGTTCGTTGATAGATGGTGGGCACGTCGCTTGCGCTCCTTTGCCCACCCTACGAGTGCCCATGTTCAGGCAGCGTCAGCCCGAACGTCTTCGTCAAATCCTTCACCTGCTCCGGCGACAGATACCGCGGATTCAGCCCGCGCAGCAGCAGATAGAGTTTTGCGGTTTCTTCCAGTTCCTCGATCGCAAACACGGCGGCTTCCAGCGTGTCGCCCGATACCACCGGGCCGTGGTTGGCGAGCAGCACGGACGAGTATTTTCCGGCCAGCCCCTTGATGGCGTCGGCTACAGCAGGATCGCCGGGGCGATAATAGGGCACGAGCGCCGTCTGGCCGCATTTCATCAGGTAATAGGGCGTCATCGGCGGCAGCGCGGCGCGGGGATCGATCTCGGGCAGCATCGACAGCGCCACCGAATGGGTCGAATGCAGGTGCACCACGGCGCGGGCGGCGTTGCGCGTCTGGTAGAGCGCGGTGTGCAGCGGCACTTCCTTGGTCGGCGCGTCGCCGGACATCAGGCTGCCGTCGGGGCCGAGCCGCGACAACCGCGCCGGGTCGAGGAAGCCGAGCGAGGCGTTGGTCGGCGTCACCAGCCAGCCGCCGTCGTCGAGTTTCACGCTGATATTGCCGGAGGAGCCCGGCGTCAGGCCGCGCTCGAACAGCGAGCGGCCGAGGCGGCAGATTTCCTCGCGTATTCCTGTTTCGCTCATGTCATTATTCCGGCGGCATCGCGTTTTGTGTTGTCTCACGCTTTGGCAGCGCGGCCAAGCCGTGATAACCCAGAGCCAAAGCCAGGCAAGAAACGTCGAGGGACCGCCGCATGCCAGAAATCCACCAAACCGCGCGTTGCCGTCATCGGGCTCGGCTCGATGGGCTATGGCATGGCGACCTCGCTGCGCCGCGCCGGCTTCGAGGTGACCGGATGCGACGTTTCGGCGGAGGCGGTGAAGCGGTTCGTCGGCGAGGGCGGCAAGGGCGCCGGCACGCCGGCCGAAGCGGCGAAGTCGGCGGATATCGCGGTCAGCGTCGTCGTCAACGCCGCCCAGACCGAGACCATTCTGTTCGGCGCCAACGGCGTCGCGGAAACCCTGGCCAAGGATGCGGTGTTCATTTCTTCCGCGACCATGGACCCCGATGTCGCGCGGCGGCTCGCAAAACAGCTGGAGGCGAGCGGGCGGCATTATCTGGATGCGCCGATCTCCGGCGGCGCGCAGCGCGCGGCGCAGGGCGAACTCACGATCCTCGCCTCCGGCAGTCCGGCGGCGTTTGCGAAAGCGCGTCCGGCGCTCGATGCGATGGCGGCAAAGCTCTACGAGCTCGGCGACGACGCCGGGCAAGGCGCCGCGTTCAAGATGATCAACCAGCTTGCTCGCCGGCGTGCACATCGCCGCCGCCTCGGAAGCGATCGCGTTCGCCGCCAAGCAGGGCCTCGACATCCGAAAAGTCTACGAGGTGATCACGGCGTCCGCCGGCAATTCCTGGATGTTCGAGAACCGCATGCCGCATGTGCTCGACGGCGATTACACGCCGCGCAGCGCGGTGGAGATATTTGTCAAAGACCTCGGCATCATCCAGGACATGGCGCGCACGCAAAAATTCCCGGTGCCGGTTGCGGCCGCCGCGCTGCAGATGTTCCTGATGACGGCGGCATCGGGCATGGGCCGCGACGACGACGCCTCGGTGGCGCGGATGTATGCGAAGGTGACCGGCACGCATCTGCCGGGCGAGCCGAAATAACAGCTTTGATCAGGAAGGGAACGTTCGATGCCGCGCTTTGCCGCCAATCTCTCCATGATGTTCACCGAAGTGCCGTTCCTCGATCGTTTTGACGCCGCGGCGAAGGCGGGCTTTACGGCGGTCGAATTCCTGTTTCCCTACGATCATCCGGCGGATGCCGTCGGCGAGCGGCTGAAGAAGAACGGCCTGACGCAGGCGCTGTTCAACCTGCCGCCGGGCAATTGGGACGCCGGCGAAAAGGGTTTTGCCGCGCTGCCGGAGCGGTTCGACGATCTGAAGCGCAGCCTGGAAACGGCGCTGCCGTACGCCAAGGCGACCGGCGTCAAGCGGCTGCATCTGATGGCAGGGATTGCCAACCGCAGCGAGACCAAGGCCGTCGAGCAGTTCTACAAATCCGTCGCATGGGCCGCGGAGTTCTTCGCGCCGCACGGCCTCGACGTCGTGATCGAGCCGATCAACGCGCGCAACGTGCCGGGCTACTTCCTGAATGATTTTCTGTTCGCGCGCGACCTGATCACCGAGCTGAAGATTCCGAATCTGAAACTGCAGTTCGACATCTATCACTGCCAGATCATCCATGGCGACGTCACCATGCGGCTGCGCGAGATGATGCCGATCATCGGCCACATCCAGATCGCCAGCATTCCCTCGCGCAACGAGCCCGACGGCGAGGAGCTGAACTATCCGTTCCTGTTCGCCGAGCTCGACCAGCTCGGCTATGGCGGCTTCGTCGGCTGCGAATACAACCCGCGCGGCAAGACCACCGACGGGCTCGGCTGGTTCAAGCCTTATGCCGGAGCAAAGCCGTGAAACTGTCTTTGGGCTGCATCGCCGACGATTACACCGGTGCTTCCGATCTCGCCAACACGCTGACCCGTCAGGGCCTGCGCACGGTGCAGACCATCGGCGTGCCGCCGGACGATCTCGCGCTGCCCGAGGTCGATGCGGTCGTGGTGTCGCTCAAGAGCCGTTCGATCGAGGCCGGCGTGGCGGTCGAGCGTTCGCGCGCGGCGGAAAAATGGCTGCGCGGCCGCGGCGCCGGCCATGTGCTGTTCAAGATCTGCTCGACCTTCGATTCCACCGACGCCGGCAATATCGGACCGGTCATGGATGCGCTGCGCGCGGATAGCGGCGACGCGATCGTCCTCGTGACGCCGGCCTTTCCGGAAACCGGCCGCACCGTCTATCAGGGCAACCTGTTCGTCGGTGCCGTGCCGTTGAACGAGAGCCCGCTGAAGGACCACCCGCTGAATCCGATGCACGACTCCAATCTGGTGCGGGTGCTGGCGCGGCAGAGCCGGACCAGGGTCGGGCTGGTGGATCTCGCCACGCTGTCGCGCGGCGCGGACGCGGTTCGCGCGCGGCTCGCCGAACTGGCAGGCCAGGGCATTGGCGCGGCCGTCATCGACGCCGTGTTCGACCGCGATCTCGAAACCATCGGCGGCGTTGCGCTGGACCATCGGCTGTCGGTCGGCGCCTCCGGCATCGGCCTCGGCCTTGCCCGGGCGCTGGTCGCCTCCGGCAAGGTCAAATCGGGCGCGGCGGGCGCTGCGTCCGGCGCGCGCGGTCGGCGGACCGGCGGCGTGCCTTGCCGGGAGCTGCTCGCAGGCGACGCTGGCCCAGGTCGCCAACGCCGAAAAGGACATGGCGGTGCTGCACCTCGATCCCGAACAGGTCATCGCGGGAGCCGGCGAGGTGCGTCGTGCCCTGGCCTGGGCGAGCGAGCGAATCAGTGCCGGCCCTGTCCTGATCGCCTCGAGCTCGACGCCGGACCAGGTCGCAGCTCTGCAATCTCGGCATGGCCGCGATGCAGCGGGGCATGCCATCGAGCAAGCCATGGCCGACATCGCGGAGGGCCTGGTGGATTCCGGTGTACGGCGGCTGGTGGTCGCCGGTGGTGAAACTTCAGGCGCCGTGGTCGACCGCCTGCGCATTCCCGGATTCCTCGTCGGCGAAGAAATCGCTGCAGGAGTGCCGGTTTTGCGCTCCGTCGGGGCCGGCCAGGGCGAGATGCTGCTTGCTCTCAAATCAGGCAATTTCGGCGGACCGGAGTTCTTCTCCGACGCCCTCAAGCTGATGCGCTGATCGCCGCGCGCTTCCTTTTTCGGCATGCCAAATCACGCGCCGTAATTTTACGGTGCAACCTGTTAACGCAACCTCAGGGGGAACCGGGGTTTGATGCCTGCTGCATCCTTAGTGATTCTGCTCGCCACCTCGTCGCATTCGGTCTTGTCACAATCGGCGTATCCACCGCACCCAAAACCAAGAGATTCCCGCCATGCTCGCCAGATACTCCATTCGCGCCAAGCTCATCGCCGTCGTGGCGTTCCTGCTCGTCGCCTTGACAGGCATGGGCCTGCTCGCGGTCGGCAACATGCGGGCCATCAATGCCAACACGGTGGACATTTCGACGAACTGGCTGCCGAGCGTCCGCGTGCTCGGCGACCTGCGCGCCGGTGTCATCACCTACCGCAACGTGATCCGCGAGCACATGCTGTCCCAGACGTCGGAAGAAAAGCTGGCGATGGAAAAGACGCTGGCCACCGTCATCGACAGCAACACCAAGATCCGCGCGACCTACGAGCCGATGATCACCTCGCCGGAAGAGCGCGCGCTCTACAGCGAATGGGTCAGGTTGTGGGAAAGCTACAAGAAGGGCACCGAAGAAGTCATGGCGCTGTCCCGCAAGGCGGCGGGCCAGTTTCCCAAGGAAGCTCATGATCTGAACACCAAGACGGTCAACAAGATCGGGCTCGAAGCCGATGCCGTCCTGAAGAAGGACATCGACCTCAACAATGCCGGCGCGGACAAGGCGGCGCAGGGCGCGGCGGACAGCTATTCGTCCGCCCTGATGATGCTTGCCGTGCTGCTCGCCGCCGGTGTCATCATCGGTGTCGGCGTCAGCTTCTTTCTGGTTCGCGACGTATCGACCGGGATTGCCTCCATCGTTGCGCCGATGCAGGCGCTCGGCAAAGGCGACCTGAGCGCGGACATTCCGCATCAGGGCGAGACCACCGAAATCGGCGCCATGGCGGACACGCTGCAGGTGTTCAAGCAGGCGTTGATTGCCAAGAAGGCCGCCGACGAGGCCGCGGCCGTCGACGCCGAAGCCAAGATCGAGCGCGGCCGCCGCGTCGACGGCATCACCCGTAACTTCGAAACCGTGATCGGCGAGATCGTGCAGACGGTGTCGTCGGCCTCGACGCAGCTTGAAGCCTCCGCGGGCACGCTGTCGGCGACCGCCGGGCGTGCGCGGGAGGTGACGACGACGGTTGCCGCGGCTTCCGAAGAAGCCACCGCCAACGTGCAGTCGGTGGCGTCGGCGACGGAAGAACTCTCCTCGTCGGTTACCGAGATCAGCCGCCAGGTGCAGGAATTGGCGCGGATGGCGACCGGTGCGGTCGGTCAGGCCCGTACCACCAATGACCGGGTCAGCGAATTGTCCAAGGCGGCAAGCCGCATCGGCGACGTGGTCGAACTCATCAACACCATTGCAGGCCAGACCAATCTGCTGGCGCTCAACGCCACCATCGAGGCGGCGCGCGCCGGTGAAGCCGGTCGCGGCTTCGCCGTCGTGGCGTCGGAGGTGAAGGCATTGGCGGAACAGACGGCCAAGGCCACCGGCGAGATCAGCCAGCAGATCGCCGGCATTCAGGGCGCGACCCAGGAGTCGGTAAACGCGATCAAGGAAATCAGCGGCACCATTGAACGGCTGGCGGAGATCTCCTCGGCGATCGCCGCCGCCGTCGAAGAGCAGGGCGCGGCGACGCAGGAGATTTCACGCAACGTCCAGCAGGCGGCGCGCGGAACCCAGCAGGTTTCCTCCAACATTTCCGACGTGCAGCGCGGGGCCGGCGAAACCGGCGCCGCTTCCTCGCAGGTGCTCTCGGCGGCGCAGTCGCTGTCGGGCGACAGCAATCGCCTCAAGCTCGAGGTCGGCAAGTTTCTGGAGTCGGTTCGGGCGGCCTGATCACCTTCGGCAGCAGACAAAAGGCCCGGCTCCCCGGAATGGGAGTCGGGCTTTTCTCGTCTTACGAGAGGTCGGAAGAATCACAACCGACATAACAATCCCGTAGTTTCACGCAAGCGGAAATTAACCGGTTACCCCTAGGCTGGCCCGCATCACCGGGATTCGTGCGCGAAGGTTGCCGGCTCCTTCGGCCGCAAATCCCGTCTCCGGAAAAACTGCTTAAGAATTTGGGGTCGTCGACATGATCAAGCTCAACCGCATCGGAAACAAACTGGGCTTGGCCGGCGCGCTCGGCGTCTTGCTGGCGATCGGCATGGTGGCCAACCAGATGATCACCGAAACCCGGATCGAGGAAGGCAGCGAGCGGGCTACCCGGTTGCAGCGGATATCCGACAATTCGCTTTCCGCGCATATCGACCTGCGCAAGATCCAGCTCGCCGCTGCCGCCGTCAGGCTGGCGCGCAGCCCGGCCGAGGTCGAAAAGACCATCGCCGATCTGCAGCGCTACAAGGCGAGCCAGGCAAAGGAACTCGACACCGCGCTCGCGACCGCCCAGCGCCCGGATACCAAGGAGCAGTTGCAGAAGATCAAGGGCTTGATGGACGGCTTCACCGCTGCCGTGGAAGATCTCGCGAAAGCGCAGATCACGCTGCTGTCGCAGATCGACAAGCGCTCGGTCGTCTCGGATGAATGGACGAAGGCCGTCGCGGCCCAGCTCGGTTCGCCGGCCATGGCGAAGCTGGACAATCGCCTCGATATCGAACGCCTGCTGTTCCAGGCCGATGCCAGGGTGAACGCGCTGCGGGCGGCGGCCTGGAAGCTCGGCGCCACCGGCGATGCCAGTCTGGTCACCGAGATGGCGCAAGACCGAGGCCTCGCTGAAGGACGTATTCAACAAGCTGCGCGGCGAGGCGGATGACCGCGACTTGCTGGTCGTGGTCTCCAACCTGTCCTCGATCGTCAAGCGCTTCCTGGCGGCCAACGAGGAGTTGGTCAAGACCGAGCAGGCGAAGAACGACATCATCGCCAACCGCACGGTGAAGGCCGCGGCCGACGTCGCCGATCTGATGGAAGCCACCGTCACCGGCGCGCAACAGGGAGCGAAGACCTCCAAGGACGAGGTGATGTCCGATACCGAGCGCGCCAACCAGATCAACCTGATCATGGCCATCGTCGTCGTGCTGTCGCTGATCGCCTCGGTGGTGTTTTCCTTCCTCGGCGTTGCCCGTCCGATGACGCTCCTGAACGGCGCGCTGGGCAAGATGGCTGCCGGCGACATCGATGTCGAGATCCCCGGCGCCAACCGCGGCGACGAAATCGGCGATCTCGCCAAGACCGTGACCGTCATTCGCGAGAACGCCGAACACAAGGCGCGCGAGGAAGCCGAGGCCAAGGTCCAGCAGGACCTGGCCGCGGCGAAGCGCCGCAAGCAGGAAATGATCAAGCTCGCCGACGATTTCGAAGGCGCGGTCGGCAATATCGTGGAGACCGTGTCGTCGGCATCGAGCCAGCTCGAAGCCGCCGCCGGCACGCTGACGACGACCGCCGAACGCGCCCAGGAGCTGACCACGATGGTGGCTGCAGCTTCCGAGGAAGCCTCCACCAATGTGCAGTCGGTGGCCTCCTCGACCGAGGAGATGGCCTCGTCGATCACCGAGATCGGCCGCCAGGTTCAGGAATTGGCGCGGATGGCCAATGAGGCCGTCGACCAGGCTCGCACCACCAATAACCGGGTCAGCGAGTTGTCGAAGGCTGCCGCCCGCATCGGCGCGGTGGTCGAACTCATCAACACCATCGCCGAGCAGACCAATTTGCTGGCGCTCAACGCCACCATCGAGGCGGCGCGCGCCGGCGATGCCGGCCGCGGGTTTGCCGTCGTGGCGTCCGAAGTGAAGGCGCTGGCGGAGCAGACCTCGAAGGCGACCGGCGAGATCGGCCAGCAGATCACCGGCATTCAGGCCGCGACCGAGGAGTCCGTCGGGGCGATCCAGGCGATCAGCACCACGATCGAAAAGCTGTCGGAGATCTCCTCGACCATTGCGGCCGCGGTGGAAGAGCAGGGCGCCGCCACCCAGGAAATCTCCCGCAACGTGCAGCAGGCCGCCCGGGGCACCCAGCAGGTCTCCGCCAACATCACCGACGTGCAGCGCGGCGCCGGCGAAACCGGCACGGCCTCGTCGCAGGTGCTGTCCTCGGCCCAGTCGCTGTCGTCGGATAGCGGCCGTCTGAAGCACGAGGTCGGCAAGTTCCTGAGTTCGGTGCGCGCGGCGTAACAGTCGATCAATTGCAGGCCAAAAGGCCCGTCCCTGAACAGGGGCGGGCTTTTTTGCATTCGAGGGTCCGGCAACCCGCCTGGCGCCTTGGTAAACGGAAGCTCAGTAGAACTACGGAGTGGAAATTAACGGGAAGAGAATCGCTGACATATACGATTCCGTGCATCGAGGGCGGACGGCCCCGCCGTGCGGAGATCAGACATGATTGCAATGATACGTCAGGCCAGGATGACTGTTGGCCGAAAAATCTATGCCCTCATCTGCCTCAGCTTCATAGGCCTCCTCGGCGTCGCCGTCCTCGGCTCGCGCGAACTGGCATCGAGCCTCGATCAGCAAAAGCAGATTGAACTGCAGCATCTCGGCGAACTCGCGCTCGGCATCGTCAAGGAAGAGCATGCCGCGGCGCAGAAGGGCGGCGTTTCGGACGCCGATGCGCAGAAGCGCGCCATGGCGCGGATTGCGGGGCTCCGCTACGGCAGCAACGATTATTTCTGGATCAACGACATGCATCCGAAAATGGTGATGCATCCGATCAAGCCGGAAATGAACGGCAACGATCTATCGACCTACAAGGATCCGAACGGCAAGCTGCTGTTCGTCGATTTCGTCAATACGGTCAAAAAGGGCGGCTCCGGCTTCGTTCCCTATGAGTGGCCCAAGCCGGGCTTCGACAAGCCGCAGCCGAAACTGTCCTATGTGGTCGGCTTTGCGCCCTGGAACTGGGTTATCGGCACCGGCGTCTACATCGACGACCTGAAGGCGCAGGCCTGGGTATCGACCCAGCGCTCCCTGATCGTCGTCGGCGTGATCCTGCTGTTCATGCTTGCGGTGTCCATCTTCGCGGCGCGCAGCATCACCGTTCCGTTGCAGCGCATGACCGTCACGATGAATGATCTTGCCGGCGGCAACCTCGACGTCGAAGTGCCCGGCATCGGCCGCGGCGACGAGATCGGCGAGATGGCCAAGGCCGTCGAAGTGTTCAAGAGCAATGCCGTCGCCCGCCAGTCGCTGGAGGCCGAGCAGCGCGCAGCCGAAACCCGCGCCGTCGCCAGCCGCAAGGCGGACATGCACAAGATGGCCGACGATTTCGAGGCTGCGGTGGGCCGGATCGTCGAGACCGTGTCGTTTGCGTCCAGTCAGCTCGAGGTCTCGGCGGGTACGCTGACGTCGACCGCGGAACGCGCGCAGGAACTCGCGACAACGGTCGCAGCCGCCTCCGAGGAAGCATCGACCAACGTGCAGTCGGTGGCATCGGCCACCGAAGAGATGGCGTCGTCCGTCAACGAGATCAGCCGCCAGGTGCAGGCATCGGCGCGGATGGCCGGTGATGCCGTGGATCAGGCGCGCACGACCAACGACCGCGTCAGCGAATTGTCGAAGGCGGCAACGCGCATCGGCGATGTCGTCGAACTGATCAACTCGATCGCGGGCCAGACCAACCTGCTGGCGCTCAACGCCACCATCGAGGCAGCGCGCGCCGGCGAGGCCGGTCGCGGCTTCGCGGTGGTGGCGTCCGAAGTCAAGGCGTTGGCCGAGCAGACCGCCAAGGCCACCGGCGAAATCGGTCAGCAGATCACCGGCATCCAGGCGGCGACCCAGGAATCGGTGAACCGCGATCCAGGCGATCAGCGGCACCATCGAGAAACTGTCGGAGATATCGTCGACCATCGCGGCGGCCGTGGAAGAGCAGGGCGCCGCAACGCAGGAAATATCCCGCAACGTGCAGCAGGCGGCGACCGGTACCCAGCAGGTCTCCTCCAATATTGGCGACGTGCAGCGCGGCGCCAGCGAAACCGGATCGGCGTCCTCGCAGGTGCTCGAGGCGGCGCAATCGCTGTCGGGCGACAGCAATCGCCTCAAGCAGGAAGTCGGCAGGTTCCTCGCCTCGGTGCGGGCGGCGTAACGACCTGCACATCGCCATCCAACAGGCCCGCGCCCGAACGAGGGGGCGGGCTTTTTCGTCGGCGCGCCGCCGCGCACCCCCGCGCTTGCCGTATTTCTACGGCGCCCGAACTCAAGCCAACATAAGAATTTGAGATTATTTTTCCCGAAGCCGGGCCGGTGCCCTGGCTGGTGTTTCGTCTTACGCCCGGCTTTGCGGGACCGACCGAACCCAATTGGAAATGCCGGCCTGCCCTCAGCCGGCCTTGTTGTTCGGCTGTATGAGGCGCAGGAGACACCCTTGGATCGTGCAAAAGCGATTGCGGCATGGGCCGAATAATCGCTCTGAGTGAAACTGGAGCCGAATGTGGCCAGCGAGTTTCCGAAATCGGGAAAACTCGGTACAGTACAAGGGCATCGCGATGAAGCTGATGCCAGATCGAATGCCATTTTTTCCGCTGCGATGTGTTCCGCGTCAATGAAGAAAAGCCAGGACCAAGGACGCTCCATCCGATGGCATGATGCATCGTGGCGTCCGCACGCCGTGCGCGGGGTGTGCGCACGATCCCTCTCAATCCCGGTTGGCTTTCTTGTTCGTCGTTGCGACGATCGCCGCCGGCGGCTCGGGTAATCGCCGCGTGTCATTGCTCGATGAACTCGTCGACTCCGAATTCGTGAAGATCAGCCGGTCTCCGGATTTCGATAATTTGCGGACCATCGACGGGCTGGGCGAGGCAAACAGCATTCCGCTCGATTGCAAGGACTTCGCCGCCTCGTTCGCCTCGCTCCGCCTGAAGTCCTGCACGATCTACCTGCAACGCACGTTTCCGCGCATCCTTCAGATGCAATATTCCACGGCCGGGGCGATCGTCGGTCTGCTGATGGAAGACGCGTCGTCCCTGATCCTGAACGGTATGGAGGCGCGCGGCCCGGCCTTCCTGCTGGTCAGGGGCAGCGCGAAATGCGAGATCGTGGAGCCGCAGTCCAATCTGGTCGCCTTCGTGAACTTCGATGCGATCGACGATCGCGGCTGGCCGGGCGAGATCGACCGCGCCCAGGTGATTGCGACGGAGCCCGCCAAGGTCGATGCGCTTCGCACGACGTTGCGCGATGCGCTGCATCTCGCGTCGCATTCGCCCGATACCCTGGTTCAACCCGGGGTGATCGAGGGTATCGAGGAATCGATCCTGCAGGCGCTCGATCTGGCGATGGCCGCCGCGTCGCAGGCAACCGAGGCCCGCCGTCTCAGCCTCAGCCATTACCTGTCGCTGGTTCAGAAGTTCGATGAGTTCGTCGCGGTCAACGCCGGCAAGACGCTGTACAGCGCCGACGTGGCGCGGCAGTTCGGGGTCTCGGTACGGACGTTGCATAACGCCGTGGTTGCGATCCGCGGCATGAGCATGCATCGCTACATGCGGTTGCGCCGGCTGTGGAGCGTGCGCCAGCAACTGCTGCGGGGCGAGCCGCCGCAATCGATCAAGGCGGTCGCGCTCATGAACGGCTTCTGGCACATGGGCGAATTCACGGCGCTGTACCGCGAGTTGTTTGGCGAAACGCCGCAGCAAACCCTGTCGGCGGCACGGAAGCAGACGGTTGAACCGTCATGATGCCGACGTTGGCGCAGCACGGCGTTCCGTAATTCTACCATTGTCGCCGAGCCGCCTGCCTTAGACTCCAGTTAACCATCGTATGAAAGCCTGGCGAACATGAGTGCCGCTCTGTGGCGAAGCCGCCGCAGGAGCCTTTCGTCCGCAACGAACCGGCTCGTCCGATTATCTGGCCCGGCGCTTTTTCAACCGTGATCCCGCTGCGCGGGAAACAACGGCATCGCTGCGATTTCACTGACCCAGTTGCTTTTTAAGGACGCTTACCCATGTCGAGCATCACCCGCTTCCTTCTGAATCTCTCGATCGGCGCCAAGCTCGGCATCGCCTCGGGCCTCGGCGTTCTGCTCGTCGCCACGATGGTGATCGTCCAGATACGCTCCAACGCGACGACACGCGATCTCGACGCGCGCATGTCCGGGCAACAGACGATCGCGCGCGATGCGGTGGATGCGAAGGCGTCGATCGCCGGCATGCAGATCGCCGTTCGCGATATTCGTCTCGCCAACAATCCGGCAGACCTGCAGAAGGCCAACGACTATCTTGCGGCCCGCGCTCAAGTCGGTCAGCCATTTTGCCGACGAAATGCTCAAATTGTCCAAGTCCGCCGAGAATCGCGCCCGCATCGAGAAGCTCAAGGCGAGAGCCGACAGACTATGCGAAGGGCGCCCAGCAGATCGTGGCCGTTCGCGGTGAAGCGATCGCCGCGGCAGGCGGCGCCGACGCTGCAGCAAAGATTGCGAAGCTGAACGAAGAAGTCGTCCGCATTGCGCGCGAAGTCACGCTGCCGATCGTCGCCGAACTCGAGCCGCTCGCCAACCAGATCGCCGAATTCGCCAAGCACGACGTCGAAGAGCAGGCTGCGCAGTCCGCCAGGGAAATGGCCACGGCGGAATGGGAATCGATGGCGCTCGGCATCGGCACGATTGTGTTGCTGATCGTGAACCAGCATATTCTCCTTCTTCACCATCGCCCGTCCGATGCGCGCGCTTGAGCGTGTCGATGGAAGAGCTCGCCGGCGGCAATTTCGCGGTCGTGCTGCCGGGCCTCGGCCGCAAGGACGAACTCGGCGCGGTCGCCGGCGCCGTCGAGAAATTCAAGGTCGTCTCGGAGCAAAAGGCGCGCCAGGAGGCGGAAGCCAAGATCAAGCAGGACCAGATCGCGGCGCAACAGCGCAAGGCCGACATGGTCAAGCTCGCCAATTCCTTCGAAGCGGCCGTCGGCGAGATCGTCGAAACCGTGTCGTCAGCTTCGACCGAACTCGAAGCCTCCGCCGGCACGCTGACGGCGACCGCCGAGCGCGCGCAGCAGGTGACGACCATGGTGGCCGCGGCTTCGGAAGAAGCGTCCACCAACGTGCAATCGGTGGCCTCGGCGACGGAAGAGCTGTCCTCCTCGGTCAACGAAATCAGCCGGCAGGTGCAGGAATCGGCGCGGATGGCAAGCGAGGCGGTCGATCAGGCCCGCGTCACCAACGACCGTGTCAGCGAACTGTCGAAGGCCGCCGCCCGCATCGGCGATGTCGTCGAACTCATCAACACCATCGCGGGCCAGACCAATCTGCTCGCGCTCAACGCCACCATCGAAGCGGCGCGCGCGGGCGAAGCCGGCAGGGGCTTTGCGGTCGTCGCGTCGGAGGTCAAGGCGCTTGCCGAGCAGACCGCGAAGGCGACCGGCGAGATCGGCCAGCAGATTTCCAGTATCCAGGGCGCGACCCACGAATCGGTGAACGCGATCCAGGCGATCAGCGGCACCATTGAAAGGCTCTCCGAGATCGCCTCGACCATTGCGGCGGCGGTGGAAGAGCAGGGCGCGGCGACGCAGGAAATCTCCCGCAACGTGCAGCAGGCGGCCCACGGCACCCAGCAGGTGTCCTCCAACATCACCGACGTGCAGCGCGGCGCCAGCGAAACCGGCTCGGCTTCCTCGCAGGTGCTTTCCGCCGCCCAGTCGCTGTCGTCGGACTCCAACCGCCTCAAGCTCGAGGTCGGCAAGTTCCTGGATTCGGTGCGGGCGGCCTGATCGAGGCGGTTTGCGGCCGTTTCGGCCGCGAGCTATGCCAGGGACGTGAAGGGCGGCTGCGCTAACCGGTCTAGGTCTTTTGGTCCAGTTCCGGTTAAATCAGCGTAGTCGGCTGGTCTTTTTTGCAGAGCCAGTTTCCATCCCACTGCAGGGCCCCTCGGGAATGCCTCCTAAATGATTGCGCTGGTCCGTATCGCGCTGAGCCGGCCGTATACGTTCGTCGTGCTTGCCCTGCTGCTTCTGATCATCGGGCCGCTGGCGGCGTGGCGCACGCCGACCGACATCTTTCCCGACATCCGCATTCCCGTTATCGGCGTCGTCTGGAACTATACCGGCCTGCCGCCGGACCAGATGTCCGGGCGCATCGTAACGCCGTTCCAGCGGTCGCTGACCACCACCGTCAACGACATCGAGCACATCGTCGCCAACTCCTATACCGGCATCGGGATCGTCAAGATCTTCTTCCAGCCCAATGTCGATATCCGCACCGCCAACGCCCAGGTGACGGCGATCGCGCAGACGATCGATCCGGCAATTGCCGCCGGGCGCGACGCCGCCGCTGATCCTCAATTACAGTGCGTCCACCGTGCCGATCATCCAGGTCGCGCTGTCGGGCGAAGGCCTGACCGAGCAGAACCTGGCCGATCTCGGCATCAACCAGTTGCGCACGCCGCTGGTGACCGTGCCGGGGGCGGCGATACCCTATCCGTTCGGCGGCAAACAACGCCAGGTGCAGATCGACCTCAATCCGGCTGCGCTGCAGGCCCGCGGCCTCTCGGGACAGGACGTCGCCAACGCGCTGGCCGCGCAGAACCTGATCACCCCGGTCGGCACCCAGAAGATCGGCCAGTTCGAATACACCATCCAGCTCAACAACTCGCCGCTGCGGATGGAAGAACTCGGCGATCTGCCGATCAAGGCGGTCAACGGCGCGATGGTCTATGTCCGCGACGTCGCCTCCGTGCGCGACGGCAATCCGCCGCAGACCAACATCGTTCATGTCGACGGCAACCGCTCGGTCCTGATGATGGTGCTGAAGGCGGGCGCGACCTCGACGCTCGATATCATCGCCGGCATCAAGGCGAAGGTGATCGACGTCAAGGACCAGCTTCCCGAGGCGCTGAAGATCGGCTTCATCGGCGACCAGTCGGTGTTCGTCCGCGGCGCCATCGAGGGCGTCGCGGTCGAAGGCGTGATCGCGGCGCTGCTGACGAGCGTGATGATCCTGCTGTTCCTCGGCAGCTGGCGCTCGACCGTCATCATCGCGGTCTCGATCCCGCTGTCGGTGCTCGGCGCCATCATCATGCTGTCGGCGATCGGCGAGACGCTCAACATCATGACGCTCGGCGGGCTGGCGCTGGCGGTCGGCATCCTCGTCGACGACGCCACCGTGACCATCGAGAACATCAATTACCATCTGGAGCAGGGCAAGCCGGTCGAGCAGTCGATTCTCGACGGCGCCAACCAGATCGTGACGCCGGCGTTCGTGTCGCTGCTCTGCATCTGCATCGTGTTCGTGCCGATGTTCTTCCTGCAGGGCGTCTCGCGCTTCCTGTTCGTGCCGATGGCCGAAGCCGTGATGTTCGCGATGATCTGGTCGTTCATCCTGTCGCGCACGCTGGTGCCGACGATGGCGAAATATCTGCTGCAGCCGCACGTCCATCACGAGGGCGGGCCGCCGAAATCGCGCAATCCGCTGGTGCTGTTCCAGCGCGGTTTCGAGGCGCGGTTCGAGCGGCTTCGCGCCAGCTATCACGATCTGCTGGAGATGGCGTTGCGGCGGCGGCCGCTATTCGTCACCGGCTTCCTCGCCGTGGTCGCGCTTTCCTTCCTGCTGGTGCCGTATCTCGGCCGCAACTTCTTCCCGGCGGTCGATGCCGGCAACATCCTGATGCATGTCCGCACCCAGGTCGGCACCCGCGTCGAGGAGACCGCCAACCAGCTCGCCGACGTGCAGAAGGCGATCCGCAAGATCATTCCGCCCGGCGAGATCGATACGCTGACCGACAATATCGGGATGCCGATTTCCGGCATCAACATGACCTACAACAACACCGGCGTGATCGGGCCGGCCGACGGCGACATCCAGATCAAGCTCAGGGAAGGCCACAAGCCCACCGACGAGTATGTCCGCGAGCTGCGCGAGCAACTGCCGCGGCTGTTTCCCGGCATGAATTTTTCGTTCCTGCCGGCCGACATCGTCAGTCAGATCCTCAATTTCGGCGCGCCGGCGCCGATCGACCTGCAGATCCGCGGCGCCAATCAGGCGGCGAATTTCGTCTACGCCAACAAGCTGCTGAGCCGCATCCGCAAGATCCCCGGCATTGCCGACGCGCGCATCCAGCAATCGCCCAACGCGCCGACCTTCAACATCGAAGTCGACCGCACGCGCGCGCAATATGTCGGGCTGACCGAGCGCGACGTCACCAACAGCCTCGTGGTCAATCTGGCCGGCAGTTCGCAGGTCGCGCCGACCTATTATCTCAACCCCGATAACGGCGTGTCCTATTCGATCGTGATGCAGACGCCGCAATACAAGATGGATTCGCTGAGCGCGCTGCAGGCGCTGCCGATCACGGCGACCGGCAATACGCAGGCGCCGATCCTGGGCGGCATCGCCGACGTGAAGCGATCGACGTCGAGCGCGGTGGTTTCGCAATACGACATCCAGTCCATGGTGCAGATATTCGCCACCCCACAGGGCCGCGATCTCGGCGCGGTCGCCGCCGACGTCAGGGCCGTGATGGCGGACACCGCAAAGGACGTGCCGAAGGGCTCGACCGTGGTGCTGCTCGGCCAGGTGCAGACCATGAACAGCGCGTTCTCCGGCCTGCTGTTCGGACTGCTGGCCGCCATCGTGCTGATCTATTTCCTGATCGTGGTGAACTTCCAGTCCTGGTCCGATCCGTTCGTGATCATCACCGCGTTGCCGGCGGCGCTCGCCGGCATCGTCTGGATGCTGTTCACGACCCAGACCACGCTGTCGGTGCCGGCGCTGACCGGCGCGATCATGTGCATGGGCGTGGCGACCGCCAACAGCGTGCTCGTCATCAGTTTCGCCCGCGAGCGCTACGAGGAACTCGGCGATCCCATTGCCGCCGCGCTGGAAGCCGGCTTCGTCCGCTTCCGCCCGGTGCTGATGACCGCGCTCGCCATGATCATCGGCATGTTGCCGATGGCGCTCGGGCTCGGCGAGGGCGGCGAACAGAACGCGCCGCTCGGCCGCGCCGTGATCGGCGGCTTGATTTTTGCAACGATCGCCACGCTGATGTTTGTTCCCGTGGTGTTCAGCATGGTACACAAGAAACAAGGCGCCAAAGCCGCCGCCTCACCGGAGATGCCGCATGCCCACTGAACCGCGCCCACCGGTCTCACACCGGAAGCTCGGCCTGTTCGGGCTGGCGGCCCTGATCGGGGCGGGGCTGATCGTCGCCACCGGCATCCGCGCCCGCGAGGATTCCAGCGCCAAGCTGAAGGAATGGACCGACGCCCAGGCGATCCCGACGGTGGCGGTCGCGCCGCCCAACGCCCGCGCGCTCAATCCCACCATCGATCTGCCGGGCCGGCTGGAAGCCTATTCGCGGGCGCCGATCTTTGCCCGCGTCAGCGGCTATCTCAAGAGCTGGAATGCCGACATCGGCGCCAGGGTCAAGGCCGGCGACGTCATCGCCGAGATCGAGGCGCCGGACCTCGACCAGCAATTGCTGCAGGCGAGGGCCGATCTCGTCAGCCAGCAGTCGAGCGCGCAATTGTCGGAAGCGACGCTGACGCGGCGCAGGTCGCTGCTCGCCTCCAACTTCGTCTCGATGCAGGAAATCGACGAGCGCACCGCCGACCTCAACAACAAGAAGGCCGCCGTCAAATCCGGCCAGGCCAATGTCGAGCGGCTGGAAGCGCTGGCCGGCTACAAGAAGATCACCGTTCCGTTCGACGGCGTCGTCACCTCGCGCGATACGGACGTCGGCGCGCTGATCAATGCCGGCGGCGGTTCGGGGCCGGCGATGTTCGTGGTCTCCGACATCGCCAGGCTGCGCGTCTATGTCAACGTGCCGCAGAACTACGTGCCCGCGATCAGGATCGGCGCCAAGGCCGTGCTGACGATGCCGGAATATCCGAACCGCACCTTCGCGGCGACGGTGGAGGCCTCCTCGCAATCGGTCGACGTCGCCTCGGGCACCACGCGCATGCAGCTGGCGCTCGACAATGCCGGCGGCGAACTGATGCCGGGCGGCTATGCCAGCGTCCGCCTGCCGCTGCTGCGCGACGCCGTGCCGCTGCACATTCCGGCCAGCGCGCTGATCTTCAACCAGGGCGGCCTTCGGGTCGCCACCGTCGGCCCCGACGACAAGGTGCTGTTCAAGACCGTGACGATCGCGCGCGACCTCGGCAAGGAAATCGAAATCGCCTCCGGTCTCGGCCCCGAGGACCGCGTCATCACCGCGCCGCCGGACGGTCTTGCCGATGGCGATCCCGGTCCGCGTCGTCGGGCCGAGCGCCAAGGGCAAGCCCGCGACGGCGTCGGAGAAACAGGACGTGAAGGGGTAGGGCCGAGAGGCAAGTCCTACCACCAGCGGGGTTGGAACGGCTGATATTCCTGGCCGCCGCGTCGGCGCGTATTGACGGCTTGCGGGCTCCAGGCGGGCTGGAAGAACGGGTTTAAGCCGTCGTCGTTGCCTTCCCCGGGGAACATATCGGGCGGCGTCGGCTTGCGCGTGATGAAGCCGCCTTGCGGCTGGTTGCTCAGCACCGTCACGAACTCGGTGCGATAGTTGGTTTCCTTGCTCAGCGGCTCATCCGAGATCACGATCGAGGATCGCGGCATGGCGGTCGGCGCGATGCGATCGAGCACCTCCTGCGGGATGCTGATGCGGTCGAACGCGGATTTCGCATCGTCGCCGTGGTCGATGGTAACAGCGGTCCAGCGCAGGCCGGACTCGTTGCGCGCCACCGCCGTGAACACATGGGTGCCGATCGGCCGGTCCGGATTGCGGATCTTGATCGGGACCTCGATCGACGCATCGAACACCACGCCGCCGCCGTCGGGCGCCGGCTTTTGACGTCTGGCGGCGCACGTAAAGTTTTTGCGTTTCGCGGCTGATGTAGATCGAGAACGGTTCGAGCAAAAGTTTGGCCTCGCTCGCCGCCTTGGCGGTGTCGGCTTTCTTCGCCTGGGCCGCCTTGGCCGCTTCCTTGGCGGCGGCCGCGGCGTCGAGCTTCGATGCCGCGTCGGCCTTGGCGGTGTCGAACTGCGTCGCCAGTTCCGCAGCCTTGGCGGCGGCCTTCTGCTTGAGGTCCTCGGCCTTTGCCTTGGCCTCATCGGTTTTGGCGGAAACGATCATCTTCTCGGTGGCGGCGAGTTCGGCGTTGGCGCGGGCTTTCTGTGCCTCCAGCTTGCGCAGCGCCGCCGTCAGGGAAGCCGTCTCGCGCGTGGCCGTTGCCGCGGCCTTCTTGGTCTCATCGGCCGCTTTGGCAGCCTCGGCCGCTTCGCGGGGCAGCGCCTCCGCCTTGGCCGGCGCGGCCGCGATGGCCTCGGCCTTCGGCACCGGCAGCGCCGGATGGGAGAATTCCACCGGCTCGGCGTCCTCGGGCGAGATGATCACGCGCATGCCGAGCCGCGTCTTGTCGAACAGCCTTTCGGCGAAACCAAACGGCATCCGCACGCAGCCGTGGGAGGCCGCATAGCCGGGCAGCGGCCCGCCATGCAGCGCGATGCCGTTCCAGGTGATGCGCTGCATGTTCGGCATCGAGGCGTCGTCGTACATGTTCGAGCGGTGATCTTTTTCCTTGTCGACCACCGCAAAGATGCCGGCCGGCGTCTCGCGGCCCGTCGTTCCGGTCGACACCGGCGCGCGCAGGATCCAGCCTTCGGCGTCGTAGAGGGTGACGTGCTGGGTCTTGATCGACACGATGGCCATGATCGGCTCGCCGGCCGCGCGAGGCGCCGTTGCCTCCTTGACGGGCGCGGGGCGCGACTGTTTTGCCGTGGCGCCCGCGATCGGCGCCGTCAGGGCGGCCATCGCCGCGAGCGTCACGATGGCAGGAGGAACCCAACGCCGCGCCGCCCCGGCGGGTCGCGCCGTCCTGGATCGATATGCCATGTCACGCCCTGGTCGAAATGCCTGTCGGTGCTTCGTCCATACATACACGACAGGCCGCGCCGGGCGAAGTGCGGTCAGCTGACGCAATCCGACGGGAACCGGAGGTGCGAGGCTACCCCACCTGCCACTCCAGCACGCCGTCGGCGGCCGTGACGACCTTACCGAGCGTGCCGACGGGCGTTTTGTCCATATTCAGCAGCTGCTGAAGCGTGGCGGAGTCCGTGGCGGGAACCCGCGCCAGCGCCCGCGCATCGGCTTCCGTGCGCATCATCACCACGCCGTGCTCGACCTCGCCCTTGCCCTTGTAGATCACGGTGAAGGCTCTCGACCTTGCCCTTGCCGGTGGCATCGTCGACGAAATCCGGCACGGCCCGCTTGTTCCGGTCGGCTTCGGCCTGCACGCTGGTCTCCTGCGCGATGGCGTTTTTCGGCGCCTCGCGCGACAGCACCAGACCGTGATGCTTGGTCACAAAGCCGCCCTGGCCATAGAGCAGGCCGAGCTTGCCGCCCTGGCGCAGCTTGCGCACCATCGCGATCGCCGCATGCGTCATATAGGTGTTGAGCGGCGCGCCGAAGAAGGTGAGGCCGCCGGTTACCGTCGGCTCTACGTCGGCGCCGAGACCGAGCGTGCGCCGCGCCATCTTGGGCACGCAGGGGAAGCAGCTGTACAATTCGATGGCGTCGAATTTCTTGCCGTCGCCCCCGACGAGGTCCATGACCGCCTTCAGCACGGCATTCTGCGGGTGGCTTTCGTAGAACTGGTCGCGCACGAGATAGTCGCGCGGCTCTTCCGCCGAGGCGCCGCCGGTCGGATAGATCAGGCGATCTTCGGGGATGCCGGCCGCGCGCGCCTTGGCCAGCGAGGTCAGCAGCACCGCGCCGCCCATGTTGACGGTCGGATTGGCCACCATCCATTTGGTGTAGGGCCACGCGATCAGCCGGTTCTCGGGCGTCGGCGTGGTGATTTCCTCAGGCGTCAGACGCTTCTTCATCCAGGAATTTTCATTCTCGGAGGCGACGCGGGCGTAGGTCGACCACAGCGCGCCGGACTCGGCGAGCGCCTCGCGCGGCGTCTGGCCCCAATGCGCTGAGGTCGCGGTTTCATACAGCGGATAGACCGTGATCGGGCGAAACACGCCGAGTTTTACCGCCATCGGCTTCTGGAACGCCGCGCCGCGCTTCGGCTCCTCGACGTCATGGGCGAACGGCGTCCATGGCAGCGTGATGCCGCCGCGTTCGGCCTTGGTCGCGGTCGATTGCGCTTCCGCGCCGCAGACCACGGCCACGCTGCATTCGCCGCGCGCGATGCGCTTGGCGGCTTCGTGGATGTAACGGATCGGGCTCTCGCCGCCGACCGGGCCGTAATAGCAATGCGCCGGATTGGCGCCGAGCCTCGCGGCGAGCTGCTTCTCGGGATCGCGATAGCGCCAGCTCAGGAAATTGACGACGTCGAGCGAGCCGAGCTCGCCGAGCAGTTTTGCCCCGCTGTCCGCCTCCGCGCGCCGCACGGCTTCCTCGAGCAGCGCCATCGGCTCCAGGCCGGCGGCGATGTCCTTGGGCCGGTCGGCGATTTCGCCGACGCCGACGATGACGGGAATGCGGTCTTCGGGGAGGGAGTTGTTTGGCATATTTTCTTGCTTTGCTTTCGACGTGCACAAAATTCGTAGGGTGGGCAAAGGAGCGAAGCGACGTGCCCACCATCTGATGCTTGCTCGGAATTGGTGGGCACGCTTCGCTTTGCCCACCCTACAAGAGTGGAGTTCACTCCTCCATCAGCATGTTCATATGCTCCACCGCGTCGGCAAAGTCTTCCTTGAATTCCTGCACCACCGCGCCGGCCGACTTCACGCTGTCGATCAGGCCGACGCCCTGGCCGACAAAATACGTTACGAGATCTCGCGCCTGCGTATTACCCGCGGCGGCGGCGCGGTCGATCGAATTGAAGGCATCGCGGCTGATGATGCTTTGCAGCGGCATCGGCAGCGCGCCCGGACTGTCCGGCCCGCGGTCCCAGGCGTCGGTCCACACCGAGCGCAACTGCCGAGCGGGCTTACCGGTGCGGCCCTTGGAGCGGATCGCGTCGCGCGAGGATGCCGCAATCATCTTTTCGCGGAAGATCTCGGTGGTTTCGGACTCCACTGTCGCGAGCCACACCGAGCCGGTCCAGGCGCCCGCCGCGCCCATCGCCATGCAGGCTGCCATCTGTCGCCCGGTCATGATGCCGCCGGCCGCCAGCACCGGCACGTCGCGGATCGGCTTGATCGCCTTGATCACCTCCGGCACCAGCACCATGGTCGAGACCTCGCCGCAATGGCCGCCGGCCTCGGTGCCCTGCGCCACCAGGATATCGACGCCGGCCGCGACCTGCCGCAGCGCGTGTTCCTTGGAGCCGATGAGGGCGGCGACCGGCACGCCATGCTTGCGGCCCTTGTCGATCATCGCCTTCGGCGGCACGCCGAGCGCGTTCGCGATCAGCTTGATCGGATGGCGGAACGAAACATCGAGCACATCGAGCGCGCGCTGCGCGTCGAACGGCTGCGGCTGGTTGTCGGCGACGTTGGTCGTGGTCAGCTCGATGCCGTATTTCTTCAGCAGGTTGCGCGTGAAGTCGCGGTGCTGCGGCGAGATCCGCGCCTCCAGGCTCTTCCAGGTGACGTCCTTTTCACCCGCGGTCGAAATGTTTTCCGGGATCAGCACGTCGAGCCCGTAAGGCTTGCCGTCGGTATGATCGTCGATCCACTTCAGTTCGAGCTCGATCGTCTCCGGCGAATGCGCGGTGGCGCCCAGCACGCCAAACCCGCCGGCGCGGCTGACGGCCGCGACCACGTCGCGGCAATGGCTGAAGGCCAGCAACGGAAACTCGATACCCAGCATGTCGCAGATCGGCGATTTCATGGTGTGTCCTCCCGGCGGCGGTACTTTGATGAAACGCTAGCCCATCGCAACCGTGGATGCCAAGCGTCTCGATGCTCATCCTGAGGGGCGGCACGCATTCCACCTCGCAAAATATGCATCGCAAGCGCGCGGATTTGCGTCTTGCGCTTTGGCGCTGCGGCGGGAATGCTGGTTGCCAAATCAAAACGAAATTCCAGGGAGCCTTCATGTCCGCCACGCCATCCGTCGCCGCCGAATCCAGCTTTGACGTCGTCGTGGTCGGCGCGGGCTTTGCCGGCATGTACATGCTGCATCGGTTGCGCGGGCAGGGGATGACGGCGCGGGTGTTCGAGCAGGGCTCGGGCGTCGGCGGCACCTGGTACTGGAACCGCTATCCCGGCGCGCGCTGCGACGTCGAGAGCATGCAGTATTCCTATTCGTTCTCCGAGGAACTGCAGCAGGAATGGGACTGGAGCGAGCGCTACGCGCCGCAGCCGGAGATCTTGAAATACGCCAACCACGTCGCCGACCGCTTCAACCTGCGGCCCGACATCCAGTTCAACACCCGCGTCGAGCGTGCGGCGTTCGACGAAGCGACCTCGCTGTGGTCGGTCGCGACCTCCGACGGCAAGACGGTCACGGCCAAATTCGTCGTGCTCGCCACCGGCTGCCTGTCGAATGCGCGGATGCCCGACATCAAGGGCCTCGATCGATTCAAGGGCAAAGTCTACCACACCGGCCACTGGCCGCATGAAGAGGTCGATTTCACCGGCCAGCGCGTCGGCGTCATCGGCACCGGTTCGTCGGGCATCCAGTCGGTGCCCGTCATTGCCGGGCAGGCGAGCCACCTGACGGTGTTTCAGCGCACCGCCAATTTCTCCATTCCCGCGCGCAATGCGGCGCTCACCGCGCAGGAAAGGCAAACGTTTCGCGACAACTATCCCGAGATCCGGCGCTTTGCGCGCGAGGTGGCCAGGAACGGCATCTACACCGAGGTGCCCGATCGCGGCGCGCTCGACGATGGCGACAATGCGCGTCGCGCAAAATACCAGGCGCGCTGGGATCGCGGCGGGCTCACCTTCATGTCGGTCTACAATAATCTCGGGCTCGAAAAGGCGGCCAACGACACCGCCGCGGATTTCGTCCGCGAGAAGATCGCCGAGATCGTGAAGGATCCGGAGACGGCAAAGCTGCTGCAGCCGAATGACCATCCGATCGGCTCCAAGCGCATCTGCATCGACACCGAATATTTTGCCACCTTCAATCGTCGGAACGTGACGCTGGTCGATATCAAATCCAATCCGATCGAGGAGATCACGCAAAATGCCGTCCGCGTGGCCGGCAAGGATCATGAAGTCGACGCGCTGGTGCTGGCGACCGGTTTTGACGCCATGACGGGGTCGGTAGCGAAGATCGACATCCGCGGGCGCGGCGGCGAGACGCTGAATCAGAAATGGGCCGCAGGTCCGCGTACATATCTGGGCCTGATGAGTGCCGGCTTTCCGAACTGTTCGTCATCACCGGCCCTGGCAGCCCGTCGGTGTTGTCGAACATGATCGTTTCGATCGAGCAGCATGTCGACTGGATCGCCGACTGTCTGGCCTACATGCGCGACCGTGGCCTCGACACCATGGAGGCGGCCGTCGATGCCGAGGACAAATGGGTCACGCATGTCAACGAGGTCGCCTACGCCACGCTCTATCCGACAGCCAATTCCTGGTACATGGGCGCCAACGTCCCGGGCAAGCCGAGGATCTTCATGCCCTATATCGGCGGCGTCGGCCCTTATCGGCAGATTTGCAACGACGTTGCGGCGAAGGGGTATGAGGGATTTGTGATGGCGGGCGCGGAGCAGCCGCGCAAGGTGGCGGCGTCCTGAGCGTGGATTTCGTAGGGTGGGCAAAGGAGCAAAGCGACGTGCCCACCATCTATCACCGAGTGTGCTGCACGATGGTGGGCACGCTTCGCTTTGCCCACCCTACAAGTTAACCGCGCAGCCGCCGAGCTAGTACCTCAACAAACCGATCGGCATCGGCCTCGTCATTGTAAACATGCGGCGATACGCGCATGCGCCCCAGGCGCTGCGCGACATAGACGCCTTCGCTGGCCAGTCCCTCGACAAGGCCCGTCGGCATGCCACCCGTGAAGGCGAGGCTCAAGATGTGCGGCGCACGCAGATGCGTTTCGGGAACGCGGATGCCGGTGCCGCGCACGGCTGCCGCGATCCGCTCCGTCAGCATCGCCAGGCGTTGCGCAATCTTCTCCGTCCCCCAGTCGGCCATCATCTCCATGCCGATGGACGCCATCTCCAGCGAGATGAAAAAATCGCGCTCGCCCATGTCGAAGCGGCGCGCATCGCCAACGTAATCGAGGTCGGTGAAATAGACCGCGTTCTCGGCGCGGACATTGCGCCGGCCGGCGGCGGTCTGCTCCAGCGGGATGCCGTTCTGGTGCCGTTTGGCGACATAGAGAAAGGCGCGGCCGTAGGGACCGACCAGCCATTTGTAGGTCGGAAAGATCACGAAATCCGGATCGAGATGCTTGACGTCCAGCGCCAGCACGCCGGCGCTTTGCGTGGCGTCGATCAGGAAGGCGGCGCCCCGCAGCCGCAGCGCGGCACCGATCTTGTCGATATCGATCAGTCCGCCGTCCGACCAATGCACCGACGAGATCGAGGCGAGGCTGACCGGCGGCGCGCCTGATCGTTCGATGCTTTCGAGCACCGCCGACGTCCAGTCGCCGTTGTCGGGCTGGCGCACCGTCTCGACGGCAAAACCCTGCGCTTCGGCCCGCGCATGCCATTCCAGCACGGGGGAAGAGTGATCGTTTTCCAGAACGAGGACGCGGGTGCCGCGGCCGGGCGTGAAAAGTTTTGCCGCCGTCGCCACGCCATAGCTGATCGAGGGGATCAGCGCGATATCGGAAGGGTTGGCCTGGATCAGTCGGGCGGCGGCGGTTCTGGCGCGCTCGTGCTGCGTATTCTGAAAGCTGGCTTCGAGCATCCAGGGCCGACCCTTGCGGCCGACGGCGGTACGGCCGGCCTCGAGGGTCCGGAGCGGCAAGGGACTGTAGGAAGCGGCATTGAGGTAGCAGATATCGCGGGGGACATCGAACGAGGCGCGTTGGGACGGAAGCATCTGAAAGCTCTCGTGGTGGCGACCCGTCCAATATGTCTTATTGCGGCCGCGCCAGCCACAAATGCATTGCTCCGAGTTACCCGCGCGCCATGCTCTTGTGGCAGTAACCGGCAGGGCCGATATAAGTTGCCCAACAGTTCCGCCGTGCGGCAGACCATCAAAAAGCATGGCCGAAAGAAGCCTGGAGCCCAACCAATGACCGATGCCCCCGTCACCGATCCCGCCGAATACGTCCCGCCAAAAGTCTGGACCTGGAATAAGGAGAGCGGCGGCCGCTTCGCCAGCATCAACCGTCCGATCGCCGGCGCTACGCATGAGGCGGAGTTGCCGGTCGGCAAGCATCCGTTTCAGCTCTACTCGCTGGCGACGCCCAACGGCGTCAAGGTCACGGTCATGTTCGAGGAGCTCTTGGCGGCCGGTCACAGCGGCGCGGAATATGATGCGTGGCTGATCAAGATCGACGGCAATCAGTTCGGCAGCGGCTTTGTCGCGGTCAATCCGAATTCGAAAATCCCGGCGCTGATGGATCGCAGCGGGCCGACGCCGGTCCGGCTGTTCGAGTCGGGCGCGATCCTGGTGCATCTGGCCGAAAAGTTCGGCGCCTTCCTGCCGACGGGCGGGCAGGCGCGGGCCGAATGCCTGTCGTGGCTGTTCTGGCAGATGGGTAGCGCGCCGTTTCTCGGCGGCGGCTTTGGGCACTTCTACGCCTACGCGCCGACCAAGATCGAATACGCCATCGACCGCTACGCCATGGAGGTGAAGCGCCAGCTCGATGTGCTGGATCGCCGCCTGGCCGACAACGAATTTCTCGCAGGCAAAGAATACACCATCGCCGACATGGCGACCTGGCCGTGGTACGGCGCGCTGGCGAAAGGCCTGGTCTATGGCGCAGGCGAATTTTTGTCGGTGCAGGACTACAAGAACGTGCAGCGCTGGACCGATGCGATCGCCAAGCGCCCGGCGGTGAAGCGCGGCCGGATGGTCAACCGCATCTCGGGCGATCCGGCGAGCCAACTGCACGAGCGGCATGACGCGAGCGATTTCGATACGAAGACGCAGGACAAGATCGGGGAGCCGGCGAAGACGTAATACCGGCAGGGGAAACATCATGAGCTTTTTCGAAAAGGGCGCCGTTCGCATTCACTACGAGGAGGCCGGCGTCGGCTTCCCGCTGCTGCTGATCGCAGGCGGCGGGTTGAACTCGAACATCACGGGCATCACCGGCGACTATCCGCCGTTCCATGCCATCAAGGAGTTCGGCAACGAATATCGCTGCGTCGCCTACGACCTGCGCAACGCGCCGCCCGGCCAGTCCACGGGTCCGCTCGAGATCGACCGCCCCTGGGATTCCCACACCGACGATCAGCTCGCGCTGATGGATCATCTCGGCTTCGAGAAATTCATGGTGCTGGGATTTTGCATCGGTGGTCCGCTGATCTGGAACCTGATCAAGCGCGCGCCGGATCGCGTGGTGGCGGGCGTGCTGGCGATGCCGTCAGGCTCGCGGCCCGAAAAGCGCGACCTGTTCTACGACAACAACATCAAGGGCTGGGCGCCGCAGCTGGTCGAGCGCCGGCCCGACATCACGATGGCGCAGGCCGAAAAATTCCTGACCAGGATGTATCGCACCGATCCCGACTTCGTCTTCACGGTCACGCGCGATTTCGTCCGCCAGTGCCGGACGCCGGTGCTGATCCTGCCCGACGACATCCCGGCGCATCCCTATGCGGTCGCGATGGAGAGCGCGATGCTGGCGCCGAACGCGGAAGTGAGTTTGTTTCCGTGGAAGGAGCCGAAGGAGCGGGTGCCGCTCGCGGTGCGCCAGATCAGGTCTTTCCTCCGCGCGCACCGGCCGGCGGCGGTGTAGAGGAGGCGGTCGCGTAGGGTGGGCAAAGCGGCAGCGTGCCCACCATTCTCACAACGGGCACGCGGATAGATGGTGGGCACGGCGCAAGCGCGCCTTTGCCCACCCTACGAAGTAAAGTCTCAATCCGGCAATTTCTCTCCGGAGCCGCCGAGGTCTGAAGGGAAGTCGGCGTATTTCGGCAGGCCGTCCCTGACGGACAGCGTCTTGCTTGCGTAGTTCACATGCAGGGTCGGCTGGTGCGTATATCCGCGCAGCAGATTGGCGTAGACATCGGTCAGCCGCATGCGCGGATGCTCGGTCATGACATGGCCGCCGCAGACCTTGCAGAATTTCCGGTAGGAGTTCTCGGTCTTGTTGTAAGTGCCAATGTCGGACGCGCCCTTGGTGACACGCACGTCGCCCGACTTCCACAGGCTGAAGGCATTGACCGGCGCGGCCGACCAGGCCTGGCAATCGGCGCAATGGCAATAGCCGGCAAAAACCGGCGCGCCCGATGCTTCCACTTCGACCGCGCCGCAGAAACAGCCGGCCTTGTAGGTTGCGGCGCTCGTTTCCGTTGCCTGTCCGGGCGCCAGCAGGTCGTTGTAGTCGGCGTGCTTGGACATGAAGTTTCGGATGAAATCGCACTCCACCGTCAGCTTGCGCCCCTGCGCCCGCACCGCGTCCAGCGTCGCGCGCGCCAGTTTTGAGCCGACACCCTTGCCGCCCAGCTCCGGTGGCACCTCGGTATGGACCAGCGTGATCGCATCCGGTGATTTCCGGTAGGTGACGAAGGCAGTGTGGCCTTCGATGTCGAGTTCAAATCGTTCGCGGGCGTCATTGTCGCGGAAGTTTTCGGCCATGTGCTTTTCCTTCCTGCCGGCGTCGGCTTAAACCGTGGTCTTCATTCCCTCGGCCGGTGGAAACACCACGCGGTCATCGGTGCGGCAGTAGCGATCCGCGAACATGCGGCCGATCGGATGATAGCGGTCCATGTGCACGCGCATGGTGGCGTGATCCCAGAGATCGTCGCGGATGTGGAAGTGGATGCCTTCGCCCATCACCAGCAGCCGGTCGCCGTTGACGTCGATTTCCTTCCAGGTCTTGCATTCCATCGAGAACGGCGCGTCCGCCAGCCGCGGCACGCCGATTTTCGTCGAAGGCGCGACCTTCAGCTTGAGAAAATCCGGCTCGCCGATCTCGGGCGGGAAATCGCCGCTGCTTTCGTGCATCGCCAGCGCCAGCGGCTCGTCGGTCATGTTGACCACGAACTCGCCTGTGCGGCGGATGTTGATCACGGTGTCCTTGACGCGACCGTCGGGGCGGAGGTTCGCCGCGAACATGCACAGCGGCGGGTCTTCGCAGAACACGTTGAAGAAGCTGAACGGTGCGGCGTTGACCACGCCGGTCGGGCCGATCGTCGTCACCCACGCGATCGGCCGCGGCAGCACGAAGGAGGTGAGCACCTTGTAGCGCTCGCGGGGCTTGAGATCGCTGGGGGCGTATTGCATGGCGACGAGTACCTGTTTCAGCAATTCCTCTTCCGCATTTGCGGGGAAGGACCGAGCCTCGTTAACACGCGGCCCCGCGCAGCTCAAAACGCTTTCGGTGGCTGCATGCGGGGCTTGTCCCCGCGCGACAGGGCTTGCCGCGGACGCCGCCGGCGGTCCATGCCGCGGGCTCGGGAATTTCCCGGTTAAGCGCCATATGTCAACAATTTGCCAGGGTCGCATTGCGGCGTTTTGGCGGCTCTTGTAGACAGGGCAGGTGGGCGCCATCCGAGTCCGCCACCGCCTCCGGTCCGTTCCGCGGCCTGACTGACACATGGATCATGCCGAACCGCGTCTACTGCACCTATTTCGACCACAACTACCTGTCGCGCGGACTGGCGCTCTATCATTCGCTGCGGCGGCACGCGCCGGACGCGCGGCTGTGGGTGCTGTGCCTGAGCGAGGCGTGTCACCGTGTTCTGGTCTCGCTCGACTTGCCGGGGCTGGTGGCGGTGCGGCTGGAGGATTTTGAAGCCGCCGATCCCGAGCTTGCCGCGACCCGATCGACGCGAAGCATCGTCGAGTATTACTTCACCTGTTCGCCGGCCTGGATGCTGCATGTCCGGGAACGCGAGCCGGACGCCGACTGGATTACCTATCTCGACGGCGACCTGTATTTCTTTGCCTCGCCGGATGCCGTCTACGACGAATTGGCCGAGGCGACGGTCGCGATCATCCCGCATCGCTATGCACCGAACCTGGCGAGGCGCCGCGTGTTCGGGACCTACAATGTCGGATGGGTTGGCGTCCGCAACGATCCGGATGGTATCGCCGTCATCCGATGGTGGCGGGAGCGGTGCATCGAATGGTGCTACGACCATGTCGATGGCGAGCGCTACGCGGACCAGGGCTATCTCGATTCCTTTTCAAAGCTGTCGACGCGCGTCAAATCCGTCGACAATGTCGGGGCCAACCTCGCTCCCTGGAATATCGCCAACTACCGGATCGATTTCCGCGACGGCCGGGTCATGATCGATGCGGCCCATCCGCTGATCTTCTTCCACTTTCAGGGGCTGCGAAAGGGGTTGCGGTGGTTCATCTTCAACAGCCATCGCATCTTCGGTGCGCCGTTTTCACGGGCTACCCGCGAGCACATCTATCGGCCCTATGTGGATGAGCTGCTGGCGGTCGAGAAAATCACCGCTCCAATGCTCGAAGTCCAGGAAACCAGGCCCCAGGCGCGATCGCATACCATCAAGAGCAGGGTGCGAAATGTCGGCATTCGCGTCTTCCAGCTACTGGACATCGTTGCCGGACGCGCGTTTCTTGTATGGCGTGGCGCGGCATACTAGCCAGGAATTTCAATCAGGAAAATTGACCAAGCGATGTTGCCTCCTTTCTGGGATTACCGGCGCGAATACGACGAATTGCGAGACGAGATTCTCGCGGCCGTCGATCGTGTCTTCAAGTCCGGGCAACTGATCCTCGGGCCGGAAGGGATCGCGTTCGAGCGCGACATGGCGGCCTATGTCGGCGTCAGCGGCGGCGTCGGCGTCAACAGCGGGACGGACGCGCTCTACATTGCGCTGGCGGCCGCGGGTGTGACGGCCGGCGATGAAGTCATCACGGTGCCGAACACGGCGGTGCCGACGGTGGCGGCGATCCAGATCCTCGGCGCGCGCCCGGTATTCGTCGACATCAGGGAGGATGACTTCCTGATGGACGTCGACCAGGTCGAGGCCGCGATCACGCCGCGCACCAGGGCGATCGTTCCCGTGCATCTTTACGGCCAATGCGTCGACCTCGATCCGCTCGTCGCCGCTCGCCGAAGCGGCATGATCTGAAGATCATCGAGGATTGTGCGCAGTCGCAAGGCGCGCTTTACAGAAATCGCTCATGCGGCAGCATCGGCACGGCCGCGACCTTTTCATTCTATCCGACGAAAACGCTCGGCGGCTATGGCGACGGCGGCATGGTCGTGAGCGACGACGAGGCGATCGTCAGCCGCGCGCGCTCGCTGCGCTTCTACGGCATGGAGAAGACCTATTATGCCGAGCGGCACGGCTACAATTCGCGGCTGGACGAGGTGCAGGCGGCGATTCTCGCGCTGAAGCTGCCCCGGATCGAGGGCTGGATCGAACGCCGCCGCGAGATCGCCGATCGGTACCGGCGCGGATTTGCCGGAAGCGCGCTGAAGATGCCGCTGGAAAACGGCCACAGCCGGCACGTCTACCACCTGTTTGTGGTCGAAGCACCCGGCGACCGCGATGCAACGCTTGCCCGGATCGAAGCCCGTGGCCTCAAATGTTCCGTGCAGTACCGGTGGCCGATCCACCTGATGCGGGGCTATGAAGATCTCGGCTATCGCGCGGGACAGTTTCCGGTGGCGGAGGCAAAGGCCGCGCGAATATTCTCGCTGCCGATCTATCCTCATCTGCGGGATGACGAAGTGGACGAGGTTGTCGAAGTCGTGAGGGCGTCGATCTGATGGCCGAGCAGCAAAATATCGATTGGCTGCGCGAGCGCCTGCGGGCCTCCCTGGCGATCGAAGCGAAAGACCCGGCCGAATTGCTCGACTGGCTCGAGGCGCGGCGCAAGGATGTCCCGTTCTCGGCGGAATTGATTCCGTTGCGCGAGGTCGCCGGCTGGCAGCAGGCCGATAGCGGCAATATCGGCCATGAGACCGGGCAATTCTTTCGCATCGAGGGCGTCAGGGTGCGCAGCGCACCCGGCGTGCGGGAGATTGCGGGGTGGGACCAGCCGATTCTCACGCAGTCGGACGGCGGCGCGCTGGCGCTGCTGTGCCGCGAGACGGCCGGGCGCGGTGTGGAGTTTCTGCTGCAGGCCAAAGCCGATCCGGGCAACATCGGCTATCTGCAGTTTTGCCCGACGATCCAGAGCACCTGGGAGAACATCCGCGGCCTGAGAGGCGCGCGCCGGGCGCCGTTTGCGGAATGTCTCGAGCCTTCGGAAAACATCCGCGTGATCTACCGCTCGAAACACAATGAGGAAGGCAGCCGGTTCTGGCAGAAGTCGAACGAGAACATGGTGCTGTTCGTCGAGGATGCGAGCAGGCTTGCCGTCAACGAGGACGTCTACCGGTGGGCCAGCCTGTCCCAGATCAAGCAGATGATCCTGCTGGATAACGTCGTCGGCCCCTATGTCCGGACCGTGATCGCGCCGCTGTGACGCGCTCAGCGAGCGAACAGGTAGGTTGCCGCGCTGGAATGATGGCCCGTCACCTCGTGCACGTCGTAGGCGATCCCGGGCCATTCCCGCATCAGGCGCAGTCCGGCGTCGCGGCAAAGTGACATCAATTCCTGCTTGCCGAACACCACCTCGACCACCGGCGCGCCATAGGCGTATTTGCTGAGATAGGTGGTTCGGTAATCGTCGAACACCGGCACGCTGTGGAAGATGCAGAAGCGCGCGACGCGGGCGGCTTCGCGGATCGCGGCCTGATAGTCGATGATGTGCATCAGCGACACGCCGTTGAAGGCGATGTCGAAGGCTCTGATCGGCGTAGGGAAGCTTGGTCGCATCGGCGACCTCGAACGCGATCGCCGGATAGTGTTCGCGCGCGCGGGCGATCATGGCATCGGAATAGTCGATGCCGGTATAGCGAACGCCGTCGGGAAGCAGCGTGGTCAGGACTTCCGAATAGTAGCCGCTGCCGCAGCCGATTTCGAGCAGGCGGGGATTGGACAGTCCGGTGGCCGCGACGGCTTCGGCCGCGATGCGGAAATCGAGCCGCGGTTCGCCGTCCTTCATGGCCGCAATGAGCTTTCGATAGGCGCGCTCCTGCCGCGCGACCGTTCGGGCGGCAAACCATCCGCCCGATGAATTCGCGGCAGCGCGCGCTTCGTCGATGCCGCCGAGCACGCGATAGTCGGTCGATGGCAGGATGTGACGGCGCAGGACCGGCGTCGCCTTGACCAGGCGCTTGCCGACCTGCCTGACCAGGTGCGCGGATGTTCATCGGCCCGCCCGTATCTGCTCGACGAAGCCCAGGATCTCCGCGGCGCGATGGCGATAGGTGTGCTGCGCCATGGTTCTGGCCTGGCCCGCGGCGGCGATTGCGGCGCGGCTTTCGGCGTCGCCGAGCGCGCGATCGATCGCCGCGAGGCAATCGTCGACCGAGCGCCAGACGGCGACCTCGCGGTCCGGCTCGAACAGGGTGTGCAGATTGTCCTTGAAATCGG
Organism: uncultured Alphaproteobacteria bacterium; assembly: GCA_963783115.1. Taxonomy (GTDB): domain Bacteria; phylum Pseudomonadota; class Alphaproteobacteria; order Rhizobiales; family Xanthobacteraceae; genus Bradyrhizobium. Next base: position 49,530 of record CAWAMK010000004.1, on the reverse strand, counting down.
TCAGCAGGATACGCGCCGACGCCGGTCGCCTCGAACAGCCGCATGTTTCCGGCTTCCCGCCCGGCCATGTCGATGTGGGAATTGAGCGTGATCTTCGAACGCCGCAGCGCCTGATACATCTCGGCGCCCCAGACTTCGCCCTGAAAGCAGCGATGCAGCGGCGAGGCGGCGGGCAGCGTCCGCGGCGGATTGCCGAACAGTTTGAGATCGTAACGTTCGGCGACGGCCTCGAGCAGCGCGATCCGCTGCCGGTGATCCGGCGACACGGTGCCGACAAAGGAAACATCGATGTCGGTCGCCGGCGCCGGCGGCAGCGCGTCGAGAATGGCCGGGCTCGAATGCCAGATGATTGACTTCCGCGCGGACGCCGAGGCGGCGAAAGAACTCCACCGTCGCGGACAGCTGCGACATCATCAGGTCGTAGACCGACCAGTCCACGCCGCGCGACGGCGCAATCCCGACCTGTCCGATCAGGATCGGGTTGCCGATCGCCTTGATGCGCCGCATCAGCCGCGGGTCGACGTGAAAGGTGTCCTGGTTGAGCACGAGGTCGGGTTTGAAATCCTCGATCTGGGCCAGCAGGATCTTTTCGGCCTGCGCGTCGAGGCTGGGGCTGAGGCCGACCTTGCGGGCCAATGGCCGCAGCATCGGCTTCAACGGCGTCACGGCGCGCTGCAGCCAGCCTGGAAGCGCGGTGCTGCCGCTCGGGGCGGCGGGCCCGGCCGCTTCGACGGCCATGCCGTGCTCGCGCGCCCATGCCGTCTGCAGCCAGGCATTGTTGACGTGCATCTCCGCCGCCGCATGGCCGAGCGCGGAAAAATTCCGCGAATAGAAATCGGCGACGCCGAACAGGCTGGCGTTTCGCGCCGCCATCTGCGCCGCGTAGCCGGCGCTTCCGAGCCCCGGCTGGCGGCGATACAGCCAGCTCAGGAAGCGCGGGTAGTCCGCATTGAGCACGAGGATGCGCATGGATGGCTAGACCGCGCGCCGGAAGCCGTAATTCTTGTCGATCCACGCCTGGTAGGCGCCGCTGGTGACGTCACGCCACCATGCTTCGTGGTCGAGATACCATTGCACGGTCTGCTGCAGTCCGCGCTCGAAACCGACGCTGCAGCGGCTGCCGAGTTCGGTCGCGAGCTTGCTGGCGTCGATCGCATAGCGGTGATCGTGGCCGGGGCGGTCCGTCACATAGGTGATGAGCGTGCGGCAGGAGCTGCCGCCAGCCGCGGGACAGGACGGAAAGCGCGCGGCGAGGCGCGGCGTCGGCGGCGAAGGCGGCATCGATCGTGTCGCAGATCAGGCCGACCACGTCGCGGTTGTTGCGCTCGTTGCCGCCGCCGACATTGTAGGTTTCGCCGGTGCGGCCGCGCTCGATCACGTTCATCAGCGCGTCGCAATGATCGGACACGTGCAGCCAGTCGCGGACATTGGAGCCGTCGCCATAGACCGGCAGCGGCTTGCCTTCCAGCGCATGGATGATCATCAGCGGAATGAGTTTTTCCGGGTGCTGATAGGCGCCGTAATTGTTGGAGCAGTTCGTGATCAGCGCCGGCATGCCGTAGGTCGCGACAAAGGCGCGGACCAGATGGTCGCTCGACGCCTTGCTCGCCGCGTAGGGCGAATTCGGACGATAGGGCGAGGATTCCGTGAAGGCGGGATCGGCCGGGCCGAGCGAGCCATAGACTTCGTCGGTCGAGACGTGGAGAAATCGCGCCTCGTCGAGCATCGCCGCCGCGCGCCAGCAATCGAGCGCCGCCTTCAGAAGCGTGAACGTGCCGAGCACGTTGGTCTGCAGAAAGGCCTCGGGATCGCTGATCGAGCGGTCGACATGCGACTCGGCGGCGAGATGCGCCACGCGGGTGAATTTGTGTTCGTCGAACAGGCGCTGCATCAGCGCCGCGTCGCCGATGTCGCCCTTCACGAACTGCGATGCTGCGATCGGCGATCAGCGGCTCCAGGCTGCGGACGTTGGCCGCATAGGTCATGGCATCGACCACGGTCAGGCGGTCGGCCGGCCGCGCGGCGCGCCACGCATGCACCAGGTTCTGGCCGATGAAGCCCGCGCCGCCGGTGATCAGAACGCTTTGCATCGAAATCCTCCGGTCACGAAACCGCCGGTTCGATCTTTCGATCGAACATCGCGCGCGGCATGACGTACCACAGCAGAAACAGCAGCCCGGCGCCATGGGTCAATAATGACGTGGTGAAAGGCACATTGAGAAACGTCTGGGGCAGCAGCGCAGCCGAGATCAGCACGAAGCCCGGCGGCAATCCGGCCGACACGCGGTTGCCGAGCGCGATGACAAGCCCGCATGCCAGCGCCACCAGCGGCGCGAAATACGGTCCGACCGAGGCGATCCCCTCCGTCGCAAACAGGGAGGCGTTGATGTTGCCGAGCTGGTAGGTCTTTTCCATCACCAGCGATAGCTGTTCCTGATAGGGACAGCTCATCAACGGTTTCAGGATGGATATCTGGCAGAACCAGGTCAGCGGATGGCTCGAGAAGAAGTGGTTGTAGATGTCCATGGCGCTGGAGGGGATCGCTATCATTCGGATATTCACCAGGCCGAAATAATACAGCGTATAGTTGGTGAGATACGCCGCCATCACGATCACGCCGAGCAGCATCGGCAGCAGGATCGACAATATGGTCGCGGCCCTCGCGTGGAAAATCCTCGAAAGCACCAGCAGGCTGACGACCCACGCCGTCGAGAAAAGCGCAAATTTGCTCAGCGTGATCGGGTAGAACAGCAGTAGCAGAATGAGCGGCACGGCAGCCCACCAGCGGCGGTTGAGCGCCAGATAGCAGGCACAGGCGAACGGCAGCAGCACGGTGGAGACAATTCCGGTCAGATAGCGTAGCGGCGCCGGGAGATAGAGATCGTTGCGAAAATCGTAGATCTGCCTGATCGACACCAGTCTGAAATTGTAGAATGACGCCGCGACGATGGTGCCCAGCGACAGCACCAGAATGGATTTCAGCAGGAGTTCGACGGCGCGTGGCGATAGCGCGAATGCCTGCCTGACAGGCGCGTTGATCGACAGGGCGGGCAACAGAAACAGCACCGCCGAGGCGGCGGCCGAAAGGCCCGCCAGCCGGTGGTCGTAATCGTATTTGGAGAAGGTGTTGAGCCAGAGGAAGCCGAGCACCATCGTGAACAGGCTGAAGCCGATGAAATACCCGAAGCTGAAGCGGGCGAAGACGAAGAGCAGCGAGACGGTGGAAAAAGCCAGCACCGCGGCGATCGCGTAATAGAGCCGGGCGGGGTCGTACAGCATGTACGACTGCCAATGCGCCACCTGGGCCAGCGAGATGCAGCAGGTGACGATGTGAAGGCACATCAGCGTGAATAGGCCGGAGCGCGACCCCGACGCGAGCCGAATGCGTTCCATGACGTCTGGAGCGCGCTTGCTTGCTGACGAGTGCATCATGGACATCGCGCCGCCGTGCGAGGTGACTGATACGAAATGGGCTCTGTCCGGCCTACGACAGTTCGAGCGAGTGCCTGAAATAGCCGATGGTCTCCTTCAGACCGTCGGCGAGCGCGACCTTGGGCTCCCAGTTCAGCAACGCCTTCGCCTTGGAGAGATCGGGCTGGCGTTGCCGCGGATCATCCTGCGGCAGCGGCTTGAAAATGAGCTTCGAGCGCGAATTCGTGTAGCTGATCACTTTTTCGGCCAGCTCCAGGATGGTGAATTCCGAATTGTTGCCGAGGTTGACCGGCCCGGTGCAATCTTCGCCGGTCAGCATCAGCCGGGTAATCGCCTCGACGAGATCGTCGACATAGCAGAACGACCGGGTCTGACCGCCGTCGCCGAACACGGTGATCGGATCGCCCTTCAGCGCCTGGACGATGAAGGATGAAACCACCCGGCCGTCGTTGGGCTGCATCCGTGGACCGTAGGTATTGAAGATGCGCGCGACCTTGATCGGCAGCGCGTGCTGCCGCCAATAGTCGAAAAACAGGGTTTCGGCGCAGCGCTTGCCCTCGTCGTAGCACGAGCGAATCCCGATCGGATTGACGTTGCCCCAGTAATCCTCGGTCTGCGGATGGATCAGGGGATCGCCATAGACCTCGCTGGTCGAGGCCTGAAAGATCGGCGCCCGCAGCCGCTTGGCGAGACCGAGCATGTTGATCGCGCCGTGCACGCTGGTCTTGGTGGTCTGCACGGGATCGCGCTGGTAGTGGATCGGCGAGGCCGGGCAGGCCAGGTTGAAGATCGCGTCGACCTCGATGTAGAGCGGGAACGTCACATCGTGCCGGATCGCCTCGAACATCGGGTTCGACAGCAAATGGGCGATGTTCTTGCGGCTGCCGGTAAAGTAGTTGTCCGCGCACACCACCTCGGCGCCCGCGGCAAGCAGCCGTTCGCTGAGGTGGGATCCGATAAAGCCCGCGCCGCCGGTGACGAGGATGCGGCTGTCTTTGTAGGTTCGATCAAACGACATCATTGTTCCCGGGTTGCCGTTTCGAGCAATTGGCTTGCTTCACGTGCTGTGACGGGCAGCCGGAGTGGTATCGGCAACGGCAAAGATCGCCAATAGCATTGTCCCGTATTGAGGTATAATAGTACGGATATCCCCGCAAGTCATTGAAAGGCGCCGTTCAATGATCCTTGCAGCATGGCCCAACACAGGCGCCGCCGATAGGGGCGGTTTCTCGCTCGATCCTGGTCAGCGCCGCAAGCTCCTGGCTTACGTCAGCGCCGCCGGACAAGCGAGCGGCCAGGCTGATTGCCCGAAAGGGGCCCGGAGGCGGCTGGTTGGTCAGGAGCTTGACCGTCTCGATCTGGCCGTTCGACACGAAACCGCCGAACCCATATTGGGGCATCGAACGAAATCTCTCGCAATATCCGCGCAAGGTCGCCAGCACCGTCGGCACGGTCGCCTTGGCGGCGTAGGTCCCGGTCGACGGGTCGAGCACTTCCTGGTTTGAGAGCGGCAGGCTGGGGTTGCCGGGCCGCTCGCCATTGATCAGGAAGCTGAGTTCATAGAACGCCAGGAACCGGCGGAGCGCGCGATAGTCCCGGTCATTCTCCACGACAAACATCATCGTTCCCGGCGGGGCGGGATTAGCCTTGAAGTAGTTCGACAGCGCGCGCAGTTCCAGCCCGTCCGCAACGAGCCGGTGCGTGACCGAAATATCGATCAGCAGGAAACCCGCGGAGAGGATGGCGGCGGCACGAAATAAGAACCGCCGGGCAACGACGAGACGGAGCACGGCCCAGATGACAAAGCCGCTGACCATCATCAGCGTTGTCTGATGGCGCGTTTCCCACAAGCCGCTGAAGCGCGGTGGCTTGCCGACGAACACGTAAGGAAACAGCGCTGAAAACACCAGCGCCGCCGCGACGGCCAGGGCCAGCCAGTCCGCGATCGGGCGCGAAGGGGGCGCGGTATCTTCAGTCCTCCCGAGCGGCAGGCGCCAGAGCCATGCCACGCCCGCCAGCAAGGCGATCGCAACAGCCGCGGCGAGGCCGAGCTGAGGCAGGTCCGAGACCGAAGGCAGCAGAACGTGGGCGCCCGTGAATTGATCCTTCCACGCGACAAGCGTCGCCTTGAGGGCGCCCGGCAGGTCCAGCTGGAACTTGTTGTACTCGGCGTAGAGGCCGGAGGTCGGCTGCAGAAACCCCTTGCCCAGCCTGTATAGCGGCGGCGCCAGCAGCAGTTCGCCTCGGCCGAGCACCGCCTCGAATGGCGGCGCCGGTCTGTTTGCGCCACGAGGATGTCGGGTCTGCCCTTCGCCACGCGTCGATCGCCACCACCATCGGCGCGAACCACGCCATGACCAGGAACGATTGCGTCGTGAAGGACATCATCAAGAGCACGACGACGATCAGCCGTTGCACGATCGATGACTTACTTCAGGTCGCGCAACAGCAGCACGATCGACAATGCGAAGAGGACGCAGGAGAAGGCGTAAGTTACGGTCGTCAGCGCAAAGCGCGCCTGATTGAGCGGCACCAGCGCCGTCAGCAGCGCGGCCCAGAATGCATCCTGCGCCGGCCAATTCGTGACGCGCCGTATGATCGTATGGATCAGCGGCCCCAGCGCGCAAAACAGCAGCAGCTCCGTCGCGGTCCAGAACCGGGGATCGGCGACCGTGACGAAGGGTTTTACGACCGGATAAATTTCACGGCCGCCCATCTCCTTGTAGAGGTCCCACAGCGTGCCCAGTTTGGCATAGGCGAGCACGACCCAGTCGTCCCAGAACACCTGGTCGAGCAGCACGATCGGGCCGTATGCCAAGATCACCGCCAGCACCAGCAGCACCCGATATCCGGTCTCGGAACTCGAATCCGGAACGGTGTCGACGGAAACGCTCATCAGAATTCTCGCCGCTTCAGCCAGGCGCGCGCGCCCCAATGCGCGAAGCACCAGGCGGATTTGACCGGCGAAAGCTGCTCCACGTTGCGGTAGATGTGCCAGACCCAGCCGGCGGACCGGAGCGGGCGGCTGGAAACCGATGAGCCCCGCACGCGGTAGCGGGCGAGATCCTCGTTGAGCCCGTGGGCGACATGTCCCGGCTTGAGGATGCTCAGCCAGAGACAGAAATCGTCATACGGTTCGTTCTTCATGGCGATGTTGCCCGCGACGTCGCGGTCGACCAGTGCGGTCAGGGTCGCGATCGAGGTGTTCTTGAGCAACTGCTCATAGTTCAACGAGGCCGGCACCTCGATCAGGCGGCCGGTGACCGATCCCGTCTCGTTGATGCGGCGGAACGCGGTATAGCTCAGCGCCGCACGCTTCGCCTGCGCGAAGGCGATCTGCCGCTCGAGCTTGGCCGGCAGCCACAGATCGTCGCTGTCGAGAAACGCGATGAAGCGGCCCTGCGCCCGGTCGATCGCGGCCTGGCGGGCCAGCGCCGGGCCGCCGTTGCGGGGCTGGCGGATCAGCTTGACCCGCGGATCCTGCGCCGCGTGGCTTTCCACGATCGCGGCGGTCTGGTCCGTCGAGCAGTCGTCGGCGATCAACAGCTCCCAGTCCGTCATGGTCTGGGCCTGAACCGAGGCGATGGTCTCGCCGATCAGCGTCGCCACGTTCCACGATGGGGTGATGATCGAAACGAGCGCCATGGAGAAGCCTTTCAACCCGCGCGGCGCGGTTCGCCGATCGCCGACGAGCAACGAAGCCGCAAACGTGTCGAGCTGGCCGGGATCGCTGATATAGAGTTCGCCGGGAAACGATTGCCGCCAGGCGGTTTCGAAATAGGGCGCGGTATCGGCAGGGTCGAACGGCGGCGCGGCCAGCGCGTCGCGAAGCCGCTGCGGAACGTCCGCGAGGCGGTCGACGGCGAACACCAGCGGGCAGGAGCGATAGAACGCATCGCCCATCACCACGACGGGCTTGCCGAGCAGCACCGCTTCGGCGCCCGACTTGCTGTTGACGGAGACGATCGCGTCGGCGCGGCCGAGCACGGTGTAATTGTTGGTCTGCGGCGGCAGCAGGATGAAATTGTCGAAGCGCCGCGCGAGTTCGAACAGGCGGCCGGCGGGGATCGCGCCGATCTGGGCCGGATGCTCCTTCACCACGAGGACGTGCGTATCCGGGATGGTGCGCAGCAGGAAATCGATGGTCGCGACCTGGTCGAGATATTCCGGCGAGCGAAGCGTCAGCGCCATGTCGGCCGGCACGTGCAGGGGATAGTAGACGAACGGTCCGGTCCGGCATCGGGCGAATAGAGTTTCCGCAGCCGCGTCGCGCTGACCGCCATGGCGGCATGCGCGCGGGCATGGCGGAGGTTATGTCCGAACTCCTGATGCTTGCCGAGCGCGAACTGGTCCCAGAGCTTTTCGACCAGGCGGCGCGCGTTCTCGCGCGTTGGCGATCTTGTTGAACGCCGCCGAATATTGGTGGCGGTCCTTTTGCGGAATCACGATGGATTGCTGCCGCAAGGTGTCGTCGAGATAGGTGCGCACGTCGGTGGAGACCGCGTCCGCCGGCGTACGCATCGTATCGGGGGCCGCAAGGCTGTCCGGCGTGTAATAAAGCCTGCCGCGAAAGAACGACGGCTCGATGAACCAGTTCCGGATGCCGCGCTTCCTCGCGGCGTAGAAGCAGGCGATGACCGAGAGGAATCCGCCGAGTTCCTGAACCGCAACCGCCTGCCGCCCCGCGGCCGCCAGCCGGTCGAGCACGGCTTCCATCGCGTTGCTGTAGATCATGAACCGCCGGCGCAGCGCGGCGGTATCGCGAATGCCGAACGTGACGCGTTCGTGGCTGAACAGGAAGTTCGTTCCGTCCAGGCCGTAATCGGCGATCCTTGCCGCGAAGGCGCGCTGGTCGTCGACCGGCGCGCCGTCCTGAAGGCCGGTCCGGTACATGTTGACGACGGGGATGCCTTGCGCCTCCGCCATTTCCGCGCTGCGATCGTCGAATGCGAGCAACTGCACCTCGCGCCCTGCGCTGCGCAAGCGCTGCGCCACGGGAATCCAGAACCGGGTCTGGTATTCGGCGAGCGTCGTGATCAGGATTGTTTCGGACGTGGCGGTCATGCGCGGGCAGGGCGTTTCTGGATTGCGATACTGGCAAGCGGCAAACCGGTCCTCGCGCACCGTGCGCGCTCCACGCTGAACAGCGACGGGTCGCACTGGTCGTGGACGGCGATCTGCTCGAGCAAGCGCCTGACGTCGGAAGGTTCGATGCGCTTGTCGCGCCGGGCCGGATTGAATCGGGTGCGCATCCGTTCGGTCAGCCGCCGATCCGAACAGCAGGCTGGCCGCGCCCTTGGCGATCTGCCCGAGGCTTGGATTCGGCCGCGTGCCCCGGAGCACGCTCGACAGCGAGACGAACGGCTGCGCGGCGATCGTTGACGCCGACCAGGACATCGGCCACGCGGTCCGCGGCCCGCCCGTCATTGCGATGGAAGTAGGGGTGAATGTCGGCGGCGTGAACGCCTGCAAAATCGAACTTGCGCGTTTCCGCCGTCGACGTCGTCGACCACGGCGAGCAATTCCTCGAACGACATGGTGGGCCGGCTGACCCGCGCCGGCAGCAAGGCGTGTCCGGCGGTTGCCGGCGTATTGAGATATTCGAGCTGGATCGGCAGTTTTCCGAGCAGCACCGCCTCGATCGCCGTGCCGCAGTTCAGATGGATGATGGCCGCAGCATTTTGAATCATGTCGAGGACGCTGCCGGCGCCGTCGACGACGACGTTGGCATGCTGGCCCAAGGCCGTGCGATAGACCTCTTCGCTCTCGAACGGATGCGGGCGCACCAGGATCTGGCGATCGGGCCTTGCCGCCGCCAGCCGGCCGATCTCGACGAGATAATTGGCAAAGACCTGCTTCAGATCGGCGAGGAAACGATCGATATAGGCGCCGTCCCATCCGGCCCGGATCATGGTTTCGCGCTCTGCGCCCGGCTTGCTGGAGAAGCGGGAATTCACCAGCGGAAAATTGGCGTTGACCAGCAGATAGCCGCGACGCTCGCCGTCGAGCAGGGTTCGCCATTTCGGCGCCGCGAAGTCGAAACGGGGACATCCGGTCAGATGAAGATGCTCCGGGCTGCATCGCCTGGTTGTCGTTGAACGCGGCATGCAGCCGGTCGCCCCAGAAGAAATAGCCCGACAGGATATCGGCGTATCCGCTGCCGCGGACATAGGCGGCCATCGCGGGCGGCGAATTGCCGCCTTTGGCCGCCAGCACGCCGCCTTCGGTGTCGAGAACATAGAGCGCCAGTCCCGCCGCGGCAAAGCTGCGCATCAGATCGAGATTGGCGGCGCGGGCGTAGTTGACGACCAGCGTATCGAGCCCGAGGCGCGGCACGTCGACGCCCTGCTCATACATCGGGACGATGGCAACCGATGCCCCGCGCGAGGCGAGCTGATACGCAGCCAGGACGCTTCCTGCCAAGTCACGCTTGGGGTGATCGACCACCCATCCGATGCGCACGATCGTCAACTCCCCCGGCGGAACCGCATCAGAGGCGCATTGCCGTGCGCTCGATTTCGGTCAAGGCGCCGGCCGCGCGGAAACGGGCGGGCGGTTCCGGATAGATCCGCGGCGGCTGAATATAGGTGGCCGTGTAGAGCAGGCGGGTGCGGTCGGAGAGGATGCGGCTGCCCATGTGCAGACACCGCGCGGTGTTGACGATGAACGAAGACAGGCGCGGCGCGACCATTTCCTTGACCGCGGTCCGGTCCACCCTGGAAAACACCTTGTCGTCGCTCATGTGGCTCTTGAGCGTGTTGCGGAACGGCTTGGATTCCGGCGCCGGAATGAAGGTCAGCGGTCCGTCGGCGGTGTCGCGGACATCGGTGAGATAGATGAACAGCTTGCAGACCCGCTTGTCGTCGTGATCGAGATGCCACAGCTGGGAATAGCTCAACGGCTGGTTCTCGGTCGGCCGCGACAGCGTCAGGAGGACGTCGGACAATTGCGGCAACTCGTGCATGAAATCGCCGATGATGCGAAGTGCCGCCGGCTGCAGCGCGTAGCGCACGAACGGATGATCGGTGGCAAACGCGCCGTCGACCAGGTCTTCGTCGAGCAGGCTGACCCAGAACGATTTGTGGCCGAGCACCTGCTTTCCGACGAGTTCGTCCAGCCGGTCGACCTTGCTTTGCGCGACGGCGGCGACCGCCTCCGCCAGGCTGCGGTCGACGATCGAGGTGACGTCGACGTGACCCTGTTCACTGAGCTTGCGGCTGGCCTCGCTCCACTCCGGCTTTGCGGGAAGCGTATTGAGCAGTTCGATCCGCTTGGCGCGCGCGCCCAATTGAAGGCCGGTGAGGGCGGTTTTCGTTACCCAGCCCAGATCGGTGCGGTTCATGTGCCAGAGCAGGCGGCGGAACTGGCTGATCTTCTGCTTCCTGGCAACCGGTGCGGTCGCGGCGGCGTCGCTCATGGTCATATCGGCTCCCAGCAATACAGAAACCCGTCATTGTTGATCGACGGCGCAAAGGGCATGCGCTCGCGCGCGATGATGCGAATCCGTCCCTCGCGTTCCAGTTCGTCCAACGTGGTGAAAAGCTGGGTCTGGTAGTCGACCGAACGGATGTAAAACAGGCTGACGAGATCGCGCGGGCGAAACAGCTCGAGCAGCTCGGTGGTCGGCTCGATGTTGATGACGCGTTTCGGCTTGGCCGCAATGATATTCTCGATGACTTTCCGCACGTCGTACGGAATCTGCTCGATACAGAAATAGGTCAGGACGACTTCGCCGGCGATCGCGGCAAGGTTGGGATCAGCGGCATCGGTGAGATCGATGCGGTCGAGCGAAATCTTGTCCGATACGGCGAAGCGGTCAGCGATCTCGCGTCCGGCGGTGATGCCGTTCGGCGAGATGTCGAATCCCTTCAGGGTCCAGTCCGGGTGGCTGTGATACAGCGAAAACAGATTGTAGCCGTATCCGGTTCCCAGCTCCACGATTCCCTTGGCGTCGCCGCAATGACGAGCAATCAGATCGCCCAATGCGCCGATGCGGTACTGGTAATATTTCTGGGCGCTGATCCGCAGAATCTGATTGTCGACCTTTCGCAGGCGCTCGGTCGGTTCTGGCGGAGCCAGAAAATCAGGAATGTCCCTGGCCTTGAGCCATGCCTTTTTGGAAAGGATATTTTGCCAATGCAGCAGATCGTATTCCGAATTTACCTTGTCCTGGGTGCGCTCCATCCGCCGCAGAATCAAACGATAGACGCTCTTGGCGATATCGAGAGTGTAGGTGATCGCGCGATCCGGCAGCGACGCCGGAGATAGCGATCCCAGGATATCGTTCGCGCCGCTCGTCTTCATTGCGCAGGTCCAGTCAACGTTCGGTTAGTTGCTTTTTGGCGCCAGGCCCATCAGGTGGCCGATTGCAGGGAAAACGGCGCGGTGCCTTGCTGCCAGGACGAAGAAATACTGTGCAACCCAGCTGATAAGACAGAACGTTCCGGCTACCAAAGCCAATTTTATCAGGCTGTCAACTCGAATGTAACCGGCAAGGAACCACAGCAGAATGCTTCCAATTATCAAGATGATGGCCTGTGTAGCGATGGTCCTCAGGAAGCTCCGCAGCTCGAGATTCAGGGCCCGGTGCAGGGTGCCGATTTGCCAGGGCAGCACGACGAGACTTCCCACCGCCTGGCCGAGAATCAGCGACCGTTCGGCAAAAAGACCGAGTGTCGCGGCGGCGACCACGGCCCAAATCAGCAGTTGCAGGCCCGACAGCCAGTTCAACCTGGCCTGGACGTCCGGGCGCGTCAGGAAGATGATATTGCCGATCGCAAGGTACTGCGCGCAGATTGGAATCACGAAGCTCAGGCCCATCCACAGCGCGTAGGGAGCGAGCAGAGGGCCGATCCACATCTGCAGAATTTCGGGCGAAAGGATCGCGGCTGCTGCGAGCGGCGGTAGCGTAAACATCGGCAGCATGATGAGGCCGAACTCGCCGAGGCGCTGGAATGTCGTCGAACTGCCGCGCTCGTCGAGGCGACTGGCGACCGGCAGCAGGGCCGAGGTGAGGAGGCCGACCAGGATCTTGGATACACGGGCGAGCCGTACCAGCGTATCGTAGGTGCCGACGCCCGTCGGCCCGAAAAACAGCCCGGCCACGAATGGCTGAATCGGCCCTGTGATCCCGCCGATCAGCTTGCCCTGCAGCAGCAGCAGGCATCGATGCAGCAGCTGGCGGCGGGTCTGGGTCGTCCAGGCCGCAAACCTGGCGCCCTTCGTTGTCAGCGCGGCGATGGTGGCGGCCAGTACCGCGAGCGCCCGAAGCACGAGGGTGGCCAGATAGATGTAGGCGACGATTTCGAACGAGGCTGAAGCCGTGGATGCCCAGACGGTCAGGACGACATAGGTCAGTGTCGAAACGAATTCCGAGAACCGCAGCAGATTGTAGCGCTCGAATCCCTTGACCGTTCCTTCCCAGACGAGCGCCGGCACCAGCACGAGATTGGCAAGCGCGGTAAAGTGCAAGATCTCGATGAACCTGCCGGCGTGGATGGCGTCGACCTTCATCAGCACGGTGAGATATGGCGCGCCGAGCCAGATCGAGATGCTCAGAACGATGGCCAGCAGGATCGACAGCGTCGTCAGGAACGCAAGTTGGCGGCCGGCCAGGTTCCAGTCGCGATGTTCCCTGGCGCGGGCCACGACCTGGGTCGCGACCTCGGACAGGCCGAGGTCCAGCACCGCCATCATTCCGGACGGCAGCAGCAAACGCGTGATGACGATGAGGCCGAATTCGGTAACGCCCCAGGTGCGGATGATCACCGGGATGACGATCAGGCCAAGGATGGCGGCGGCGCCGAACGCGATGGTGGAAATGATGGTGTTGTGGATCAGGCGCTTGATCATGGGGATCGCATCACCAGGCGCTCAGCCCGCCGTCCACCGCGATGTTCTGACCCGTGACATAGGACGCCGCATCGGACACCAGGAACAGCATGGCGCCGACCATTTCGTCGGCGCGGGCCATCCGGCCGAGCGGAACACGTGCGCCATAGCGCTGCTTGAACGTATCGTTCTGCCCGCTCTCGACCCCGCCCGGCGTCAGCGTGTTGACGCGCACGCCCTGGGCGCCCCAATAGGTCGCGAGGTGCTTCGTCAGCCCGATCACGCCGGCCTTGGACGCGGTATAGACCGCGGGCGTGTTGATCGCGCGGCCGAGATATTCGGAACCTTCGTAGATGCGCTGGTCCGGCGCCATCAGGCCGTAGATCGAGGCGGTCTGAACGATGCTGCCGTAGCCGCGCTCGGCCATTTCAGTTCCGAAAACCTGCGCCACGTTGAACATGCCGTCGAGGTTGACCGACATGATCTCCCGCCAGGTTTCCTGTGCAAACGTCGCGACCGGCGCGAAGAACGCATCGACGTCGCGGGTCTTGCTGGCGGCGTTGTTGAGCAGGATCGAAACCGGACCGAGATCGGCCTCGATGGCCGCGGCGGCGCGGCGGATGGTTTCGGGCTGCGTGATGTCGCAGGCATAACCCCTGGCGTCGATCGAGTGGCGCGCGGACAGTTCGGACGCCGCAGCCCGACCGCTTCTTCGTCGAGATCGATGATGGCGACCCTGGCGCCGAACTCGGCGAGGCCTTCGGCAAAACGACGTCCCAGGATGCCGCATCCGCCGGTCACGACGGCGGTACGTCCGGTGAGGTCGAACAGGTTCTTGAACGCGGTCATGATTGGGTCTCCGGGAACGCCAGCCGTTTGCGGAGCAGCAGTTCGACCAGCGTGAAATCGAGATCGGAATCGATGTCGACGGAGCGCTCCTCCGGCATCTCGAACAGCCGCGTGTCCGGGTAGAACACCGCCGGGTTTTCGAGAAACGGCGCGACGCGCCATGCATAGATCGAGGCGTTCATGTCGAAGCAGCGCGGCGCATCCTGGCGGCGGACGATCGGCGGATCGGCCGATTTCGACAGACCGACCGAACCGTCGGCACGTTCCTCGACCAGATTGAAGTACGGCGAGCGGCGCGCCGGCGCGCCGGTGATGACGCTGCGTGCGCCGGATCGATGCAGCAGTTCGACCGCGCCGGCGATGTCGGAGGCAAGCCGCAGCGGCGAGGTGACGTCGAGGTCGACGAACACTTCAGGCGTCATCCCGGTGCGCGCGATCGGCCTGTTCGAGGCAATGACGTATCGCGGGAATTTTCGGGGCGGTATCGGTCGCCATCGCGTCCGGGCGCTTGACGGCGATGTCGGCGCCCGACTGCAACGCCGTCTGCAACAGCTGATCGGAGTCGCTGCTGAATGCGATCGCTTCGAACAGCCCGGTCTGCTTTCGCCTGCTCGATGGTCCAGGCGAGCAGCGGCTTTCCCAGCAGTTCGCGGGCGTTCTTGCCGACGACGCCCTTGGAGCCGCCGCGCGCGCAGATGGTGCAGATCGATCTCATGCCGATACCCACATGCGCGACTGCAGGGCGCGTTCGCTGGCGTCGATCAGATCCATGACGGCGAGCCCTTCGGCGAAGCGTACAGATCGGGCCGCGGCCGTCGATGGCAGCAAGGTGCATGCTCTTATAGCTCTCGTCCCGCGCGCTGGGGTATTCATGGGCCTTGCCGTTGACCGTGAGACGTCCGCCGAGAATATCGGCCTCGATGGTTTCCTCGGGCAGATTGACCCGGATCCTGCGGATGCCGGATCGATCCAGATAGTCCATGTGGACGTGAACCGTCTGTGACCGGGTCATTTGAAGCAGGAGGTCGAGATGATCGTCCACATCGACCTGTCGCGCGCCGGACGAGCCGCCCAGCGCCGCGACACGCTGCCACGGACCGAACAGCCATAGCAGATAGTCCAGTTCGTGGCTGAGGTCGCGGAGCACGCCGCCTCCCGCCTGCTGCGTCGCGGACGCGGTCGTGCGGTGGTCGCGTCCCGGCCGCCAGTCGCGGAGATCCTGCCCGACATAGGCCGAGACGGTGATCGCACTCCTGCCGTCGAGCCGTTCGGCAAAGGCGGTCATGACCGATGAAAGCGCAGATTGTAGCCGACGACGAGGCTGGCAAACGGATAGTCCGGAGCGGGCGCCGAATGCGCGAACAGCGGCTTTTCCACCAGCACGGATCCGCGGAAATCAGCCTCGGCAAGCTGACGTAGCGACTCGGCATGCTGCGATGTTTCCGTCGCGATGACGGCATATCCCGGACGGGCCGCGGCGATCGCGCTGGCAATGGATGTATGGTCGCCGTCGCCGCGACGGCTGACCGTCGTCACGGCGTGGCCGAGTTCCTTCAGCACGCGCGCATGCCGTTGCCCGATCGAACCAAGGCCGACGACAACGGCATTGATGGATGTCACGGGAAAACCTCTTTGAATTCCGCGTGCGCCTGCTCGAAATCCTCCATGCGGCCGATATCGAGCCAGTACTCCCGGATCGGATAGACCGCCACGCGGCCCTTGTTGGCGACGACGCGCTCCAGCACGGTCGGCATATCGATGCGAACGCCGCGTTCGACGTGATTGAACACGGCGGGTCCAACGACATAGATGCCGGCGCTGACATGCCAGGATTCGGTCGGCTTTTCCCTGATGGTCTCGAGATAGCCGTCGTTGGCGGTGACGACGCCATAGGGCACGTGCACCTTGTGCTCGCGGACCGCCATCGTGGCCTCCGCCGCGCTGCCGTTGTGGAAGTCGAGCAGGGCGCCGTAATTGATGGTGGTCAGGATATCGCCGTTGGTAACGACAACGGGCAGTTCGGGGGGCTGCGGCAACAACCCCAGCGCACCGGCGGTTCCGAGCCGTTCGGTTTCACGAACATACTGGATTGTCGCGCCGAGCGCGGAGCCGTCGCCGAAATGCTCCACGATCATTTCGGCCATGTAGTTCACCGAGATGAAGATGTTGCGAAAACCCTGCTGCACGACGTTGCGGATGATGGTCTCCAGCAGCGGTCGTCCGCCGACATTGAGCATCGGCTTCGGGCGCTCGCGCGTCAGCGCGCCGAGCCGTTCGCCAAGCCCGCCCGCCATGATGAGAACCGGATTCGGATAATGCGGCGCCTCGATCAATTCGTCGAAGGTCTCGACGCCGATCAACTGGCCGTTGCCATCGAGCAGCGGCAAGCTGCTTGATGGATTTCTGCCGCATCAGGTGCAGCCGCTCCTCGCGCGACAATGTCGCCGGCGCCGACACCGCGGAGCGGTTCATGACTTCGGTGGCCGGTCCCGAGAGCTGCATTCCGCGCAGCAGGCCGCGGCGAATGTCGCCGTCGGTGACGATGCCGACGAGGCGGCCGGAGCCGTCCAGCACCAGCGCGACCTGCATGCTGCCGCTCTCGATCGCGGCAATCGCTTCGCTTACCGTCGCGTCCGTTCCGACAATGGCTTTACGCCAGGATTTCATGTGTTCTGGACCTTACAGCCGTGCCTTGCCCGCACAGGCTTCCCGCGAGAACTCCGGTATATCGCGGCTGCCAACCGGGGCGTCAATCCCCGCCGGCGGTCGTCCCAAGCCTCGATTCCAGCAGCGCAATTCGAGCCTCGGCCTGCGCCAGTCGCGCCTTCAGGTCGCGCCCAAGCCGCTGACCGCGCAGCGCATTCGGAACCGTGGCGGCGCCGAGCGAGCCGTCAGGCTGAACCGGTGCCCAGCGCGTCAGCCGCAGGAAGGTATCGCCGGATTTGACCAGGATACCACCGCTGTCCCGGCCGATCACTTCGCCGGCCGCGCCGGCATAGGGCCTTGCGCCATCGATCTTCTCGGCGGCAAGGATCGCATAGGGCGCATCCTTCCAGAGTGGTGCGGGCGCCGGGTCCGGGAGGCACCAGCGCGCGAACGAATCGCTCGATGCTGACCGTGCTCGAGGTCCAGTCGATCTCCTCGTCGCCCTCGCGGCGCCGGCAGCAATACATCCCGACCGGATCGATCGTGGCCTGCACGATGCGCTGGTCTGTCCCTTCGTAGACGTCCGAAATTGCCTGAACGAGCGTGGTGGCGCAGAGTTCCTCCGCGGAAGCCAGCAGCGTGGCGTAGGTATCGCTCGGCCTTTATCGGCGTCTTGACCTGCCGCACGATATCGCCGGTGTCGATTCCGAGATCGACCCAATGCACGGTGACGCCGAATTCCGCTTCGCCGTTGATGATCGCCCAGGTCAGCGGATTGCGTCCGCGATAGAACGGCAAGGCGCCGGCGTGGCAGTTCAGCGTGCCGCGCGGCGGCAGGCTGAGAATCTGCTCGCGCAGAATCTGGTCGTACGACATCGAGACATGCAGATCGGCGCCGAACCTGCCGATCTCGGCCAGGCTCTCGTCGGAATTGACCGACGCCGGGCAGAGCAGGGGGATGCCGTGGCTTTTCGCCATCTCGATCAGCTTCTGGTCGGGCCTGCGAGGCGCGAACCGCGACGAAGACGATGGTGTAACGGGAATCCTGCAGCCAGCGGCAGAAGCGCGCGTTCCGCCCACGGCCCGTCGCCGAAAAACCCGATCTTCATAACGGGTCTTCCTCGTCATAGGGACGAGCGGCCTTGGTGCCGATCAGAGACCAGTATTCGATCGGCGGGCGGCCGGAGCCGGGACGCTTGCTGGCGATGTCGTCGGGGCCCAGCACATCGCCGGCCTGAAGCGGCCTCGCCGCCACCAGGCTCTTGCGCGCGATCGGCATGTTCCTGATCTCGGAATTCTTCGGCGTCTTGATGCCGTCTCCGATCGCGCCCTCGATATTGCGGATGGCCGACACCATGCGGGCGAAATCACCGGGCTCGAGCGAGGCCGCGTGGTCGGGCCCTTCGGCCTTGCGGTCGAGCGTGAGATGCTTCTCGATGATGGTGGCGCCGAGCGCGACCGCGGCCAACGATATTTCGAAGCCGTCGGTGTGGTCGGAGTAGCCGACCGGCAGCCCGAACGCGGTGCGCATCGTCTGCATGGCTGCAAGGTTCACGTCCTCGGACGGGCAGGGATATTCGGTGGTGCAGTGAAGCAGGCTGACCTTCTCCGCGAGATGCCGCCGCGCCGCCGGATCGCGCCACGCCGCGCGGAACGCGGCAATGCCGGGGGCGTCGTTGCTGCCGCCATAGCCATGGGCCAGCACGCCGAGCGCTTCCTCGACCTCGCCGAGCGTTGCCATGCCGGTCGAGAGGATCAGCGTCGCGCCGGCCTTGGCGAGCGTATGCAGCAAGGGTGCATTGGTCAGGTCGCCGGAGCCGATCTTGATGCGCGGCAGATCGAGCGACAGCAGGAACGCGAGCGACATTGGATCGAACGGCGTCGACAGGAACTCGATGCCGCGCGCCTTGGCGCGCGCGATCAGCGGCTGATGCGCGGCCTGCGGCAATTCCAGCCGCTGCAGCATGGCGCGCTGGCTCTCCGCGGCGTCGGTGGTGCGCTGCTGATAGTCGGCCTTCTGCGCCGCGCGCCCCGCGAGCGAATTGGCGTTGAAGGTCTGGAATTTCACGATGTCGGCGCCGGCATCCGCGGCCGCGTCGACGAGGGCCAGCGCCGTCTCGAGGCTGCCGGAATGATTGACGCCGGCTTCCGCGATGATGAGCGTGCGGCGGCCCGTCATTTCGCCGCTCCGCCGTCGCGGATGTCATGAAAGCCCTTTTGCAGCAGGGAGCGAAAATCCGCGATGGCGGCGATGCCGTCGGCGATGCGCCGGCTGGCTTCGCCGTCGCCATAGGGGCTGACGGTCGGCTGCCGGCCGCGGCGCAGGGCCGCGGCGATGGCCGCGCTGATCGCCTGCCGCTCCGGCGCCGCGTGGAACACCGAAGCGGCGCGCTCGCGGCCTTTCTGCCGGTCGCCGATATCGACGCTGGGGGCGTTCAGCGAGGGCGCTTCGTAGACGCCGCTGGAGGAATTGCCGACGACGACGTCGACCTGGTTCATCAGGCTGATGTAGCGAAGCTGCCCGAGCGACGCGACGGCGATGGCGTTGGGCCGGCCCGCGACAAACGCCTTGATCCGCTCGTTCAGCGCGCGGCCTTCGGCGTCGGCATTCGCCAGCGTGAAGAACAGGCGGAACGCCGGATCGAGCGCGGAAAGGGCGGCGAACAATTCGTCGAGCGAGCCGACCGAGCGATCCGCTTCCACCGTCACCGGGTGGAAGGTGACGAGAACGTTGCGTTCGCCGAGCGGCATTCCGACTTCGCGCCCGATGGTCTCGCGGTCCATCAGCTTCAGGCGCTTGATCGAATCGATGCCGGGCGATCCGACCGTGAAGATGCGCGCCGGATCCTCGCCGAGCTGGGCCAGCCGCCGCGTCGAATCGGCATTGGTGGTGAAATGCAGATGCGACATCTTGCTGATGGCGTGGCGGATCGATTCATCGATCGCGCCTTCGGTGACGTCGCCGCCGAACAGATGCGCCATCGGCAGCCGCATGTACATCGCGGCCTGCGCCGCCGCAAAAGTCTCGTAGCGGTCGCCAAGCACCACGACGAGGTCGGGCGCCAGCCGCGCGAATGCATCGGCGAATCCGATGACGCCGAGGCCGACGGATTTGGCGACGCCGACGCCGGAATCGCTGCTGAGCAGCGTCTCGACGGTGTCGTCGACGGCGAAACCCTCGGCCCGGATATTGTCGATGGTGTAGCCGAATTCGGGGGAGAGGTGCATGCCGGTGGCGATGAGCTGCAGCTTCAGCCCGGCGGTCTCTTGTATCGCGCGCATCGGCCATATCAGCAGGCCGAAATCGGCGCGGCTGCCGGTGACGAAGCAGATTTTCCGGGGCGTGTCAGTCATTGCGGGCCTGAATGCTGGCGCTGCTCGGCAGATTGATCAGCCGACGCTCGATCGATTCGGCGACGCTGAGATCGCCGCGCGGGCTGGCGGCGAACATCGGAAGCCGGTGCATCAGCGTCCAGGCCGGACGGGCGCCGAAGCCGGCAGCGTTGAGCGCGGCAAGCACCTCGTCGCGCCGTTCTGAATGGGCCTCGTCCAGCAGGATGGCGTTGAGCCAGTAATTGCTGGTCGTGCCCTCCGGCTCGCGCGAGAACTGCGACGCCGGGAACGCCCGCGAAAGCGCGCTGATAGGCCGCGGCCAGCCGGCGCTTGCTGGCGAGGAAGCCGTCGAGCTGTTCGAGCTGGGCGCATCCCAAGGCCGCGTTGAGGTTGGGCAGGCGGTAGTTGAAGCCGACCTCGTCGTGCACGAAGG
This sequence comes from uncultured Alphaproteobacteria bacterium, assembly GCA_963783115.1. Classification (GTDB taxonomy): domain Bacteria; phylum Pseudomonadota; class Alphaproteobacteria; order Rhizobiales; family Xanthobacteraceae; genus Bradyrhizobium. Next base: position 29,006 of record CAWAMK010000004.1, on the reverse strand, counting down.
CCCATTTGTGCGGCAGCTTGGCGGTGGTCGTGATGTGTTTGGCCCGTCGGCCGAGTTCCTCGTCATTGGTGAGGATCGCGCCGCCGCCGCCGGTGGTCACGATCTTGTTGCCGTTGAAGCTCAGCGCCGCGAGGCGGGCCTGCGAGCCGACCGCGTGACCCTTGTAGGTCGAGCCGAGCGATTCAGCGGCATCCTCGACGACGGGAATGTCCCAGTGACGCGCGATGGCGACGATCTCGTCCATATCGACGGGATGGCCGAACGTGTGCATCGGGGCGATCGCCGCGATCCGGCGGCCGGTCTCGCGGTTGATCGTTCCGTCTGCGCCGCGTTGCGCGATCGCGTCGAGGCGGGCGCCGAGCGCCTGCGCATCCATCCCGAGCGTCCTGAACGAGCTATCGATGAAATGCGGGCTCGCCCCGCAATAGGCGATCGCATTGGTGGTCGCGATGAACGTCAGCGCCGGTGACATCACCTCGTCGCCGGCTTCGACGCCGGCCAGCGTGAAGCAGGCATGCAGGGCCGCGGTGCCGTTGACGACGGCGATGGCGCGCCTGGCGCCGGTGACTTCTTCCAGCATGTTCTCGAAGCGGTCGACGAACTTGCCGACCGAGGACACGAAGGTGCTCTTGATGCATTCCTCGAGATAGGCGATTTCGTTGCCGGCGAAGACCGGCTCGTGCAGCGCCAGCGTGCCGTTCGGCGTTCCCACGGCGCGCTGAACGGCGGCAACGATCCCTTGCACATCGAAGCGATCGGATTTCGTTGCCGCAATACCCACATCGGCCTCATACATTGTAGACGTCAGCCTTGTAGCGCGCGAGGTTGGCCGGGTCCATGAACCATTGCGCCGTCTTTTCGAGCCCGCGGCGCATGCCGTCGAGCCCGCCGAATTCAGGCGACCATCCGAGTTGCTGGCGGGCCTTGGAGTTGTCGGCCCAAAGCCGCTCCACTTCGCTGTTGGCGGGCCGAAGCCGCGCCTCGTCGGTTTCGATTTCGAGCTCGGCCTGCATCACTTCCGCGATCATGCGCGCGGTGGCGCCGACGGAAATCTCGAAGCCGCTGCCCAGATTGATGGTCTGCCCGACGCTCTGTTCCGCCGGCGCCGTGAGGCCCGCAATCAGGCCGCGCGCGGTATCCGTCACGAACGAGAAGTCGCGCGTCGGTGCAGACCGCGCCGAGGCGGATCGTGCGCTTGCCCGACGCGATCTGGCTGATGATGGTCGGGATCACCGCGCGCGCCGATTGTCGCGGTCCATAGGTGTTGAACGGCCTGACCACCACCACCGGCATGTCGAAAGAGGCGTGAAATGACAACGCCATCTGGTCGGAAGCGATCTTCGATGCCGAGTAGGGCGATTGTCCGACCAGCGGATGGCTCTCCTTGATCGGCACGAATTGCGCACTGCCATAGACTTCGCTGGTCGACGTCTGGACGAAGCGGCGGACGCCGGCATGGCGGGCGGCCTGCAGCACGTTCACCGTGCCGCGGACGTTGGTTTCGACGTAGGAATCGGGGGCGGCGTAGGAAAACGGAATCGCGATCAGCGCGGCCAGATGCATGACGTCGGTGCATCCGGCGGCGGCCGCTATCATGAAGTGCGGATCCCTGATGTCGCCGGCCACGACTTCCACCGATTTCATGACGTCGGCGGAAACGGTATCGAGCCACCCCCAGGAGTTGAAGGAATTATAGAGCACCACCGCCTTGACGCGTCGCGCCCGCCCGGACCAGTTCCTCGACGACATGCGAGCCGATGAATCCGTCGCTGCCGGTGACGAGTACGCGGGCGTCCTTCAGATATTCCATGCCGGACCCCAGGAAAGGCGATTATTCCAGTCTTCGCAACGCGATAGCGCTATAGCACAATAGCCGCCCCCCGCAAACGAACGCTGCAATTAACACTGGAAAACCGGTGTATTTCGCAACGATGGAATCGGCGGGGCGCGCGGCTCGGCCCGGCTACGGCCCGGAGGCGGGCCGGATCGGCAGATGCCTTCTCACAAAGGCCTCGAGGTTGCCGCCCGAAAACAGGTGACCCTGCACACCGGCCGCGCGGGCTGCTTCGAGGTCGCTCGGCTTGTCGCCGATCAGGATGCTGTCGTCCGCCTTGACCGGGAAGCGCCCGAGCAGATCGGTGATCATTCCAGGTCCCGGCTTGCGCCTGATGCTGACGCGGCGATATCGCTCGACGGTTCCGTCGGGATGATCGGGGCAATATTCGAAGGCGTCGATGTGGGCGCCGAAGGCCGCCATTTCGTCCGCCATCCAGCGGTGCAGCGCATGCACGTGGCTTTCCTCGTAGAAGCCCCTGGCGACGCCCGACTGGTTGGTGACGACGAAGGCGAAACAGCCGGCGTCGTTGACGGCCTTCACGGCTTCGCGCGCGCCATCGATCCATTGCAGCTTATCTGCCTCGAAGGTGTAGCCCGAATCATGGTTGAGGACGCCGTCGCGATCGAAGAAGACGGCCGGTCGCCGCAGTTGCTCGATCAATTCGACGTCGGCGCGGGCGAAATCCTCGGGGATGCCGATGTCGATGAAGTAGCCGCGATAGGATGTGCCGGTCATGGCGCCGGCAGCGGCCAGCGCGGGAAATACATCCTGCTCGAGGGAAGCGGGAAGGCCGCCGACGCGGGCGAGGATATTGCGGTCGACGACGTAGACGCCGGCGTTGACCGGACCGGTTGCCCCCTGGCCTGGCGCAATGAACGAGCGAACCCGATCGCCGTCGAGCACGACCCGGCCGAACCGGTCGCCCGACGACGTCGGCCCGCAGCGCCATGTGCACGAGGCCTTCGTTGGCGCGCGATGGCCAGATCGAGGATGTTGAAGTCGAAGAACGAATCGCCGTTGAGCAGCAGAAAGCGCTGCTGCAACAGAGCGGCGGCGTGAACCAGTGCACCGGCCGTTCCGAGCGGCGCCTGCTCCAGCGAGACGGCCAGGCGGGCGCGTCCCCGCACCGTACCGTCGTAGCGCGCCAAAATGCTTTCGGCCTTGTGGCCCGCCAGCAGCAGGATTTCGTCGAACGCATCGTAGCGCGCGATTTCATCGATCAGCGTATCGAGGAACGGCCGGCCGCCGACCGGCAGCATCGGCTTCGGCGTCGTCTTCGTCCGCTCGCCAAGCCGGGTGCCGAGGCCGCCGACCAGAATGACAGCCTGTCTCAGCACAGGGCGTTCTCGAAATTTTGGCGACCGGCGGCCGAGCCGCCATTGCCGCAGAGCGTGACGTTGTTAGCTGCAACCGTCGTTCGTTGCCAGGAGCGGTTCGCGCCGATGCCTAATACTGATATCCGACATGCTCCGGCTGATCCCGGAACGGATCGATGCAAATTCCGGCATTGGTGCTGAGCAGATTGCGGCTGCGGGCAAAATGCGGGCGCCACGGAATATCCGAGGGAATCAGAACGAACGTCACAACGTCGCGGTGACCATGCTTCGGCGATGTTGCCTTGTGGATGCAGCCGCCATTCTCGAACAGCAGCCGGGTTCCGGTCTGGCCTTCGAGCACCCGCGTGGAGTTGCGGTCGTCAAGGCGATCGACGAACTGGTTGATGCGCCTGCGGTCGAAGAAGCCTTCCTTGCGCAGCCCGACGCTGAATGGCTTGTCCTTGACGCTGAGCGCGCCGGTATCGGCCACGACATCGTCGAGATAGACCATCAGCTTGATCTCCTGCTTCGGGCAATTGTCGAGATGCCACAGGAAGCTCGAATCCGGCTTGTCCGGCGTCGGCAGCGTGCGATAGAACGACACCGCGAAAATCTTGAAATGGCTGCCGTAATAGTTCTCGACGACGGCTTCGATATCGTCGTCGATGAAGTCGATGATTTCGGGAATGAGCTCAAGCCCGTCGATCAACCGGTACATGCCGTAGTTGACCACGTAGCCGTTGTTCTGCTCCTCGAAGCGGCGATCGACGGTCTCCCGGATGGCCTGCAATTTCTCGGCCGTCATGCGGGCCGGGGGAGGCAGTGCGGCAAAGCCTTCGCTCTTGAAGCGTTCGGCTCCGGCAAGCTGTTCGGCGGTCGGCTTGGAGTGGGGCTTCCAGCTGCGCCGCGCCGCGCCCTCATAGGCCGCGTACCGCATGTTGACCTTGAGCGAATGGTTGTTGCCGAACAATGCCACACGTGTCTGCGTTCGTGCCCTCGACGCGATCTTGCGAAGCGATTGCATTTCAAATTCTCCAAACCAAAGAAACTATCCGACCGCGGCGTGGCGTTTGGACAGGGTAGACGACCGAGGAATCAAGGATAGCAGCCAGCGCAGCGTCCTGTCCCCGGATAAAAGTTGCGAGCTTGAGAATTTCCATTTCAATCCGGGCGACTGGCAAAATCGAGCAGGACCGGCGAAATCTGCTCCGGGATGCCCTGACTTTCCGAGCCTTGGCCTCGGGAGCCAAAGGACATTCCTGGCACGCGCCTTACGAGACCGGCTTCTTACCATCCCCCCCAAAACAGGGCAACCCTGGCAGGCAAAACACGGAACGGGCATGGTGGCGTACCGCAACTTCCGGATCAGCTTTTACTTCAGGACCAGTCTTGCCATCAGTGGCGTGCGTCTGCATTCCTGCGCCGCTTCCTCGAGCGTCAGCGGCGGTCGCTTCTCGTCATTGGCGCTGGCGGACGCGGCGAGGCTAAAGACACCGGCGATCGAGCCGCCGTTTCCGAGCAATTGCGTGCATCCTGCCGTCGTAATTTCATAGAAATCCCACACCAGCACATTGGACTGTTTGATGATCCGGCTTTGACCCCAGGGCGACGCGAAACTGTCACCTTGAATGAATGAGTCCGGAACGCGTATGCCCGCCCTTTGCATCATCTGAAGGTCGATGGGCCCGCTGTCGGGGCGTGCGGCGAGCAAGGCTGAGCGCTGTTGCGCAATCTGTTTGGCTCCGGCCAATGCATCCGCGGTTTGGTTCGTGACCATGTACTGGATTTGGTAGTGATCGATGGCAACCCAGACATTCAGAACCAGGAAAACGAGGGCCACTCCCATTCCAAGAAAATAGGTTCGGCGCGGCGATGGATCCACCCCAGTCCCCTTCAGCGTGCAAGCCGTTCATTTTGACGCATCTATACCAATCACCTCGCGGCCTGTACAAGGCTGGCGTTTCCGGCGGAAGACAACTTTGGAATAGCGCTGCCATTCTTGCGTTCGTCGAAGGCGACGCATTCCTGAGAGCGCTACCCTTGCTCAATGCAGGTCCCGATGCTAAGGCGCTTCGTCGTTTGGACGGGCACGAATTAAGTGCAAGTGATGGATAATCCAGTTAAACTCGGATATCGCCCCGAGATTGATGGGCTTCGGGCCGTTGCCGTCCTTTCAGTCCTCGCCTTCCACTTTGGTGCGCCGATTCGCGGTGGCTTCAGTGGCGTCGATGTTTTTTTTGTCATCAGCGGATTCCTGATCACCCAGATACTCGCGGCAGAAATAGAAGCGGGCACCTTTTCCGTTCTTGGTTTCTACGATCGGCGAATGAGGCGCATTCTGCCTGCGGTGCTGGTCATGTTGGCCGTCAGCCTGGTAGCTGGCGCGTTGCTGCTGTTTCCCGGCGACTACACCGCACTCGCAAACAGCAGCGCCAGTGCCGCATTCGGCGCGTCCAACTTCTTCTTTCTGTACAACACGGGGTACTTCGACCAGGTCGCGGAGCTGATGCCGCTACTGCATACCTGGTCGCTTGCCGTTGAGGAGCAATTCTACCTGGTCTGGCCGTTGTTGCTTTTCGCGCTGGTCGCCGGCCGTGCGCGAGGCTCTGTTGCTGCGATACTCGCCGCAGGTGTGGTGGCCTGTTACGTCGGGAGCATTGTGTACTTTCGGTTCGATCCAAAAGGTGCGTTCTATCTGCCGCTGCCTCGCTCATGGGAGCTGGCCCTCGGCGCGCTCCTCGTCTTCCTGCCGCCTCTGCCCCGCCAGGCTAGCGAGACCGCTACCGTGGTTGGATTGGCGCTGATCGGATTCGGTTTCGTGGCGATCTCGCCAATTCATTTTCCAGGAGCGTCCGCCCTCTATCCCTGCCTCGGGGCTGCATTGGTGATTTGGCCAGCAACGGAAAATGCCAATGCACGTCGCCGCCTCGGCCTGCTCGCGCCGATCGGCCTGATCTCCTACAGCCTTTATCTGTGGCATTGGCCCATCTGGGTGTTTTACCGTTCCTTTATCAACAACGGTACCCCCGGCGCCGTGGGAGCGATCGTTCTGACAATCGTTTCGATCATAATCGCTACGCTGTCGTATCGCTATGTCGAGCAACCTTTTCGAAAGCGGCGTTGGCCCGCGATGCGCACCGTCTCGGTCGGCTTCGCCTGCATCGCGGTGATCTTTGCTGCGTCGATATATGTCCAGCGCGCCGACGGATTTCCGCAGCGTCTGCCTGCCGAAGCGCAGGCAATGCGCAGCCGGGACGTTATGTGGGAGTGGCCCTGCAAGGACTCGTCGATCACGGGCGTTCCGGGTGTCTATTGCGTCTTCGGAGCTCCCTGGGAGAGCGCGAAGCGGAAGACGATGATCTGGGGGGATAGCCACTCATTCCACTTCGCGCCGATCGTTGATGCAATCAATACTGACCCCGAGCGTTCAGTCCTCGTTTTTGCAGGCTGTTCAGTGGTGCTCGGCAGCAAGCTTTCAATTGCCTTCATGGATGGCCCGCAACACATGGAGCTGTGCCGGGAAAGGCAACCGATCGGGCTGAACGTGCTGAAGAACGATCCCGCCATCGATCAGGTGATTTTGACGTCCAATTGGCTCGATTTGCCCGTGCGGATCGGCAAGGGAGATGCCAATGGCGGGCTCGAGTCTATTCGTCAGGAACTGATGCGGATTATCAACGGGTCATCGGCTTCGGGACGCGAATTTTTTCTGATCGGAACCGTGCCCGAAATTCCGAAGACTGTCGTCGAGTGTGCCCATACCAAGAGTTCAAACCTCCTCAGAGCTCCCTGCGTTGCAGCGGTCCGTTCGTCAGATGCGGTCGCGGTGATGAAAAAATCGGTGGCGATCGACAACATGTTCAAGGAACTGGCGAAGACTTTGCCCAACGTCTCGACCGTCATTCCGGCTGAACGGTTGTGCACGAATGACTCGTGCGACGTATATCTGAACGGCGAGTTTCTTTACGTGGATATCGGTCACATCCGCCGCAACTTGCGTTTGCAGACGAGAAAGGATTTTGCCGAGAGGATTGGAATGACGGCCGCGCTATCCAGCCGTCCTGCGCTACCGCTGCGCGTACGGACGCCGTGATTATTGTTCAAGCCGGATGAAAAGGGGGAGGGAGTTGGCAGTGCCACTCCATCGTAATCAACTTCCAGAAAACCTGCCCGACACGATTTTGATCTCCCACGGAAACCGAAACAGCGCCCACGGAACCAGCGGCAGTCCTGCCCGTGCGAGCCTCGCCTCCATCAACAAAGTTGCGGCAAGCGCCGCGATCTTGATCCAGTAGACCGGGGTCACGATGAAGTTCAGCATTCCGCCGATATACATCACATAAAATCCGAACAGGACGTACAGCGACAGAAACGCAGACGCGTAGCGGCCCTGGATGACACCCTTGACGATGACCGCGGTCAGTCCCGCTGCGATGTAGCCGGCCCCGAAAATGAAGGGCCACGCGTAGAGCGGGCCGAACAGTTCGAAGAAGATTTCGGGAAATCCGCCGGCAAACTGAGAGCCGCCCGAGATATGCTCGTAGGTTCGCGGTTCGCCGATCGTCTCCAGCATCAGAAATTGCGGGGTCGTGTTCCTGCTGGCATCCAACGGCGCCTGAAACAGGAAATCGTAGACACGGTCAGGCTGCCACTGCCCGAAAGTGAAAACCCGTTCGTAGGAAATCCAGCCAAGCTCGCTCGGCTGCACCAGCAGACGTTCCCAGAACTGCGACGCAATTTCATCTCCCTGGAAATGCCGGACGTAGGCCAGATTGTTGTAGATACTCGCGCTCGAAGCGATTGCCGCAAGAATGACGATCGTGCCGAGCGCAATCAGGTCGCGGCGACGAAACACCTTCCCGATCCAGGAAAATGGCAGCGCGGATCGATCGTCGCGGATATCCAGCGCGACGACCCCTGCAAGCGGAACCACGAAGAAGCAGCAGAAACTGTAGAATGCCGAGAAGCGATTTCCGGTAAGGAGCATGTAAACCAGGAGGATGCCGAGCATTCCCAGATAGCGAATGTCGATCCGGCGATTGCGCAGACGTTCGGCAGCGAACATGACGCCCCACCAGAACGTCACGAAGTTCCCATACAGGATCAGCCATCGGTGCGCGGCGCCGGCGTATTGCGCCGTGTAGACAAATCGCTCGAGACGGGCAAACAGCGGGATCGTTCCGATGCGTATCAGGTCGAAATACAGATAGCCGAGGAAGATCAGCGATACGAAGACGGTAACGCCGGAAAGCGTTATCATTCCCGGCGCAGCGCGCTCCCGGTCGGCATCGTGCAGCCAGTCCTGCACGGCCGCCGGTCTCAGCAGAAAGAAGAACGGCGCCAGGGTGGCGACATAGGCCAGAACATGCAACGGGGTCGCCAACCCGGGCCCGATATAGCGATCGGTCTGCGAGGACAGCACCGGCCCCGCGAGGTCGATGAACATGGTCGAAGCCGTGCGCCAGATCAACGTGAACAGGATAAAGAAGAAGCCGATGAGAATGACGGGCCGATAGGCGGCGATATACAGGATACACAGAACGAAGATCGTGCCGGAAATGATGACGACGGCTTGTTCTGCAAGGGTGGCCATCTCCGAGCTTTCTGCCGCCCTCAGCGTTCGGTCAAGTCGGTTCGACCCGACCTGCCACCGCCCTGGCCCGATGGATTGACCGCGATGGTCAGGATGATCATCGCGACGAGCATGGCTGCTCCGGTCAGCAGCGAGGCCCGCAGCCTGTCAATCGAGCGTTGCGTCACGACAAGATCATCGGCGTCGACACGCAGGGCGCTCGGCTCGCCCAATTGCCTGAGAGTCGTATCGTCACGCACCTGGTTCTGCAGTTCGTTCCATGCAAGGATTTTCGTCACGACTACCGGCATAGCTGGCAAAGGTGGTTGATCGGTGTTCCTGGGCGTTGGGATCGATGGCAAGGCGCGTTCGTTCAACTCGCGGGTTTCGTTTTCGAGCGCGGCGATCCGGGACTTGTCATCGTCGATTCTTTTTTGCAGGACGTCGAGCTGACGCTGAAGGATCGCGGTATGCACCGCGCCAATCTCAGCGGCAATCGCGCGAAACGCCGACTGGACGTCCGCGGCCGAACCAGCGGACAACTCGATTGCGATGTCCCGCTCCTTGTCCAGCTCAATTCCGCGCAGGCTCGATGTAACCATCGATCTTGAGATCGACGCCGATGCCGGCTGGAACGTCGCATGCTTGGCGATCAGCTCCTTGAAGGCCGGATCGGAAAGCCGGGCAATCGTCCGTCGCGGCTTTTCAATCGGCGCGACCGCCGGACCGCTCTTCTGGACGATGTAATCGCTGGCGGGAGCCAGTCCGACCGTCAGGATGGCGCGACCGCTCCAGATCTCGGTACCGCTGGATGTCGTCAGCGCAAAAGTCCCGGCGGCAGCGAGCGCGGTCGCGGCTGCGATCAGCCATTTCGACTTCCAGATCGGCGGCAAGACGAACTTCAAGACACTCCCCGCATCCGGCGCCGTGGTGGGACGTTGAATTTCCACGAATCCTCGCGAGTCTGGAGAGACATTGACCCTTATTTGGTCCCATTCTCGAACGCAAGGGGAACGCGACAGGCAAAGTCTATGCAGCGTTTGCATTGAAGCGCGTCACCATACGCTCCTGCCGCCATCCATGACCATGTTCTGGCCGGTCATGTAGCTCGACGCGTCCGAGCAGAGGAACTGAACGGCGGCGCAATACTCGTCGACCCGGGCCATCCGGCCCATCGGGATCAGCCGCGTCAATCGTTCGACGAAGGCGGGATCCTGGTTGTTGAAAACGCCGCCCGGCGAAATCGCGTTGACGCGAACGCCCTGGTCCGCCCAGTAGGTCGCGAGGTATTTCGTCAGGCCGATCAGGCCGTGCTTGATCACGGAGTAGGTCACGGGTTTGACCGGCTGCTCTTCATCGCTGGTGATGTTGGGCTGCCGGTAGAGCCGCTGATCCGGCGCGATCACGCCGAGGTCGGAGGCGATGTTGAGGATCACGCCGCGGCCGCGCCGCGCCATGGCGCCGCCGAAGACCTGCGAGCACAGCATCGCGCCGGTCAGTCCCACCGCGATTTCCGTCTGCCACTGCGGAACCGGAAAGGCTTCGAAGCGCGACGAATGCATCACGCCGGGCGTCGAGGTGACCTTCGGATCGATCGCGGCGTTGTTGACGAGGATGTCGACGGCGATGCCGCGGCCGGCGAGATCCTCGCCGGCCGCGCCGACCGATGCCTGCGAGGTCACGTCGATGACGGCGGCGACGAGATCGGCGGCGGGCGCGATTTCCTTCACCGCGGCGATCGTCGCATCGGCCTGCGCCATTCCGATGTCGCTGACCACGACGCGCGCGCCGGCATCGACCAGCGCGGCGACATGCTGACGTCCCAGCAATCCGCCGGCGCCGGTGACGAGCGCGGTGCGTCCCGTGAGGTCGTATCGAGCGGAGAGGGCGGTCATGGAGCGCTCCTGTTCAAGCACGCAATTGTCCGCCGTCGGCGACGATCACGGTGCCCGTGATGAACGCCGCGCGGGGAGAGGCGAGGAAGGCGACGATGTCGGCGATCTCTTCGGGCTTGCCGAGCCGGCGCATCGGCACTTCGCGAGCGAGCATCTCGTCCACGGCGGCTTTGTTTTCGGCGATCTTGCGTGCCCAGGTACCGTCGGCGCTCAGGATGTTGCCGGGAGCGACGGCGTTGATGCGGATGCCTTCAAGCGCCAGCGGTCGGGCGAGCCCGCGCACGGTCGCATTCAGGGCCGCCTTGGCCGCCGAATAGGTCACCGGTGCGCCGAGCGCTGCGAGCCCGCAGATCGACGAGACGCAGACGATCGCGCGGTCGCCACTGGCCGCGGCTCATCAGCGGCCTCGCGGCTTCGATCATGTTGGTCGCGGCGAACAGGTTGAGGTCCATCACCCGCGACCACTCGGCCGCGGTTTCCTTGCCCGGCGGCACCGAAGTGCCGCTGCCGACGTTGCAGACGAGGATGTCGATCCTGCCCCACTGCTTTTCGACCTCCTCGACCAGCGACTGCGCCGCGGCGGGATCGGTGACGTCGGCGGCATGGAACGAGGTGCCGCGGCCGATTTTCTCCGCGGCCGATTTGATCCCGTCGAGGCCGCGCGCCGCGATCGCGACCCTGGCGCCCTCGGCGGCAAGCGTCTCGGCAATGGCAAGACCGATGCCGCGGCTTGCGCCGACCACCAATGCGACCCGGCCCTCGATGTCGAGCTTCATCGGCTGTGCGTCCTCGATCCAGCCGACCGTCATGTCGCGATATCGTGCCAGCGCGCCGGCGTGGTCGCCGTCGGCGGCGCGCGCCGTTTGCAGGATATATTGCCCGCGATAGCCGGACTGCTCGATCAGCCGGATGGTCTTGGCGAGATCCGCCGCACCCGTTCCGAGCGGCACGGTGGTGCCGCCGAGCAGCCGGTCCTTCACATGGACATTGAGAATGCGCGGCGCGTAGGCCGGAATCTCCTCGGCGGAATCATAGCCGAGCGCGGCGCTGTTGCCGCTGTCGTAATTGATGCCGAACACTTCGCGCGGGAATTTGTCGATGAACTGCGCCAGCGGGGCAGGAGGCAGATCGGATTCGAATACGATCTTGACGCGCTGCTTCGACAGCGAGGCGGCGCGATCGAGCAGAACGCGCAGCAAGGTCTCCGTCTGCGCGGCGCTCTCGATCCTGCCGTTGTCGACCAGCGGGATCACGACGAATTCGATGCCGAGGGTGCTGCAGGAGGCGAGCACCAGATCGAGATCGTCGACCAGCGATTTCTGCGTCTCGCCGTCCGCCTTCCAGAACGGCGCCTGCATGAAGCAGTCGCCGGTCAGGCTCGCCGGCTTGAGGCCGTTGCGGCGCGACAGCTCGATGATTTCCTGCTGCCCGGCCGCGGTGTTGAGCGGGTTTTCGCGCAGGCGGTCCTGGTCGATGGTCCATTCGATTCGGGTCAGGCCGAGCGCGCTGGGCGCGGGGAAATTCTTCACGCCATTCGTTCCACGGGAAGGCCTGGATCTTGCCGTCGACCATGGCCGACAGCCGTCCCTGCATGAAGCCGATGCGTTCCAATGTCGTCACGGCTTGTTACCCTCGCTGATCGCGAGGCCCTTTGTGGTCCAGCCGCCATCGACGAACAATTCCTGGCCGGTCACATAGGCCGAAGCGGATGACGCCAGAAAGACGGCCGCGCCGGCCAGATCGTCCGGATTGCCCCAGCGGCCGAGCATGGTGTGGCGGCGGCGATCCTCATGCATGACAGGATCGGCGAAACTCGTGGCGGTCATCTCGGTCGCGACATAGCCGGGCGCGAGCGCGTTGACGCGAATACCGTCGCGCGCATAGTCCGCGGCCAGCGCCCGGGTGAGGCCGGCAAGGCCGGCCTTGGCCGCGACATAGCCGGGATTTCCGGGAAAGCCGCGCACCGAGTTGATGCTGGTGACGTTGATGATCGAGCCGCCGCCCGCCTTCTTCAGCAGCGGATAGGCGGCAAGGATCGTCGCGTAGACGCCGCTCAGGTCGACCGCCAGCGTGTCGCGGAAGCGCTGGAGTTCGCTCCTCGTCGCGGAGGCGGGAAGGCTGATGCCGGCCGCATTGACCAGCACGTCGAGCCGTTCTCCGGTTTTCGCGAGATGATCGAATACGGACCGGATGGCGGCGTCGTCGGCCAGGTCGCATTTGATCGCCGTGACATGCGCAGGCGCCGTGCCGCTGCGGCTGAGGCCGAACACTTTTGCGCCGCTCGCCTGCAGGCCGCTCGCGATGGCAGCCCCAATGCCGCGCGACGCGCCGGTGACGACGGCGGTCTTGCCTTCCAGCGAAAAGGCTGCGGGATTATGCATAGCCGTAGCTGCGCATGATGGCCGCACAAAGCTTGATGTCTTCCGGGCGATCGATCTGGAACATTTTGTGCCGCTCCATCAGATGCATTCCGATCTTGCCGCCGAGCCGGTTGTTCTGCTCGCGCAGCAGCGAGGGAATTAGAACGTAGAACGAGCCGTTCTCCAAATACCGCTTTTCGATCTGCTGCCGCATCCGCCGATTGCGGAAATCGTAGTTGATCGGCTCCGGCCCGTCGGCGCCGATGCGCCAGTTGAAATAATCCTCGACCTCGCAGACCGAGAGCAGGCTGTCGAGTTCTTCCCGCTCGAACGTCGCGAGCGCCTGTTCGATGTCGCTGGATTCCCGGATCGGCGACGTTGCCTGCAGCGCGACGACCCGTCCGAACGGGCCGAGCTTGCCATCGAGATGCTCCAGCGCGTGGAGCCAGGCCGACTCCGACGAGGCCAGATCGCCGGAGATGTCTTCCGGACGCCGGACGCCGACCGCGCCGGCGGCCTCCGCGGCGGCGAGGATCTGGTCGCTGTCGGAAGAAACCGCGACGGCATCGACGCCGCGGGCGGCGGCCGCCTGCATGACGGTCCAGGCGATCAGCGGCTTGCCGCACAGATCGATCAGGTTCTTGTGCGGAATTCCCTTGGAGCCGCCGCGCGCCGCGATCACGGCCAGCGTTCGCCCGGGCGTAACCCTCGTCATATGCGGCCCTCGAGGCGCTCGAGCGCGGTCCAGAAGCCTTCGCCCATGTTCTTGTGGCCCTGCCAGATCTCGGGGATGAACGAGGCGCCCGGGGCGTGCTTGCGCAGGACGGCGCCGATCTCGTCGAAATCGATCTCGCCTTCGCCGATCTGCAGGCCTTCGCCGTCGAGCCCCTTGGCGTCGCCAAAATGCAGATGGGCGGTATGCGGGCCGAGCTGCGCGAGGCCTTCGGCGAAATCGAAGCCGAAATGATTGGCGGCAAGCTTGGTGTGCGAGATGTCGACGCACATCCGCAAATCATGCTTGGCGCAGAACGCGGCGGATTCTTCCGGGAAAATGAAGATGTTCTGGTGACGCTGCCCGCCGAAATGCCACGGGAACGGCGCCATGGTCTGCGGGATCAGTTCGACGCCGTCGAGATCGAGCTCGGCGAGGCTGGCGGCGAAGATGCGGTAGCACTCCGCCTTCCGTTCCGCCGACAGCGGCTCGTCCATGGTGAAGCCGCCGATATTGGCGACGATCGGCGGACGCTTGGTCTTCGGAAAGAACTTCTTCAAGCCCGCGCGTGATGTCGATGACGGCCTGGGTCTGCTCCAGCGAATAGCGGCGCAGCGCCTTCGTCCGATGTCGCCAGATCCATCAGCTTGCTGCCGGCAAACAGTTCGGGCGCGTGCACCACGAAGCCGAGATCGTAGGTGCCGGACAGATAGGCGGCCGGATCGCGCTCCATGTCGCTGTAGCTGAGATGGAATTCGATGATGTCGGGCTGGCAGATTTCCAGAAACCGCTGCGTGTCGTGATAGCGGACCGGCACGCCCCAGGGCCGGTCGAAACGATAGCGGCGCGCGGTGGCGGCGCCGTCGGCGAGGTCGCTCTGAAAGAAGTAATCGTCGCGCGCCATCGCGCGGTTGAGACGCCGGCCGATCAGCGCCGGCATTTTCAGCGGCGACAGGCCCTGGCCCGGGCTTTTGACCGCGACGTCGCTCTCGGCGACGACCGTGCCGGCCGGAATGTCGCGCGCGGCCACCAGGCTCTTGGCGAGATTCTCGCGGTTGATCAGCTCGCCCTGGCTGAGCGCGCGTTCCGCCAGCTTTTCGCCGCGCGCGGCTTCGACCTCGCGAATGCCCGACACCAGCGCCTTGAATTCCTCCGGCTCGAGGCTCGCCGCGTGATCCGGGCCTTCCATCTCGCGATCGAGCGTGATGTGGCGCTCGATCACGATCGCGCCCATCGCGACCGCGCCGATCGAAACCGCGATCCCGCGCTCGTGACCGGAATAGCCGACGAAGGGATGGATCTCCCGCAGCGTTTCCATGAAACGCAGATGGATGTTGTGAAGCGCGGCGGGGTAGGTGCTCTGGCAATGCAGCAGCACGTAGGGCGCCGCGCGGTCGTCGAGGAATTTCGCCGCGGCCCGAATTTCCTCCGACGTGCTCATGCCGGTCGAGACGATCAGCGTCTTGCCGGTCGCGGCCAGTTTCGCCAGCAAGGGCAGGTTGGTCAGGTCGGCGGAGGCGACCTTGTAGGCCTGAACCCCGAACGTCTCCAGCGTCGCGACGCTCGACGCATCCCAGGGCGTGCAGAGGTACTGGATGTTCTTCGAGGCGCAATAGGCCGCGACGCGGCGCTGCTGCTCGGTGGTCAGTTCGAAGCGGCGCAGCAGGTCGAGGGTGTATTCGACGGCGAGGTCGTCGTCCTTGCCGGAAAGGCTCGAGGCGCGGTAGACCTCGTCCAGCTTGCGCATCTGGAACTTGGCGCAATCCGCGCCGGCTGCGACCGCGGCATCGACCAGCGCGATGGCGCGATCGAAATCGCCGTTATGGTTGTTGCCGACTTCCGCGATGATGAAACATGGATGGTCATCTCCGACCATGCGGTCGGCGATCTTCAACGAGGGCTTCGGATGTTTCCCTGAAGACAGGTTCATTGCGCCGACGCGCCTTCCGTTTGAAACGCTTGACGCTTTATCGCGTAGACATTGTGCCCGAGCAGAAAAATGTTCGCCGTCTCCAATATCGCACGCGGAAAATACCGATAGTCTGCCATGGTCAATGCATGGAAGGCAAACGGCTTCACGGCGAGTTTGCAGCTGGCAAACATCCGTTTCATGTCGCGCATCGCGAAGTAGTTGATGTGGTCAGGCGGAATCCAGTGCCGGGCATCGCGCCAGCTTGGCACGATCTGCCGGAGGTCGTCGCGATTCGGTACGATGACGACGGCCAGCCCGCCGTCGCGCAGGGTCGACACGGCATCGGACAGCAGCTGTTGGGGATCGAGAACGTGCTCGAGCACGTTGTCGATGACGATGGCGTCGGCAGCACCCGCCGTTTCACCTTTGAAAAAGTCGTGAACGATGTTGACGCCGTGCTGTTGACCGAATTTCGTCAGCCCGTCCGCGGGCTCGTAGCCGACATAGGCGTAAGGATCGTCCTTCATGATGTAGCCGAGTTCGCCGCGGCCGCATCCGATCTCCACGATACGTGAGCCCGGTTTCAGGTGCTGATGGATCAGGCGCCGGATCTGATGATGGCGGCTGCGGAAGCGCCAATAGAGCGTGGATATATCGCCGTGGTCGGCGGTATCAAATCGCGCCGTTGCGGCGTACACGAAGCCGCAAGCCGAGCATTTGACGATCTCGTGGTCCGATCCAAGGCGTGTGACCGTCCTGAACGGGGTCCGCTCGCGGGATCTGCAAAGCGGACAATTGTCGCGCGACACCTGTCCGGCCTCTTCTGCCGGTGCATCGACCACGATCGAACGATCGCTGTTGTTTTGCATCATCATATCCGGCCCGTGAGTAATCAGCTCTTGATCCGCGATTTCCAGGTCCGCAGGCCGTTTTCCTCGAATGCGATGCGCGAGCAGGACAGGCCTTTCTGCTCCAGCGCCGCAATCAGCGGATAGCGGTGAAACGGGCGGACGAAGAAGATGAAATAGCCGCCGCCGCCGGCGCCCAGCAGCTTGCCGCCGACCGCGCCATTGGCTTTTGCGAGATCGTAGATCGCGTCGAGTTCGCCGGAACTGATCAGCGGGCTGAGGCGGCGCTTGGCGTGCCATGCCTCGTCGATCAGGCGGCCGCATTCCAGAAGCTGGCCGCGCAGCAGATGATGCCGGATCTCGCGCGTCACTTCCTTTTGCTTGGCCGCGGCCGCGACGGCGTCGCTGGTCTCGTGCTGCTGCTTCTGGTCGCGGTGGATCGAGCCGGAATCGTGGTTGGAGCCGGTGTAGCAAAGCACCAGGCTTTCCTCGAGCTCGGCGATGATATTGGGCTCGAGGCGAAGCGGAACGATGGTGTTCTGCTCCGACGAAAACTCCATGTGATTGAAGCCGCCGAACACGGTGGCGTACTGGTCCTGCCAGCCGCCGGGAATGTTGAGCATCAGCCGCTCGGCCTGAAAGGCCATTTCCGCGATCTCGTGGCGGTCCCACCGGTCGGAGCGGAATTCGTTGAAGCAGCCGATGATGGCGGAGGACACCACCGCCGAACCGCCGAGGCCGGAGCCGACCGGAAAATCGGCCGAAACGTCGAGATCGAAACCGTAGGCCGGCTGGATCAGGCGAACCACCGATTTGATCAGCGCCAGTTCGCCGTCGCTGCCGAGGCTCGCGAGATTTTCGGCTTCGACCGTGCAGCGAAAATCGTGCGAATAGATTCTGATCCGGTTGTCGTTGCGCCGGCGCAGCGTCGCATGCGCATACATCGCGATGGTCGCGTTGATGACGGAGCCGCCGTCATTGTCGACGAAGTAATGCGTGAGGTCGGTGCCGCCGCCGGAGAAACTGATTCGAACCGGCGAGCGGGCGCGGGCAAATACTTCGCTCTCTTCGCCGAGATTGAACAGATCGCGGCTGAACACGTCCACCAGCCGGCCGTCGGCGTCGAGAATCGGAACGACATGGACCCGCTGGTCGAGCAGCTTGAGAATCTGTTCGCGGGGCGCGCCGGCGCGCGCCCATACAAAGTTGCGGTTGATGCAGCTCGCGACCTCGCCCTGGATCGATATTCCCGTCAGCAGCCGCCGGCGGATGTCGCCGTCGGTGACGGCGCCGATCACGCGCCCCTCGGCGTCACGGGCAAACAGGATCCCGAGCATGTTGGCATTGAGCCGCTGGAATGCCTGCTCGATCGTGTCGCTCTCGGCGATGGTAAGGTGGCTCTTGTCTGGCAATTTGGCGGGTCCAAAGCGGCAACCGGTTCCGGTTTTGGCCCGGAAACGCCTCTATTTTCGGGTCGTTAGATACGGCAGGGGGGCAGATCGTGCAAGGCTCCCATGGCGCGGCGGATTCCGGGCCGAGTATGGCCTTGCTGACTGCGATGATCCTGGCTCTGCGCCCGCGCTCTGACGGCAGCGTCGGTTTAGCCGGCGTGTCCGTCCGCCGCGGTCGGTTCAGGACGGCTCCCAGCCGATCGAAAGCAGCTTTGTCGGAGGAGCTACCAGAGGTCGGCCGATCCGTTCCCAAATCGCAGCCTGGCCCGTGGCCTTGAGGGACGCCTTGATCCAGCTTTCGGGCACCGGCATCAGCCAGGGTGATCTGCCCAGGCTGGCGCGGTGACGTGCGATGAGATCTGCGACCGTGACCGGTGTCGGGTCGGACACGATGAAGGTTTCGCCGCGCGCGCGGGGATTGCTCAGCGCGGTCGCGACGGCCGAGTTGAAATTCTGGATCGACAGCACGGATCGCTGCGCAGACAGCGCCCCGAACGGAAGCGGAATCGGCAGGCGTGAAATCCGGTGGACGGTCGCGAAGTTTCCCTTCTCGCCTTCGCCGTAGATCACGACGGGACGCAGGATCGTAAACGAAATGCCGGCCGCGCGTATCGCCTGTTCGGCGGCAAATTTGGATCGTCCATACGCATTGTTCGGCGTCGGAAAATCATCCTCGGTGAGGTCATGATCCGCATAGGAGCCGGACTGGGCGGCGATCGAGGAAATGAACACCAGATGCTTTGTCGCGCCGCGCGATATCGCCCGTGCCAGCGCCGACGTCGCGCGATGATTGACGCGATCATAGAAATCGTCGCCGGCGTATTTGTGGGCAATGCCCGCAAGATGAACGACGGCGTCGCATTGGTCGAGCAGCGGTTGCCAGTCGAACAGCCGCGAGAGATCCGAAAGCGGAACGGCGGTCACGTCCGGATTGTCGAAGGTGGTGGTCGCTCTCGATGCAGCGATCACGCCGTATCCCTGCGCGACAAGATACGGAACCAGATGACGTCCGACGAACCCGTCGGCGCCGGTCACGAGCACCCTGGTTTTCCTGCTGTCGCGGCTGCCCTGCACGTCCGACGGCGCGCCCGACTGCGCACTGGCTCCGTCGCAAGCAGGTATGGGGCGTGAATTCATCGAGCCCGGGGACGCCTTTTCGCCGCTGAATTTCCTGTTGCATCTAACCTGAAAAAGCTGCGCTTTGCGTTTCAAATCGGCCGTCGCTAGGCTCCAATATAGGCCAGCGAATTGCATAGGGGCAACCGAGGGTTGACGGAACTCCTCGAAATGCCGTTCTTTGCCTGCGTGAGCAAGGGGATACCCTGCCCACCGGACTGCGTTTGGAGCCGGAATTCCGTCGAGCCATCGACCCACCTGCCGAGGGTTGAAATCCCGCAATTGGCGAGGGCTGCCGCGTCGTTGCAGCCTTCCGAGGTTATTGTCAACGCTGCGGGATGGATGAAAATCCGGCGGCTCCGGCGAGAGTCGCGGGGGCTAGGTTGCCCTGAAGGGTTGGCTGCGGTCGATCAGGCGGCTAACGTCGATTCCGACGGCTAGTGGAACAAGGCTCCCCATGATCAGATTTGGCCTGCTCGGATGCGGGCGCATCGCAAAGCGCCACTCCGACCTGTCTGGGCGGCAATCATATCGACGGAGCCAGGCTCGTCGCCGTTTGCGACACCGTTCGCGGCGCGCGCCGACGCGATCGCGTCGAAGTTCGGCGTTCCGGCCAGTCTACGACATCGATGACTTCCTCGCCCGGAAGGACATCGATGCGGTGGCGGTGCTGACGCCGAGCGGGATGCATCCCGCCCATGTCATCGCCTGCGCGAAGGCCGGAAAGCACGTCGTCGTCGAGAAGCCGATGGCGCTGCGGCTGCAGGATGCCGACGACATGATCCGCGCCTGCGACGAAGCCGGCGTCAAGCTGTTCGTCGTCAAGCAGAACCGCTTCAACGTTCCCGTGGTGAAGGCGCGCGAGGCGCTGGAGGCCGGCCGCTTCGGCCGGCTCATTCTCGGCACGGTGCGCGTGCGCTGGTGCCGCGACCAGGCCTATTACGATCAGGACGCCTGGCGCGGCACCTGGGCCTATGACGGCGGCGTGCTCTCCAACCAGGCCAGCCACCACGTCGACATGCTGGAATGGTTCTTCGGCGACGTCGTCAGCGTTCATGCCCGCGCCGTCACGGCGCTGGCGAAGATCGAAGCCGAGGACACCGCGGTGGCGACGCTGAAATTCCGCAATGGCGCGCTCGGGATCATCGAGGCGACGACGGCGGCGCGCCCGACCGATCTCGAAGGCTCGCTCTCGATCCTCGGCGAGAAGGGAACGGTCGAGATCGCGGGCTTCGCCGTCAACCAGATCCGGCACTGGCGCTTTGTCGACGAGCTTGCCGTCCGACAAGGACGTGATCGAGAAATTTTCCGTCAATCCGCCGAACGTCTACGGCTTCGGCCATCAGGCCTACTACCAGCACGTGATCGACTGCCTGGTGAACCAGCGCGCGGCGCTGGTCGACGGTCTCGAGGGGCGCAAGAGCCTGGAACTGATCTCCGCGCTCTACGAATCGATCGAGACCGGCGCGGAGGTGCCGCTGCGTTTCGCGCCCCGGCTGGGCCGGCTCGGTGTCGTGTCGTGAACCGGCCGGAGATACATCAGGCCGGCGTGCGCGACGTCGATTTCGGCGCGCGGCGTCAAGATCGTCGAGCCGTGCAATCTCTACGGCTGCAAGATCGGCGACGACTGCTTTGTCGGGCCGTTCACCGAAATCCAGAAGGGCGTCGTGATCGGCGCCCGCACGCGGGTGCAGTCGCATGCCTTCATCTGCGAACTGGTCACGATCGGCGAAGACTGCTTTGTCGGCCATGGCGTGATGTTCGTGAACGATACGTTCTCGACCGGCGGTCCGGCCCGCGGCAACAGGGAATTGTGGCGCGAGACCGTGATCGGCAACCGCGTCTCGATCGGCTCCAACGCCACGATCATGCCGGTCAGGATCGCCGACGACGTCGTGATCGGCGCGGGCGCGGTGGTGACCAGGGACATTACGACCGCCGGGCACCTATGCGGGCAATCCGGCGCGCCGGCTGCTGGCGGACAAGTAGGAAAGACGACCGATGCCGGTGCCCTTTGCGGATCTGCAACTGCAGTATCAGACCATCAAGAGCGAGATCGACGGCGCGATCGCCGCCGTCATCCGCGACAACGCCTTCATTCGCGGGCCCTATGTCGATGCCTTCGAGCGGGAATTCGCCGCGGCCGTGGACGTCAAGCATTGCGTGTCCTGCGCCAACGGCACCGATGCGCTGTATCTCGCGATGGCCGCGCTGAAGGTGCAAGCCGGGCGACGAGGTCATCACCACGGCGCATTCCTGGATCAGCACCTCGGCGATGATCACGCATGCCGGCGCCACCGTGGTGTTCTGCGATACCGATGGCGCCACCTTCACGATCGATCCGGCGGCGATCGAGGCCGCGATCACGCCGCGCACCGTCGGCATCATTCCGGTGCATCTGTACGGACAGCCGGCGGACATGGACGCGATCATGGCGATCGCGCGCAAGCACAAGCTCTGGGTGATCGAGGATTGCGCGCAGGCGCATCTGGCGCGCTACAAGGGCCAGCAGGTCGGCACCTTCGGCGCGGCCGCGACCTATTCGTTCTATCCGGGCAAGAATCTCGGCGCGATGGGCGATGCCGGCGCCGTCGTCACCAATGACGACGCGCTGGCCGAACACATGACCATGCTGGCGCGGCACGGCGGCCTGGTGAAGCACCAGCATCACATCGAGGGCATCAACAGCCGGCTCGACGGCATGCAGGCGGCGATCCTGTCGGCCAAACTGCCGCATCTGCCGCAGTGGACGGAAGCGCGGCAGGACGCCGCCAAGGTCTACGATGCCGGCCTCAACCAGATCGAGGACGTCGTCGTGCCGCAGGTCGCGCCGGACCGCAGCCACGTCTATCACCTCTACACGATCCAGCATCCGCGCCGCGACGCGCTGGCGGCGCATCTGAACGCCAACGGCGTGCAGACCGCGATCAACTATCCGACCGCGCTGCCGTTTCTCGCCGCCTACAGCCGGCTTCGGGCATCGTCCCGAGCAGTTTCCGAATGCGCATCGCGCGATCAGGGCAGGATCCTGTCGCTGCCGATGTTCGCGGAGATCACGGCGAAGCAGCAGGACGAGGTGATCGAGTCTGGTCCGCAAGTTCTGAGGCCTGCGGCTTAGCGCTCGTCCGCGATCACCTTGCCGTCGTTCGGCAGCGAGCCCGCGCCGACCAGTTCGACATTGCCGCCGAGTTTGGTCACCGCGCGCAGCGTCGCTGCGAGTTCGCTCTGCAGCGTCTCGCCCGCCGACGCCGTCTCCGCCTTCAGCGTCATCAGGTCGCTCTCGCCGGATCGCGTGACGACGAGGCGCAGCCGTCCGAGTTCGGGATGGCGCTTGCCGATCTCGGCGATCTGCTCGGGGCGGACGAACATGCCCTTGACCTTGGTGGTCTGGTCGGCGCGGCCCATCCAGCCCTTGATGCGCATGTTGGTGCGGCCGCACGGGCTTGCGCCCGGCAGTGCCGCCGTGAGGTCGCCGAGCGCGAGCCGGATCCAGGGATGCTGCGGATCGAGCGAGGTCACGACGATTTCGCCGACGTCGCCGGGCGCCACGGGATCGCCGGTGCCGGGACGCACGATTTCCATGATCAGGTCCTCGTTGACGACCATGCCGTCGCGCGCCGGCGTCTCGAACGCGACCAGGCCGAGATCGGCGGTGCCGAACGCCTGATAGGCATCGACGCCGCGCGACTTCACCTCGTCCTGCAGCGACTTCGGAAACGCCGCGCCGGACACCAGCGCGCGCTTGATCGAGGAGACGTCGCGGCCGGCGCGCTGCGGCGGCGTCGAGCAGGATCTTGAGGAAATCAGGCGTGCCGCTATAGCCGACCGGGCGATAGGCCTCGATCAGCTCGAACTGCTGCTCGGTATTGCCGGGACCGGCCGGAATCACCGCGCAGCCCAGCGCCCGCGCCGAGGCGTCGAAGATGAAGCCGCCGGGCGTGAGATGGTAGCTGAAGGTGTTGAGCACCACGTCGCCGGGCCGGAAGCCGGCCGCGAACAACGCCCGCGCGCCGCGCCAGGGATCGGCGTGAACGGGCTCGGGCTCGAAAATCGGGCCGGGCGAGGTGAACAGCCGCCCGAACGATCCCAAAGGCCCGGCGACGAAGCCGCCGAACGGCGGCGCGGCCTTGTGCAGGGCAGGGAGTTCCGACTTGCGCAGCACCGGCAGGCGCGCCAGCGCCGCACGGCTGGTCACGGAAGCGGGATCGATGCCCTTCAGCCGCTCGGCATAGGCCGGCGCGGCCAGCGCCTTGCGCAGCACGTCCGGCAGCCGGGAAAACAGCTCGGCCTCGCGTTTGGCGGGCTCGCGCGTTTCGAGGGCGTCGTAATGGTCGGTCATGGCTGGTCTCGCAGGTAAGCGCCGATTGCGTGCCGCCTCTGACGTGCTATCAGACGGCTTCTACCGGTGTTGATGTTCCAGGGAACGCAATGGCTGAAAGAGATAACGCTGCGGCGGCAGATGATTCGGCCGATATCGTCGCGAGGCTGAAGCTTCGCATGATCGAGCACTGCCTGCCGCTGTGGTCGACCGAAGGCTGGGACGACAATACGGGCGGCTTCATCGATCGGCTCGATGCGGACGGCCGTGCGGACCGTGCGGCGCCGCGCCGGGTGTTCGTGCAGGCGCGGCAGATCTACTGCTACGCCAAGGCGGCGCAGATGGGCTGGTATCCCGAAGGCCGCGCCATCGCGCTGAAGGGGCTGGAGCATCTGCTGGCAAGGCGAAAGCGCCCGACGGCAAACCGGGCTTCGTCCACACGTTGAAGCCTGATGGCACGGTGCTGGATCCGCTGCGCGATTCCTACGATCACGCCTTTGTCCTGCTGGCGCTGGCCACCGTCTACGGGCTCGATCGCGATGCGCAAATCCGCACCGAGATCGACGCGCTGTGCCACTTCGTCGAAACGGAACTGCGCTCGCCGCATGGCGGGGTTCACGAAGGATTGCCGGTGTCGCTGCCGCGCCGGCAGAACCCGCAGATGCATCTGTTCGAAGTCGATGATCGCGGCGTTCGACGCGACGCACGATCTGGTATTCCAGAACCGGGCCGGGAATTTCTTCAGCCTGTTTCTGGCCAACCTCTACGACAAGCAGCGGCAGGTGCTTGGCGAGTATTTCGAGGAGGACTGGTCGAAGATCGAGCCCGTCAGCGTCGAGCCCGGGCATCAGGCGGAATGGGCTTGGCTGCTGAAGGGCTTTGAGCGCATCACCGGCTGCCCGACCGGGCGCTATCGCGGCGAATTGCTGGCGTCGGCGCTGCGCTACCGCGACGCGGCGACCGGTTGCCTGGTCGATGAGGGGCGCGCCGACGGCGAGATCAGGCGGCATACGCGGCGGCTGTGGCCGCAGACCGAGATCGCCAAGGCGTGGATCGCGCAGGCCGAAGTCGGGCGAGGCGGGGGCCGCGGACGAAGCGCGCGCGGCGCTGGCGCGGCTCGAACGGCATTATCTCAGCCATCCCGTGACGGGCGGCTGGTACGACCAGTTCGACCGCGACGGCAACTCGCTGGTCGCCACCATCCCTGCGTCGTCGTTCTACCACGTGCTTTGCGCGGTCGCGGAAGCGGAGCAGGTGATCGGCTAAATAATGGTGGGTGGCGCTCACAGCCACCGCTTTCGCCGCTTGAAGCTTTTCAGGTTCTTGAAACTCTTGCGCTGGTCGCCGGCGCCGCCGAGGTAGAATTCCTTGACGTCCTCGTTGTCGCGCAATTCGTCGGCGGTGCCGTCGAGCACCACCTTGCCCTGTTCCATGATGTAGCCGTGGCTCGCGACCGACAGCGCTGCGCGCGCATTCTGCTCCACCAGCAAAATGGTGACGCCGAGGTCGCGGTTGATCTCCTTGATGATCCCGAACACTTCCTTCACCAGCAGCGGCGACAGGCCCATCGACGGCTCGTCCATCAAGATCATCTTGGGCCGCGCCATCAGCGCGCGGCCGATCGCCAGCATCTGCTGTTCGCCGCCGGAGAGATAGCCGGCCAGCCCGGTGCGCTCCTTCAGTCGCGGGAAATAGTTGAAGACCATGTCGATGTCGGCGCCGATCTCGTTGTCGTTGCGGGTGAAGGCGCCGAGTTTCAAATTCTCGATCGACGTCATGTCGGATATGATGCGGCGGCCTTCCATCACCTGGAAGATGCCGCGGCGGACGATCTTGTCGGGGTCGATGCCGTCGATGCGCGCGCCGTCGAACATGATCTCGCCGCGGACGACTTCGCCGTCCTCGGTCTTGAGCAGGCCGGAAATCGCCTTCAGCGTCGTCGACTTGCCGGCGCCGTTGGCGCCGAGCAGCGCCACGATCGCGCCCTTCGGCACGTCGAGGCTGAGGCCGCGCAGCACCAGGATGACCTTGTCGTAGACCACCTCGATGTTGCGGACGCTGAGCAGCGGCGTGGCGGCTTGCGCGGCCGTGCGGGACGATCGATTAAGGTTGCTTCAGTCATGTTTCTGATCCTGGCGTTGGTGGTGGAGCGGGCCTTTCGCTCCACCCTCCGCTGTCATCACCCGCGAAAGCGGGTGATCCAGTATTCCAGAGGCGGCTGTGATCCGCCGAGAAGCCGCGGCGTACTGGATCCCCCGCTTTCGCGGAGGACGACAGCCGAATGCGTTCGGCGCCTCTCGGCAACCGTTGCCTTACCAGCCGAGCCACTCGGGCTTGCGCGGCAGGTCGATGGTCTTCACCTTTTCCAGCTTGATCGCGCCGTTCTTGACGAGATCGTTGAGCGGGGCGTCGGTCGCGCCGGCGACCTTCATGCGATAAAGATCGACCTTGAGCGTGCCGCGGTGATCCTTGTCGGTCCAGGTGGAGGCATTGCAGACGCCATCCATGCCGGCCGGCACCCAATCCTTCTTCTGGTAAAAGCCCTTCTTGACGTTCTCGCCGGTGGCGCCGCCGTTCTTGGCAGCCCATTCGACGGCTTCCTTCATGTAGAGCGCGGTGCAGACGCCGGCGACGTAGTGCACCGGGCGGTAGGCGGTACCGGCCGCGTCCGACATCTTGGAGATTTCCATCACCGTCTTCATGCCGGGTGCGTTGCCACCCCAGGCCACCGCGGTGCGCAGCGGGAACACCACGCCATCGGCGGCAGCGCCTGCCGCCTTGGCGGCGTTCTCGTCCATGCCCCAGACGTTGCCCAGGAACTGCACGTCGACGCCCGCGGCCTTGCAGGCGTTGAGCACGGAGATGTTCGAGCCGGCGGTGTTGCCGAGATAGGCGTAATTGGCGCCGGAGCTCTTCAGGGTCAGGCACTGCGCGCTGTAGTCGCCGGGCGTCAACGCGAACACGATCGGCGGCAGAGTTTCGAAGCCGAGTTCGGTGGCGATGGCTTCACCCGCCGCCTTCGGCGCGTTCGGATAGGGATGGTTGGCGCCCATATGAACGAACTTCGGCTTGCCGGGCTTGCCCTTGGCCTTCCAGTCCTCGGCGGCCCAGGTCAGCATGCCGCGAACCGCGTCCGAGTAGCTCGGGCCGTAGAAGAAGTTGTACGGCGCGGGCTTGGCCTTGCCGCCGGCGCCGGTCGGGTCGGAGAGTGCTGCGGCATAGGATGCCGAAATGTCGGGGATCTTGTCCTCGGCCAGGAATCCCGTCAGCGCTTCGGTGTCGGCGGTGCCCCAGCCGAGAATGGCGGCGACCTTGTCGGCGCCCGACCATTTCTTGTACTGGGCGATCGCGCGCGGCACCTGATAGCCGTAGTCGACGGTATCGACGTCGACCTTCTTGCCGTCGATGCCGCCGTTCTTGTTGATCCATGCGTAGGTGTCGGCAACACCTTGTCCGAACGGCGTTCCGACGTCCGACGTCGCGCCCGAATAGTCGGCGAGATGCCCGAGCTTTACCTGGGCTTGCGACGTCGTCGCGGCGCTTGCCAGCAGCAGGGCCAGCGCGGCGGTGCTCAGTAGAGTCTTCATCGTCATGGACATAATCCTCCGGTTACTTTTCGAGGTCTTCGTTGTCCGTCCCGTTCCGACCTCAATGCGAGAACGGGTAGAGTTTCCAGTACGCCTTGATCTGCCGCCAGCGATGCGCGAGTCCGTCCGGCTCGAACACCAGAAAGACGATGATGATGAGCGCCGATCGCCATCTCGCGCAGGAAGGCGATGTTGTTCTTCAATCCCAGGAACTGGTCGATCGGGCTGCCGCGCAGCGCAACGCTGAGCCATTCCATCGATTCCGGCAGCAGCAC
Source organism: uncultured Alphaproteobacteria bacterium (assembly GCA_963783115.1). Classification (GTDB taxonomy): domain Bacteria; phylum Pseudomonadota; class Alphaproteobacteria; order Rhizobiales; family Xanthobacteraceae; genus Bradyrhizobium. Next base: position 1,807 of record CAWAMK010000004.1, on the reverse strand, counting down.
CATGAAGGCGGTGCCCATCAGCGTGCCCATGATCGAGCCGAGCCCGCCGATGATGATCATCGCCAGGAAGATGATCGAGCGGTCGATGCCGAAACCCTCGTTGGAGACCACCTGATTGTAATGCGCATAGAGCGCGCCGCCGACGCCGGCAAAGAAGGCGGCGAGCCCGAACGACAGCGTCCGGTATTTGGTCAGGTTGATGCCCATGATCTCGGCGGAGAGATAATGGTCGCGCACCGCGATCAGCGCGCGGCCGTCGCGCGAGCGGATCAGGTTGGTCGACCAGCAGATAGCAGACGACGACATAGGCCAGCACGACATAGAAGTATTGCGGTCGCCGCGAAGGAATAGCCGAACAGCGAGAACGGCTCGGCGACTGGCCGGACGCTGCCGCCGGTGAACCATTCGGCGCGGGCGAAGAAGTCGTGCAGGATGTATTGCGCGGCCAGCGTCGCGATGGCGAGATAGAGCCCCTTCAGCCGCGCGGCGGGCAGGCCGAAGATCAGGCCGACCGCCGTCGTCATGACGCCGGCGAGCGGGATGGCAGAAGAAGACGGGCATGCCGAACCGGTTCGAGAGATAGGCCGAGGTAAAGGCGCCGAAGCCGAAGAAGGCGGCATGGCCGATCGAGATCTGGCCGGTGAAGCCGACGACGATGTTGAGGCCCAGCGCCGCGATGCCGAAGATGCCGATCTGGATCAGCAGGCTGAGGACGTATTCGTTGCACGACGTAGCGGCGCGAAGCACGAGCAGGGCCAGCCCACGATCATCGCGTTGCGGCTGGTCGCGGTCGGAAACACGGTGGTATCCGCCGCATAGGTGGTGCGGAAATCGCCGGCGGGGGTGAGGGTCTGGCCTGCCATGATGGCCTACACCCGCTCGATGTCTTTGGTGCCGAACAGGCCGTATGGCTTGATCATCAGGATGATGATGAGCGCATAGAACGGCGCGATCTCGTAGAGATTGCCCCAATGCAGATATTGCCCTATCGACAAAGTGCGCGAAGTTCTCCAGCAGCCCGATGATCATGCCGCCCAGCACCGCGCCGACGACGCTGTCGAGCCCGCCCAGAATCACCGCCGGAAACACCTTGATGCCGTAGACGGAGAGCGCCGACCGACACGCCGTTGACGATGCCGACCACCACGCCCGCGACGGCGGAGACCATCGCCGAGATCGCCCAGGCCATGGCGAAGACGCTCTTCACCGAGATGCCGAGCGACTGCGCCACCTGCTGGTCGAAGGCCGTCGCGCGCATGGCGAGGCCATGTTTGGAGAGCTTTGAAGAACCACGCCGAAGCCCGACCATCATGCCACCGAGATGCGCGAGGCTCATCAGATAGACGGTCTGGACCTGCGACGCCGCCGATATTGACGTTCTGGGTCTGGAACGACCGGCGGGAATGGCTGCGCGAACACGCCGAACATCCATTTCATCAGCGCTGGAAGACGATGGACAGCGCCGATCGTCACCATGATCACGGAGATGATCGGCTCGCCGATCATGCGGCCGCAGCACGACCACCTGGCAACAGCACGCCGAGCAGCCAGCATGAAGACCGAAGGTGAGCAGCATCGCCCAGATGAACGGCACCTGATAGTTGCGTGAGAGCCACCAGCACACCCACGCGCCGACCAGCAGGAACTCGCCCTGCGCGAAGTTCACGACCTGCGCTCGCCTTGTAGATCAGCACGAACGACATCGCGACGACGCCGTAGAGCGTGCCGACGATCAGGCCGTTGACCAGAAGCTGGATCAGGAGCTGGGTGTTCATGCGGTCCTCTTTCCCTCTCCCCTTGTGGGAGA
>CAWAMK010000003.1:0-162061 GCA_963783115.1 uncultured Alphaproteobacteria bacterium | reverse complement strand
GAAAACGCCTCCGCTCGCACCGCCAGCGCGATGCCGACCGGCAGTCCGTTCAGGCCCGGTGATGCCACCGCCTCCCTAGACAATCCGCCGCCCGTAAACCAGCGACTTTGCCAGAAAGTACAATCTTTCCCCCGGTTTCGTCCAATTCCAAGCCTCCCGCGACCTCCCCTAACGTCAGGGCGATCGTCGAGCGCCAGTTCAATGGCGCCGGAGATGCACCCGGGGAGGACAACATGACGACATTCCTGACGCGACGCATGGCACTACTCGCGGCCGCAACCTGCGCCGCCACGCTCGGCCTGGCCGCCATCGCGCAAGCGCAAACCTCGATCAAGATCGGCTACGCCATCTCGCGCACCGGCCCGAACACGGGTGGCGCCGCCGTCACCACGATCCCCAACTACGAATTGTGGGTGAAGGAAGTGAATGCCGCCGGTGGCATCAAGCTCGGCGACAAGCGCGTCCCGATCGAGGTCGTGCAATATGACGACCGCTCCAACGCCGAGGAGGCGGTGCGCGCGCTGGAGCGGCTGATCAACCAGGACAAGGTCGATTTCATCCTGCCGCCATGGGGCACCGGCCTCAATCTGGCCGTTGGCCCGACGCTCAACCGCGAAGGCTATCCGCACCTCGCCGCGACCGCCGTGACCGACCGCGCGCCGGAACTCGCCAAACGCTGGCCCAACAGTTTCTGGATGCTCGGCACCAGCGCGATGCGGCCAAGTACGCTGGTCGAATTGCTGTCCAAGCTGCGTGACGAAAAGAAGATCGGCGACACGGTCGCGATGGTCAGCATCGCCGACGGTTTTGGTATTGACCTGTCGAGCGCGGCGCGGCCGGCGATCACCAACGCGAAATTCAAACTCGCCTACGACAAGAGCTATCCGATCGGCACCCAGGATCTCGCCCCCATCATCAACGAGGTGAAGGCGCTCAATCCCGATGTCTTCATCGCCTTCAGCTATCCGCCGGATACGCTGGCGCTGACCGAGCAATCGCGCATCGCCGGCTTCAATCCGAAAATTTTCTACACCGGCGTCGGCACCGCCTTCCCGCTCTACAAGCAGAAGTTCGGCAAGAACACCGAGGGCGTGATGGGCATCGGCGGCTGGAGCGGCGACAGCCCAGTTATCAAGGACTACCTCGCCCGCCACAAGGCTTCCGCCGCCAACGGCGCCGAGCCGGACCGCTGGGCGAGCGCTGTCACCTATGCCAGCCTGCAGATGCTGCAGCAGGCGATCGAACGCGTCGGCAAGGTCGACCGTGCCGCCGTGATCAAGGACCTGCAGACCGGCTCGTTCGATACCGTGATCGGCAAGGTCAAGTTAGAAAACAACATGCCGACGCGCTTCTGGTGGGTCGGCCAGTGGCAGGACGGCGAGTTCTACGGCATCGCCCCGGCAGGGAACGAGGGTGCGCGCACCGCGATCGTGCCGAAACCCGCGTGGGTGGCTCCGTAACGCAAGCCGCATGCGGACGCAGTCGGTCTTGTCATGACCAACGCCATTCTGAACGGCCTGATGCTGGGCGGCATGTATGCGCTCATCGCCATGGGGCTCACGCTCCAGTACGGCGTTGCGCGCATCATGAATCTCCTACGGCGAGTTCCTGATCGCCGCCGCCTTTGCCTCGCACTGGCTGTTCACGGGCTGGGCGATCAGTCCCTTTGCTGGACTGGCGCTGATCGTCCCGTCAGCCTTCGTGCTGAATTATGCGATCTACAAAATACTGCTGACACCGCTGGTGCGCCGCGCCCCCAACCGCGACGCGCTGGAGGTCGACAGCATTCTGGCGACCTTTGGCCTCACCTTTGTCATTCAGGGCTCGATGCTCGCGCTGTTCGGCGGAGCGTATTTCAGCTACTCGTTCCTCGCCTTCCCGGTGCAGTTTCTCGGCGAGACCGTGGCGGCGAACCGCCTCGCCGCGCTCGGCATCACCATCCTGCTTGGCCTTGCGCTCTATCTGGCGCTGACACGGACCCGCGCCGGCACCGCGGTCCGCGCCGTCGCCGTCGATCCCTTTGCGGCGCAGCTGGTCGCGATCAACGTGCCGCAGGCCTCCGCGCTCACCTTTGCCTTGGGCGGCGCGCTGGTGGCCGCGGCCGGCGTGCTGGTCTCTACCTTCCTCACCTTCAGCGCGTCATCCGGCGTGGTCTTCACCATGAAGGCGCTGATCGTCGTGGTGATGGGCGGCGTCGGCAACATGCTGGGCTGCCTGGTGGCAGGGCTGGCGCTGGGCCTCAGCGAGGCGCTGGTTGCGTCCTATGTCGATCCCGGCCTGACGCTGGCCGTCAATTTTGCATTGTTCCTCGCCGTGCTGCTGGTGAAGCCCGCCGGCCTGTTTGGCAGGGTGACGCGATGACCGCGCGAGCCGCAGGCCTCGGTATCCTCGCGCTGGCAGCATTTGTGCTGCTGGCTTTCGTGCCGCGTCTCGGCAACCCCTATTATCTCGCGCTCGCCATCAGCCTCCTGCAATACACCGTGCTGGCGACGGCCTGGGGCATGTTTTCCGGGCCCACGCGCTACGTCTCGCTGGCGACAACCGCGTTCTTCGGGGTCGGCGCCTATACGGTGGCCGTGCTCGGCGAGATATTGCCCTGGCCGCTGGTGCTGCTGATCGCAGCCGTGCTCGGCGCCATCGTGGCGGCGATTGTCGGGCTCTCGACGCTGCGCCTGAGCGGTGTGTACTTCGTCATCTTCACGTTCGGCCTCACGGAGTTGATCCGCCAACTCGTGGTCTGGTTCGAGGTCAACAAATCACGCGTGCTCGGGCGCTATGTCTTCGTCGACATCACCCAGGCCGATATCTACTGGCAGCTGCTGGCGCTGACCGCCGCGGTGTTCCTGCTGGGCTGGCTGATCGCGCGCTCGCGCTTGGGCTTTGCGCTGCGTGTGATCGGCGAGGACGAGACGGTCGCAAAGCATTGCGGGATCGACACAACGTTTGCCAAGGTCGCGCTATTCACGATCAGCGCCACGGTCATGACGCTGGTCGGCGCGATCATGGCGCCGCGCTGGACCTATATCGAACCATCGATCGCCTTCAATTCGATGATCTCGTTCCAGGTCCTGATCATGGCGCTGCTCGGCGGCGCGCACCGGCTGTGGGGACCGGTGCTCGGCGCCGTGCCGCTGACGCTGCTGTTCGAACTGCTGAGCGCGCGATTTCCGAACACGTTCACGATCATCCTCGGCTGCATCTTCCTGCTGATCGTCTACATGCTGCCGCGGGGCGTCGCGGGGTTGTTCGAAAAGCTGGGCGGCACCGGGCGGCAAAACCACGCAACGGGTGCCCGCATGACCCGGGAAAGCGGAACACCGGTACTCGAAGTCGGCGGCCTGCGGCGCGCGTTCGGCGGGCTGGTCGCGGTCAACGACCTCGGCTTTTCGGTCGGACAAGGCGAGATCATGGGCCTGCTCGGCCCCAACGGGTCGGGCAAGACGACGGCGCTGAATCTGATGTCGGGCGTGCTGCGTCCCGATGCCGGCACCATACGTCTGATGGGCCGTGACATCGCGGGCCTCGCGTCGTACCGGATCGCGCGGCTCGGCCTGGCGCGAACGTTTCAGCTCGTCCGCGTGCTCGACGGCATGGATTGCCGCGAGAACATCAAGGCGGGGCTGGCGTTCCAGAAGCCGCACCTGCCCGCCACCGAGGCCGAAATTCGGATCGACACGCTGCTTGATCGCGTCGGCCTTGCCGGGCACGACCGGCGGCCGGCAGCCGACCTCACCTATATCGATCGCAAACGACTGGAGCTTGCCCGCGCGCTTGCCGCCAAACCGCGCCTGCTGCTGCTCGACGAATGGCTCGCGGGCTTGAATCCATCAGAACTGATGATCGGCATCGAGCTGATAAGGTCGTTGAAGGCGGACGGCATCACCATCGTGCTGGTCGAGCATGTCATGAACGCGGTGCGCGCGCTGTGCGACCGCTGTGTCGTGATGAGCAGCGGCCGCAAGATCGCCGAAGGCGCAACCGCCGACGTTCTCAGCGATGCGGCGGTCGTAAAAGCCTATCTCGGCGGGGTAGCCGCCGATGCTTGAGGTCGCCAATCTCAGCCTGGCCTATGGCCTGCATCGCGCGCTCGACGGCGTCACGCTCAACGTCGGGCGCGGCGAGATCGTCACGATCCTCGGCGCCAACGGCGCGGGCAAGACCTCGCTGCTGAAAGCCATCGCGGGCGTGGTGCGGACGCTTCCCGGCAAGCAGGTGAGCCTCGGCGGCCGCGATATCTCATCACTGCCGGCGCATGAGATCGTCGAAAGCGGACTGGCGCTGGTGCCCGAGGGGCGCGGCATTTTCGGCGACCTGACGGTGAAGGAAAACCTCCTGCTCGGCGCCAACCCGAAGCGCGCCCGTGACGGCGAAGCGGCGCGGCGCGAACAGGTGCTCGGGCTGTTTCCGCGCCTGCGCGAACGCGCCGCCCAGATCGCGCGCACCATGAGCGGCGGCGAACAGCAGATGCTCGCCATCGGCCGCGCGCTGATGTCCAATCCGGATATCTTGCTGCTGGACGAGCCGTCGCTCGGGCTCTCGCCCGCCATGGTGCAGGAGCTGTTCGCAACCTTGCGGCGGGTGCGCGAGGCCGGTGTCGGATTGCTGCTCGTCGAACAAAACGCGCAGGAGAGCCTGCGGATCGCCGACCGAGGCTATGTGCTCGAAAACGGCATCATCGTCGGGCACGGCAGCGCCGATGATTTGAAATCCGATCCCGCCGTCCAGCGCGCCTATCTCGGCGGCCCGCTGCCATCCGCCGCACCATCATCGTAACGCCAGGATCGAGGAGAGAAAGCCATGCATGAAATCTCGCTGCTGCTTGAGAGCAAGGATGTCCCGGCGTCGAACGGCGCGACCTTCGATCGCCTCAACCCCGTCACGGGCGATATCGCCAGCCGCGCCGCGGCCGCCCAGATCGCGGATGCGAAGCGTGCGGCCGACACGGCAGCCGCCGCCTTCCCGGCCTGGTCCGCTACCGGCCCGAATGCCCGGCGCGCCATCCTGCTGAAAGCAGCCGACCTTCTGGCATCGAAGGCGCCCCAATTCATCGAGCTGATGGCGGCCGAGACCGGGGCGACCGCCGGCTGGGCCGGCTTCAACGTCCACCTCGCCGCCGGCATGTTGCGCGAAGCCGCCGCCATGACCACGCAAATTTCCGGCGAAGTCATTCCCTCCGACAAGCCGGGCTGCATCGCGATGGCGATCCGCGCGCCCGCCGGCGTGGTGCTGAGCATGGCGCCGTGGAATGCGCCGGTCATCCTCGGCGTGCGCGCGGTGGCGCTGCCGCTGGCTTGCGGCAACACGGTGGTGCTGAAGGCGTCCGAAATCTGCCCCGGCACGCATCGGCTGATCGCCGAATGCCTGCGCGATGCTGGTTTGCCGCCCGGCGTGCTCAACGTCATCACCAACGCGCCGGAAGACGCCCCTGCCCTGATCGAAATGCTGATCGGCCATCCCGCGGTGCGGCGGGTCAATTTCACCGGCTCCACCCGCGTCGGCCGCATCATCGCGCAGGTCGCGGCAAAATATCTCAAGCCGGCGCTGCTCGAACTCGGCGGCAAGGCGCCGATGATCGTGCTCGACGATGCCGATATCGACGCGGCGGTGGCGGCTGCCGCCTTCGGCGCCTTCATGAACCAGGGCCAGATCTGCATGTCGACCGAGCGCCTCGTGGTCGACGAAAAGGTCGCCGATGCGTTCGTCGCAAAACTCGCGGCCAAAGCCGGATCGCTGGTCGCCGGCGATCCGCGCAAGGGCAACACGCCGCTGGGATCGCTGATCGGCACCGATGCCGCAGTCCGCATCCAGGCCCTGATCAACGACGCCGTCAGCAAGGGCGCCAAAGTCGTCGCCGGCGGCCGCAGCGAGGGCACGCTGATGTCGGCCACCGTCATCGACGGCGTCAACTCCTCGATGCGCATCTATAATGAGGAGTCGTTCGGCCCAGTGGTCTCGATCGTGCGCGTCAACGGCGCGGACGAAGCCGTGCGCGTCGCCAACGACACCGAGTACGGATTATCCGCCGCCGTGTTCGGCCGCGATATCGCCCGCGCGCTGGAAATCGCCAAGCGCATCGATTCCGGCATCTGTCATGTCAACGGCCCGACGGTGCACGACGAGGCGCAGATGCCGTTCGGCGGCGTCAAGGCATCGGGCTACGGCCGCTTCGGCGGCAAGGCGGGGATTGCCGAGTTCACGGAATTGCGCTGGATCACGATCGAGACGGGACCGCAGCATTATCCGATTTAGGAAGAAGCCGTAGCCCGGGCGAGCGAAGCGACCCCGGGACCAAAGTGGCGAACAAGACGGCTATCGCGTTTGGCTAGCACCGCTCCCGGGGTCGCTTCGCTCGCCCGGGCTACGCAGTTCAGCCCTTGGTCTTGACGCGGAAGATCACCGGCAAGGTAAACGTCAAGCCTTCGTCGGCGATGACGGGCGGCGGCATCGGCACCGGATCGGAGCGGCGTACCATCGCCAGTGCGGCCTCGTCGAAGGCCGCATCGCCCGAGCCCTTTTCGATGTCGGTCGCGAGCACGTGGCCCATGCGGTCGAGCGTGAAGCGAATCTGGATCTCGGCGGATTTCTGCTGGCGCTCCTTCGGGTAGCGCTTGTGCTTGTCGAGATGCGCGACCAGCTCCTTCTGCCAGGTCACGCGCGCCCGCCGCGCGCTCTCGCCGGTGCCGATCACGGGCGCGACCGAACGCGGCCCTTCCGGGATCGCTTCCGAACTCGGCGTCGCGGTGGCTTCGGCGGCGACCAACTCGGTGGAAGCCGAGGTCTGCACGGCCGCGATCTTCGGGTCGTCCTCCTTCGGCTTCTTCGACTCGTTCTCCGTCACCACCCGGTCGGCTTCGTCGGGCTCGGTCGGCCTGTCCTGCGGCAGCTCGGTTTCCTTGACCTCGGCCTTCTGCTCGTTGAGCTGCGGCGAGGCCGCGGAAGCATCGGTGTCGGGTCCGGGCGGCAGGTCGGTGACTTCGCGGCGCGACCGACGCCAGTTCGAGGCCGACCTCGATCGCGGAAGCGCCCAGCGCGTCGTCGGACTCTTCGGTCTGCAGATGCGCGATCGCCAGCGCCGCGCCGGCCGACGTGGAGCGCGAGCGCGATCACCGCGGCGAAAATCCAGAGCCGCCGGGATGGCTTTTGCTCGTCGAGCGCCGCTCAAGGCTTTGCCGGCGCCGCTTGCGCCGCCGCGTCCGGAACGCCTTCCAGCGCCACCAGCTTGATCTTGGAATAGCCGCCGGCGCGCAGGAGTTCGAGCACGTCCATCAATTCGCCGTAGGGCACGGCGCGGTCGGCGCGCAGGAAGACGTGCCGGTCCTTGGTCATGTCGGGCAGCGTATCGAGCGACGCGCACCAGGTCGACGCGCTTGACCATGTTCTCGCCGATCGCCACCGAGAGATCCGGCTTGATGCTGACATAGGTCGGCTTGTCCGGCTTCTTCTGCGGCGCTCGCGGTCGAGGTCGGCAGGTCGATCGGCAGATCGACGGTCGACAGCGGCGCCGCCACCATGAAGATGATCAGCAGGACCAGGATGACGTCGATGAACGGCGTGACGTTGATCTCGTGCGATTCCGCGAAATCGTCGTCGTCTGCATCGGTATCTGAGATCGACGCGCCCATGGCCTACTCCGCCGCGCCGCGGCTGCGCTGGCCGCCGCTGACATGGGTGCGGTCGAGATCGCGCGACAGCAGCCGGCCCGCGGCGCCCGACGCGCGGCTGACCAGTTCGAGGTAGCCTTTCGTGACCCGCGAGAAGTGATTGTAGATGATGACGGCCGGGATCGCCGCGACCAGGCCGATGGCGGTGGCGAGCAGCGCTTCGGCGATGCCGGGCGCGACCACGGCGAGGTTGGTGGTCTGCGATTTCGAAATGCCGATGAAGCTGTTCATGATGCCCCAGACGGTGCCGAACAGTCCGACGAAGGGCGATGTCGCGCCGATGGTCGCCAACAGGCCCATGCCGAGCCGGACGCGCCGCGCCTCGGCGCGCACGATTTCGGCAAAGCGCGAAGCGGCGCGCTCCTTGATGCCGGCGTCGCTGGAGATGCCCGCCGACAGCCGCGCCTCGCGCATCGCCGCCGCCAGGAACGACGCCAGCACGCTGCCCCTCGACGCCGAGCGCGAACTGCGCTTCCGCCAGCGAGCGCGCGTCGGCGATCTTGGCCAGCGCCGAGCGCACCTTGCGCTGCACCACGGACAGCTCGACCATCTTGGCGATGAAGATCGTCCAGGTCACCAGCGAGGCAAAGGCAAGGCCGATCATGACCGCCTTGACCACGATGTCGGCCGACTTGAACATCGTCCAGGGCGACAATTCCTTGAGTTCGGCGACGGCCGCCTTCAGCGCCTTGGCCTCGCGCTCCGCCGGCGAGGCGGCATCCGAAGGCGCGGCCGGCGCCGCCGCCTGGGGCAGCTGCGGCCGGAGGTTGTGCCGGGGCCTGCTGGGCCACAGGCGCGGAAGGCGTCGGGCGCGTTCTGCTGGGCAACCGACGGCGCCGCCAGCGACAGCATCGCCAGCGCCGAAATCACGGTAAACGTCACGGCGCGGGAAAGAGACATGTTCTTCATACTTCGGCCCAGTAGCGGATCAGGTTGTGATAGATACCGGTCAATTTGACCGTTTCGGGGTCATCCCGTCCCAGCCGCTCCACCAGGGCCTGGATCGAGGTATCGAGATCGAAGATCAGGCTGCGGGCGTGTGCATCCCGTACCATGCTCTGCAGCCAGAAAAAAGACGCCACGCGCATACCTCGTGTGACGGGCGTGACCAGATGCAAACTAGAAGCAGGATAAAGCACGAGGTCCCCGGCCGCGAGCTTGATTTCGTGGGAACCGTAGAGATCCTCGACCACCAGTTCGCCCCCGTCATACTCGTCCGGCTCCGACAGAAACAGCGTCACCGACAGGTCGGTCCGGATCCGCTGGCCGGTGAGACGATCTCCCCTCACCGCGTTGTCGACATGGAGGCCGAAATGGTGCCCGCCGGAGGCCGCGTAACGGTTAAATAGCGGCGGGAAGATCTGCAGCGGGATCGCCGCCGAGATGAATCGGGGGCTCGCGGTCAGCGCCGACAGCACGCGATGGCCGAGCGCACGCGCGACCTCGCTGTCCGGCGGAAGCTGCTCGTTGCGCTTGACCATGGCCGACTGCGCCCCGGCGGTGGAGCGGCCGTCTTCCCAGTCCGCGGCGTCCATGATGCGGCGGAAGTCCGCCACATCATCCTTGCTCAGCACCTCGGGGATGCAGATCAGCACGCTCAGAACTTCGCCGAGGTGACGAGGTAGAACGCCCGCCCCGGCGCCACCGCGACGAACGGCGTCGCGCTGCGGTAGAGCGTGTCGTAATAGAGCTTGTTGGTGAGGTTCTGGGCGTAGAGCTTCACCGTGAAGTTCTTGTCGATCTTCTTCTCGACGAACGCATCGAAGCGCCAGTAGCTCGGCAACTCGGTGCCGGTGTTGGCACCGAAGGTGCCGCCGTAGATCTTCGAACGGTAGACCGCCTGACCGCCAAGCTCCCAGCCGCCGTCGAACTTGTACTTCGACAACATGCTGAAGGATTCATGGGCGATGTTGGCCATCTGCAGTCCGATGTTCGAAGCGATCCCGCTCTGCAAGACCTTCGACTTCATCAGCACCAGACCGCCGAACACGCTCCAGCGGTCGGTGATCTTGCCGCTCACCTCGAGGTCGATGCCCTCGACCTGGTAGGCGGCGCCCGACGTCAGAGTGCCGTTGACGGTTTCGCGGGCATTGTCCTTCTCGGTGTGGAACAGCGCGCCGGTCACCAGCAGGTGACGATCGAACAGCTCCCACTTGGTGCCGACTTCGGCGGCCTTGTTGCGTTCGGGGCCGAGGATCACGCCAGCGGTTGGCGGAACGCCGCCGTAGTCCGTGGCGGTACCGTCGAGCTCCGAGCCGAACGGGTTGGTCGAGGTCGCATAGGCCGCGTAAAGGCTTCCGATCGGCATCGGCTTGAAGACGGCGCCGACGTTGTAATTCACGAAATCCGAATTGACCGTGGCGGACGCCGTGTTGTTCGACGATCGCAGATCATAGCCGTCGTAGCGGACGCCGCCGTTCAGGATGATGGTGTCCTGCCAATTGGCGGTGTCCATGACATAGAGGGCCTTGCTGTCGACATTGTAGCGGGTCGGATTTCCGATCAGCGACGGGACGTTGGGGAATGGCGTGAAAGTGTAGGTCGGATTGTAGATCGACTGGTTCGCGAGAGCGCCGTTACCGTTGAACCCGCCGCCGAACGCTTCGGACGCAAGCCCGGTGTAGCGGTCGATCCCGATGCGCTCGTTGGAGACCTCGAGCCCGACCGCGGCGGTGTGCTTGACCGCCTCCGGTATCGAACTTGAACGTGGCCTCTTCCTGGTTCGACAGGATGTCGACCCATTGATTGCGGCTTTGCGGCGAGGCGGTGAACCGCCAATCGCCGGGGTTGGCGGCGGTCGTAATGGGCGAGTTCGGCAGCGTGCCGATATAGGCCAGCATCGAGTGCTCCGCACGGGTGCGGCTGGTCAGCGTGATGCTGTCGGTGACCTTGTACTCGCCGATGAGCGTACCGAAATCCTGCCGCGCGGTCTGGAAGTCGCGATTGACGAAGCCGTACCAGTTCTGGCGCGGGATGCCGGTCACCTCGGTGACGGGCGTGTTGCCCTGCCGGTACCACGGCACGCCGAAATCCGGCAGGCCGCTGAGGTCGGTGTGGACGTAGTTCGTCGTGATCTTGATGTCGTTGGTCGGCGTCCACTTGGTCGAGATGAAGCCGCCCCAGCGGTCGTCGGTCACGTAGTTGCGGCCGGCGACGTTGGCGTCCTGGAACATGCCGCCGGTGCGAATCGAAAACGTCGGGCTGATCACCTGGTTGACGTCGAACGTGACGCGCTTGGTGTGGTCGGTGCCGAACGTGCTGTCCGCGTTGTAGAAGTTACGATCAGTCGCCTGCTTGGTGACGATGTTGATGGCGCCGCCGGCGGTGCCGCGGCCGGCATAGGACGAGGCCGGGCCGCGCAGGATCTCGATCTGCTCGGTGAAGAAGTTTTCGCGGATCGAGACCGCTGGATCGCGGATGCCGTCGATGAAGACGTCGTTGCGCGCGTCGAAACCGCGGATGAAGAAGCGGTCGCCGAACGCGTTGCCGCCCTCGCCCGATCCCAGCGTCACGCCGGCGGTGGAGCGCGCCGATCTCACGCAGCGAGGTGATGTTCTTGTCGGCGAGCACTTCCTTGCTCATGCACGGTGATGGTCTTCGGCGTGTTGAGCAGCGGCTCGGGAAATTTTCCGGACGCCTGCACGCGGTCGACCTTGTAGGGCGCGGCGGCGTCGGCATAGGGGTTGCGATCGGCGCGCGAGACCGCCCGCGTTCGGAAACGGCACCGCGAGCGACCTGCGCCGGCTGCGCGCGGCGGGCGGCGCGGCGCAGCGCGGTGCGGGCGCGAAGCTGGTCCGGCGAGGGTTTTGACGCGGCGGGACGCGGGCGCGCGACCGGGGCATCGACCGTCACCGGCGGGAGGTTGGACTGCTGCGCTTCAGCGCCGGAGAACGACGCCACCGCGATCAGGCCCGCGACCGCCGAAACCTTCTTGCCGGAACTGCTTTCGATACCTGGCCGAGCGAGTTGATCGCCGCTTCGAAACGAAGCGACCTCGGTGCCTTTACAACATTCATTCTACGTGCCCCTGATCATTTCAATTCGCAGCAATTCGACATGCGGCGAATCGTCCCATTGCGGTAGGTATCGAGCAGGGATTTTGGGGTCAATGCGATTGCGGCAACAGTCCGGTTGAATCGATCCAGATCAAAGCAGATTCTAAATCATAACGATTCTAAATCGTAGTTTGAAACGGTTCTAAACTCTGCGCTCGCCGTACTTTGTAAGCGTTCTAAATGGCGAAAGACGACGCCAAGCTTGCATCATCGTCTTCACGAGGATCAATCCGCGCTCGGCGGCTTCATCAGCGAAAACAATTCGTCGACCGTCGATTGCGCGACCTGGCGGACGCGGTCGGTGTTGTCCATGCCGGAGATGTTCACTCCCCTCACGACCGCTTTGATCTCGTCGCGGAAGTCGGTGAGGAAGCGCAGCGGATCGGGCGGCTCGTTGGCGACGCGCGCGATCAATCCCGTGATCAAAATCTGGCACGCCATCATGCGTCCGTTCAGTTCGTCCATCCTGCATCCCCGATTGCTCGCCGTTCGACGCGCGCATATGAACGACATCGATCCCGCATTCAACCCGCGCACGACACACGCGGAGATCGCAGTCCGTCTGACGGCCCTGCTGGCCGGCGTCCGCTCGCGGCGGCAAACCTTTCCAATTGTTTAGGATTCTCAAGCCTTAGTGTTTGTACAGGACGCGCGCTCGAACATTATATCGGGAAGTGCGGGGAACCTCCTTCGAGCCATGAGCCGCCATGTCCAGATCGCGCACCATCCGTTGGGTTTTGCTGATCGTCGCGGTCGCAGCGCTGGGTTATCTGGGCTGGCAGCGATTTCACGGCGAGGAACAGCAGGCGCGCGCTGACGCCGGGAAAACCGCCCCTGCCCGCACCGCCGTACCGGTGCGGACGGCCGCGGTCGAAAGGGCCGATTTTCCGGTCTATCTGACCGGTCTCGGCACCGTTCAGGGCTTCAATACCGTCGTGGTGCGCACCCGCGTCGACGGCCAGATCAACCGGATCGCCTTCAAGGAAGGCCAATTCGTCAAGGAAGGCGATACGCTGGTCGAGATCGATCCGCGGCCGTATCAGGCCGCCCTCGACCAGGCCAAGGCCAAGAAGGCCCAGGACGAAGCCAACCTCGCCAACGCCAACCTCGACCTGCAGCGCTATCACAAAACTCGGCGAGTTCGCGACCCGGCAGCAGACCGATACGCAACGCTCCACCGTCGCGCAGCTGACGGCGCAGATCCAGGCCGACACGGCGCGATCGAGAACGCGCAGACCCAGCTCGACTACGCCACCGTCAAGGCGCCGATTTCAGGTGTCGTCGGGCTGCGGCAGGTCGATGTCGGCAACATCGTCAACGCGGCGACGCAGACCGGCATCGTGACCATCGCCCAGATCGAGCCGATCACGGTGATCTTCACCGCGCCGGAAGACCAGTTGCCGGAGATCAAGACCGCGCTCGCCGCGGGTTCTCCCGAGACGATCGCGCTCTCCACCGACGGCAAGCGCGTGCTTTCGAAGGGCTCGCTCTCGCTGATCAACAACCAGGTCGACACGTCGAGCGGCACCGTCCGCCTCAAGGCCGTGTTCGGCAACACCGATCACGCGCTGTGGCCGGGCCAGTCGGTTTCGACCCGGCTGCTGATCGCGACGCTGAAGGACGCGACCGTGGTTCCCGACGATGCGGTTCAGCACGGTCCCAACGGCCTCTATGCCTACACGGTCAACAGGGACAACAAGGCTGAGCTGCACAAGATCAAGGTGACGCGTTCGATCGACGGCCGCTCGGTGGTCGACGAAGGCCTGACCCCAGGCGAGCAGGTGATCACGGCGGGCCAGTTCAAGGTTCAGCCCGGATCGCTGGTGATGACGGCGGTCGCCAGTTCGGATCAAACCAAGACCAAGGTCGTCAGCGAATGAGCGGGGGAATTTCGGCGCCGTTCATCCGCTACCCGATCGGCACCTCGCTGATGATGGCCGGCATCCTGTTCGTCGGCCTCGTCGCCTATCCGCTGCTGCCGGTAGCGCCGTTGCCGCAGGTCGACTTCCCGACCATCCAGGTCTCGGCGTCGCTGCCCGGCGGCAGCCCGGAAACCATGGCCTCGTCGGTCGCGCAGCCGCTGGAGCGCCAGCTCGCGCAGATTCCCGGCATCGCGCAGATGACCTCGACCAGCTATCTCGGCACCGCCGCGGTCACCATCCAGTTCGATCTCAACCGCTCGATCGATGCCGCCGCCAACGACGTGCAGGCCGCGATCAACGCCGCCGGCGGGCAATTGCCGAAAAACCTGCCCTCGCCGCCGACCTATCGCAAGGTCAACCCGGCGGACTCGCCGATCCTGCTGTTGTCGGCGACATCGGACACGCTGCCGCTGACCACGGTCAGCGACGCCGTCGACGCCCAGCTCGCGCAGCAGATCAGCCAGATCTCCGGTGTCGCGCAGGTCATCATCGGCGGGCAACAAAAGCCCGCGATCCGTATCCAGATCGATCCGGCCAAGCTCGTCGCCAAGGGCCTGTCGATGGAGGACGTGCGCAGCCAGATCGCGATCACCACCGTCGACAGCCCGAAGGGCAACATCGACGGCGCCACCCGCGCCTACACCATCTACGCCAACGACCAGTTGCTGGATTCCAAGGACTGGAACGACGTCATCATCGCCTACCGCAACGGCGGCCCGCTGCGGATTCGCGATATCGGCCAGGCCGTCACCGGGCCGGAAGACGCCAAACAGGCGGCCTGGGCCAACGGCAAGCGCGGCGTGTTCCTGGTGGTGTTCAAACAGCCCGGCGCCAACGTCATCGAGACCGTCGACAAGATCAAGGCGACGCTGCCGCGGCTGGTCGCCGCCATCCCGCCCGCGATCAAGATCGAGGTGATCAGCGACCGCACCCAGACCATCCGCGCCGCGGTGGAGGACGTGCAATTCACCCTGCTGCTGACCATCGCGCTGGTCGTGATGGTGATCTTCATCTTCCTGCGCAGCTTCTGGGCCACGGTGATTCCGACCATCACGGTGCCGCTGGCGCTGCTCGGCGCCTGCGCGCTGATGTGGGTGTTCGGCTACACGCTCGACAATCTGTCGCTGATGGCGCTGACCATCGCCGTCGGCTTCGTGGTCGACGACGCCATCGTGATGCTGGAAAACATCACCCGCTATATCGAGGAAGGCGAAAAGCCGATGGCGGCGGCCTTCAAGGGCGCCAAGGAAATCGGTTTCACGATCGTGTCGATCTCGATTTCGCTGGTCGCCGTGCTGATCCCGCTGCTGTTGATGGGCGGAATCATCGGCCGCCTGTTCCGCGAATTCGCGGTCACGCTGGCGATGACGATCTTCGTGTCGATGATCGTGTCGCTGACGCTGACGCCGATGATGGCCTCGCGCTTCCTGCGGGCCCACCATGAGACCAAGCACGGCCGCTTCTATCAATGGAGCGAAAGCGCGTTCGATGCCATGCTCCGCGCCTATGAGCGCGGTCTCGATCTGGCGCTGCGCTGGAAGTTCACCACGCTGATGATCTTCTTCGCGACACTCGGATTGTCCGTCTATCTGTTCGTGATCATCCCGAAGGGCTTCTTTCCGCAGCAGGACGTCGGCCTGATCACGGCGACCTCGGAAGCCAACCAGGACATTTCGTTCGCCGACATGAAGCGGCATCAGGAGGAACTCGGCAAGATCGTGATGGCCGATCCGGATGTCGCGACGATCGCCATGAATGATCGGCGGCAGCGGCCGGGCCGGCAACAACGGCAACATGTTCATCACGCTCAAGCCGCGCAACGAGCGCAAGGCATCCGCCCAGCAGATCATCACCCGCCTGCGTCCCCAGCTGGAGAAGGTCGAGGGCGCCCGGCTCTATATGCAGGCCGCGCAGGACGTGCGGCTCGGCGGCCGGCCGACGCGAACCCAGTTCGAGTTCACGCTGCAGGACGCCAATCTGGCCGAATTGAACGAATGGGCGCCGAAGATCCTGGCGAAGATGCAGACGCTGCCCGAGCTGCGCGACGTCGCCACCGACCAGCAGACCAACGGCACCACGCTGCAGCTCAAGATCAACCGCGACACCGCCTCGCGCTACGGCATCCAGCCGCAACTGATCGACGACACGCTGTACGACGCCTTCGGCCAGCGCCAGGTGACGCAGTATTTCACCCAGCTCAACAGCTATCACGTGATCCTCGAAGTGCTGCCGGAGCTGCAGGGCAGCCTCGACACGCTGAACAAGATCTACGTGAAGTCGCCGACCACCGGCGACCAGGTGCCGCTGTCGACCTTTGCCACCTGGACCAGCGTGCCGGTGCGGCCGCTGTCGATCAGCCATCAGGGCCAGTTCCCGGCCATCACCATCAGCTTCAACCTCGCCCAGGGCGCGGCGCTGGGCCAGGCGACCGACGCGGTGCAACAGGCGATGGTCGAACTCGGCGCGCCGAACACGCTCAGTTCCAGCTTCCAGGGCACCGCGCAGGCGTTCCAGCAATCGCTCGGCACCGTGCCGCTATTGATCCTCGCGGCGCTCGTGGTGGTGTACCTGATCCTCGGCATTCTCTACGAGAGCTACATCCACCCGATCACGATCCTGTCGACGCTGCCGTCGGCCGGCGTCGGCGCGCTGGCGATCCTGATGCTGTTCGGGTTCGATTTCAGCCTGATCGCCCTGATCGGCATCGTGCTGCTGATCGGCATCGTGAAGAAGAACGGCATCATGATGGTCGACTTCGCCATCATCGGCCGAGCGCGACGAGAACCTCGAGCCGGAAGCCGCGATCCGCAAGGCGGCGCTGTTGCGCTTCCGCCCGATCATGATGACGACGATGGCGGCGATGCTGGGCGGCGTGCCGCTGATGCTGGGCACCGGCACCGGATCGGAAATCCGCCAGCCGCTCGGTTATGCCATGGTCGGCGGCCTGATCGTCAGCCAGGCGCTGACGCTGTTCACGACGCCGGTGGTCTATCTGTATCTCGACCGGCTCTCGAACCGGTTTGCGCGCTGGGGGCGATCGGCGGATTCAGATCATGGGGCGCATCCCGGATGCGCAAGCCTCGGTCAAGCAGGCGGCCGAGTGATCTCGAAGCGTCCTCGCGCAGAGTGCCGCGACACCGCTGAGGCGGCCTTAACGCCAGAATAGGGCGAGCACAAGCAGGCAAACTGAAGCCAAGCTCAGCGCAATAAATACAATCAACGTGGCACGATCATTCATGCCAGAGACTTGCCACATGAGATGCCGCCTGCGATGTGCCGAGCGTGCCAAAAAATTGTGATTTCAAGCCAAAACTACAAATCAGGCCACTGACAAAATCAACCTCCTCACCGACGGAGGCTCCCCATGATGCCGGGCTTCAAAATTAGATCACGGCCAACAAAGCCTGATCATTGGCCTGAAATCACAAGAACTGATCTCGATTCTTCGCTATACGGCCTGTCGCTCGCACCGACGAAGCAGTGATGATTGCGAGCCGCCCCTGTCGCTTTATTAATTTAGATCTTAGGTTTTTGACGATGTCCTCTGACGGCAAAGTCGCATTATTTATCGATGGCGCCAATCTCTACGCTACGGCCAAGGCGCTTGGCTTCGATATCGACTACGGGCGCCTGCTCAAGCAATTCCAGAGCCGCGGAGTATTGCTGCGCGCTTATTACTACGTCGCAGTTATCGCAGATCAGGAGTACACGTCCACCCGCCCATTGATGGACTGGCTCGAGTACAACGGCTACACCGTCGTCACCAAGGCGACCAAGGAATTTGTCGACGCCAGTGGCCGCCGTAAGCTGAAAGGCGACATGGATATCGAGCTTGCCGTCGATGCCATGGAGCTTTCCGAGCATATCGATCAGATGGTGCTGTTCTCCGGTGACGGCGATTTCCGCTCGCTGGTCGAGGCGATGCAGCGCCGCGGCGTCCAGGTGACGATCATCTCGACCATTTCGACCCAGCCGGCGATGATCGCCGACGAGTTGCGGCGCCAAGCCGACTTCTTTACCGATCTGATCGATCTACGACCGCTTGTTGCGCGCGAATGACCAACTAGAAGCGCCTATCCTCACGGGATCAAACGAAATTGGCGCGGCGTCATACCGGTCCAACGTTTGAACGCGTGGGTAAACGAGCTGACCTCGCCATATCCCAACAGCCACGCGATTTCAGAGACCGGCAGATCGCGCTCGGCAAGATAGCGCTTTGCAAGAGCAACTCTTGTGTCTTCCAATATCTCCGCAAATGCCACATCCTCATCGCGAAGCTTGCGTGACAGCGTTCGCCTGCTAATGGCGAGCTTTTGGGCGACGTTCGATGCGCTGCCTTTGGCATGTGGGAGCAGCTGCGGCAAGACTCTCTCGACGGCCGATCGAAGAGAAGCGCGCTTTTGCGGACGATCGGCGAGCGCTTCTTCTGCGTATCGCAGTAGCAGATTGTTCAAGTGATTGTCAGAGCCGACAATGGGCAGGGATGCCACGGGCGCTGGAAAAATTATCTCGTCGCTCGCAGCGCCAAATTCGACGTCGCACCCGAAAAAGCTCCGCATTTCCGCTGGCGTTTCGTGACGCTGGTGTCGGATCCTCAAATGGCGAGGTGCCAGCCTGGTATCTGTCACTTGCCGACAGATCCGCACCAACGTAACCAGCCAGAACTCGATCTGATGCCGGTCAGACTGCCTGTCGACATCGACATAATCTAGCGCTATTGCGGCTGCTTGATCGTCCAGCTTCACGCTGAGGCGGACACCCTCGTTCATTATCGTGCAATATCGCTTTCCGTTCTGCATGGCATCGGCAAACCGTTCCGATGATGCGATCACATAATAAACCAGCCCGATTTCGCGGAGATCGAAATTACGAGCGAGGTGAAACCCGAGAAGTCCATCCTTAAGTTCTTCTGACGCCAGCTCGAGAATCCTTATTTGCTTGGGCACTTCTAGCCTTACAGCATCGTCATTGACCTGCTCGGGCCTCGCTCCCACTTTGGCCAGAAGGCCTGATGGGTCGTTGCCAAGCTCGCGCATCCGCGCGAATGCGAGCCGTGCAATGCCGCCGGTGGCGCTTGGTATCGAGCAAAGTCTGTCGGGCACTCCGGAGCGCATGGATGGACAGCTCAGTTCGGTTCAGATTCCGCGACAAACTTAAGCCTAGGCGAATGTTAGCGATGGTCCAAGCGTCTTATGTCGGCCTTGGGTCGAAAGGCGAAACTCCGGAATGACCGGCGCATGTCCGCTTTAGCCGGCACTCAAAAGCGGACATCTCTCATTTTTTATGAGTACACGCCCCAGCTACTGCCTCGCCATCTCCGCGGCCCCTACCCCCTCGCCGTCGAGCTTCTGGTCGTCGTGCATGTCGACCGTCACCTTCAGCAATTGCCCGGTGAATTCGAACGGCGCTTCGTAGTGCGAGACCGGGCTGGAGCGGTCGCGGCCGATGTCGAGGCCGGACCATGAGATGAAATTGTTGAAGGCGAACTGGGTCTGGATCGAGCCTGCCGGCTCGCCGTCGATCAGCAGCGTATATTCCGTCACGCCGGTGCGGGAGCCCTTGGCCGGCGGCTCCTTGCGGATCAGGCGCTCGACATGCACGCCGAGCCGGTGCGCGCCTGACGGCACCTTGCGGTTCGAGGTCACGATCTCATGGCCGCCGCCGATATTGAGATCGTGCACCAACAGGCCGTCCTTGATGTAGAGGCTGTAGCCAGAGGTCGCGTCGCCATGGGCGATCAGCACGCCCTCGGCGCCCTCCTCGCCGATCTCGACATGGGCCTCGATGGTGTAGCTGCGGCTGCGCACGTCGGGCGCGACGTCGGTCGGCACGTGGCCCATGCCGGCGTGAAAGGTGAACTTGTTGCGCGCGCCGTGGAAGCGTGCGGCGTTTTCCGCAAAGCGCGGGCCGAACCGGTCGTCGAGCGGCAGCACATTGTGCTGCTCGGCCTCGCGCCACCACAGTTTGATCATCGCCTCGAGCCGCTCGGGCTCCTGTGCCGCGAGATCGTCGGTTTCCGAAAAATCCTGCGCGAGGTGAAACAGCTCCCATTTGTCGTTCTCGAACGGCGTGCCCGAGGGATGGAAGGAGACCGCCTTCCAGCCGTCGTGCCAGATCCCGCGATGCCCGAACATTTCAAAGTATTGCGGCGAGGATTTTGACGGCGCGGCGGGATCGGCAATCGAGCGCGCAAAGCTCTCGCCTTCGAGCGGCATCTGCGCGACGCCGCCGATTTCGGCCGGCGGCGCGATGCCGATCAGTTCCAGCAGGGTCGGCGTCAGGTCGCAGGCGTGGACGAACTGGTGGCGCACCTCGCCCTTGGCGGCGATCTTCTTCGGCCAGTTCATCACGAAGGGATCGCGGATGCCGCCGCCATGGGTGTTCTGCTTGTAGCGGCGCAGCGGCGTGTTCGACGCCATCGCCCAGCCATGCGGAAAATTGCTGTGCGAATCCGGCCCGCCGATGTCGTCGATCCGGCGCAGCTTTTCCGCGATCGGTTCGGGACGGAAATTATACGGCCCCATCGCGTTGACGAAGCCCCACGGCCCGCCCTCCTGGCTCGCGCCATTGTCGGACAACACCAGGATCAGCGTGTTGTCGCGGATGCCGGCCGTATCGAGAAAGCCGATCAGCCGCGCCAGATGCTGGTCGGCATGGTCGAGCATGCCGGCGAAGGCCGCCTGCAGCCGCGTGAAGACGCGCTTTTCATCGGCGCTGTACTCGTCCCATGCCTTCACGCCGTCATTGCGCGCGGGCAAGCGGGTTTCCGGCGGCACGATCCCCATCGCCTTCTGCCGCGCCATCCGCTGCTCGCGCTCGACGTCCCAGCCATGGGCGAACATCGGGTCGTAGCTCTTGATGATGTCCATCGGCGCCTGGTGCGGCGCGTGACAGGCGCCGAGCGCCACCCAGGTCAGCCACGGGATATCGGGCCGGTCGGCGGTGTGATCGGCGATGAAGCGGATCGACTGGTCGACCAGGTCAGACGTGAGGTGATAGCCGTCCGCATAGATCCCGGGCGGATCGATATGGGTGTTGTCGGACACGAGTTCGGGCGCGAACTGGTCGGTCTCGGCATCGAGAAAACCGTAGAAGCGATCAAAGCCGCGGCCGAGCGGCCAGCCGTCGAACGGCCCGGTGGCGCCGCTTTCGGTCAAAGGCGTGACGTGCCATTTGCCGACCATGTAATTGCGATAGCCGTGCGGCCGCAGCATTTCCGCCAGCGTCCCCGCCTCGCGCGCGATCTTGCCGCGATAGCCGGGATAGCCGCAGTCGAAATTGGCGAGGCAGCCGACGCCGACCGAATGATGGTTGCGCCCGGTCAGCAGCGCCGCGCGCGTCGTCGAACACATCGCTGTGGTGTGGAAGCCCGAATAGCGCAGGCCTTCGGCGGCGAGCCTGTCGATGGTCGGCGTCTTGATCGCCGAGCCGTAGCAGCCGAAATCGGAAAATCCGACATCGTCGAACAGCACGACGAGAATGTTGGGCGCGCCTTCCGGCGGCTTCGCTGCCTGCGGCCACCAGGGTTTTGAGGCGGCCACCGTCTTGCCGATCGTGCCGCCGAACGGTTTTGCGCTGCCTGCCGCCATGCTTTCCTCCCGCTTTTGGATGCGACCGCGGTTGATCCGCCGGTTCGCCGAGGTCATGGCGACGCACCGCTCAGCGCATTGCCAGAAACCATAATCCGAATTATGATTATGATTATTTCGAACGGAGACGCAAGTTCCGGATGCAGCGACCGGCCGAACTCGACCTTCCCGGCGTCACCCCGTCGCGGCAGCAGCGCAGCCGCGAGACCACGGCCGCCCTGCTTGAGGCCGGCGCGGAGATGTTGCGCACGCACAGCCTCGCGGAATTGTCGATCGACGCGCTCTGCCGGCAGGTCGACGCCACCGTCGGCGCCTTCTACAGCCGGTTCGAGAGCAAGGAGGCCTATTTCAATGCCCTGATGGCGCTCGCCGCGCGCGACGGCGAAAGCCGGCTGTCACGGATGAAGCAGGACCAGCGGCTGACCGAGGCCGATCTCGCCGGGCTCAGCCGCCTCCTCGTCCGCGGCACCATCGGCTGGATGCGAAACCATGAAGGCGTGCTGCGCGCCGCGCTTCAGCACGACGACACGCGGCCGGACCGCTGGTCGACGTTCAAGGAACTGGCGCGCGCCAACGTGGCCAATGCCACGCCGATCCTGCTCCGGGTCATGGGCCCGGGTCGCAAGGCGGCGAAGACCCGCGCCATCGCGTTCGGTTTTCAGGTCGTGCTGGGAACGCTGGTCAACGCCATCCTCAACAATCCCGGGCCGCTCTCGATTCATGATGGGGAGTTGGAGGAACGGCTGGCGGATTGCCTGTTGCTGTTGCTGCAGGCGGAGATGGCTGAAAGCGGTTCGCGCAAGCGTTAATTCGTAGGGTGGGTTGAGCGAAGCGAGCCCACCATTTCATGCGCCGGGTCAGAAAGATGGTGGGCACGCTGCGCTTTGCCCACCCTACATCTACAGTCTTTGCGTTCAAGCCCCGAGATAGGCCTTCTGCACCTGCGGGTCCTGCGCCAGCGCCGCGGCGGTGCCCGACAGCACGCTCTTTCCCACCTGCAGCACGGTCGCGAAATCCGAGACTTCCAGCGCCAGTTCGATCGACTGTTCGGCGAGCAGGATGGTCAGCCCTTCGCGATGCAGGCGGCCGAACGTCTCGTACATGGACTCGACGACCGCCGGCGCCAGCCCGAGCGACGGCTCGTCCAGCATCAACAGTTTTGGATCGCTCATCAGCGCGCGGCCGACCGCCAGCATCTGGCGCTCGCCGCCGGACATGGTGCCGGCGCGCTGGCTGCGCCGCTCCTTCAGTTTTGGAAATATCTCGTAGACGCGTTCCAGCAGCGCCGCCGCGCGCGACTTGTCGCGCAGCGGCGTCGCGCCGAGCAGCAGATTGTTCTCGACGCTCTGCTGCACGAACAGCCGCCAGCCCTCCGGCGACAGCGCAAGGCCCTTGCGCACGATCGCAAACGCGTTCTGGCCGCCGATCTCCTCGCCACCAAAGCGGATCGAGCCCGCATGCACGGGGATGAGACCCGCGATGGCGTTGAGCACCGTGGTCTTGCCGCCGCCATTGGAGCCGAGCAACGCCACCACGCTGCCCGCGGGCACCTGCAGCGACACGTCGGAGACGCCGATCAGGTCGCCGTAGCGCACCTCGAGATTCTCGATGCGGAGCAACGGCTCGCTCATGTCGCCGGCCCGCCCATCAGCTCGATCGGCGTATGGCCCGCGGCCGCCTTGGCGGCGCGGGTGCCGAGATAGGCGGCGATGACGGCGGGATTGGCCGTGACCTCGCGCGGGCTGCCGCGGGCGATCTCCTTGCCCTGGTGGAACACCACCACCCGGCTCGCCAGCGACATGATGACTTCCATGATGTGCTCGACGATGACGAGCGTGATGCCGGAGCGGTGGATGTCGCGCACCAGATCGATCGCGAGCTTGACCTCCTGCTGGGTGAGGCCGGCCATGGCTTCGTCGAGCAGCAGCACCTTGGGTTCGGTGGCGAGCGCACGCGCGATCTCCAGCCGCTTGCGGCCGGGCGTGCCGAGCGAGCGCGCCGGCGCATCCGCCAGCCGGCTCATGCCGACGCGCTCCAGCACGGCGCGGGCTTTTGCTTCGGCCTGCGTCCGATGCGGGGTGCGCAGGAACGCGCCGATCATGACGTTCTCCAGCACCGTCATGCCTTCAAAGGTCTGCGGCACCTGGAAGGTGCGCGCCAGCCCGAGCTGCGCCCTCGCCTCCGGCGTCATGCTGGTGATGTCATGGCCTTCGAACAGCACCTTGCCCGAGGTCGAGACCAGATCGCCGGTCAGGCAATTGAAGAAGGTCGACTTGCCGGCGCCGTTCGGCCCGATCAGACCGAGAATGTCGCCCGGCTCCAGCGTGACGCTGGCGGCGTCGACCGCCTTGAAGCTGCCAAAGGCCTTGGTGACGTCGCGGGCTTCAAGGAGCATTGGCGGCTCCTTTCGCTGTCGCGGCGGGCTTGCGCCTGTCCAACAGCCGGTTGATCAGGGCCAGAATGCCGCCCGGCTGGAACCGGGCGATGATCACGATGATGGCGCCGTAAACGACGAAGGTGAGGCCCGCGCCCTTGCCGCCCAGAACGTTGTTGGAGATTTCCTCCAGCGGCACCAGGATCGCCGCGCCCACCAGCGGCCCGAACAACAGCCCGGCGCCGCCCAGCGCCGCCATGATCAGGATTTTCACCGAAATCAGGATGCCGAGCCCGGATTCGGGATCGACGAACCCGAACATCATCGCATACATCGCGCCGGCGACGCTGGTCAGCCCGGCGCTCAGCATGAAGGCATAGAGCTTGGTGCGGCTGGCCGGCGCGCCGAGCGAGCGCGCCGCGCGTTCGGAATCCTTGATGGCGCGCAGATAAAATCCCATCCGGCTGTTGGTCATCCACCAGGTGATGCCGAGCGTGACGAGGAGAACGGCGAGAAACAGATAGTAATACGGCAACGCCGAGATGAAGGAGAGATCGAACACGGTGCGCGGCACGGTCGGCCCGCTGAGCCCGACGGCGGCGCCGAGAAATTCCGTGTTGGTCACGATCAGCCGCGCCAGTTCGGCGACCGCAATCGTCGCCATGCTGAAATAATGCCCGGACAGGCGCAGCGTCGGAACGCCGATCACAGCCGCGATCAGAACCGCGGCGGCGATGCCGACGGGAATGCCGACCAGCGGCGGCAGGCCGAAATGCGAATAGGCCGCCATCGAGGCGTAGGCGCCGCAGCCGAAGAAGACGACATGGCCGACCGACACCTGCCCGGCATAGCCGCCGATGATGTTCCAGGCGGACGCCGCGATCGCATAAAGCAGGATCAGCGCGCCGAGCCGCTGCTGGAACGGCGTCGTGAACACCAGCGGATAGAGAATGATCAGCGCGAGCGCGATCGAGGGCCAGATGAAACGCCGCATCACATCTTGCCCATCAGGCCCTGCGGCCGGAACCAGAGGAAACACAGGAACAGCGTGTAGACCACGATGTCCTTGTAGACCGCGCCGATCCAGTAGGCCGACACGGATTCGATCACGCCGATCAGAAGGCCCGCGACCAGCGCGCCCGGGACGCTGCCGAAACCGCCGAGCGACACCGTGACAAAGGCGACGATGCCGAGCGTCTCGCCGACGGTCGGCGAAATGTAGAAGAAGGTCGCGATCAGCGCGCCGGCGAGACCCGTGGCGCCGGCCGCGATCGCCCAGGCGATCGCCTGCATGCCGTCGGGGCGGATGCCCATCAATTGCGCCGCGGTGGCATCCTCGGCGACCGCGAGCATCTTCGAGCCCAGTGACGTCCGCGTCAGCAACAGATGCAGCCCGAGCGTCACCAGCAATGCGACGACGCCGGCCAGCAGACGCGAGGCCTGCAGCTTGATGCCGAGCACGTCATAGGTGCCGCCGACCAGATCGGCCGGCAGAGTCAGGAAATTCGCGCCAAAACCCCAGAACACGGAGTAGCGCAGCAGCAGCGCGAGCCCGAAGGTGCCGAGGATCTGGGCCAGCATCGGGCCCTTCATCACGCTGCGGATCAGCCCGAAATAGACGATGATGCCGACGCGTCGCCAGCACCAGCGCCGCCACCGGCGCGCCGACAAACGGGCCGACGCCGAGCACCGTCCACACCACGAACGCGACATACATGCCGAGCATGACGAAATCGCCATGGGCAAAGTTGACGATGTTCATCATGCCCCAGATCAGCGTGAGGCCGGACGAGAACAACGCGTAGACCGCGCCGAGCAACAGCCCGCCGACGATCACCTGAACGAGAATGGAGGACATGTTAGCGGCTTGCCGTTGAGCTAGCGGGATCGTGACGGGGTGAAATCAAAACGGGCGGGACCGAAATCCCGCCCCTTCCCGATCATTACCAGCCCTTGTAGGGAAACACCGGCGCCGTCTTGGCCAGCTGCTTCGGCCAGACCGGCACGTAGTTCTCGCCGTCCTGCAGCTGGATCACGAGGCCTGCGGCCAGCACGTTCTGGCCCTTGTCGTCGAACTTCACGCCCTTGTAGCCCATGATCAACTGATCGGGCTTGAGGTCGGTCGCCTTCAGCGCCGCCTGGATCTTGGCGGGTTCGGTCGAGCCGGCGCGATCGATGGCATCGACCAGCACGAAGAAGCCCTGCATCTGGCGCGCCGCGGTATCGTCGAGATCGTCGCCGCCGCTCTTCTTCTTGTAGATCTCGTTGATCAGGAAGGTCGGCGATCCCGCCGCGCCGATCGCAAAGGACGAGCGGTTGAAGATGCCCTGGATCGATTTGCCGACGGCCTTCAGCGTCGACGGATCGGAGTAGCCGGCGTTGTCGGCGATCATCATCGGCGGCTTGTAGTCCAGCGCCTGGAACGTCTTGGCGTAGAGGATGGCATCCGACGTGTAGCTGATCATGATCACCACGTCGGGCTTCTTGTCCTTGAGCTGCAGCACCTGGCTCTGCACGTCGGTGGTGTTGGCCGAATAGGCGATGTCCTGGGCGATCGGGAGGCCGTTCTCCTTGAACAGGCGGTGATGACGTTCGCGACCGAGGTGCCGTATTCGGTGTTCTCGTGAACGAGGGCGACGTTATCGACCTTCTGTCCGCCCGCCTTCATCTCCTTGAGGAAGTCGAGATAGATTTTGGCGAAATCGCCGGCCACCGGCGTCGTGCGGAAGAACCATTTGAAGCCGCGCTCGGTGAGATTGGCCGCGACCGACTCGCCGTTGACGTAGGGAATGCCGTATTTCTCGGCGATCGCACTCGCCGTCAGCGTGATGCCGGACTGATAGGCGCCGGTGAGCGCGACCACTTTTTCTTCGGTGATCAGGCGCAGCGCCTGGTTCTGCCCGGTAGCGGGGCTGCCCTGGTTGTCGGCGAACACCACCTCGACCTTGGCGCCGCCGAGGCCCTTGAGGCCGGCGTTCTTCGTCACCGGCAGATTGCCGAGCGCGGGATTGCCGCTGTTGATGATCTCGACCGCGGTTTCGATCGCCGCCTTGGCGTGCACGCCGGCGCTGGCCGCGTTGCCGCTCAAGGGAAAGATCGCGCCGATCTTGACCGTCTTGTCCTGGGCCGAGGCCGAACCCGCGATGCACAGCCGACATCGCGACGGCAGAAAGCAGCCCTACGATATGTTTCAATTTCATTTTGAAAATCTCCGTCCCACCCGGTGCCGGGCTCTTTTGGCCCTGGATATGCCGGGCATCACCGCCCGGCGCTTCTCTTATTGGTAGCGCAAGCATTGCATGGCCGGTTGGCATCGGCAAGTTGGCGTCCGCGGATGCCGTCAGACGCTCAATCGGTGGGCGTCGCATCGACGACTACACGCGGCAATGGCAAGTCCGCTTTCACGGCCACGTAGACCGTATTGCTGACATCGTGGTCTCCGCGCAGGTTGTCGAAGGTCACGACATGGGATGCTTGGGTTGCAAACGCGTCGGCCAGGGCACGCTCAAAAGCATCATCCGGCGGATCGTTCGACCAGAGCGCGAAAACACCGCCTGGATTGAGATGACCTGCAAGCCGGGCCAGCCCTTCCGGCTCGTACAGCGCGGCGTGGCGCGGATGCAGCAACTTGCGCGGCGAGTGATCGATATCCACCAGCACGGCATCGAAACGCCGGCCCTGTGAACGATGATCGAACCCTTCGGCGGAGGACGACATCGCGAAGAAGTCGCCGTTGACAAAACGGCAGCGCGGATCGCCCGTCAGCTCCTTGCCGAGCGGAAGCAATCCCTGCTCGTGCCATTCGATGACCTCGGCAAGCGCATCGACCACGATCAGGGATCGCACGCCGGCATTCTCGAGCACCGCGCGTGCGGTGTAGCCGAGCCCCAGGCCGCCAACCACCACGTCGAGATCCGCATCGACCGAGCGCCGCCAGCCCGAGCCGGGCCAGTTCGACCTCGGCCGCGGTGAACTGGCTCGACATCAGGAACTCGTCGCCGAGCTTGATTTCGTAGACATCGACATCGGACATCGGCCGCCTGCGGCGCCTCAGGCTCAGCACGCCCATCGGCGTCGGGCGGAAATCCAGTTCTTCGAAAGAAAGGCTCATCCGCCCCGTCCTGACCGTGGCCTGCGCCACAAAATGACCCGGGATTTGCCGGCCCTCCTGCAACAACGCCATCCCCGCGCGCTTGCCAAGGGCGGGAGGTAGCGAGTAGAAGGGCGCCAGATCGCCGGATCCTTGCGAATCCGGCCACGAGCAATTGCCCGGATGACCATCTAAGCTACTGATGTCATTGAGCAATTCTTGGGGAATGGTGTAACGGTAGCACAACAAACTCTGACTCTGTTTGTCTAGGTTCGAATCCTAGTTCCCCAGCCAGCCTTTTGATCTTCCCAAAGGCGATGCCGTACCGATCATCCTCGCCCGACGCCGCGAGTAACCGGCATAGGCCCTGCCAGCCTCAGTTCGATTTCCGTTTCACGTACTGCCCGGGCGCCTTTTCGATCGCCTGATACCTCGTATTGCCGGCCTGCCGGGGGGCCGGGATGGTGCCGGTGGAGTGCCGCTTCATCCAGGCATCCCAATCGGGCCACCAGCTTCCCGGTTTCTCCTCGGCCTTTTCCAGCCAGGCGGCCGCGTCGCAGTCCAGATTGTCGTGGGTCCAGTAGCTGCGCTTGTTGCGCGCGGGCGGATTGATGACGCCGGCGACGTGCCCGCTCGCGGCAAGCACGAAACGCGGGTCCTTTCCGATCAGGTCCTTCGAGCGAAACGCACTCTGCCAGGGCACGATGTGGTCCTCGCGCGACGCCAGCACGTAAAGCGGCACCTTCACCTGCGAGAGGTCGACGGCAACGCCGCATTGCATGGTCGCGCCGGGGTCCTTGATCCTGTTTTCGAGATAGGTGTTGCGCGTGTACCAGCAATACATCGGACCCGGCAGGCTGACGCTGTCGGAATCCCAGTACAGCAGGTCGAAGGAGTCGGGCGGCGCGCCCTTCATGTAGCTGTCGACCACGTAGCGCCAGATCAGATCGTTGGCCCGCAGCGTGCCGAAGGTGAACGCCAACTCCTTGCCGGACAGAATGCCGCCGTTGCCGATCGTGGCCTCGCGCAGGGTCGCGGTGGTGCGGTCCATCAAGAGACCGATCTCGCCGGTATCGGAGAAGTCGATCATCGTCGTCAGCAGCGTCAGCGAGGCCAGCTTGTCCTCGCCGCGCGCCGCCAGCACGCCGGCCGCGCAGCTCATGATGGTGCCGCCGACGCAGAAGCCGAGCGCGTGGATCTTCTCGACGCCGGCGATGTCCCGCACGACGTCGATCGCCTTCAGCGGCCCCAGCGTCAGATAATCGTCCCAGGTCAGATGCTGCGTCTCGGCGACGGCGCTGCGCCACGAGATCAGGAAGACATGGTGGCCCCGGGCAACGGCGTATTCGACGAACGAATTGCCCGCGCCGAGATCGAGCAGATAGTATTTGTTGATGCAGGGCGGAACCAGCAGCAGCGGCGTCTTCTCGACCTCGGCCGTCTGCGGCGTGTATTGAATGAGCTGGATGAGCTCGTTCTGGTACACGACCTCCCCGGGCGTGACGGCAAGATTGCCGCCGACCTGGAAGGCGGACTCGTCGACCCGCGTGATCCTGCCCTTCTTGAGATCCTCGATCAGATTTTGCATTCCGGCCGCCAGACTTGCGGACCGCGTCTGGATCGCGGTGCGAACGACGTCCGGATTGGTCGCCGGGAAATTCGCCGGGCTCATCGCATCGATGAACTGCCGGGCATAGAAACGCAGTTGAAGCTTCAGCTTGTCGTCGACCTGCGCCTCGTCGACGAGCTCGGACAGTTGCTTTGAATTCGCAAGATAGGATTGCTTGAGCAGCTCGTAGAACGGCGAATGCTTCCACGCATCGTCCTTGAAGCGCCGGTCGCCGCGCGCGGGCTTGTCGTTGAAGTAGCCGCGCCAGAAATCCGTCACGGGCGACCAGAACTGCTGCTGCATGCCCATCGCGACGGCGAATGGCGACTTCGCCCCACCCTTTGCGGGATCACCGTGCACGCCGATCGAAGCCGCCAGCGCGTCATCGAACGCTTTGGTCGCCTGCTGGCCGGCCTTCATCAGGCTTTCAAGATAGCCGGAGGGACCGTCTTGCAAGGACGGGTTACTCATCATGACCTCCCGCAACCGGTTTACGTCATGACGCGATCTTACTTGCAGTCGCGCAGCATGACAGCGCGTTTTTGCGTGATTGCCGCGCCGATCATGCTGCAGTGCACGGTGAAGCAAGCGCCGGCTCGACCCGTCACTCCACCGGCGGCGTGCCGTGGGTGTGAAACGACTCGATCGTCTTCAGCCCCCACGCCTGGCCCTTCTTGCGCTCCTCCTCGGTCCAGACGATCGGCTTCCAGTCCGGCGCGAGGATGAGGCGGGCGCCGGCGTTGGCGACTTCGACGCGGTTGCCGCCGGGCTCCCAGACATAGAGGAAGAAGGTCTGCTGGATCGCGTGCTTGTGCGGGCCGGTCTCGATGTAGACGCCGTTTTCGAGAAAGATGTCGGCGGCGCGCAAGATTTCCTCGCGGCTGTCGAGCGCGTAGGTGACGTGGTGGAAGCGGCCGGCCTTGCCGTAGTGGTCGCGGGTGTAGGCGAAATCGTAGCTCTTGTTCGACATCGTCATCCACATCGCGGCTTCGCTGCCGTCGTTGAGCACGATCTGCTCGGTGGTGCGCAGGCCGAGATAATTCTCGAAGAACAGACGGTTGGCCTTGATGTCGACCGCGAGGCAATTGAGGTGGTCGAGCCGGCGGACATTGACGCCGCGTGCGGGAAACCGCTGCGCCTGGTTCTTCAGCGCCGGCTTCAGTTCGGGCGGCGCCTGGTACCATTCGGTCTCGTAATAGAGTTCGACGATATGGCCGTCGGGATCGCGGCAGCGGAACGCCGGCCCCTGCCCCATGTCGCCGTCGACCCAGCCGATGTCGAAGCCGGATCCCTTCAGCGCGGCGACGCGGCGCTCCAGCGCCTGCGGGCTGCGGGCGCGCAGCGCCATGTGCTCCATCCCTGAGGTTTTGGAAGCCGTCAGCTTCAGCGAATAGCGCTCGTAATCGTCCCAGCCGCGCAGATAGACCGACTCGCCCTTCTGGCCGCTGACGGTCATGCCCATGACGTCGACGAAGAATTTCAGGCTCTCGTCCGGTTTTGGCGTCAGCAATTCCATGTGGCCGAGATGGGCGAGATCGAAGATCGGCTCTGGGGTCATTGGGGTCTCTCCCGTAGGGTGGGCAAAGCGTAGCGTGCCCACCATCAACCAGTGCGCTTGTCATGGTGGGCACGCTGCGCTTTGCCCACCCTACAATTAAAGCGCCCGCGTCACGTCGTCGAACAACTCGTCCACCGTGAACGCGCGCGGAATGAGCTTTTGCTGCGCGGAATAATCGATGATCAGTTCCAGCGAACGCTGCATCTCGTCCCGGTCAAATCGCGGCGCGGCGGATGACGCGGCGGCGGACTCGGCGAGCATCCGGTGCACCTCCCGCACCACGTCCGGATGCTGCTCGGACAAGGTCCGGCTCACCACCACCATGTGATTGATCGGCACCACCTTGTGCTTCTCGAACCACGCCTTCTCTTCCGCGGCGACATCGGCGAACAGCGGCTTCAAGTCCGGATGATCCGATTTCTCGCCCAGCACCGCGTCGAGTTCGCCGTCGATCAGCATCTGCACGACCTGCTTGCCCGCGCCCGCCCGCTTGGTCGTGTCGACGAATTCGGCGACATGGGCGTCCTCGAAGGTCACCCAGTCGATCGAATCGAGATCGACGCCGTAATCATTGGCGAGAATGCCGCGCAGCCAGGCGCCGGTCGTGGTCGAGAAGGAGCGGATGCCGACGCGCTTGCCGTTGAGGTCGCGGGGGCCGAGCTTGCCCGCCTTCGCATTGTAAAGCGCGTGGCCATGCTGGAACCGCGCCAGCACGACATCCGGCAGCAGCACCATCGGCTTGTCGAAGGATTTCGCCATCAGGTAGGTGACGATCGCCATCTCCGAGACGTCGAACGCGGCTTCGCGGACCATGGGCTTGAAACCCTTGTTGGTCGGCGAATACGGCACGAAGTCGAACTCGACCAGATCCGAGCGGATCGACCCGTTCTTGAGAGCGGCCGTGCCGGGATGGTCGCCGAGCAAGGTGCGCAGGCGCACCGCCGCGGTCATGCCAGCTCCTCCATCGCCATCGGGAACAGCCGCTGATAGGCCTCGCCATAGGTCATCGGCTTGCCGGTGTTGCGGCCGCCCTGCACGCCCCGTTGCAGCGCCACCCGCTCGTAATAGGCCCACAGATGTTTTTGCGCCGCGAGAATTTCAAAAGTCTTGCGCTTGATCTCCCAGACCTCGTCGATGTTGAGGATCACCTGCGGCTTGAAATTGCACATCTCCGGCTGGTGCGGCTCGAACAAAAACACCGGCGGCGCGGAGTAGGTGTATTTGGCGCCGGGCTTGTGGCCCATCGCCTGCGCGACCACGCGGGTTTCCTGGGCGAAGTGCGCGGCGTTCGGATGATCGAAATTATAGGGATCCTCCAGCGCATGCGTCAGCACGAAGGACGGATTGAGCTCGCGGTAGATATCGACCATGCGGTCGAAATGCGCTTCCGTCAGCCGCAGCGGATAATCGCCGGCATCGAAGAACTCGATCTCCGCGCCGAGCATGTCGGCGGCGCGCTGCGCCTCGTCGCGGCGGCCGGCCTTGACCTTCTCCATGGTCGCGCCCGCCTCCTTCCAGGCGAACTGGCTTTCGCCGCGCTCGCCGAACGACAGGCAGGCGATCTTGACGCGATAGCCCTTCTTGACATGCAGCGCGATCGCGCCGCCCGCGCGCCAGACGAAATCGCCGGGATGCGCCGTGACCACCAGGCCCGTTTTGCCAGCTTGCTCATGATCGATTTCCTCCTTGCTCGTTACGCATCGCCGGCCGCACCGGCTCAGCGACTATTGTTTGGCAATTCCTGCCCGCTCGATCACCGCGGCCCATTTGTCGATGTCGCTCTTGAGCCGATCGAGGATCTCCTCGGGCGAACTGGCCTTGGCCTCGATACCGAGATCGAGCGCGCGCTTCTTCAACTCCGGCATGTCGAGCACCTCGCGCAGCGCGGCGTTGAGAATTTTGATCGCTTCCGGCGGCGTGCCCTTGGGCGCGAAAATAGCATTCCAGGACCGCGCCTCGAAATCGCCGCCGCCGGCTTCCTTCACCGTCGGCACCTCGGGCAGGAACGTGGTGCGGATGGTGCCCGACGACGCCACCGCAATCGCCGCCTTGTCAGCCACATGCGACTGCACCGCCGTGTAGTTTTCGATCGCCATCTGGATATCGCCGCGCAACAGCGCGATCAGCACGTCGGGCGAACTGCGGAACGGCACGATGGTGACGTCGACGCCGGCGGTCGACTTGAACAATTGCGCCGAAAGATTCTGCGTCGACCCCACATTGATGGTGCCGACATTGAGCGTCGCGGGTTTTGCTTTCGCCGCCTTGATGAATTCGGCCAGCGTCGGATAGGACGAGCCGGCTTGCGTCACGAAGATGAAATCGAAATAGCCCATGCTCGATACCGGAACGAAATCGGTCACCGGGTTGAAGCCGAGGCTTTTGAACAGCGATACCGAGATGGCGGTGCCGTTGGAAAACAGCGCCAGCGTATAGCCATCCGCGGGCGCGGACAGCACGGCGCGGGCCGCGTTGATGCCGCCGGCGCCCGGCATGTTCTCGATGACGAAGCGCTGGCCGAGCTTTTCGCCGAGTTTTTCGGTGACCAGCCGCGCCGTGACGTCGGCAACCCCGCCGGCGCCGAACGGCAGGATCAGCCGCACCGGCTTGTTCGGATAGTTCTGCGCGCCGGCGGCTTGCGGCAACAGCAATGCTGCAGCCAGCGCGGCCACCCCGGCGAACGAGCGTCCGGCGCCGGCCCATTGTGTGTCGCTCGCGCTTGTCCGCCATCGCTAGCGCCCTTCTCAAAACTCGAACAGCCGCGCCGGATTGTCGACCAGGATCTTCTGCTGCAACTCGGGCTCCGGTGCGAACAGCGGTATCAGGTCGACCAGGTCGCCGTCATTGGGCATCACCTTGACGTTGGGATGCGGCCAGTCGGTTCCCCAGATCACGCGATCCGGCGCGGTCTCGATGATGCGGCGCGCGAACGGCACCGCGTCGTGGAACGGCGGCCCGCCCGACGACACCCGCTCGCAGCCGCACACCTTGACCCAGCATTTCTCGTCGCGCTGCATCAGGTCGATCAGCGTGCGGAACGGAAGCTGGTCGAGACCGTCGGAGGCCTTGACCCGCCCCATGTGATCGATGGTGTAGCGCACCGGCAGCTTGGCCAGCATCTCCGCATATTCAGGCAGATCGACCGCGTCGAAATGCAGATCGATATGCCAGCCGAGCGGCGCCACCATCGCGACGATGCGGTGGAAGACGCCCATATCGGGCACCCCGCCGAGATGGCGCACGAAGTTGAAGCGGCAGCCGCGAAAGCCGCCTTCATGCAGTTCGCGCAAGCCACGCTCGGTAATGCTGTCGTCGATATTGGCGACGGCGCGAAACGTGCCGTTGCTCACCGCGATGGCGTCCAGCGCCACCCGGTTGTCGGTGCCGTGCACGCTGGCATTGACGATGACGGCGCGGCCGATCCCGAGCTTCTTGTGCAGCGCGCGGAAATCCTCCAGCGGCGCATCGGGCGGCGTATAGGGCCGTCCCGGGGCGTAGGGATATTTATCGCCGGGGCCGAAGATGTGGGTATGCGCGTCGCACGCCAGCGCCGGGAGTTTGAATTTCGGCGTTCGCGTATCGGGATCGGGTCCGGGGATGGTCGGCTTGTCCATGGTACCTTCTGCAGTGTTGAACGCGCGGGATGGTTTTCGCGCAACCTAGTCCGCCGGATTTTCTTTTCGCTTGGCCGCAGCGCCTTTTACGGAGGGCTGCACCGGCTTCGCCCGGCCGTCGATGTGATCGACGTCGGACGCCTGCAGCGAGGCAACCGTCGCCGAGACGAGTTGCTCGATCGCTTCCGCCATATCGGCGCCATCGGCTTCGCCGCGCGACAGCCGCGTGACCCGCTCCGGGCTGACGAGGGTATAATAGAGCGCGCCGAGCAGGAATTGCGACCGCCACACGATCGTCGTCCGCGGCAGATGCGGCAGGCTTTCCTCGATCGCCTCGATGAAGGCGTTGGTGGTGTCGTCGAAGATTTCCGCGATGATGCGTCCCACCACGGCGTTGCCTTCCGCCGACATCACCGCGCGCAGCCGCGTAAACCGCGCGCCGCCGCCGGCAAGGTCGGTGCTCGAGGAAAACGCCGGCTGCACATAGGCGCGCACGATCGCTTCCAGCCGGTCCTGAACGTCGCGCACGCGCCTTGCGGCCACCAGCAATTCGATGCGCCGCTTGTTCATCGGCCCGCAATGGCGCCGGTAGATTTCGAGCAGCAGGCCGTCCTTGCTCTTGAAATGATAGGTGATGCTGCCCGGGTTGGCGCCGGCCTCCAGCGCGATGTCGCGGATCGACACGGCGTTGAAGCCGTGCGTCGAGAACAGCAACTCGGCCGCGCTCAGGATGGCTTCCCGCATGTTGGGATTTCGCGTCATCGCATTTGCTTTCCGCTGTCGACTTTTGTACGTTTGTACAAATTATAAGGTCCAGTCAACAAATAATCCGTATCGGAGGAAGGCGTTTCGCATGTCCGTTTTCAGCAGGACTTTTCCTGGCCTTGTCGCCGTCGCAGCGCTTTCGCTGACGGCCGCAACCGCCCACGCCCAGTCGTTCCCGACCAAACCCGTGCGCATCCTGGTGCCCTACGCCGCCGGCGGCGCGGTCGACGTACTGGCACGCACGCTCGGACAATCGCTGTCGAAGAATTGGGGCCAGCAGCCGGTGATCGAAAACCGTCCGGGCGCCGGCGGCATCATCGCCTCGCAGGCGCTCACGCAATCCGCGCCGGACGGCTACACGCTGATCCTGGTCGCCAGCGGCCATCCGCTGAACCAGTTCTTCTATCCAAAACTGCCCTACGACACCTTCAAGGATTTTACCGCGATCAGCGAGATCGCCTATTCGCCGCTCGCGATCGTGGTGTCGAAGGACAGTCCGATGAAGAACCTCGGCGACTTGCTGACGACCGCGCGCGAAAAACCGGGATCTCTATCGTACGGCATGTCCGGCAACGGCACCTCGGCGCATCTGGCCGGCGAGCTGCTCAACTACATGGCCAAGGTCAAGATCCAGTCCATCCCCTACAAGGGCGGCGCCCCTGCGCTGACCGCCGTGATCGCCGGCGAGATTCCGATCAGCGTCAATCCGCTGCCCGAAGTGGTCGGCCAGCTCGAAGGCAACGCGGTGCGCGCGCTTGCGGTCACGACGGCGCAGCGCTCGAAGGCATTGCCTGATGTTCCCACGATCGCGGAAGCTGGCATCGCCGGCTATGACGCCGCGGTCTGGTGGGGCGTACTCGGCCCTGCCGGCATGGCGCCGGACGTGATCGCCAAAATCCACGCCGACCTCGCCGCCGCCTTGAAGGACCCGGTGGTGCTGACCGCGCTGGAAAAGATGGGCGCCACGCCGGTCGGCAGTTCGCCCGCGGATTTCGACGCCTTCATGCGCGCGGAAGCGAAGAAGTGGGAGCCGGTGCTGAAGGAAGCCGACATCAAGATGCAGTGAGCTGCCAGCCGCCTACCGCGCGTTTGCCGGCGCGTGCACGTGCCAGAGATCGGCGCGCCAGTGCAGCACGACGGCCAGCATCAAGGCGAGACCGGCCGCCGCGTAGAGCGTTCCGGTCGCGGCAAAGCCGATCTCTTCGATCAGGCTGCCGGCGGCCAGGAGGCCGATCGGCAGGCCATAGATCACCATCATGCGCACGCCCATCACCCGGCCGCGGAAATTCTCGCTCGAAGTCCGCATCAGGATGACGGCGACCGAAATCATGGCGAGGCTCTGCGAGAAGCCCGCCACCATCAGGCACAGGATCGCGGTCGGCACCGTCTGCATCTGCACGAAGATCAGGAGCGTCACGTACCAGGCGACGGTGGCGCCGATCATCAGCCGCGCCACCCTGATATCCCGGACCAGGCTCAACACGATCGAGCCGGCGAGCGAACCGATCGCAAAGCTTGCTGACAGATAGCCAAGCCCGGTCTGGTTGGTGCCGTAGACCGCCTTGGCAATGTAGGGCAGCAGGCCGTTGGTGAGCGGATAGGCCGTCAGGTTGGCGAGGAACGCCACCCACAACGCGGCCTGCATCAGCGGCGTGGTCCAGACATAGGCCACGCCCGCCTTGAGGTCGCGCAACGGCGAGCGTTGCAACGCCTCGCTGGCGGCCTCGCCCGCCGCGTGCGGCTTTGCCGGCGCCACGATGCACAGCGTCAGCGCGGTCGCCGTGATATAAAGGCAGACGATCGCCACATAGGCCGGGCCCATGCCGAGCGCGGCGAACAATCCGGCGCCGCTCAGCGCGCCGGCGATGCGCGCGGTGTCCATCGTCGTCCGCGAGATGCTGATCGCCCCGATCAACTGGTCACGCGGCATGATGGTCGCCACCAGCGCGCTGCGCACGCCGAGGTCCGACGGACGGACGACGCCCATCACGGCCGCGATCACGAAGACATAGAGCGGCGCCAGGTGACCCGACAGCGCCAGCGATCATCAGCGCGGCCGCCAGCATCGCGTAAACCGCGCGCATCATCGCCAGCAGATCGCGGTGACCGATCCGGTCGCCGATCGACGCCGATCATCGGCGCGACCAGTGTGCCGACATAGCCGAGCGAGGCGAACAGGGTGAGCAGCAGCACCGACCCGGTCTCGACCAGCACGTACCAGCCGAGAATCAGCGTTTCCATCTCGAACGCCCACGAGGTGAGCAGATCGGCGGGCCACTGAAAGCGATAGTTCCTGACACGGAATGGTGCGAGCGCGGAAGCCGGCGCCGGATCTCTCAAGATGCGTTGTCGCGATTCATCGCGGTCCACCCTGCCCTGTTTCTTGTTATGCAGACTGGATAGCAAGCCGCGCCCGGCGTTTCAAGCAGCCGACATTGCAGTGCCGCGATGCGAAAGCAACAGCCGCCTCACCTCGTCGGCAGGTATCGCGGGGCTGAACAGAAAGCCCTGCATCTCCGTGCAGCCGAGAATGTGGAGCAAGTTCCGCTGCTGCTCGGTTTCGACGCCTTCGGCCGTCGTCGTCATGTCGCTGGCGGCCGCGATGTTCACCACCGCCTGGACGATGGAGGAGGATGCGCCGGGGCCGGCGATGTCCTTGATGAAGGAACGATCGATCTTGATCTTGTCGAACGGGAAACGCTGCAGATAGCTCAGCGAGGAATAGCCGGTGCCGAAATCGTCCAGCGCGATCCGGACACCCAGCGCGCGCAACTGATGCAGCATGTCGAGCGCCACGTCGTCGTCGCGTATCAGCACGGCTTCGGTGATCTCGAGCTCCAGCCGGCTGGCCGCAAGGCCGCTGGCCGCGAGCGCCGCCGCCACGTTCAACGCCAGCGACTGGCTCCTGAACTGCACCGGCGAGACGTTGACCGCGACGCGAACGTGATCCGGCCAGGTGGCGGCCTCGGCGCAGGCGGTGTTGAGCACCCACAGGCCGAGCTCGTTGATCAGCCCGCTGTCTTCCGCGACCGGGATGAATTCCGCCGGCGAAATCATGCCGCGCTCGGGATGCCGCCACCGCAGCAGCGCCTCGCAGGATGAGATCTTGCCGTCCTCGAGATTGACGACCGGCTGATAGTGGGCCTCAAAGCCGCCGTCGCTGATCGCCTGGCGCAGTTCGAGCTCCAGGCTCCGCCGTGCCTTGGCGCGGTGTTCCATGCCGGCCTCGAAGAAGCGATAGGTTCGCCGGCCGTCGCCCTTGGCGCCGTAGAGCGCGAGGTCGGCGTTCTTCAGCAACTGGTCGAGGTCTACGCCATCGCCGGGCGCCAGCGCGATCCCGATGCTGGCGTCGGTGGTGATCAGATGTCCCATGCATTCGAACGGCTGCCTGATCGCGAGATGGATTTGATCGACCAGCGCGGTGGTTTCCGACTGCTCCTTGATGGCGGTCTGAATGACCGCGAACTCGTCACCGCCCAGTCGCGCCGCCACGTCGGTTTCCCCGAGGCAATCGCGCAGACGCTCGGCGACGGCCTTGAGCAGCTCATCGCCGACCGGATGGCCGAGCGCGTCGTTGATACTCTTGAACTCGTCGATATCGATATAGAGCACCGCCAGCTGCTCGTCCGGCCGTATCGCCTTCAGCGACTGTTCCAGCCGCTCGCGGAACAGGATCCGGTTCGGCAGTTCGGTCAGCCCGTCGTAATGCGCCAGATGCGCGATCTTCTCCTCGGCGCGCCGGCGTTCGGTGATATCCTCGATGGTCGCGACCCATCCGCCGCTCTTCAGCGGCCGGTTGATGATCTCGATCGCCCGGCCCCCCGGCGCTTCCGTGATTTGCCGCGTCGCCTTGCCGAGCGACACCGTCTGGATGATCGCGTTGCAGAATGCGTCGACGTCGCCGTCGAATGATCCGGTTTCCTTGCGGTGGGCGATCAGCCGCTGCATGGTGCAGCCGGGCCTGGCGACCTCCGGCGACAGTCCGAACATGTCGATATAGGGCTGGTTGCAGATGATGATCCGCGCGGACGCGTCATAGAGCACGAGGCCTTGCGGAATGTTGTTCACGGCGACCGAGAGCTGGAGCCGTTCGGCCGCGAGCCGTTGATCGGTCAGGCGATCGCGCCTCACCAGCAGACCGGCGATGACGGTCAGGACGGCGACGAGCGCAAACAGCACGTATTCGCGGAGGTCCCACGCCACCGGGTCCAGTGCAAGCATCGCCACGAGCAGGATCCCGCACGCCACGAGCAGTTTGACGGTTCTGCTGTATCGCGCAGAACCGGCCGAACCACCCGACATTTTACGACCGCCCTCGTTGCTCACTCGATCCGCCTCTCGATGGCGATGGAAGTCCGCATAATGGAACTTCAGACCGCTGATCGTGCGCCCCGCGGCAGTATTACGCAGCACTCGTGGAGGGCGAGTTACAACTTGCGGTTAGCGATCGGTTACCTGCCTACACGCCACGGTTACCGTTGGCGATGCGGCATTGCAGGCCTGCCGGGAAACCCTGCCCGGCCGCGGCTCTCGCGCGGGATGGTAAACGAAGGGTTAATGCGGAGCCGACGGCGCGCGCGAAGGCAATTGCAAGAAAGCCCCTGTTTTCAGGCACAACTGGCATCCTGCCGCGCCGGCGGAGATCCGTTGCGAAAACGAATCCTGACCGAGATGGCGCGGATTTAGCCAATACGAAAGCTGACCTGTTTAACCGTTTCGCTAGTCGGGGCTGCTCATAATGGCCGCCAGACCTCATTTCATGAGACTCAACATCGTGACATCCTTCGGACGTGTGATTTCCGTGCGCGGCTCCCTCGCCCGGGTCGGACTTCTGGCGACGGGCCCGGTGCCCGTCACCGAAGCCCGCGCCACCGTCGGGCGCTTCATCAGCATCCGCTGCGCGACCGCGACCACCATCATTGCGATGATCACCGAGGTGTCGTGCGAGAACCAGCAGAACTCCGATGAATACATGGCGACCGCATCGGTCGACCTGCTCGGCGAGATTTCCGGCGGCGACCGTCCCAAATTCCAGCGCGGCGTCACCAATTATCCGACGATCGGCGACGCCGTCGAGGTCGTCACCGCCGAGGACCTTCGCACGGTCTATGCGCCGAGCGGGTCGGACCAGATCAATATCGGCACCCTGCAGCAGGACAAGTCCGTGATCGCCTATGTCGACGTCGAGGAAATGCTTTCCAAGCATTTCGCGGTGCTCGGCTCCACCGGCGTCGGCAAGTCGACCAGCGTTTCGCTGCTGCTCAACGAGATCTTGCAGGCACGGCCGAACCTGCGGGTATTCCTGCTCGACGTCCATAACGAGTATGGCCGCTGCTTCGGCGACCGCGCGATGGTGCTCAACCCGCGCAACCTGAAACTGCCGTTCTGGCTGTTCAATTTCGAGGAAATCGTCGACGTGCTGTTCGGCGGCCGTCCGGGCGTGCCGGATGAGCTCGACGTTCTCGCCGAAATCATCCCGATGGCGAAGGGCATCTACACGCAATACCAGAACTCCGACCGGCTCGGGCTCAAGCGCATGGACGCGAAGTCCGGCGGCTACACCGTCGATACGCCGGTGCCGTATCGATTGTCCGATCTGATTTCGCTGATCGACGAGCGGATGGGCAAGCTGGAGAACCGCTCCTCGCGCATCACCTATCACAAGCTGATTTCGCGCATCGAAACCGTGCGCAACGATCCGCGCTACACCTTCATGTTCGACAACGCCAATGTCGGCGGCGACACCATGGCGGAGGTCATCAGCCATTTGTTCCGTCTGCCGGCCAACGGCCGGCCGATGACCATCATGCAACTCGCCGGCTTCCCCGCCGAAGTCGTCGATTCCGTGGTGTCGGTATTGTGCCGCATGGCGTTCGATTTCGGCCTGTGGAGCGACGGCGTCTCGCCGCTGTTGTTCGTCTGCGAGGAAGCGCACCGTTATGCCGCGGCCGATCGCAACATCGGCTTCGGTCCGACGCGGAAGGCCGTCTCGCGCATCGCCAAGGAAGGCCGCAAATACGGCGTCTTCCTCGGCCTCGTCACCCAGCGTCCGGCCGAACTCGACGCCACCATCATCTCGCAATGCAACACGCTGTTTGCGATGCGCCTTGCCAACGACCGCGACCAGGCGCTGCTGCGCTCGGCGGTCTCCGACGCCGCCGCGAACCTGCTGTCGTTCGTGCCGTCGCTCGGCACCCGCGAAGTGCTGGCGTTCGGCGAAGGCGTGGCGCTGCCGACCCGCCTGCGCTTCAAGGAAGTTCCGGTGCATCAACTGCCGCGCAGCGAAGCCACCATCGCTTCCTCGCCGTCGGTCACCGCCGGCCATGACATGCACTTCGTCGCCGCGGTGCTGGAGCGCTGGCGCGGCGCCACCTCCAACCGCGATGCGCCCAGCGATCCCGCGGCCGGCGGCGACCGCGCCTCCGCCCGCGTCATGACGCCGGTGGAAGCGCCGATGCTGCAGCCCTCGATGGGGCTCGACCCCGACCGGTTCTCGCTGCTGAAGAAGCCGTTGCGCTGAGAGCGGCTAGCGTTCGCGCCGATTCTTCGCGCGCGCCGGTATCCACTTCGCCGCAATACGATATATGGTTCCGGCAACGCCGCGTCGCGGCCTTAAGCCGGAACCCTTTCATGACCAAGCCCGCCACCAAACGATTTCAGCCGCCCGCCATCGACAAACTGCCGGAGGACATCCGCACCCGGATCCTCGCGGTGCAGGAGAAATCCGGCTTCGTCCCGAACGTCTTCCTGACGCTGGCCTACCGCCCGGACGAATTTCGCGCCTTCTTTGCCTATCACGACGCGCTGATGGAGAAGGACAGCGGGCTGACCAAGGCCGAGCGCGAGATGATCGTGGTGGCGACATCGGCCGCCAACCAGTGCCATTACTGCGTGATTGCGCATGGCGCGATCCTGCGCATCCGGGCCAAGAAGCCCCGTCATCGCCGACCAGATCGCCGTCAACTACCGCAAGGCCGACATCACGCCGCGGCAGCGCGCCATGCTCGACTTCGCCATGAAGGTGAGCCGGGAGGCCGAGACGGTTTCAGAGGCCGATTTTGCCGAGATCGCCGGCCACGGCTTTTCCGACGACGACATCTGGGACATCACCGCGATCGCGGCCTTCTTTGCGCTGTCGAACCGGCTGGCCAACGTCACCGCGATGCGCCCGAACGACGA
The DNA here is from genome assembly GCA_963783115.1 of uncultured Alphaproteobacteria bacterium. Taxonomy (GTDB): domain Bacteria; phylum Pseudomonadota; class Alphaproteobacteria; order Rhizobiales; family Xanthobacteraceae; genus Bradyrhizobium. The sequence continues at coordinate 119,645 of CAWAMK010000003.1, read as the reverse complement.
GTTCTACATGATGGGACGGCTGCCGAAACAGGGCTGAGCCCGGAGGTTTTCCGCGTTGCTGGACTGGACCGAAATCATGCTGCGTCTCGGCATCGCCACGCTGGCGGGCGGCGCGATCGGCCTCAACCGCGATCTGCATGGCAAGCCGATCGGGTTGAAGACGCTGGCGCTGGTCAGCCTGGCGACGGCCATGCTGCTGGTGCTGGTCCATACGGACGAGGCCAAAATCGTCTCCGACGCGGGCAGCCGGGTGATGCAGGGAATCCTGACCGGGATCGGCTTCCTCGGCGCCGGCGTCATCGTTCACGCCGGGCGTCATTTCAGGGTTCGCGGGCTGACCAGCGCCGCCTGCACCTGGCTGGCGGCCTGCATCGGAATCGTCTGCGGCCTCGGGCAATGGCGCGTGGTGATCATCGCACTGGTCATCACCTTCGCGGTGCTTGACCGTCGGCGGCCGGATCGAACGCTGGCTGCACAAGAAGCTTGGCGGCAAGGACGACACGGAGAAAGAGCCGCCGCCTGTCGCCCTTCCTGGACGAATAAACCGCAACTAGTCTAGTCGACGGGTCCGCACCAGCCCGGCAGATAGACCGCGTCCTTGCTCCTGGCAAAGCCGAGCGCCTTCTCGATCGCCTTGCCGAAATTCTCCTCCACGCTCTTGCGCGGGATCTTGCGGCGCAGGAAATCCGCCCACAGAAATTCGCTGAACGGGGTGATGTCCTTGGCGAAGCCGCCGATGCGGCGCAATTCCCCGGCGAGGCTGCGGAACGGATCGTCGGCGAGGCCGGTGACCGATTTCGGCAGGTCCTTGTACCGCCGGCGCTCGCCCTTGGCGTCGTAGGGATAGGCCCATCGCTTGTGGTCCATCACGGTCCAGAACGCCTCGCGTTCGACCATGGTCAGATCGCCGATCACCGTGACCAGGACGTGCTCGACGCCTTCATCGTGCAGTGCACGCGCCAGATGATGGTGATCGACGACGTAATAGTCGTTCGTCCGGCCCGAGCACGACCGGGATCATGTGCTTGCCGAGCAGCTCGGCGCGTTTCTTTTCCGACTTGTGCTCCCGCCAGCGCTTTCGCTTCTCCTTGACCTCCCGCATCCCGACCGTCATCTGGGTCGGGCGCAGTGACAGGATCGGGATCGGCTTGAGGATCGGGTCGCGCGTATTGGCCATGGTTTGCCCCTTTGCTTGAGCCTCGCGTCCTTATCCCGGCAAATCGCCCGTGGACGGCGTTTACAATGCCGTGATGGGATTGTCGGCAAGCAGCGACCGATGGCCCGACGGTAACGGATTCCAGTCGACGGCAGCGGTTCCATCAGACATTGCGCGGATGGATGGCTGCCCCGCGTCCGGCAAGATTTCATGTTGGAAGCACTGCCGTCGTGCTATGAAAGGTGCAGGATTTCTCGCGGATCTGCGGCAGTGAAAACCCAGCGGCCCATTATCTCGGACGATGAGCACGTGGTGCTCAAGTTCCGGCCGCGCACCTCCGCCCACCCCCGAGCCCAGCGGGAAGAACTCCAGACCCGGCAAGCACCAAGGCCACCAACACGCGACGCCGCGAACGATCTGTCGCGCTACGAGCGTCCGCGCGACGAGGGCGACGATTTCCGTCATCGCATGCTGGCCAATATCGCAGCGCTCGCCTTCACCGTGGCGCTGACCGCCATCGGCATCTGGCTCGCCGTCAGCATCGCCGATCTGCGCAAGACCCAGGACTGCGTGCTGATGGGCCGCCGCGACTGCGCCAGAATATCGGTGACGCCGCAGGGCTAGTCTTTTGCTTCGACAACACCGCGGATCAGTCGAGCGAAGGTCCTGCCAGCGCTTGAGCAGAATTCGGATCGAAATCTCGGCTCAGTCAGGCTACGTCGTGCAATCTGTGAGAGGCTTCCGGGCTAGCGCAAAGCAACCGCCTGCGAATAGCGTCCTCGACCAGCGCCAGACTCTGTTTCACCTCGTGGGCTTCCATCTCAGCTACATGCGCGCGAATTTCCGCAGCTGCCGCCGCGTCCTCCGCGGCCGTGATGCGTAGTTCAATGTTCGCCAAGGCTCTGGAAGCGTCAGCAAGCTTGCGATCCGCGTTAGCGACGACCTCTCGCAACGAATGCTCGGCGGATTCGGTTCGTTGCTCCGCCAGCTTCAGACGTTCCGCGGCGCTATTGCACATGGCGTGAGCACGAGCTTCGATTTCTCGCGCATCTTTCTCCATGCCGTTGAAAATCTCGGCGGCCTGATAAACCAGGTCGAGAGCGTCAGCGCCGACCGCTCTCGCCGGCGGACGCTCAAAGCTCAATACGTTTTCGTTCCTGCGAACGGCAGGCCTTGCTTCTCGGCGAGCCATGAAAAAGACCTTTGCTGGAATATGGTGCTATTATGAATACTTATGGTAAAAAGAATATTAAGGCGCGTGACGCGCAGTAGCGCGCGTCTCAGAATCGGCGCCGACACTGGGAAGAACTGGAAACACCCCGAATAGCCCATCCGCATCTGGGCCTCATCCCGTCACGTCAATGTTGTTGCCGGCATCGGACCGGGCGAGTTTGGATGCCGCGTCGCTGCAATTTCCGTTACGGCGGATCACGACAAAAGCGAAGAAAACGAGGGAGGCACCATTGAAATTTCTAATCACTGCCGCAGGCTTTGCTCTCGCAACACTCTTTTCAATTCCCGCGCTGGCACAAACGAGGGCTCTGGTGACTGAAGAGATGATGGTGAAGACGGCTGATCCCGGCATCGAAATATATGTCCGCAACAAGCGGCCGGCCGACATGACCTCGTTCCGGCCCGAGCAGACCGTGCTCTACGTGCACGGCGCGACCTACCCCTCCGAGACGGCGTTCGACCTCAAGCTCGATGGCATGTCCTGGATGGAATACATCGCCGCGCGCGGCTACGACGTCTGGCTGCTGGACCTGCGCGGCTACGGCAAATCCACGCGGCCGGCCGAGATGGCCGACAAGCCGGAAGCCAATGCGCCCATCGTCACCGGCCAGACCGCGGTCAAGGACATCGGCACCGCCGTCGACTTCATCCTGCAGCGCCGCAACATTCCGCGCCTCAACCTGCTGGGCTGGTCGTGGGGCACGACGCTGATGGCGACCTACACCACGCAGAACGCCGCGAAGGTCGAACGTCTCGTGCTCTACGCGCCGGCCTGGATCCGGCAAACGGCTTCGCTGGTGCAGGCCGGTCCCGGCAAGCTTGGCGCGTACCGGATGGTCAATCGCGATCAGGCCAAGGAGCGCTGGTACACCGGCGTGCCCGAGGACAAGAAAGCCAGCCTCATTCCCGCCGGCTGGTTCGACGCCTGGGCCGACGCGACGTTCGCAACCGACCCGGTCGGTGCGGCGATGACCCCGCCCGTGCTGCGCGCGCCCAACGGCGTGGTGCAGGACAGCGCCGACTTCTTCGGCGCCGGCAAACCCTATTACGATCCTTCGAAGATCACCGTGCCGACGCTGCTGGTCCACGCCGAATGGGACCGCGACACGCCGCCCTACATGGCGCAGACGCTGTTTCCGCTGCTGGTGAACTCGCCCGACAAGCGCTACGTCGCGCTCGCCGAAGGCACGCACAGCATCATCATGGAGCGCAACCGGCTGAAGCTGTTCGAGGCGGTGCAGGCGTTTCTGGATGAAGGCAAGAAGCCGTGATGAGCAGATCGTAGGGCGGATGAGCGATAGCGTAATCCGCCGCTCTCGACGAAACCGCAATCGAAGATGTCGGCGTTGCTTGGAGAGTGCGGCGGATTACGCTATCGCTAATCCGCCCTACTTTTCCGGGGCAGCCGAGGCGTCATACCATGCAATTCCACCTGAACGGTTTTGAACCGGGCGAGCCTGATATCGCCGATCCCGCCGAGCGGGTCCTGCCGTCGGGCATGGCCGGACCAGTTCCTGAGGAAGTCGACGTCCTGATCGTCGGCTGCGGACCGGCCGGGCTGACGCTGGCGGCGCAGCTTGCGGCCTTTGCCGACATCAAGACCTGCATCGTCGAGCAGAAGCCGAGCCGGCTGCTGCTCGGACAGGCCGACGGCGTCGCCTGCCGCACCATGGAAATGTTCGACGCCTTTGGCTTCAGCGAGCGCGTGCTGAAGGAAGCCTGCTGGATCACCGAGACGACGTTCTGGAAGCCGGACGACAGCAAGCCTGAAAACATCGTGCGCAGCGGCCGCGTCAGGGATGTCGAGGACGGGCTGTCGGAAATGCCGCATGTCATCCTCAATCAGGCGCGCGTGCATGATTGCTATCTCGACGTCATGCGCAAATCGCCGTCAAAGCTCGAGCCGTATTATTCGCGGCGGCTGCTCGACCTCGAGATTTCAACGGCGGCGCGGTTCGAAGATCACGCGGTGACCGTTCGCCTCGAACGGCTCGATGCCGGGCACGAAGGCGAGATCGAAACCGTCAGGGCGCGCTACGTCGTCGGCTGCGACGGCGCGCGCAGCACGGTGCGCAAATCGATCGGGCGCGAGCTGCGCGGCGATTCCGCCAACCATGCCTGGGGCGTGATGGACATCCTGGCCGTCACCGACTTTCCCGACATCCGCTTCAAGGTGCTGATCCAGTCGGCCAATGACGGCAGCATCCTCGTGATTCCGCGCGAAGGCGGCTATCTCGTCCGGCTCTATGTCGAACTCACCAACCTCGACGCCGGCGAGCGCGTCGCCAACCGCAACATCACCTCGGACGATTTGATTGCCAAGGCGCGGCGGATTCTCCACCCCTATACGCTCGACGTGAAGGAGGTCGCCTGGTGGTCGGTCTACGAGATCGGGCAGCGACTGACCGACAAGTTCGACGACGTGCCAGCGGAAGACATCGCAACACGCCTGCCCCGCGTCTTCATCGCCGGCGATGCCTGCCACACCCACAGCCCGAAGGCGGGCCAGGGCATGAACGTCTCGATGCAGGACGCCTTCAATCTCGGCTGGAAGCTCGCTGCCGTGCTGCGCGGACGCAGCGCGCCGTCTCTCCTGCACAGCTATTCGGCGGAGCGGCAGGCGGTCGCGAAAGAGCTGATCGACTTCGACCGCGAATGGGCCGAAATCCTCGCTTCCGCCAAAGGCGACAACAAGGGCGCGGACGCCGCCGAAACCCAAAACTATTTCGTCCGGCACGGCCGCTATACCGCGGGAACGGCGACGCGCTACCGCCCGTCCCTGCTCACCGCCGCGGCGGAACATCAGCATCTCGCCACGGGCTTTGCGATCGGCACGCGCTTTCACTCCGCGCCGGTCATCCGCCTGGCGGACGCCAAGCCGGTTCATCTGGGGCACGTCGCCAAAGCGGACGGACGGTTCCGGATTTTCATCTTTGCCGACGGCGGCGATCCCGCTGACGCCAGTTCTCCCGTTCGCGCGCTGTGCGACTTCCTGGGCGCGAGCCCGAACTCTCCCGTGAAGCGGTACACGCGCCGCGGGCGCCGATATCGATTCAGTGATCGATGTCCGCGCGGTATTCCAGCAGCCGCATCCCGAACTTGCGATCGAGGCGATGCCCCCGCTCCTGCTCCCGCACAAAGGACGCTACGGGCTTCGATCGACTACGAAAAGATGTTCTGTCCCGATCCGAGGCGGCCACGACATCTTTGCGATGCGCGGCATCGACCGGGACAAGGGCTGCATGGTGGTGGTGCGGCCGGATCAATACGTCGCGCATGTGCTGCCGCTCGATGGGCATGCGGCGCTGGCGGCCTATTTCGACGGGTTCATGCGGCGCGCGGGATGAACTGTAGCGGGGCATAGAGCAGCCCCGGGGTCGCTTCGCTCGCCCGGGCTACCGTCCACGCTCCATCGCACGGCCGCCTCCCCGAATCTGCCCATTTTTGTCGCCAAATCCAATGTGACGGGAACGGCCCGCCTCCATTGAACTCAGCGGCCTGCTCCGATATACGGGCACTCAACTCCGGCCGAGGGGAACTGGGCCTTCCGGGGCCACGCCCCCGCCCTCTCAAGCCGTTCCGGAATATCCTCAATATATCAAAGGCTTAATGATGTCTTCCACATTCGATCAGATCGCCAACATTATCGCGGAGACCTGCGACATTCCGCGCGACACGATCAAGCCGGAGAGCCACGCCATCGACGATCTCGGAATCGACAGCCTTGATTTCCTCGACATCGCCTTTGCCATCGACAAGGCTTTCGGGATCAAGATGCCGCTCGAAAAATGGACCCAGGAAGTCAACGACGGCAAGGCCACGACCGAGCAGTATTTCGTGCTGCAGAATCTCGCCGATCGCATCGACGAACTGGTCGCCGCCAAGAACGCCGCGCCGGGCGCTTAAGCTCCATTTCCGCTCCGATCGATCGGAGCGGGGCTTACGGATTCTTGGTTGTGACGCGTTTTCTTGACGCGAACCGGCCTTCACTTCGCTGGAAAACGCTTTAGTCACCCGCCATGAACCTCGACTACTTCACGCTGATCGACCGCATCGTCGACCTCAATCTCGACGAGAAGAAAATCACGGTCGAGGCGCAGGTTCCGGCCAAGCACACCATCTTCGAGGGGCATTTCCCGGGTTTTCCGATCATGCCCGGCGTGCTGCTGACCGAAGCGATGGCGCAGAGTTCGGGCTGGCTGATCCTCGGCGTCCTGAAGTTCCAGCGGATGCCGTTTTTGGCCATCGTGAAGGAAGCCAAGATGCGCGGGTTCGTCAGTCCCGGCGAGTTGCTGACGATCGAGGCGAAGCTCGAGCACGAAGGTTCCGGCTATGCCGTCACCAAGGTCAAGGCACGCGTCGGCAAGGACTTGAAATGCAGCGCCGAACTCACCTTCGGCCTCGCCCCCTTCCCCGACCCGGCCCTGCGCGTGCATATGGACGCGAAGGCCAAAGAGATCGGCTTCCCACTGCAGGCGATAACGCATGACTGAGTCCACACCCGCGCCCGCCAAGGAAGTCTGGATCACCGGCATCGGCATCGTCTCCTCGCTCGGCGAGGGACTGGACGCGCATTGGGATGCGCTGAACGAAAAGAAGATCAATTTCGACGACAAGCGGTTCGCGCCATACGTCGTGCACCCGCTCGCGCCGGTTTCCTTCGACGCCCAGATCCCGAAAAAGGGCGATCAGCGCCAGATGGAAGCGTGGCAGCGCATCGGCACCTATGCCGCGGGGCTGGCGCTGGATTCGGCGGGCGTCAAAGGCAACAAGGAAATTCTCGGCCGGACGGACATGATCGTCGCCGCCGGCGGCGGCGAGCGCGACCTTGCCGTCGACCTCGCGATCATGACCGCCGACGCCAAGGGCAATTCGAGCCCTGCATTTCTCAACGAACGGCTGATGAACGATCTGCGGCCGACGCTGTTTCTGGCCCAGCTCTCCAACCTGCTCGCCGGCAACATTGCCATCGTGCATGGCGTGAGCGGAACGTCGCGCACCTTCATGGGCGAGGAAGCCGCCTCGATCGACGCGGCGCGGATCGCGCTGGCCCGCATCGAGTCCGGACAGAGCGAGATCGCGCTGGTCGGCGCCGCCCATAATGGCGAGCGCTCGGATCTGCTCGTCCTGTACGAATTCGGCGACTTCAATCTGAAAGGGACGTATGCGCCGGTCTGGCAGCGCGAGGGCGGAAGCGGCTTTGCGCTCGGCTCCGCCGGCTGTTTCCTGGTGCTGGAATCGCGCGAGCATGCCGAGGCGCGCGGCGCCAAGCCATATGCGAAATTGACCAAAGTGGTCGCCGACCTCGCCAAGCGCAAAGCAGCCGGGCGCGGTGACCCGATCGCTGGAAGCGATGTGGCCGAAACTCGGCGTCGCCGGCGACAGCGGCCAGTTGATCACCGGTGCGACCGGCGTCGAGCCGGTGACGTCGGAAGAAAAGGCCTTCTTGCGCCAGCATCCTGGTTACGCGGTGCGCGCCACCGGAACGATGTTCGGCCATACGCTGGAGACCCAGTTTCCGCTGGGGCTGGCCTTGGCGGCGCTTTCGCTGTCCCGCGGCGCGCTGTTTCCGCCCAACGATCCGACCGGGACCGAGGTTGAAAAGACAGGCGCCCCCGACCAGATTGTGGTGGTGGGGGCCGGTCACTGGCAGGGCGAAGGCATGGCCCTGGTCGAGGCCGTCAAGTAAGGCGCGAGCATCGGGGGAACCATGTCAGCAGCACGCGATAAATTCGGCAGGCCGATCGTCGTCGTCACCGGCATGGGCGTCGTGACCTCGCTCGGCGCCGGCAAAGAGGACAATTGGCGCAAGCTGACCGCCGGCGAATCCGGCATCCGCACGGTGACGCGCTTTCCCGTCGAAGGGCTGAAATCGACCATGGCCGGCACGGTCGACTTCGTCAGCGTCGACCCCGTCACCTCGACGGGATTGACCGAGCGGCTGGCCGAGATGGCGACCAACGAAGCGCTCGCGCAGGCAGCGATCGGCGCCAAGGCCGATTTCCCGGGGCCGCTGTTCTTGGCGGTCGCGCCGGTCGAGGTCGAATGGCCGCAGCGGCTCGAGCTCGGGCGCGCGATCGGAAAGACCGAGTTCGACTATGGCGACATACTGCGCGTCAGCGGCGGCGGCCGGTTCACGTCCTACCATCACCGTTTCATGTTCGGCTCGGTGGCGAGCCATCTGGCCGATACCTTTGGCACCAAGGGCTCGCCGATCTCGCTCTCGACGGCCTGCGCTTCCGGCGCGACCGCGATCCAGCTCGGCGTCGAGGCGATCCGCCGCGGCGACGCGGATGCGGCGCTCTGCGTGGGGACCGACGGCTCGGTCAATCCGGAAGCTCTGGTGCGGTTCTCGCTGCTGTCGGCGCTATCGACGCAGAACGATCCGCCGCAGGCCGCCTCAAAACCGTTCTCGAAGAACCGCGACGGTTTTGTCATGGCGGAAGGCGCCGGTGCGATGGTGCTGGAAAGCTATGAGTCCGCGATGGCGCGCGGCGCGAAAATTCTCGGCGTGGTCGCCGGCTGCGGCGAACTGACCAACTCGTTCCACCGCACCCGCTCCAGCCCCGACGGCAAGCCGATCATCGGCTGCATGCGCAAGACGCTGGCGGATGCCGGCCTCGAACCGGAGCAGATCGACCACATCAACGCGCACGGCACCGCGACGCCGGAAAACGACAAGATGGAGTACAACACGACCGCCGTCGTGTTCGGCGAGCATCTGCCAAAAATTCCGGTGTCGTCGAACAAGTCGATGGTCGGGCACACGATCTCGGCGGCCGGCGCGGTGGAAGCCGTGTTCTCGCTGCTGACGCTGGAGCATCAGCGGATTCCGCCGACCATCAATTACGAAATTCCGGATCCGGCGATCCTGTTCGACGTGGTCGGCAACACCGCGCGCGACGCCAAGGTGACCGCCGTGATGTCGAACTCGTTCGGCTTCGGCGGGCAAAACGCCTCGCTGATCCTGACCCGCGAACCGGTCTAGCGGCCGACGACCAGTAGACAATGAACCGCCTGCTCCTACGCACCAGGGCGCGCCTGCGCGATGCCGCCAAGCCCGTGGCCGGGGCGGCCGTCGGCGCGCTGACGATCGCGCTGTTGCGCACCACGCGCCTGTTCGATCCGGACAAGACCGCGAATTTCTTCGGCCGCGCCACCCGCTTTATCGGACGCCGGCTGCGCGAGGACCGCATCGGACGCGAAAATCTCACAGCCGCCTTCCCGGAGAAGTCGCCGCAGGAGATCGAAACCATCCTGACCGGCGTCTGGGACAATCTCGGCCGCATCGGCGCCGAGTTCGCCCATCTCGATCACATCTGGGATTACGACGTCGATCACCCGGACAAGCCGAGCCGCGTCGAGTTCGACGCGCGCACCAAGCAGATCTTCGATACGCTGCGCGACGACGGCAAGCCCGCCATCATCTTCGCCAGCCACCTCGGCAATTGGGAAATCCCGGCGCTCGGCGCGGTCGCGCACGGGCTCGATTGCGCGATCCTGTTCCGCCGGCCGAACATCGAATCCGCCGACCGCGCCATCGAACGGATCCGCGCCGTCAAGATGGGCACGCTGGTGCCGGCCGGCCGCGAGGCGCCGCTGAAGCTGGCGGAAGCGCTGCAGCGCGGCCAGCACGTCGCGATGCTGGTCGACCAGTACATGGGCAACGGCGTCGAGGTGACGTTCTTCGGCCGCAAGACCAAGGCCAACCCGACGCTGGCGCGGCTGCTGCGGCAGGTCGAATGCCCCGTGCACGGCGTCCGCATCATCCGCCTGCCCAACCACCGCTTTCGCGCCGAACTGTCCGAAGAGGTCAAGCCGGTGCGCGACGCCTCCGGCCAGATCGATGTTCAAGGCACGATGCAGGCGGTGACGGATGTGATCGAAGGCTGGGTGCGGGAATATCCGGACCAGTGGCTGTGGCTGCACCGGAGATGGCGGTAGCGGCGCGCCGCCCCTGTTGCTGCCCGCCGAAGAGCAGGCCGAGGCTCCAGGCCTTCATCGTCACCGTCGATGCCAGGACGAAGGCAACCTGCAGCAGCGTGCGCGTCGGAAAAGAATGCGAGGATGTTGGTCATGTGATGCTCCCGACAGGAGCTATAAATTCTCGTCGGGTTCCAGCAACAGGAGTTTGCTGGGTCGTAGCCCGGATGAGCGCAGCGACATCCGGGATTCTACGGGCGCGGCCCCGGATGATCGCTGCGCTCATCCGGGCTACACCTAGAATCACTTCCCCGTCTTCACCCGCGTCCAGAGCCGGTTGATGATGCGCTGCGTGGCCGGGTCGCGGGCGTTGATGACGAACAGCTTCTTTTGCATCGCTTCGTCCGGATAGATGTTTCTGTCGTTCAAGATCTTCGGATCGATCAGCTTCTGGCTCGCCAGATTGCCGTTGGCGTAGGACAGGAAATCGGAGTTCTTCGCCGCGACATCCGGACGGTAGAGATAGTTGATCAGCTCGTAGGCTTCCGCGACGTTCTTGGCATCCGCCGGGATCGCGAGATTGTCGAAGAACATCTGCGCGCCCTCTTTCGGAATGGTGTAGCCGATCTCGATGCCGTTCTTGGCTTCCGCCGCGCGGCTGCGCGCCTGCATGATGTCGCCGGACCATCCGACCACGAAGCAGATCTCGCCCGACGCCAGCGCGCCGAGATATTCCGAGGAATGAAACTTGCGGACGTTGGGCCTGATCTTGCTGACGAGATCGGCGGCCTTTTCCAGATCGGCCTGCTTGGTCGAGTTCGGATCGATGCCGAGATAGCCGAGTGCCGCGGGCAGAATGTCGTCGGCGGAATCCAGCATGTGGATGCCGCAGTCTTTGAACTTTGCGAGATTCTCCGGCTTGAAGACGATGTCCCAGCTGTCGATCTTCGCATCGGGTCCGAGGATTTTCTGCACGGTCTTGACGTTGTAGCCGATGCCGGTGGTGCCCCACATGTAATTGGCGCCGTAATTGTTGCCGGGATCGTAGGTCGCGAGCTGATCGGTCACGACCGGCCAGGCGTTGGCGAGGTTGGGCAGTTTTGACTTGTCGAGCTTGAGGAAGACTTTTGCGGTGATCTGGCGCTGCAGGAAATAGCCGGTCGGCACCACGACGTCGTAGCCGGACTTGCCGGCGAGCAGGCGCGTCTCCAGCGTCTCGTTGGCGTCAAACGTGTCGTAGACCACCTTGATGCCGGTTTCCTTGGTAAAGTCTTCCAATACCCCCGGCGCCATGTAGTTGGACCAGTTGTAGAAGTTCACCGTGCGCTCCTGCGCCCATGCGGGCGAGAGCGACAGCGCGAGCGTCGCCGCACCGATCAGGCGAAACGAAACCCGGACGGACGCGCGCATCTGCTACCTCTTGCGGCGGCCGTGCACCGCGTCCGACAAGCGCTCCAGCGCGGTATCCAGCGTTTCGTCCTTCTTGGAAAAGCAGAAGCGCACCACCGAGGTCACCGCGTCCTGCTCGTAGAACGCCGATACCGGGATAGCGGCGACCTTGTAGTCGGTCACGATGCGGTTGCAGAACTCGACGTCGGTTTCATTGAGCCCGAGCGGCGAGAGATCAACAGTGAGGAAATAGGTGCCCTGCGACTTGAGCACGGGAAAGCCGATGCTCTCCAGCCCCTTGGTCAGACGGTCCCGGCTCCGCGCCAGATCCTTGCGCATGTCATGGAAGTATTCGTCGGGCTTGTTGAGGCCGTAGGCGACGGCGGCCTGCAGGTTCGGCGCCGTGGTGAAGGTCAGGAACTGATGCACCTTCGCCGCCACGCGCAGCAGATGCGGCGCGGCGCAGACGAATCCGATCTTCCATCCCGTCAGCGAAAAGATCTTGCCGGCGCTGCCGACCTTGATGGTGCGGTCGCGCATGCCCGGGATCGTGATCAGCGGGATGTGCTCGCGGCCGTCGAAGATCACGTGCTCCCAGACCTCGTCGCAGATCGCGATCGTATCGAATTTCTGGCAGAACCGCGCCAGCAGTTCGAGGTCCTCGCGGGGATAGACCACGGCGGCCGGATTGAGCGGGTTGTTGAACAGCACCGCCTTGGTCTTCTCGTTGAAGACGCTGGCCAGCATCTCTTCCGTCAGCCGCCAGTCCGGCGGCTCCAGCCGCAACAGGCGCGGAATGCCGCCGGCCTGGCGGATGATCGGCAAATAACTGTCGTAGACCGGCTGGAAGCAGACCACCTCATCGCCGGGTTCGACGACGGCGAGAATCGACGACGTCAGCGCCTCGGTACCGCCCGAGGTCACCATCACTTCCGTCATCGGATCGAGCGATGAGCTTGTGCCAGCGGCCGTAATGCGCCGCGATCGCCTGGCGCAGTTCGGGAATGCCCATCATCGACGGGTACTGGTTGTAGCCGTTCACGGTGGCGTCGGCCGCGGCGCGGCGGATGTCCTCCGGCCCGGGATCGTCGGGAAAGCCCTGGCCGAGATTGATGGCGTTGTTGTCGCGGGCAGCCTGCGACATCGCCTCGAACACGGTGACTGGAAGGTCGGCAAAGACCTTGTTCATGGAGGTCATGGCGGGGATCAGCCGCCGGTTCGGGTCGGCAAGCCGGCCGCCTTCCAGCCGATGATGCCGCCGGCCAGATGCTTGTCATAAGGCAGACCCGCCGCCTGCGCGGCCAGCGAGGCCGTCACCGAGCGCTTGCCCGAACGGCAGGCGAACACCACCTGCTTGCCCTGCGGGTCCGGAATGGCCGCCGGGTCGAACGACTGCAGCGGAACGACCACGCCGTCCGGATAGGCTTCCACCGCAACCTCGTTGGGTTCGCGGACGTCGACCAGGAAGTAGCGCCCCTCCGCGATCCCGCTGGAAACCTCTTCCGGGGTCAAATCGTGCACCTGATGGTCCGCCACGCAATATCCTCCTGACAACCCGCCGCGAGGGCCCAGATCAGCCCGGCCAAGCGGGCGCCAAAGTCGCCCCTCGCGGGGCGAAAATCAAGCGCTGCGAAACGGCTTGAACGGCGTCCTGAATCGGCTGCTGTCCATCGCGGCTGTTCTCCTGCCGCCGCCATTTTCAGACGGGATGTTCTTTCACCATGGGCCAGGCGCCTTTCGGCGTTTGGGGACCGGTCGCCCGGTAGCCGCGGCGAAGGTAGAAGTCGCGGGCGTTTGGGCTTGCCTCGAGCGTGCACCGAAGGTAATCCGCGGTCGCGCATCAGCCCTTCGAGCATGTCGAGCAATCCGGCGCCTACGCCCTGCCCGGCAAATTCCGGCGCGGCATACAAGCCCTCCAGCATGTCGCCGCGAATAGCCCCCCATCCGACGACGATGCCGTCCAGCTCGGCCACCCATACTTCCAGCTCACGCAGCTTTTGCTCCATTCCGGCGAGCGTGAGCTGCGACAGCCCACGCCTGCGCCTCGGCGGCCGGCATCGTTGGAGGCGCGAGCTCCAGGATCGATCGTCGTCGAATGTCGTGGAGACGGCTTGCGTCCTCGCGCAGTCGCCAGACGGTAAATGGCACCCATGCACCTGCCTTCAGTCAAATGAACCTGCCGAACCAGCGTGGCATGGAACTGAATAAAGCGCCGCTCCTGACGGATCGTGGACAAGGGTTCGGAGCGTTAAAGTTTCTTCAGTTGGCAACCCGACACAAAGGGAATCTATTGGTTCCATCACCGCCCCGTATTCGGCTTCCATCGGTGACTGAGAGTGTTGTGCTCCCGCCCGTTTCGGAGAGCCACCATGCCTCGCATCCAACGCAACCAACCCAGATCGCCGTTACAGTCTCTCATGCTGGAGGCCATGCGCCTCAAGGACGAGGCGAACGAACTCCCGCCGGGTTCGTTGCGCGACGACAGGAACAGAAAAGCCCGCCAGGCTGCAACCGCTTCCCGTGTGAATGAGTGGCTTTCGTCTCCCGGACTGCAAGCGCCGCAGTAAGGCCGCCGCAATTGACGGCCTCTTTCGAAGTTCCCTGGTGGCAGACGGGTGTGATCTACCAGATCTACCCGCGCTCCTTTCAAGATACCAACGCCGACGGCATCGGCGACCTCAAGGGGATCGAGCAGCGGCTCGACTATCTCGCCGGCCTTGGCGTCGACGCGATCTGGATCTCGCCCATCTATCCCTCGCCGATGGCTGATTTCGGCTATGACGTCGCCGATTATTGCGACGTGGATTCGCGCTTCGGCGCGCTCGCCGATTTTGACAGTCTGCTTGCGCAAGCCCATGCGCGCGGGCTCAGGATACTGCTCGACTTCGTGCCCAACCACACATCCGACCGCCATCCCTGGTTCGTCGAGAGCCGCGCTTCGCGCGACAATCCGAAACGGGACTGGTACATCTGGCGCGATCCCGCGCCGGATGGCGGCCCGCCCAACAACTGGATCAGCGATTTCGGCGGCTCGGCATGGCAGTGGGACGAGGCCACCGGCCAATATTACTACCACGCCTTCCTGAAGGAGCAGGCGGACCTCAACTGGCGTCATCCGGCCGTGCAGGCGGCGATGTACGACGTGATGCGCTTCTGGTTCGACCGCGGCGTGGACGGCCTTCGCATCGACGTGCTGTGGCACCTGGTCAAGGCGGCAGACTTCCCGGACAATCCGCCCAACCCTGCCTATCAGCCGGCGATGGGCGAGATGCACCGCGTGCTGCAGCGCCATTCAACCGACCAGCCCGAGGTGCACGCGATCGCCGCCGAGATGCGCGCCATCGCCGATAGCTATGGCGCCGGTGGGCGGGGCGAACGCGTGCTGATCGGCGAGATCTACCTGCCGGTCGATCGGCTGCTGCATTATTACGGCCGGGAACGGGCAGAGGTGCACCTGCCCTTCAACTTCCAGCTCATCGATGCACCGTGGCAGGCGCGCTCCCTGGCGACGCTGATCGCCGACTACGAGGCGGCGCTTCCGCTTGGCGCCTGGCCGAATTGGGTGCTCGGCAACCATGACCGGCCGCGCGTCGCCGCCAAGCGCGGCCAGGCCCAGGCCCGCATAGCGGCGATGCTGCTGCTGACGCTCCGCGGCACGCCTACCCTCTATTACGGAGACGAGTTGGGCTTGAGCGATGTCGCGATCCCGGCTGCCCAGATTCAGGATCCGCGCGAGCTGCGCGAACCCGGCCTCGCCCTGGGCCGCGATCCGGTCCGCACGCCGATGCCGTGGGACGGGAGCGAGAATGCCGGTTTCACCACGGCCAAGCCGTGGCTGCCGCTCAATGACGACTGGCCTGTTCGCAACGTTGCACGGATGGCGCCGCAGCCTGATTCAATCCTGGCGCTTTATCGCCGATTGCTAGCCGCCCGGCGCGCGCATCCGGCGTTGGCGATCGGCGACTTTGCGCTGCTGGACGCCGACGGCGATGTACTCGCCTATGAGCGCCGGCACGGCGCCGAGCGACTGGTCGTCGCACTCAATCTCGGGGAACATCCGCAGCGCCTGGCGTTACCGGACTGGGCGAACGATGGCCGGGTGCTGTTGTCCACGGTCGCCGACGCAGCGCTGATCAGCGACGGCGCCGTGCTGCTGCGGCCGGACGAGGGCTTGATTCTGACCGCCGCTTAACGAAGCAAACGAAGGATAATCGCGTGCGTATCGCCATGCTGGCTCCGATCTCCTGGCGCACGCCGCCGCGCCATTACGGTCCATGGGAGTTGGTGACGAGCCTGTTGACCGAGGCGCTGGTGGCGCGCGGCATCGACGTCACCTTGTTCGCCACCAAGGATAGCCGGACGGCGGGTAAGCTGGCCGGTGTCTGCCCGGCACCCTATTCCGAGGATCCCACGATCGACGCCAAGGTATGGGAGATGCTCCACGTCGCCCATGTATTCGAGCGCGCCGGTGAGTTCGACCTCATTCACAATCAGGCCGATTTCGTGCCGCTGGCATTCTCGCGGCTGGTGGAGACCCCGGTGGTGACGACGATCCACGGCTTCTCCTCGGAACGCATCCTGCCCGCCTTCAAGGCCTACGAAGATCGCGTCCATTATGTCGCGATCAGCGATGCCGATCGCCATCCGGACCTCCGCTATGCGGCGACCATCCACCACGGTATCCGGCTGGAGGACTTTCCCTTCGACCCGCACGGCAGCGAAGACCTGCTGTTCTTCGGCCGCATCCACCCGGACAAGGGGGCGGCCGAGGCCATTGCGGCGGCAGGTCGCGCAGGCCGGCGGCTGATCATGGCCGGTATCGTGCAGGATCAGGACTATCATAACGCGCAGGTCGTGCCCGCGCTCGACGAGCGTTCCGTGGTCTATCGCGGCCCGGTCGGCGGCGCGGCCCGCACCAACACGCTGGGCTCGGCGCGCGCGCTGCTCCATCTGATCAATTTCGACGAGCCGTTCGGACTGTCGGTCGTGGAGGCGCTCGCCTGCGGCACGCCGGTGATCGCCTGCAACCGCGGATCGATGCCCGAGCTGATCGACCATGGCGTGACCGGCTTCCTGGTCAACAACCTCGACGAAGCCGTCAATGCGATCGACCGTGTCGGCGAAATTGATCGCACCGTATGCCGAGCAGCGGTTTCCGAGCGTTTTACGGTAGACCGGATGGCCGATCGATATCTGGACCTGTACCGATCGCTCCTTGGCTGAGGCGGTCGCGGAGCGGTACACCTCGACTTCTGTCTGCTTGTGCGGTGAGCGCGTCACCTGCCGCGTGTATTCCTCGCAAGACGCGCCATCATCGCACGCCGCCTTGACTTCCGCACTTTTTGGGCAACAAATTGCGACATGTAAGTCTTGTGCGGCAGGTAAGCGGAGGACACGCGATGATGGGGCGTGGGCTCGTGTTGTTGCTCGTAGGGCTACTCGGCGGCTGCATGCAGGCGACGCTCGAGCCGTCGTCAAATGCCAGTCTGACGCCGAGAGACCGGCAGTTGCTTGCCCATGCGCCTTATGCGCAGGCGAGCATTCCGGAGACGTTTCGCCGGCACATCGTCGACTACACGCGCAAGGAGCAGCCGGGCACGATCCTGGTCGATACCAACGCGCGCTATCTCTACTACGTGCTGCCCGGCGGCAAGGCGATCCGCTACGGCGTGACGGTGGGCGAGGAAGCGCAGGCCTGGTCCGGCGTCGCGACCGTCGGCCGCGCCGCCGAATGGCCGGACTGGATTCCGACCGCGGAGATCCAGGCGCGGCTCGGCCCCTACCCCAAGCGCGTCGCCGGAGGGCCAGCCAATCCGCTGGGCGCACGCGCGCTCTACCTCTACGAGGGTAACAAGGACACGCTGTACCGCATCCACGGCACCAACCAGCCTGAATATATCGGTCAGGCGATCTCGTCAGGCTGCATCCGCCTGACCAACGAAGACATCATCGATCTGGTCGATCGGGTGAAGCTCGGCGCCATCGTCGTCGTGCTACCGCCGGGCCGGAGCGCGTAGCGCGACACGCCGGCAACCGTTCGCCGACCGACCAACGCACTGCGGCGCGCGTCGCCTGCCGCTTTCGGTCAGCCGCCCGTGACCACTATTTTCGTGGCTGCCACTGCATGAATTTATCCAGCAGGGCTTCGGACTCTTTCGGCTTTTCCTTGGCCGCTGCGGCCGAGAACGGTCCGGCAGCCGCCGCCTCTTCACCGCCTTGCGTCCTCTGAAACTGCTTGAACCCTTCGAGCAGCGCCTGGGAATCTTCGGATGGAGCCGCCGCCTGCGTCGGCGTCGCCAATGCGGGCGTCGAAATGGAAACAGCGAGTTCAGCGGGTTCGCTCTTCGATTTCGGCGACGCGTTGAAGACGACATACGCCAGGGTCGCCGTCGCGCCTATCGCCAAAGCGACTGCGCCCACCGTGGCGAACAGTCCGCGGGACCGACGGCGCTCGTCATCGAACTGCGATTCCAGCGGGCGGGCGAATTTGGCAAAGGCCTCCTCGCGCATCTCGTCGAAGCGAGATGTACGAGGATCGGAAGGCAAATTGACGGAGGGCGCTAGTTGCGGCGCGCCGAGTCGAGGTTCTGCCACGCCGCCGCGCGCCGAGCGCGGAGCGTAGTACAGCGGATCCTGCGGACTGACAGGGTCAGGATGGTCGTTCGCGCTGACGAAACTCATTTGCGCTACTCCTTACAATACCCAGACCGTTACAATTCCCGGACCATTACACTGAAATCTTTGCCGTTCAAGGCTTTAGCGGGGCATTCCGGGCTCGGTCCCACGCAATATGGCGCGGGATATTCGCGTCCTGCGAGCGGCAGCCAGCGGGGAAAACCTTAAACTGCCGTCCCCAAGCGTCTGAGCAGACTGGTCCAAACTGGGATGGCTGTGGAGTCCGAAGTTCTGTTCCAGGCCGAGAAACCGTCAAGCTGTTGCCGCCCTGCGACAAAATCAGGCGGAACCTTGTCGACTGGCGACCCTGGGTCAGATCGTTACCTGTGTTCCCACTTCCACCACCCGCCCTGTCGGAATCTGGAAATAATCCGTGGCGTCGTTGGCGGAGCGGCTGAGGCGGATGAACAGCAAATCCTGCCAGCGCGGCATGCCGGAATGCGCGGCGGGCTTGAGCGAGCGGCGAGACAGGAAGAACGACGTCGACATGATATCGAACTGCCAGCCGAGCTTGCGGGCGATCGCCAGCGTCTTCGGCACGTTGGGCGATTCCATGAAGCCGAATTTCAACGTCACCCGCGAGAACGTTTCGCTGAGCTGCTCCATCCGCACCCGCTCGGCCGGGTCGATCCGCGGCGTCGGCGCAGTCTCGATGGTGAGGATGACGTTCTTCTCGTGCAGCACCTTGTAGTGCTTCAGGCTGTGCATCAGCGCCGTCGGCGCGCATTCAGGATCGGAGGTCAGGAACACGGCGGTGCCGGGGACCCGCTGCGGCGGACGCTTCTCCAGCATCGCCACCAGATCGGCCAGCGGGAATTCCAGCTTGCGCGATTTCTCGAACAGCAGCCGGCTACCGCGGCGCCACGTGTACATCAGAAGCATCACGATGCCGCCGAGCGCCAACGGCACCCAGCCACCCTCGAACACCTTCAGCAGATTGGCCGCGAGGAAGGTGATGTCGAGAAACAGGAACGGCGCGATCAGGGCCGCGGCCGCGATCGGCGACCATTTCCAGACCCGCCAGATCACGACAAAGCCCATCATCGCCGTGACCACCATGGTCCCGGTCACGGAGATGCCGTAGGCCGAGGCCAGCGCGCTCGACGAGCGGAACAGAACCACCAGCAGGATCACCGCAATGAAGCAGCAGCATGTTGATGCGGGGGATGTAGATCTGGCCGGAATGGGCTTCCGACGTATGACGAATTTCGAACCGCGGCATCAGGCCGAGCTGAATCGCCTGGCGCGTCAGCGAATAGGCGCCGGTGATGACGGCCTGGCTCGCAATCACGGTCGCCGCCGTCGCCAGCGCCACCATCGGGATCAGCGCCCAGTCCGGGAACATCAGGAAGAACGGGTTTTCGATCGCCTTGGGATCGGCGATCAGCAGCGCGCCCTGCCCCAGATAGTTCAACGCCAGCGACGGCAGCACGATGAAGAGCCACGCGGTCTGGATCGGGCGCTTGCCGAAATGGCCGAGGTCGGCATAGAGCGCCTCCGCGCCGGTGACGGCGAGAAACACCGCGCCGAGCGTGACGAAGCCGATCATGCCGTGATGGAGCATGAAGGAGACGGCATGAAGCGGATTGAGCGCCAGCAGCACTTCCGGGTGGCGCGCGATCTGCGGCACGCGCCGCGATCGCGATGACGGCGAACCAGACGCACATGACCGGTCCGAACAACGCGGCGACACGCGCGGTGCCGCGGGACTGCACGGCAAACAGCGCCACCAGAATGATCACCGTCAGCGGCACGACATAATGTTCGAAGGTGACGGTGACGAGCTTGATGCCCTCGATCGCCGACAATACCGACAGCGCCGGCGTAATCACCGCGTCGCCGTAAAACAGCGCGCCGGAGATGATGCCGAGCAGCACGATCGCGGCCCCGCCCTTGGCGACCGCGCGCTGCGCCAGCGCCATCAGCGCCAGCGTTCCGCCCTCGCCGTTGTTGTCGGCGCGCAGCAGGATGACGACATATTTCAGCGTCACCACGACGATCAAGCGCCCACAGGATCAGCGAGAGAATGCCGAGCACGGCCTGCGGCGTGGCCTCGGCCGCACCGCCGCTGGCGGCAACGACGGCCTCACGCAGCGCGTAGAGCGGGCTGGTGCCGATGTCGCCGTAGACGACGCCGATGCTGCCCAGCATCAGGGCCTTGAAGGTGGCGGTGGAATGCACTTCTCCATGACCGTTGGGCGCGGGCGTCTCCGCCTCGGTGACCGCACTCTCCAGATGACATGGAAAAAGCGCCTCGGTGGCTACCGCAACGCACAATACAGGACGGCAGGGCTATACGCCCTCCGCGAATGCATAGGTTAGGTCGCATTCAGGCCTTTGCTATGCATCAAGCGCATAGATCAGAAAACTCGACTTTGATCAATCCATAAATTGATCAGATAGTACCTGCGTTCCGACTTCGACCACCCGCCCCGTCGGGATCTGGAAGTAGTCGGTCGCGTCGTTCGCCGACCGGCTCATGGCGATGAACAGATGGTCCTGCCAGAGCGGCATGCCCGACTGCGCCGAGGGTTTCAGCGACCGCCGCGACACGAAGAACGACGTCGCCATGATGTCGAACTGCCAGCCGAGCTTGCGCGCGATCACCAGTGCCTTCGGCACGTTCGGTGATTCCATGAAGCCGAACCGCAGCCGCACCGTGGAGAACTTTTCGCTGATGGTCTCCATCCTGACGCGCTCGGACGGATCGACGCGCGGCGTCTGGGCGGTCTCGATGGTCAGGATCACATTGTGCTCGTGCAGCACCTTGTTGTGCTTGAGATTATGCATCAGCGCGGTCGGCACGAAGCTCGGGTCGGAGGTGAGAAACACCGCCGTGCCCTTGACGATATGTGGCGGTCGCTTTTCCAGGCTCTTGATCAGGTCCAGCAACGGCACCTCGATCCGCCGCGTCTTGGCGACCAGGATCGCCGCGCCGCGGCGCCAGGTCCAGATCATCACCGCCACGGCAACGCCGAACAGCAGCGGCACCCAGGCGCCTTCGAACAGCTTCAGGAGGTTGGCGGCAAAGAAGCTCATGTCGACGACGACGAAAGGCAGGATCACGGCCGCCGCGGTCGCCGCGCGCCAGTTCCACAATTTCCAGACCACGACAAAGCCCATGATGCCATCGACCACCATGGTGGTGGAAACGGCGATGCCGTAGGCCGAAGCCAGGCCGCTCGAGGTGCGGAACAACAGCACCAGCAGCACGACCCCGATCAGCAGCAGCCGGTTGACGCGCGGCAAATAGATCTGGCCGGCATGGGTTTCCGAGGTGTAGCGCACCTCGAAGCGCGGCAGCAGGCCGAGCTGCACGGCCTGGCGGATCAGCGAAAAGGCGCCTGTGATCACGGCCTGGCTTGCGATCACGGTCGCTGCGGTCGCCAGCACCACCAGCGGCAGCAGCAGGATTTCCGGGACCAGGCGGTAGAACGGATTTTCGATCGCCGCCGGATCGGCCAACACCAGCGCGCCCTGCCCGAAATAATTGATCAGGAGCGCCGGCATCACGAGATAGAACCATCCGGTCTGGATCGGCTTGCGTCCGAAATGGCCGAGATCGGCATATAGCGCCTCGCCGCCGGTCACCGCCAGAAACACCAGGCCCATCGTCACCAGTCCGATGACGCCGTGGGAGAGCATGAACTGGATCGCGTACCAGGGATTGATCGCCGCCATGACGGTGGGATCGTCGCTGATGTGAATCAGGCCCATCACCGCCAACGTCGGCGAACCAGACCACCATGACCGGCCCGAACGCGGAGGCGACGCGCGCGGTGCCGCTGCTCTGCACCGAGAAGAGGACGACCAGAATGAAGATCGTCAGCGGTACCACATAATGTTCGAGTGCCGGCGTGACCAGCTTGAGACCTTCGACCGCCGACAACACCGAAATCGCCGGCGTGATCATGGAATCGCCGATGAACATCGAGGCGCCGACGACGCCGAGCGCCAGCAGCGGCCAGGCTGCGCCGGCCCAGCGCCCGCTGCCCCAGCGCCATCAGCGACAGCGTGCCGCCCTCGCCGTTGTTGTCGGCGCGCAACAGCAGCAGCACATATTTGGCCGTGACGACGATGAACAGCGACCACAGGATCAGCGAGAGCACGCCGAGCACGATGGCGCGCGACACCGGCGCGCCATTGGCGGCGTGCGTGACGGCCTCGCGGAACGCGTACAGCGGCGAGGTGCCGATATCGCCGAACACGACGCCGATGCTGCCGAGCGTCAGGGCCCAAAAGCCTGAGGTGGCCGTGCCCCTCATGGGCTTCGGTGGATGTGACGCTGACAGTCATGATGGTGTGGGAACGTTCTCGTCGGTGAATTGATCCGCGCCGCTATCTGCGCTTCCGCGTTACCTGTCAATCATCGGACGAGCATATCACCTCGTGCGATGCGGTGTTGACGCAACGCAGATTTCCATCGAAATGGCAAGATGGTATTATGGTAGTCCGAGGCCTCAGGGCTTCAGATTGGGCGGCAGCGGCGGGTTTTCGCGCATCAATGTGATGGTAACGCGACGGTTTGCCGGCAGGGTCGGATCGTCCGGAAACAGACGGCTGGCTGTCGGCCCGGCCGCCGACGGCGAAAATGTGGGACGGCGGCAGCCCCTCGCGTTCGAGGATCTGGCGCACGGCGTTGGCGCGGTCCGCCGACAGGTCGAACGCGCCATAATCGCTGCGCGCCGGCACGAAGCCGGCCGAGGTATGGCCGACGATGTTGAGCCGCAGCGGCGTCGCCTTCAGCGGCACGGCCAGCTTCTGGATCAGCCGGCGGGTGCGGTCGAAGGGCGTCTTGGAGCCGTCGGCGAACATCGAGCGGCCGTCCTGGTCGACGATTTCGAGATTAAGACCCTCCTTGGTCTCCTCGAACATGATGTGCTTGGACATCTCGGTCAGTTCCGGCATGTCCTGCAGCGCCTGGCGCAACGAGGCCGAAGCAAGCGCGAACTCGCGATCGACCTTCAGCCTGGCGCCGGATTCGCGCTGACGGTCTTTCTCGTCGGGCGTCGGGGTATTGGAGGAATCCTCGGGCGAAATATGCTCGACATTCTTCAGCTTCGGCCGCGTCGGCAGGCCGTCGGCCTCGACGATTCCCGAATATCGGGACTCGGTCTGCACGCCGAACGCATCGCGCATCGAACCCGCGACGATCTTCAGCTTGGCGGAATCCTGCGTGGAGAACGCGACCAGCATCACGAAAAATGCCAGCAGCAGCGCCATCAGGTCGGCGAAGGTCACGAACCAGCCGTGACCGCCATGTGCCTCTTCGCGTTTTTTCTTGGCCATGCTCTATGTCCGCGCCTGGATGCTGTCGTCGATCAGGCCGGCACCAGTTCGCCTTCGTCGTGGCGATGCTTTTCGGGCAGGTAGGCCAGCAGCATCTCGCGCACCAGCGCCGGGCTCTTGGAGTCGCGGATCATCAGGATGCCGTCGATGATCAGCGTGCGGTTGGTTTCCTCGTCGAGCAGCTTGCCGTGCAGCTTGTCGGCGATCGGCAGGCAGATCAGGTTCGCCACCAGCGCGCCGTAAAGCGTCGCCAGCAGCGCCACCGCCATGAAGGGCCCGAGTTTCGAAGGGTCCGACATGTTGGAGAACATCTGCACCATGCCGAGCAGCGTGCCGATCATGCCGAATGCCGGGGCGCAGTCGCCGATGGCGCGATAGATCTTCGAGCCCTCGTTCGAGGTGCATCAGGAAGTTGTCGCGATCGCGCTCCAGATTGTCGCGGATGAATTCGAGGTCGTAGCCGTCGGCGACGTAGCGGATGCCCTTGGCGAGAAACGGCTCGTCCGTCTCGACCTTTTCCAGGCCGACCGGTCCCTGCTTGCGGGCGATTTCGGCGATGCGGGCCAGTTCGTCGACCAGATCGCGCGCCGTAGAGACGGCTCATGGTGAAGGCGAATTTCGCCCCGAGCGGCATGCCGTGCAGGATCGCGCTGAGCGGAAACCGGATCAGGGTGGCGGCGAACGAGCCGCCGAAGATGATGATGACGGCATGGATGTCGTAAAACATCCGGAAGTCGCCGCCCATCAGGATCAGCGTGCGACAGGACGATGGCGCCGGCAACCAGGCCAAGCAGCGTAGTGATATCCATTCTGAACTCCGACGCACACGCGAACCACCGGCCATCCTGGACGGTCGCGCCGCTCACCCGGAGCCGCGCCAGAGGCACCCTACGACTGCGCCATTAAAGACGCGTAAAGGATAAACCTAAAGCCCGGTCGTAGAAATGCGGGCACGCCGCCCGCACCGATCTGCAAGGATTCGCTAACCATTGGAGAGAGGCCGGCGGGCCTACTGCGCCTGCACGCCGATCCCGGCGTCCTTGATGATCGGCCACCATTTTTCGATCTCGGCCTTCTGGAAGGCGGCCAGTCCTTCCGGGGTCTGCTGCGCGCGCGGCGCGACGTCGAGCCCCAGTTCGGTGAAGCGCTTCTGGATCGCAGGGTCCGCCAGCGCCTCCACCGTCGCGGCGTTGAGTTTTGCGATGATATCCTTCGGCGTGCCTTTTGGCGCCCAGAAGCCGAACCAGCCGGACATATAGAGGCCGGGCACGCCGGTCTCGTCCGCGGTCGGAATATCCGGCATCGAGGCCGAGCGCGTCGGCGACAAATTGGCGAGCGCCTTGATCTTGCCGCCGCGGATCTGCGGCAGCGCGACCGCGCCCTGCACCACCAGCAGATCCACCGTGCCGGAGATCAGGTCGGTCATCGCAGGTCCCGCGCCGCGATAGGGAATGAACTGCACCTTCTGCTTGGTGAGATTTTCGAACAGCACACCGGTGACGTTCGCCGCCGCATTCTGGTTGACGAAGTTGATCTTGCCGGGATTGTCCTTCATCCACGCCACCAGCTCGGCCAGCGTTTTCGCCGGCAGATCGTTCTTGGCGACCATGAGCTGGGGATTGTTCGAAACCAGCGCGATCGGCTCGAAGTCCTTTTCGAGGTCGTAGTCGAGCTTGTAGATGATGCTGCCGACATGGGTGTCCCACTGGCCGATGTCGAAGGTGTAGCCGTCCGGCGCGGCACGGGCGACGCGCCCGACGCCGATGCTGCCGCCGGCGCCGCCGACATTTTCGATCACGATGGATTGCCCGAGCGGGCCACGCATCCGCTCGGCCATGATCCGCGCCGCGGCATCGGTCGAGCCGCCCGGCGGGAACGGCACGATCAGCGTGATGGGGCGAGAGGGAAAGGTCTGCGCCTGCGCTGGCGCGGTACCGAAGAGGATCAGGAATGACAGCGCCGCCCAAAACCCCTTCATGACGTTTCCCCCTGTTTGTTGAGCCCCGACTTTTTGTCAGTGGATCTCGGACGAACGCTTCAGCGCCTCTTTGAGTTTTTCCAGCGTGAAGTCCGGGCTGCGCGCGATGTCCAGGATCGGCGTCTCGCGCCGGGCGCAGAGTTCGCAGGCGTCCGGAATCTTTCGCCGCGATATCGGTCGGGATCACGATGGCGCCGTGCTGGTCGGCATGGATCAGATCGTCGGAATGCACCGTCATGCCGGCGACGCGCACCTCGCCGCCCCAGTTCTCGGCGTGCACCCAGGCGTGCGACGGCCCGACCGAACCGGCCAGCGCCTGAAAGCCCGGCGCCCATTGCGGGATGTCGCGGATCGAGCCGTCGGTGATGACGCCGAGGCAGCCGAGCGCCTTGTGCACGTTGCTCTGCACCTCGCCCCAGAACGCGCCGTAGCCGACGTCGGCGCCGTCGATATCCTGGATCACGGTGATGCGCGGGCCGAAGCCGGTGCCGATATATTCGTAATAGGCGATGCGGCGCTTCGCTCTGCTCATCGGCCGGAAGGGTGGATTTGAGCACCGAGCGGATCGTCACGGTGCGGGCATAGCCGACGATGGGCGGCAGATCGGGGAACGGGCAGACCAGCGGCTTGGTGGTGTAGCCGATCAGCCGGCGCTCGGGCGCCACGATTTCCATCGCATTGCAGATCGTCGGGGTGTCATAGCGCGCCAGCGCTTCGAGGACGGAAGCAGGCAGCGGGGCGGTCACGGCTTTATTCACGGCGTTCTCTCCTGATTTCTTCGGCCCGGCTCTTTGAGGCCGTACGTCACCAAGCCCTATAGCCGAGATTGGCGGCGAACCCAACTCGGCAGGCGGTTCATGGCAGATATTTTGGGAAGCGGCGCGAGCGCGCTCAGTTCAGCCGCACCGGCCGATCGCCGTCGGTGTCGTCGGAAGCGGGCGAAAACGTCGTTGCCGGCGGCGGTGCGGCGCGGCGGCATCAGGCGTCGGCGGGCGGCGGCGCTGCAGCGGCGGCGGCATTGCGCTCGTGGTCGCGATAGGTCTTCCAGCCCCAGGGCAGGCTCGCGAGATACAGCGCCGAGCCGATCGACAGGATGTGCCAGGGATAGCCGATCAGGAGCGCGACGAAGAACACCACCGAGACGAACACCGGCAGCACCATTTCAGGCGGCACCCGCATCCGCACCGTCTTGCCGGAGAAGACCGGCAGGCGCGACACCATCAGGAACGCGATCAGGAGCGTATAGCCCGCGGTCAGCATGGCCGGCGGCTTGGAGACGCCGAGAAACGCCAGATAGAACGGCAGCATCGCCAGGATGGCGCCGGCCGGCGCCGGCACGCCGGTGAAATAGTTCGCCGCGAAGGCCGGCTTGTTCGGATCGTCGATCGAGGCGTTGAAGCGCGCCAGCCGCAGGCCGCCCGCGATGGCAAACACCATGGCCGCGATCCAGCCGCCATTGTTCAGCTCATGCAGCTGCCAGAAATACAGCATCAGGCCGGGCGCGACGCCGAAATTGACGAAATCCGCGAGGCTGTCGAGCTCGGCGCCGAATTTCGACTGGCCCTTGATCATGCGCGCGACGCGGCCGTCGACGCCGTCGAGCACGGCCGCGAACACGATCGCGGCGACCGCAAGCTCCATCCGCCCTTCGATCGACAGCCGGATCGCCGTCAGGCCGGCGCAGATCGCGAGCAAGGTGATGACGTTCGGCACCAGCATCCGCACCGGGATCGGGCGAAACCGGCGGCGGCGCAGTTCAGGGTATTTTGGATCGGGGGTCAGCATGGCTTGCTACTATATAGCAAGCGGCGGCCCGGTTCACCATCGGCGGAACCTTGGCCTTTCGGTGGCCCCGGGACGGTTAATCGGCGCGGAACGTGCGCCCCTGCTCGCTCGACCCGAAATCGGCCAGAATCGTCTCGCCGGCAACGGCCGTCTGGCCCTCGGAAACCAGTGCGCGCGTGCCTTCGGGCAGATAGACGTCCAGCCGCGAGCCGAAACGGATCAGGCCGAACCGCTCGCCGGCGCCGATCGACTGGCCTTCGCGCACGAATGAGACAATACGCCGCGCCACCAGGCCGGCGATCTGGACCACGCCGATCCGCCCGTTGGTGGTCGAGATGACCAGCGAATTGCGCTCATTGTCTTCGCTGGCCTTGTCGAGTTCGGCGTTGATGAAGGCGCCGGGCCGGTAGGCGATGCGTTCGATGCGGCCGGCCACCGGGCTGCGGTTCACGTGGCAGTTGAACACGCTCATGAAGACCGAAATGCGCGGCAGCGGCCGGTCGCCGAGGCCGAGTTCGGCCGGCGGCAGCACCTGCGCGATCATGGAGACGCGGCCGTCGGCCGGCGACACCACGATGCCGTCGCGCACCGGCGTGACGCGGACGGGATCGCGGAAGAACAGCGCGCACCAGACGGTCAGCAGCGTGCCGATCCAGCCGAGCGGCGTCCAGATCCAGAACAGGATCAGGCTGACCAGCGCAAAGCCGCCGATGAAGGGATAGCCCTCGGGATGGATCGGCGGAATCTGCGCGCGGATGGAATTCGCAATCGACATCAGGACTCGCTGTTATCTGGACGGCTTCCCGCTTGGAACTAGCGGCGTATTTGGATTATTCCGCGGCGGTTGCCAAGGGATCTTTGGACAAGGGGGCTTTCGGCCCATTTGGGCCGCCGGGCGGATCATCGTCGACCGGCGGCGGGGCGCGGTTCGGCGCCTCGTTATCGTCGTCGATCTGGGCGAGTTTCTCCCGCGCTTCCTCGGCCTCGCGCTGCCTGTTCCACATGCTGGCATAGAGCCCGCCGGCCGCCAGCAGCCTGGCATGGGTGCCGCGCTCGGCGATGCGGCCTTGATCCAGCACGATAATTTCATCGGCGCCGACAATGGTCGAGAGCCGGTGCGCGATCACCAGCGAGGTGCGGCCACGCGAGACGCGCTCCAGCGCCTCCTGGATTTCATGCTCGGTGTGGCTATCCAGCGCCGACGTCGCCTCGTCCAGCACCAGGATCGGCGGCGCTTTCAGTACGGTGCGCGCAATTGCCACGCGCTGCTTCTCGCCGCCGGACAGCTTTCAAGCCGCGCTCGCCGACCTGGGTCTCATATCCCTTCGGCGACAGGCGGATGAAGGCGTCGATCTGCGCCAGTTGCGCCGCCTCCTCCACCTCGGCATCGCTGGCGTCCCAGCGGCCGTAGCGGATGTTGTAGCGGATGGTGTCGTTGAACAGCACGGTATCCTGCGGCACCATGCCGATCGCCGCGCGCAGCGAGTTCTGCGTCACGCTCCGGATGTCCTGCCCGTCGATCAGGATCTTTGCCGCCGGAGACGTCATAGAGGCGGAACAGCAGCCGCGAGATGGTGGACTTGCCGGCGCCGGAGGGACCGACGATCGCGACCGTCTTGCCGGCCGGCACCTCGAAGCTCAGGCCTTTCAGGATCTGCCGATCCGGATCGTAGGCAAAGCGCACGTCCTCGAAACGCACATGGCCCGAGGTCACCGCAAGCGGCTTCGCGCCGGGCACGTCCTTGATCTCGGCCGGACGCTCCAGCACGTCGAACATCTTCTCGATGTCGATGACCGCCTGCCTGATCTCGCGATAGACGAACCCCATGAAGTTGAGCGGCACGAAGAGCTGGATCATCATGGCGTTGATCATGACGAAATCGCCGACCGTGTGCGCGCCGCTGCGGATCGCAAAGGCGCACATCAGCATCGTCGCCGTCAATCCGGCGGTGAAGATCGCCGCCTGGCCGGCGTTGAGGACCGCGAGCGAGGTGTAGGTGCGGACGCTCGCCTCTTCGTAGCGCTCCATCGAGCGGTCGTAGCGCTTGGCTTCACGCTCCTCCGCGCCGAAATACTTTACCGTTTCATAATTGAGCAGCGAGTTGATCGCCTTGGTGTTCGCCTCGGTGTCGGAGTCGTTCATCTTGCGGCGGATCTCGATCCGCCATTCGGTCGCGACATAGGTGAACCAAAGATAGGCCGCGATCATGCTCGCGACGGCCAGCACGTAACGCCAGTCGAACTGCCAGAACAGCACGGCGAAGATCAGCGCCAGTTCGACGATGGTCGGGACGAGCTGCAGCAGCACGTTGCGCACGATGATCTCGATGCCGGAACGGCCGCGTTCGAGAACACGCGTCAGGCCGCCGGTCTTGCGCTCGAGATGAAAGCGCAGCGACAGCTCGTGCATGTGGACGAAGGTGATGTAGGCGAGCTTGCGCACCGCATGCATCGCGACGCGGGCAAAAATGCCGTCGCGCCATTGCGTGAACAGCGCCATCAGCACGCGCACGCCGCCATAGCCGATCGTTATCAGAAGCGGCGAGGCAAACAGCCACAGCATCCAGTTCGACGCTTCGACCGGCGCTGTGCCAACGCCGTTGAGCGCGTCGATCGCCCATTTGAAGGTGAACGGCACCGTCAGCGTCGCCAGCTTGGCGATCACCAGCAGCACCATCGACCAGACCACGCGCATCTTCAGATCGGCGCGGTCGCCGGGCCAGATATAGGGCCACAAATGCAACAGCGTCCCGACCAGGGTGGCTTTTTCGGCAGAATTGCTGGCCGGAGGCTGGCTGGCGGCGGCGTGCGAATCAGCGTCAGCCATCGCTGTCGCGTCCGGAGCAAGGTGGCGCGACGGCCGCCGTCAGATGGTCTGTGATGATCTGCATAGGCCCGTCATATAGAGCGTTTAACTCTCCCGTACAGCCTTGAAAGATAAATCTTTCCCACGTTCGGTTTGATTTCGGGCCTATTTCTGCCGCATGCGCGAAGCCCGATCGGACTTGAGCTTTTCTGGGTGCAGTGCCACATGATTCCCATGGATCAAATCAAAACTGTCTGTGTCTATTGCGGCTCCGGCCCCGGCTCCAGCCCGCGCTTTGTCGAAGCTGCCCTCGCACTGGGAAAGATTTTCGCTGAAAACAACATCCGGCTGGTCTATGGCGGCGGATCGGTCGGGCTGATGGGCGCGGTCGCCCAGGGCACGCTGGATCACGGCGGCCAGGTCACCGGCATCATTCCGGATTTCCTGCGGTCGCGCGAAAACATGCTGACGCGCGTTCAGGAAATGATCGTCACGCCCGACATGCACGAGCGCAAGCGGCTGATGTTCGAACATTCCGACGCGTTCGTGGCGCTGCCCGGCGGCATCGGCACGCTGGAGGAACTGGTCGAGCAGATGACCTGGCAGCAACTCGGCCGTCACACCAAGCCGGTGCTGCTCGCCAACATCGACGGTTTCTGGGAACCGCTGATCGCGCTGCTGGCGCATATGCGCGAGACCGAATTCATCCGTCCCGGGCTGAACATCGACGTCCTCAAGGCCGAGCGCGTCGAAGACATCGTGCCGCGCCTGCGCGCCGCCGCCGCGCGCGCGCCCGAAGGCGGCAAGGAAATGGCGCCGGAACTGGCGCGGAAGCTGTAAATTTGTAGGGCGGGTTAGCGGAGCGTAACCCGCCATCGCGTCGTCGGGGTACTGGCGGATTACGCTCCGCTAATCCGCCCTACGCATTCATTCAGCCGGAAACGTCACGGCCTCGATGCGATTGCCATCGGGATCGATGACGAAGGCGGCGTAATACTTCACGCGATCATGCGGGCGAATGCCCGGTGCGCCGTCGGAACGGCCGCCGGACTTCAGCGCTGCGGCGTGAAACGCATCGACTTCGGCGGTTGCCTTGGCGCGCAAGGCAGATATGCGTGCCGCTCTCGGGCGGCACCGGCGCCATGCCGGCGCGCAGGTTGATCCAGAATTCGGGATAGTTTTTGCCGAAGCCGATCGTGGCCGGGCGGGTGACGAGGCGCGACAGGCCGAGCGGCGCGAGGGTTGCTTCATAGAAACGCGCGGCGCGTTCGAGATCGGCGACGCCGACGGAGATGTGGTCGATCATGGAGTTTGCCCCCGCTCCCGTAGCCCGGATGGAGCGCAGCGCAATCCGGGGTGATCGCTGCGCGGCTCAAGGCCCCGGATTCGCTGCGCTCCATCCGGGCTACATTCTCACCTCACACCGGCGCGCCTGATTTCACCAGCTTGTAGATCACCGAATCCATCAGCGCCTGGAACGAGGCGTCGATGATGTTCGGCGACACCCCGACCGTGGTCCAGCTGTCGCCGTTCTCGTCCTCGCTCTCGATCAGCACCCGCGTCACCGCTTCCGTGCCGCCATTGAGGATACGGACGCGGTAATCGATCAGCTTCAGGCCTTCGATGTATTTCTGGTATTTGCCGAGGTCCTTGCGCAGCGCGACGTCGAGCGCGTTGACCGGGCCGTTGCCTTCCGCCGCCGAGATCAGCCGCTCGCCGGCGACGTCGACCTTGACCACGGCGAGCGCCACCGTGACGCGCTGGCCGTTGGCGTTGTAGCGCTGCTCGACATTGACGTCGAACTGCTCGACCTTGAAATATTCCGGTACCTTGCCGAGCGTTCGCCGCGCCAAGAGATCGAACGACGCGTTAGCCGATTCATAGGCGTAGCCCGCGGCCTCCCGCTCCTTCAGTTCCTCGACCAGCCGCGCCAGCTTCGGGTCGCTCTTCTCGTAGGCGATGCCGGCGCGGTCGAGTTCGGCCATCACGTTGGAGCGGCCGGCCTGATCGGACACCAGCACCTTGCGGTGGTTGCCGACGGATTCCGGCAGCACGTGCTCATAGGTGTGCGGGTCCTTCATGACCGCGGAGGCGTGAATGCCGGTCTTGGTCACGAAGGCGCTCTCGCCGACGTAAGCCGCATGGCGGTTCGGCGCGCGGTTGAGCATGTCGTCGAGCGTGCGCGACACCTTCATCAGCGTCGCCATCTTCTCCGCGGTGACGCCGATATCGAAGGCGTCGGAAAACTCGTTCTTCAGGCGCAGCGTCGGGATCAGCGAACAGAGATTGGCATTGCCGCAGCGCTCGCCGAGCCCGTTCAGCGTGCCCTGGATCTGCCGCGCGCCTGATCGTACCGCGGCCAGCGAATTGGCCACCGCCTGCTCGGTGTCGTTATGGGCGTGAATGCCGACATGGCTGCCGGGGATCTGCGAGACGACATGGCCGACGATGGTCTCGACCTCGTGCGGCATGGTGCCGCCATTGGTGTCGCACAGCACCACCCAGCGCGCTCCGGATTCATACGCTGCCTTGGCGCAGGCCAGCGCGAAATCGGCATCTTCCTTGTAGCCGTCGAAAAAATGCTCGCAATCGACCATCACCTCGCGGCCTGCGGCCTTGGCGGCGACCACGCTGTCGCGGATCGAGGCGAGGTTTTCCTCGTTGGTGGTCTCCAGCGCCACCCGCACCTGATAGGCCGAGGACTTTGCGACGAAGCAGATCGCATCCGCCTTGGCCTCGATCAGCGCCGCCAGTCCCGGATCGTTCGAGGCCGAACGGCCGGGACGGCGCGTCATGCCGAACGCGGTGAATTTGGCGCTCTCGAACTTCGGCTTCTCCGCAAAGAATTCGGTATCGGTCGGGTTGGCGCCGGGATAGCCGCCCTCGACATAGTCGATGCCGAGTTCGTCCAGCATCTGCGCGATGATCTGCTTGTCGTGCAGCGTGAAATCGACGCCGTTGGTCTGCGCGCCGTCGCGCAGCGTGGTGTCGAACAGATAGAGGCGTTCGCGGCTCATGTCGGCGCTCCCGACGCTGCGCCATCGCCCAGCGTCTTCTGCATCGTGGTGTTGGCGAGCCATTCGCCATTGAGCGTAACGGTGTTGCGCTGTTTTGGCGTGTAACCGCGCTTGCGAAACAGCGGCTCCGCGGTGTCGCTGGCATCGACCGTCAGGATTTTTGCTCCCCGCGCCCCCGCCAGTTTTTCCAGCGCATCGACCAGCATCGAGGCGATCCCCTGCCCCGCCACGCTCGGATGGACGAACAGCATGTCGATATGATCAGGCCCCTTCAGCGAGGCGAAACCAACCGGCGCGTTCTGGATGGTCGCGATCAGCGTCAACTGCCCGGCGAGTTTTTTGCCGAACGCCTCTTCATCCTCGGCCGCCTGCGCCCAGGCTTCCTGCTGCGCTTCGCTATAGTCGTCGCCGGTCAAGCCTTCGATGGCGGCCACAAAGATCGCCGCGAGCATCGGAACATCAGCCGGCAGAAACGGCCGCAAGCCGGGTTTGGGCAATGCCTGTCCCATCGTCGCTACCACAATCCGTACAGCTTGGTCGCCAGCGCAACTGCGCCGGCGATCAGGGCGATCTTGAGCGCGATATAATAGAGCCAGTGTCTCGGAAACGGCGTATCGGGCTTGTCCATCACGCGATCTCCCACGTCGTTACAGGTTTGCCGTCGGCGTCCTTGCCGTCCTTGATGGCAACGCCCATCGCGGCGAGTTCGTCGCGGATGCGATCGGACTCCTTGAAGTCCTTTCGAGCACGCGCGGCCGTGCGTTCCGCAATCAGGCGGTCGACCTGTTGCGGATCGATGCCGCTCGCCTGCTGCTTGCGTCCCTTCCATGCCGCGGCACTCATCGAGAGAAAGCCGAGCAGCCGGAGCGAAGCCGCGAACTCGGCACGCTCGCGTTCTCCACCGGACGCCGCCGCATTGCGCAACCCATGCAGCACAGCCATCGCCTGCGCCGTGTTGAGGTCGTCATACAGCGCTTCGACCATCGCTGAAGACGGCTCGCCGCCCTCGGCGTCGGCCGCGACCGCGTACCAATCGTCCAGTGTCTTCGTGCTTTCCTCAGCGCCCTTCAATGTCCAGTCGAGCGGTGAGCGATAATGCGTCTTCAGCATATTGAGACGCAGCACCTCGCCCGGCCAATCGGCCAGCAGGTCGCGGATCGTGAAGAAGTTGCCGAGCGACTTCGACATCTTCTCGCTTTCGAGCTGCAGGAAGCCGTTGTGCATCCAGACATTCGCCATGCGGTCGGTGTGAAAGGCGCAGCAGGTCTGCGCGAGTTCGTTCTCATGGTGCGGGAACACCAGGTCGATGCCGCCGCCATGAATGTCGAATTTTTCGCCGAGATGCTTCCAGGCCATCGCCGAGCATTCGATGTGCCAGCCAGGGCGACCTTCCGCCTTGATTCCCGCCGGCGACGGCCATGACGGCTCGCCGGGCTTCGACGGTTTCCACAGCACGAAGTCGGTGTTGTCGCGCTTGTAGGGCGCGACATCGACGCGGGCGCCGGCGATCATCTCGTCGAGCGAGCGTTTTGACAGCGCGCCGTAGCGCGGCATCACGGAGTTGGCCTCGTTCATCGCCTGCGGCGAGAACAGCACGTGATCCTCGGCGACATAGGCAAAGCCACCGGCCACCAGCTTCTCGATGATCGCGCGCATCTCCGGAATGTGCTCGGTCGCGCGCGGCTGCACCGTCGGCGCGCAAGCAGCCCAATGCGGTGACGTCGTCCTGATACTGCTTGTACGTCTCCTCGGTGACCTTGCGGATCGCCTCGTTCAAGGGCACGCCGGGATAGTCGCGCGCGGCGCGCACGTTGATCTTGTCGTCGACGTCGGTGATGTTGCGAACGTACTTCACGTGATCGGCGCCGTAGCGATGGCGCAGCACGCGGAACAGCACGTCGAACACGATCGCCGCGCGGCCGTTGCCGATATGGGCGAAGTCATAGACCGTCGGTCCGCACGCATACATGCGGACATTGTTCGGATCGAGCGGCACCAGCGGCCGCTTCTCCTTCGTCAGGGTATCGTAGAGGCGCAGTTCCATAGGATATCCGTACCTTGCGGCCGGGCGTCCAGTGATCTCATATTTTGAGAAAAGACGGCCTCAGCCAGCGAATCGCTAGCTAATAATCTCGCGGCAAATGCTGCAGATGGCGAGGAGGCCGTTCATGGTTCCACCATTGCGGTATCGGGCTGCAATCGTCAAGGCCTTGCTCGTGCCCGATTTGGGGTCGATCAGGCGCCTCGAACCCTCGCCATCTACCGCCGCCCCGAAGGGCTCATGGTTAATCATTATTAACACTTTGGGCCTATTGCTGCGGGCGTCTCCTTAATCCTCCGGTACCTCTCCATGCGACTTTCTTCAGCACTCGTAGCCAGCGCCTTCCTGATGGGTGCATCGGCGGCTTACGCCGATAGCCGCGTCTTCATCGTCGCCAACCAGGCTGACGGCTACGGCGTCGACGAATGCCTCGCCAGGGGCGAGAAATGCGGCGCCCATGCCGCCCGCTCCTACTGCCAGTCACGGGAATTTGCACAGGCCACCGCCTTTCGCCGGGTCGAGCCCGACGAACTCACCGCCGCGGTTCCGGGCAGTGGCGGCGACGTATGTTCCGGCCCCGGTTGCGGCGAATACGTCGCCATTACCTGCCAGCGCTGACATCCCGTGCCGGAATACCGGGCGCTTGGCCTGCCACACCTGCGCCCCGGAAACGACGTGACGCTGCCCCGAGAAGCGGCTATGGGATTGCCGCCTTGGCCGCAGAATGCGGCCTCGGCCGCGCGATTGGGCCAGCGATTGGGTCCTTGGGCCGCGCGGATCAGCCCTCAATGGCGGGATATGCTGGAAATTCGCAACGCGCTCTCTCTTCGGATTTTGACCTGCGCCGTCCTGCTCGGTATCGCCGCCCCGGCGGCGCCCGCGCTCGCGCAGTCGAACGAAGATGCCATGGCGCAGATGGGCCAGGATAGCCCGCAGGCACAGGGCAACCCGATCTGCATCCGGCTCGAAGGACAGTTGGCGACGATCGACCGCGGCGCCGGCACCGGCGACCCCGCCAAGGATGAACAGATCCGCCGCTATCAGGAAGCGCAGGCCAAGCAGCAGGCCGAACTCGATCGGGTGACGCAGCAGGCCAAGCGGATGGGCTGCGACAGCTCCGGCTTCTTCTCGCTGTTCAACGGCCGCTCGGCGCAGTGCGGCCCGGTCAACAACCAGATCCAGCAGATGCGCGGCAATCTCGACCAGATCACGTCGAGCCTGGAACGGCTGCGCAGCGGCGGCATCGGCGGCGCCGACCGCGAAAACCAGCGCCGCTCGGTGCTGACGGCGCTCGCCCAGAACAATTGCGGCCCGCAATATGCCGCCGCCGCGCGCGGCCCCGGCAACTTCATCGACAGCCTGTTCGGCTCCCCGAACCAGTCGCTGCCGCCGCCCAGCCCCGATCTCGGCGCGCCGTCCGGCACCTTCCGCACCGTCTGCGTCCGCACCTGCGACGGCGGCTACTTCCCGGTGTCGTTCGCCACCTACCAGGCGCGTTTCGGGGATGACGAGCGGGCCTGCAAGGCGCTTTGCCCGGCGACGGAAGCAACCCTGTTCACCTACCGCAATCCCGGCGAGGACATCAATCAGGCGGTCTCGATCAACGGCCAGTCCTACACATCGCTGCCCAACGCCTTCAAATACCGCACCGAGTTCAACCCGACCTGCGCCTGCAAGGCCGCGGGGCAGACCTGGTCGGAAGCGCTGAAGTCGGTCGATGACAGGGCCGGCGTCGAACAGGGCGACATCATCGTCACCGAGGAAAGCGCCAAGCGGATGCAGCAGCGCGTCCAGCCAAAGGGCGCGCACGCAACCGCCAAGAAGGGCGCCGCGCGCCAACGGTACGGCCGCCGCACCGGCTGGCACGCCCGCTCCGGCCGAAACGACCGCGATCGCACCCGACAGGGACAAGGTCCGCACGGTGGGGCCGACCTTCATCCCGCCGAAGCAGTAAGCTTCAGCCCTCGAACGCTTCCGCCGAGGCGCGGCCGGCGCGCGCGACCAGCTTTTCGTCGGGCGCGGGCAATGCCTTGCCGTTATCGCGAAACCGGTTGGTGATGGGATAGCGGCGGTCGCGGCCAAAATTCTTTTCCGTCACCTTGACGCCTGGTGCCGCCTGCCGCCGCTTGTATTCGGCGACGTTGAGCAGCCGGTCGATCCGCGTCACCACGTCGGCCGGGAAACCGGCGGCGATGATCGTCGCCAGCGGCTCCTCGCGCTCCACCAGCCGTTCGAGGATGCCGTCGAGCATGTCATAAGGCGGCAGCGAATCCTGGTCGGTCTGGTTCTCGCGCAACTCCGCGGTCGGCGGCCGGGTGATGATGTTGACCGGGATCACTTCTCCGGATGGACCTAGCGCGCCGTCCGGCTTCCATTCGTTGCGCAGGCTGGAGAGCCGGAACACTTCGGTCTTGTAGATGTCCTTGATCGGATTGAAGCCGCCGTTCATGTCGCCATAGATCGTGGCGTAGCCGACCGACATTTCCGACTTGTTGCCTGTGGTCACCACCATGGCGCCGGTCTTGTTGGAAATCGCCATCAGGAGCGTACCGCGGGTACGCGCCTGCAAATTCTCTTCCGTGATGTCGCGCGGCAGCCCGGCAAAGGGTTTTGACAGGATCGCTTCGAATCCATTGACGGCATCCGCGATCGGCAGCACCTCGTAGGGAAAGCCGAGCGCCTTTGCGAGCTTTGCCGCATCGTCGAGCGATACCTGCGCGGTAAAACGAAACGGCAGCATCACGCCGCGAACCTGGTCGGCGCCGAGCGCGTCGACCGCGATCGCCGCGCACAGCGCGGAATCGATGCCGCCGGAGACGCCGAGCAGCACGCCTGGAAAGCCGTTCTTGCGCACGTAGTCGCGCAGGCCCAGCACGCAGGCCGCGTAATCGCCCTTGTCGCCCTCGAGCAGCGGCGCGACGGGCCCAGAGCAGCGCCAGCCGTCGGCCGTTTTGGTCCAGTGCAGCGTGGTGATGTTTTCCTCGAACGCCGGCAGTTGCGCCGCGACGGAAAGATCGGCGTTCAGCGCGAACGACGCGCCGTCGAACACCAGCTCGTCCTGCCCGCCGATCTGGTTGAGATAGACCAGCGGCAAGCCGCTCTCGGTGGCGCGGGCAACGGCGACTGACAGCCGCAGATCGTTCTTGTCGCGCGCATAGGGCGAGCCGTTCGGCACGACCAGGATTTCCGCGCCGGTCTCGGCGAGGCATTCGACGATGTTTTCGTATTCCTCGGACTCTTCGAGCCAGATGTCCTCGCAGATGGGAACGCCGACGCGGACGCCCTTGACCGTGACCGGCCCCGCGGCCGGACCGCGCGCGAACAGGCGCTTCTCGTCGAACACGCCGTAGTTCGGCAGGTTCGCCTTGTATCGAAGTGCGGCGATGCGGCCCTGATCGAGCAGCGCGCAGGCGTTATAGAGCTTGCCCTCGTCGACCCAGGGCGTGCCGATCAGCACCGCCGGACCGCCGCCCGCGGTCTCGCGCGCCAGTTCTTCGATGGCGGCGCGGCAGGCGGCCTGGAAGGCGGGCTTCAGCACCAGATCTTCCGGCGGATAGCCGCAGATGAACAGTTCAGGCAGCACCAGCAGATCGGCGCCGTCGGCCTTCGCCTTGTCGCGTGCCGTCCGCGCCTTGGCGGCGTTGCCAATAACGTCGCCGACGGTCGGGTTCAACTGCGCCAGCGTTATCTTGAAGGTTGGTTCGGTCATGGGGCGATGGTGCCTCGCACAAGAGCAAACTGCAAATGCTTGCTTCGTAGCGTTTTCAAGCGAAGTGGATACCGGTTCGCGTGAAGAAAACGCGTCAAAACAAAAGCTTAGATATGCGGTTCTGACCTCGGGTCAGCACCGCATATCTAGAACGCCCCTATGCGTTCGGCGATGGCGAACAGCCAGAACGCCCCGGTCATCAGCAGCGCGACGCCGACCGCCGCCGATCCCATGTCCTTGACCCGCCCGATCTGTGGATCGTGCTCTCTGGTGAGCCGGTCGGCGAGCTTCTCGATCGCGGTGTTGAGGATCTCGACCACCAGCACGAATGCCACCGCCGCGACCAGTTCGACCCGTCGCATCACGGTCGCGCCGACCAGCCAGGCCAGCGGCACCGACAGCGCCAGCGCGAGAAGCTCCTCGCGGACGGCCTGCTCCGACCGGATAGCAAAAGCCAGTCCGTTACGCGTGTTGATGGTGGCCCGCCAGAGTCGCAGCAAATCAGAAGTCCCGCTGCGGCCGGCATCGGCTTTTCCTTGCCCGCCCGGTCCTGCTTGAGCAGTTCGGCGATCAGGAAGGCCATGTCGATGGATTGTTCGGCGTTGAGGCGGGGATCGCAGACCGTGTGATAGCGGTCGTTGAGGTCCTCGTCGGAGATGGCGCGGGCGCCGCCGATGCATTCGGTGACGTCCTGCCCGGTCATTTCCAGATGCACGCCGCCGGCATGGGTGCCTTCGGCGGCATGGATGGCGAAGAACGATTTTACCTCCGACAGCA
Source organism: uncultured Alphaproteobacteria bacterium (assembly GCA_963783115.1). GTDB lineage: Bacteria > Pseudomonadota > Alphaproteobacteria > Rhizobiales > Xanthobacteraceae > Bradyrhizobium. The sequence continues at coordinate 79,867 of CAWAMK010000003.1, read as the reverse complement.
CGCGGTCGAACGGCCGGGTCTTGTAGCCGGAGGTCGAGGTGATGGTGTTGCCGTGCATCGGATCGCAGGACCACACCACGACGCGCCCTTCCTTCTTCACGGCGCGGATCAGCGGCGCGAGGTGGTCGCCGATTTTGTCGGAGCCGAAGCGGTTGATCAGCGTCAGCCGGCCGGGCTCGTTGTCGGGATTGAGGATGTCGATCAGCTTCAGCAGCTCATCCGGCTTCAGCGACGGGCCGCATTTCAGGCCGATCGGGTTCTTGATGCCGCGGAAATATTCGACATGGCCGTGGTCGAGCTGGCGGGTGCGGTCGCCGATCCAGATCATGTGGCCCGACGTCGCGTACCAGTCGCCGGTGGTGGAATCGACGCGGGTGAAGGCCTGCTCGTAGCCCAGCAGCAGCGCCTCATGGCTGGTGTAGAAATCGGTGGCGCGCAGTTCGGGATGGCTTTCGAGATCGAGCCCGCAGGCGCGCATGAAGTTCAGCGCATCCGAGATACGATCGGCCAGTTCCTTGTAGCGGCGCGACTGCGGGGAATCCTTGAGGAAGCCGAGCATCCACTGATGCACGCTGCCCAGATTGGCAAAGCCGCCGGTGGCGAACGCGCGCAGCAGATTCAGCGTCGCGGCCGATTGCCGATAGGCCATCAACTGGCGCTGCGGATCGGGAATCCGCGCTTCCGGCGTGAAGGCGATGTCGTTGATGATGTCGCCGCGGTAGCTCGGCAGCTCGACGCCGTTGATCTTTTCGGTATTTGACGAACGCGGTTTTGCGAATTGCCCGGCGATGCGGCCGACCTTCACGACCGGCAGCGCGCCGGCATAGGTCAGCACGACGGCCATCTGCAGCAGCACGCGGAAGAAGTCGCGGATGTTGTTGGCGCCATGCTCGGCAAAGCTCTCGGCGCAATCGCCGCCCTGCAGCAGGAAGGCTTCGCCTGCGGCGACCCGGGCCAGCGCCTTTTTCAGGTTGCGCGCCTCGCCGGCGAACACCAGCGGCGGGAACGTGGCGAGCTGCGCCTCGACATCGGCCAATGCCTTGGCATCGGGATAATCGGGCACCTGCAGCACCGGCCTGGTGCGCCAGCTATCGGGCGTCCACCGCTCGGACATGACGTTAACTCCTGAGCAAAAACCGCAACTTGTCCGCCTTCCCTGAAGCGCGTCCGGCGGGAAATTCAAAATCCCGCCAGAGCCTTCGGCATAGCCGGGCAAGCGATTGTGAAGGCCGCCTTATACACAGGGCGTAAGCCTGCCGCCAGTTAGATTTCCGATAGTCTTGGCAAGGCCTTGCGGCAAAAGCCGATTTCGCTTTTGCTAACGGCCGTTCGCAAATGCTGGCAGGAGCAGACGGTGGCCGCGCCCGGCGACGACGTATTCAGCGACGACATCACGGTGCCCGCAACGGACGGATACCCCCTTGCCGCGACGCTGTACCTGCCCCGCAGGGCCAAGCGCCATGCCGTCCTGATCAATTCGGCCACCGCGGTTCCCCGCAAATTCTACCGCGGCTTTGCCAGCCATCTCGCCAGGCGCGGCTGCGCGGTGCTGACTTACGACTATCGCGGCACCGGCGACAGCAGGCCGAAATCGCTGGCCGGCTTCAAGGCCTCGATGTCGGACTGGGCGTTTCGCGATATCGCCGCGGCGGTCGCCTGGATGCGCGAGCGCTACACGGAGCTGCCGTTCGCCTATGTCGGGCATTCGTTCGGCGGCCAGGCGCTCGGCCTGCTGCCGAACAATGTTGAGATTTCGCGCGCGCTGCTCATTGCAGCGCAGGCCGGCTACTGGAAACTGATGACGTCGCCGGAACGCTACCGCGTCTATGCGATGCTGAATTTCATCGGCCTCCCCCTCACCCGCGCGCTCGGCTACATGCCGGGCAAGGCCGGCCTCGGCATGGACCTGCCGAAGGATGTGTTTCTGCAATGGGTCTCGCTGGGTGATGAGCCCGCACTATCTGTTCGATTCCCGGCTGGCAGAATTGCACAATTTTCCGAAGTACGGGGGCGCACTGCGCGCGCTGTGCATGTCCGACGATCCCTGGGCGACGCGGCCCGCCGTCGAACTGCTGTGCTCGGGCTTCACCTCGATCCAGCCCGAGATCGTCACCGTGACGCCGCGCGAATGCCGGCGTGAGCCGGATCGGGCACATGGGATTCTTCAGACCCGAACACCGCAACACGCTGTGGCGGGGGCGGCGGAATGGATCGAGGCGGAGGAATAGGTTTCATCCGCATGGCGAGCGAAGGTTATAGCCCGTAGCCCGGATGAGCGCAGCGATATCCGGGGCGGTGTTGGAGTAGTTACGGATATCGCTGCGCTCATCCGGGCTACGAAGCTGGACCGACTTAGCGTGCTCGCGTTGCGTTCTGCATGGGGCAAACCGCGCCTCACTGCATTAGAGTTGCTGAGGCGCGTCTGCGTGCAGGGCCGCTTACGTACCGGGCGTTTTGACGGCCAGTTTTACGTCCATGAGATTGACGCCCTTGAACGGGCTCGGCACGCCTTCGAAGCCACCCGTGCCCGTAGCGTTGGCATAGGCACCCGTGCCCGAGAGGATCGTATATTCGCCCTTTGACCGACCGTCTTTGACCGCGCCGGTGTAACGCGCCGTGATCGAGCCATCCTCGAAGGTGTAAGTGCTGTAGCCGTAGAAGGGTCCCGAGCCTTTGAACATGTCCCCGGAATGGACGAACTCTTTCACGCCGATACGGCCGTCCTTGAAGACGGCGACGCCGAAAAATTTTCCGGACACAACCGTCTGTCCTTCGACGTTTGCTGCCTCAATTACCTTAACGTCGATGGGCTTGGTGATGAGCTTGAACTCTAGCACCTGCTCTCCGGCGAGAGCGGTCGACGCCGCAACGACCAGTGCCGCACCAGAAAGGAAAACGGCGAGAGACTTGCGCATAGGCTTCTCCTCCGCTTGCTGGAATTAAAATTTGGAGTGCTTGCCGTGCCCGCCAGCGGCTGAAGTTTTCGGGATCGTCCAGCGCGCAGGCTCGGACACAACTATTGAGTCTTGGCGACGGAAGAAAGGTTCAGCGTTTGATGGGACGCGAGGCATAAACCGTTGGAGGTGCACGTCCATCAAATTATCCGCTCACATCGCGCACGCCATGTGCACGGGATCATGCATAATTTGCGCTGGAATGCGCGATGGCAAATACCCTCAAGGTCGCGGCCGCACCGCTACACAATCAGGCAGGCGGACCTGGCACAGCGCGAGAAATTCCTCAGCCCGCATGCTGCGCTTGCCGCCGAGCGGGTACGAGAGGCCGCTGTCGCTCGTTGATTTAAATCAATAAGGCCAATTGCAATCGCATGCGCATTGGTACTGACCAGATCCCCGAGGAATTTGGCCTCGAGTGGAAATTATCCGATGTCGATTACCGGGGCTTCGGCAGGACCCCCGGTGGCTTTGTCGTGACGTTGTCCTTTGACTCGGAGCCGATATTCTTCACATCGGAGCAGCGAACGATGATTCTGGACCCCATCCGCGACTTGCGCCACTTGCGCAACGAACGAAGCGACTGGCTGCTCACGGTGCTGACCGGAGTGCTGATACTGTTGATATTTGTCTTCGCCCCACTCCAGGCCGTTGGTATTACCGCCTTTCATCTATTTGCCATCGGCCTGTTACTCGTGATCATCGGGAGCATGGTGATCATTTCCGACAATCCCATAGCCCTCGTTCTGATGTCGGCTGCGCTTGTTGCCAATATTGCCGTATTTCTCCTGCGACTCTATTACCCCGTACCCTTCCACCTTCACATATTGGCAGGCGCATGGTTGATCATCGCCTGCACCCTAGGGGGCGTGGTCACTCAGGCTGTATTCAGGGGAGGCCGTGTCACATATCACAGAATTATCGGAGCGATCCTTCTGTACCTGTTGATCGCGGTGGCGTTTGCAACACTGTTTCTTTTTGTCGGCCTGTCAGATCATGGCGCTATCAAGGGAATAACATTTGACGACGATCAGTCACTCGCCAGCGCGCTGTTCTATATGAGCTTTGTTACGCTGACATCGACTGGCTACGGCGACATCGTTCCAGTGCATCCGTTGGCGCGAAGTCTATGCAACATCGAAAGCGTAATTGGACAACTTTATCCGGCGACGCTTTTAGCAAGGCTCGTTACCCTCGAAATGAGAGGTCCAAGCCAATAACTCACTCTGGAAGCAAGTTACTTTTCGATCCGAAATCGGACCGTCCTGGTCTTCTTGTCCGCGGATTCTTCGACTATTTCAAAATTCCCCACTGACGCGCGCCTTAGAAGCGCTTCACGGGTGCGTGCAGTCGACGATGAAACGTATCGATACGTTCCGGAAAATGATTCGCCACTCGCCTTGATTTCACGCTCCGGCACGTGTCGAAAGGACATTGGATACGGCTGCCTGGCGCCAACGCACTTGAATTCGATTCCGCCGCACCGAATCGTTTTGTTGCAAGTCGCCTTTACCTCGTCGATTGGCGTATCGTTGTAACCGGGCGGCAACTGGTACTCCAAGACAGTGTCGAGTGTACCGGTACAGCTTCCGATTGGCTTGAACCGAAAATTGACGGTCACAGTCGTTCCAAGAGGTCCTGGAGCGGATACGTATAAATCATGCTGGGTGATCGGCAGCACATAACGCCCCGCCAAAAAAACCGGTTGCGCTGCTTGAGGACGTGGAAGACAAGACAATTGCCAAGATGGCATAAACGATCATATGCATCTCGCACCCCATGGAAAATTCGCGCCCAAGATATGCCCATCGTCTCGGGGGAGCAACGGCTGCACAGCGAGGTGGGTTACGGCTTCCGCCTTTGCTCTCCGAGCCACGGCGGACAGCTCGCCTGACCACCCACCCTGCGCGCCGTTACGCGCTCAGGCCGGCTTGCCCATGACGTAGGGCTTCAGCACCGCGTACAACATCGCATGCGTCGGTGTCGGGACACCAAGCTGGCGGCCGAGTTCCACGACCTTGCCATTGAGCCAGGGGAGTTCGAGCCGGTTGCCGCGTTCGAGATCGAGCGCCATCGACGCCTTCATGGCCGGCGGCGCAAGGCCGATGAAATCGAGAGCCCTGTCCACTGCGTCGGCCGGCAGCGCCACGCCCTTGGCCTTGCCGACTTCGAACACTTCCTGCACCGCAGCGCGCATGACCGGACGAATGTCGGGATCGTCCCGCAGCTCGCCGAGCGGCCGCCGCGTCGCCGCCGTGATCCCGGCATTGGTGGTAAGCGGGATGAACTTCATCCAGAGCTCGGTGAGGATCTGCTCGCTCAAGGTCGCGTCGAAGCCGGCCTTCTGGCACAGCGCCAGAAAATCCTCGGCCCGCCGGCTGCGCTTGCCGTCGAGTTCGCCAAAGATCATGCGCATGAAGGTGCCGACCTGCTGGATCACGCCGGGTGCTGTGATCGACGCGCTGATCTGCGCCACGCCGCCCATGACGGCGTCGCGGCCCAGGATCGGCAGCAGCCGCTCGGCCGCGTCGATGCCGTTCTGCAACGGGATGACAGCGGTGCCGGGACCGATCAGCGGCTTGATCGCCTCGCCCGCGCTTTCGACGTCCCATAGCTTGACGCAGAACAGCACGATATCGACCGTGCCGATCTCGGCGGGATTGTCGGTCGCCTGCGTTGGTACGAGATGGGTGTCGCCGCGCGGGCTTTGAAATCTTCAACCCGTCGCGCTTCATGGCAGCGAGATGCGCACCGCGCGCGATGAACGTGACGTCGGCCCCGGCCTTCGCCAACGCCGCGCCAAAACCGCCTCCGACGCCGCCCGCGCCGATAACCGCAATACGCATTGATTTACCTCAGTTCGTAGGGTGGGCTGAGCGAAGCGAGCCCACCATTCGAGCCCCGCGCGGATAGACGGTGGGCACGTCGCTTCGCTCCTTTGCCCACCCTACCGACCGTCACTTCCCGTAGCTGTAAAATCCCTGCCCGGTCTTGCGGCCGAGATGGCCGGCGGCGACCATTTCCTTCAGCAGCGGCGCCGGCCGGTACTTTGGATCGTTGAAGCCCTCGTAGAAGACCTCCATCACCGACAGCATGGTGTCGAGGCCGATCATGTCCGCGAGCGCCAACGGGCCGATCGGATGGTTGCAGCCGAGCTTCATGCCGGCGTCGAGGTCTTCGGCGGTCGCGATGCCTTCCTGCAGCGCGAAGATCGCCTCGTTGATCATCGGGCACAGGATGCGGTTGACCGCAAAGCCCGGGCTGTTCTTGGCCGTGATCGCCACCTTGCCAACCTTTTTGGCAAAGGCTTCCGCCTTGGCGTGGGTGTCGTCCGAGGTCTGCAGGCCGCGGATCAATTCGAGCAGCGCCATCAGCGGCACCGGATTGAAGAAGTGCATGCCGATGAAACGGTCCGGCCGGTCGGTCGCAGCGGCAAGCTTTGTGATCGAAATCGAGGACGTGTTGGTGGCAAGCACCGCCCGCGGCTGTATCTTGGTGCAGAGATCCCTGAGGATCTTGATCTTCAGGTCTTCGTTCTCGGTCGCCGCCTCGATCACCAGATCGCACGTCGAAAACGTCGCCGTGTCCGTCGTCGTCGTGATCCGCGCCAGCGCGGCCTGCCGGTCGGCATCGGTCATCTTCTGCTTGTTGACCAGCCGCTCCAGGCTGTTGGAGACCACCGACATGCCGCGGGCGAGCGCGGCATCGGAGATATCGCTCATGACGACGGGAAGACCGGCGGCGGCGCACACCTGCGCGATCCCGTTGCCCATCGTGCCCGCGCCCACGATCCCAATCTGCTCAATCATCGCTCGTCTCACTCCGTTGCTGAAAGCTGGGTTGCATCGTTAGCAGAGCGCGGCTGGCCCCGGTAGTCCGTTCCCTACCCGGCTCGAAGGTTGGGGCCGGCGCAGCCCCGGGCCCAAAATTGCGGCACTCGCCCCGACCTTGATTTCGGAACAATCAGGGAGAGCCAGCCTTACCTATCCGAGCCCACCAATTCAGCCCACGAGACACGCCTATGGACACGCTTCCCGTCGATCGCACGCTCAGCATCTACGAAACCCTCGCCGATCGCTCGGTGGTCAAGGGTACGCGGGAGCGCCTCTCGAAGCACCTGATGAAGATGTATCTCGATGGTGAGAAGGACCCGCACCGGCTGACGGTGCACGGGCTGTCATATCTTCGCGCGTTCGACCGGCAAATCGACTCACGAAATTGAATGACGGGGTTTGGCGTACTGACGGTATCGCCAGACTAGCTCTTCAGCGCAGCGCGCTGCTTTCGGAGTGAATTCCGGCGAGAGATTTTCGCTTTCACGGCGTCGACCTGTTGCGCCCTCGTCAAGCGTTTGCGCGGCTTGCGATCCTGAGCCTTGCGCTTCAGAGCCTGCGCACGGCATCAGCGGCAGCGTGGGCTGCATCGTGCCGAGCTGAAGCGGCTGGGTTCGCATCGGTCCGGCAGAGGATGAGTCGAGGTTTCGCCATCCCGATCAACGCGCCCGGGCGCGATTTGTTCAACCGCGTAGCGGGGAGACCAACCCGGATGTCGCTTCGCTCATCCAGGCTACGGACTGCGATACCGCTCTACTCCGCCGCCTGCCTGCACATGCCGCGCGGTCGGCGTCCGCATCGTCACCAGTTCTTCGGCGGCGGTCGGATGCAGCGCGATCGTGGCGTCGAAATCGGCCTTGGTCGCCTTCATCTTCACGGCGATGGCGACGACCTGGACGACTTCGGCGGCGCAGTCGCCGACGATGTGGCAGCCGAGCACGCGGTCCGTGGTGCCGTCGACCACGAGCTTCATCAGCACGCGGGTGTCGCGGCCGGACATCGTCGCCTTGATCGGGCGGAAATCGGCCTTGTAGATATCGACGTGCGAAAACTCCGCGCGGGCTTCGGCTTCCGTCAGGCCGACGGTGCCGACCTCGGGCTGCGAGAACACCGCGGTCGGGATGGTGGCGTGATCGACCTGCGACCGGGCGCTTGCCGAACACGGTGTCGGCGAAGGCATGGCCCTCGCGGATCGCCACCGGCGTCAGGTTGATGCGGTGGGTGACGTCGCCGATCGCATAGATGTTGTCGACCGAGGTTTTCGACCAGCCGTCGACGGCGATGCCGCCGTTCGCCGGGTTGATGGCGACGCCGGCCTTTTCCAGCCCGAGATTGGCGACGTTCGGGTGCCGGCCGATCGCGAACATCACCTTCTCCGAGGCGATGCTCGAACCGCTCGACAAATGCGTGGTGAATTCGTGGCCGTGCTTCTCCACCTTGTCGATGGTGCAGCCGGTGATGATCGTAATCCCCTGCTTCTCCATCTCGGCGCGGACATGCTTGCGGACGTCCTCGTCAAAGCCGCGCAAGATGTTGTCGCCGCGATAGATCACGGTCACGTCGGAGCCGAAGCCGGCAAAAATGCCGGCGAATTCCAGCGCGATATAGCCGCCGCCCTGGATCACGATGCGCTTCGGCAATTCGGGGAGATGAAACGCCTCGTTCGAGGAAATCACGTGCTCGATGCCGGGGATCTCGCGGCCGTGGTTGGGCGCGCCGCCGGTCGCGATCAGGATGTATTTTGCGGTGATTTTCTCGCCGGTCATCAGGCGCAGCGTGTGGGCATCTTCCAGCACCGCGCGGGTTTTTGCGATGCGCGCGCCCGTCTTCTCGACATTGGCGGCGTAGATGCCCTCGAGCCGCGCGATCTCCTTGTCCTTGTTGGCGACCAGCGTCGGCCAGTCGAAGGAGGCGCTGGGGATGGTCCAGCCGAAGCCGGCCGCGTCCTCCATCTCGTGTTTGAAGTGCGAGCCGATCACGAACAGCTTTTTCGGCACGCAGCCGCGGATCACGCAGGTGCCGCCCATCCGGTATTCTTCGGCGACCATGACCTTCGCGCCGTAGCCGGCCGCGATGCGGGCGGCGCGAACGCCGCCCGAACCACCGCCGATGACGAACAGATCGACGTCGAACTCAGCCATATCAACCCCGCCCCGAAGTCGCCTCTGGTTTGGATCAAATTTCCTTGCCGCGCTTTCTCATCTCGGCGCGGAACTGGCCATTGATGGTTTCGGCAAATTGCTGCGCCCACTGGTTCATGTAGGACATGCTGAACTGGATGGCGCGCGGCTCGCTCGCGAGCAGCTTCTGGCCGAGCGTCGACTTGTAGAAGTTGACGAGGTCCTTCAGCTCCTGCTCGGTGAACTCGTTGGCGTAGACCTGCGCCATGCCGTCACCGATCTCCTTCTCGCGGCCGGCCAAATTCTTGGCGACGATCTCGGCGACCTCGTTGAGATCCTTCTGATAGTTCAGGTTGCTCTGCAACAGCACGTTCTTGGTCTGCTGGACGAGATTGGGAACGGCGTTGGCATACATTGCGCTCGCGTTCTTCATCGTCAGGATTTCCTTGGCGGCGGCGAGCGCCGCGGGCGACGCTGGCTTCAATGCGGCGTGGTCGCGGGCGCGGGCGCGTTCTTCTGCTGCGCCTCGGCCGGAATGGCGGTCAGGGCCAGTCCCATGGCAAGGCCGGCCGCCGACAAAATCCGTGAAAGGCTCTTCATTCCGATTCTCCTCGATTACCGGCGTTACCGCCGCTCAACTACGCGAATTCCCTGGCGCACCTGCCAGGATGGCGGTGCTGGCCAGGCCAATGAACAACCCGTGTTCGACGACTCCCGGGATCAGGCTCAACAGGCCCGCCAGACGCGGCGCATCGGTGATGCGCCCCAGATGGGCATCGATAATCCAGTGGCCGCCATCGGTGACAAAAACGTGGCCGTCCTTGCCCTTGCGGAGCCCCATTTGCCCGGAAACACCGCTTTGGGCAAACGCGGTGGCGATCGCCCGCTGGGTGGCGGCCAGCCCGAACGGAATCACCTCTACAGGTAGTGGGAAACGGCCGAGAACATCGACCCATTTGGTGTCGTCGGCAATCACGATCATGCGATCCGAGGCCGCCGCCACGATCTTCTCGCGCAGCAACGCGCCGCCGCCGCCCTTGATCAGGTTGAGCGCGCCATCGATCTCGTCGGCGCCATCCACGGTCAGATCGAGGCGATCGATCTCGTCGAGCGTGGTCAGCGGAATCTTGCAGGCTTCGGCCTGGGCGCGGGTCGCCTCCGAGGTCGGCACGCCCACCACCTTCAACCCGCCGGCGACCTTCTCGCCGAGCAGGTCGACAAAATGTTTGGCGGTCGAGCCGGTGCCGAGCCCGAGCTTCATGCCGTCCTGCACATGCGCCAGCGCCTGCGCCGCCGCCTGCCGCTTTAACTGGTCCATATCCACGTGCCGAGACCTTCTGAAAACCCGCCGATTCGCGGGCGCATGTCTAGCGTCGTTTGGGCGTTGGGAACAGCACTTAAGGTCTTACGTGAGCAGGATTATGGGGGTGAAACCGCTCCATCGCGGCCAAAATGGCGGCGATAACCCAGCCTGCTGGATCTGAACTTCCCTACTTGCACGATGCCCGGCCGGCCGCTAGCCAATTCCCATGACCCTTTCCCGCACCATCGTCTTCGATCTCGACGGCACCCTCGTCGACACCGCGCCCGACCTGATCGCCGCACTCAATTACGTGCTCGGCCGTGAGGGCCTGCCCCCGGTGCCGCTGCAATCGGCGCGCAACATGATCGGCGCCGGCGCGCGCAAGCTGATCGAGCGCGGGCTGGAGGTCGAAGGGCGCACGATGAGCGTCGCGGACGTCGATCGCCTGCTGAAGGATTTCATCGACTTCTACGCCGCCCACATCGCCGACGCCTCGCGCCCGTTCGAGGGCCTGGAAGCCGCGCTCGACGAGCTGGCCGCCCAAGGCTGCCGCTTTGCCGTGTGCACCAACAAGCTCGAATGGCTGTCGAAGCGCCTGCTCGACCAGTTGGCGCTTAGCGCGCGGTTTGCCGCGATCTGCGGCGCCGACACGTTCGGCGTCTCCAAGCCCGACCCCATCATCCTGCAGCAGACGGTGGCCCGCGCCGGCGGCGACATGGCCGCTGTCATCATGGTGGGCGACGCCGGCCCCGACGTCGGCGTGGCGCGGCGGGCCGGCGTTCCCGTGATCGGCGTCGAGTTCGGCTACACCGACGTGCCGATCGCCGAGCTGAAACCCGACCGGCTGATCGGCCATATGAAGGATCTGCCGGCAGCGGTGGAAAGCCTCATCAATGCCGCGCCCCGGCCGTAACCGCATGATCTGGCTGGCTTATCAGGAACGCCTGATCCTTGGCTTTAACCATTACGTAACGATTTCGCCCAACTCTGTTGCAGCTCTGTTCTTGCCCGCCTATGGTTCGCCTTGTGGCGGATTGCCGCATGCAAGTCAGAGTGGTTGGTCATGCGTCGTGTCATCGCGATTGCCGTCGCTGGAGCGAGCCTCGCCGGCTGCTCATCCTTTTCGCTCGATTCCTTCAAATCGGCGCCGCCGCTGGTGAAGGTCGCCCTGGAATCGGCGCCGCCCGGCGCGGACGCCACGACCTCGCTCGGACCGGGCTGCAAAACCCCCTGCTCGATCGACGTGCCCGCGCCCGACGCCGGGTTCTCCGTCACCTTCGCGATGCCGAGGTTCCAGGCGGTGACCGTTCCGGTCCAGGTGATCAACAATCCCGGCGATTTCACCTCGCCGCCAACCACCATTATCGAGCCGAGCCCGGTATTCGCGGAGCTGCAGCCGGCCGCGCCGCCACCGAAGGCGCGCAAACCGAAGCCGGCCAAGGCGGCCGCGGCGCCGGCTGCTGCCCCCGCGCAGCCCGCCGCGCGCTGAACTCCGTTCCGGCAGCTTGCGGATTGTAGCCGCCCTGGAAGGTGCCTAGATTGTATGCCAGCGACGGCGTGGGGCCTCCCCGCGCCGAAACCAGCAAGGCAGGTTATGAGCGGTTCCTCGTTGACTTCATCCGACCACCGGTTCCAGCCGATGGTCGATCCGTTCGGTCGGACCATCCGGTACCTGCGCGTGTCGGTGACCGACCGCTGCGACCTGCGCTGCTTCTACTGCATGTCCGAGGACATGACCTTCCTGCCGAAGGCCGACCTGCTGACGCTGGAAGAACTCGACCGGCTGTGCTCGGCCTTCGTCGCCAAGGGCGTGCGAAAAATCCGCCTCACCGGCGGCGAACCGCTGGTCCGGCGCAACGTGATGACGCTGGTGCGCTCGCTGTCGCGGCATCTTACGAGCGGCGCGCTCGACGAACTGACGCTGACCACCAACGCCTCGCAACTGTCGCGCTTCGCGGCGGAGCTCGCCGATTGCGGCGTCCGCCGCATCAACGTCTCGCTCGACACGCTCGATGCGCAAAAATTCCGCGCCATCACCCGCTGGGGCGATCTCGACAAGGTTCTGGCCGGCATCGAGGCCGCGCGCAGCGCCGGCCTCGCCGTTAAGATCAACGCAGTGGCGCTGAAGAACATGAACGAGGACGAAATCCCCGCGCTGATGGAATGGGCGCACGGCAAGGGCATGGCGCTGACGCTGATCGAGGTGATGCCGATGGGCGACATCGGCGAAGGCCGCATCGATCAGTACGTACCGCTGTCGCTTCTGCGCGCCCGCCTCGCCAAGCGTTACACGCTGACCGATCTCGACGACGATACCGGCGGGCCTGCGCGCTACGTCCGCGTCGCCGAGACCGGCGGCAAGCTCGGCTTCATCACGCCGATGACGCATAATTTCTGCGAGTCCTGTAACCGGGTGCGGATCACCTGCACGGGCACGCTGCACACCTGCCTCGGCCACGAGGATGCCTCCGATTTGCGCAAGCCGTTGCGCGCCTCCACCGACAACGATCTGCTGTCGGCCGCGATCGATCGCGCCATCGGGCTGAAGCCGAAGGGCCACGACTTCATCATCGACCGCCGGCACAATCGCCCTAGTGTTAGCCGCCACATGAGCGTTACCGGCGGTTGAAATTTAGGCGCCGGGTTAAGCTTTTCACGCAACAAGTTGACCCTGCGCACCAATCTTCCATTCCCCAATTGACGCCGCCCCGCCGCGCTGAAATGGTGCGGCTGCTTTCACGCCAGCACGGCCGGAACAGGCCGCTGTATCCCCAGAGGTTGCAGTCAAGACGGCGGTCACGCGAGACGGGGGAGGATTATCGTTGCAATCGCATCTGCGACCGAGTTGCGGGCTCGCGCTTTTTTCGCGCGGGAGCGGCCTTTCGCGTTGTGTGCAGGACGGCGCCTCCAGGCGCCCGGCGCGAGATGGCAACGCAATATCGATGAAGACATCCGGCGCGCGTCGATGACGCGGCCGAGGAGAGCGTAATGCGCCCATTGCTGGCACTGAGTAATTCAATCGATTGGCTCAATGAGAAAATAGGCGGCGTCTGCAACTGGCTCGTGCTCGCGGCCTGCGTGGTGAGCGCCGGCAACGCGATGATCCGCTACGCGTTCGGTTACTCTTCCAACGCCTGGCTCGAAATGCAGTGGTACATGTTCGCCGTCTTCGTGATGTTCGGCGCCTCCTATACGTTCAAGAAGAACGAGCATGTCCGGGTTGAAATCCTGTATCTGATGCTGTCCGAGCGTGGCCAGCTCAAGCTCGACCTGATCGGCACGCTGTTTTTCCTGATCCCTTCGTGCCTGCTGCTCAGCTATCTGTCGTGGCCGTTCTTCATGCAGGCCTATGTCGTCGGTGAAACGTCGAGCAATGCCGGCGGCCTGCTGCGCTGGCCGATCAAGCTCGTCGTTCCCGTCGGCTTCGTTTTCCTGGCGCTGCAAGGCGTCTCCGAAGTGATCAAGCGCATCGCTGCCCTGAAGGGGTATGTCGTGATCGATGCGAAGTACGAGAGGCCGACCCAATGATCACGCTGGAGATGATGCCGCCGCTGATGTTCGGCGGCCTGATCCTGGCCATGCTGATCGGCTTCCCGGTAGCCTTCACGCTGGCAGCGCTCGGTCTGTCCTTTGGATTCCTGTCGATCTATCTCGGCTTCTTCGACATGAACTTCCTGCAGGCCATTCCAGGCCGCATCTTCGGCAGCGTGCTTTCCAACGAATTGCTGCTGGCGATCCCGTTCTTCACCTTCATGGGCGCCATTCTCGAGCGCTGCGGCCTGGCCGAGGACATGCTGGATTCGATGGGCCAGTTGTTCGGCCCGGTCCGCGGCGGCCTCGGCTATTCCGTCATCATCGTCGGCTTCATCCTCGGCGCGATCACCGGCACGGTGGCGGCGCAGGTCATCGCCATGGCGCTGATCTCGATGCCCGTCATGCTGCGCTATAACTATAACGTCCGCTACATCACCGGCGTGCTCGCGGCGTCCGGCACCATCACGCAGCTGGTGCCGCCCTCGCTGGTGCTGATCGTGATGGCCGACCAGCTCGGCAAGTCGGTCGGCGACATGTATCTCGGCGCCTGGGGCCCCTCGATCCTGCAGATCGCCCTGTTCGCCGGCTACACGTTCTTTCTGAGTATCTTCCTGCCCCATCACGTCCCGGCCGTGCCGAGGGACGAACTCACGCTGCGGGGCTGGCCGCTCTGGCGCAAATGCCTGATGGGCATCATCCCGTCGGCCGTGCTGATCTTCGTGGTGCTCGGCACCATGATGCTCGGCCTTGCGACGCCGACCGAAGCCGGCGCGATGGGCGCCATCGGCGCCATCGTCCTTGCCGCCATCCACCACAAGGACCTCAGCGGCAAGGGGCACAAGATGCTCCTGCTCGGCATCGCCGCCACCGGCGTCGCCGTGATCATCGGAATGCTGGTCGGCGAAGGCAAGCTGCTGAAACTGACCTTCGCAGTGCTCTATATCGCCGTGGTCTGGATCTGCCTCGAAGCCGTCCGCATCCCGGACCTGCGCGACCTGATCAAGCAGGGCTACGAATCCACCATGCGCCTCTCCACCATGGTGGTGTTCATCCTGATCGGCTCGACCTGCTTCTCGGTGGTGTTCCTCGGTGTCTCCGGCGGCGTCTGGCTCGAACACCATCTGACTTCGCTGCCCGGCGGCGTCTGGGGTTTTCTGATCTTCATCAACCTCTTCATCTTCTTCCTGGCGTTCTTCCTGGATTTCTTCGAGATCGCCTTCATCATCCTGCCGATGGTGGCGCCGATCGCGCAGAAGGTGCTGGCGCCCGTGGTGGGGCCGGATGCCGCGCTGATCTGGTTCGGCGTCATGCTCTGCGTCAACATGCAGACCTCGTTCCTGCATCCGCCGTTCGGCTTCGCGCTGTTCTATCTGCGCGGCGTCGCCCCCAAGGAAGTGAAGAGTTCCGATATCTATTGGGGGGCGCTGCCCTGGATCGGCTTGCAGGCGATCATGGTGGCGATCGTGATCGCCTTCCCCATCACGGTGACGGCCCTGCTCGACAAGCCGGTCGACGTCGATCTCAGCAAGGTCAAGATCGTGGTACCGGAGATCGAGCTCCCGTCGCTGGATTTCGGCCCTCCAAAGCAGTAACGAACGCCGACTGGGACTGGCCGGCAGACGCGGATCGCCGATCCCGATCCACAGGGCTAATTCCCTTTCAATATCAACAAACTTCCAATTGACGAGGCCCGCGCCCGCTGGTTTGGTGCGGGGGCTTCATGCTAGCCCGGCTGGACAGGCCGCTGCGCCTTTTGGGTGCTGCCAAGACTGCAGATGCGAATTGGGGAGGGTTACCGTTGCAAGCGCTCTTGAAACTGAGCCGTGGAATCGACGCGTTCACGAGATGGACGGGCAAGCGCCTGGCGTGGCTAATTCTGCTGGCCGTCGTGATATCAGCCGTCAACGCCATTTTGCGCAAGACGTTCGACATTTCGTCCAATTCATGGCTGGAGCTGCAATGGGTGCTGTTCAGCATCGTGTTCCTGATGTGCTCGCCATGGACATTGCTGGACAACGAACACATCCGAATCGATATCGTCAGCAATGCGCTGCCAAAAACCGCACGTGACATCATCGACGTCGTTGGGCACGTGTTCTTTCTGATGCCGCTATGCATCGTCATGATCGTCACCGGCGGCCCGTTCTTCATGCGCTCGTACGAGATCAACGAGCAATCAGGCAACGCGGGCGGGCTTCCGCAATGGCCGGCCAAATCGCTGGTCATCATCGGATTCGCGTTCTTGCTGGTTCAGGGTATTTCCGAACTGATCAAGCGCGTCGCCGTCATGCGCGGCCTCATTCCGGATCCGCACGCATCACAGGTACACGCGCTCGAGGCCGAGGTCGAACACCTCGTCGAAGCGATCGAAAAACGCTGATCGCGTACGCGTCGGGGGACAAGAGATGACAGCCTTTCTTATCGCCAACATGGCGCCAATCATGTTCGCGTCGCTGGTGATCATGCTGCTGCTGGGCTATCCGGCGGCATTTTCGCTCGGTGCGGTCGGCCTGCTTTACGCCATCGTGGGCATCCAGCTTGGCGAGTTCCGCCCGGACTTTCTGCAAGCGCTTCCAGAGCGCGTTTACGGCGTGATGAACAACGACACGCTGCTCGCGATCCCGTTCTTTACGTTCATGGGACTGGTGCTGGAGCGATCCGGCATGGCCGAGGACTTGCTCGACACCATCGGGCAGTTGTTCGGCACCATCCGTGGCGGCCTCGCCTATGCCGTCGTTTTCGTCGGCGCCCTGCTCGCGGCGACGACCGGCGTGGTTGCCGCTTCCGTGATCTCGATGGGCCTGATCTCGCTGCCGATCATGTTGCGCTATGGCTACGACCGCCGGATGGCGACCGGCATCATCGCGGCGTCGGGCACGCTGGCGCAAATCATTCCGCCCTCGCTGGTGCTGATCGTGATGGCCGACCAGCTCGGCAAGTCGGTCGGCGACATGTACGAAGGCGCCTTCATCCCGGGCATGGTGCTTGCGGGCCTGTATGCCGGGTATGCCTTTCTCGTGACGTTGATCTTCCCGAAGGCGGCTCCGGGGCTGCCGGCGGAGGCCATTGGTTTCCGGGAAAAAGACGGCAGCCGCGGCCTGCTTTCGCTCGGCGTGCTCACGCTGGCCAGCGTGGTTTTCGGCTGGTTCATGATGCGGCATTCCGAGACCCACGGCGCCGACTACGTCGTGCTCAGCATGTTCTACGGCATCCTGTTCGCATTCTTCGTGGCCGTGCTGAACTGGGTCATCGACAAGCTTACGGGATTCCGCTTCCTGTCCGCGATGGCGCAGCAAACGACATTCGTCATGGTGCCGCCGCTGTTCCTGATCTTCCTCGTGCTCGGCACGATCTTCATCGGCATCGCAACCCCCACCGAGGGCGGCGCGATGGGCGCGGCCGGCGCGATCATTCTCGGTGCCGCCAAGCGGCGGCTGAGCTGGGACCTGATCCGGCAAGCCACGGAATCGACCGCGAAGCTTTCCGCCTTCGTCGTCTTCATCCTGATCGGTGCGCGGGTATTCTCGCTGACCTTCTACGGCGTGAACGGCCACGTATGGGTCGAGCATCTGCTGACTTCCCTGCCCGGCGGCCAGGTTGGCTTCCTCATTTTCGTCAACGCGCTCGTCTTCGTTCTTGCCTTCTTCCTCGACTTCTTCGAACTCGCCTTCATCATCATCCCGCTGCTCGGACCGGTGGCGGAAAAGCTCGGCATCGACCTGATCTGGTTCGGCGTGATCCTCGGCGTCAACATGCAGACGTCGTTCATGCATCCGCCGTTCGGGTTCGCGCTGTTCTATCTGCGCTCAGTGGCACCAAAGGAATCGTACCTCGACCGTGTGACGGGCAAGCGCATGGATCCTGTCACGACCGGCCAGATCTATTGGGGCGCCGTGCCGTTCGTCGTGATCCAGGTCATCATGGTGCTGCTGGTAATCACGTTCCCGCAAATGGTGATGCACTACAAGGGTACGGCATCGACCGTCGATCCGAACTCGATCAAGATCGAGGTGCCGCAGATCGAGATGCCGCCGCTGGATTTTGGACAACCGAAGCAGTAGCGGCGCACATCCCGCTATCCCCAACGACATCGGCGCGCGAAAAAGCCCGGCCTCATTGCGAAGGCCGGGCTTACTTTACTTCTACGACCTAATCAGCCGCGCGTGCGCGAGCGGATCATGAAGCTGTCATAGGTGTATTCGGCAACCTGCCACCACAGATACTGGTCGGAGCGGTAGGCCTGCATCGCGTCGATCGACTTCTTGAAGTCGGCATTCTTGCCCGAGATTTCGGCCCACAATTCGTTGGTCGATTTCAGGCAGGCTTCCAGCACTTCGTTGGTGAAGGGACGAAGCTGCGTGCCGCCGGCCACCAGACGCTTCAGCGCCGCCGGGTTCTGCATGTCGTAGCGCGCATTCATCCAGGTATTGGCGTTGGCGCACGCGTTGGTCAGGATCGCCTGGTAGTTCTTCGGCAGCGCGTTCCACTTCTCCAGATTGGCAAAGGCGTGAACGGTCGGACCGCCTTCCCAGAAGCCCGGATAGTAGTAGTACTTCGCGACCTTGGCGAAGCCGAGCTTTTCGTCGTCATACGGACCGACCCACTCGGCCGCGTCGATGGTGCCTTTTTCGAGCGCCGGATAGATGTCGCCGCCGGCGAGCTGCTGCGGCACGACGCCGACCTTCTGCAGAACCTGTCCGGCGATGCCGCCGATGCGCATCTTGAGGCCGGAGAGATCGGCAACCGTCTTGATCTCCTTGCGGAACCAGCCGCCCATCTGGGTGCCGGTGTTGCCGCAGGGGAAGCCGATCACGCCGAACTTCTTGAAGAACTCGTTGCCGAGTTGCTCGCCGCCGCCCTGATACCACCAGGAGTTATTCTGGCGGGCATTGAGGCCGAACGGGACCGAGGCGAAGATCGCAAAGGTCGGATCCTTGCCGACGTAGTAATAGGACACCGTGTGGCACATCTCGACCGTGCCGTTGGAGGTCGAATCGAGCGCCTGCAGACCCGGCGCGAGTTCGCCGGCCGCGAACACCTGGATCTGGAACTTGTTGTCGGTCATCTCGGCGACGTACTTCGACAGCTGCTCGGCGCCGCCATAGATGGTGTCGAGCGACTTCGGAAAGCTCGACGTCAGGCGCCATTTGATCTCAGGCGATGATTGCGCGATCGCCGGCGAGGCAACGGCTGTCGCGGCAGCACCGGCCGCTGAAACCTTCAAAAAATCACGACGCTTCATTCAAGTCTCCTTAAGACGGGCGTTTCCCAATTGTCCTCGAGCACTCCTCCGGCGGGCGAATCCATGTCATCCGGGGGGCTCTGGCGGGGCGGCTTTAACACGGAAGTCGGCCGTCGAAAACGCGACAAAGGCATGACTGGACTGATTAAACCAAAGTCTTAGAGGGGCCGGATAAGCCCCCTCAGGCCGCGGCGATGGCGCCCTGGAGCTGGTCGCGGACCTTGGTCCCGATGGCCCGGTAGATCGCGGCATGCGGTCCATCCGGGTCGCTTGCCACCACCGGGTTACCGTCATCCGAGGTGGTCCGGATCGACATGTGCAGCGGGATCTCGCCCAGGAACGGGACACCCAGCCGCTCCGCCTCGTGCCGCGCGCCGCCGTGGCCGAAAATGTCCGAGCGCGTGCCGCATTCGGGGCACTGGAAGTAGCTCATGTTCTCGACGATGCCGAGCACCGGCACGTTGACCTTCTTGAACATCGCAAGCCCCCGCCGCGCGTCGATCAGCGAGAGATCCTGCGGGGTCGAGATGATCACCGCGCCCTTCAGCGGCACGTTCTGCGCCAGCGTCAATTGCGCATCGCCCGTGCCGGGCGGCATGTCGACGACCAGAATATCGAGCGTGCCCCACGCCACGTCGCGCAGCATCTGGGTGATCGCCGACATCACCATCGGCCCGCGCCAGATCATCGCGGTGTCTTCCTCGACCAGGAAGCCGATCGACATGATCGCGAGACCGAAACGCTGGATCGGAATCATCTTCCTGTTGTCGTCGAGCTGCGGCTTCTCGCTGATGCCGGTCAGCCGCGGCACCGAGGGGCCGTAAATGTCGGCATCGAGCAGGCCGACGCGCAGGCCGAGGTCGCGCAGACCCAATGCGAGATTGAGCGCGGTGGTCGACTTGCCGACGCCGCCCTTGCCCGAGGCCACCGCGATGACGGCGGCGACGCCGGGAATTTCCGCCTGTTTCGACATCGGCGACGCCGCGCCTTGCGGCGGGCGGTGCGCGGCGACCGGCTGCACGCCGGGAGAATGTGAATGGGCATGCCGATGCGGCGCAGGTGCTGGTGGCGGCGATCCGGGCTTGCGCTCGGCCGTCAGCGCGATCATCGCGGCGGTGACACCGGGAATCGCGCGCACGGCGGCCTCGGCCTGCGCGCGCACGCTTTCCCAGGCGCGGGCTTCCGCGGCGTCGACATTGATGGAGAAGAACACCTTGCCGTCGGTGACCGAGATCGCCGACAGCACGTTGGCATTGGTCAGGGGCACGCCGCGGGGCGAGGCCACCTGCTTGAGGCAATCGAGAACCTGTTGCTGCGTCACGCTCACTCGCGCATCTCCTAAAGCCCTTTCGGTTCTGGGTTGAGAACCGGGCTCTACTCTCTTGTATCGACGCGCTTTCTTGACGCGCCCTGATTCACCTCGGAGCAATCCGGGGCATCAGGGCTCGTCCCGAAGCGACGGCGTCAGTCCGATGCGACCCATAGAGCGGTTCCGCGCAAAAGGCTACCTCGCTCCCACGTCGTCGGTGCGCATGGTCGGCGCCGAAGTGCCCTGCTCCTTGGCGGCCTCGTAGTTCAGCTCGATCATGACGCCGTTGGGATCATCGACGAAGATCTGCCAGAGATCGCCGCCCGGAACCTGGCGGGATTCATACGCCATGCCCTTCTGCTCCAGCCGCTGCTTCATGCCGTCAAAGCCGTAGCTGGCGAACGCGACATGGTGGACGACGCCGGAATCCGGCTTCTGCGGCTCCTCGGTCTTGGAGATGTCGACGAGGTGCACCACCGCCTTGCCCTCGCTGTACATCCACGCCCCCGGAAAGGCGAAGTTCGGCCGGGCGCCTTTTTCCAGGCCCAGAACGTCTTCATAGAACCGGACCGTATCGGCGAGATTCCGGGTCCGGATGTTGAAATGGTCAAGCACGCCCACGCTCATGCCCATGCGATGTCACTCCCGTTTTTTGTGAGGTTCTTCAGGCCCTCACCCTAGCACAAATCCGGCCCCGCCCGCCAAACGAAGGCGTTGCCCTGCCCTGCGCAGCTTGTATGGTGCGGCTCCCTCAAGAACACCCGTCCGGCCAGCCCAATGTCGCCGGCAAAACTTCAAGGTATCGCACATGGCTAAAGTCGCTTTTCTCGGTCTCGGCGTCATGGGTTTCCCCATGGCAGGACATCTGGTGAAGAAAGGCGGCCACGAAGTGACCGTGTACAACCGGACCGGCGCCAAGGCCAAGGAATGGGCGGACAAGTTCGGCGGCAAGACCGCCGCGACCCCGAAGGCCGCCGCCGAGGGCCAGGATTTCGTGATGTGCTGCGTCGGCAACGACAACGACCTGCGCGCGGTCACGATCGGCCCCGACGGCGCCTTCGCCGGCATGAAGAAGGGCGCCACCTTCGTCGACCACACCACCGCCTCCGCCGAAGTGGCCCGCGAGCTCGACGCCGCCGCCACCAAGGCCGGCTTCAAGTTCATCGACGCGCCGGTGTCCGGCGGCCAGGCGGGTGCGGAAAACGGCGTGCTGACGGTGATGTGCGGCGGCAAGGAAGACGTCTATGCCGCGGCCGAGCCGATCATCGCCGGCTCCTACGCGCGGATGTGCAAACTGCTCGGGCCCGCCGGCGCCGGCCAGCTCACCAAGATGGTCAACCAGATCTGCATCGCGGGCCTGGTCCAGGGCCTGTCCGAGGGACTTCATTTCGCCAAGAAGTCGGGGCTCGACGTTTCGGCCGTGGTCGAGACCATCTCCAAGGGCGCGGCGCAGTCCTGGCAGATGGAGAACCGCTACAAGGCGATGAACGACGGCAAGTTCGATTTCGGCTTTGCGGTCGAATGGATGCGCAAGGACCTCTCGATCTGCATCGCCGAAGCCCGCCGCAACGGCGCCAACCTGCCGGTGACCGCGCTGGTCGATCAGTTCTACGCCGAAGTCGAGAAGATGGGCGGCAAGCGCTGGGACACGTCGAGCCTGATGGCCCGGCTGGAGCGCTGAGTTAAAAAAGCCGGTTAAGATCGAGGACAGGCCCCGCTTCTTGTCCCGTCAGAAGCGGGGTTCCGCCTGCCCGACAGGTTAATTTTAACTTCCCGTTAACGGATATTTTTAGCTCTTTAAGTCATCGCTTAATGATTTAGCGCCACAGATAGACAATGCAAAAAGCCCGCGCGGTTCGCGGGCAGGATTTGTGTTGTTTGATGAGTAACCCCGCAGAAAAGCCTGAAGTTGTCCAGCTTCCGGCAGAGGCGCCGGTCGCCCAGCCGGCGAACACCCGGCGCGTGGCGGCGCAGCGGGTGCGCGAGGCGCGGGACCGGTTAACGTCATCGAGCGGCACCCGCCCGGCCTTCGATACCGAATTGCTGCGGCAATACGCCCAGACCCGGGTATCGGCCTCCTTTGTCGTCATGCTGCTGGTGGTTTCGACCGGCGTGCTGTTCGGCCTCTGGAAGGCCGCCGTGCCGGCCACGGTGTGGACCGCCGGCATGCTGTGCATCCATGCCGCCATCATTCGCAATTGCCTGCGCTTCCTCCGCGAGCAGCCCACGCTCGCCGCCACGCGCAAATGGCAAACCCGGTTCGTGCTGCTCGACCTGCTCTACGGCCTGAGCTGGACGGCGATCCTGCTGCATCCGGCCGGCATCGACACCGTCTCGAACACCATGATGATGTTCCTGATGCTGCTGGTGATCGCGGTGTCGAGCATGCTGGCGGCGACGCTGCCCATTGCGGCGATGGCCGCGACCGCGCCGGTGACGGCGGCGATCGCGCTCAATTTCGTGATGGGCGGCACCTTCGACAATTACGCGCTGGCGCTGCTTGCGGTCGCCGCCGAAGCCTATTTCGCCCTGCTCGCCCACCAGCTCCATTCGACCACGCTGGCGACGCTGGAAGCGCGCGCCGAAAAGGACGCGCTGATCGGCGAGCTCGAACAGGCCAAGGCGATCTCGGACGAAGCGCGGCACCGCGCCGAATCCGCCAACGTCGCCAAGTCGCGCTTCCTGGCGCAGATGAGCCATGAGCTGCGAACGCCGCTGAACGCCATCCTCGGCTTCTCCGAGGTGATGAAGAGCGAAATTTTCGGCGCGCACGCCGTGCCGGTGTACAAGGAATATTCCGCCGACATCCACAATTCGGGCGTTCACCTGCTCAATCTCATCAACGAGATTCTCGATCTGTCGCGGATCGAGGCCGGCCGCTACGAACTGAACGAGGAAGCGGTGTCGCTGGTGCACGTCGTGTCCGACTGCCACCATCTGTTGAAGCTGCGCGCGACCAACCGCGGCATCACCATCCACGAGGTGTTCGAGAAGGGCATGCCCCGGATCTGGGGCGACGAACGCGCCACGCGCCAGGTCGTGCTCAATCTCATCTCCAACTCGATCAAGTTCACCCCGCAGGGCGGCGAGATCTGGCTGAAGGTGGGCTGGACCGCTTCCGGCGGGCAATATCTGAGCGTCAAGGACAACGGCTCCGGCATCGCCGAGGACGAAATCCCGATCGTGCTGGCCTCGTTCGGCCAGGGCTCCAACTCGATCAAATCGGCCGAACAGGGCGCAGGCCTCGGCCTGCCGATCGCCAAGAGCCTGATCGACATGCATGGCGGCACCTTCACGCTGAAATCGAAGCTGCGCATCGGCACCGAGGTGATCGTCACCTTCCCGCCGGAGCGCGTGATGAGCGCGCTGGCGCCGATGGCCGAGGAGGCCCCGCCACTGCAGCCGGAGCCCGCATCGCGACCGCCGACGACAAGCGGCGGGCGCGCAACAAGCCGATCATGAGTGCAGGAACCGGGTTGTGACCGAAGCGCTTGCGCAAAGCGATGCAAACCATTTCACTATCGATCAATGAGCAAAGAAACGCCGTGTATCGCAGTCTGTATGATGGACCCCAAGACCAAACTCTGCTTCGGCTGCGGACGAACGCTGCCGGAGATCGCGCGCTGGCACCGCATGGAGACGCGCGGAGCGGCTGGCCGTGATGGAAGGGCTTGCCGCGCGCATGGCGGAAGCCGGCCTCGAGCCGATGCCGCCGCGCGCCGAACGCGGCTGAGCACCGAACGACTCTTGGGACATGACGGCGGAGGCGCGCTGTGATCCGCCTCCTGCTCGTTGTCGCGATGCTCGCCGCCACCGCCGGCGCCGTCGTCGCCTATGGCGATCCGGACCAGATCGCGCGCGCCGGCAACTCGGTCACGAAAATGCTGCGGCAGCACAGCCTGGAGCCGCCGCCCGCCGTGCAGATCGCGCGCGGCAAGGCCGGCGAATTCGCGCTGCATGCCAAGATCAACGGCGTCAAGGCGCCGATGGTGATCGACACCGGCGCGACCTCGGTGGTGCTGACCTGGGAGACGGCGAAGGCGATCGGCCTGCCGATCGAGATGCTCGAATACAATGTCGACGTCGAAACCGCCGGCGGCCACACCAAGGCGGCGCGGCTGACGCTCGACCGCCTCGCGGTCGGCGGCCTGGTCGAGAAATCGGTGCCGGCGCTGGTGGTGCCGCGCGGCCAGATGAAGACCAATCTGCTCGGCATGAGCTTTCTGGACCGGCTGGAAAGCTGGGGCGTGCGGGCCGACAAGGTGATGCTGCACGGCTATCCCGAAGTCGCGACCAACGGCAAGCGTCCCGCTCGGCGGCCAACTAGCCCGGATCGGCTGGTCCGACACAAAATATCGAAAACAACCCCATGCAAAGTAGGATGGGCGCCGGCCGTCTAAGCCGCGACCAGCGCCGCCCGGTCCTCGACCCGCGCGATGGCGTCGCGCAGCACATCGACGCCGGCGCCCGGCCTGACGCCGTTCTCCGCCAGATGGCGGCGGAAGGCGCGCGCGCCGGGCACGCCGTGGAACGCGCCGACGAAATGCCGCGTCATCGAATGCAGTCTCGTGCCCTGCGCCAACTGCTCTTCGATATAGGGCAGCATCGCCGCAAAGACGTCCTTCATCGTGGCGTGCGGCGCCGCCTCGCCGAACAATTCCGGATCGACATCGAGCAGCCGCCACGGCTCCTGATAGGCCGCCCGCCCCAGCATCACGCCGTCGACATGGTCGAGATGCCGCTTGGCCTCCGCGATGCTGGCGATGCCGCCATTGATGATGACGGGGACATCCGGCAGCGCGGCCTTGAGCCGGTAGACCCGGTCGTAATCGAGCGGCGGGATGTCGCGGTTTTCCTTCGGCGACAAACCGTTCAGCCAGGCCTTTCGCGCATGCACGATCAGCGCATCCGCGCCGGCCGCGACCACGCCGCGCGCCAGCACGTCGAGGGCTACTTCCGGATCCTGGTCGTCGATGCCGATCCGGCATTTCACCGTGACGGGAATTTTCACCGCGCGCTTCATCGCGGCCACGCCTTCGGCCACCAGCGCCGGCTCCGCCATCAGGCAGGCGCCGAAGCGGCCGTCCTTCACCCGGTCGGACGGACAGCCGACATTGAGATTGATTTCGTCATAGCCAAAATCCTCGCCGATCTTCGCAGCGGTCGCGAGATCGGCCGGGTCCGAGCCGCCGAGCTGCAGCGCCACCGGATGCTCGCTGGCATCGAAGCCAAGCAGCCGCCTGCGGTCGCCATGAATGATGGCGCCGGTCGTCAGCATCTCCGTGTAAAGCCGCGCGCGCCGGTCATCAGACGGTGGAACACGCGGCAATGCCGGTCGGTCCAGTCCATCATCGGCGCGACGGAAAAGAGATAATCTTGATATTCCAACCACTTATCCTATTCATGCAATGGACTATGAGCGGGAACAGCTGCACGCTGCGCACTCCAAACTAGCCAAAATTGCACACGTTTGTACCGCATTTGATCTCTCGGTGCACACGTAGCGCAGATGCCGACCTTGACGAAGTTGGAATCCGGAAGCTGGCGCGTACTGGTCAGAAGAAAACGCCACTATGTCGCGAACAACGTTGTTCGGCGCCGCGACGCTGAGGAGTGGGCGATTGACGTGGAGAGATCAATCGATCGGAGCACGCCGATCCGACGGTCCCGACCCGAACAGCCGCGCGCCTTTGCCGCCCCTGATCGCCCTGCACCTCGACGATCTTGCCGAGGTTGGCATGCCCATACGGCGGTCAAAGTCCATGGTATCTTCGGCGTCAGAAGCGCATCGTTATGGCGTCCATCGGTCCTCCGGGATTGGCGTTCCGAACCGGATGGACAACCCCTTGACAGCTCACGTCTAGCCAACATCCACACACCATGCTCTGATGAATTGGGCTGGGAGTTCAGGCCCATTTTTGTAAGCCAAGGCGACGGAAGAAGTTGACGGAAGCGCGCATGAGAGATCGCGAGGATGATGGTCTGGCCGGCAAGGTCGCCATCGTCAGCGGTGGGGGCGCCGCGGGCGACGGCATCGGCAATGGCCGGGCCGCGGCGATCCTGCTGGCGCGCGCCGGCGCCAAAGTGACGGTGGCCGACCTCGATCCTGCGCTTGCCCGGCGCACGGTCGAAATGATCGAAGCCGAGGGTGGCGTTGCCATGGCCATGGCCTGCGACGTCACCGTGCAGGCCGAATGCAAACGGCTGGTCGAGGCCGCCGTCGACCGCTGGGGCCGGCTCGACCTCCTCGACAACAATGTCGGCATCGGCAGCCGCGGCAGCGTCGTCGATGAGAATGTGGAGGAATATCGGCGCGTGATGCAGGTCAACGTCGAAACCATGTTCCTGCTTTCCAAACACGCCATTCCCGCCATGATCAAGACCGCCAAGGGCGGCGCGATCGTCAACATCTCATCGATCTCGGCACTGCGGCCGCGCGGCCTGACCACCTACACGACCTCAAAGGCCGCGGTGATCGGACTAACCCAGGCGATGGCGGTCGATCACGGCCGCGACAACATCCGGGTCAACTGCATCTGCCCGGGCCCGATGTACACGCCGATGGTCTACGCCCACGGCAAGGGCATGAGCGAGGCAGCGCGCGCCCAACGCGCCAACGCCTCGCTGCTGAAGACGGAAGGGACCGGCTGGGACGTCGGCCATGCCGTGAAATTCCTGCTGAGCGATCATGCCCGCTACATCACCGGCCAGGTGCTGGTGGTCGACGGCGGTGTCACGCTGCAAGGCCCGGAGCGCGACTCCCGGGATCGCTGATCGCGGTTTCGTCACGTCACGGCAGACCTACCATCTCGGCATTCCATAACTTCAGATGAAACGTTTCATTTTGCTTGCGCTAAATGGCTTCGCACGCTTAGTGTGCGCCAAAAGGGTGTTGCCGACCATGCAGCCACCGCAGGCCGCGATTGGAATGGCAGCCAAATCGGCAGGCCGTGTGAGGCGCGTCGCGAACGGCTGGGCACAAGAACGGGAGATTCGCGGTGCGGGTAATCACGCAGATTCCGAACAACGATTTGCGGCAAGCCCAAGAGGTCGCGCAATTGGCGGAGAAGGCCGGATTCGATGCCGTGGTCACGGCCGAGAATGCCCACAATCCCTTTTTGCCGCTGGCCGTCGCAGCGCTCGCGACTGACCGTGTCCAGCTCGCAACGGCCGTCGCCATGGCGTTTCCGCGCTCGCCAACGATCACGGCCCATAATGCCTGGGACCTGCAGAAGGCATCAAACGGACGCTTCATGCTCGGTATCGGGTCGCAGGTGAAGACGCACAACGAGCGCCGCTTCGGCATCCCCTGGACGCCGCCGATGCCGCGCATGCGCGATTATATCGGCGCATTGCATGCGATCTGGCGGACATGGGAGAAAGAGAACTCCTCTTGAGTTTGAGAGCAACACCTACAAGCTTAATCTGATGACGCCGAACTTTTCGCCGCGCCCGACCGGATTGCCGCGCATCCCGATCGCGCTTGCGACCGTCGGCCCTATGATGCTGCGTTTGGCTGGAGAAGCCGCGGATGCGGTCATCCTGCATCCGTTCTCGACGAAGAAATATCTGATGGAAGTGTCCACCGCTCGCCTCAACGAAGGGCTGGCGAAAGGCGGCCGCGACCGTGAAAATCTTGAAGTGATCGCAGGTGGCTACGGCTTCATTGCAACAGGCGGTACTCCCGAGGCGGTAGAAAAGGCACGTCAATACGCGCGCTATCGCATTTCTTTCTACTGCTCGACGCGCGCCTACTGGGACGTGCTGCGCCTCCACGATCTCGAATGGCTGGGCGAAAGGCTCAATCCGTTTCCACGCGAGAACCGCTGGAGCGAGATGGCCGCGCAGATCCCGGAGGACAAGATCGACCTGTTCGCCACTGTAGCGGACTATGCCAGCCTGCCGGCTGCTATCGAGGCGCGTTACGGCGGCTATGCCGACTCGGTCATGTTACAGATCTCAGCCGACGAAGATCTCGAAGCTCTGGGCGAATGCGTGCGAGCGATCCAAAAGATTCCGTCCCGCTTCAAGTCGTACCGAGCGACCTGGGACTAGCGGTGTACCGCGTCTGAAGGCGGAGCAACGCCTGCTTTCGTCAAATCGTGGACAATCGCATTGGCGCAAGTTCTTTC
The DNA here is from genome assembly GCA_963783115.1 of uncultured Alphaproteobacteria bacterium. GTDB lineage: Bacteria > Pseudomonadota > Alphaproteobacteria > Rhizobiales > Xanthobacteraceae > Bradyrhizobium. The sequence continues at coordinate 51,440 of CAWAMK010000003.1, read as the reverse complement.
CTGTGCGGAAAACAGAATTGACGGATGTCCCCTTGATGCAATGAACCGTTTCATTATAGATTGTGTAGCCATCGAGCCGTTTCAAAAACATAAAAATCGAGCCGAGGCAGGCCGGAGATCAAAGCCGCAGAGGCTGAGCGGCGGGGAGGATCGGATAATGCGAGGCAACAAGCTGCTGAGCGCTCTGACCATCGCAATCGCGATTCAGGCTGGCGCCGCTCATGCCGAATACCCTGACCAGCGCATCAACGTCATCGTCCCCTTCGTGGCCGGCGGCGCAACCGATATCATCGCAAGGACCATCGCGGCGGACCTGGCAAGCCGATTTGGCCAACCCGTCACGATCGAGAATCGCGCTGGCGGTGGGACCGCAGTCGGTACCGAGGCCGTCGTGCGGTCGCCCCCCGACGGCTACACGATCCTCTTCAATAGCGGCGCTCTGACGATCGACGCCGGCTTCAAGAAGAATCTGACTTATGACGTCCGCAAGGATTTGCTGCCAGTCACCAAAGCCGCATGGGGTCCCTATGCGGTACTTGTGTACAAGGAGATACCCGTCAAGACCTTGGGTGAACTGGTAGGCTACGCCAAGGAGAAGCCCAGCACACTGAACATGGGCTCAGCCGGTGTTGGCACGATGGGGCACTTGGCCAGTGCCTATCTGACGGCAAAAACAGACATCAAGCTGACCCATGTTCCATTTCGTGGATCGGCGCCCGCGCTTACTGCAGTTATGGGCGGCCACGTCCAGGTTCTCCTCGATCCACCGTTCACCGCTCTGCCGGCGATCGAGTCGGGTAGCACGCGCGCGCTCGCAGTGACGGGTGCGCGGCGGTCCCCGCTGCTGCCGAATGTGCCAACCGTTGCGGAACTGGGCTTTCCGGGCTTCGCCGCTGGACATTGGGGCGGTTTTTTTGTCCCAGCCGGCACACCGCCGGCCGTGATTCAGAAGCTCAATGCCGGGATTGTCGCGTCGCTACAGGATCCAAAAGTCCGCGAAGTGCTTCGCGGTCAAGGCCTTGAAATTATCGGCAACAGTCCCGACGAATTCCGCAAAGAAATCGACGACGAGATCGAGTTATGGAGCAAGGTGATCAGGGACTCAGGCATCAAGCCTGAATGATAGTTGGTCCGCCTGGCTCCGGCGGCTATGACGGCGGGGGACCGCATGACGAGCGCAGAATCAGCTCGGTGGAAAATTTCAGTTTGCGCGGCGTGAGGGTTGGGTCTGCAATCCTGTCGATGACCATGCGCGCCGCGGCCTCCCCGATCGCGTCGTATTTCCAGCGGATGACGGTCATAGGCGGCGTCGTCAGCTCCGCCAAATCGGAGTCGCCGCAACCGATAATGGAGATATCGTCGGGAATTCTGAGTTTCTCGGTGGAAACGGCGCGCAGAATTCCTGTCAGCATCGAAATTCCGCCAGCCACGACTGCCGTGGGCCGCTTCCTGCTGCCGAGCAGACCGGAAACGGCCTCATAAGCGTAGCTCGCGGTGAAACTCTGGGACCGGATGAGGTCGTTATCAATCGCAACGCCTCGCTCCAAATGGGCCTCACGATATCCGCGGATCCTCTCGCGCGCCGACAACACGCTGGTTGGCCCCGTGACCAGGGCGATCCGCCTGTGTCTGAGATCCAGAAGGTGGCGTACTGCATGATAGGTGCCGTCGCGCTGCGCGATGACCACCGAATCGAGCGGCGCCGCCGTCTCACGGTCCAACAGCACGACGGGAATTTCCAGCGAGCTATGCATCTTCACCAGTTGCGGATCGGTTTCGGTTGCAGTGCTCATGATCAGCCCATCGACGCGTCGCTGCAGCGATTCCAGCAGTTCAAGCTCTCGTTTGACCAGGTCGTCCGAACAGCCGATTACCAGCGTATATCCCGCCTCGAGGAAGACGTTCTGAGCGGCCCGCACGAAGCTCGCCAGCGCCGGCACCGTGATATCGCGAATGATGATGCCGGCCGTGCGCTTGGACTTGCCGCGCATGCCCTGAGCCGTCGTGTCCGGCATGAATTTCAGACGCGCCATGATTTCCTGGACACGCTGCCGAATGTCGGGGCCGACGGTCTTGTTGTTGTTGATGACCCGCGACACGGTACCAACCGATACCTTTGCAATCCGCGCGACGTCCTTGACGGTTGGACGAGCCGGATGCGAACTGCGAAGGCCCGCCTTTGCAGACTTGATCTGTTTCTTTGGCATGCTGACGGCTCAGGGTGGTGACTGCGCGATTTACCACGGCTACGGCTTGCTGTCCGCATTTCAATTCCCGCCGCGACGGTCCAGCAGTTCTACAACGGCGCCGCGTGGAAGGCCGAAAGCGTTGGCTAAATAGCGCTGACCGCAATGGTAGAAAAAACCGGGCTTGGGCTCAATGAAACGTTTCATTGATTTTGACCGGATTGCAGCCTAGAACAGCCCAAAATCACCTCGGCACAGGAGCCGGGGCAAGAACATGAACTGTCAGGATCTGCCGCGGGAAATGTCAGAGGGACGTCTCGATACGCTTAACCGCGCAAAGTCCATGGATATCCAACGATGAAGATGACCGCTGCCGTGATGTATCAACAGGGGCTCCCTCGCCCCTTTTCGGAAAGCCGGCCGCTCAGGATTGAAACGGTCGATCTTGACGGTCCCGGAGAAGGCGAAGTCCTGGTGCAAATCGCCGCTGCAGGGCTTTGCCACTCGGATCTTTCCGCGATCAAGGGATTGCGGCCGCGGACCATGCCGACGGTGGTTGGCCACGAGGCCGCCGGCGTCGTTGTCGAGACCGGGGCCGGCGTATCCAAATTCGTCGCGGGCGACCATGTGGTGATGGTGTTCGTCGCAAGTTGCGGCCGGTGTTCCTATTGCAGTTCCGGTCGGCCGAACCTCTGCCAATCCTCATGGAAAGCACGGTCGGAAGGAACGCTTCAAAGTGGTGCGCGTCGGCTGCGAATTAACGGCAACTCGTTGAATCACTACAGCGGCATTTCGGCGTTCGCCGAGTATGCGGTAGTATCCGAAACTTCCCTCGTGAAAATTCCTAAAGCGCTGCCCCTACCACTGGCGGCGATTTTTGGATGTGCTGTGATCACCGGTGTCGGCGCGGTTCTTAACACAGCCCGCGACGTTGCAGGGAAAAGCATCGCGATTGTCGGACTGGGCGGGATCGGATTATCGGCCTTGCTGGGAGCCGTTCTCGGGGGGCTCGCACCATCATTGCGATCGACACCAAGGAGGCGAAACTCGATCTCGCGAAGGAGTTGGGCGCGACGCACGTCTTTCTTGGGTCCGACCCCGACTGCGTGGCCAAGGTAAAAGAGGTCACGGATGGAGGCGTGGATTACGCCATGGAAATGGCCGGCGGAATTGCAGCCCTGAAATCTCGCTTATGCCATCGGACGGCGGGGCAATACGACGATTTGCGCCGGTCTTCCACCTCACGACGCGACATTTCCTGTTCGACCAGCCGAACTGGTTTCTGATGAACGCGTCATCATGGGCAGCTACATGGGAAGTTCGGTTCCGCAGCGAGATATTCCTCATTATGCAGAGCAATTCATGACAGGAAAGTTGCCGGTAGATCGATTGCTTACCGTTCAACTTTCCTTCGACCAGCTCAATGCCGGCTTCGATAAGCTGGATGACGGTGAAGTTGTTCGACAGATATTGCGATGCACGTCATGAGTTGGGACAAAGCCGCCCTCGCCGGTTCCGAGAACGCCGAGTTCCAGCGACGGTGTTCCCGATCCTAGCTCTAGAGAAACTCCTCGGGCGGGACGCCGAGCAGGATCTGCCCGACCGACTCGAAATGGGCGCCGCGTGCCTGGATCTGCTGCGAGAGCGTGTGCATGTCGCGGAAGCGGCGCTCGAACGGGCTGCCCGGGAAGATCGCGTCGACGCCCGCTCCCTTGTAGGCGAAGTCTGCCACCTCGGTCGCCGCCTGGATCGCGTTGGTGCAGGCGAGCCGCACGCGGGCCCGGTCGGCGACCTCGATCGGCGCCACACCGTCGGCATACGCGTAGATCGTGGAGAGCGTCTCGATCAGATAGGCGCGCGCCGAGCCGAGCCGGGCCTCGGCGCGCGCCACGTCGGCCTGCACGACCGCGTTGTCGGCGAGCCGGGCGAGGCCCCGCGGCGCCTTGCGGGACGCCAGCGCGATGAACTCGGACAGCATCGCGCGCGCGATGCCAAATCCCACAGCGGCAACCCCGACCGCGTAAAGGCCCTGCATGGTGAAGGCATAGAGCGGACCACGCTCGCGGCGCAGCGTCGGGTCCTCGCGCGTCGTGCTGAACGCCTCGGACACGAACAACTCGTTGACGCTATAGGAGTCCGACGCCGTGCCGCGCAGCCCAATCGTCCGCCAGGTGTCGAGCAGGGTCGCCTCGCCGGCCGGAAACAGCAGCGTGCGGACCGTGGGCCGGCCGAAGCGGTTGAGCCGCAACGTGCCGTCCGCTTCGAGCACATGGCAGTGTGCGCCCATCCAGCGGGCCTGCCGACAGCCGCTGGCGAAATCCCACTTGCCGGTCAGACGATAGCCTGCCGTCGACCGCTCGCGCGCGCGAAGCGTTTGGCGGTCCCCAGGCCACGAAGCTGCGCGGATCAGCGAACACGGCGTGATTGGCCGCGGGCTCGAGATAGGCGGCAATCAGGCAGGAACTGTTGGCGACGAATACATTCCACGCGATCGAGGCGTCGTGCCGGGCGAGTTCTTCGATCGCCGCCACGTAGAGCGCAGGCTCCGTCTCGTCGCCGCCCGCCGCGCGCGGCAGCAGCATGCGGAACAGCCGCGAGGCATGCAGTCGCTCCAGCAACGCCTCGGGGATGCGCCGCGTGCGCTCGATCTCGTCGGCCGCGGCGACGATCTCCGCCCCGAGCTCGCGGGCGCGGGCGACCGGGTCCGGACTGGTCTGGATGTCCATGCGTCACCTCGGATTGGCAGGGCATTGCGGCCGCCGCGCGCGGACCGGGCTCCCCTACCCGCGGTATCTCCACGGCGTGCCGCCGGCCGCGGTCTCGTCAATCGTCCATTGCGGCAGCGCCAGCCCCGGCGCGACATCGGTGAAAACCATGCGCACCCGGGTGCCGATGCCGACCCGCTCGACTTCGGCCTTCGGCGCGAGCACCCCGTCCGGCCGCACCAGATTGCCGATCACGCGGAGCCCCTCTTCCCTGGTCGGCATGCCGCTCTGAGTGTCCAGTTCGACCAGCAACACGAGATATGGCGTGTACTGCTTGAAAGCCGGTTGAATGGCATGATGGACTTCGGTGTAGGAATGCACGGTGCCGCGACCCTCGACCGACACCCATTCCGAAATCAGCTCCGAACACCAGGGGCACGCCGTTGTCGGTGGGTAGCGAAGCAGCTTGCACGAGGCGCAGCGCTGCAGGCGGAAATCATGCTTCGCACAGTAGGCGAAGTAGTTGAGGTTCTCATGGTCGAGATCATTGATCTCAAGCGGCATGCCGAGATATTGCGCTGAAATCATTTGCCCTACCCCCTCCGCATCACCATGGCCGATCCCGTGCCGGGCATCGCCCAACCGAAATTGGCCGACACCTCGGCATTTTTCACCTGGCGACAACCACCCTCGCGATAATCGTAGGTGTGCTGCCGCCTGCCGTCGGGCCCGATCGGGCAACTATCATCCGCATCGTGGCGGAGCTGACGCACGTTCTCGATCACCATGGCGATGCCGTGGGTATAGCCTTCGCAGAGATGGCCACCCGACGTGTTATTCGGCCTTTTCCCGCCGAGCATGATGGTGCCGTCGGAGACATAGTGGCCGCCCTCGCCCTTCTTGCAGAAGCCGTAATCCTCCAGTTGCAGCATGGTGGTGAAGGTGAAGGCGTCATAGGAGCCCGTGAGATCGACATCCTCAGGGCTCACGCCGGAATTCGGCCAGAGGATGTCCTTGGCGTAGTGACCGGCAACGGTTGAAATCGGCCCGGCCTGGTAGTGCATGTCGACCCGCGGCTTCGAGCAGCGGCCCACCACGCCGCGGATCCGCACCAGCGGATGCTTCAGGTCTTTTGCCCGCTCGGCCGTGGTCACGATGATGGCATTGGCGTTGTCTGTCTCCACGCAGCAGTCGAGCAGATGCAGCGGCTTGCAGATCATGCGGCTGTTGACGACATCTTCCGCCGTGACGCGCTTCTTGTAGTAGGCCTTGGGATTGTTCGAGGCGTGATGGCTGTGGGCGACGCGGACATGGGCGACCTGCTCGGCGGTGGTGCCGAAATCGTGCATGTGGCGCATGAAGGTCGGCGCGAACATTTGCCCCGCGCTCTGCCAGCCATAGGCGCGGCTGTGCATCATGTCGCCCGAGACGGGTATTGCGGAGCGCACACCGGTGCCGCCGATCCGCACCTGCGAGAAACCGTTCATGGAACGGAAGATCACCACCGTCTTGCACATGCCGGCCTCGATGACACCGATCGCGATACCGATCAGCGCCTCGGTCGACGATCCGCCACCGAACACGTCCATGTAGAAATTGAGACGGATACCGAGGTCGCCTGCGACGAATGGCGAGAACACCGAGTCGTTGAATTGATACGACAACATGCCGTCGATCTCGGAAGGTTTGAGGCCCGCATCGACCATCGCGTTGCGCACCGCGATCGACGCGAGCGCCCGCGTCGACTTGTCCGAGCCTCGCGTGTAGGAGGTCTCGCCCACACCGACGATGGCGTACTTGTCGCGCAGGAATTTCGGCGTGGTGGCTTCGACATCTTCTCTCGGCAGAGGCATGTCCCTGGGCTCCCGATCAGTTTTTCTGTTTCTTGTCTTCTCGCGCCTGAATGAGAATGCTGCATGGCTTTCTCTTTGTCCATCTCCCGGCCCCTCACGCGTTCGCGTAAGGCTTGATGATCTCCTCGCCGAAGCGAGCCAGCGTCGTTTCGAGATCGGGCATGAACGCCGTCACTGGCAGCGCAAGGCGGCCCGCGCCCCGCGCGATGCGCTCCTCGACGGCCGCGCGCGGGTCGACGCCCGAATTCGGCAGCGCACCGGGACAGCCGAGGATCAATTCCACCATCGCCGGATCGCGGCCGGCCTGCTCGGCCGAACGGCGCACGACGTCGAGCAACGGCATCGTGTCGACCTGGGCGCCGATCGAGGGGAAAAAGCCGTCGCCCAAGCGGCCGGCGCGCCGGGCGGCCGCTTCCGAGTGGCCACCGACGACGATCGGCACTGATTTCGCGACCGGCTTCGGATTGCAGTTGACCTTGTCGAAATTGACAAACTCGCCCGCGAAGCTGGCACCGTCGCTGGCCCACAATGCGCGCATGGCCGCGACATACTCATCGGCGCGCTTGCCGCGACGCTCGAAGGGAATGCCGAGCGCGTCGAACTCCTCCTTGAGCCAACCGACCCCGATGCCGAGTTCGATCCGGCCGCCGCTGAGATAGTCGAGCGTGGCGACCTCCTTGGCCAGCACCAGCGGGTTGCGTTGCGGCAGGATCATCACGGCCGTCATGAAGCGCAGCCGCGTGGTGGCGGCGGCGACCCATGTCAGCCAGATCAGCGGATCGGGAAAGCTCACCGACGGACCGCCCGGCAATCGGCCGCCGGGCGCATAGGGATAGACGCTCGCGTAATTGTCGGGAACCACGACGTGTTCGACGGCAAACACCGAGTCGAAGCCGGCCGCCTCCGCCAGGCGCACCAGACGCCGGGCGCCTTCCGGGTCGGGGAATGCGAAGTTACCGAAGTGCAGCGCGAATTTCACGGCGGCGGTTCCTTCCCGGATCGAGCGGCGCGCTCTATCGGCGCTTTCCAAACGCCATCATGGCACAGGGCAAGGGCATCCGGGAGCCACCGTTCATGGCAGCATTCATGCACCCACCGACACTGTTCAAGCGACCCGGCGCTTCGTATCCTCCGGCCAGGGAGGACCTGACGATGAAGCTTGGCCTGTCAATCGGCTATTCGGGCGCACATCTGGAAGTGCCGGTCGCACTCGTGCAGCGGGCGGAAGAGCTGGGTTACGACTCGGTCTGGTCGGCCGAAGCCTATGGCTCCGACGCGATCACGCCGCTCGCGTTCCTCGCCGCCAAGACCAACCGCATCAAGCTCGGCACCGGCATCATGCAGCTGGCCGCGCGAACGCCGGCCAACGCCGCCATGTCGGCCGCCAGCATTGATGCGATGTCCGGTGGCGGCCGTTTCATCGCAGGCCTCGGTGTCTCGGGACCGCAAATCGTCGAGGGCTGGTACGGCCAGCCGTGGGGCAAGCCCTATTACCGGGTCAAGGACTACGTCGCGATCATGCGCAAGATCTTCAAGCGCGAAGAACCCGTGACGCACGAAGGCCGCGAGATCAGCCTGCCCTACAAGGGCGAAGGCTCCGCTGGCCTCGCCAAGCCGCTGAAGTCGATCCTGCACATGAACCCCGACATCCCGATCTATCTCGCCACCGGCGGCGAGACGATGGTCAAGCTGACGGCCGAGATCGCCGACGGCTGGCTGCCGATGGGCTTCGTGCCGGGCGCCATGGAGGAGTACGGCCCGTGGCTGGAGGAAGGCTTTCGCCGCGCCGGCAACGGCAAGAGCCTGAAGGATTTCACCATCCAGGCCTCCGTCCATGTCGAGGTCGACAACGACGTCAAGGGAGCGCTGGCGCGCCTCAAGCCGGAGGTGGCGCTCTATGTCGGCGGCATGGGTCACCGGACCAAAAACTTTCACAACGACATCATGGTCCGTCGCGGCTTCGGCGACGCCGCCAACCGCATTCAGGAACTCTACCTCGCGGGCCACAAGGACGAAGCCATCGCCAGCGTGCCCGACGAGTGGGTCGATCTGAAATCGCTGGTCGGCCCACCGGCGCGCATCCGCGAACGCTACCGCGCCTGGGAGGACAGCGGCGCGGATTCGCTCAGCGTGCGATCGCGCCAGCCCGAGGCCATCGAGGTGATGGCCCAGGCCGCTCGGCTGAACTAGGTCCTGACCGGCGGAGAACAAGCGTCATGCGTCCACCCCTTCGCGTCGGCACCGTCTACGATTTCCGCAACACGCCGGAATCGGGCATGGACATGCCGAGCCTGTACGCCGCGATCATGGACCAGGTGGTCATGCTCGACGGGCTCGGACTGGATCTCGTGTGGTTCACCGAGCATCACTTCCTCGATGACGGCTACCTGCCGTCGTGGGTACCGATGGCGGGCGCGATCGCCGCGCGTACCAAACATGTGCGGCTATCGAGCGACGTCTGCCTGCTGCCGTTCAACCATCCGGTGCGGCTGGCCGAGGATCTGGCGGTACTCGACAATATCAGCAATGGCCGGATCGAGGTCGGCGTCGGCATGGGCTATGCGCCGCACGAGTTCCGCGGCTTCGGTCTGCCCGTCTCGCGCCGCGTGTCGCTGACGGACGAAGGCATCGAGGTGCTGCGCCATTGTTTCACCGGCGAGAAGTTCAGTTTTCATGGCAAGCGCTACGATTTCGACGACGTGGTGATCAGGCCGCGCTACGTGCAACCGGGTGGCCCGCCGCTGTGGATTGCTGCGATGTCGGAGGCCGGCGCGCAGCGCGCGGCACGCAATGACAGCAACTTCCTGCCGCAGGGCGCGCGGTCGATGGTGCTCGATCCGTGGCGCGCGACGCTGAAGGCATCCGGCCGCAACCCCGACAACTATCGCGTCGGCATCATCCGCTCCTGCCTCGTGACCGACGACGCCGAGCGCGACTGGCCGGCCGTGCGCGCCGCCGAGCGCTATCGCGGCCAGGTCTATCGCAGCTTCAACAAGGACGAGAGCGCCGCCGGCGGCGTTTCAGGCAACACGCGGGAAGCCAGCATCCCGCAGACATGGGTGGTCGGCAACGTCGAGCACTGCGTGAAGGAGCTGACATCCTTCGTGCGCGAATACGGCATCACCGACCTCGTCACCTGGGCGGTGCCGCCGGGCATGCGGCCGGAACAGATGAACGGCAGTCTCGAACGCTTCGTGCGCGACGTGGCGCCCCGCGTCAAAGCCGCAGCCGCGGCGGCCTAGGGCGGAAGGAAAGATGGCGCATGGGTGTCGGGATCGGACTGGGCTGTGCGGAGTTTCCGTTTTCCGGCGCGGCGGCGTACTGGCGCTGGATCGACATGTGCGAGGCCGGAGGCGTGGATTCGATCTGGCAGACCGACCGGATCGTCGGCCGTCAGCCGTTCCTTGAATCGATGACCACGATGGCGGCCTTGGCCGGGCGCACGCGGCGCATGCGGTTCGGCATGAACGTCGTGTCGCTGACGTTCCGCGACCCCGTGCTGCTGGCCAAGCAGTGCGCCACCATCGACATGCTGTCCGAAGGTCGCCTGCTGCCCGCTTTCGGCATTGGCAGCCCGCTGGCGCCCGAATGGCAGGCGCTCGGCATCGACACCAAGACGCGCGGTCGCAAGACCGACGAGTGCCTCGATATCATCCGCCGCCTGTGGCGAGAGGAGTCGGTCGACTTCAGCGGCGCCTTCTACCAGCTGAAGGGCGTCACCATCGCGCCGAAGCCCGTGCAGCCCGATCTGCCGATGTGGATCGGCGGCTCGACGGATGCCGCGATCCGGCGCACCGCGCGCATCGGCACCGGCTGGCAGGCCGGCGGCGACCCGCCGGCCGAGGCCGGTCGCGTCGTGGCCGCGATCAAGGCCGCCGCCAGCGAAGCCGGCCGATCCATCGACGAAGATCATTATGGCGCCGGCTTCGCGTTCCACTTCGGCAGCCGGGACGCGCCCGGTGTCGGCAAGGCGATGGATGCCTACGCCAAACGCACCGGGCGTGACGCCGCGCACGCATTCGCGATCGGCGACGCCGACACGATTCTCGCGCGCATTGCCGAATATGTCGACGCCGGCGTGTCGAAGTTCATCTTGCGGCCACTCGGCGGCGATGACGACACACTTCTGGCCCAGACCCGTCAGCTAATCGAGCAAGTGCTGCCGCGCGCGGAAGCGCGCTGGCCGAAACATCCAAAGACAAGCGATCTATAGCGACACAAAAAGGGAGAGAACGATGCGCATCGGCGGGGCCATGTTTTTCACCGACTACTCGATGTCGCCGACCGAACTGGCGCGGGCGCTGGAGGAGCGCGGCTTCGATTCGCTCTGGGTGCCCGAACACTCCCACATTCCGTTGACGCGCAAGTCGCCCTTCCCCAGCGGCGGCGATCTGCCGAAGAAATATTACGACGTGATGGACCCGTTCGTGGTGCTGGGTGCGGCCGCGGCGGTGACCAAGACGCTGCTGCTCGGCACCGGCATTTGCCTGATCGCTCAGCGCGACCCGATCCAGACCGCCAAGCAGGTCGCTTCGATCGACCAGGTCTCGGGCGGCCGTTTCCTGTTCGGTATCGGCAACGGCTGGAACGAGGACGAGATGGCCAACCACGGCACCGTTTTCGCAAGCCGCCACAAGCTGGCGCGCGAGCGTGTCGAGGCGATGAAGGAAATCTGGACCAAGTCAAAGGCCGAGTACCATGGCGAGTTCGTGAACTTCGACCCGATGATGACCTGGCCGAAGCCGGTCCAGAAACCGCATCCGCCGATCATCGTCGGCGGCGCCTTCCCGTTCGGCGCGCGGCGCGCCTTGCGCTACGGCGACGGCTGGATGCCCCACCGCACGCGCAGCCAGTATGCGGACGTGCAGGCCCTGCTGCCGAAATTCCGCGAGATGGCAGCCGAGGCGGGCCGCGATCCCGCGTCGGTACCGATCACGATCTGGGGCGCCAAGGAGAACCTCGACCTGCTCAAGCGCGACCGCGACGACGGCGTCTCACGCCTGGTCGTCAGCCTCGATTCCGGCAAGGCCGATACGATCCTGCCGGAACTCGACCGCTGGGCGACGTTGATCCGCCAGCTCGGCAGCTAAATCTAGACGAGCGGCAAGACCTCGGCCCGGAATTTCTGCATGCCTGCGAGCACTTCATCGGCTGTCGAACCGCCGAAACCGAAATCGAGGCTGCCGACGCCCATGTCGCGCAGCGCCCGGATATCGGCGGCGACCAGCGCCGGCGGACCGGCGAACAGGCGATGCTCGCCATCACTGGCCTGTGGTGGCGCGGTCTCGCCGAACACCGTGACGCGCAAGCTGAGGCCGACCGCCTTGGGATCGCGCCCCGCTTCCGCGGTCATCTTGCCCAGGCGCGCCGCCTGGGCCTTGAAGCGCGACAGGCTATCGAGCGGATTCTGCGGGTTGGTGCCGATCGGATACCAGGCATCGCCGATGCGCGCAGCCCGCCGCAGCGCCGGACCGCTCTCGCCTCCGACCCAGATCGGCGGATGCGGCTTCTGCACGGGCTTCGGGTCGAAACCGATATTGGCGAACCGGACATGCTTGCCGTCGAATTTCGGCGCATCCTTCGTCCAGAGTTCGACGAAGGCGCGCACATATTCGTCGGTCACAGTTCCACGCGCATCGAAATCCGGCGCGTCGATGGCCTCGAACTCCTCCCGCATCCAGCCCGCGCCGATACCGAGCGTCAGCCGGCCACCCGAGAGGACGTCGATGGTCGAGAGAATCTTGGCGGTCAGCACGGCCGGCCGGTGCGGCACCACCATGACTGATGTCACGAGACGCAGCCGCGTCGTTTTCGCGGCGATCCAGGCGATCTCCGTCAGCTGTTCGTGCCGCTCGCCGCGGGTACCGCTGGGGAATTCCCCGGAGGCGCTGTAGGGATATTCGGCCGCGATCGCGGTCGGAATCACGATATGGTCGCTGAACGTCGCATAGTCGAAGCCCATCGCCTCGGCGCCAACCACGATTTTCGCAAGGTTATCCGCGGCCGACAGGGGGCCGGCGGTCGGTGCGTTGAAGCCGATCAGCATTTGTTGCGTCCTTCCTTGCATTGCATTGCTGGCGTCGATGCGACACCATGCGGCCGCCAGCGGGTGGCGGCAAGCGCCTCCCGCAGGAAATGCGACCCTCTACGGGCGGAGATGATGGATTGTGACGGCGGCCGGTAGACAGGCGACACGGCAGCGGTTCGAAGCGCCGCTGGCAGAACTGATGGCAGAAGCTGCGGCCTTGCGCGATTCCGCGCATGGCCGGCTGATCTCCTATTCGCGCAAAGTCTTCATTCCGCTCACCAAACTCTGCCGCGACGTCTGTCACTACTGCACGTTCGCGCAGGTGCCGCGCGCGGGCAAGCCCGTCTACCTCTCACCCGACGAGGTGCTCGCCATCGCGCGCGCCGGAGCGGCCGCAGGTTGCACCGAGGCGCTGTTCACGCTGGGCGACAAGCCCGAGCTGCGATACCAGGCCGCGCGCGACGCATTGAAGGCGCTCGGCCACGAAACGACGATCTCCTATCTCACCGCGATGTGCGCGCTCGTGCTGCGCGAGACCGGATTGCTGCCGCATGCCAATCCCGGCGTGATGACGCGCGAGGAGATCGCCGGCCTGCGCGAGGTGACGGCGAGCCAGGGCATCATGCTGGAGTCCACCAGCGAGCGGCTCTGCAGGCAGGGCGGCGTTCACTACGGTTCTCCCGACAAACATCCCGCAGTCAGGCTGGAAACCCTGCGTCTGGCCGGCGAACTGAAGGTTCCGTTCACGACCGGCATCCTGATCGGCATCGGCGAGACACGCGACGAGCGGATCGACGCGCTGGAGGCGATACGGGATCTGCACGCCGCCCATGGTCATATCCAGGAAGTCATCGTCCAGAACTTCCGGGCCAAGCCCGACACCAAGCTCGCCGATTCCGAGGAACCCGATCTCGACGACCTGCTGTGGACCATCGCGACGGCGCGCCTCGTTCTCGGGCCCGACATGAACATCCAGGCGCCGCCAAATCTGTCGCCCGGAGTCTATCAAAAGCTGATCGACGCGGGGCTCAACGACTGGGGCGGCATCTCGCCGGTCACGCCCGATCACGTGAACCCCGAAGCGCCGTGGCCTGCCATTGCCGAACTCGCCCGCAAGAGTGCGGACGCCGGCAAGCTGCTGGTGAACCGCTTGCCAATTTACCCCGCCTATGTGCGCGCCGCCGATAACTGGCTGGCTCCCGACATCGCCACCCGCGTGCGGCGCATGAGCGACGCCGAAGGCTTCGCGCGCGACGATGACTGGGCGCCCGGCAACACCAGGCCGCCACCGGCGCCGCTGGTGCTCGCCCGCAGCGTCGATGCCGGCATCGCAGGAATTGTCGAGCGTGCCACATCGGGCGAACGGCTCGCCTCGAATGACATCGTGCGCCTGTTCGCGGCGCGCGACGCCGACTACCGGCACGTCACGCAGGCCGCCGACGCGCTGCGACGCGCGGTCAGTGGCGACGTCGTGCGTTACGTCGTGAACCGCAACATCAACTACACCAACATCTGCTATTTCCGGTGCAAGTTCTGCGCCTTCTCGAAAGGCCGCACGCACGAGGATCTGCGCGGCTCTCCTTATGATCTCGCCATCGAGGAAATTACGCGTCGCGCGATCGAGGCGTGGGATCGCGGGGCGACGGAAGTGTGCCTGCAAGGCGGCATCCATCCCGACTACACCGGCGCCACCTATGAAGCGATCTGCCGGGCGATCAAGGCGGTCGTCCCCGAGATGCACATCCACGCCTTCTCCGCTCTGGAAGTCACGCAAGGTGCCGCGACGCTCGGACTATCGGTCCGCGAATTCCTCACCAGGCTGAAGGCGGCCGGTCTCGGCACCCTGCCCGGCACGGCGGCGGAAATCCTCGACGATGACGTACGCGCCATCATCTGTCCCGACAAGATCAACACCGGCCAATGGCTCGACGTGCAGCGCGCCGCCCACCAGGCGGGATTGCGCACCACATCGACCATCATGTACGGGCACGTCGAGACCTCGAGTTCGTGGGCGAAACATCTGCTTGCGCTACGCGACCTGCAGGCGGAAACCGGCGGCTTCACCGAGTTCGTGCCGCTTCCCTTTGTCCACATGGAAGCGCCGATGTACCGTCACGGCATGGCGCGCTCCGGCCCGACGTTCCGCGAAGCCGTGCTCATGCATTCCGTCGCGCGGCTGGCCCTGCATCCGCTGATCCCGAACATCCAGACGTCCTGGGTGAAGATGGGGCCGGCGGGCGCCGCGATCTGCCTGAAGTCCGGCGCCAATGATCTCGGCGGCACGCTGATGAACGAGAGCATCTCGCGCGCCGCCGGCACCCAGCACGGCCAGGAGTTTCCGCCGCACGACATGGAAGCGCTGATCCGCTCGATCGGCCGCGAACCGATGCAGCGCGACACGCTCTATCGGCCGGTGCCGGAAGAGCGTCGAGCCGCATCCATGATCGCGGCCGACCTGGCGCCGATCGTGCAGACGCCGCCGCGCAAGAAGGCGGCGGTCGGTTAGCACCTCTGCACAGAGGTTTTGACCGTTGGCGGGCAGCGGCCCGGCGACGTCGCTCATTCCGCAGGCCGTAAATTCGCACGGGTGCCGCGCTGTTGAAGCAGTTGGGGAAGGCGGCGTGGAGTGATACAGTCTAAGCAACGCCTTGCCGGTCTCTATTCCATGCGGCCGAGCCCGCCCGACCCAAAACAACGGAGAAGTTTCGTGACGATCATGCCGAATTCGATGGAGGGACGGGACATCGCCTATCAGATGCACCCGAACGTCAACCTTCGCGCCTACGAGAAGACCGGCGGCCTCGTGATCGAAAGCGGTGACGGGATTTACGTCACCGACAACAACGGCAAGCGCTATATCGAGGCCATGGCTGGCCTATGGTCGGTGGCGCTGGGTTTTGGCGAGAAGCGGCTGGCGGCTGTCGCCAAGGCACAGATGGAAAAGCTGCCTTATTACCACACCTTCGGCTTCAGGACTCATGGGCCGTCGATCGATCTCGCCGAGATGCTGATCAAGATCGCGCCGGTGCCGATGTCGAAGGTGCACTTCACCTCGTCCGGTTCGGAGGCCAACGACCTCGCCGCCAAGATGGTGTGGTACCGCTCCAACGCGCTCGGCAAACGGGACAAGAAGAAGATCATCGGCCGCCTTAAGGGCTATCACGGCGTGACCATCGCCGCCGCGTCGATCACCGGCCTGCCACGCAACCACGAGAGCTTTGATCTGCCGCTCGATCGAATGATTCACACCTCATGTCCGTCCTATGTGCACTTCGCCAAGGCGGGCGAAAGCGAAACCGAGTTCACCGCGCGGATGCTGCATGATCTCGAAAGTCTGATCCTGAAGGAAGGTCCGGAAACCATCGCGGCGTTCTGGGGCGAACCGGTGATGGGCGCGGGCGGTGTGCTGATGCCACCCGCCGGCTATTGGGAGGGGGTTCAAGCCATCCTCAACAAATATGACATCCTGTTGGTGGCCGACGAGGTGATTTGCGGATTTGGCCGCACCGGCAAGATGTTCGCCTGCGAGACGTTCAACATCAGGCCGGATGTGCTGGTGGTGTCGAAACAGATCACCTCATCTTACATGCCGCTGTCGGCGATCCTGATGAACGACCGCTTCTATCAACCGATCGCCGACGAATCCAACCGCATCGGCTCATTCGGCCACGGTTACACGGCGTCTGGTCATCCAGTCGCGACGGCGGTCGGTCTGGAAAATCTGAAGATCATTCAGGAGCGCGGTCTGGTCGGCCATGTCGCGGACCTGCAAGATACGTTTCTGTCGGGACTGGCGGAGCTTGCCAAACACCCCGTCGCGCATTCATCGCGCGGCATCGGCCTGATCGGCGCATTGGAGATCAAGCCGTGGACGGATGCCAAGCCAGGCGATGCTGCGCTCGCCGTTGCCGACGCCGCCCTCGAAGAAGGGGTGATTACACGCAACATCGGTGAAGCGGTGTGCTTTTGTCCACCGCTGATCATTACAGCGGCGCAGATCAACGATATGTTCGAGTCCATCGGGAAGGCGCTGGACAAGGTGGCCAAGAGGAGAGTTTGAGCGCGATTGACGCTTGACGCACCGGATCGATCCCCTAGGCGATCCCCCGCTTGGCCAGCAGCGCGGGCACGCCAAGTTCTTCGAGCAGCGTGCGGGTACGCGTGCCGGCTGATTGCGGCAGGCGCAGGAAGAGCGCCAAATCGACCGGATGATCGATATCCATCGCGATTCCGGGCTGGCGGATCACCGTCGGCTCGATGCCCTGCAGACGCGCGGCGTCGAGGTGCGGGAAGTAGCTGTTGTCGCCGAAGCGAAGCGGCACCGATTCCGGCGGCGAGCAGACGACGGCATTGGATCCGAGATCGTCATGCGCCGGCGAGATCGTAAAAGAGGGCGCGGCGAGATGCGCCGATAGCACCGCGTCTATCTCGCCGGCGCGAGTGGCCGGAATGTCGCCGGGCATCGTGATCATGCCGAGGCGTCCTTCGCCCGCGAGAAGGCGGCGGCCGGCGTTCACGCTGCCGGTATGTCCATCCCGCGCCCCCTCGGTCACGATCCGCGCACCGATCTTCTGGCCAAGCGCCGTCGCATGTGGATCGAGCGTAACGATCATCACGCCGGCCAGAAGCCGGGAGCCGGCAACCGCCTCGAGCATGTCCGTGAGCATGGTGTCGGCGAGCAGCCGGCGTTGTGGCGGCGACAGCAGGCCCGACAGCCGATGCTTGGCGCCATCGAACTCCTTGACCGGAATGATCGCCCAGATGTCGCTCATCGCTGCGACGCCAATGCGTCCGCCGCGTCGAGCGTCACACGCGCCAGCGTCTCCCGGTCCTGCAGGCTCGTCATCAGCGTTTTCGCGATCGTGACCCGCGCGCTGACATTGCCGATCCCATCGGCGTCGGCGTGGTCGACGATATAACCGTCCAGCAGATCGCCGTAGCGTGCGGCGACGCCGGCGGCGCTGGCCTCGAGGCCGAGTTCGCGCATCATCTTCGCGGTCGGGCCCTTGACGGCCTGCCCGCCGATGATCGGCGACACCGCGACGACCGGTGCGCCACTCGCCTTGATCGCATCGCGCATGCCGGGGATCGCCAGAATCGGCTCGACGCTGATGAAGGGATTGGACGGACAGATGATCACCGCCCGCACGTCGCCCGAGCGCAGCGCCGCCGTGATGTCGGCCTGCGGCCGGGCAAGCGTCACGCCGTCGAAAGCCAGCTCATGGACAACCGGCCGGCACTGCTGGCGCACGAAATAGTCCTGGAAGTCGATCCAGCCCGTTCTCGCTGCGCACGCGGGTGCGCACGCGGTCGTCGCTCATCGGCACCACGCGGGCACCGATGCCGAGGCGCCGGCAAATATCGGATGTCACCTCGGACAGTGTCTGCCCGAGGCGCAGGCGACGGGTGCGCTCGACATGCAGCGCCAGATCGCGATCGCCGAGTCGAAACCAGTCCTCGCCGCCGAGCGCGCCGATGCTGTCCATGAACGACCACGTCTCATCACGCCGGCCCCAGCCGGTCGCGGGATTATCGATGCCCGCGAGCGTGTAGGTCAGCGTGTCGATATCGGGCGAGATGCTCAGCCCAAGATGCTCGAAATCGTCGCCGGTGTTGGCGACCACGAGCAGTTCGTCGGCCGGCAGGACGCGGCTCAGACCGAGCGCCAGTTTCGCGCCGCCGACCCCGCCGGACAGCGCCACGACCAGTCGTTTGCTCATCGGAACATGTCCTCGGCGGCTGGCGCGCACCAGCTCGGACGCAGCATTGTCCGGACCGCGCCATGTCAGGCCGCGCACGATCACGACGGGCTGGCCTTCGGCGCCCTGCCCCATCACCAGCGACGCTGCGGCGGCGATCTCGTCCGCATGCCCGGTGATGCTGACCTGAAGCTCGCGGCCGAACAGATCGGGCGAGCCACGCAGATCCATCAGCGACGGCAGGCCGGCGGCGCCAATCGCAACGCCGCAGGTGCCGCGCCGCCAGGCACGGCCAAAACTGTCGCTGATGATCACGGCGACCGGCACGCCGAATCTTTGCGACAGGCGCTTCCTCAATATCGCCGCGCTGCCGTCGGGATCGACCGGCAGCAGCAGGCACGCTGGGGATCATCGGGCGAGCCGACGTTGGACTGGTCGATGCCCGCATTGGCCATCACCAGGCCGAGCCGGTGCTCGACGATCAGGACGCCCGGCCTTGCCCGCACGACGCGCACCGATTCCGACAGGATCAGTTCGACGAGACGCGGATCTTTCTGGACCTTGCCGGCGAGTTCGATCGCCTCCGCCGACGGCTTGACGGTCGCAAGATCGACCATGCGCCCTTCGGCCTTGGACACGATCTTCTGCGTCAGCACGAAGACGTCGCCGCCACGTGGCACGATGCCACCGCGCGCCAGCCCCTCGCCGATCATGGCGACGAGATCGTCGCCCTTGGTTACCAGCGGAATGCCGGGGACGGCGAGGAGTTCGACGGCGTTGCTGCGTTGCATCGGCCGGTCCCGCGCGCTCAACCGAAACGCTTGCGAAGGCGCGGCAGCACATGCTCACCGTAGAGTTTCAGGAAACGCGCCTGGTCTGGTCCCGGCGCATGGAACACCAGATGCCGGAAGCCGAGACCGACATAGTAACCGATCCGCTCGACATGCTCGTCGGCATCGCTGGACACGATCCATCGACTGGCGGCACGCTCCAGCGGCAGCGCGTCGGCGAGGCGCTGCATCTCGACGGGATCCTCGACGGTCATCTTTTCCTCGGGCGTCAACGCCAGCGCCGCCCAATGGCGCGTGTCCTCGAGCGCGCGCGTCTTGTCGGTATCGAACGACACCTTGACCTCGATCATGCGATCGTAGGGCTTCGACGGATTCTCCGACGCCGCGATGCCTTCGGCGACCTTCGGCAACAGGGTCTCGGTGTAGAGCTCCGGCTTCTTGCCGCTCGTGCAAATGAACCCGTCGGCGGAGCGGCCGGCGTAACGCGCCACGAGCGCGCCCGCGGCGGCGACATAGATCGGCACCGGCGTGTCAGGGCGGTCGTAGATCGTCGCCTTCTCGGTCTTGTAGTACTGGCCTTCGAAGCTGACCCGCTCCTGGGTCCAGAGCAATCGGATCAGCGTGACGGCTTCGCGCAGGCGAGCGAAGCGCTCCTTGAATTCCGGCCAGGGCTGGCCGGTCGATGGCACTTCGTTGAGCCCTTCGCCGGTGCCGATGCCGAGCACGACGCGTCCCGGAAACATCGCGCCCATCGTGCCGAACGCCTGGGCGACGATGGAAGGATGGTAGCGGAACGTCGGCGTCAGCACGCTGGTGCCGATCACGACGCGCGACGTTCTGGCGCCGAGCGCGCCGAGCCACGTCAGCGAAAAGGGCGCATGGCCATCGACATGCTTCCACGGCTGAAAGTGATCGCTGATGAAGACGGAATCGAACCCGACTTCCTCGGCAAGACAGGAGAAGCCCAGCAACGCGCCCGGCGCGAACTGTTCCGCCGATGCCTTGTATCCGAGCTTGATCACCGCAAATCTCCTGGTTGGCAGCGGCCGATGCCGAGGCCATGGTACACGTGGTGGAAATCTATAGATTAGCGGGAAAGCAGCGACCAGCCAAAAAGAGGGAAGCGACCATGCATCTCGGAATAGCCCTGCCCTTCGGCGACATCGGCGGCGATGGCCCGATTGTGCGCGAATATGCCGAACTCGCCGAGGCCGAAGGTTACGACGGCCTGACGCTGGCGGACCACGTGCTCGGCGGCAACCCGGCGAACCCCGCCAGCGGTCGTGCGGGCGGGCTCGGCCTGTTCCACGATCCCTTCGTGGCGTTCGGCTTCATCGCTGCCTGCACGAAGAAGGTCGAACTCTCGACCCAGGTACTGATCCTCGCGCAGCGTCAGACGGTGCTGGTTGCCAAACAGGCCGCCAGTCTGGACGTACTCAGCGGCGGGCGCTTCCGGTTCGGTATCGGCGTCGGCTGGAACGAGATGGAGTTCGTCGGCCTCAACGAGAATTTCCACGACAGGGGCAAGCGGTCCGAGGAACAGGTCCAGGTGATGAAAGCGCTGTGGGCTGATCCCTACGTTACGTTCGAGGGCAAGTGGCACCGCGTTCCGGACGCCGGCATCAATCCCCGGCCGGCCCAGAACAAGATTCCGCTGTGGTTCGGCGGTCATATGGACGTGACGTTGCAGCGCATCGCGAAATGGGGCGATGGCTGGATGATGCTGTCCGAACCGCCGGGACCCAAGGCCGTTGCCGAATTCGACAAGCTGCGCCGGATGGTGGAAGCCGAGGGGCGCGATCCCGCCTCGGTTGGCCTCGAGGTCTGGACCTCGACCGGCACGGGTACCGAAAAGGACTGGCGCGAGGAGATCAGCTTCTGGAAAAAGGCGGGTGTCACGCATGTCACGCTGCACAACACTTTTGGCGGCTACCACCACAAGCGCATGGCTGGCCGGAGCATGACCGACCACGTCACCGCGATGCGCCGCTACCGCAACGCCGTCGCCGATCTGCTCTGAGGGCGGCGCAGATTTCAGGTATCGGCGAGCGTGGCCAGCATGCGGTCGCGGGCGGCGAAATCGCCGTCGGCGTGGACGGGCTGCAGGCAGACATGCGTGGCGCCGGCCGCAAAATGCTCTCGCAGGCCGCGCTTGACCGCGTCTGCATCGCCCCAGAGAACCATCGCATCGATGAACCGGTCGCTGCCGCCGTCGGCAAGCTCGTCCTCGGTGAAGCCCTGACGCAGCCAGCTGTTGCGGTAGTTCGGCAGTGCCATGTAGCGCGACAGTTCCCTGCGCCCGAGCGCCCGCGCTTTCGCCGGATCGGTCTCGATCGTCACCTTCTGCTCCACCGCGAGCCACTTTGAGGGCCCGAGAATCGCGGCAGCCTGCGCAGTATGCTGTGGTGTCACGTTATATGGGACAGCGCCGCGCGACTTGGCAGCGCTCAGCGCCAGCATCTTCGGTCCGAGTGCCGCGACCACGACCGGCAGTTCGCCGGCGGGCGCTGACTTGTTGATACCATCGAGATAGGCACTCATCGCCGCCAACGGTTTGTCGTAGCGATGGCCGCGCAGCCCCTCGACCATCGGAATGTGGCTGACGCCGAGGCCGAGAACGAACCGGTCGCCGTAAAGTGCGTTCAGCGAGATCAAGGCGCGCTGCGCCGTAAAGGAATCGCGTGCATAGATGTTGGCGATCGAACTGCCGATCATCATCTTCTCGCTGCACGACAGCAGCCAGGCCGCCAGCGACATCAACTCGTAGCCTCGCGATTCCGGATACCACAGGTTCGAGTAGCCATTATTTTCGACCGTGCGCACGAAATCGCGCAGTTGCGATCCGTCGAGCTTATCGGTGCTATACCAAACGCCAAGGCGTCCGAGTTTCATGTCGATTGCCTACAGTTGGACGTGCGGGCGAGCCGCTATCGCGCGGTAAAAAGGGACGAAACCGCGCGAATTGCGAGACTACGTCGCTGTGGCGGTCGGCTACCATGTACCCTAATGGATTGGATCCAGCACGACCACAGGTATCTCGCGCTCAGTCTTGAGCTGATAGTCGGCGTAGGGTGGCCAAAATTCGAGCGCCTGTTTCCAAAGCCGGAGGCGCTCCTCGCCCGCCGTCGTCCTGGCCCGCGCCTTCAACTTCTTGGTCCCGACTTGTACTTCAACGTCGGGGTTCGCAAGGATGTTGCGATACCAGCCTGGGTGTTCGGGCGCACCTCCCTTTGAGGCGACTACGAAGTAATTGCTGCCGTCCATTCCGTAAAACAGCGGAAATATGAACTTGTCGCCAGACTTGCGGCCGGTGGTGGTCAGCAGCAGCGACGGCACCGTCAGCTCACCTCGCTGCGGCACCGTTACCTTGTACATGTGCCCGTCGGTTCCGCCGCTCGAAAGATAGCGGTTCGCGTGCTCAAGCATCCAGTCCGGCAGGTTCGGAGCGAGTTTCGCTTCAGCCATCGTGCCCTCTCTTGAAACGTCCAGCGAGTATAGCATTTGGCGCCGCATTGGCCAAATCCGAACTCGAGAAAAATCGCGATCGTTTCGCAATAAGATCACTGCATCGGCAGTGAGCCCCGACAGCCCGGCTTCCGAAACAGCTGATGAGAACTCGTGCGGGTCTGGCGATATCACTTTTGCGGAAGCGGCTACTCTACTTCAGGAGTGCCTCCTCACATTGGCTGTCGCAAGATTTTTCTTGATCTCCCGGTGCACACATCGTGCACACGCCGCCTTCTAAAGCATTGAAAGGCCTGAACTCTCGCTCCAGTCCATCATGGGTGCAACGGAAAAGCGGTGGTCTAAGCCATTCATCTCATTAATCTTTTATGCCTCAAGCCGATCCTATAAGGGATTGGGCCGACTGGCAAATTTAGCCGAGCGAAGATGTTTACGCCGGCTCTTCTAGGGGCACATCCGCCTCCATTAGAAGCCAAATCGTCACATCTGCATTCTCGGTGCATGGTGCACACGAAAGCCCGGATGCATACGGCCTTCACTCAATTGTATTCCGATTCGCCCACTGCAGTTTTTCGTTGGAAACATCCCGGCCGTCAATTCACGTCCCAACACGAGCCACCGCGATGAAACGCCCGGAACGATTCACATTCAACCAAAATAAAAGTCATTTTCGGCAATGAAGTCAGCGTTGATCAAACGCACCGACGTTAGATCATACGTGACGCGACATTGGCGTAGTTCGGGAAACACCTCAATAGAACGTGAGCAACATGACGAAGTTGAATCACGCCGCCGGGCCGATGCGGAGCGTGAGGCTGGAGGCATTTCGCAACGAAAACGAACAGACGCTAACCAGCAGCGACAACACCGTTTCCACGCGATCAGGACAATGCAGCTATCAGATCGTCGGCGCGGGTCACCATCGCCACGTTCTGGATCGCGTAGTTCACCGCGGCGATGTGCCATTCGGCGTTCATGGTCGAGCAGCAATCCTCCGGCACGACCATGTAGAACCCCTTGTCCGCGCCGGTGCGGGCGGTATGTTCGATCGACATGTTGGTCCAAGCGCCGGTGACGATGACGAAATCGCGTCCGGCCGACTTCAGCATGGCCTCCAGCCTCGTGCCCTCCCAGGCGCTCATC
Source organism: uncultured Alphaproteobacteria bacterium (assembly GCA_963783115.1). Lineage (GTDB taxonomy): Bacteria > Pseudomonadota > Alphaproteobacteria > Rhizobiales > Xanthobacteraceae > Bradyrhizobium. Next base: position 27,570 of record CAWAMK010000003.1, on the reverse strand, counting down.
CGCATCTTCTCCACCACCTGGTCGCCGGCTTGCGGCTCCAGTCCCGGCACCGGCGCAGCACCCCAGGTGCCGCGCACCAGTGCCTTGGCGTCGATCAACCCCTCGAACAGCGGCGCATTCGCCGTCACGCCGGGCGCGCCCGGCTCGACCACGAACCAGACGTGAATCACCAGGACGCCGCGGGCACGCGCGGCCTCCGCGAGCCGCTTGGCGTTGGCGATGGCGTTCTGTTCGCGGCAATGCGCCGGCGAGCCGGACGACGCAAAGGCGCCGCCGTCCATCACGACGTCGTTTTGCATGTCCTGAATGATCAGCGCGCAGCGCATCGGATCGACCGCGTAACCCGGCTCGGCGACCTGGGCTGCGGACCGATTGACAGTGGCCACCGCAGCCGGCGCCGGCCGGGCTGCGGTCGGCGCGTTTTGGCTGGCGCGCATATAGGGCTCGTTGCGCGGCCCGACCTTCACCGGCACTGCATAGACCGAATGCGTCGCGGTAATGTAGAGCGTGCGCCAATCAGACCCGCCCCAGGTCAGGTTACTGACCAACTCGGGAACGCGCAGCTTGCCGACTAATCTGCCGTCCGGCGCATAGACCCAGATTCCGCCCGGCGCCGAAACCCAGACATTGCCGAGCGCGTCGCATTTCATTCCGTCAGGCACGCCGGGCTCGGTGGCCGAGACGATGTTGGAGGCGAACACCCGGCCGTTGCGGAGGCCGCCAGCGGCATCGACGTCGAAGACGCGGATCAGATGCTTGACGGTATCGTTGACGTAGAGCCGCTGCTCGTCCGGCGAAAAGCACAGCCCGTTCGGTTGATCGAACAGATAGCGGTCGACCAGCAATTCCGGCGGGCCACCGCGGGGCGGTACGCGATAGACACCCTGGAAGCCGAGCTGGCGCGGCCGTTCGACGCCGTAAACCGGCATCCGGCCGTACCACGGATCGGAAAAATAGATCGCGCCGTCGGACTTGACGCAGACGTCGTTCGGCGAATTCAGCTCCAGCCCGTCGAAATGCGACGCCAAGATCTCGCGCCGCCCGTCGGGGCGTTCGCGCACCAGCGTGGAGGTGGCATGCTCGCAGACGATCAGGTTCAGCCCGGCATCATAGGTCATGCCGTTGCACTTGTTGGCCGGACGCATCGCCTCGCGAATGCCCTGCCCATCGAGACGGCGGCGCACGTCGCCCGGCATGTCGGAGAACAGAAGATCATGCGCCTTCGGGTGCCAGACCGGACCTTCCGTGAACTGGAATCCGGTGCCGGCCTGCCGCACCGGCGCCCACAGGTCGATCAGTTCGGCAAAGGACGGCCGCAGCGCGATATGCGTGGTCATCGCTGGTCTCCGAAGCCGCCGCTCACGCTGCGAACCAATTGCGTGACGGCAGCGATTGCACGATCGGTCCCGGCACCGCCATGTCGAGCCGCCCACGACCTGGCCGTGCTCGATCTTGGCGGGCTTGTCATGCACCGGCAGCAGGAAGCGCGAACCGGAAAGCAGCCGCTTGATCGCGGCCTTCTCCTCGCGCTTGGTGTTGCCGTGGTTGCCGGTGGTGCGGGGCTCGTTGTGATGCAGTTCGTGGAAGGGATTCACGATCTGGTCGTTGAAATCGTAGATCACGTCGCCGCATATGGTGGCGCGGCCCTCGGCGGTCTCGACATGGACGTTCATCGAGCCTTCGGTGTGGGCGCCTGCCGCATCGACGGTGACGCCGGGGCAGACCTCGATCGGGCCGGACAGTTCGAGATCTTCCAGACGCAGCGCGTGGCGGGTGTGCAGCCGGTCGATCAGATGCTTGATATCGGGCGCCGGATATTGCGGATGCATCAGGCCCGAGACGGAGTATTCCAGTTCGCGCCGGTTCAGCAGGACCGTCGTATTCATCGGAAACAGCTCGTCCTTGCCGGCATGGTCGATGTGGAGATGGGTGTGCATGACGTAGCGTACGTCGCCCATCCTCACGCCATGCCTGGCGAGCTGGTTCTCGATCATGTTCTCATGATGCTGCAGCCCGCGCATGCCGAGGCTTTCCATGATCTGATTGTGCCGATAGCCGGTATCGACCACCATCGGCCAAGGACCGCCCAGGATCAGGAAGCCGTAAGTGTATACCCGCCTGGTGCGACCGCAATCGCGCCCCAGCACGAGAAAACTGGATTCCAGTTCGATGTCGCCGTAGTCCAGGATCTTGATTTCGAGCGCCATGTGATTGTTTCCCCTCGTTGGATCGTGTTGTTTTCTGAGATCAGGCCAGCCGGTAAATGCCGGCGGCGGTATCGTGAAAGATCGCCTGCCGGTCGGCGACGGACAGCGCCTGCGTCGTCACGCGATAGGCATCGAACAGCGCCTCGTAGCGGGTCCAGAGTTTTTCGATCGGAAAGTTCGAGCCGAACATGCAGCGGCCGGCGCCGAACAGCCGGACGGTTTCGTCCGACCACGAAACCGATATGCGCCGGATCGTTGCGATGCAGGAAGGTGCCGAGGCCGGACAGCTTCGCCACGACGTTGGGCCGCTGCGCCAGCAGCGCCATGCCGGAGCGCCAGGCATTGAGGCCGGCCGGCGACAAATCCTCCAGCATGCCGGCGTGCTGCAAGACGAAGCTGACGCCGGGACAGGCATCGGCAAGCTCGGCCGCACCAGCCATTTGCGGCGCGAACACCTGCAGATCGAAGGCCCAGCCATATTCGCTCAATCGCGCGATGTTGCGCCGGAGCGTGGGATCGCGCGCCAGATCCGGGCCCGATGCGAACCGGTATTGCGGATTGTCGTGCCAGTGCAGCTGCATCCTGACGCCGCGCACCAAGGGGAATGCCGCCAGTTGCTCCAGCTGGGGCCGCACATCCTCAGCGGTGAAATCCGCATAGGCGACGATGGCGTGCGGCCAGCCGGTTTCCCGCGCGGCGTCGGTGACATAGCGGACCTCATCGAGGAAACGCTCCTTCGCCCAGTTCGCCTGCACGTAGACCGACCGCGTGACGCCGGCGGAGGCGACGTCCGCCAGATATTCCGCGATGGTGTAGTCGCGACGGATCGGCTCGTAGGGTCCAAAGATCCGCGGCAGCATCGGACCGAGCAGCCAGGGCAGATCCTGCTGCCGCCAGATGTGATGATGCGCATCGACGCAGCCGGCGCAGGCTGAATCATCGGGCGGTCCTCCGTCGCGAGAGATCGAGAACGTGCCGGCAGAGCCGCTCCGTGGTCGCGCCGTTGGCGACGCTGTCGAGCAACGGCAGCACCGCGCGGAGTGCGGCGGTCTCCGGTCGATAATCGGCCGCGGCGGCCAGCGGCGTCAGCCAGTCGATCCGCCAGGCGCGCGCGGCGAGATGGCCGACCGCGCGGATCATCTGCGCCGGATCGCCGCGCTCGAGCCCGTCGGACAACACCAGCACCAGCGCGCCGCGGGCATAGCCGGCGAAGCGCGGCACCGCGAGGAAGGCGGCCAGTGCGTCGCCGATCCGCGTGCCGCCGTCCCAATCGGCGACGAGGTCCGCTGCGACGGCAAGCGCCTGCTCGCGATTCTTCAGCCGCAGCGCGCGGGTCAGCCGCGTCAGCCGCGTGCCGAACGTGAACACCTCGACGCGGGGCGCTGCGTTGACCAGCGCATGGGCGAAGCGCAGATGCGCGTCGGAGCGCGCCTTCATCGAGCCGGACACGTCGATCAGCAGCAGGATGGCGCGTGGCCGCAACTGGCGTTCGCGGCGGCGCAGCCGAACAAGCTCACCGTCGGTGCGGATGGAGTCCCGCAGCGAGCGCTGCAGGTCGAAACCCCCGCCGCGCTTTGCGGAACGCATCCGATAGCCACGGCGGCGCGGCAGCCGTGCCGGCAGGTGCCGGCTGAATCGCGCCAGCTGCTGGCTCTCGTCGTCCGGCCGCAGTGCGCGCCGCGAGAGCGCCTCGCTGGCAGTCGCCGCCTGTCCGGTTTCGTTGATGTCGTCCGACAGCGGCGCGTCATATCCGGCGCCATCGTCCTGAACTTCCAGCTCCTCGTCGCTTTCAGCCATCTGATCGGACAGCACGCCGGCAAGGCCGAGAAAATGCATATCGAACAGCATGTCGAAATCGGGTTGCCGCTCGAACGGCGGCGCCAGCGTGGCAACGCCGGCGCGGCGGATGTCCTCGATATCGCGCGGCCCGAGCAGTTCGATCGCGCGGAGAAACGCCAGGCCCTGTTCCGGCGCGACCGAAAAGCCATTGCGGCGCAGCAGTGCGATGAAATCCAGCAGCGGCCGGGCCGCGCGCGGCAGTGCCATTGCCGTCATGCCGCGATCTCCGCGATAATTGCGTCGAGCCGCGGCGCGATGAAGGCGAGGTCCTCCTCGTCCTTCAGCGCGACGCCGATCGCGCGGCGGAACGCGTCCGGCCACGGCGCGCCGGTTTTCGCCAGCAGGGTCGCGGCCTCCGCCCAGTCGATCGCTTCGGCGACGCCGGGCGGCTTGGTCAGCGGCTCCTGCCGCAGCCGCCCGACCGCCGTCACGATCGCGCGTGCGGTGGCCTCGGCGACGGAGGACGCGCGCATCATGATGATCCGCGCCTCGCGCTCCGGATCCGGATAGGCGATGTAGTGATAGACGCAGCGGCGCCGCAGCGCCTCGTGCAGATCGCGGGTGCGGTTCGAAGTCAGGATCACCACCGGGCGCTCATGCGCGCGCAGCGTGCCGCGCTCCGGGATCGAGATCGAGAAGTCCGACAGGAATTCGAGCAGGAACGCCTCGAATTCAGGATCGGAGCGATCGATTTCGTCGATCAGCAGCACGGTCGATTCCGGCCGGCGCAGCGCCGCCAGCATCGGCCGCTCGATCAGGAAATCGTCACGATAGATATCGATCGGCTCATCGCCGGCCTGACGGATCGCCAGCATCTGGCGCGGGTAATTCCACTCGTACAACGCCGCGGCGGCGTCGATGCCCTCATAGCATTGCAGCCGGATCAGCTGCCGCCCCATGATCCCGGCGATCGCCTTGGCGGCCTCGGTCTTGCCGACGCCCGGCGCGCCTTCCAGCAGCAGCGGCTTGCCGAGCGCGAGCGCGAGATAGCCGGCGGTCGCAAAACCGTCATCGGCGAGGTAATAGGCCGCGCGCAACGCATCGGCCAGTTTCTCCGGCCGATCAATTCCTCCGACACTTCCGCGCACCGCCATCCCGATGTCCCCTACGCGCGCCGGACTTGCGGCCGCGCGCCGCCCTGCGCCTTCAGCGCGCGCAGGATCTTTTCCGGTGTAATCGGCAGCGTATCGATCCGCACGCCGATGGCGTTGAAGATCGCGTTGGCGACCGCCGGCAGCACCGGATTGGCGCACATCTCGCCGGGGCCCTTGGCACCGAACGGACCGTCCGGCGCCGGCCGCTCCAGCACCGTGATGTCGTGTGGCGCAATGTCGCCGGGGCCGGGCATCAGATATTCGTTGTAGTCGCGCCCGCCATGTTCGGGGTTTGGATAATACGGCTCCGGCGTCTCGTAGAGCGCGTGGCTCATGCCCATCCAGGCGCCGCCGATCAGTTGCTGCTCGACCATTTTCGGATTGAGCGCGCGGCCGAGTTCATAGGCGCTGGTCATTTTGTTGACCTTGACGTCGCCGGTTTCGTCGCAGACCTCCAGATCGACGACCAGACAAGCATGGGCATACGCGGTGACCGGCGACATCTCGCCGGTCTCCGGATTGACGGTGGAGAGCGGGATCAGAAAGATGCCGCGGCCGGAGATCGTCTTTCCCTGCTTGAACTGCGCCGCCTGCGACGCGGCCTTGACGGTGATCGATTTCGACGCCGCGCCACGGACATGGATATTGCCCTTGCCGTCGGTGACGAGATCGTCGGCATTGACCTCGAGCTCCTCGGCGGCGGCCTCCAGCAGCACGCCCCGCGCCTCCTTCGACGCGACGATCACCGCGTTGCCGACGCGGTGAGTGCCGCGCGAGGCGAACGAGCCCATGTCGTGTGGACCGGTGTCGCTGTCGGCGGTATCGACATAGACGTCCTCGATCGGCACGCCCAGCGTCTCCGCCGCGATCTGCCGGCTGACCTGCTTCATGCCCTGCCCGAGATCGATCGCCGACAGCGCCACGGTGAATTTGCCGTCCGGATTGGCGTGCACCAGCGCCTGACTGGGATCACCGCCGAGATTCATGCCGATCGGGTAATTGATGGACGCCATTCCGCGCCCCTGATGCCGTGCCATCTCAGCGCCTCCGTGTGAACACTGACGAGAACCGCGCCGCGCCGTGCTGGGGCGACGCCGGCGGAGTCGGAACCGGTGGTGTCGGAACCGGCGGCGGCGGGGCGGCTGACGGCTGCGACGGATAGTTCGGCAGCGGTGCCACCGGCTGATGCGTCGGCGGTGCTGATAGACCGGCACGGCAGGTTGAGGCTGATAGGCCGGCAGCGGTGCCGCGCCCGGCGTCAGCTGTGGCGGCGCCTGCCGCGTCTCCGGCCGGCCGATCCGGCCGCTCTCATCGGTCACCGTCGGCGGAATCGCCGCGCGCGGGCCGCCACCGCCACTCAGCGACGAGGCGCGCCGCGCCGTCTCGCTCAGCGGCCAGTTCACCTTCTGCGCCACGACCTGCACGCATTCGATCAGCGCGGTGTTGTGGGCGACACGGCGATGCGCCTTCATGTCGCCGTCGCGATAGGCGTTGAGGATGCGGAATTCCATCGGGTCGATGCCGACCAGATGCGCCAGCTTGTCCATCTGTACCTCGATCGAGAAGTCCAGCCCGGTGACGCCGAAGCCGCGCATCGCGGTGGCCGGCACGCGGTTGGTGAAGACGCAATAGGCGTCGCCGCGCACATTCGGGATCGTGTAGGGCCCCGGCATGTGGGCGACGCATTTGACCACGCCGTAGCTGGACAGCCGCGTGATAGGCGCCGGCATCGAAATAGGAAGTGATCTGCCGCGCGACGATACGGCCGTCGCGCATCACGCCGTCCTTGATGACGTGCCGCTCGGCCCCGCGCGGCGAGCCGAACTGCATCTCCTCCTCGCGCCCCAGCACATAGCGGACCGGCCGGCCGGTGAGGATCGCGCCGAGCACCGCCAGCGGCTCGGTCAGCGAATCGACCTTGCCGCCAAAGCCGCCGCCGACGGTGCCGCCGATGAAATGCAGCCGGTTGGACTCCAGCTGGAGGATCTTGGCCGTGGTGTCGAGCGAGAAGAACAGACCCTGCGCGCAGGAATGCACGACGTAGCGGTTGTTGGTATCCGGCGCGGCGATGGTGCCGTTGGTCTCGGTCGAGGCGTGCTCGATCGGCGACATCTGGTAGCGCTCCTCGAGCACGTGATCGGCGGTGCGGAACGCCGCCTCGACATCGCCGAAGCGCAGCTTCTGATGGTCGTATTTGTCGTGATACTCGAAATAGTTTCCCGGATAGGTCTCGTTGACGACGACCGCGCCCGGCTTCAGCGCCTCCTGCACGTCGAACACCGTGGGCAGCGGATCATAGCTGACCCGAACCAGCTTGACGGCGGCCATGGCTTCCGCCTCGCTGTCGGCGATGACGGCGACGATCGGCTGCGCCCTTGTAGCGCACCTTGTCGACGGCGAGCGTCGGCTCGTCGTCCTTGCCGAATCCGATCAGGCTGAGCAGCGTGTTCTTGTTGAGCGGCACGTCCTGCCCGCGGATCACGCGCTTGACGCCTGGCGCGCGCTCCGCGGCTGACACGTCGATGCTCCGGATCCGGGCGTGATGATGCGGCGAGCGCACGACCTTCAGATGCAGCAGGCCGTCAAAGCCGTGATCGTCGAAGAAGCGGGTGCGGCCGGTGACATGCCCCAGCATGTCCTGGCGCTGCTCGCCCTTGCCGATCACGTTGAGATTGTCGTCGCGCTCGTCGGCGAACAGATCCTTGCGAAACTCCAGCATCGGGATCTCCTCAGGCGCGGCGGGCGCCGCGCTGCTGCGCGGCGGCCAGGATGGCGTTGATGATCGGCTCGTAGCCGGTGCAGCGGCAGATATTGCCGGCGATCGCCTCGACGACCTCGACACGCGTCGGGTTCGGATTGCGGTCGAGCAGCGCCTTCGCCGCCATCAGCATGCCCGGCGTGCAGAAGCCGCATTGCGCGGCGAAATGCTCCATGAAGGCGGCCTGCAGCGGATGCAGCGTCGGCCCGTCGGCGAGCCCGCTCGCGGTTTCGATCGATCGCCCCTCGCAGGTCACGCTGAGCGTGAGGCAGCCCAGTCGCGGTTCGCCATCGACCAGCACGGTGCAGACGCCGCAGGTGCCCTGGCCGCAACCGAACTTCGGGGCGAAATCGCCGAGCCCGCGCCGGATGGTGCCGAGCAGCGTTTCCGCGGGCTCGACGAACACCGCGCGATCAGAGCCGTTGAGGCGAAACTGTACGGGCATCCGGGCCATTCTGCGTTCCTTCAGGATGTCTCGCCGGCAAGCAGCCGGCCGAGATGCACAGGCAATACTTCGCGGCGATACCATTCCGAGGCGATCGCATCGGTCGCGGGCTGCGTGCCCTCGAGCGCCGCGGTCTTCGCCGCGGCAATGGTGGCTGCGTCCAGGCTGCGGCCCTCCAGCACGCGCTCGACCGCCTTGGCGCGCAGCGGCGTCGGCCCCATCGCGCCATAGGCGATCCGCGCGCCGCTGATCCGTCCGGCGTTCTGCGGCAGATGCGCCGCGATCGAGAGCACCGAGACGCCCTTGGGCCGCACCCGCGCGACCTTGACGAAACGAAACGCATCGGCGCCGGCCGGGCGGTTGAAGCCGACCGAGGCGACCAGCCCGACCCCGCCCCGCGCCCGGTTCGCCAGCATCTCCTCGAGCGGCATCACCCGCGCGCCGCCGAAGCCGGCATGCAGCGTGACGACGGCGTCGAGCGCCAGCAGCGCGGTGGTGAAATCGCCATAGGGCGTGGCGGCGAACAAATTGCCGCCGATGGTCGCCGTGGTCCGCACCGCGGGGCCGCCGATGCCGCGCGCCGGCGCGTGCAGATAGGACAGGTCACGGTTGGCCAGCACCATCGCCATGGTGACGCCGGCGCCGAGTTCGACCCGCGCACCGCCGGTGTTCATCGCCAGCAGCACCGGATCGACCGCGCGCAGCAAGGTGCCCTCCGTCATCGACGCCCTCGTTGATGGCGCGCACCAGCAGCGTGCCGCCGCCGAGCAGCTGCGCGCCGCGGTCGCTGGCCAGGATACTCAGCGGCTTCCTGCAATCCCTGCACGATGCGTACGTTGACGGGCATGGCGTTTCCTAACTTGCGAGTTCGGGCAACTGGCGGACCGCCGCGATGCCGTTTGAATAGACTTCGTTGCCGACGAGCTCGGCGAGCTCCGTCTCGCGCCCGGCCGGCGTGGTGAACCGGCCCTCCCAATGCCAGAAGCTGCGATTGCCGTCGGTGACCGGCAGCAGCCGGACATGGGCGACGTAGTTGAACAGCGGAATCGGCGTCTCCAGCAGGCAATAGCTGAACGTCATTTCCAGATCCGACAGGGCCAGCAATTGCTCGCGCAATTCGGCGCCGTCCTGCATCGTGAAGCGGCGGACGCAGCCGATCTTGTCGGAGGGATAACCGCGCTCGATCGTGCTCTTGGCGACGATCGGATGCCAGGATTCATGGCCGTTGAAGTCGCGCAGCACCGCCCACAGCCGCTCGACCGGCGCGTCGATGATGGTGCTGCGAACCACCCGCGGCATCGCTCAGGCTCCGAAGGCGCGGTTGAGCGCGTCGAAGCCGGTCTGGAACACATTGCCGCCGACCCCGCTGACCAGCTCCGCTTCCAGCTCCGGCGCGCAGTCGAAATCGGCGCTCCATTCGATGAAGGTGCGATCCTGGTCGGTGACCGGGGTCAGCCGCAGCGAGGCGACGTAGTTGGTCAGCGGCATCGGCGAATCCAGGATCGAATAGGTGCAGAGCATGTCGAAGTCCGACAGGCCGAGCAGCTTTTCGCGCAGCCGGTCGCCATTGCGCAGCGCGAACGCCCTGACGCAGCCGACCTTGTCGGCCGGCTCGCCGTTCTCGATCCGGCTCTCGGCGATGCCGGGATGCCAGTTCGGCAGGCCGTTGAAGTCGCGCACGCGCGCCCAGACCTTGGCCGCCGGCGCATTGATGACGCTGGATACGTAGACGCGGGCCATCCGATCACTCCTTGCCCTTGCCTTTGTCGCCGCGGCCGGACGGCTTGGGCTCGTCGGGTCCAGCGCCTGCGGGGGCTGGTCCGTCGTCCTTCGGCCTGGGCGGCTGGGCTTCCTTGCCGACGCGCTGCAGGTCGCTGGCCTCGCGCATCAGCCCGCCCATCTTGGCGAGGTTGCCGCCCTCGATCCCGATTTCCTTCAGCACCTGATCGATCAGCGGCGCCTGCACCCGGTAGCGCAGCGCCAATTCGATCACCTCGTCGGTCGGCGTGCGCGAACTGCCGCCGCCATTGCCGGCCATGCCGCCGAGCCCGTCGACATGCAGGATGCGGATGCCTTCGATCTTCTCCATCGGCTTGACGCTTTCGCGGACGATGCCCTCGATCCGGTCCAGCAGCCGGCGCCGGAACAGGCCGTAGCGCGCCTCGTCGGTGAGCGCATTCTCGGCCTCGTAGAGCAGCTTCTGCGCTTCCGCGTCGACCGCGGCGCGGATCGCATGGGCCTCGGCCTCGATCCGCTTCTCGTCGGCGTTCTTCCTCGCCAGCATGACTTCGACCGTGGTACGCCGCTTGGCGTTCTCGCTTTCGCGCACCGTCTTGACGATCTCCTCGGCCTCCACCGCCTTGGCCTTGGCCATCTCCGCCTTCACCTGGGCTGCGGATTCCAGCAGCGACTTCTCGAAAATCGCGATCGCCTTGTCCATGACAGCGCTCTCGACCTCACGCTCGCGACCGACCTCGAGCTTGCGCAGGTCGAGGTCGCGGCCGACACGGGCCTCGTCGAGGCCGCGTTCGGAGGCGATGCGCGCGCGTTCGATATCCTCGCGCGCGGCGATCTCGGATTCCTGCAGTGCCTGGTTGCGCGCGATATCGAGCTGTTCGAGCGCCTTGCGGCGCTCCAGCCGCGCCACCTCCAGTTCGCGCTCGCGCGTGATGTCGACCTTCTCGATCTCCTGGCGCGCATTGATCTCGGCCGCGCGCACGGCACGGTCGGAATCGACCCGCTCGATCTTCCGCGCGGAGGTCGCGATGACGCGCTCCTCCTCGGCGATCTCGATGGTCTTCTTCTGATCGATCTGCAGCACCTCGCGGCTCTTCGACGCCGCGATCCGCCCCTTGTCGATCGCAAGCTCGGCCTCGATGCGGCTGACCTCGACCGCATCGCGCTTCTTGATTTCGGCGGTCTCGATCGCCTTGGAGCGGTTGATATCGAGGTTGCGGATTTCGAGATCGGAGGCGATGCGGGCGACGCTCTCGGTCGCCTCGCGGGCGGCGATCTCGGCGCCTTCCAGCGTCTGCGTCCGCGCGATCTCCTGCGACCGGGTTTCCTGTTCGGCGAGGATGCGATGCGCCGCGATTTCCTTCTCGTTGGAAATCCGCGCCGCCTCCACCGCATGCAGCGCGGCGATCTCGGCCTCGTCGATCGCCTGGTTGCGGGTGATGGTCAGCGCGCGGACCTTCTCCTCCTGGAGGATGCGGGCGGACTCCACCAGCTCCTTCGACGCGATGGTCTCCTGCTGGACGGTGCGGTCGCGGACGATCTCGCGCGCCAGCCGCTTTTCCTCCGCGGCGAGGCGATTGGCGATGATGGCGCTGTTGCGGGCGATTTCCGCGGTTTCGGTGGCGAGCCGCGCGGCGATATCGGCCTCCTCGATCGAACGCCGCTTGGCGATGTCGAGGCCCGAAATCCGCTGCTCGTTGGCGATCCGGTCGGTGCTGACGGACGCTTCCTGCGCGATCCGGGCGCGCTCGGTGGATTCGCGCGCGGCGATTTCGGCGGCCTGCAGCGCGCGCACCTGTTCGATCTCGCGCTCGCGGATCTCGCGGTCGGCGGTGATGCGGGTCTCCTTGATCAGCTGGTCATTGGCGATCCGCGCCTTCTCCACCGTCTCGCGCGCGGCGATCTCGGCCTGGTCGACGGTCTGGCTGCGCTCGATCTCGCGCTGGCGGACGTCGCGCTCGGAGGCGATCCTCGCCTCGCTGATGGCGCGCTCGTTGCCGATCCGCGATTTCTCGATTTCCTCGCGCGCATTGATCTGGGCCTGCTCGGCCTCGGTGTCGCGCATCGCGCGCTCGCGGGCGATTTCGGCGCGCTGCACGGCGCGGCGCACCTCGACGTCGCGCTGCTGCTCCAGTCGCGCCAGCTCGCTCTCGCGCTCGATCTCGAGCGACTGCTTCTCCGCCTCGAGATTGCGCGAGCGGATCTTGATCATCGAATCCTGCTCGATGTCGTTGCGCGTCTTGCGCCGGCCCTCGATCTGCTCGATCAGATGGGTCAGGCCTTCGGCGTCGAAGCGGTTCGAGGCGTTGAAATATTGCAGGTCGGTCTGGTCGAGATTGGTCAGCGCCACCGATTCCAGTTCGAGCCCGTTCTGGGCGAGCGCCTCGGCGGCGGCCTCCTTGACCTTGGCGAGATAGACCCCGCGCTGCTCGTGCATGTCCTCCATCGTCATCTCGGAGGCGACCGAGCGGATCGCCGAGACGAACTTGCCGGACAACAGCTCGTGCAGCGTCTCCGGCTGCATGGTGCGCCGGCCGAGCGTCGAGGCCGCGAGCGACACCGCCTCGGCGGTGGCGCGGACGCGGACGTAGAAGTCGGCGTCGATGTCGACCCGCATCCGGTCGCGGGTGATGATGGCGTCGTCCTGGCCGCGATGCACCCGCATCTGCAGCACGTTCATGTTCACCGGCGTGATGTCATGGATGAACGGCAGCACGAAGGCGCCGGAATCGATCACCACTTTTTCGCCGGCAGCGACCGGTACGGACGAACGCCGCCTCCTTCGACGAGCGCCGGTACAGCCAGTTCACCAGATAGACGACGATCGCGATCGCGATGATCGCGACGATCAGCCAGAGAATGAGCGCTCCGATCAGCTGGCCTGACATATCTGTTCTCCCTCCACGAAGTGCTGTCGCATGGTCCGTTCAGCCGCGGCTGATGGCCTTGAATTTCCGGGTCTGCTCGCGGATCGCGACTTCGACCGGCAGCCGCTCCATCGAGGAGGCGCCGTAGAAGCCGTGGCAATGCCGCGAGGTCTTGATGACGAATTCGGCGTCCGCGGGTTCTGCCACCGGGCCGCCATGCACGAGGATGATCGCGTCTGGCTTCACCGCGAGCGCCGCCGCCGCCCAGGCGTCCAGCATGGCCGGAACATCGTCGAGCTTCAGTGCGGTCCGTGCCCCGATCGCGCCGCCGGCGGTCAAGCCCGAAATGGCAGACGATGATGTCGGCCCCGGCGCCCGCCATCGCCGCGGCATCGTCGGCCGAGAACACATAGGGCGTCGTCAACAGGCCCTTGGCGCCGGCCAGCGCGATCATCTCGACTTCGAGCGCGTAGGACATGCCGGTTTCCTCCAGCCCGATGCGGAAGCTGCCGTCGATCAGTCCGACCGTCGGAAAGTTCTGCACGCCGGAGAAGCCCGCGGCTTTCACCTCGTCGAGAAAGCGCTCCATGCTGCGGAACGGATCGGTGGCGCAGACGCCGGCCAGCACCGGGGTTTTCTTCACGACCGGCAGCACCTCGGCGGCCATCTCCATCACGATCGCATTGGCGTCGCCGTACGGCATCAGGCCGGACAGCGAACCGCGCCCGGCCATCCGGAAGCGGCCGGAATTGTAGATCACGATCAGGTCGATACCGCCGGCTTCCTCGCATTTGGCGGACAGGCCGGTGCCGGCGCCGCCGCCGACGATCGGCTCGCCGCGCGCGATCATCGCGTGAAACCTGGCGAGAAGGGTCTGCCGATCGATCGCTGCCATGCTGTGATCCCCTACCGGCCCGCCGCGCGCGCGCGCGGCCGTGCGCCTTGCAGCGCGCGAAAATGCTGCGCCAGCGCGGCCGCAAATGCCGGACTGTTGATATGATGCGGAACGCGAATGAGCTGGCGCGACGCCGTCTGCCGCACGCTCGCCTCCAGCGCGCCGAACAGCGCCTCGCGCGCCGCTGGTGTCGAAGAACGGCTTGCCCGCCTCGTCGAGTGCCGAGACCCCGCCCTCCGGCAGCAGGAAGCGCACCGGGCCTTCCATCAGATTGAGCCGATCGCCGATCCAGCGGCCCATCGCGGCATTCTCGTCGGGCAGTGTCCGCATCAGGGTGACCTGCGGATTGTGCTGATGAAGCAACCGGCCGCGGTAGCGCTCGGGGACGCTGTCGGGCGCGCCGAAATTGACCATGTCGAGCGCGCCGACCGAACCGACATAGGGAATCCGGGTGCGGATGATGGCGCCGAACCGGTCCTCGGTCGCCGGAAACACGCCGCCGAACAACAGGTCGGCGATTTCGGTGGTCGAGACGTCGATCACCGCCGGCACCAGGCCGCCGTCGACCAGCTTCTCCATCGACTGGCCGCCGATGCCGGTGGCGTGGAACACCAGGCATTCGTAGTCGTCGCCGATCAGTTTCGTCACCTGCTGCACGCAGGGCGTGGTGACGCCGAACATCGTCAGGCCGACCAGCGGCCGGTCTTCGCCGGCGCGGCGGCGCGGCGGCGGCGCCTTGCTCGCCTCCAGCCGCGCCCTCGCCATCCCGGCCATCGCCTGCGCGCCGTTCGCCAGCACCTGTCGCGAAATCGCGTTCAGGCCCTGCACGTCGGTGACGGAGTACATCATCATGATATCGGAGGGGCCGACATAGGCCCGCGTGTTGCCGGACGCGACGGTGGAGATCATCAGCTTCGGCACGCCGACCGGCAGCGCCCGCATCGCCGGCGTCGCCAACGCCGTGGCGCCGGAGCCGCCGGCGGAAATCAGGCCGAGCAGCCTGACGCCGTCGCTGCCGGATTTGCCCTTCACCCAGGTTTCGAACGCCTCCGCCATCGCCGCCACCGCGGCGCCGCGGTCGGCATTGAATATCCCGGCGGAACCGCGCGGGTGATGCAGCGCGATCTCCAGCGGCGGCACATCCGCGCCGGAGATCCGGCCCGAGGTCGACAGATCGACCAGCTTCACCGGCAGGCCCGCCGCCTTGATGATGTCGGCGATGAAGCGCAGCTCCTCGCCCTTGGTGTCGAGCGTGCCGGCCACGGCGACGAACGGCTCGTTGAGACCACCTACGCTGCGCCCGACCTTGCGGTCGGATGCGGCGATCGCCGCGGCGACGGGCATGCGCGTCAGGGTGTGCGCCGCCCCCTCGATCCGCGCCGCCGCAACGTCAGGGCTCCAGCGGGTCGGCAGCACCGGGTTCGACAGATAGACCCGGATCGGCGCATCGGTGCGTGTCGGCGCCGCCGCGGTCCGGCGGCCGCCGGGATCGCTCACGGAAGCAGGCGGCGGTTCGATCTCCTCGTGGCCATGGCGGCCGACGCCGAGCAGGCGCTGCTGCAGGTCGCGATCGGCTGCCAGCCGCGCCGCCTCGATGACGCGGTTGACCCGGCCGTTGACCATGATCGCGACCGTGTCGGAGATCTCGGTCGCCACGCCGATGTTCTGCTCGATGACGAGGATGGCGACCTCGCCCTCCTCGCTCAGCCGCACCAGCATGTCCTCGACCTGAGCGACGATGACCGGCGCGAGGCCTTCGGTCGGCTCGTCCATGATCAAGAGCCGTGGATTGAGCAGCAGCGCCCGCGAAATCGCCAGCATCTGCTGCTCGCCGCCGGAGAGCTGCGAGCCGGCATTGTTCTTGCGCTCGGCAAGCCGCGGAAAGGTGTCGTAGATCCGCTCCGGCGTCCAACTGCCGCGCGGTCCGCGCTGCGCCAGCCGCAGATGCTCGTCGACGCTCAGCGATCGCCACAGCCGCCGGCCCTGCGGCACATAGCCGATGCCGAGCCGGGCGATGTCGGTGGTGGAGCGGCCGACCAGTTCCTCGCCGAACGCGCTGATCGAACCGCTCGACACCGGCACCAGGCCCATGATCGCCTTGCACAGCGAGGTCTTGCCCATGCCGTTGCGGCCGACCAGGCTGAGCACGCCGTCCTGCAGGGTCAAGATCGACGCCCTGCAGCGCGTGCGAGCGGCCGTAATACAGGTTCAGCCCGCGGACCTGGAGCGCCGGCAGCGTGCCGCGCAACTGCTGACGGCGGTCAGTGCTGGGCATGACCGCCTCCGAGATAAAGCTCCTGAACTTCCGGATCGGATTCGATCTCGTCGGACCGGCCTTCCTTGAAGATCCGGCCGTTGTGCATCATCGTCACGCTTTCGGCGACCCGCAGCGCGACATCCATGTCGTGTTCGATGATGATGAAGCCGATATGCGCCGGCAGCGAGGTCAAGAATCGTCACCAGATCGGCGCGCTCGGTCGGCGACAGCCCTGCCGCAGGCTCGTCGAACAGCACAAAGCGCGGCGCGCCGGACAGCGCCAGCGCAACTTCAAGCTGGCGTTGCTGGCCATAGGCCAGTTCGCCGACCAGGCGGTCCTTGTCGGCGGTCAGGTGCACAGCCTCGACCAGCAGTTCCGCGGCCTGCACGAGTGCATCGTCGGGACGCGGTCGGACCAGCGAGAAGCGGTTTCGCGAAACACCGCAGCAGGCCAGATAGATATTGTCCATCACGCTCAGCCCGGTGAAGAGCGAGGATATCTGGTAGGTGCGGCGCAAGCCGCGGCGGATGCGCTCATGGGGCGGGAAGATCGTCACATCCTCGCCAAAAAACCGGACCAGGCCCGCTGTGGGCAGAAAATCCCCGGTGATGCAGTTGAACAACGTGGTCTTGCCCGCGCCATTCGAGCCGAGAACGGCCCGCCTTTCGCCCGGTTTCACCGAAAGCGTCACGTCCGAGATTGCCGCCAGCGCGCCGAACATCTTGGTGATGCCGCGCAGTTCCAGCGCATTGCCGGAGCTGGCATTGCCAGTCCCGGGCAAGTTCATCCGGGAAGACACGACGGGCGCGTTCATGCCCCGCCTCCCGTCGTTGCGGCCTGGCGCGCCGCAACCCCCGCGCGCCAGCGATCCCACAGGCCCAGCACACCATCCGGCGAGAACAGCACGATCGCCAGGAAGCCGATCCCGATGATCAGCTTGAAGCGGTCCGCCGAGAATCCGAAAAAGCCGAGAATGTCGGTCGAGAACACCTGCAGCAACACGTAGATGAACGCGCCGATAAACGGTCCGAGCGGACGGCGCATCCCGCCGACCACCGCGACCACGAGCACATCGATCGCGGAGGAAATACCGATCGTGCCCGGCGCGATCTGCGCATTCTGCCAGACCAGAAGAATGCCGCCGGTGGAGGCGAAAACGCTGGCCAGCGCGTAGGCCGCCACGCGATGGGCGGTCACGTTGAAACCCAGTGCCGCCATGCGGCGCGGGTTGTCGCGCACGCCCTGAAGAGCGAGCCCGAAGGGAGCGCGCGCGAGATAGACCACTGCGCCGTAGCACAGCGCGGCGCAAGCCGAGGGTGAGGTAGTAGAAGGGCAGCGGATCGCGCCAGTTCACGCCGAAAAGCTTCGGCGGCAACACGAGGTTGAACCCGGAATAGCCGTTGAAGATCGAGTAGTTCTGCCGCGTGAAATAGAAGAAGGCCGCCGCGATCGCGAGCGTGATCATGATCGTGTAGATGCCGTCCGTGCGAACGGCGAGCGCGCCGCATACCGTCGCGAATAGCGCCGCGATCAGGAAGGCGGCCGGAAGCACGATCCACCAGGAAAGGCCGAGACTGACATTGGCCGCGCCGGACGGCCCAAGGATTGCGACCATGTAGCCGGCCATTCCGGCAATCGACATTTGCAGCAGGCTCACCATTCCGCCATAGCCGGCGAGGAACATCAGGCTGAGCCCGATCATGCCCAGAATGAAAGTCCAGCCCATGATCTGGAACAGCCAGAAATTGTTGGCCACGATCGGCAGCAACAGCAGGATCAACCCGAAGATCCACCAGGCGGCGGGAATGCGCTCGGACCACATCCGCTGGTCGACGGGGTTGGCGAAGCGAGGGGCTTGATCGGCAACCGACATGTCCTATCGCCTCGTTCCCAGAAGGCCCTGCGGCCGAAACGCCAGCACCGCCGCCATGATGAGGAAGGTGAGAACGATCGAATAGGTCGGCGCGTAGACAAACCCCATCTGCTCGGCCACCCCGATGATCAGCGCGCCCAAAGCCGCGCCGACGATCGACCCCATGCCTCCGACGATCACCACCACGAGGCTCGCCAGCAGGAAACGCGTATCCTCGCCCGGCGACAGCGACTGGAACGTGGCACCGATGATCCCCGCGATACCGGCAAGCCCGGCGCCGAAGCCGAACACCGCCAGAAACACCAGGTGGATGCGCACGCCGGAAGCGGCCAGCATCTCACGGTCGTCCACGCCCGCACGGATCAGCATGCCAAGCGCGGTGCGGTTCAAAACGAGCCACATCGCGACTGCCGATCACGATTGCCGCGACCAGGATCCAGACGCGCACGGACGGGTAGCGCAGCCAGGTGACCGCGCCGGTCGAGTCGTTGACGTTGCTCACGAGGGGCAATTCCATCGGCCCCTGCAGGAATTGCGGAGCGAGGATCGAATACGATTGTCCGCCCCACCACCAGAGCATGAGGTCGGCAAACACGATCGAAAGCCCGATGCTGACCAGCGTCTGGCGGAGTTCCTCGCCTTCCATTTTCGAGAAGATGAAGAACTGCATCAGGAGCCCGATCAGCCCCACGACGATGAACACAATCGGAAATGCCAGCAGCCACGAACCCGAGGCGGTCGCGACCTCGTAGCCGACATATCCGCCGATCAGGAACAATGAGCCATGCGCGAGATTGACGACGCGCATCAGGCCGAAAATCAGTGTGAAGCCGGCTGCAACGAGGAAATAGAGCGCGCCAAGCGTGATGCCGCCCAAAAGTGCATTCAGGAAGATTTGCTTACGGCCCCAACTCGCCACCAGTTCGGGCGGCCAGGGGGCCAGCACAAGACACAGGAACGCTGCGGCCAAGAGGATGAAAAGCAGGCTCCAGAGCGGATAGCGCGTGATGAAATTACTCCATCTCAGAACGGCCCAACAGCTTCCCGTGGCGGACCTTCGCCACCGTTGGAATGAAGGCTAGATGGAAGTTCCCGGCCTGTCTTTTCCCGAACGTCTTTTCTCTAGCCCGAACGTCTGTTCTTTGGAGTGCAGCACCTCTTTTTCAGTGTGTGAGGCCCGCGACGCTGCGCCGGTAGGCGCTCGGCGGCACGACGCCATTGGCGATGAAGAACCGCGAGAAGCTCGCCGGGGTCGCAAAGCCGAGATCAAGCCCGATTTCAGAAACCGTTTCCGTGCCTCTGGCCAATCGCTCGATCGCGCGCTCCATGCGCAGGGCGTTGAGGAAGATCGTAGGGGGCAGACCCATCTGCTCGCGAAACAGCTTGAAGAAATGCGGGCGCGAAAGGCCGGCGCTCCGCGAAATCTCCGCAAGGTCGACGGGTTCGCCGAGCCTCTCGCTCAGGAGGCCGATCGCGCGCCTCAGGCGGAAATCCCGCAGTCCTGAGCATTGGGCAGCCGGCCTGTCAGCCGCGCTCGTCCACTGCCAGGTTTGATCGAAGGCCGCCTGTGTGAGGGCACTGAGCCGGTCTTCGAAAGAGCCATCGCAGCCGCCATGACCGGCGAGAAGCCGTGCGGTTTCCGATGACAAGCCGGGTGATGTGGTCGCTCATTTCGACGCTTGAGCGGCCAAAGCGCAGGATTTCGAAGGCCGTGTGGCTCGCCTCAACAAACCAGCCCGGGCGGATGTAGAGAACGAGCGTCAGCGTTGGCACGAGGCGGTCAATCGGCGCGAAATAATGCGGTTGCCATGGGCTGATTGCCGTTGCGCTCTGGGTCGTGAGCGGCAAGGTCTTGCCATCGACAACCACGCTGGCGACCGGTCCTCTGACGTGAAAGATCAGATGCCCCTCGCGATGCGCATGCGGCACCATCGGCCGATCCAGCTCATAGAGGCAAGCGCGCCCGAACGCACCATGTGCGACCGCGTGAGCAATACTCATCGGTTTCCTCCCCGCCCATCTTTGTGCGCGGTATCGGAAGAATGTATAAGGAGATGGCGTTGTGACAACAGGCAAATTGCCTCGGCCGCCACCGGTCCTGGCCGTTTGCCGCGCGCCGGGTGCTCCTCGTTCGTGCTCACCAGGCGGCCTCGAGAATGCGGCGGCAGTCGCCCGGGGTCAGCCGTCGGGGATTGGCAAGGGCTCCGGGGTCGTTCGCTGCCATTTCCGCAAAACGGTCGAACTGAGCCGGATTGATTCCCATCTCCCGCAAGGAGGTCGGCAGGCCGATGGCGCGGGCGAAAGCTCCGATTGCGGTGCTGAAGTGCGGCTCCCGCGTTGTTCTGGCGAAGGTTTCGGCCATGGTGACGTATCGATCACCCACGGCTTCGGTGTTGAAGTCGGCCATGGCCGCCATCAATGGCACATGGAGATCGCCATGCAGGACGCCGGGTCCAAGTTCAGCCTTGATCGGATGCGCAAGCGCATCGACCCCGCCAACCGCTTTTTCCAGCGCGAGCCCGGCCGTCAATGCCGCGACCATCAATTCGCGCTGCGCTTCCCGGTGACTGGGCGAAGCAAGCGCCACGGGTAGCCACCGCGTGAGTCGTTTTGTGGCATCCAGTGCAAGCGCGTCTGCCGGCGGGTGGTAGACGGGGCTGGCATAGGCCTCGATGGCATGGACCAACACCTCCATGGCTGCGGCGGCGAGGCGACGTGAGGACGCTCCCTCAAGTACCGTCGGATCGGCGATTACGCGGTCGGGGCGAGGACATGTGACCGGCTGGCCTTGTCCCAGTCGCACCCGCCGCGCTAACCCGAAATCGCAAAGGCCGGCAGGAACCGCGATCAGCGTGAGGCGCTCGCCCCGCCGCAACGCATGTTCCGCAGCGAGCCGCGCCTGCCCGACGGCCGCAGATCCACCCACGGCGATGAGCGTGTCTGTCCGGATGTCGCTCATCGCGCTCAGAATCCTGAGGGTTGCTTCGCCATGAGGGGTGGCATGATCGGCCCGAGCCAGGCTGATCGACGTCTGGTCGAGTGACTCCTGCACGCGAGCGCAAACGGCCGCGCTTCCCGGCTCGTTGTCAACGAGGACCAGCGCCCGAGCGAGCTGCCCCACCTCCTCGGGAAGCGCATCCTCGATCGCAGCTTCTGCGAAATGGGTGCGCGTGAGATAGTCGATGAGAGTCATCGGAGATGCTCCCGGCGTTTCCGCCGCCTGGAGTCCGCAATGGCGGAATTCCCGAAGGAAGCGGTGGCCGGCTGAGAGCGCCGGCCACCGAAGATAACATCAGGGCAAGCGCGCTCAGCCGCCCGCGCGCAGCTTGGCGCAGTCAACCGCATCGCGCGACGGTAGCCCCAGGGCCTTGAACTGAGCCGTCGTCATGCCGAGCGTCTGATTGACGTTTTCGGTCTTGGCCACCATCTTGCTGGTCAAGTTGCCGTCCGGTCCATCGACCACTTCGTTGACGAAGACCGTTCCGGTCGCCTGCCGGTTTTCGTTCAGCGTGATCTTGCCGATCGGGCTGTCGAGCTGAAGCTTGTTGAGCGCTTCCTTGAACTTTGCCTGCCCGTTCGACAGATCGCCCCCGGCCGCTTCGAGTCCTTTGATGGCGGCCTGCGTGGCGACGTAGTAGCCCAGACCGAATAGCGACGGCGACGGGAGGCGCTGGGCGGCGGGGAAGCTGTCCTGATAGAGCTTCACATACGAGGTCCATGCCGGGTCGGTATTGTCGGCGGCGAAGGGGCCGGAGGTCGGCGTGCCCTTCAGCACGTCTTTCGCTTTACCTTTCGCCGTCAGAACCGTCTGGTCGGCCATGATGGTGCCGCCGATCAGGCGGGTCTTTTCACCGGCCTGCTGATATTGATTGAGGAAGTTGATCGCATCCGTGCCGCCAAGGCCCAGATAGATCGCATCCACATTGTCCGGCAGCTGCGCGATGATCCCGCCGAAATCCGATTGGCCGAGCGGCTGCCAGAAGCGCTGGACGATGTCGCCGCCCGACTTGCAGAAATCCACCGCAAATCCCATGAAGTTCGTGTAGCCGAACGAGTAATCGGCTGCGATCGTTGCCACCTTCTTCCAGCCCTTCGTCTTCACGACGTAGCCGCCGAGGCCAAAACCCCATTGCGAGCCGTCGAGGTTGAAGCGGTAGAAGTTCGCCGCGGGATCGACCCATGTCGTCTCAAGCGCGCCGGAAATGCCGTTGATCACCACCTTGTCGGGGATGGTCTTGGCGAAATCGCGCATGGCGATACCTTCCGAGCCGGAAAGCGGGCCGATGATGAAGTCGACCTTGTCCTGCTCAATAAGCTTGCGAGCCATACGGACCGTTGTGTCGGGTTTGGTATCCGTCGGAGCGACGACGGTTTCAATCTTCTTGCCGGCAATGGTGTTGTTCACCTGTTTGAGAGCCAGTTCGACATTTCGGACACCATCCTGGCCACCGGTCGCGAAGGCGCCTTCCAGCGCCACCAGAATGCCGATCTTGATGGTGCCGCTCTGGGCGAGAGCTGCGCCGGGCAGCATAAGGGCGGCCACCGCGACGGCGCCAAGCAAAGACTTGCGCATTGTTGTTCCTCCCTGTGACGCGGAAGAGAGAATCCGGCAACCACGCCGGACCTTCCTCATGTGCGTCTCGTAACGCGCCCCTTGCGGGCGCCTTCAGGAAGGCTGCCGATCAAAGCCCAAGCCGCCAATATCCAAGCGTCTCATTTTCGCGGGCACTGTCATGCGCGGGGAGCGCGGCTTGAGCCTTCCTCCGCCAAGGTTACGATCTTCTTCTACTTCTTTTCGTTGAAGATGTAGCTGCCGAGCCCGCCCATCCACTGCGAACCATCGAGATTGTAGCGGAAGAAGCTCGGCGAGGGCGTCACATACGTCGTTTTCAAGGGCGCCGGAGGAAACCGTTGACGAAAGTCACGTTCGGCACCGTCTTGGAATAGTCCCGGATCGCGATCCCTTCCGAACCCGACAACGGACCGACGATGATCGACGCCTTGTCCTGCTCGATCAGTTTGCGCACGGCGCGGATGGCCGAGTTGGGCGTGGCATCCGTGGAGGCGATGATGAATTCGATTTCCTTGTCGCCGACCTTCTTGCCGAGCGCATTGAGCGCCGTCTGATGGCCGCGTATGCCATCCTCGCCGAGCACCGTATAGGTGCCTTCGAGTGTCGCGGTGACGCCAACCTTGATCTTCTCCTGAGCCAAGGCGGCGCCGGAAAGTAACAGGCTGCTCAGCGCGACCAGTCCCGCACAGCTTCTAAACATCGAACCCCTCCCTTGTATCGCCAGTTTTTAGGTCGTTCCAAAATCGCCATGCCGTTGATGATGCCGTTGATGGCCGGTTGCCCATCGTGAGCCGGAATGCATTCGGGATCGCCGTGCGAAAGCTAGCCGATGACGGGGCCGGTGCACGCATCTTCACCTGCCGAAACTTGTCCGGTAGTCTCATTTTGCATGCTGCGCCGCGACGAGATATGCGGCGATTTGGGATCGATGATTCAGGAATGTAGACTGCAAGGACGAAGCAATAAGCCCCTGATTTCACTGACGGGTGCGCAGGGCGCGAACCCGCGACCGGCGCGCCGAGTTGAAGCGCCGCTTTAAAACCCTCGCGAGAAGCGCGAGCGGAACCGCGAGAGGCATCATCATGGCCGATCTGCATCGGACGAGACGCCGGTTCATCCTGACAGGCCGTGGTGCGAACCGCGCGATTGTCAGGATATTGCTTGCAGCCGCCCTGACCTGGTGCGCCGGAACCATGGCCGCCGCGGGAACTGATCTCTATCGTGCGAAGGTCACCGTGACGGGCCAGGGCGAGGCGAACCGCATCATTGGCTTTGCCGCGTGTCTGGAGGACGTCCTCATCAAGGCATCCGGTGCACAGAAACTCAGTGGTGACCGGCGGTTGGCCGCCTATAAATCGAAGGCAAAAGATTTCGTCACCGCATTCAGCTATCGCGATCAGTTTGCGGGCAAGCCTGTTCGGGACGAGCAGGGCACCCGCGACCGGCCCTACGACCTGACTGTCGATTTTGAGGAGAGCAAGATCAACGACATCTTGCAGGCGTTCGGCCTCAAGCCCTGGCTTTCGCACCGTCCGGTGCTTGCGGTCTTTGTCGCGATGGAGCAGGGCCCAAGGAACTACGTCGTGACGTTGGATGGAGCCCAGTCCGACCTGCAGCGCGACGCGTTGCTCGCCGCGGCTGACAAGCGCGGCATGCTTATCGTGCTGCCCGGCGCGGCGGCATTGGCGAAATCGAACATCACTGGCGAGACGCTCGGGACGACACCGTTGTCGGCGCTTGCGCCTGTTGCAGCCGAGCAGGACGCGGAGGCCGTTCTGACCGGGCGACTGGTCTGGGATGATCGGCAGCTCGGCTGGGCCACGCAGTGGCAGATCGATTGGGCTGGCCGGACGCACCGCTGGCAGGTTCGCGGCGTCACGTTCGATGAAGCCTTCCGGCGCGGCATCGGCGGCGCGGCCCAGGTCTTGTCGGGCAACCAGGTCTTGTCGGGCAACGGTGACCCGGGCGGCGGCCCGCGTCGCTGACGGCGTTCAACTGTCGACGGCTACCATTCGCTCTTCACCGGCCGGTCGCCGTGCGCCGCGAACTTGCCGATCAGTGCGCGGCAGTTCGCATCGCATACGCCTCCGTATCGCCGCTATCGGTGGGCCGCTCGATGACGCGCTTCAGCGCTGCGCTCATTGGAACATTGAGGCTGATGCCGTTCGGAGGAATCGGATTGAGAAACCATTTGGCATAGATCTTGTCGATATCGCCGTTGCGATAGATGGCCGCCAGCGCATCGTCGGCCACCTTCTTGAAGGCGGGATCGTCGCGCCGGAACAGGATGCCGTACGGCTCGACCGACAGCGCCTCGTCCGACACGACATAGTCGGCGGGCGCCGCCGAGTTCGCCACGATGCTGTACAGCAGGATATCGTCCATGACGACGGCGGCCGCGCGATCGGATTCCAGCATGCGGAATGCCTCGAAATTGTCCTTGGCCGCGAGGATGGTGAGGCCAAGATGGCGCTGCGCATTGAGTTCGGTGATCTGCTTGAGATTGGTTGACCCGATGGTCGACACCACCGTTTTGCCCTTGAGGTCATCCAGCGTCCGCAGATTGGCGGCTACCTTGGAGACGAACCGGTTGGCGGCGACGAAATAGGTGGACGAGAATGCCACGACCTTTTGCCGTTCGAGGTTGTTGGTTATCGTTTCGCATGCGAGATCGATCTTCTCGCTCAATACGAAGGGAATGCGAAGCGACGGCGTGATCGGCACGAGCTTGATCTCGAGCTTTGCCAGGCCGAGGTTGACCTTCACGGCGTCGGCAACGAGGTAGCAGAGGTCCATCGCATAACCTACGACCTTCTCGTTTTTGTCGTAATACGAGAAGGGAATTGACGATTTACGATGTCCGATCGCGATGATCCCGGTGCTCCTGGATCTTCTCAAGCGTGCCCGTCAGCTCCTGAGCGATCGCCGCTGGACCCGCAAGGCACAGCGCGGTCGCCGTCAGGATCAATTTAAGGCGCATGATTCCATCTCCTCGTTGGGACTTCCGCTTCATCTTCACGAATATTCACCTCGCGCTTCGCGCCGCTGACGCATGGCTCAAAGCCGGGCGGCGCTGATCCTGGCCGACCGGCCGGCCCACGACCTCCGCATAGCCGTCGATCGGCGTCGGCCTTCCGATCAGGTAGCCCTGCACGAGATCGCAGCCGGCACGGGTGAGGACATCGAGCTGGGCTCCGCGTCTCGACGCCCTCGGCGGTCACCGGAAGCTCGAGCCCGGGTGCCAGCCCGATGACGCCACGCAACAGGGCCTTCGATTGCGCGTTGCGCTCCAGGTTCGATATGAAGCTGCGGTCGATCTTGATCATGTCGAACGGAAACGCCTGCAGATAGGACATCGACGAGTAGCCGGTGCCAAAATCGTCGAGCGCGATGCGCACACCGAGCGATTTGAGGCGCCGCAGGATCGACACCGCCCGGGAGAAGTCGTCGATCAGAACGCCTTCCGTGATCTCAAGCTCGAGGCGGGCAGCGTCCAATCCGGTTTCGATCAGGGTCTCATGAACAAGTCGCACGATGTCGTCGTTGCGAAATTGCACCGGCGACAAATTGACGCAAGTCTGCAGCTGACTTCGGCCATGACGCGGCTTCGCGGCACGCGGCCCGCAGGATCCATTCCCCCATCGTGACGATCAGCCCGTCCTCTTCCGTGAGTGGAATGAAGATTCTGGGGCGGGACCACGCCGCGGCTCGGATGGTGCCAGCGGACCAGCGCTTCGAAACCGACGATCTCGCCGTCGATCCTCGCCAGCGGCTGATAATCGAGCCGCAGTTCCTCGTTGACGAGAGCCGACTGCAGATCGTGCTGCAATTCGCGTCGATCGCGCAATTGCGCGGCCATCTCGGCCTCGAAGAAGCGGATCGTATCGCGTCCTTCGGCCTTGGCGCGGTAGAGTGCCACATCCGCATTGGCGAGCAGGCTGCGTGGGGTCGGTCCCGTCAGCCGGACAGCACGCTATGCCGATGCTCAATCCGACGCGTAATTGTCGCCCGGCGATCTCGATGTCGCCGCTCAGCGCGGCCCTGAGTTGCTGGGCCAGCTCGACGCACGGCCGCGGCCTGCGCGTCGCCGACGGTGATCACGATGAACTCGTCGCCGCCAACGCGTGCCAGGAAGGCGCCTTCCGCAACGGCTTGCAGACGCCGCGCCACCTCGCGCAGCAGCGCGTCGCCGACCAGATGGCCGTAAAGGTCGTTGACCTCCTTGAAGCGGTCGAGGTCGAGGCACAGGATCGCGAACGTCCCGGCCGTGCGCAGGGTCTCGTCGATGGTCGTCGCCAGATAGTCGGAAAACGCCGCGCGATTGTGCAGGCCGGTCAGTGAGTTGTGATGCGCGATGTACGCGATCCGCTTCTCGGCGTGCTTTTGCTCGGTGATATCCTCCACGGTGGTGACGAAGCCGCCGCCCGGCGCCGGCCGGAACACCGCCACCATGGCCCGCCCGTCGGAAAATTCCGTCACGGTGCTCGCCGGCTCGCGGGCGGCGATGATAGCCAGCATCCCGCGGATATACGCGTCGGGACCACTTGCCGGATGCAGGCGGTGCGAAACCTGATGGTCGAAGATCTGGTGCAGCGCGGTTCCCGGCGTCGTCAGCTCGGCGGCAGGTGAAACATCTCGGCATAGCGATCGTTGCACAGGATGAGACGCCGGTGGTCGTCGTACATGCAGACGCCTTGCGACAGATTGTTCAGCGTCGAGTCCAGCTGGATGCTTTGCCTGCGGAAAAACTGCACGACGACGGCGCCGGTGCCGCCGATCCCCACCACGAGGACGATGGTGAGCCCGATCAGATACCCGGCCTCGGTCCGCCAGTCGGCGAGCGCGGCGACGACGGTCGTACTGGCGGTAAGCTTGATCGGGACGCCGGGAAGCCGCGCTTCCGCGATCAGCCGCTCGGAATGATCCACCACGTCGCGCTGCCAGGCCACGGCGCTGCCGGACCGCTGCATCACCCCGTCAGGCAAGTTGCGGACAAAGGATTTTCCGATGAAGGAATCGATATG
>CAWAMK010000002.1:0-156041 GCA_963783115.1 uncultured Alphaproteobacteria bacterium | reverse complement strand
GCGGATGCGATCCGCGATGGTCGCTACAAACTCCTCGAACCAGCACTGGACGATTTTATCAGCGGCACCATGGCCGCGGCGCCCCAGATCGGGGGACTGATCCTCGCCGATCCCAGCGGAAAGGCATTGCGCGTCGTGCGCGGCGCGTCCAACACGACGGTTCAACTGGACCATCCGGACATCACAGGAGACAGCCAGCTTGCTGAGATTGCCGATGAGATCCGGCTCCGCAAAGACCCCTATTGGGGACCGCCGGTCTATCGCGAGAGGACACAGACGACTTCTCTAAACTATCGCGTCCCGATCCGAAAAGGAGACGTGTACCTGGGGTTCGTAACCCTGGCGGTCTCAACTCGGGCCCTTTCGATCCTCGTAACGGAGCTGAGCGAGCCGCCGCGATCCGCCGCCTTCATGCTGTACGGGCGAGACCGCATTCTCGCACATCAGGCCATGCTTGATGGGACGCGGAAGGCGTCGGAAGATGTTCCACTGCACCTGCTCCGAACGTTCGGGGATCGGGTCATCGAAAATTATTCGAGCGCGCAGCCGCTCGACAAGGCCGGCATAACGCCGCCGCCCGGAACCGCGGCCCGTCAGCAGACGGTCGATGGCGAACTCTATTTCCTCTTTACGCGGGATATCTCCGGCTACGGCGATCTGCCGATCACGATAGGTACCTACTTTCTGGCGCGGGCGGTCGACGCGCCTCTTCGGCTGTTCTACTGGGCATCGATCATTGCGCTTGTCATGCTCGGGGCATCCCTGATTGCGGCCGCGCTGTTGGCCGGGACAATCTCAGGTCCGATCCGCCGGGCAGCGAGGGGCGCTGCCGCCATAGGCACCCTGGACTTCGACAAGGTGGCCCCCCTGGAGCACAGCCGCTTTCGCGAAATCAACGACCTGGCGCATTCGTTCAACGCCATGCTCGACGGCCTGCGGGCTTTCGGCCGCTACGTTCCGCGTACACTGGTAACGCGCCTCGTCAAGGAAGGCCGGGTCGGCGCGGGTACCGAGGAGCGCGAACTCGCCATCATGTTTACCGATATCGTGGGTTTCACCGCAGCATGCGAGAAACTGACCGCTCGCGAGGTCGCCGAGTACATCAATCACCACCTCGCCCTCGTCGCCGCCTGCGTCGAACAGGAAGGCGGCACCATCGACAAATTTATCGGGGATGCCGTCATGGCCTTCTGGGGTGCCCCGGGGCGGGTAGAGAACCCGGCGGCGTCGGCTTGCCGGGCAGCCCTGGCCATACAGATCGAGATAGCCGCGGAAAACCAACGACGGACCGCTGCGGGAATTCGAGCCGGTTCGCATTCGGATCGGCATCCATATGGGAACAGTCGTGGTCGGCGACATCGGTGCACCCAACCGGATCAATTACACGATCGTCGGCGATGCCGTGAACGCAACCCAACGGTTGGAGAGCCTTGGCAAGTCGATTGATCCTGACGCCGAGTCGATCACCCTGGTCAGCCGGGAGGTTTTTAAAGCCCTGCCCGACGGCTTCCATCTCATCAGCCGGGGATCGCATCTCGTCAAAGGCAAGAACGACGGCCTGGATGTTTATCAGCTCGTCGGCAGGCCGAAGGATGACGCGGGCGAACCGATTTGAACTCACTTCGCGGTTGAAGATACTTGCCACGCACCACCCAGAACTCCCGCGTTCCGGATCATGTTCCAGCCCTCACCCCGCCCGCGCCGCGCGGCGCAGCGATTGCGGGGGCTGGCCGAAGGCGCGGATGAAGGCGCGGCGCATCCGCTCCGGATCGCGGAAGCCGGTGGCTTCTGCGACGCGCTCGATCGCTTCGCTGGAGGACTGCACGCGCTGCCGCGCCACCTCGATGCGCAGCCGCTCCACTGCCTTTGACGGCGTGGTACCGGTCTCGGCCATGAAGGCGCGGGTGAAATGCCGCGAACTCATGTCGGCCTGTTCGGCGAGATCCTCGACGGTCAGCGGCGCATCGAGATTTTCGCGCGCCCAGGCCAGCAGCGGCCCGAAGCGGCCGTTCGGCGCCTTCAATTCCAGCAGCGAGGAGAATTGCGACTGGCCGCCGCTGCGGCGGTGATAGAGCACCAATTGCTTGGCGGTGTTCTGCGC
This sequence comes from uncultured Alphaproteobacteria bacterium, assembly GCA_963783115.1. GTDB lineage: Bacteria > Pseudomonadota > Alphaproteobacteria > Rhizobiales > Xanthobacteraceae > Bradyrhizobium. The sequence goes on along the minus strand of CAWAMK010000002.1, from coordinate 153,940 downwards.
GATCTCGTCGCCATAGTCTTCCGCGATCATCGCCAGCGACAGATCGATGCCGGCCGATATCCCGGCCGAGGTCCAGACGTCGCCGTCGCGCACGAAGATGCGGTCCGGCTCCAGTCTCACCTGCGGATAGGCTTTCACAAAATGCCGCGTGCGCTGCCAATGCGTGGTGGCGCGGCGGCCATCGAGCAGGCCGGCCTCGGCGAGGACATAGGCGCCGGAGCAGACGCTGGCGATGCGGACGCCGCGTTTGGCAATCGCGCGCACGAAATTGAGCGTCTTCTCGCAGGTCGCCGCCTGCCGCACCCCTTCGCCGCCCGCGACGATCAGCGTCGTGATCGCGGATGCGGACTTTCAATCCCCGCGCGACGATCTCGATGCCCGACGACGAGCGCACCGGCCCCGGCGTCACCGCCAGAGTGCGGATCGCCGGCGCGCCCTCGGCAAAGCGCGCCGCGATCTCGAAGGCCGAAATCGGCCCGGCGGCATCGAGCAACTGAAAATCCGGAAAGATGAGAACGCCGATCATGGTGCCGTCCGTGTTTGACTTGCCTCGCAACTTTTCGGCGATTGTCCTGAAATGAGGGAAAAATGCCATTTCGGACATGAGGCGACCATGGCAGGATGCGTTGCCGTCAAGCCAATTTTTCCGGAGGTCATGATGTCCGCGCCGTCGCCCACGCCTGCCCCGCTGCAAATCGGTCTCGTGCTGTTCCCAAAAGTCACCCAGCTCGATTTCACCGGTCCGCTGCAGGTGTTCTCCAGCCTGCCCGGCGCCAAGATTCATCTGATCTGGAAGCGGATCGAGCCGGTCACCAGCGATTCCGTGCTGGTGCTGACGCCGACCACGACCTTTGCGGACTGCCCGCAGCTCGACGTCATCTGCGTGCCCGGCGGGCTCGGCACCGATGACATGATCAACGACGAGGAGATGCTGGCCTTCCTGCGCCAGCAGGCGCCGGGCGCCAAATACGTCACCTCGGTCTGCACGGGTTCGCTGGTGCTCGGCGCCGCCGGCCTTCTCAAAGGCTATCGCGCGGCGACGCACTGGACGGCGATGGATTTCCTCTCGGCGTTCGGCGCGATCCCGACCAAGACGCGGGTCTGCGTCGACCGCAACCGCGTCACCGGCGGCGGCGTCACCGCAGGCATCGATTTCGCGCTGACGCTGGTCTCGCTGCTGCACGACCAGAAGACCGCGGAGACGATCCAGTTGCGCCTCGAATACAATCCCGCGCCGCCGTTCAATTCCGGCTCGCCGGACACCGCGCCGCCGGAAGTGCTCGCCTTCATGAAAGACAGGATCGCACCGGCGCAAATCCGCCGCGGCGAGATGATCGACCGCGCCGCCGCGCGGCTGGGGTAGCTCGCTGACGTGTCCCGTCCCCATTGCCACGAAGAAAAAGGCCGCCTGGTTTCCCAGACGGCCTTTCCTGTCCTACGGCAGCCACACATTAGCGGGCGATTTCAGAACTGCTGCACCAGGGGCCTATTTCCCGGGCGCGTTCTACTCGGTGACCGCTGCAAATCGGGGCAGTCGCGACTGGAGCCCGACACCGACGCGATGGTTTCCCATCTCCGCAGGATGTCCCCATTGAGCCGCGATAACGCGAACGGCGCAAGACGGCGCCAGCGGATGTCCCCGCTGATCCCGTTATTCACAGGGATGGCCGTGGTCAGAAGCGCGTGCAACCGCCATGCGATCGATGACGCACGGCAATGTAGACGTTCTCAGTTTCCCGGAGTCCAGGCCTGATAGTCGCCGGTCGCCTTGGGACGGCGGCCGAGGCGAGCGTCGAGCCGGAGGGACGATAGGCGCCGGACGTGCCGGTCATGTTCGGCACATGCGGCTTTTCCCATTCCCGCGGCGTGTAGCTCTCTTCGGTCGGGGCGACATCGACGGTGTGATGCAGCCAGCCATGCCAGGACGGCGGCACCCGGCTGGCTTCGGCATAACCGTTATAGATCACCCAGCGCCGCTCGAAGCCGAGCGTCGGATCGATCTTGCGGCCCTTGGTGCGATAGTAGAGGTTGCCCTGCTCGTCCTCGCCGACCAGCTCGCCGAATTGCCACGTCCACAATTGCGTGCCGAACGTCTGGCCGCTCCACCAGGTGAAAAATTTCAGCAGAAACAGCTTCATGAGGGCTCGGCCGGTTCGAGAATTCGTTCCGCTCTGATGCCACCGGCAGGCCGGATTGTCCAGCCAAAGGCTGATATGCGGCCCTGCCGAGGCGGCCTTTGCACGGCCGTGAGCGCCCGCGTATGGCCGCGGAGCGAGCACAATCCGTTCATTCCACGTACAGTTCCGACCTGACAGGCTCAGCTTGTGCGCAATCAACGGGCGGTTCGGGAACGTCCGCCTGTTGAACGGGTTAGGACCCATATCGCGCAAATGGAGCCAACAATGATCAATCTTAAAGTTTTGAGTACAGTGGCGGCAATCGCCCTGGTGGTGCCGATGGTCGGCGCGCAGGCGCAGGAAGGCCGCGGCGGCGGCGGCGGTGGCATGAGAGGCGGCGGTGGCGGTGGCGGCGCAGCGATGGGCGGCGGTGGCATGAGAGCCGGCGGTGGCGGCGGCGGTGCAGCGATGGGCGGCGGCATGAGGGCCGGCGGTGGCGGGGCTGCTATGGCACCAGGTGCTGGCGGCGGATTTAGGGGCGGCGGAATGGGCGCTGCACCGGCGGCGGTGGCGGGTTCAGAGGTGGTGTCGCAGCCGGCGGCGGTGGCTTTAGGCCTGGCTCTGAGGGCATTCGGCCCGGCGTCGGCGGAGGTCGTTTTGCCGGTGGTGGCTACCAACGTGGCGGCTGGCATGGCGGCGGCTATGGCCATCGTCGCGGCTACGGTGGCGGCGGGTTCTGGCCGGGCGTAGCCGTTGGGGTCGGCGTCGGATCGACCTACGGCTACTACGGCAGCCCGTCGTACTACGACGACTCGTATGGCTATTACGACGACGGCGTGGTCGCCGTGGCACCCCAGACCGGCGGAGATGATGTGGCGTACTGCATGCAGCGGTACAAATCCTATGATCCGGCGTCAGGGACTTATTTGGGCTATGACGGCCAGCGTCATCCCTGCCCGGCACAGTAACACGCTATCTGTGAGTTTGAAGGGCGGTGCACTCCGGTGCGCCGCCCTTTCGTTTGAAGAATCACGCGCGCAACGCCACCGCAACGCCGCCCAGCGTAATCGCCAATGCCGCGATCTCTCGCAGGCCGAGCGGCTCATGCAGCATCGCCGCCGCCGCAAGCACGCCGACGACCGGAACCAGCAGGGTTCCAATCGACGCCGTCGCCGCCGGCAGACGCTCCAGTGCGGCAAACCAGCAGACGTAGCAAAGGCAGAACTGGATCAGCGTCATATAGAGCAGCGACAGCCAGCCGACATAAGACAGCGCGGCCAGATGCGGCTGTTCGACCGCAAGCCCGACGATCGCGATCGGCAGGCAGCCGAGCCCGATCTGCCAGGCGGCCAGCGACAGCGGCGGCATCGCCAGTGGGAAATGCTTGGTCAGCACGGTGCCGAGACCGACGCAGACCGCGCCGGCCAGCGCGCACGCCAGCCCCGGCAATTTCTCGACGCTGGCGTCGATGCCGTTGCCGCCGATCAACACGGCAATACCGGCGAGCGCGACCGTCAGCGCCACGGCGCGCAACGGCGACAGCCGCTCGCCGAGAATCGGCCACGCCAGCAACGCCACCCACACCGGGATCGAGATCCCGAGCACCGCGGCCTCGCTGGCACTGAGCCACAACAGCGCCAGCCCCATGAAGGCGACCCAGCCGCCGATCGTCAGCATCGAAACCAGCAGCAGACGCAACCACATCGGCCGCGGCACGCGCAATTTTTGCCGCCGCGCGAGCGCAAACAGCGCCAGTGCCGCGGCGCCGGCAATGCCGCACAGGCCGCGCGACGACAATGGCGGCCATTCCGCCAGCAGATGTTTCATGATCGGGAAGTTGAGGCCCCACCCGACCGACGTGATGGCGAGCAGGACGAGCCCGAGCGGCGACAGCCGCCCCGCGCGATTGATCGGGGACATGGCGGGCTTTAGATCCGGAACCGGAAGTGGGAGTACATGTGTTCTCGTTCTGACACAGCGAAACGGAATTGCCCCATGCAACTTTATGTGCACTGTAGCATACAGACGACCTGTCGACGTTTCGACTTAATCGTCACATGGGACGCGCGATTCACCTGATCGCCGCCTGAGGAAGAAGGAATCATCGTGCCGCGGATTCTCGTGGTCGATGACGACCCGATGGTGTGCGTCGCCATCGAGGTCTGTCTGACGAGGAAGGGTTTCGAAGTCACCGTTGCCGACGGTGGTGAAGCGGGAATGCGCGCACTCGAAGCCGACGATTTCGACGTCATGCTGATCGACGTATTCATGCCGCATATGCGCGGTTTCGAAGCGATCCGGATGTTCCACGAGCGCCGGCCGGACATACCGATCGTCGCGATGTCGGGCTACGCCTTTGCCAACGCCGAGCGCGCGCCGGATTTCCTGCGGATGACCATCGAACTCGGCGCAGCATGCTGCCTGCGCAAGCCATTCACGCCGGACGCACTGCTGGCCTCGGTCAATCAATGCATTGCCATGCCGAAAATTTCCGCCCGCCACTCGAAATCCTGAAGCATGCAACTGCCAGTGCCATCGCAACGTGTCATCCTGGGAATTGGCCTTGCGATCCTCTTCATCATTGGCGCGGCCTCGGTCGGACTGGACCTTACGACGCGGTCCGACAGCGCGGCCGTCGACCGCGCGTCGGCATACTCCAGAAAATCTCCGACATGCGCCCGATGCTGCGCCGCGCAGAAAGTGCTGCGCGGGCGTTCGCGATCACCGGCGATCCGCAATTCGCCAGGGAATACCGTGACGCCAGCGACACGATCCTGCCGGCACTTGCCGCGCTGATCGAAGCCGTCAAGGACAGCCCGACCGAGAAGCAGCTGATCGAATTGGCCAACGCCCTGGTGGAACGCCAGATTGCCCTCAATGGCGAGCTGATCAGGTTCAAGATCGCGGGAGATGACGCCGCGGTTGCCGCACTGGTCGGCCAGGAAGATCGCGCAACGACCGCCGCGATCGCCGGAAACCTGGAAAAGGCGGTCGCCGAAGAGCGGCGCCTGCTGGCCGACAGACGCGCCAAATCCGACACCAAGTCGGCGTTCCTGCTGGCGATCGACCTCGCCGGCGTCGGGCTGATCCTGATCCTCGCCACGGCCCTGACGGTGTCGACCCGCCGCTCGAGCCGCGAACTGCAGGAACTCGCTGAGCGCCACCCAGGCCACCAACGAGGCGCTGGAGGCGGCGGTCGCCGAGCGCACCGAACATCTGGTCGCCGCCCACAACGAACTCAGGCTTTCAGCCGTCATCCTGCGCAGCACCTTTCACAGCATGGCGGAGGCGGTGCTCGTCATTGATACCAAGGGAGAGATCTTGCTCTCCAACCCGGCCGCCGAGAGAATGCTGAACTACCGGGCGGGAATGACGGTGGAGCGATTGCGCTCGCTCAGCTCTCACTTTCATACCGACGGAGTCACGCCGCTGTCGGAGCAGGACATGCCGAGCTCGCGGGTATTGCGCGGCGAGACGTTCGACACCAGCGAAATCATCATTCGCCCCGTCAGCGGCAAGCCGCCGCTCCATCTCATCGTCAGCGGCCGGCCGCTGCGCGATGCCGCCGGCGCGATCAGCGGCGCGGCGCTGGTCTATCACGACGCCACCGCCTCGCGCGAAACCGAGCACAAGCTGCAGCAAGCGCAGAAGCTCGATGCCATCGGCAAGCTCACCGGCGGCGTCGCGCACGACTTCAACAACATGCTGACGGTGATCACCGGCACCACTGAAATGCTGGTGGCGGATCTTGCGAAGCAGCCTGCGCTGCAGAAGACGGCCAAACTGATCGACCAGGCGGCGGAACGCTGCAGCGAACTGATCCAGCATCTGCTCGCCTTTGCCCGCCGCCAGCCGCTTCACCCGCGCGATGTCGACGTCAACGCCACCGTGCTCGACATCGCAAAACTGCTTCGCCCGACGCTCGGCGAACAGATCGAGGTCAACTCGATCCTCGAGCAGGAAACGGCCAGCGCCCATATCGACGCCTCGCAGCTCGCCAATTCGCTGCTCAACATGGCGATCAACGCCCGCGATGCGATGCCGAACGGCGGCAAGCTGCTGCTGGAGACCCGCAACGTCGTGCTCGACGAAGCCTATGCCGAGGCCAATCCGGACGTCAAGCCCGGCCCCTATGTCATGCTCGCGGTCAGCGATACCGGCGGCGGCATGTCACAGGAGGTGCTCGACAAGGTGTTCGAGCCGTTCTTCACCACCAAGGACGTCGGCAAGGGCACCGGCCTTGGGCTGAGCATGGTCTACGGCTTCGTCAAGCAATCGGGAGGCCATATCCGGATCTACAGCGAAGTCGGCCACGGCACCACGATCAAGCTCTATCTGCCGCCGGCCCGCGGCCAGGTCGAAACCGCGCCAGCCGCCGCGGCGGCGCTGCCGCGCGGCAACGAAACCATCCTGGTGGTGGAAGACGACGCGCTGGTGCGCAATTTCGTCAACGGGCAATTGCAGGGCCTTGGCTACCGCACGGTGGGCGCCGCCAACGGACCGGCGGCGCTGAGCCTGATCGAAGACGGAGAGGCGTTCGACCTGCTGTTCACCGATGTCATCATGCCCGGCGGCATGTCCGGCCGCGACCTCGCCGAAAAGGCGCGCAAGCTGCGGCCCGACATCAAGGTGCTCTACACATCGGGCTATACCGACAATGCGATCGTGCATCAGGGCCGCCTCGATCCCGGCGTGCTGCTGCTGAGCAAGCCGTATCGCAAGTCCCAGCTCGCCACCATGATCCGCCGCGCGCTGACGGAATGAGCCGGCAAAGGCGCAGGCTTCTCCTCACATGCAGCGTCGTTTTGAGTGCCGAGTTGGTGTAAGGCTCTAGGCGCAGCTTCCCGTCAGAACTTGTAGCCAATGCGCGCCGTCACCTGATTGGTGCTCAGATTCCTGCTTGAAGCCGACCAGGCCGAGATTCAGGATCGGTATGGGATAGACGAAGTTCTTGGTCTCATATTGCGAGTAGCGGTATTCGATGCCCGTGAACCAGTTGTTGGTGAAGGCGTAGTCAATGCCGCCACCGACCGTCCAACCCCACCGCACGCCATCACCACCGATAGTGATGCCGGTCGTTGGGATAGAGGTTTCATTGGAGACGAACGCTGCGCCGCCCGTCAGATAGAAAAGCGCGCGGTCGGCAGCGTAACCGAACCGTCCACGGATCGAACCACCCCACTTGCTGTGCGCCGTAAGAAAATCGCCGGTGATGGAGGTGTACCGTATCTTGCCAACGGTCCAGCCGGTGAAGTCGCCTTCGACGCCCAGCACCATTTGCCCGATCTGGTAATTGTAGCCGCTCAGGACCCCGTAGCTCAGGCCATTCTTGCTGGATGCGGATGAGACGATGAAAGGCGTCCCAAGCACGACGGCCCCGGTGGTGTATTCGGGATTCGTTTCGATCCACCCGAGCGCGCCTCCGAGATAAAAACCTGTCCAGGAAAACGCCGGCACATAGGCGACGGGCGCAACCGGCTGCATTCGCGCCGGAAGATCGGCGGCCAGCGCGGACACGCTCGATAAAATCGAAGCGGCGGAAAACAAAGCGACGCGGGCTAGACGGTTCATGACGGGCTTTCGGTTAGATGGCTGTGAGCAGGCTTTCGTCATTCCCAACGATCTTGAACGTTCGCATAACAACGCGCTGTGGACGCTATGCAAAATCAGTAGCTTGCCCTCATGAGGAAGTGACTGTGCTGTAATAGGCACAGCAGAGGTATTCGCTCACCAACCATGATTGCTCGGACCTCCGCAGCGCGTCCATCGACCGGGATGGTTGGCAGTTCGCCGGAGGGCGCTTCACCGGTAAACTACGGGGCGGTCCATGATCGCCTGGCCACTGCTTGATCTCGCGCACGGCGTCTTGCTTTGTCGAGGTCGCGACGCTGGCCGGCTGCGCCGGTCTACACGCTCCTCGGCAAACAACTTCGACACGTTCCGACGTGGTCCTGAGACAACGCTTCCTTATAATCATGTCGCAAATTGTCCACGGGCTGGCCGAGATTGACCACCAGCAGGAACGCCGAGGCCGTTCGCGTCAACGTTTCGATGTTGAACGCGCGATCGAAAATCTGGTCGACATGACGGCAGGCGCGCTTTCGGCCCCCGTGTCGACTGAAGTCACGAGCCGGCTAAAACCTTGATCATTACCGGCGAATGCCGGGATCAATGCGCTGATGGGCCGAACCGGCGGATTTGGCGCCCCTACTCCGAGCCCGATCCGCCCGCCACGATCTTCTCGTTCAGCTTCTGATCCACCGTCTGCACCGTGCGGTCGATCTCGGCGCTGGAGGCGCCGAGCTGATCGGACACCAGCTTCACCAGCAGGTCGACCCGCTCGATGAAGGGCGCGCCGCTGGCGACCGCGCGGGCGGCCGATGACGGCTTGAGCAGGCTTTCCGCCGCCTTGGCGTATTTTTCAAACGGCACCTGGTCGGCCGGGTCGGCGCCGAGACGACGCGCGATGCCGTCGACATGGTCGTAGATCGATTGCGACAGCTTCAGGTCGGAATGCACGGCGTCGCGGATCGACTGCGGCTCGTGCGGCGTGATGCAGCGGTAATTGCCGGTCAGCAGCATCGACCATTTTGCCAACGGCACGAACAGCGAGTCGAACACCTTCAGCTTCACCGGCACGTCCTTGCCGTCGAGCGTCACCGCGTCGATGCCGGCTTCGAGCTCGCGCAGCAGCTCGTTGTGCTTTGCGTCCTCGAAGGCGGCGGCCTTGAAGTTGGTCGGCAGGCCGACATGCAGCACGTTCGCCGCCTCTTCCGGCGGACGAAACGCCTGCGGATCGGGCGAGCACAGCGTCACCAGTCCCGGCTTGAACCGCTCCCACACCGACGCATTGGTGTAGGCTTCCTCGAGATCCATGTCCGCCAGCGCCGGGATGCGCTTCAGATAGGGCAGCGGCGGCATGTTCATGATCGACAGGCACGGCAGCCCCGCCGTGGCGATCTTGATCATCAGCACGCGGATCGTGTGGTTGGTGTATTGCGGCTCCTGCATCGCTAGCCCGACCAGATCGTAGCGCGAAAGATCGACATCCTGCGGCGTGGTCGCGTCGAGCTTGCCGGGCAGATCGCGCGAGAAGATCGCGCGGTGCACCGCCTCGTCGCGCAGCTTGATGCGCACTTCGGTGCCGTCGCGGTTGATGAGGTCGGCCGTCTTGCGGCGGCAGACCAGGGTCACGTTGTGACCGGCCATCAAAAGCTTCGTCGCCAGCAGCGAGCCGTAGGAGGCCCCGAGGATCAGAATGTTGCGCGCCATGCTCTCTCTTTCACCGATGCTGTGAGAAACGCCCCGACCCCGGCCGGGTCGAAATCTCGTCCGTGGCATACAACGAATTGATAGATGTTACAATCACATAGCGGCAATCTTTTTCGCCCTCCAGCGGCGCGCCTCGGCTCCGCCGCGCTGCTGCTGACGAGACCTCATCGCAAGTCCCGGCCAGTGTTCCGCCGCGCGCTGCGGGGCGTGGACACATAAACCCGGACGCAGGTCGCGAACGATGGGCACCCCGCCCCGGTTTGGTTGATTTGGGTCAAGCAGCGCCGGGAAAAGGCAGCAAGGCTGCAAATCGATTTTCGAGGCAGGGCTTTCGTGAATTCGAGCCGCGCGCGTTGGGCATTTCAGCAGAGAATAACGCGATGAACTGGAATCGATTATTCGGCGTCAGGAGCTATCTCAAGTCGTCACTTTGGGTCGTACCATTCATTGCCATCCCGATCGAACTGATCGCCACGCGGTTGGTGCATGGCCTTGACGCCCGGTACGGATGGAGCCTCCTGGACTACAGCGTGAGCGGCTCGCAAGCGCTGCTGCAGACGATCGTCACGGCAACGCTTTCGTTCGTGGTTTTCACCTTTGGGTCGCTGCTCATCGCCGTTCAGGTCGCCAGCGCGCAGATGACCCCCCGGATTATCGCCACCACGCTGTTGCGAAACAACGTCGTCAAATACACCGTTGGTATCTTCATTTTTACGTTGATGTTCGCGCTCAGCGCGCAGAACAAGATGGTCAAGGATGTTCACCAACTGGTCATGCTGCTCGCCGCCCTGCTCGGCATACTGTCCTTCGCAACATTCTTCTATTTGATCGATTACGCATCGCGACTGCTGCGCCCCATCAGTATTCTGTCCAAAGTTGGCGCAGACGGCCTGGCGGCCATCGAAGGCGTGTATCCGGATCCAACCGTCAGGCCCTACACCCGGGAAAGCCAAAGCCTCAATCTCGGCTCTCCAAGCGGCGTCATCTACCATCAGGGAACGTCGGGCATCATTCTTGCGGTCAATCTCGATCTGCTAAAGGCGACGGCCGAACGAGCGAACGGCGTCGTCGAACTGGTTCCCGAAGTCGGCGACTTCGTCGCGGCGGACGACCCTATGTTCAACCTGTACTTCAGCGATCGCTCGATCCCCGAAGAAACATTGCGTGCGTCGGTCGCCCTCGGGTCGGAGCGCACCATGGATCAGGACCCCACATTTGCGTTTCGTATCGTCATCGACATTGCGCTCAAGGCATTGTCACCGGCGATCAACGATCCGACCACCGCCGTACTCGCAATAGACCAGCTCCATCGCATGCTCCGGCTCGTCGGCAAACGCAACCTGCGTACTGACGAATTGCTGGATGACTCCGGACGGCTGCGCGTGATCTTCCGGACACCGAACTGGGAGGAGTTTGTGCATCTCGCATTCAGCGAGATCCGCTGCTGCGGTTCGAACAGTCTGCAAGTCGCGAGGCGGCTGCGGGCGATGATCGAAAACCTGGTCCAGACGTTGCCGCCGCACCGTCATGCAGCGCTGCTTGAACAACTGTCCTTGCTCGATCGCGAAATCGAGAAAAACTTCAAATATCCGGAAGAGTTGGCGCTGGCCCGTGTCGCGGATGCTCAGGGACTGGGCGGCCGCCCCGGAATAACACGCTGAAGGCATCCCGCCAGTTCGACTCGAGCTTCAAGTCGACGGCGTTGCGGTAACAAGGATCAATGGCGATGCCGGAGAATGGCACTCTCACCCATGCGCAACTGAAAACCCCGAAGGCCGCCGCCATCGCGGGGATTGCCTTTTCCCTTTTGATATTCGCGATCCTTGCGCTGCTGCGGCGATCCATTCCGGACGATCCGCTGGAGGCCGGCGCGTGGCTTGCTTCGGATACGAGAACCATAACCGTTGCTTTGAACATGGTGCCGTTTGCCGGCGTCGCCTTCCTGTGGTTCATCGGCGTGCTGCGCGATCGGCTCGGTCACCTCGAGGACCGCTTTTTCGCCACTGTATTTTTCGGCAGCGCCTTGTTGTTTCTGGCGATGCTGTTCGCGTCCGCCGCGATGATAGGCGCAATCATGCTGGTAGCTTCAGTCTCCGGGCCCAACGAAATGATCAGTTCCACCACCTTTCGCTTCGCACGCGCCGCCTCATACATCATCATGAACGTGTACGCGATCAAGATGGCCGCGGTGTTCATGATTTCGACGTCAACCGTCGTCGTCCGAACCGGAATCGCTCCGCGCTGGATCGCCCTGCTCGGATTTATGCTGGCCTTGGTACTTCTGATCGGCAGCTCCTTCATCAGCTGGAGTTTTGCCGTCTTGCCCGTTTGGGTGCTTCTGATCAGCGTCCATATCCTGATCGACAATCTGCGGACGCCGGCGACCTGACCCCGCAATTCGAATCTCGCGCCGACAAGACGGCCTTATGCTGCACTCCCAACCGATGATTGACGCCTTTTTCCATCCGTGAAAGCGTGGGATTCAAGCGAGGCCGTCATCTGCGATGCAGACCTAGGCGCCAGGATTTCTTGGGAGCAAGCTTACAAGGAGAATGATGACGTGTTCACGCGACGCGCCTTCTCGATCTCGGCCGCCGCCGCCCTGCTCGCCCGCGGAAGCGGCGCCCGCGCCCAGGGCACTTTTGCCACGCAAAACATCCGCCTCGTCGTCGGCTATCCCGCCGGCGGCGGTGTCGACATCGTCGCGCGGCTCTTGACCGATCCGATGAAGACGGCGTTCGGCCAGGCGGTGCTGGTCGAGAACAAGCCGGGTGCGGCGGCGATGATCGCAGCGCAATCGGTCGCCCGCGCCACCGCGGACGGTCACACGCTGCTGGTCTCGGCGGCCGGCGAGGTCGCCGTCAACCAGCACATCTACAAGGAGAAGATGACCTACGATCCGCTCAAGGAGCTGACGCCGGTGGCGCTCGCCGGCATCGTGCCCTGCGTGGTGGTCGTGGCCGCGACCACGCCGGTCAAGACGCCGGCGGAGCTGGTCGCCTACGCGCTGGCGAACAAGGGAAAACTCTCCTTCTCCTCGTCGGGCGTCGGCAACCCGCAGCATCTCGCCGGCGAGCTGATGAACCGCATGGCCGGCACCGACGTGCTGCACGTTCCCTATCGCGGCTCGGCGCCGGCCGTCACCGACGTCGCCGTCGGCGCGGTGACGATGAGCTTTTCCAGCCTCGGGTGCGGCGCTGCCGCTGATCCAGGACGGCCGGCTGCGCGCGGTCGCCGTCACCTCGCGCGAGCGCATGCCGCAACTGCCGGACGTGGCTCCGCTGAGCGAGGGCTCGCCGTCGCTTGCGGGCTACGAGCTCCTGAACTGGTTTGGCGTGTTCGCGCCATCCGCCACGCCCGAGCCGCTGCAGGCGCGGCTGTTCGAGGTGATCTCGGCCGCGCTGCAGGACAAGGCGACGATGGAAAAACTCTCGATCCAGGGCATCGTCCCGCGGCCGATGACGCTTGCCGCGTTGCGCGACTTCGTGCGATCGGAGAGCGAGAAATTCGGCAAGGTCGCCGAGGCCGCGAAAATTCGCGCCGAGTGAGCCTTCCTCACGACCTCGTCGCCAGCACCACGCCGCCCAGCGTGAACGCAGCGCCGCGATCTGGATCGGGCCAAGCGGCTCGCCCAGCGCGACCGCCGACGCCACCACGCCGATGACAGGCACCGCCATGGTGCCGATCGCGGCGACCGATGCGGGAAGGCGCGCGAGCGCGGCGAACCAGCAGACATAGGCGATGCAGAACTGGATCACGGTCGAATAGAGCAGCAGCCACCAGCCGAGCGTCGTCACCTTCTCGAGATGGGTGGTCTCGAAGGCGAGGCCGAGGAAGACGATCGGGAAACAGCCGAGCCCGATCTGCCAGGCCGCGGCCGGGATCGGCGGCAGCGGCACCGGAAATCGTTTGGACAGCACGGTGCCGAGCGCGAAGCCGATCGCGCCGGTCAGCGCCATCGCGATGCCCGGCAGCTTTTCCGCCGTGGCCGAGATGCCGTTGCCGCCCATGATGGCGGCGAGCCCGGCGAATGCCATCACCAGCGCCACCGTCCGCAGCCACGTCGGCCGCTCGCCGAGCACCGGCCAGGCCAGCAGCGAAGCCCACACCGGCATGGTGTAGGCGATCAGCGCCGCCTCGCTCGCCGGCAGCCACAGCAGCGCCAGCCCCATCAGCACCATCCAGCCGGTGACGTTGAGCACCGCCGACAGCAGCAGCCGCGGCCACAAATGCCGCTCGACGTGCAGGCTCTGCGAGCGCGCCAGCGCGAGGCAAGCCAGCAATGTCGCGCCGATCACGCCGGTGGTGCCGCGCAGGGTCAGCGGCGGCAGCTCGCTCAGCAGGAATTTCGTGACCGGCCAATTGAAGCCCCAGCCCACCGAGGTGACGGCGAGGAACATCAGGCCCGCGGGCGCGATCCGCCCCGGCGCGGTAGGTTTTGATTCTGTCATGGAGCCCGGCAAGGCAAGAAACAGGAAGCAAATGCGATGGAATCGGCCCTCACCTTGCCGCTTATCGGCGGCAGCCACCACGGGTGCGCGGGCATGCCAGACCTCCCGCTCCGTAGCCCCACGTGAGTCTCTCCCAGGCAACCCTTTCGCCCGAAAAAATACCTGCCCTGTGAACAGCGGGGCGAAGCCGATTTCCACACGCCAGAACAAATTTTTTGTGTTGGGAATCCCTGAGGACTCACCGATACTTGGCGGCATCAGGGGCGCGGGGCTGCCCCTGTTTTCCCGACCTTTCCACCATATTTAGTATTTGATTCAGGAACTCGTACTAGTCCTTGACGGGTCGGACGGGTTTGGCCTAGCGTTCTTCCTGGACGGCGCGAGTTGAGTTTTGGGTCCCGCCGGACGCTCCCAAACGGGTTCCAAACAAGCACTCTGCCGGCCGGTCGAGGCACGGATCGAGGGCTTGTCTGCCTTGAAACGGGGGTGCCGGCGCACCGGATTAATGGGCCGAAAATGGCCCAGGTGGACGCGCGTTGATGCGTTGCGTTTGAGGGATTGGTCCTGCCTCCCGGCGGGACCTTGGGGTGGCGAAGACAGAAACAGGGCCGGGCTCACCCGGTCGAGCTGGCGGACGGCAACGCCGGGGATTGGCAACAATCCCGGTGCAGGCCGTCTGCTCACTGATAACATCCGGCCGCGACCAGCGGACCCGGGCAGAGAAGACGGGGCACGACCTATGCGAATCGAACGGCGCAACACCACTTCCGGCCAGTCACCCTACGCAGGGATTGATTTCAGGCTGACGACATCCGAGATCCGCAACCCCGATGGTTCGATCGTGTTCCGGCTCGAAAATGTCGAGGTGCCGCAGTTCTGGTCGCAGGTCGCCTCCGACGTGCTGGCGCAGAAGTATTTTCGCAAAGCGGGCGTCGCCGCGCGCCTGAAGAAGGTCGAGGAAGAGACCGTGCCGTCGTGGCTGTGGCGCTCGGTGCCCGACACCGAGGCGCTCGCCCTCCTTCCCGGAATCCGAGCGCTTCGTCAGCGAGCTCTCGCGCCAAGCAGGTGTTCGACCGCCTCGCCGGCTGCTGGACCTATTGGGGCTGGAAGGGCAAGTATTTCTCGTCGGAAGAAGACGCGCAGGCGTTCTTCGACGAGCTGCGCTTCATGCTCGCCAAGCAGATGGTCGCGCCGAACTCGCCGCAGTGGTTCAACACCGGCCTGCACTGGGCCTACGGCGTCGATGGCCCCGGCCAGGGCCATTATTATGTCGATCCCTTCAGCGGCAAGCTGACAAAATCCAAGTCGGCCTACGAGCATCCGCAGCCGCACGCCTGCTTCATCCAGGGCGTGGGTGACGACCTCGTCAACGAGGGCGGCATCATGGACCTCTGGGTCCGCGAGGCGCGCCTGTTCAAATACGGCTCCGGCACCGGCTCCAACTTCTCGCGCCTGCGCGGCGAAGGCGAAAAGCTTTCCGGCGGCGGCCGCTCCTCCGGCCTGATGAGCTTCCTCAAGATCGGCGACCGCGCGGCGGGCGCCATCAAGAGCGGCGGCACCACGCGCCGCGCGGCCAAGATGGTCGTGGTCGACGCCGACCATCCGGATATCGAGACCTATATCGACTGGAAGGTGAAGGAGGAGCAGAAGGTCGCAGCGCTCGTCACCGGCTCCAAGATCAACCAGAAGCACCTGAAAGCCGTGCTGAAGGCCTGCGTGAACTGCGAAGGCTCCGGCGACGACTGCTTCGATCCCGAGAAGAACCCTGCCCTGCGCCGCGAGATCAAGCTCGCGCGCCGCGCGCTGGTGTCCGACAACGTCATCAAGCGCGTCATCCAGTTTGCCAAGCAAGGCTACAAGGACATCGACTTCCCGACCTACGACACCGACTGGGATTCGGAAGCCTACCTCACGGTATCCGGCCAGAACTCCAACAACTCGGTCTCGCTGAAGGACGATTTCCTCCGCGCGGTGGAAACCGACGGCGACTGGAATCTGATCGGCCGCACCAACAAGAAGGTGACGAAGACGCTCAAGGCCCGCGATCTCTGGGAAAAGATCGGCCACGCCGCCTGGGCCTCGGCCGATCCCGGCCTGCACTTCAACACCACCATGAACGACTGGCACACCTGCAAGTCGTCCGGCGACATCCGCGCGTCGAACCCGTGCTCGGAATACATGTTCCTGGACGACACGGCGTGCAACCTCGCCTCCGCGAACCTGATCACGTTCTATTCGACCACGACCAAGCGCTTCGACGTCGAATCCTACGAGCATCTCTGTCGCCTGTGGACCATCGTGCTCGAAATCTCCGTCATGATGGCGCAGTTCCCGTCGAGGGCGATCGCCGAACTCTCCTACGAGTTCCGCACGCTGGGCCTCGGCTTCGCCAACATCGGCGGCCTCCTGATGACCATGGGCCTGCCTTACGACAGCAAGGAAGGCCGCGCGCTGTGCGGCGCGCTGACCGCTGTGATGACCGGCGTCGCCTATGCCACCTCGGCCGAGATGGCCAAGGAGCTCGGCCCCTTCCCCGGCTACAAGAAGAACGCCGCGCACATGCTGCGCGTGATCCGCAACCATCGCCGCGCGGCGCATGCCGAAAGCCGCGGCTATGAGGCGCTGGCGGTAAACCCCGTGCCGCTCGATCACGCCTCGTGCCCGCAAGGCGACATCATCACCCGCGCCAAGCTGGCCTGGGACAACGCGCTCGAGCTCGGCGAACTCAACGGCTACCGCAACGCGCAGACCACTGTCGTGGCGCCGACCGGCACCATCGGCCTCGTGATGGATTGCGACACCACCGGCATCGAGCCTGATTTCGCGCTGGTGAAATTCAAGAAACTCGCCGGCGGCGGCTACTGGAAGATCATCAACCAGGCCGTCCCCGTGGCGCTGCGCACGCTCGGCTACGCGAGGCCGATATCGCGGAGATCGAGGCCTACGCCGTCGGCCACGGCTCGCTCTCCAATGCCCCCGGCATCAACGTCTCCACGTTGAAGGCCAAGGGCTTCACCGACGAAGCGCTTGCAAAAGTCGAGAAGGCGCTGCCGACCGCGTTCGACATCAAGTTCGCCTTCAACAAGTGGACCTTTGGCGAAGACTTTTTGCGCGAGACGCTCAACATCGCGCCGGAAGCGATCGCGGCCCCCGGCTTCGACCTGCTCGCCGCCGTTGGATTCACCAAGCGCGAGATCGAGGCCGCCAACGTGCACATCTGCGGCGCGATGACGGTCGAAGGCGCGCCGCATCTGAAGGCCGAGCACTATCCGGTGTTCGACTGCGCCAACCCCTGCGGCAAAATTGGCAAACGTTATCTGTCGGTCGAGAGCCACATCCGCATGATGGCGGCGTCGCAGCCGTTCATCTCGGGTGCGATCTCGAAGACGATCAACATGCCGAACGACGCCACCGTCGAGGATTGCAAGCAGGCCTATCTGCTGTCCTGGAAGCTCGCGCTGAAGGCCAACGCGCTCTACCGCGACGGCTCGAAGCTGAGCCAGCCCTTGAACTCGCAGCTCATCAGCGACGATGACGACGAGGATGACGGCATCGACACCTACTACGACAAGCCGATGGCGGCGCGCACCGCGCAGGTGTCGGAAAAGATCGTCGAAAAGCTGGTCGAGCGCATCGTCGTGATGCGCGAGCGCGAAAAAATGCCGGATCGCCGCAAGGGCTACACCCAGAAGGCGGTCGTCGGCGGCCACAAGGTCTATCTGCGGACCGGCGAATATGACGACGGCCGCATCGGCGAGATCTTCATCGACATGCACAAGGAAGGCGCCGCGCTGCGCTCCTTCATCAACAACTTTGCCATCGCGGTGTCGCTCGGCCTGCAATACGGCGTGCCGCTGGAGGAGTATGTCGACGCCTTCACCTTCACCCGCTTCGAGCCGGCGGGCCCCGTGCAGGGCAACGACTTGATCAAGTACGCGACCTCGATCCTCGACTATGTGTTCCGCGAACTCGCGGTCAGCTACATGTCGCGCTTCGATCTCGCCCATGTCGATCCGACCGAGTCGAATTTCGACGCGCTCGGCAAGGGCGTCGAGGAAGGCAAGGAGCCGTCCGGCGGCCACCACGCCAACAAATATCTGTCCAAGGGCCTGACCCGCTCGCGCACGGATAATCTGGTGGTCATGCGCGGCGTCGACGTCGACGCCCGCGGCTCCGGCAACGTCACCGCGATCGGCGGCCACGGCCCCAGCGCCCGCCTCTCCGACACCCTCGAAGGCGCGGTCGCGCTGAAGCAGGAAGCGGCCCACGACCTGTCGCCGACGGAACGGCTGGAAGCCGTGCAGTGGAGCAAGGCCGGAAGTGCTGCGGTGGCGGTTGCGCCGAGCAAGGCCGAACGCCGGGCGGAAGCCAAGGCCAAGGGCTACGAAGGCGAGATGTGCTCGGAGTGCGGCAACTTCACGCTGGTGCGGAACGGGACCTGCATGAAGTGCGATACGTGTGGAAGCACGACGGGGTGTTCGTGAGCAACTGATTATTAAGCAAAATGAGAAGGCCGCTGGAAAGAGCGGCCTTCAACTTTCATCAGGTAAGTAAAAAGCGAGCCAACTAGCTCTTCCCTACTGTATCGCGAAGTTCAAGCTTCCTTGAATACCGCCTCGACTCGCTCGTTAACACTCGTAGTCGATCGCACCATCCGTTGATCCGAATAAGCAGGTTCAACGTCCAGCGCAAAACACGGGGACATAATTCGAGGGTGCTATTCAATTCGGCAAGATGAGCACGCAGAACAAAAGTCCCCATTGGGCAATCAGTTCAGGGAGGTCGTGGGCAGTCATTATTACCGCCGACACCGTAACGGCAACTGCTATTGGGACAGACCACCACCAACCGGATCACCCCTGCAAAGTACAGACGATCGTGACCCGCTCGGATGCATCAGCATGTCCCCGCCTCCTCCAGAATATGGCTAACACGCCAAACCCGCGAACAGGACCACGACTCAGCTAAATTATGTGCCACAGAGACACATAAATCGCTGAATGCAGCGGGGGCACGCGCCGGAACAAGGCTCGATTTCCCTGAGGAGAGTGTATGCTGATTCGCAAGGCCGTTGACACAACGATTCGCGCCAGTTACGGTGCACGTGACGTTGATGTTTTCCCAACTTGGGAAAATACCAATTATGCTCCTGCCGCCACAACGGCGAGAGGTATCGAATTTTCCGTCCCCAGAATTTGGGGACGCTCCATTCGAGGCTCACAGCGGTATTCGGACAAAAAAGATCCATAACGACTCCTTACTGGTTTCGTGTTGGCAGCTCAGTCCGGGTAACGTGACACAGTGCGCTAACACCGTGTTGGTGGGTCTCGAGCTGATTGAAACTCAGGTACAAGAACAACCAACAGCATAGTTTATTGCTGTTGGGGTCGGTGTCAATGAGCCGTTTATTAATTCTGACTGCAAAAGGCTTGGACGATGTCCAAGCCTTTTTCGTTTATTCGACAAATGGTTACACGTCAAAGTGGTTGATTATATGCCTTTTACTTTCCGATATAATTATATGTGAGCCACACTCACAACGTGCCGATTCTTTCGGTCACGACCTTTAGTCGGCAATTCGTAATGCCTAAGAATCCCAAATCGACCCCATTGAATTCGCCGGGCTCTCAAAAACCGCGCAACTCGGCGTACACCAATAGTCGAGAGAAAGGACCGTGAAGGAAACAAACGTTGTCCCGATGGACTAACTCATACGATCAGGGCGATTTAGGATTACTGGTTACAAAAACTGGATGAAAATGGGCAGGCCGCAGGACGCACAACTGCCGAAGAATTCGTCCAACGAACAGATTTTGCGAGGTATTTAACAACACCACGGCCCAATATCCCCGCCTCAGGCCTGCTCGGAGATTCCGTCAGTATTGTCAAGCAGGTACGATCAATGGCCAAAGGCGAGAGTGATATGGAGTATTACAAGCTCCGAACATGGGCCACGTTCACAAACTTAAGACCGGTAGGCTTGTTTCTTCTCTTTGCACAGCTTGTAGGTGAGGAAGCGAAGGGCCGGAGCTGCTGAGCAGAGTCCGCGCGACGTTTGTTTAGAACTAATTGACCGAGTACGACTACTTGATGTTGTCGAGAACACGTGGAAAGCAAGTCCGATACGGAACTACTGTTTCAACGAGATTACGAAGCCGCCCAGACGAAGAGTCCTTCCCGATATCATTGTGTTGCGTACCTGGATCGAAGCGTTTCACAAGAGCCCAACCAATCCCAAGGCCAAATAGTCTAGGTCGGGCACATCCACGTGCACGTGTAATGACAAGCACGCGTACTAATTGCGGTGATACGAAGGGGGGCAAACTGTGGCAAACTATCCCTACACTGGAGTTACCGGGAAGCTAAAAAAAGAAGCTTCTCCTGAAAATTCGCACGAGCGGAGTTCCGCAGAAGCTCACAGTTGCTTACCTTAAAACTCAGATTCACTTCTAGCAACGATGCAAGCCTAATTACCGTGTTGAAGTTCATCAACTTGGTGGATGGCTCAAGCGTTCCAACACCGACTTGGAGTGAATACCGCGGCCGGAATGGCCAGTGCCATATTAGGTAGGGCTATCAAGCAAGGTTATGCGGAACTTTTCGCCGTCTACCCCGATGCCAATGCGCGACCTTTGGCTGATATCACGCACGTTTTTAGCACCAGCTCAACTGCAGGAGAACAGGTCGTCAGCAAAACCGTTTCAACCTTCAAGACTTTAGTGGACGAGCAGACTTCTCCCAACCGATGACGTCGCCAGCCTCGCAACGTCGCTTAGGCCGAACCTCTGCACACCCGCGGCAGCATCGGACGCCCCGCCACTCCCCGCGCTAGCGGTTCGTCTCAACACCCCGCCGTACACATCGATATTCAAATCCACATCTCGCCGAAATCTTCGGCAGAGCAAATCGATAAAATATTCCAAAGCATGGCGAAACACCCTTACGTCTCGAACAACTCAGGCGGCTGACTTGTCTACTCTCCTTCGAAACACGCTGGCGGCAGCGCAACGATACGGCTGATGTTATAAAGAGATCGGCCCACCTGAAGAGGGAGCGCTCGCCGAGACGCATTTGGTGCTGATGGCAGCACTAACTAGGAACACTCGACTCACATTTCTCTAATAGCGAACCAGATAAACGGAAGCTACAGCCGAGGTTGGTACGACGCTTGCGCTGTCATGATCAGGCGACTGGTCGAGACACTTTTGATTGGGACATTCGAAAAACACGGAGCAGCGTCTGAGATAAAGACATCAGGTGGAGACTATATGTTTCTGCGTGACTTGATAGCAGCAACACTGAACACGGCTGCCTGGTCTCCAAGTCGCAATTTAAAATCCTCACTCCCGAAATTGAAAGACGTCGGAGACAAGTCAGCTCACAACAGATACTTCGTTGCCAAGCGTGGCGACATCCAGCCTCTGCTCAACGACACCGGACGGTCGTGCAAGAGCTTCTCTATCAGAGTGGGCTTAAGACGTAGCGCTTGAGACGAATATCGACCGAGTTGCCATTTTCGGAGTTCGGCGGAAACGACACATCTTCGTCGAACCCAATGCTCTTTGCGGCAACACCGGCGATTACGGTGCCAGTGCACTCAACTCCGGAAAGCCGGTAGCAAAGCCGCATGGCATCAGCCGTCGGACGACCTCCAGCCCGACGTCTCCCGCTCCCCTTCTTCGCTTGATTTACCCGGGCATGACCCTACGGTGCGCTCCGCCAAGAGGGGAACGAGACCGATTATGGACGATGCAATGAAATGCCCGGCATGCCATTCCGAGCATGCCTATCAGGATCGCGGCCTGTGGGTTTGCCCGGAATGCGCGCATGAATGGAGCGCCGAGGCGGCCGCCGCCGCGGAGGCCTCGCCCGAGCCTGGTGTCCGCGATAGCAACGGCAATTTGCTGGCCGATGGCGACAGCGTCATCGTCATCAAGGATCTCAAGGTCAAGGGATCGTCATCGGTCGTCAAGGGCGGGACCAAGGTCAGGAACATCCGCCTGACCGAGGCGAGCGATGGCCACAACATCGCCTGCAAGATCGACGGCATCGGCGCGATGAATTTGAAATCGGAGTTCGTGAAGAAGGCGTAGCGTAGGGCGGCAGATGGTCGTTGAGCGAGTGGCGAGTAGCCCGGATGAGCGCAGCGAAATCCGGGGGCGATGTCAGAGTTGTCCCGGATGTCGCTGCGCTCATCCGGGTTACGCTTCGCTAACCCGCCCTAACTCACTGGCTGGAAGCATCGACATGAACGAAAATCGATATTACGGGGTTCGCGTCGAGGGCGCGAAATACGGCGTGGGCTTCGGCTCAGCGCTTGCCATCGCGATCTCCTATACCAACAACCATTCGATCCTGTGGGCGATCATCCACGGCATCCTGGGCTGGCTCTACGTGATCTATTTCGCGCTGTTCAAGTAGTGCGAGAGCGAGCGTAGGGCGGATTAGCCGTAGGCGTAATCCGCCATTCCACGTGACCAAGTCGGCGGGTTACGCTTCGCTAACCCGCCCTACTCGCTACTCGCTCGATGCCGCTTTATTGCAAGCCGCGCTTATGCAAGGCGATGATGACGATGCGAATGATGCAGTCGGACATCGACTCGCCTTGCCGTCGCAACCTCTGCAGCCACTGCCACGTTGCCGCATCGATCTCGGTACGCCAGTTGCCGTTCGGCAACCGCTGTCCGGGTGGTGGCTCGAGCACGCTCGCGATCAGGGCGCGGCACTCCTCGGTGATCTCGGTATCCGGCATTGAATGGAAGGAAGTCCTCGCGCGCCCAGCGCCGGCGGCGTGTTGCCCCGATCCGTCAGAATGCACCAGTTAAATCGCGGCAATGCCAAAAGGGCCAACGCGGGCCTTTGCGTCGCAATGCGGTGACATGCACCTGATACGCCGATAGCGAGGAATAATTTCGTGCACCGTCACCGTAACTGCGATGACGGCGCGCGCTATCCCGTCACTCTCAGAACGTCCGTTCCCACCCGCCGATGTGCGCCCCATCTCCACTGCCCAGGCCACCGGTGTGGTAGGGACCTTTCGGGACCTGAAGGGAGGAATTGGGCAACTTGGGAGTGGGCTTCGAGAGGTCAGGTCCGTCAGAGCGGGGGCTCATGGGGCCTTTGAAGCGGTCAGGATCGCCGTCGATCTTGGTGGTTATGGGCTTCGACGGCTGGAACGGATCGGCCGGAGGACGCAAGTAGTTGCAGCCTTCCTGGGGCCGCCGGCTCAGTCCTTCAGGGCAGCTTTCCTGGCTTGAGAGCCTCGCCGAATTTGGCTTTGGCTGCAGCGTCCGCTGCAGACGTATCTCCGCTACGGCCGGCATTGGTCGGCTGATTGGCGGGGGCGTTCGTCGAACCGGTTACTCCGTCTCCCATTGTCGTCTCCTTTCCAGCGTGGTGCGTTGATCGAATGGCCCGCGCCTGCTTCATGCCGACGCTCGGGTGCCTGTGACGGCGCCGTCCATAAAGACACGAGCCAACCCGGCGTTCTGTGATATGCCGCATGCCCATCGTCGCTCCGACGACGGCGCTGGGAACCGGGCTCGCTTCGCGCGAAAGAACGAACCGAAAGGGGAAACCCCGATGAGACGGCTTGTCCTGGCTTCGCTCGGCCTCCTCGCATGGAGCCTGCTCCAGGCCTCGCCCGCCTCCGCCCAGCTCAAGGGCAACCCCGACAACGTGTGCCGCAACGGATATTTTCCACGCGAGAGCACGAACTACAGGCTGGCGAAGATCATGGGCGCGGCCGGCGACAGGATCACTTTCCACGGCGATGACAACGAGCGTTGCCCGGACGATGCGGCCTGTCGTCTGAAAACCTATGTCATTCCGGGCGATGAAGTCATTGTGTCGCGAACGTTGGCCAAGTTCGCCTGCAGCTGGTTTCAACCGCGCAAGGGCACCGAGACGGTCGGCTGGATCGAGACCGACCGGCTGGCGTGGCAGGCGGACACACGACCACCGGCGATGCGGGATTGGCTCGGCGAGTGGCGCGCCTACGACAATGTCATCCGCATCTCGACATCGAAAGCGGCCGGCACGCTCGCCATCAAGGGCGAGGCCACCTGGGGTTCGGGCGCCAGCACCCATACCGGCGAACTCGATTACGACGCAAAACCTTCCGCCGATAAAATGAAGTTCGGCGACGGCACGGACGAAAACGACTGCCAGGTCACCATGCAGCTCGTCGGCAAGCACCTGGTCGTCGGCGACAACCTCCATTGCGGCGGCGCCAACGTGTCGTTTTCAGGGGTCTACCAGAGGAGACCGAAGCGATAGAGCGGGAAACCGTAGCCCGGATGAGCGAAGCGACATCCGGGACCGCTCTATCAACTTGCTCCCGCATATCGCGTTGCTCATGCGGGCTACTTGCTGTCCGCCGTAGCTCGCAGAGCGGTCGGAAGCGACATCGCGAGGACATTTCGGTGCCAGTGCACTCAACTCTCGGTCTCACTTTCAGGAATCGCATCGCGAATCTCGGCAAGCGCCTCCAGAGCCATCTCGCAGGCTCTGTCGATGAACGCCTCGCCCCGCGGCGTCGCGTTGATCAGGCTCCTCATATCGGCTTGATACTGGTCTTTCGCGAGATTCAACCGGTTCAGCGCGGACGACACGACGTGATGGGTGATGGCCGGAGATCGCGCGATCTCGCCCAGTGCCGCACGATCATGCAACTGGATCGCGGCGAGATCGAAGGCGTCGCGCGGCGTGTAAGTCGATGCGCGGTAGACCAGTTTCTTGGTCGCGATTTCCGCAGACCGCTCCGCTGCAATGGAACGTTCGCCAAATTTCAGTTGGTATGTCGGGTTGTCGATGTAAGACGGCGCGTTCAGAAAATCGATCTCGCCGACGTCGCGCAGGATGAGTTTCAGGTACTTGCCCGGCCATTGCCAGGTATCGCACAGCGACCTCGTCACCCGGTTCATGTTCGGCGCAAGCTTCTTCAAGGCGGCGCTCGAGTCCAAAAAGATGTCGACGTCGTAGCTAACCCGATGATCGAGGATCTGCGCCAGCGCAGTGCCGCCGCCGAACGTCCACGGTCCGGCTCCTCCCTCCAGACTATCGAGGGCGACCAGTGCCTTCTGCAGCAGATATTCCCACCTCGAAGGCAGCCATCTGCCTGACCCATCTTTCATTGTCGGACTCCGTAACCTGCCAGGCCTCGATTGCCTTCAATAGCTCGTCGAACGTCACGATCCGATCTACGACGAGACTGTGGATGACGGATACATCGACCTCGTCGAACAGAGCTTGTACGTAGACGCGAAACTTCCGCTCGGAAATCGTTCCCTTCAGACAGGCCAGCAGGGTGTCTTCGTCGATGCGGGCGGGCATCGGCGTATTAATGGTTGTAACGGCTGCAGTCAGGTTCTCAAACGCATCAGGCGACATCCCCTCAATATGGGGCCATTCGGAGCTGGTCTCAACCCGTGCACGTATTTCTGCACGCGCCGGGAGGACAAGCCGTAGGCGCGCCAGACCTCGGAGCCGTCCGCCTACCTCACCCCGGACGAACCAAGATCCTCGGCCACGCCATCGATCGACGTCTTCCCGGCAACAGCCCCTGCCCCGGACACCCGATCCGGCACGAAAATATCGTGCACCAGCCCGAGCTTCCCCAGCCCCAAAATGATCAGCCCGTTGATGTCGATCTCGTACCAGGCGTGCGAGAGATAAGCGTCGCGCGGAAAGCGGTGATGGTTGTTGTGCAGGCCTTCGCCAAACGTGAGGATCGTGGTCACCAGTTCGTTGGTGGTGCCGTCAGGGGTCTTGTAGCGGCGGTAGCCGTAGCGGCCGTCGCTGTGGCAGACCGAGTTGACCAGCGAGGTGGCCATGGTCATGACGTAGCTGCGGAACAGGCCGGCGAACAGGATGCAGCCGATCATCGTGTGCACGCCGCCGAACGCGTAGCCGATGGCGCCGGGAATGATCACCGCCGAGAGCGCGTACCAGTACCAGCGCGTCCGGGTGAAGAACATCGCGATCGGGTCGGCCACGATATCCTTGGCGTAGTATTCGCCATCGGTCGTCGCCTGGTCCCACACCCAGCCGCCCTGCGCATACATCATGCCCTTGAAGAAGCTGGCATGGGCTTCGCCGTCGCCGTCATAGTAAGGGCTGTGGACGTCGCCGGGCTTGTCGGAGTGCAGATGGTGCCGGCGATGATTGGAGACCCATTTGAGCACCGAGCCCTGCACCGCCATCGTGGCGATCGCGGCGAGGATCGCCCGCATGACCGGACCGCAGCGAAAACTGCGGTGCACGAAGTAGCGATGCATGAAGCCGATGCCGATCGTGCTCATGCATGAAGGTGAAGGCGAAGACCGACACCTCGACCCAGCCGATGCCTTGCCAGAAGGTCCAGACCAGCGCCGCGATCGAGCCGCCGACCATCAGCGGCGAACGCGATGTAGGAATTGCGAAATTTGGCTTCGACCAGCGGACCTTCGACCACCACGCCCGGCGGCAATTTGCGGTCCGCGCCTTCAGACACCACGCCCTCGACTAACGCCATTTGAACTGATCCGCTTTACGAAAAATTAACGCTACTGCAGCGCAACGTACAGATGCAGGCGATTTTGGGCAAGGACCGGAGGGGCCGTGAGAGCCCCGAGCCGGGGCCGTGGTACAACCTATAGTTAATGGCCGAGCGTCGTGCCAGCGGCGGCTGGTAGGTCCAGGATGAGTGTTCTTTCGTCATGCCGGGCTTGTCCCGGCCATCCCGTCTTGGACGCCAAGTTCCTTTGCGCTCAGACGGGCTACCGGCAGCTCCCCCGAAAAATATATTGAACCTTGTTCCTTTTCGAGCGACTAATACTTGAGCAATCGCTCAAATTGGAGGCGGCCAATGCACCCCACTCCCGCAATGGATATCGCGCATCGGCCAAGGCCGCCCCATGGCCCCATGGATCAAGCACTCCCCGACCATCATCACCCTCGGCCTGATCGCGCTCCTGGCGCTGCACGGCCGCATCGCGCAGCCGGCGAACTACCACGACTTCGCCGACCACTCGGCCGTGTCAGGCATTCCCCACGCCGCCGACGTGCTGTCCAATCTGGGCTTCGCGCTGGTCGCGATCTGGGGCTGGCTGACCTTGCGGCCGCGACGCGCCAGCGAGCAATTGCGCGCGGGATGGCCGGGCTACCGGCTGTTCCTGATCGGACTGTTGCTGACCGCGTTCGGCTCGGCGTTCTATCACCTCGCTCCCGACAATATCAGCCTGATCTGGGACCGCCTGCCGATCGCGCTGGTGTGCGCCGGCCTGATCGCCGGCGTCCGCGGCGACGTCAAGGGATCGAACAGCGGTTTGGAAGCGATCGTGCTCGCGCTTGCCGCCGTCGCCAGCGTCGCATGGTGGGCCATCACCGAGCGGCAGGGCGCGGGCGACCTGCGGCCGTATCTGCTGCTGCAGGGCCTCGCGCTGATCCTCATCCCGCTCTGGCAGGCGATCTATCGCGCCCCGCGCACCGATCGCATCGCCTTCGGCGTCAGCGATGGGGCTGTACGTCCTGGCCAAGCTCGCCGAGGTATTCGACCACGAGATCGCGGCCGCGCTCGGCTTCGTCACCGGCCACACGTTGAAGCACCTGATCGCGACGGCCGCGACAGCCGCCGTGGTCTGGGGACTGACCCGGCGATTTTCGCGGGACGGTCACGCGGCGCGCAGGGAAGCGTAAGCCCGGATGCTACTTGCGCGTCCCGTCCTCGATGATCTCGACGACGCGCGACATGTCCTGCTGCGCGCGCCCCTGAAAGACGCCGTGCTTCAGCACCAGCCGCACCGCCTGGCTCACCCACATCGGAACGCCCAGTTCCTCACCTTGCTCGATGGCGAGATCGACGTCCTTCATGAGGATCTCGATGGTTGCGCCGAAGTCGAACGTGCGCGGCAGCACGGCATCGGGAAAAAGCCGCATGGTCGCAAAATTCCGGCCGGTGCCATTGTTGAGAATTTGCAGCATGGCCTCGTCCGGAATGCCTGCCTTGCCCGACATCGTCATGGCCTCGGACGTGGCGACGAGGGCGACAGCACAGAGCAGATTATTGGTGAGTTTCATGATCTGCGCAGCCCCCGGCCTGTCACCGGCGACGACGATCGTCGGCCCCCAAAGCCGCAGCACCGGCATCAGGCCGGACACGCGCTCCGGATTTCCAGACACCATCGTTGCCAGCGTGCCCGCCTTGGCGCCCACGACACCGCCGCTGATCGGGGCATCGATGACGGTGACGCCGGTCGCCGCGCACGCCTCCTCGATCTCACGGACGAAAGGCACGCCAACGGTACAGGTGTTGACCAGGGTCTTCATGGCCTTCCCCGCCAGCAGGCCGTCGGGTCCGGCAAGGACATGCCGAAAGATCTCGAGCGTCGGCAGCGAGACAATGATCGTGTCGCAGGTATCAGCCAATTCCCGCGGTGAGGCCGCCCGCCGCGCCTGGCGCTCCAGAAGCGGGCGCATGGCGTCCTCGCGGACATCGCAGACCCAGAGTTCGTGCCCGCCGTCGAGCAACTTGCCCGCCATGGGTTGACCCATGTTGCCGAGGCCAAGGCAGCCGATGCGCATCGTGTGCTCCAGTGAAAGGGGGCCGAGACGCGCCTATGCACCAGGCTGCTTGTAATCGGTCTGGTGCACTTCCACGATCGTGCCGTCCGGATCCTGCAGAAAAATCTGATACCAGCCGCCGATGGCCCAGACACCGTAGTCGGCGAATGGGATGTTCTTCTCCCGCAGCATGGCCTTGAACGCCTCGATATCGTCGGTTCGAAACGCGATGTGACCGCGGTCCAGCGGGTTGAGACTCTGTTTGGTCCGGAACGCGACGCCAAAATCCTGCGGCGCGATGTGAAACTCGGTCGTGCCGTCGGTCAGAAACTCGACCTTGCGGTCGTAGCCCTGCGACGTGATCTGCGCATCGCCGTAGCTTGGCACCGGCTTCATATTGAAAAGGGATTTGTAGAATTCCGCAACCGCGCCAACGTCCTTGGTCGAATAGTTCACGTGATGAAGTTTCAGTTCCATGGCATTCCCTTTCGTGCGTTCGGGCGCGCAGGGCAGACAACAGCCGAGGCCACCCTTCAATTGCTAGAATGCAATTGGAATCAACGTGTTACGCTGAGTTTATCAGCGCGCACCCCCGTCTCCGACCTGCACCATCCGCTACTTTGCATGGGGTTGTTTTCGATGTTTTCGTTTCCGCCCCTCACTTCGCCAGCCCGAGCGACTTCAGCGCCTTGCCGTTGTCCTCGTCGTCCGCCTTCATGAACTCGCCGTACTTGGCCGCGTCCAGATAGATCATGTCGAAGCCGCGCCGGGTCATGAACTCCTTGAACTCGTCGCTGTCCCAGGCCTTCTTGATCGCGGTCTCGTATGCTTGGCGATCTCCGGCGGCAGGCCCTTTGGCGCCGCAAAGCCGCGCCACACGCCCTTGTGAAACGTGTGGCCGGTCGCCTCCTCGGTGGTCGGCACGTCGGCAAAGTTCGGCGCGCGTTTTGGCGAGAAGAACACCAGGCTGCGGATGCGCCCGGCCTTGATCAGCGCCTCGGCTTCCGGCATCGAGCACGCGACGAAGTCGACGCCGCCGGCCGCGAGATCGGTCAGCGCGGTCGCAGCCCCCGTCGACGGCACCCAGCGGATCGAGGTCGGCGAGATGCCGTCGGCCTGCATCAGGCCGGCGAGCGCGACATGCCAGCTGCCGCCCTGCCCGGTGCCTGACGCCACCACCTTGTTCGGGTTCGCCTTGATATGCGCGAACAGCTCCTTGACGTTCTTGTAAGGGCTGTCCGCCTTGACGTGGATCGCGGCAAAATCCTGGTTGACCAGCCCGAGCGGCGTGAACTTCTCAAAGGTGAGATCGGTGAGCCCCGCCCAGTGCATCAGGGTGATCTCGAGCGTGATGAGGCCGAACGTGTAGCCGTCGGGTGCTGCGGTCGCGATCGCCTGGTGGCCGACCACGCCCGAGCCGCCGGTGCGGTTCACGACGTTCACCGGCTGCTTGAGATCGCGCTCCAGCAGGATGGCGATCTGCCGCGCCACCGCATCGGTGCCGCCACCGGCCGCCCACGGCACGATCAGCGTGATCGGCCGATCCGGGAACGCGGCCTGCGCGTTGCCGGCGCTGAACAGGCTTGCGGCCGCAAGCACGGCAAGCGCAAGATTTCTGGCATGGCGGATCATCTGGCGAAACATTCGCAACCCCTCCCCATTGTTTTTTGATGCGCCAGGCGTGACGCCGCGCTTTTTGCGCTATCCGCCATTCCGACGGCGGCGCGTCAGCTTGTCAAGGGGAGCAGCCGTAGGGCCGATCAGCGCAGCTTCATCACCCGCAATTCCACACCGGCCCGATCGGCGTCCGCGTCCAGCACGGGCCAAAGCTGCCGCCATTGAAGCGGCCGCCGTAGAAGCCGGGCCGGCCGAAATAGCGCGGGTCGCCGTTCCAGTCGTAATAGCCGGGCGTCGGGTCGATGTACCAGGGCCGCCGGTTCTGGCGGGCCAGACGGCGCAGCGCGTCCTTCTGCTTGTACAGCGGAGCGCTGTTATTCAGCGGCTGCTGGTAGCCCGGCAGAAAACCATAGCCATGCCAGCGCGCCGCCGCCCGCTTCTTCGCCGGCTCGGCGGAAGCCGCGGCCGATACAAGCGCGAGCGCAATAGCCATGAACAGACACAAAAGCCGTGACATTCCCTCAGCATAGACAACCAGCAAGCGCTGCGCCATTCAATTCCGGGTGCACGGCTCTCAGGAAAAATCGGCACGATCCGGTTAACGGAGAAATTGACCAGAGCGCGCACTCGCGCAACTGGTTTGATCATCCCGCGTCATGCGCTTCAAAGTTGCAAGCTGTAGCTGCCGGCACACACTCGCCGCCTGATGCGCTTTGTCGCGCGCCAAAGCGCTGCGTTGATCACAGACTTGCCGCAAATGCGTGTGGAGCTTTCGTGGGGTCCACATCAGCTGAGTATCATTCCATGCGTTTGTCAGTTTTATCGACCGCCGTCGCCGCGCGCGCCGGCGTGCTTTGCTGCGTCTTGTTCATGATGGCAGGCGGGCAAGCGCTCGCGCAGACATCGGCCACCGACACTCCGGCGCCGGCCGCCGAGGAAAAGCCTGCAACCGCCGCGGAAGAAAAGCCGCCCGCCATTGCCGAGCCGAAGCCGGCGCCCGCCGAAGAAAAACCTGTCGTCGCGCAGGACAAGCCGGCCACCGCCGAGGAGAAGCCTGCCGTCGTCGAACAGAAGCCGACACCGGCGGAAGAAAAGCCCGCCGTCGCCCAGACAAGCCGGCAGCCGCAGAGGAAAAGCCCGCCGTCGTCGAGCAGAAGCCCGCGCCTGTCGAGGAAAAACCTGCCGTTGCACAGGACAAGCCGGCAGCCGTCGAAGAGAAGCCGGTCGCCGCCGAGACCAAGCCTGCCCCCGTCGAGGAAAAGCCGGCAGCAGCGACTGAAAAGCCAGCCGTCGTGGAGCAGACGTCGGCCATCCCGGCAAAGCCTGCGGTTGTCGAGCAGAAGCCGGCGCCTGCCGGCAAGGCCGCCGCCGCGCTCGATAAGCCCGTACTGAAGAAGAAGCCCGTCGCCAAGCCATCAAGAGTAGCTGCTCGCAGCACGGGCATAGAGCACGGCAAACCGGTGTCGCCGGCCCGGGCAACCCACAAGCCGCGCAAGCGAACCATGGTGATGCTCTGCACCGGCTTCCGCACCTACAATGCGTCGTCGGGAACGTATCGCGGCTACGACGGCAGAATGCATTCGTGCCGATGAGCGAAGCGCACAGCGATCGATAAACCTGGCGCATGGTTTTGATGAGCGGAGCATGATCCGCTCATCGGCTTTGTTCTATGTCCGACTCCATTTTGTTCTCAAAGAACGAATCGGAGTCGGTCAAATCAGCGCGAAGCGATTCTTAACGACAGGTTCATTTCGCGTTGCGCGATGTCTGCCTTTTCCGCGCAGCATGATTATCGCTGCCGTTGCGCGAGATAAAATCCGAACAGCACCGTCATCAGCCCCGTCGCCTGCAGGGCGGTCGGCGGCTCGCCGAGCAAC
Organism: uncultured Alphaproteobacteria bacterium; assembly: GCA_963783115.1. Classification (GTDB taxonomy): domain Bacteria; phylum Pseudomonadota; class Alphaproteobacteria; order Rhizobiales; family Xanthobacteraceae; genus Bradyrhizobium. The sequence goes on along the minus strand of CAWAMK010000002.1, from coordinate 122,065 downwards.
AGCCATCCGCTGAGAATTGTCAGCGCCGGCACGGTGGCGGGAAACACCGCGGCGCGCGCGACGCCAATCGTTTGAATCGAGAACGCGAACAGATAGAGCGCTGCGGGGCCGGCCAGGATTCCCTGCGCCAATGCCTGCAGTGCGTTCTCACCGAGACCGAGGGCCGCCACGCGGTCGAAGCCGACAAACACGACATAGACCGGCAGCAGCGCGAGCGACAGCACGCTGATCACGGTCGCCGCCGAGAACGCGTTGACGCGCCAGTGCCGCAGCAGCGTGCCGAACACCGCGAACATCAGCCCCGTTGCATACGAAGAGCAGATCGCCGAGCACGCCATGCGCGCCGATATGGCCGATCGACTCCACGCCGATCACCACAAGCCCGCCGACGATGACGACCGCGCCCGCGACGCGCGACGGCGGCACCCGCTCGCGCAGGAACACTGCCGCCAGCAACAATCCGCCGAGCGTCGCGCTCGACGGCTGGATCACGCTGCCATGACCGAGCGGCACGAACAGGAAGCCGGTATAACTGATGAGCGACATCACCGGGCCGCCCAGCACCATCAGCACCAGACCGCGGCCCCAGCCGATGCCGCCGAGATCGCCGATGCCGGCGCGCAGCACCAGCGGCAGGAATGCGATGCCCGACCACAGAAAGCGGTGCATCAGCAGATCGGGCGGCGTGAACCCGATCTTCAGCCCGTGCCGCGTCGCCACAAAGCCGAGCGCCCAGCACAGCGCCGCGCCGGCGCCGCATGCCATCCCGAGCAGCGCCGCCTTCGCTTGCGATTGTCGCGTTGAGACTTTACCGCCGCCGTCCGGCTCGTTCATCGCAGACGGCTTAACGTGGCCGGCAGGCGCGTTCAACCCACGCGCCTGCAGGTCTCGTAGGGCGGATTAGCGGAGCGTAATCCGCCGCCTGTTGCAGCTCAGGCCGCCTTCGCGACCTTGTCCTCCACCGCAGTTTCCATCGCGCGCATGTAGAGATCGAGCAGGCTCTCGTGCTCGTCGCGCTCGTCCTGGTCCTGCTTGCGCAGCTTGATGATCTCCTTGAGGATCTTCACATCGAACCCTTCGCCCTTGGCCTCCGCGAAGACTTCCTTCTTCTGCTCGTTCAGCTCGGCCAATTCGCCGTCGATGTTCTCGACCCGCTCGACGAAAGAACGGATTTTGCCGCCGGGGATGGTGACGTCAGACATGGTGCCTCCCTGTTGAATGAGGTTGTGAAAATGCCCGCAAACAAATAACCAATGTGTTAACCTCGGCGGGTTCCGGCGCCGGCAAAAATAGTTAATCCACAAGTCTGATCATGAACGTCATCTCGATCCAGTCGCAGGTCGCTTACGGCCATGTCGGCAACAGCGCCGCGGTGTTTCCGATGCAGATGCACGGCATCGACGTGGTCGCGGTGCCGACCACGCTGTTGAGCAACCGGCCGGGCTATCCGACCATCCGCGGCCGCGCCGTCGATGCGGAACTGCTGGCCGATTTGCTGCTCGGCATCGAGGAGCGCGGCGCGGTCGATGCCGCGCAGATGATCGTGACCGGCTATCTCGGCTCGGCCGCTAATGCCACGGTGGTCGCGGATTTCGTCGCGCGCGCCAAGGCGAAAAATCCGTCGTTATCGTACTGCTGCGATCCGGTGATCGGCGATCGCGACCGCGGCCTGTTCGTCCACGCCGACATTCCGCCGCTGGTGCGCGACCTGCTGTGTCCGCTCGCCGACATCGTCACGCCCAATCATTTCGAGTTCGAATGGCTGAGCGGCGCGAAGGCAAGCACGATCGATCAGCTGATGAAGGCGGCGCGCGCGTTCATGGCGCGCGGCACCGTCGTCGTCACCAGCGCCGAACTGGCCGATACGCCCAGCGGCGAGATCGAGAGCGTCGCCGTCGAGCGCGCTGGCGCCTGGCGCGTGCGCACGCCAAAACTGCCGATCAGCCCGAACGGCACCGGCGATCTGTTCGCCGCGCTGCTCGCCGCCGCGCGTGTCGGCGGGTCGAACACGCCGGAAGCACTGAGCCATGCCGCTTCCGCGATCTTCGCCGTGCTGGAACGCACCGCGGCCCGCGGCACCGAAGAAATGCGCATCGTCGAAAGCGCGGCGCAACTGGTTAACCCCGAGCGCACATTCGAATGTATCGCGATATCGTAGGATGGGTTGAGCCCCTTTGCGAAACCCATCAATCACACGCGCGGAAAGATGATGGGTTTCGCAAGCGCTCAACCCATCCTACGAGACGACGCGACCGGAGAAAAACATGAGCCGCTTCTGGAGCCGCCTGACGCACGACCTGAAACCCTATGTGCCGGGCGAACAGCCGCGCATCGCAGAGCTGGTGAAACTCAACACCAATGAAAGCCCGTTCGGTCCATCCCCGCGCGCGCTCGAAGCCGTCAAGCGCCGAGGCCGCCGATACGCTGCGTCTCTATCCGGACCCGCAGGCGACAGCTTTGCGCGACGCTTTGGCCACGTACCACAAGGTGCAACCCGAACAGGTGTTCGTCGGTAACGGCTCGGACGAGGTACTGGCACACGCCTTCGCCGCGCTGTTGAAGCACGATGCGCCGCTGCTGTTCCCAGACATCACCTACAGTTTCTATCCGGTCTATTGCCGCCTGTTCGGCATCGCCTATGAAGCCGTGCCGCTCGACCAAGGTATGCGAATTCAACTCGCCGATTATCGCCGGCCGGCCGGTGCGGTCATCATCCCCAATCCGAACGCGCCGACCGGCGTTGCGCTGTCGCGGGCCGAGATCGCGACGCTGCTGGAGGACCATCCCGATGCGCCGGTCGTGATCGACGAGGCCTATGTCGATTTCGGCGCCGAAACCGCGATCCCGCTGGTCGGCAATCACCAGAACCTTCTGGTGGTTCAGACCATGTCCAAGTCACGCGCCCTGGCGGGCCTGCGGGTTGGTTATGCGATCGGCGACGCCGACCTGATCGAAGCGCTCACCCGCGTAAAAGACAGTTTCAACTCCTATCCGCTCGGCCGGCCCGCCCAGGCCGGCGCCATCGCGTCGCTGGAAGACGATGCGTATTTCCAACAGAGCCGCGCGCGCGTCATCGAGGGACGAGAGAGACTTGACGAAGGGATTGAGCAAGCTTGGCTTTGAAGTACTGCCCTCCTCCGCCAACTTCGTCTTCGCGCGCCACCCGGCGAACGAGGGCGCGGCACTTGCCAGCGCGTTGCGTGAACGCGCGGTGATCGTCCGTCATTTTGCCGCGCCGCGCATCTCCGACTACCTGCGGATCACCGTGGGCACCGACGCGCAGATCGACCGGCTGTTGTCGGCGCTGTCGGAGATCCTGGCAGCCCATAACCAGTAACCCGTTGGCTTATCCGAACTACTCCCCGCGCGCTGCTACTACTGCACGACGTCGAGTTTGACCTTGGCGACGCCCTTCCCCACCATCCCCAGCGCGTCGGCGGCGGAATAGGAGACGTCGACGACACGTCCCTGAACATAGGGACCACGATCGTTGACCCGCACCATCACCGAGCGACCGCTCGTCGACGTTTGTCACCCGCAACTTGGTGCCGAACGGCAGCGTCGGATGGGCGGCGGTCATTTCGAGCGTGTTGAACTTTTCGCCGCTCGCCGTCTTCGTTCCTTCGGTGTAATAGCTCGCAACGCCATGCGACGCCGTTTTGACATCGCCGGCATCCCTGCGGGGCGCGGACGGGGTGTGCTTTCTCACGGCGGCTACGCGCCTCTTGATCATGGACGATGTCGTTTGATCGTGGCCCAGCGACGCCTGCCTGACAGCGCGGAGTTCGGATTTTTGGGTCACGACAGAGGACTGCGCACACGCCGCCAGCGATGCGGCTGTGAGCGTGACAGCCAACAGTCGGATGACTTTCCCAACACGCGCGGCCGGAATTACGTGTGCTTCAAATTGAGTACGGCCAGCTCTGACGTCAACGCACGAAGTACTGGTGCAGCCAATGGAAGACATGTTGCGATCCCCCGCTCGTGCCCCAGCCCAAGCCGAAAACCAACACGCGGCAATGGCGTGCCTGAATCCGGGCGGAAGCGTGGCCGGATGCGATCGGGCACGATTTTCCCAGCGCAATTCCGTTCGAGTGTGGTGATTGTGTCACAGCTCGCAGGATGTAGGGCGGATTAGCGGAGCGTAATCCGCCGCTGAGGCGTTCAAGTCGGCGGATTACGCTCCGCTAATCCGCGCCGTACGGCTGACACGCAGCTCTTCAGCAAGCCGCTGTCGCTCAGGAAATCTCGTAGACCGACACTCTTGTCCGCAATACCGCTCAACGCTACGCTTCTCGGCGTTGGCTTAAGTCCGCTGCTCTCCAGCAAGGCGTGGGCACGCGCGTTCTCCACCACCTGCTCCGTCACCACGATCGAGCGCGAGGCCGCAAGGCCCTGGACGCGCGAGGCGATATTGACCGTCTGGCCAAAATAATCCTGCTGGCCGTTGAGCGTGACCGCGAGGCATGAGCCTTCATGGATGCCCATCTTCAGGCGCAGGCTCTGATGCTGACGCTCGGCGCCGAGATCGCTCATCGCCTCGCGCATGCGGATCGCTGCCGCAATGGCGCGGTCGGGCGTCTCGAAGGTCGCCATGATGGCATCGCCGATGGTCTTCACGACCGCCCCTCTTTCGGACGCGATGATCTCCTGCAACAGCCTGAAATGCTCGTTGACGAGATCGAAGGCCGTGAGATCACCGACACGCTCATAGAGTTCGGTGGAATCCTTGAGATCGCTGAACAGGAACGTCAGGCTCAGGATCTTCAGGCGCTGGCCGATGGCGAGCGTGTCGGTCCGATAGATATCGCGAAACGTCTGATTGGTGAGCAGACGCGTTGCCGTGAGAACGGACTTTCGTCGCTTCAGCAGGTCGTCCAGCGCCGGGTTCGTGACCCACACCGCCGGCAACACGCGGCCGTCGGTGCGGTTGTCCAAGGCGAGGCGCAGCGGCCCGGGGCGCAAGGCGACGGTGTCGACGGGAACCTGGATCTTGTTGAAGATCACCGACAGGTTCTGGCGCTCGCTGGTCTCTTCGCCGCTGACCTCCAGGAACTGCGCCGCATGCGTCACGGGATCGAACACGATCAAGGTGCCCTGCGGCACCTGCAAGGAGAGGATGGCCCGCTCGCCTGCCGGCAGGTCGACGATTTCCAGCGTGACGTCGTCCAGCAGCTTCTCCAGATCATCAGGAAGATCGATCGCCGAACTCCAGAAGATCTGGCGATAATATTCGGCCGCGGACAGTTCGTCGGGACTATGGGCCGCGATCTTCCGTACGCGCGGGCTTACCGTGAACGTCACCTCGACCAGATTGTCGAGCGTCGTCTCATAGCCCGCGGCGCAGAAATGCGCAATTATACTGCGCGCTATTCAGCGTCTTCAGACTCTTGTTGGTAGAAAGAACCCCGGCGCAGCTCGGGCACATCACGTTCCACGTCATCTCGAACATGCCGAGACCGACCGCATTCAAGAACGCTGCGATAACCCGCTCTTCGTCGATGCCAGCCGTGCGTGCGAGATCAAGCGCATTCATCTTGTTCAAGGCATGATCCGGGGCATCCCGCACCATGCGCTCGAGCATGTCGACGACGGCCTCGTCGGACGACTGACGCAGGGCCGCAAACAAAGTCTCGGTTTCACTCATGCGGCAATGCTACCTGAAAGCAGGGAGCGCGAACACCCGGTAACCCGTCCCGTGCGAAGCCCGGTTCGGCCACCAAGACAAAAGCCCGCGACGAAATCGCGGGCTTTTGCTCAGAACGTGATGCGGATGTCGATCAGCGAATGGCGCGACCGGTGGTCGGGGCCGGTGCGGCGGTCTCAGCCGTTCGTGTCTTCCGCGGTGTCAGGACGCTGAGCTGATGCGCCGTGACCGTGGAGGTCAGCGCCGGTGACTGCTGCGTGACATCAGCGGCTCCCAGCACGCGAACCTGCACGGCCGATATCGGCAGTCCCTTTGCTTCATAGCTCGGCAACTCCGCCGCAAAACCGGCGGTGGCACCTGCAATCGAGATCACGGCGGCTGCGATGGTTAGGTAAGTCTTCTGCACTTCAATTCTCCGGGGTAGGATTCGAAGTAGAAGCTACACCTCTCATGCTGCATCGCAATATCACAATATTGCATTGCAACAATGCAGTTCCACCCGCTCAATTAATGTTGATATTTTAACCCCTTAGCAGAAACGCCTGTCGAACGGGAGAAGAGCATGCAAGTCGCGATCATCGGCGCTGGCGCAGTCGGGTGCTATTACGGCGGGCTGCTGCTGCGGGCCGGGCATGACGTGACATTTATCGGCCGCCCCGTGCATGTCGACGCTATCAACGCAAACGGCCTGCTGCTGGATACGAAGACTTTCAACGGCCGCCTGCCCGCCAAAGCCGCGACCGATGCAACCGCGCTTGCCGCGCCCGACCTCGTAATGGTGTGCGTAAAATCGGCTGACACCGAACAGGCCGGCCGCGCGCTCACCGGACGCCTGCGGCCGGACACATCGGTGCTCAGCCTGCAGAACGGCGTCGACAACGCGCAGCGTCTGGCCGCGGTCATCGGCCAGGCCGTCATTCCCACCGTCGTCTATGTCGGCAGCGAGATGGCCGGCCCCGGGCACATCAGGCATCACGGCGGCGGCGACCTCGCCATCGGCCGCTCTGCTGCCAGCGAAGCGCTGGCGCAAACGCTCGAAGCCGCCGGTGTCCACACCACGATATCCGACGACATCGAGGTCACGCTGTGGAGCAAGCTCGTGATCAACTGCGCGTTCAACGCGCTGTCTGCGGTCGCCGATATTTCCTACGGGCCGATGCTTGAGGTCGAAGGCGCAAAGGACGTCGTGACGCGCGCGGTGCAGGAAGCGATCGCGGTCGCCCGCGCCAACGGCGTGTCGCTGCCGGATGATCTGCTCGGCAACATCCTCAACATCCCGACCATGATGCCGCAGCAAAAGTCATCCACCGCGCAGGATCTTGCGCGCGGCAAACCCAGCGAGATCGACTTTCTCAATGGCCATGTGGTGCGCAAGGGCGCCGAACTCGGCGTCCCGACCCCGACCAATCAGGCCCTGCAGGTAATGGTGAAGCTGGCCGAACGAAGCAAGGCGATGTCGCGAAAATAGCCTGCTGCTCGTAGCCCGGATGAGCGTCAGCGACATCCGGGGCCACAGCCAACACCGTCCCGGATATCGCTGTCGCTCATCCGGGCTACTGGTGAACAGGCGATCTCGTCGCTACGCAACAAGCCGCTTCTCGAGAATTTTTCGGAAATCGGTGGCGAGGCTGCCGTAATAGCCGGCCAGCACTTCGTAAAACGACTGCTCGGCCTTGTCGGTCGCTTCCCGCGCCTGCTGCTCGCAGCGCGAGGCTTTGATCTCGTATTTTTCCACCTTGGTCTTGAGCTCAGCCACCACCATCGTCGTTACTCCCCGCCACGCACACGCCTAAGATGCTAGGCTAGCAAAGGTCGAAAAGATGGCAAGCTTGGGGAGATTTCGCAGCACGGCGATGAGCAAGTGGTGACTGTTGCGCTAGCGCACCGGTACCGGCGCCGGCGGCCGCAGCAGGCGCGACCGCGATGCACCTGTTTTGGCTGCCGTTTTCGTAGCCGCACGCTTTCCGCTGTCGACCGATTCCAGATAGGAAGTCAGCGCCCAGGCCGAGCTCGAACCGCTGGAATAGTGTTGTTGCAGAAATAGATACAGCGTGAGGTGAAAGCGACCTTTGCTGAGCCCGCGCGGGCTGCGATGGCAGGACGCGCAGCTTTCGGCAAACAGTTTTGTCGCCGGCTTGCCCCGATCCAGGTTCTGCGCAAGGGCGACCGATCCGCCAAGGGCGGCCGTGGCCGCCAAAACAAGCAGACCGCAGCGCACTTTCTTGGGCGACATCAACTTTTTCCGTGCGGACAAGCCGATCGTGACGGCCGGGGAAGATAAGGAAAAGATGGCAGGTGCTGCGCAATCTGCTGTCCGCGCATGGCGAAAAATGGGTGCAGCTCCGCCATTATTGCGTTGCAAACGCGGCGACGAGCCGTTCGCGGCCACGGTTCGTACCCGCTCAATATGGCGGCTTCTTCCGCTCCCGCTGCGCCCTTGCCGCCTCCATCCACCACGCAAGATCGTCGGCAAAGCGCGGAAACGCGTGCGACAGCGCCTTGCCGCCCTCGCCGGTCGGCTTGCCGTCCTCGGTCAGCGTCTGCGCGATCGGCCCGACGGCGATCGAGCTCGAGATCACCACCATGCCCATTTCCGAAAGCGTGCCGTGCCATGCGAGTGCTGCGCGTGCGCCGGAAAAGCGGCCGGCGGAATAGCTCGCGATCGCGGCCGGACGCCAGAACCACTCTTCGAGAAAATGGTCGGTGAGGTTCTTCAGCCCCGGCTGGATGCCCCAATTATATTCGCCGGTCACGAACACAAAACCGTCGGCGGTGCGGATCTGTTCGGCCAGCTTTTCGAGCGCGGCCGGCGCGCCGCCTTTCGGATGCTCCTTGTACATCCGGTCGAGCATCGGCAGCCCGATCGCCTTGGCGTCGATCAATTCGGCATCGTCGCCGCGCGCGGCAAATCCCTCGATGATGAATTGCGCGAGCCGGATGCCCATGCGGTCGGAACGATAGGAGCCGTAAAGAACGAGAATGCGATTTCCCATGACGCCTGCCCCTCGAGAGATTGGAGGATGCAGTCGAACCATGCGGCCACTCGGCATGCAAGCCGGAAGCCTGCGGTCAATGACCCTCTCTCCAGAATGTCGCCCGCGCTGTCGATGCGACGCGCGCCAACAAAAAAGCGGCCTTGCGGCCGCTTCGTTGCTGTTGTGCGTTCGGGCCTATCAATAGGGCCCCTCGTAGTAGCCGTAGGAATTGTAGTACGGCGCGCCGGCGATGGCGGCAGCCGTTCCGGCGACGATGCCGGCCGCAACGCCAGCCGGCCCGGGGCTGTAATAGGCGCGAGGCCCGTAGCCGCCATAGTAATAGCTGTGGTCATGGCGGCTCGGCGTGCGCACGCCATAACCGCCGCGCAGATAGTCCGAGTTCGGGTAGTTGAACCCGATCATGCCGGGCTCCTGGGTGGCTTCCTGCGACATCGCGGGTGTCGCAAGCGCCGTCGCCAGAATTGCGGCCGCGCCAAGCAGTGTCAGTTTCGTCATCGTCCGTCCTCCATCTGAATATGAGAACGAACGGACAAGATCAGATGCTGGTTCCCGAAATCGAGTTCACGGCGCCGTGAATTTCACAGATGGATTCGTGAAAAGAGAAAAGGCCGGCGGGCATTACGCCGCCGGCCTCTCTTGCAACTGCCGGCTCGGGAGGTCCGGTTCCGCTGCGATTCCATGCCTAAAAGTTCACCACTCCACTTCTAAGAAAATCCTAACGATCGACTGTGAGTTGCATCACGGACGGCAAAACCTTTTGCAGCAAGCTTCGTACCCATAGGAGCAACGCGATTTGAGCGCAGGAGGCTGAAATGACCCAAGTGTATTTCCACTGCTCGAACTCCCGGGAAGTCCGCATCGACCGATCCGGCGAAGCGGTGAGCGATCTCGCGGAAGCGCGCGACCGTGCCGCCGGCATCGTCCGCTCGCTGATCATGGGCCGCGACGCGGAAGACTGGCGCGACTGGGTCGTGCATGTCAGCGACGATTTTGACGACGAAATCTTCATTCTGCCGTTCGCCTTCGTCCTCGGCAAACCGCACTGAGGGAGATGACCATGCTGCCGGCGCGCCCCCTCACGCTGCTGCTTCGTCGCCTTGATGCGATCGTGGCGCGCTGTCACCGCCTGATCGAGCGCGCCTTCGATCCCTATCATCCGGAGCGGCATTACATGCGCGGCCCCGGTCCGAAATGGCACGCCCGGCATCGCACCGGCGTCGCGGGCATTGCCGTGTAGGCACGGTCGATCGCACCGCGCTCGCCCTAAAAATTCCCTTATAGCTCGCCGCTCCCTCCCGCGCCGGTTCCACTACTCGGAACCCACGGCCGCAACCTCTCCACGAGATCGCCTTGCTTTGGTCAAACCTCGCAGGCCGTGTGGCGGCTTGGACAAGGCTTCCGGCAGAATTTGAAGCCGCAAAGCATGCTCGCCGCCCCGATGCGGGGTGACATTGGACTGAGCAAGGGACCGCCAATGCAATCCACGCCAACCCGACAGACCGATCGGCACGACGTCCGCGCGATCGAAACACTGCTGGCCGCGCACGCCGAAAAGTCGCCGCCGCTGGCGCACGATCCGGCGCCGCCGGTGCACGTCACACCGCCGATTTCGGTCGGCGCACCCATTCCCCAGGTCGAACCGCCGCTCCGCGCGGCGGACGCGCACGATATCCCCATTGAAAATGTGCGATCGAGCGAGATCAAGGTGGATGGTCTCAAGCCACCCGGCGTGCGGCCAACGTCCAAATGGATGAAGCGCGTCGTGATGGCGGTGCTCGCCTTGTTCGGCGCCACGGCCGCCGCGGGTTGGCACCAATATGGCGATCAGGCCAAGGCGATGGCCGTCGAATGGGCACCGCCCTTCGTGCTGGCGGCCTTGCCCTCGGCAACCGGAACAACCGCGGCAGAGCAGCCGAGCGCCCCCGCCGCCGAGGCCAGCGCTCCGGAGCAGGTCGCCGCACAGCAGCCGGTAGCGGCAACAGCACCAGATCAACCCGCCCCGGCCGTCATCGCTGCGACGCCTCCGGCCGCGGAAGCAAACCAGCTGCAATCGATGGCGCAGGATCTCGCCGCGATGGGCCAGCAGGTCGAGGAGCTGAAAGCCACCATCGCCCAGCTCAAGGCCAGCCAGGCGCAAATGGCACGTGAGCTTGCCAAGGCGTCGGAGGCCAAGGCGGCTGAAGCCAAGCCCATTGAGCCGAACGCGCGGCCGAAACTCTCCGCGCTGACGCCGCCAGCGCAACGCCCCGCGGCTCCGCCGCCTGTACGCAAGCCGAAGCCTGTGGTCTCCACCTACTCGCCGGCCTATGCGCCCGCGCCAGTGGCCGCCGCTCCGCCCCCGCCGCAAGTCGCAGCGCCGTTGCCGCCTCCGCAGCCCGTGCAAACGATTGCCGACGACGGCCAACCGGTGGTGCGTCCGCCGATGCCGCTGCGTTAACGGCCGTTAAGATTCATCCGCCGGTCGCGCATGCGCGTGATCGGCGTTCGCGCGCTCAGCTCTGATGCGGTCCGCGCATCATCTTCATGGCGTCCTCGACATGGCGCCACTCCCGCGCTTCCTCGGTATCGCCCTTGCTCTCGCTGGCCTGCGCATTGCGGGCCGCTTGCGCGATGGCGGTGAGGCCGTGCTTCTCCATCATCTGGCGTGCAATCGTGTGGATCTGCATTTCCGACATCATGTCGCTCTCCCAGGGTTCCACCAGCCCACGCCGCGGCATCCTGTTTCCCGCGGCTTCCTCGTAAAACGGCCGAACCGAAAATCTCGTTCCTTCGACAAGCCTGGATAATTTTCGAAAACACTCTACGGGTCGCGCGGTTCCATGCCCGTAATATTCCGTCCGCAATCAACCCGATTATCGATTCGGTCCTGCGCCGCTATTCTTGCGTGAACGAATCGCGGGAGTCGGACATGACAAGAGTCTATTTCCACTACTCCAATTCTGAGGGCGTATGCGTCGACCAGCGCGGCACCGCCGTCGGAAACTTCTCCGAGATGCGCGACCACGCCACCCGCGCCGTGCTGTCGCTGATCGCGGGGCGAGGCCCGGAAGACTGGCGCGAATGGACGCTGCATGTCAGCGACGATCTCAACGACGAAATTCTGGCCGTGCCGTTTTCATCCATGCTCGGCCAGTTGCACTAATCGCCACGCATCAATGCGGTATTCGTGGTAGGCATGGGCTCGCGGCTCTTCGCCGAAACCCATCCATGCCTTCAGGCCGGCTGAGATTGATGGGTTTCGCGAAGAGCTCAACCCATCCTACAATCTACAAATCTCCCAATTCCGGCGGCGCGAACCAGTTCGTCAGCGACAGGCCGCCGTCGATCACGATCGCCGCACCCGTGACATAGGCCGAGATCCGGTTCGACAGCACCGCCAGCGCCAGCGGCGCCAGGTCACCCGCCTCGCCGAGCCGGCCGAGCGGAATGTGCTTTGCGAGCGCGGGATCGGCGACGAAGCCGCCGGCGGCAATCGCGCCGGGCACCAGCGCGTTGACGCGGATGCCGAAGCGGCCGAACGTCTTGGCCAGTTCCTTCACCAGCATCGCCAGCCCCGCCTTCGACGTCGAGTAATGCGGCAGGTTGCGCGGCGTGCCGGCATGCAGCGAGGTCAGCAGCAGGAACGAGCCGGGCTGCTTGGCGGCGATCAGTTTTCGCGCCAGTTCGCGCGACAGATGGAATCCGGCCTCGAGATTCACCGCATGCATCCGCGCCCATGTCTCCGTCGTGACGCCGAGCGCGTGGTCGGCTTCGCGGCGCGGCGGCGAGGCGCTGTGCACGAAATGCGTCACGCGCCCGAGCGCGCCGGTAGCGTCCGCGAGCAATGCCTCGCGCGCGGCGGCATCGGCGAGATCGCCGACCCAGGGCACCGCGAGGTCCGGCCGGACCGAGGCCTTGATCGCCGCCGTCACCGTCTCCTGGTTCACATCGGCGAACACCGTGCGCACGCCCTCGCCCACCAGGGCCTGCGCGATCGCCCGGCCGATCCCGTTGCCCGCGCCGGTGACGAGCGCCGCCTCGCGCGCGGGATCGAATGGATTGTCGAGCAGCCCCATGTTCACGTTCTCCGGAAGAGGATACGCAATTCTACAGGCGGCAGATCGAATTGGCGAAACCTAATCCGCCTGCTCGTCCCACAACCGCCAGCATCTCTCCCGCAGTATCAATTCGGTCCACGATATGCATCGTCAGGTTGCTTTCGTCCCGCCGAAAACGGTCCTAGTCTTTGCTCCGTAACCGGCGGGCACCGCCCATGCAAACCCGCGTTCGAAAAGTCGCCCACGTTCTGGAACGCCTTGGACTTGCCATGGCAGGCGCGGCGAGCGGGTTGTTCGTGGCGGCGCTGGTGGGAACGAGCCACGCCGCACTCACCAATCAGGCCTTCCTGCTCGTGATGATGATCGGCGGCGCCGTCGGCTTCTATCTCGGCATCGACACGCCGCCGCTGCCCTTCGATGCATCGGGCGGACGGCCCTCCGATGGCTGCTGGGTCGGCAAGATCGACACGCCGGAACTGCTCAGCGCGATCGGCACCTTCCTTGCGGCCTTCTCGGCGTTCGCATCCGTCGGCGTGATCGTGCTGCGCCACGATCCGCATATGGCCTGGATATCGATGATCATGGCCGGTTGGGTCGTCGGCGTCGCCATGCAGATCGTTGCCGGCACGATCGCCCGCCTGCGCCACTGACCAGCGCGTCGGTGTCACGGCGCCACGCCAGGTTCCCTTCGGCACCAGCAGCGCCGTTAGCAAAGCATTAAGCAAGCCTTGCAGACGCTCGCCGCAATTTCCAAAAATCTCCACAATCTCGCTTAGAAAAAAGAAAGCATACGCTTTCGAGACAGGGAGAATTCTGATGCGGTTAGGACAAGCGATCTTCTTCGGTTCGGCGGCCGCTCTCCTTACGTTGGCAGCACCGACACTCGCCCGAAATTCCAACACGACCCCGCACCCGGCAAAGGCGATCGAGGCGCCCGCGTCCTCCTGCCATGCCTACCAGCAGGCTGCGGACGGATCATGGACGCAACTGTCCTGTCAGGAGATGGGCTCCAAGACGCCCGTCCAGTCCCGCTCCGCTGCCGAGGGCGAAGAAGCGCGGTAGGCCGCCGCCCGCAGCGATCGCAGCGGCTCAGGCTGTCACGCTCAGATCAGCCGTCCGTCGATAGAACGATCGTTGCATGATCTCGCGCCCGTCGTCCGGAACCAGCGCGCGCAACCCCAGCAGCCGGCATTGCAGCCAGCGGACGAGCCGCCAACGACGCGCTGGTGTGAGGTATCCCCGTAAACTCCGGATTAATTAGCACCACTTATACTGGTGGTCCGCATGCCCGCACCAGCGCAAATGGCCAAAATCCCATGAAAATCGGTACCCTCCTCACCGCTGCCATCGTCTCGCTTTCCGCCGTGGGCGGCGGACTCGCCATCTATGTGGCGGCCTCCAAATATCAGACCATGGAAAAGGTCTCGGTGGCGCAGAGCCGGCTGGAAGTGGTGCGCGCGGTCGGCGAAATTCCGCGCTACATGAATCCCGAGCGCGGCTTTGCCACCAACATCCTCTACGGGCCGCCCGCGGTGGACCCGAAAATGCGGGCCGAGCTCAACGACAAGTACCGCAAGAACACCGACGGCGCGCGCGACAAGATGAACGCGATCCGCAAGAACCTGTCCGGCGGGCTCGACGATGCCGCGCCGTCGGCGCCGGCATCGACGCGCTGAACGTCAAGTTCGCCGCCCTGCGCGAGGCCATGGACAAGGCCATCGACGGCCCGGCCGAACCCCGCAAGGACGCGGCCAGGAAGATCGTCGCCGACAACGCGGTCTTCAATGTCGCGGTCACGACGCTGCTCGACGAACAGGTGCGGCGCATGGCGCAGCTCGACGGCGACGCCTACCGGCAGGCCGTCTACGCCAACATCGCCTGGACCCTGCGCGACGTCGGCGGCTACAACGCCAGCGTTCACAAGAACCTCGTCGGCAACAACCGCGTCGCCACCGAGGCCGAGAAGATGGAATATCAGCCGCTCGCAGGGCCGCGCCGACCAGATCCTGATGTCGCTGCAGGAGTTGCGCGGCAATCCCGCCACGCCCGCCAACGTGGCCGCGGCGCTGGACAAGATGAACGAAGCCTATGTCAAGCGTTTCGGCAATGAACTGAAGCTCGTCAAGGAAGGCGCGGTCTCCGGCAAATTCGAGACACGACGTCGACAAGTTCTTCGCGGAATCCCAGCTCGGCCTCGGCTCCGTCGTCGATGTGCGCAACGCCTTCTACGACAACGCCGAGCACGTTCTCGGCGCTCGCCTATTCCGTCCGCGCGCCTCAGCTTCCTGATCGCGCTCGCGGTCCTCGTTGCGGTCGCCGCCGCCAGCGCCGTGCTGATCACGATGGTTCGCCGCCGCGTCTGCAAGCCGATCGTCGACCTCACCGCCACGATGTCGCGGCTGGCCAGCGGCGACGTATCCGGCGAAATCGCCGGCGCCGACCGCGGCGACGAGATCGGCGCGATGGCTGCTGCCGTTGGCGTCTTCAAGGACAGCATGATCGAGGCCGAACGTCTCGCCGCCGAAAAGGCCGCCGAGAGCGACGGCAAGATGCGCCGCGCGCAGGTGCTCGACGAACTCACCCGCGTGTTCGAAGCCAAGGTCACCGAACTCGTCGGCGGGCTGTCGTCGGCCTCATCCATCATGGAAGACACCGCGCAGTCGATGTCGTCGACCGCAACCCTCACCAACCGTCAGGCGGCGATCGTCGCCGCCGCGTCCGAACAGACCTCCAGCCAACGTCCAGACGGTGGCGAGCGCCACCGAAGAACTGGCCTCCTCGATCTCGGAGATCGGCCGTCAGGTCGCGCAGTCGACCGAAATCGCCGCCCGCGCGGTCGAGAATGCGCGGCGCACCGGCGACACCGCCCGCTCGCTCGCCGACGGCGCGCAGAAGATCGGCGACGTCGTGACGCTGATCCAGAGCATTGCCGCGCAGACCAACCTGCTGGCGCTGAACGCGACCATCGAGGCCGCGCGCGCCGGCGATGCCGGCCGCGGCTTTGCCGTCGTCGCCTCCGAAGTCAAATCGCTGGCCGGCCAGACCGCAAAGGCCACCACCGAAATCTCCGAACAGATCGCAGCCATCCAGGCGGCGAGCGACCAGACCGTCACGGCGATCCAGAACGTCGCCAACGTGATCGCCGAGATCGACCAGATCGGCACCGCGATTGCGGCCGCGATCGAGGAACAGGGCTCGGCGACCAAGGAAATCTCGCGCAGCGTGCAGGAAGCCGCGCGCGGCACCCAGGAGGTCAATTCCAACATCACCGGCGTCCAGAAGGCCGCCGACGACACCGGCTCCGCCGCCAACCAGGTGCTGGGCGCTGCCGAGCAGCTGTCCTCGCAGTCCAAGGACCTTGCCGGCCAGGTCAACCGCTTCCTGTCGGAGGTCCGGGCGGCGTAAGCGCTGCTCCCTGGGCGCACTTGCGCAGAGGGATGCCGCCCATGCTAAAACCGGGAACATTCTTTCCGGTTGGAACTTTATGTCGCGTAGCGTGGCCCATTTCCCCAAGTCGACCGCGGTTCTCGCGGTTGCGGACGGCAGGTGTCCGTGAGTTTGGTCGAGACCGAAGAACTGCAACGCCGGATCGCGGCTTTGGAGGCGGAGAACGCCCGGCTCCACGCACTTGCAGTCGCCGACAATAGCGAGCTGGAACGCGCCGAGACCGCGCTCGCCGACAGCGAGCAGCGTTACCGCACCCTGTTCAATTCCATCGACGAAGGCTTTTGCATCATCGAATTCTTCGACGGCCCGCACGGCCCGCTGAGCGACTACATCCATATCGAAGCCAACCCGGCCTACGCAGCAGCATGCCGGCATCCCCAACGTCGTGGGCCAGAAGCTGCGCGAGATGGTGCCCGACGAGGCCGACGGCTGGGCCGAACTCTATGGCGGCGTGCTGCGGACGGGAGTACCGATCCGCTTCGAGCGCGAACTGGTCGCCACCGGACGCCATCTCGAACTGGCCGCGTTTCGTATCGAGCCCGCCAGCCGCCGCCAGGTCGCCGTGCTGTTCCAGGACATCACGGCGCGCAAGCGCGCCGAAGCCGCGATACAGAACCTCAACGAGACGCTGGAACTCCGCATCGCGGAGGCGATCGCCGAGCGCAAGCAGGCCGAAGAGGCGTTGCGCCAGTCGCAGAAGATGGAGGCGGTCGGCCAGCTCACCGGCGGCATCGCGCACGACTTCAACAACCTGCTGACCGGCATCATCGGCTCGCTGGAATTGCTGGAGACGCGGCTGCGCCAGGGCCGCACCTCCGAACTCGCACCGCTACGTCGTCGGTGGCCCAGGGCGCGTCGAAGCGCGCCGCGGCGCTGACCCATCGCCTGCTCGCGTTCTCGCGCCGGCAGACGCTGGACGCCAAGCCGACCGACGTGAACCGGCTGGTGATGGGCATCGAGGAACTGATCCGGCGCACCGTCGGGCCGCAGATCACGCTGGAGGTGGTGACGGCCGGAGGGCTTTGGCCGGCGCTGATCGATGCGTCGCAGCTCGAAAGCGCGCTGCTCAACCTCTGCATCAACGCGCGCGACGCGATGCCGGATGGCGGCCGCATCACGATCGAGACCGCGAACAAATGGCTCGACGACCGCACCGCCAAGGAACGCGATCTGCCGCCCGGCCAATATCTGTCGGTCTGCGTGACCGACACCGGCACCGGCATGACGCCTGACGTGATCGCGCGCGCGTTCGATCCGTTCTTCACCACCAAGCCGCTCGGCCAGGGCACCGGCCTCGGGCTGTCGATGGTCTACGGCTTCGTGCGGCAGTCCGGCGGACAGGTGCGGATCTATTCCGAAGTGGGAAGCGGCACCACGATGTGCCTGTATCTGCCGCGGCACTACGGCGATTCAGCCGAAACCGACGCGAGCGCTTCGACCGCCGCGGGCGCCCGGACCGCAGCGGCAAGACCGTCCTGGTCGTCGACGACGAACCGAGCGTCCGCATGCTGGTGACGGAAGTGCTGGAAGAGCTCGGCTATTCCGGGATCGAGGCGTCGGACGGGCCGGCCGGGCTGCGGATACTGGAGTCGGACGCGCCGATCGACCTGCTGATCACCGATGTCGGCCTGCCCGGCGGCCTCAACGGCCGCCAGCTTGCCGACGCCGCGCGCGTGACGCGTCCGGACCTCAAGGTGCTGTTCATCACCGGCTATGCGGAGAATGCCATCATCGGCAACGGCCAGCTCGCCCCGGGCATGCGGGTGCTGACAAAGCCGTTCGTGATGACGACGCTGGCGGAGCGCATCGCCGAAATGACCGGCGGCGACTCGAAGGTAGCCTGCCGCCGGCCGCCTCTATCCTCGCAATCCCAAGCACGCGACGCGCGATCGCCTGGCGATGGACCTCGCTCGGCCCCTCGTACATCCGCATCAGCCGCGCCTTCTGCGACAGCGCGTTGAGCGGAATTTCCAGCGTCATGCCGAGCGCGCCGAGCGTCTGCATGGCATGGTCGCAGGCCTCATAGGCCATCTCGGTCGCGAACACCTTGATCATCGAGGCTTCGCGCTTGATGTCCTCGCCGCGGTCGGTCTTGTCGGCGGCATCGCGCACCATCAGCCGGCAGGCATGGATGCGCGTCGAGATATCGGCGATCCACCACTGGATCGCCTGGCGCTCGGCGAGCTTGACGCCAAACGTTTCGCGCTGCGTGGCGTGTTCGCACAGCATGTCGAGCGCCCGCCGTGCGATGCCGATGCAGGTCGACCCCATCTCGAGCCGGCGCGTGCGCAGCCGCAGCTGCATCGGCGCATAGCCCTTGCCGACCTCGCCGAGCACGGAGTCCTTCGGAATACGGCAATCCTCGAACACGATCTCGTAGGTCGAACTCGCCGCCCAGCATCGGGATCTCGCGCTCGATGATGAAGCCCGGCGTTGCCTTTTCGACGATGAAGGAGGTGATGCCGCCCTGTCGTGCGTCGTTGCCGACGCGGGCCATGACGATGATGAAATCGGCGCTGCGGGCGTTGGTGATCCAGATCTTGCGGCCGTTGAGCACCCACTGGTCGCCCTCCAGCACCGCACGGGTCTTCATGCCCGCGGGATCGCCGCCGGCGCCCGGCTCGGAGATCGCGATCGCGGAGACCATCCGCCCCTCGATATAGGGCTGCATGTATTTTCGTTTCTGCCCCTCGGTCCCGGCCGCCTGCAGCATGCGCAGGTTCGGCGAGTCCGGCGGCAGGATGAACGGCACGCAGGTCCGGCCGAGTTCCTCGTGGACCGCGGCCATGGTGCGGGTCGGCAGGTCATGACCGCCGAGGTCCTCGGGCGCATCGAGGCCCCACAAGCCGAGGTCCTTCGACACCGTCCGCAGCCGCTCCTTCTGCTCGACGGTCAGGTCGCGGATGATCGGAGCCCGGGCAGCCTGGACTTCAGATAATGCGGTTCGAGCGGGATCAGCTCGCGGTCGACGAATTTCGCGACCGTCTCGCGGATCATGGCGGTTTCGTCATCGGTACTCATCAATAAGCCTTTCAGTCGGCGAAGCCGACATAGCGAACGAAATCGCCGTTCGCCTCGCGATCGGAGCGAACGGCGTTGGCGGGAAAACTGTCGTCGGGATAGCCCATCGCGACGCAGGTCATGATCGCTTCTTCCTCGGGAATGTTGGCGATCTCGCGCACGATGTCCGAGCGCGATGATGCCCTGCCCGTTGATGACGCTGCCGAGGCCGCGATCCCATGCCGCCAGCACCAGGCCGTAGCAGAGCGCGCCGAGATCGAAGTGGCAGACCGCGCCGGGATCGAGCACCCTGTCATAGGTCAGCACCAGCGAGACCGGCGCGTCGAACTGCCGGAAACCGCGCAGCACCCAGTCCTGCCGCATCGGCTTGTCGTCGCGCGCAATGCCCATCACGGCGAACAGCTTTTTCGCGATATCGACCTGCCGGCCGCGGTGGACGCCCTGATATTCGCCGTGGCTGACGATGTCGCGCTTCGCCTTGGCGCCCGCCACCATCTCCTCCATGTTGCGGCGGCGCAGTTCCTCCAGCGGCTCGCCGGTCAGGACATGGATATGCCAGGGCTGCGTGTTCATCGACGACGGCGCGCGCTTGGCGACCTCGATGATGTCCTCGATCACAGTGCGGGCGACCGGCTCCTTCTTGAACCCGCGCACGCTCTTGCGGGTCTGAACCAGCGTCTCGAAATCCATCCGTTGCATTCCCATGCTCTCTCCAAATCCTGATTTGCTACGCGGCGGCCTTGCGGGCCGCGGCCGAGGCCAGCACCATCTCGGCGCACTTCTCGCCGATCATGATCGCGGGCGCATTGGTGTTGCCGCTGGTCAGCGTCGGCATGATCGAGGCATCGGCCACGCGCAAGCCCTCGATGCCGTGCACGCGCAATTCGCGGTCGACCACGGCCAGCGGATCCGATCCCATCTTGCAGGTCCCGACCGGATGATAGGTCGTCTCGGCATTGTTGCGGACCCAGTCGAGCAGCTCCGCGTCGCTCTGCAATTTGGCGCCGGGCGCGATCTCCTCGCCGGTGATTTCCTTCAAGCGGCGACGTCGCCATCAGTTCGCGGCCCTTGCGGATCACCGCCACGATGCCGGCGCGGTCATGCTCGGTCGACAGGAAGTTGAAGCGGATCGCGGGCGGCACTTCGGGATCGGCCGACTTGATGTGGATCGAGCCGGTGCTTTCCGAACGCAGCACGTTGGCATTCATCGTGATGCCCTGCCGCTTGGCGACGCGGCGCTGGCGCCCGACCATCTCGTACAGGAACGGCAGGATGGAAATCGTCGCGTCCGGCGTCTCCAGTCCCTCGCGGGTGCGGAAATACATCCGGACCGGCACGGCGGTCGAGGCCAGAAAGCCGGTGCCGAACAGCGCGTATTTCACCGCCTCGCGGGCGAGCCGCCAGCCCCGCGCATTGTCGTTGAAGGTCATGTTGCGCGCGGCAATCGCGAATTTCAGACGCGGCGAATAATGATCGCGCAAATTCTCGCCGACGCCGCGCAGCTCATGCACCGGCGTGATGCCGAGCGAGCGGAGCAATTCGGGCTGACCGATGCCGGACAGTTCCAGAAGTTTCGGCGAGTTGATCGAGCCGCCGGAGACGATCACCTCGCGCGCCGCCCTCGCCTCGCGACGCACGCCGCCGACCGAGTATCGCACGCCGACGCAGCGCTTGCCTTCCAGGATCAGCGCCTCCGCCATCGCGCCCTGCTCGATGACGAGATTCTGCCGTCCGCGCACCGGATCGAGGTAGCAGACCGCGGTGCTCTGGCGCTTGCCACCGGCATATGGTGACCTGCGACATGCCGATGCCTTCCTGGGTCTCGCCATTCTGGTCCGGATTGAACGGAAGCCCGATTCTTGCCGGCGGCCTCGATGATCTTCTCGAGCAGCGGCACCTTGTTGCGCGGCGTATCGTTGACGCGCAGCAACCCGTTGCGGCCGCGAAACTTGTCGGAGCCGCCTTCATAGCGCTCCATGCGCTGGAAGATCGGCAACACGTCCTGGTAGCTCCAGCCGCGATTGCCGAGCTGGGCCCAATGGTCGTAATCCTGCGCCTGGCCGCGCATGTAGACCATGCCGTTGATCGAACTCGAGCCGCCCATCATCTTGCCGCGCGGCACATCGATGCGGCGCCCGCCCGAGCCTTCGTCGGGCTCGGACTTGTAGCACCAGTTCACCGTGGGATCGTCGATCATCTTGGAGGTGCCGACCGGCACGCGCGCCCAGAAATGGTTCGATCCCTTGGTGCCGGCCTCCAGCAGCAGCACGCGATAGCTGCCGTTCTCGCTCAGCCGGCTTGCGACCACGGCGCCGGCCGAGCCGGCGCCGACGACGATGTAAGTCATAGGCGGCGTTGTCGGACATGTCAGCTAATCCCGCTTGAAGCGATAATCGAAGCGATCGCCGTCGGCCGTGATCAGGCCGACCGTCGGCGTCGGGAAATGCACGGGCAGGATCAGCGTGTCGGTGCCGGCGACGGAGGCAAAGAATTTTCGCCGCGAGATCGCCGATTGCTTCGGATCCCAGTCCGGCTTCGCCGACCATTCCGGCTCGCGGCACTGGATCGCGTGATGCATGAGATCGCCGGCCACCACCGCGCGCTTGCCCTTCGAGAAGATGTTGACGCAGCAATGACAGGGCGAATGCCCCGGCGTCGGCGTCAGCGTGACGGTATCGTCGAGCGCGTAATCGTCGTCAACCAGCACGGCCTGTCCGGCCTCGACGATCGGCAGGCAATTGTCGCGAAACACCGTGCCGGGCGGGTTGGCGCCCTTGGCATTCTCCGCTTCCCACGCCGCATATTCCCTCTTGTGAAATATGTACTTGGCATTGGGAAACGTCGGCACCCAGCGCCCGTCGCGCAGCGTCGTATTCCAGCCGGTGTGGTCGATGTGCAGATGGGTGCAGAACACGTAGTCGACCTGCTCGTAGGAGATGCCGAGCGCGAACAGCTCGTTGCGCCAGCGCTCCTTGCCGGGAAAATCGAACGGCGGCGGATGGCCCTTGTCCTCGCCGGTGCAGGTGTCGACCAGGATGGTGTAGCGCGGCGTGCGGACCACAAAGGTCTGGTAGGTGATCACCATCATCCCGAGCGCGCTGTCGAACACCTCCGGCTCCATGCCGGGCAGATGATGCTTGAAGACGGCGTCGTCATAGGCCGGGAAGAAATCCTGCGGCCGCCGCCACGGCCCCTCCCGCTCGATGACCGCGTCGATGGTGATGTCGCCGATCCTGAGCTGCTTCATGGCTCGTTCGCTCCCCAATTTTTCAAGAGCGTAACGGCGAGCCTCAAGCTCCGACAAGCCGAGGGCGGAATGCGGCGGTCAAGCTCGGAGCCGCAATGCAAAGTCTCCGTAGCCCGGATGGAGCGTAGCGCAATCCGGGACAGACGGAGTTCGAGGTGCGACCTCGCCGACAATCGACGATTCGCGGTAAACCCGGACCGGCTTCGCTCCATCCGGCGCGCAGCTCAATCTCGTTGCCCGGATTGCGCGAAGCTGTCATCGGGCGCGCATTCGCGCGACCGTTGGCTCCATCCGGGCTACCGGCTCAGGCATCAGCTCCGCAATCCCGGCGCTTCCTGTCCGGTGCGCGCGACATATTCCGTGTAGCCGCCGCCAAACTGATGCGGGCCTTCCGGCGTCAGCTCCAGCACGCGGTTGGAGAGCGCCGCGAGAAAATGCCGGTCATGCGAGACGAACAGCATGGTGCCCTCGAATTCGGACAGCGCGTTGATCAGCATTTCCTTGGTCGCGAGGTCGAGATGGTTGGTCGGCTCGTCCAGCACCAGAAAATTCGGCGGATCGAACAGCATATGCGCCATCACCAGCCGCGCCTTCTCGCCGCCCGAGAGCACCCGGCATTTCTTCTCGACATCGTCGCCGGAGAAACCGAAGCAGCCGGCGAGCGCGCGCAGCGAGCCCTGGCCGGCTTGCGGAAACGAATCCTCCAGCCACTGGAACACCGTGCGCTCGCCGTCGAGCAGATCCATGGCGTGCTGGGCGAAATAGCCCATCTTGACGCTGCCGCCGACGGCCACCGTGCCGTCGTCGGGCTCGGTCGAACCCGCCACCAGCTTCAACAGCGTCGACTTGCCGGCGCCGTTGATGCCCATCACGCACCACCGCTCCTTGCGGCGGATCATGAAATCGAGCCCCTGATAGATGCTGCGGCTGCCATAGCCCTTGTGGACGTTCTTCAGGCTGACGACGTCCTCGCCCGAGCGCGGCGCCGGCAGAAATTCGAACGCCACCGTCTGGCGGCGCTTCGGCGGCTCGACGCGCTCGATCTTGTCGAGCTTCTTGACCCGGCTCTGCACCTGGGCGGCGTGCGAGGCGCGCGCCTTGAAGCGTTCGATGAACTTGATTTCCTTGGCCAGCATCGCCTGCTGGCGCTCGAACTGGGCCTGCTGCTGCTTTTCGTTCAGCGCGCGCTGCTGCTCGTAGAATTCGTAGTCGCCGGAATAGGTCGTCAGCGTGCCGCCGTCGATCTCGACCACCTTGTTGATGATGCGGTTGATGAACTCGCGGTCATGCGAGGTCATCAGCAGCGCGCCCTCGTAGCCCTTCAGGAACTGCTCCAGCCAGATCAGGCTTTCCAGATCGAGATGGTTGCTCGGCTCGTCCAGCAGCATGACGTCGGGCCGCATCAGCAGGATGCGCGCCAGCGCCACCCGCATCTTCCAGCCGCCCGAGAGCGCGCCGACGTCGCCGTCCATCATTTCCTGGCTGAAGCCGAGGCCCGACAGCGCCTCGCGCGCCCGGCCGTCGAGCGCGTAGCCGTCGAGTTCCTCGAAACGATGCTGGACCTCGCCATAGCGCGCGATGATCTCGTCCATGTCGTCGGCCCGATCGGGATCGGCCATCGCGGCCTCCAGCTCCCTGCAGCTCGGCCGCCACGACGCTGACCGGACCCGCCCCGTCCATGACCTCGGCCACGGCGCTGCGGCCCGACATCTCGCCGACGTCCTGGCTGAAATAGCCGATGGTAATGCCGCGATCGAGCGAGACCTGGCCCTCGTCGGGCAGTTCCTGGCCCGAAATCATCCGGAACAGCGTGGTCTTGCCGGCCCCGTTCGGCCCGACCAGGCCGATCTTCTCGCCCTTCTGGAGGGCCGCGGAGGCTTCGATGAAGAGGATCTGGTGGCCGACTTGCTTGCTGACGTTATCGAGACGGATCATTGGGGCCTGAAAGGAGGAAAATCGCTGCGCGCCGCTGCTTAGGACATCTGGTCCGCAGGTGGAAGCCGGTCCGGCCCCGAAAACACCGGCCAATCATCAACTTTAAAGATACTCTTTCCTATTGATACAACCCGTTACGACAGCATGAAGTTCGAGCGCCGTGATCCCCGTGCGCAGTGGAACCGATTTAGAAATAGAAAAACTCCAGATCGGCCTTCCAAGCACCGAGGCTAGACCGATTCAAATTGTAGCGTCCGGGTTCTTCTTACTATCTCCAACCGAAAACAACGTCGCGTCATCGGGCCGATGCGACGACAAAATCAGCCTTGGGGATTGCGTTGAACTCATGTCGTCATTCGCGGCTCGCTGCCGCATCGATCGCGCTTGCCGCCGCCGCGCTTGGTGGAGATGCTGCCTCGGCGCAGCAGTCGAATTCCGGTGCGGCGTCGCAACCGCTGCCATCCGTCGTCGTCACCTCGCCTAATAGACGCACCGCGACGCCGGCGGCGCAACGCACCCGGCGTCCCGCCGCACAAAGCGCGACGGCTCCGCGAAGGGCCACTCCGCCGCGCGAGGCGACGACAATTGTCGAAAATCCGCGTGGCGCATTCCAGGGCTACGTCGCCGGCCGTTCGATGGCGGGCACCAAGACCAACACGCCGATCATGCAGACGCCGCAATCCCTATCGGTGATCGGCAGCGAACAGATCCGCGACCAGAAGCCCGGCAAGTTCGACGAGATCTTGCGCTACACGCCGGGCGTCATCGCCGGCACGTTCGGCGCCGACACCCGCAACGACTGGTTCCTGATCCGCGGCTTCAAGTCCGACGATGTCGGCCTGTTCCTCGACGGCCTCCAGCTCTTCTACACGTCCTATGCCAGCTGGAAGCTGCCCCCGTTCAACCTCGCCCGCGTCGAAGTGCTGCGCGGTCCCTCGGCCGTGTTGTATGGCGGTTCCAGCCCGAGCGGTATCGTCAACGCGGTCAGCAAGATGCCGCCGGCGGAGCCGGTCCGCTACATCGAGACCGGCGTCAACAATTTCGGCAATGCCTATCTGTCGTTCGATGTCGGCGGCCCGGTCGCGACCGCCCCCGGAAACGGGCAGTTGTTCTACCGCGTCGTCGGCCAGGTCCAGAACGGCGGCACCCAGGTCGACTTCACACCCGACAACAATTATTTCATCGCGCCGTCCGTCACCTACAAGCCGGACGCGGACACCACCTTCACCGTGCTGGCGTCCGCCTCGAAGACCGATACCCGCGGCATCAACTTCCTGCCCTATACGGGAACGGTCATTAACGCGCCGTTCGGCCGTATCCCGACCAAATTGTTCGTCGGCGATCCCGACGTCGACAAGTTTACGCGCGAACAGGAGATGCTCGGCTATCAGTTCGAGAAGAATCTCACCGACAGCCTCACCTTCCGGCAGAACGCCCGCTACGCGCATGTCGACCTCACCTATCGCGGTCTGGTCGGCAACAACCTCACCACCTTCGCCACCGGCGACATCGGCCGCTATAATTGGTATGCCAAAAACACCGCCAACCAGGGCAATCTGGACAACCAGCTCGAGTATCGCCTCGATACCGGGCCGGTGCAGCACACCATGCTGTTCGGCCTCGATCTGAAGAACTATCGGATCGACGACTACCAGATCTTCGCCTTCGGCGGCGTGCCCTCGATCAACGCGCTCAACCCGACCTACGGCACCGGCGATATCCCCTTCACCGGCGCCGCGCCGTTCCGCAATTTCCTGCTCACCCAGAACCAGCTCGGCGTCTATCTGCAGGACCAGATCAAGTTCGGCGGTTTCACGCTGGTGCTGAGCGGCCGCAATGACTGGGTCTCGACCAGCCAGGGCGATCGTCCGAGCGGCGCCACGCTGTATAACCGCGAGGACAGCAAGTTCAGCGGACGCGCCGGCCTGATCTACAATTTCGCCAACGGCCTCGCGCCCTATGTCGCCTATGCGACCAGCTACAACCCGATCATCGGCCTCAACGCCTCGAACCAGCTGTTCCTGCCGGAAACCGGCGAGCAGGCCGAGGTCGGCCTGAAGTACCAGCCGGCCGGCTTCAACGGCCATTTCAGCGTCGCCGTGTTCGACCTGAAGCGGCAGAACGTGCCGACGACGTCCCGGGTCCCATATTCCTCCAGAACCAGACCGGCGAGGTGACCTCGCGCGGTCTGGAACTCGAGGCCGTGGCCAATCCCCTGCCGGGGCTGAAGACAGTCGCAGCGTTCACCACCTACGATCTCTTCACCAGCAAGGACCCCAATCCGGCGCTGATCGGCCTGACGCCGACCAACACGCCGCAGCAGGTGGGCTCGCTGTGGGCCGACTACACCTTCCAGGAAGGGCCGCTGAGCGGCTTTGGCTTTGGCGGCGGCGTGCGCTATGTCGGAAAATCCTTTGCCGACACCGCGAATACGCTGGTGGTCCCCTCGGTGGTGCTCGGTGACGTGGCGGTCCATTACGAATGGCAGAACTGGCGCGCCGCGCTCAACGTCATCAACATCGCCGACACGATCTATGTCGCGAGCTGCGCGTCGGATACGTCCTGCTTCTATGGCGATCGCCGTCGCGTCACGGCGAGCCTCGCCTATAAATGGTAGGTAAGACGTAACCGTCAGGAGACGACGCTGAAAGCCAGAACCGTTCGCATCTGGTCGGTGGTCCACACCTGGAGCAGCCTGGTATCGACGCTGTTCCTGCTGATGTTGTGCGTCACCGGCCTGCCGCTGATCTTCCATCACGAGATCGACGAGCTGCTCGGCTACGATCCGAAGCCGGAGATCGCGCGAGCAGGTGCGGTGAAGCGAAGCATCGACGAGATCGCCCGCACCGCGCTCGCGCACGATCCGGGCCGCGTCCTGCAGTACATCTCGTGGGACAAGGACGAACCGAACACGGTGATTGCCTTCACCAACACCAGGCCCGACGGCGATCCGGACGCGGCGACGCTGCGGGCTTACGACGCCAACACCGCAAAACCGCTCGGCGCGGTCGGCGGCGGCCCGATGCTGATCTTCCTGAAACTGCATGTCGACATGTTCGCAGGCCAGCCCGGAAAACTGTTCCTCGGCGCCATGGGATTTCTGTTCCTGGTCGCGATCGTGTCCGGCGTCGTGCTGTACTGGCCGTTCACGCGCCGCCTGAGCTTTGGCACGCTGCGAGACAAGTCGCGCCGCATCGCCTGGTTCGACTGGCACAATCTGCTCGGCGCCGTCACCATCGCGTGGGCGCTGGTAGTCGGCGCCACCGGCGTGATCAACACCCTCGCCGAGGTCATGCTCGGCCAGTGGAAGGCCAACGAACTCGCGGACATGGTCAAGCCCTATGCCGGCAAGCCGCCACCGGTCCATCTCGCTTCGCTCGACGCCACGCTCGACAACGCGCGCAAGACCGCGCCCGACATGAACGTCTCGTTCGTCGCCTTTCCCGGCACGCCCTTCACCAGTTCGCACCATTTCGCGGTGTTCATGCGCGGCGACACGCCGCTGACGTCGCGGCTGCTCAAACCGGTGCTGCTGGACGGCGAGACCGGCGAAGTGTCCGACACGCGCGACCTTCCCGTCTATCTGAAGGCGCTTCTGGTCTCGCAGCCGCTGCATTTCGGCGACTATGGCGGCATGCCGCTGAAGTCATCTGGGCGCTCGATATCATGACCATCGTCGTATCGGCAGCGACACGGCCCGCTGCTCGCTCGGCCGACTGTCGCGGCGGCTCGCCGCCGCGCGGCGCCGCGGATCATCTGCCTTGGAGCGTCCTCCTCATCACGCGGGTTGCGACGCAGCGCCGGGAAATTCAGGTTCCAGCCCGCTTTCGCGCAGCGCCGGCGCGACCTCGGGCGAAGCCAGAAACCGCAACAGTCGATCTGCTTCATCCGCCTTGCTCGTCGCCGTCATGCGGCCTGCGGAAAACACCGCAGGCGTCTGCAATTCGCGCGGAATGGGTCCGACCACCTCGATGCCTTCGATCTGCTTCAACTCGCTGATCTGCTGGACCGCAAGATCGGCCTCGCCGGTCACGAGTTTTTCCGCGGTAAAACCCTGCTGGATGATCACGGCCCTCGCATTGATCTCGGAGGCGATGCCGAGCTGCTCGATCAGCTTTGCGAACAGGATGCCGCTGGCGCCGAGCCGCGAATAGGCCACCGACCGTGCGCCGAGCAAGGCTGCGCGCAGCGCCGCCTCGGTCGCGATATCGGGATGCGGCGCGCCCGCTTTGACGGCGATGCCGACCCAGGAGCGCGCGAGGTCGACGCAACTATCGGCGGCCACCCGCCCCTCGCGCGCGACCTCGTCCAGACCTTCGCGGGTCAGGATCACGACGTCGGCTGCCTCGCCCGCGCGCAGCCGGGTCAACAGCGCCAGGGTCGGCGCGAAATCGGCGTCGATGTGCACGCCGCCGGCGGCGCGATACTGGCCCGCCAATGCGAGGACCGCGCCCTTCAGCGCCAGCGTCGACAGCACGCGGATGGTGTCGCTCATGACAGCTAGACCCGGTGCATCAGCTTGAGCACGGCGGTCATGCGCAGGCTGCGCTTGCCGGCGAGCGCGGTCGCCTCCAAGAGCGCGCCTTCCGCGTCGCAGCTGCCGGAAAAGCCGATGCCGACTTCATGGCCGCCGAAGATGGGGTTCTCCCCCATGACCGCCGTGTGCTCCTGATTCAGGATCTGCCCCTTCCAGCGGCCGTTCTCCGAGGTGTAGGAGCCGACATAATAGAACGAGGCGTCGCCGCCGAGGATGCGGCCTTCATTGAGCAGCATGACGCCGGTCAGGCCGCCGTCGACGCCGTCGAGCATGCGGATGTGGATGGAATAGAGGCCGTTGACGACGCCCCCTTCGCCGACGCCCCCGGCGATCGGAACCGCGTCCTGCTCGATCGGCGTCATCACCGAATGGAACGCCACACCGGGCAATTCCTTCAAGCCACCTTCGAAACGGTAGAGAACGCCGTCGGCCCTGCCCTTCGCCAGCAGGGTCGCATCGTCGGTGCCGGCCATCGCGCGGTAATTCGGGTCCGGGTTGTGGCGGACGGTCTGGATCACGATGTCGATGCTGTCGTCATGCTTTTCGTAGCTGCCGATATGGGCAAAGGCCGAATTGCCACCCAGCATCCTGCCGTCGCGCACATACATGACGCTGCGGCCGACCGCAGCGCCAAGCTGAAACCTGACTTTGTAAAAACCTTCAAACAATGCCGCGTCCCCGGCAAGCCCCGAGCTTCGGTTCCAATAGAGAACCGAAGCCCTAGATTCTTGTTTCGACGCGTTTTCTTCACGCGAACCGGCAGCCACTTCGCTTGAAAACGCTATGAAGGGCGTTGTCTAGCGCGGTTCACAGCGCAGGGAAACGGCCTTGAACCGGTGGATTTGAATCAAAACCAGAGGTGGCATCATCGGTCGTCATCAAAATGCAATGATCCGCCAGGGCGGTTTCGCCCTGACGGATCAACGGTGCAGCCCGGGAGACCCCGGGGGTCGTATCGCCTCGCTTAGGCGGCCGCCGACTTGGCGGCGGTCGGAACTTCAGCGACGGTCTTGAGGATCTGCGAAGCGATGGCGTAGGGGTCGCCCTGCGAGTTCGGACGACGGTCTTCGAGATAGCCCTTGTAGTCGTTCTTCATGAACGAGTGCGGCACGCGGATCGAAGCGCCGCGGTCGGCCACGCCATAGCTGAACTTGTTCCAGGGCGCGGTCTCGTGCTTGCCGGTCAGGCGCTTGTCGTTGTCAGGCCCGTAGACGGCGATGTGGTCCATGAGGTTCTTGTCGAAGGCCGCCATCAGCGCCTCGAAATAGGCCTTGCCGCCGGTCTCGCGCAGGAAGGTGGTCGAGAAGTTGGCGTGCATGCCCGAGCCGTTCCAGTCGGTGTCGCCGAGCGGCTTGCAGTGATACTCGATGTCGATGCTCGTAGGTTTCGGTCAGCCGCTGCAGCAGGTAGCGAGCCATCCACATTTCGTCGGCGGCCTTTTTGGAGCCCTTGCCGAAGATCTGGAATTCCCACTGGCCCTTCGCCACTTCGGCGTTGATGCCTTCGTGGTTGATGCCGGCGAACAGGCACAGTTCGAGATGCTTCTCGACGATCTCGCGGGCGACCGCACCGACGTTCGAGTAGCCGACGCCGGTGTAATACGGGCCCTGCGGCGCCGGGTAACCTGCGGTCGGGAAGCCGAGCGGACGGCCGTCCTTGTACATGAAGTATTCCTGCTCGAAGCCGAACCAGGCGCCTTCGTCGTCAAGAATGGTGGCGCGCTTGTTGGTCGCGTGCGGCGTGACGCCATCCGGCATCATGACTTCGCACATCACCAGAACGCCGTTGGTGCGCGCGCCGTCCGGATAGACCGCGACCGGCTTGAGCACGCAATCCGAACTCCTGCCTTCGGCCTGCATGGTCGACGAGCCGTCGAAACCCCACAGCGGAAGCTGTTCCAGCGTCGGGAACGAAGCGAATTCCTTGATCTGCGTTTTGCCGCGCAGGTTCGGTGTCGGCGTATACCCGTCGAGCCAAATATACTCGAGCTTGTACTTGGTCATTGAGCCTCTCTTGATTTGCTAGTGGAATGCGGGAAACCGAAGCCTTGAAATCTGGATTTTGACGTCCAGCCCCCCGGAAGTCTCCGCATACGTGTACCCGGCCACGTCAGGCCACGCGTTACTAAGCATTTAACGTGCCAGTCGCTGCACTGCGGGAGAGGCTATCCACAGGGCGGATTGCCGGCCGGCAAAAATAAAAGCTGCGACATAGGAGCGCGGCTGGCCTGCAAATCGGGCGGAGCTGCGGCATGTTCGCCGTCCGAATCCAGCCCATTTCTCCGGCATTTGCGCTCGCGGGACGGTCCGCGATTAAAGCTGCGGCACCCTCAGTCGTGATTTTCGGGGCGCGACGGCTCGGCCAAGCAACCTGTCCTCGGCTCACGCGTTGATCACCCCCTACGCTGCCTTGCAGGAAGCAACGCCACAAATGCCCGCGAATTAGACAGACAATGACGTCATCTTGGTCAACTTGCACTCGCTCCGGGCACCGACAATATCGACTTATGTAACCACTACAAAACGAGTCGGGCGCACCATGAGGGTTGCTGCTTCGGCAAAAGGAGAGACTGCGATGATGAATACGGGTGTAGATCAGGGATCCGCGAGGATCTATCAATTCCCCACCGGGGGCCGCGCGGCACTCGGCGGACGTCGCTATGGCGAGGCCAAGACCGGGTTCGTTACCCCGCCGGCCAACGTCGCGGATTGCAGCGACAGCTGGTACCACGCTGCCGCCATCGAGGACGAAAAGACCGGACGGGACCACTGATGTTCCGGCAAGTGTTTGACAGGGACGCGCCCGATCAGCAGGGCGCGGACGGCGAACTAGAAAAGGGTCGAAACAACGGTGTTTCGGCCCTTTTTCATGTCTGCTCGCAGGTGGTGACCGGCCGTTTGGCGTGCTTGAGCGTGGTGACCCCACCCTTGGTGATCCTCAGCGTCACGCCCTTGCCCTGGTAGCGCGATCCCGACAGCGCCACGCGCTTGGGCAGCGTCAGCGCCTTGCCGTCGAGCTGCAGATGGGCGCGGGAATCGTACTGGAAAAACCCGACGATGAATTGCGCCCCGTCGGCGCAGCGATAGTTCCGGAAACTCGACTGCGCGAACGCGGCCGAGGGTGCGGCTGCCATCATCACAAAACACAGCGCGACGCCAAAAATCTTGTTCCTGCGGCAATTCATGTTTGGTCCCCCACCGGGTACAGTATAGACGAGACGGGAACGCACGATATGCCCTGCTCCCATCAGCCACTCAAGACCGTCAGAAGCAGCCGATGTCAGCTCCCCTCGACCGCCATCTCAACCTCTCCGGCGCCAGCAATTTCCGCGATCTCGGCGGTTATCCGACGGCCGACGGCCGGACCGTGCGCTGGCGGCAGATATTTCGCTCCAACCATCTCGGCCATCTCACCGATGACGACGCCGCCATGCTGCGCCAGCTCGGCGTCCGCAGCGCGTTCGACTTTCGCGGCGCCGAGGAGCGCACCGCCGCCCAGTGCGGCATGCCTGAAATCACCGTGCATTCGCTGCCGGTCGAACCCACGGTGGTGGCGGCGCTGCGCGCGATCGTCGCCACCGGCACGCCGCTGTCGACCGACCACGCCATCTCGGTGATGCGCGAGTCCTACAGCGGCTATGTGCAGAACAATACGCCGCGTTACCGCACGCTGTTCGCGCATCTGCTGGAAGACAGCGCACCGCTGGTGATCCATTGCACCGCCGGCAAGGACCGCACCGGTTTTGCCTGCGCGCTGATCCTGCATACGCTCGGCGTTTCCCGGGACACCATTGCGGAAGATTATCTGCTGACCAACCGCTTCTACCGCAGGGATCCCAACCACAGCACCGATTTGCCCGACGAGATCAGGCAGGTGCTGGGTTCCGTGCGGGAAGCGTTTCTGGCCGCCGCGTTCGAGGCGATCGACGCCGACTATGGCAATCTCGAAACCTATCTCCACGATGGCCTCGGTCTAGGCAAGGCCGAACGCGCCCATCTCGAAGCGCGCTATCTGCAGCGCTGACCTAATCCGATCTCGCCCGCCGCATCGACACGACCTGCGCGGACGGCTTGCCGCCTTGCGTCCTGACGTTGACCGCCACCTTGTAGTCGTTGCTGGTCTCGCTCTTGGGCACATAGAGCATCGCGGTAAAGCTCACGCGGCCGCGCGCATCCAGCGTCACCGGCAGATCCTCACGCACGCGGAAGGAATTGCCCTGGCGATTTCGCGGCGGCAGTCTCGCCGTCATGACAGGCTCGACCACCGCACGCAGATCGAGCTTGGTCGCCGTTGCACCGTCAATCCGGTAATAGGCAAAGGAGTCGCTGTCCCAGCGGCTGTTTGCGACCTCGATGACGGACCGGCTGTCCGGCGACCAGGCCGCCAGCAGATCGGCGCGGTTGGCGCGCATTTCTTCGGTCGCCCAATACTTGCCGCCGAGCTTGGCCAGCACCGTGCCGTCACTGATGCGGATCAGGAGATTTTCGACGCCGGCTGGCGGCTGATCGCGGCCTGACGGCAGACCCTGCTCGCTGCGCCAGGCGAAGGCGTATTCCTTCGATGGCGAAGTGGTGTCGGCAACGACACGCATCGCGGCCTTCCCCTCGCCGCAGACGAGGTCGCCATGTCGATCGGCAACGCAGGCTTGCGCATGCACGGCAGCTATCTGCTGCAGATAGAGAGCGATGAGAACGAGTGTGAAGGCCCGAGCGCGGTGCATACCGCGACCCTACCCGCTATGCGCGAGTAAAGCACCCAAAAAAACAAGCCTTGGGCGGTCAAGCCTTGGCGGTCCGGAAGGTCAGCCTATCGGCTCAGGCCGCCGCTTCCATTTCCATTTCGGCATCGAGATCGGCGATGACGTCCTCGAACGCCGAGATCGCCTGCTGGATCGCCGCGATCTGCATCAATTCCCAGCTCGAAACCGGACCGCTGCGATTTTGCAACGCGACCACGAGATCGCGGCGCTGCTCCTTGAGCTGAACAAGCGGTAAACCATGATCCGGCAAACCCAT
The DNA here is from genome assembly GCA_963783115.1 of uncultured Alphaproteobacteria bacterium. Taxonomy (GTDB): domain Bacteria; phylum Pseudomonadota; class Alphaproteobacteria; order Rhizobiales; family Xanthobacteraceae; genus Bradyrhizobium. The sequence goes on along the minus strand of CAWAMK010000002.1, from coordinate 88,183 downwards.
AACAAATCCCCTTGCCTTGTGTTGGTAGCCGCTTGTAGCGAGCGGATTATGAAAACGGCTTACAAAACTCCGGCAAATTTTATCGATTCCGCTCCGTCCCGTAGTCCTACGCGACGCCGCCGGCAGCCTGCACCATCCTCTTGATTTGATTGAACAGCGCCTCGGTGACGTTCCGCGTTGCCCAGTCGCTCAGGTGCAGTACGAGGTCATCGGCCGGATCGACCAATTCTCGCATCGCGATGTGCCACGGCTCCATCAGCGCGTAGCGACGGAACACATCGACCCCGGCGACCTCAGCCAGCTCGGATATGCGCTTCACCATCGCCTCGGAGAGCGGCTTCTTCTCGGGTGTCACGACGGCGGCCGTGTATTGCGAGTCCATCAGGATGACATCGGCCGGGATCTTGGCCAGGCGATCCAGCCCCTCCGCAATGGCGGCAAAGACTTTCTCGAACGCGAATTCGGGCTCCGTGTTGCGAAAGACAGCGTTGGTCCCGAGCTGCCAGATCACCAGTGCCGGCGCCTCGTCGATCACATCCGATTGCATGCGTGGCAACTCGGTCGACGCTTCCTCTCCGCCGACTCCCCTGTTGATCACATTGATCATCCGCTTGCCAAACTTGCTGGTCATCTGGATGCCGAATTCGCCCCTCAGCATCAACTCGAGATAGGCCGGAAAGGGTACGACCTGGCGCGCGCCCGCCGTCGACGAGGAACCAAAGGCAACGATCCTGGTGTTTCGCTGCGTGTTGAGGCTCTCAGTCAGGTGTTTGAGCGGGTAGCGGAAATTGAATGGATCGGCCTGCTGCGCGTCGGGCATGTGAGCATCCTCTGCGGGAACAGTTCATCGAACGCTCGCATTAGGACGCGGATCTTCGCGGCATTGCAAATCAAAAGCTGCTGACGCTAGTGTACGCTGTCTGTTCTCCAGCGTGCGGAGGCCCATCATGGACGGAAAAGTGATTGTCGTGACGGGCGCGCTGGGCGCGCTTGGCCAGGTGGTCGTCGAGGAAGCGCAGGCGCGCGGCGCGCGAATTGCGAGCGTCGACCACGCTCCGACGCAAATCCCTGCAACCGCCGACTTGCTGGAACTCGGCGGCGTCGACCTCACCGATGCCGCCCAGGCCGGCAAAGCCATCAACGCCGCCGCGTCGCATTTCGGCAGGCTCGATGCGCTGATCAACATCGCCGGCGGCTTTGCCTTCGAGACGGTGGCGGAGGGCGATCCGAAGACGTGGCAACGGATGTACGCGCTCAACGTCATGACCGCGCTGAACGCCTCGCGCGCGGCGATCCCGCATCTCGCAGCCTCGGGCGCCGGGCGCATCGTCAATGTCGGCGCGATGGGCGCGCTGCAGGCCGGCAGCGGCATGGGCGCCTATGCGGCCTCCAAGGCCGGCGTGCACCGCCTCACCGAGGCGCTCGCCGCCGAGCTCAAGGGCAAGATCACGGTCAACGCCGTGCTGCCCTCGATCATCGACACCGCGGCCAACCGCGACAGCATGCCCAAATCCGATTTCGCAAAATGGGTGCGCCCGAAGGAACTGGCCGACGTGATCCTGTTCCTCGCCAGCGACGCCGCCAGCGCCGTCACCGGCGCCTTGCTGCCGGTGAACGGGCGGGTTTAGCCCTCCACATCCACCAGCTTTCGCAGCACCGCCTTGAAGCGGATGCTGCGCTTGCCGGCGAGCGCGGTGGCTTCGCCTTCCGCGCCCTCGCGGTCATAGGTGCCGGAAAAGCCGATGCCGACTTCATGGCCGCCGAACAGCGGCCGGTCGCCCTTTGACTGCGTATGCTCGCGGTTGACGATTTCGCCTTTCCACTTGCCGTTCGCCGCCGTGTAGGCCCCGATGTAGTCGAAGAACGCGTCGCCGCCCCGGATGAGCCCGTCATGCAGCAGCATGACACCGCTGTTGCCGGCGTCGATACCGTCGAGCATCCGGATGTGGATGGAATAGAGCCCGTTGCCGATGCCGTCCGGGCCGACCTCGCCGGGCGGCGGCGCGTCATCGTCATTGATCGGCGTCAGCACGGTCTTGAACCGGAAGCCCGGCAAGGCCGCGCTGCCGCCCTCGAAATGAATTTCATCCCCGCAGCGCGCGCCCGTGTAACTCAGCGCGATGTTGTCGACATCGAACATCGGGACATAGCCGGGGTCGTAGTAATGGCGCGACATCACGCATTCGGCGGAGATGACGCCGTCGGCCTCGGTGAAGCGGCCCACGAATGAAGAGCCGGTGTCGCCGCCATAGAGCCTGCCGCTTTCGGTGGCGAAAATCACGCCGGAACCTTCGCCGCGCTCCGTCGTGAAACGGAATTTGTACAATCCTCGCACGCCCTGCTTACTCCGGGAACAGGCAAACATGACGGCCCCGCGATCGATCGATCGCGAGGTTCCCTCAACTGCCATTGGTCTTGTCCCCGCGCCGACTTTAACCGCTGCCGCCATCCGATCAAACGCTTTGCCCGAATTCGGCTAGACTCTGCGCGATTGAGTTGCGGCCACACCGCCGCCGGAGCGAATTTTGGAAACCGCGCTTTACCTTCCCGTCAAACGCTTCCTCGAAAAGCTCGGCTTCACCGTCAAGGGCGAGGTCGGCGGCTGCGATCTGGTGGCGCTGAGCGGCGACGACCCGCCGGTCGTGGTGATCGGCGAGCTGAAGCTCGCCTTCAACCTGGAGCTGATCCTGCAGGCGGTGGATCGCGCCGGCGCGGCCGACGAAGTCTGGGTCGCGGCAAAGCTATCCGCCCGCGGCAAGGGCCGCGAGAGCGACGCGCGCTACCGCAACCTCTGCCGCCGGCTCGGATTCGGCATGCTGGCGGTCACGAATACCGGCGATGTCGAGGTGATCGTGCAGCCGGCGACGACAGCCCCTCGCCGCAATCCGAAAAAGCGCTCGCGGCTGGTCGCCGAGCATCAGAAGCGCAAGGGCGATCCCGCGATGGGCGGCTCGACCCGCGCGCCGATCATGACGGCCTATCGGCAGCAGGCGCTGGCCTGCGCCTCGGCGCTGTCAGCGGGGCCGCGGCGCGTGAAGGATTTGCGACCAGATATGCCCGACGCCGGGAAAATCCTGCTGCACAACGTCTATGGCTGGTTCGACCGCGCCGAGCGCGGCATCTACGTGCTGACCGATGCCGGACATGCCGCGCTGAAACGATGGCCGCAGCAGCCGCTGGAGCTCGGCGCCGCCGGTAATTCCGCGCCATGACGCCGGTAAACGCGACAAAGACGTTAAGGCTGGAGCAATTTTAGGTGCATGGCTGTATTGCCAGCCGAATTTCATATTGCAATGCAACATGAGGACACCTAGGTATCTCCGCAAGCAGATGCGAGGCCCCTATGAGCGAAGACTGGAACACGAAATACGGCACGCGGCGCGTCCGGCGGGATCCGCCGACGCTGGAAGAGGCAATCTTCGCCGCGGTCGGGATCACCGAGGATCAGCAGCAGCAGGCTGAAATCGCCGCCGCGCTGATGGGGATGCCTTATCGAGGACGTGCTGGCGGAAGTGAAGAAGACCGGCCGCGCGATGGCGCGATCGGTCACCCGCATCATCGCGGGCGAGCAAGGCGCGCAGCGCGCCGTGGTGGTCGAGCGCCGCGTCATCAGGCGTTTTGGCAACGACAAGCGCACCGGCACCTGACGCCGGTCGGCTTGAGCGAACCGGATCGCGATTCGCGGCACGAAAATTCGACAAATCATGCGACAAAGCCCGATTCTGGTTCAGCCAGAATCGGGCTTTGAAATTTTCGGGAGAGGAAAACCTGGCCTCGACCGGAACGCGCGCTCAGGCGGCGCGGCGCCAGCCAGACACCCGCAGCCACATCCGCCAATAGGCACGATTGAAGTTCGCGGCCGTTCGCGCGGCGTTCAGCATGCTATCCGCCCAGGTCGGCACGAGTTCGGCGTGATCCTGCTTCGTCAGGTCGATGGTGCCGGTGGATTCGCCGTGCCGGAACGCCAGCTGCGCGCCGAACTTGTTGGCGAGCGCCCGCATCGCCTCGTTCTGCGACGCCGGTGGTGATCCGCAGGCTGTTGTAGCCCTTGGCGCGCGCCTCCGCGATCAGCTTGCGGAACAGGATGCTGCCGACGCCGCGCCGGCGCACCGACGCCTCGACGCTGAACGCGATCTCGGGCAGCGAATCCGGCGACTGGTCCGGCGGATGCAGTTCCGCCGCGCCGCGAACCACGCCGTTTTCGAAGAAGGCGACGATGGTCGTGCCGTCATTGGCGCATTTCTCGGCGTAGCGCTCGACAAAACTGTCGTCCATGAAGCCATGGAAACGGTCGCGACGGCTGTTGCGGTCGAGCCGCAGCAGGTGATCGCGCAACAGCGGCAATTCTTCCTGCTGGCTCAGCGTGCGAACGCTGGCATTGGCAAGCGCGGCCGCAATGTGCGTGAGGTACATATTCTAACTCCTCTTAGTGAAACCCTCGAGGAGGCGTCGAATCCCTAGAGGCTCCATATTGTGCATCGCAACATAGAATTCAAGGGTAGATAATCCGTGTACTGCCTCAAATAATGGCAGCGATTGCAGCGCCTTAGCGCCGCCATTTTAACCAATCATTAACGCTCGACCAGCGTGGTGCTAGAGCACCATCTGGGTTTGCGTCACCACCGCCACCAGCTTGCCGTCCTCGGTCTCCAGCCGGGTCTGCCAGACCTGGGTGCGGCGGCCCCGATGCACCGGGGTGGCGGTCGCGATCACCGTCGATCCTTCCTTGGCGCCGCCGATGAAATTGGTCTTGCTCTCGATCGTGGTGGTGCCCTTGGCGTCCGCCGGCAGGTTGATGACGGTCGCGGCGGCGCCGACCGAATCCGCGAACGCCATCACCGCGCCGCCGTGAATCGTGTTGCGCAGCGTGCACAGATCCGGCCGCACCAGCATCTTCGCCACCACCCGGTCCAGTCCGGCTTCCGTGAAGGTCACCCCCTTCAGTTCGGCAAACGGCATCTTCATCGACTGGATTTTTTCAAGCGGCGTCATTCGTCCTCCGGCTTTTCTTTCATCTGTCATACGCGGGCTTGACCCGCGTATCCATCCACCTTCGAAAGGAGATGTTTTTGAGAGGATGGATTGCCGCGGTACAAGCTCCGGCAATGACGTCCGAGGTAATGCTCCGTGAAACGGCAGCCGGCAATTCGGCAATCGCCAGCATGCGCCAGTTCCCTCCCCGCCGGATCGTCTGCCTGACCGAAGAGACCGTGGAGACGCTGTATCTGCTCGGCGAGCAGGACCGCATCGTCGGCGTCTCCGGCTACGCCGTGCGGCCGCCGCACGTCCGCCGCGAGAAGCCGCGGGTTTCCGCCTTCATCTCCGCGGACATTCCAAAAATTCTCGCGCTGCAGCCCGATCTCGTGCTGGCCTTCTCCGACCTGCAGGCCGAACATCGTCGCCGATCTCGTGCGCGCCGGCGTCGCCATCCATGTCTTCAACCAGCGCGACATCGCCGGCATCTTTGCGATGATCCGCACGCTCGGCGCCCTCGTCGGCGCCACAGCGCGCGCCGATCAACTCGCGAGCGATCTTGAAGCGCGCCTCGCGCGCATCGCGGCGACGCCCCGGCCACAGCCGAAGCCAAAGGTCTATTTCGAGGAATGGGACGATCCGCTGATTTCCGGCATCGGCTGGGTATCCGAACTGATCGAGATCGCCGGCGGCGAGGACGCGCTGCCGAAACTGCGGCTTCAGCAGGCCGCGAAGGACCGGATCATTGCGCCCGATGTGGTGCGCGACGCCGCCCCCGATGTGATCCTCGCCTCCTGGTGCGGCAAGAAAGTCGTGCCGGATCGCATCCGGCAGCGTCCGGGCTGGAGCGATATTCCGGCCGTGCGCAACAACCGCATCGTCGAGATCAAGTCGCCGATCATCCTGCAGCCCGGACCGGCGGCGCTGACCGATGGGCTGGATGCGATCGTGCAGGCGTTGTGGAACGAAAATTCGTAGGGTGGGCAAAGGAGCGCAGCGACGTGCCCACCATGTTTCCTCAATGGAGCAAGATGGTGGGCACGCTACGCTTTGCCCACCCTACAGCTCTGCGTTCGCAGGGACGACACCTACACCTTTTCACAACAGCAGACATTGACTCGGCGCCGTCATTTGAAGATCACACTCTCTCGGGACTGTCGTGTTGGACGAGACGTAGAGTGGGTTACGCAAGCATGCGGCGACGAACGATAGCGATGCGACATCTTGCTTACACCGTAGCTCTCGCCGGCTGGCTGTTCGCCGGCCTCGCCAACGCTGCCGATCCGGTCACGCCCCCGGGCAGCCGCATCAGCCTCGAACCGCCGAAAGGCTTTGTTGTCGCCACGACATTCACCGGCTTTCTCGATCAGCCGAACAATGCGTCGATCCTGCTGGCGGAATTCCCTCCGGTCGCGTTCCCGCAGTTCCGCAACGGTTTTACGGCGGATGCGATGGCCAAGCATGGCATGCGGCTGGTGTCGAAGGAAATGATCGAGGGACTGCCTTACGAGCAGGTCACCGCGCGGGCGGAGCAGCGGGTCGGCAATCAAATTATCGATAAATGGCTGATGGTCATCAACAGCCCGGACGTCGTCGGAATGGTGACCGTCTCGGTCGCAAAGCCCGCGCCGCCGACGCTGTCGGATGCCGTGATCCGCGCCGCGCTGGCCAGCGCACGGATCAATGCGGCGGCCGCGGTCGATCCAATCGCCGCCCTGCCGTTCTCGATCGCGCCGACCGCGCGCTTCACGTATCGCAAGCCGCTGGCCGGCAGGGGTCTGCTGCTGAAGGAAACGCCGCCTCCGCCGGAGGGACAGTTGGACGACGTCGGCTTCATCGTCAGTCTCGCCGCCGATACAACCATTGCTTCAGCTGATCAGCAGCGCTTTGGAGAGCAGCAATTTCTGGTGTCGAAAACCATCACCGACAAGAAAATCCTGAGCAGCCGGCCATTGACGACGGCAAACATCGCCGGCTTCGAATATCTTGCGGAGGGCAAAGGCGCCAGTGGCCGCCCGCTCCGTTATTTGGTCGTTGCCCTCTATCCGGCGGGACGCCCCTTTGTCCTGCTGGGCATCGCACCGTCAGAGCGATTTGAAGAGGCCTTGCCGGAATTTCGAAAGATGGTCGAAAGTTTTCGCGCAAAGCCTTGAGGATGGCTACGCCTTCTCCACCCCGCACCATTCCGCGATGAACAGCGCGGTCGCTTTCGTCGACTTCCGCAGCGAGTCCAGTTCGACATATTCGTTGAAGCCGTGCATCGCCGCGCCCTTTGCGCCGAAGCAAAGGCTCGGGATGTTGTAGTTCAAGCCATAGAACCGCGTATCCGTCAGCGCGGTGAACGCCCGGTCCGGCACCGTGCCGCCAAAGACGGCGCCGAACGCTTTTGCGAAGGCGGCTTCCGGCTCGGCCGAATTCACCAGCTCATAGCCCTCCGACAGGAAACCCGACCATTCCACCTGCGGCGGGTTGTTGGAGAGGAAGCGATGGTCGCGCGCGGCGGCCGACACGCAGGCCAAAATCTCCTTCTGGCATTCGGCGATCGACCAGCCCGGCAGCACCGCGATCCGGCAATCGACGTCGCACCAGGCCGGCACGCTGGAGGCCCAGTCGCCGCCCTTGATGATGCCGGGGTTGAAGTTGAGCGGATGGGCGACCGCGTTGAAGTGGCGATCCGCCTTGGCGCGCTCGTTCCAGTCGGCCTCGAGCTTCTGCAGCGCGTGGATCAGATCATACGCCGCCAGAATGGCGTTGGCGCCGGCGCCGGCCTCGAACACATGCACCGGGAAACCGCGCACCTTGAGGCGAAACCAGATCACGCCGACCTGCGAGCGGATCATGGTCTCGCCGGTCGGCTCCGGGATGAAGCAGGCGTCCGCGCGGTAGCCGCGCTGCAGGGTCGAGAGCGCGCCGACGCCGGTGCTCTCTTCCTCGATCACGGACTGGAAGTGAATGCGCGCCGTCGGCTTCAGCCCCGCGGCCTTGATCGCATCGAGCGCATAGAGCGCGCCGATGGTGCCCGACTTCATGTCGCAGGCGCCGCGGCCATACATCTTGCCGTCCTTGATGACCGGCGCGAACGGCGGCGTCTCCCACATATCGAGCGGCCCTGTCGGAACCACGTCGCAATGGCCCTGCAGGATCAGCGATCTGCCGGCATTGTTCGCCGGCCGGTAGGTGCCGACCACGCTCCGCGCCTTCGAGAAATCATGCTCGATCGGACCGAAACCGCGCAGATCCTTCAGATCCCCGACATCGATATGCCAGTCGTCGACCTCATAGCCGCGCTGGCGCAGGAGATCGCCGATCATGTCCTGGCACGGCCCCTCGGCGCCGCGGGTCGAGGGGATCGCAACGAAATCCCTTGTCGTCGCCAGTTGGGCGTCGAAGCCCGCATCGACGGCGTCGAGGATTTTTTGTTGCGTATCGGCGTTCATGCGGCAGCTCCAATGGCGTGTTCGGGAGCGCGCACCCTAGCCCGATCTCAGCCGCCGGCGTAATGCGTAAAATGCGCATCCCGCAATGCATCTTCGAGCAGCCGGCCTTCCGAGTACCCGTTCAGCGTCGCCGGCCGCTCGACGCCGTCGAGCAGCCGCGGACACGGCTCGGGCGCGCCCAGCACGGTGTGCACCGGAATGCGCTCGGCATAGATCGGCAGACGCGTAGTCTTCCTCGTCGTCGCCGACGCCCTTGGCGCGAATTTTGGCCGACGCCTCTTCGATGTCCATCGCGATCACCGACGTCGCCTTGATCTCCTGCGCGGTGCTCTGCCGCAGGCTCGCGGTGCGGTCGGGAAAGAAACGATCGACCATGGCGACCAGCGCCCGCTCCTTCTCGGCCGGGTCGTCGACCAGACGCGCGGTGCCGAACGCCATCACGGCGCGGTAATCGGCCGAGTGGTTGAAGCCGCATCGGGCCAGCACCAGGCTGTCGAGATGCGCGACGGTGAGACAGGCGCGCTGGCCGTCGGACTGGTTGCGCAACATCCGGCTGGCGCTGCTGCCATGCCAGTACAGCGTCTCTCCTTCCCGCCAGAAGAAGGTCGGCGTGCAATAGGGCTGGCCGTCGACCACATAGGAAACGTGGCACAGCATCGAAGCGTCGAGCAGCGCGTGAATCTTCGTCCGGTCATAGGAGCCGCGCTCGTGCAGGCGCTTGACCCGGTTGCGCGGCGTCATCGGGTAGGAAGTGGTGGTCTCGGCTTCGATCGTCACGGTGGCTCCCCTTGCGAATTGGACCGGCAAAGCAAGTTGTACCGGCGAATTTGGTCTGCGATAGTGCCAATTCCATGCGAAAAATTCCGACCAATTCTGTCGCTCTGGCCACGCCGCAAGGCCGAACTGACGCTCGACCTCGACGGGCCGCACATCACCCATGGCGCCTCCTCGCCGCACCGGCTCTATCAGGCGCTCTGCCACGCCATCACCGGCGGAATTGCAAAACCCGGCGAGCCGCTGCCGCCGCAGCGGACGCTGGCCAAACAGACCGGCTTTCGCCGCAACGCCGTCACCTCGGCCTATGAGCGGCTGATCGCGGACGGCTTTGCGGTGGCGACCGTCGGCTCCGGCACCTTTGTCGCCGCGCGCATTCCCGCGCCGCGCCGGCGACGCCCGGCAAGGCCACCATCGCGGTCGAGCCGCCGCAGCAAGGCCCGCTGGCGCTCGGCTGCACCCATATCGATGAACGGGCGCTGCAGCGCTTCCGGGCGTTCGCCGGCCGCCGCATGCGCGCCTTCGGCGCCGAGCACCTGCACTATGGCGATCCCAGGGGCAGCCGCGAACTTCGCGCCGCGATTGCCGATCATCTGCTGTCCGCGCGCGGGCTGCGCTGCGATCCGGACCAGATCATGCTGACATCAGGCACGCAGCACGCGCTGCGGATCGTGCTCGGCGCGATCCTCAAACCCGGCGATCACATCTGGTGCGAGGATCCCGGCTATCCCGCCGCACGACGGGCGATCGGGCATTGCGGGCTGCGGCCCGTCTCGGTGCCGGTCGACGCATCAGGCATGATCGTCGCCAAAGGCCGCGCGCTGGCGCCGAAGGCCGGCGCGGCCTACGTCACGCCCTCGCACCAGTTTCCGCTCGGCGTGCAGATGTCGATGACGCGGCGGCTGGAACTGCTCGACTGGGCGCGCGAGGCCAATGCCTTCGTCATCGAGGACGATTACGACAGCGAGTTTCGATATGACGGCGCGCCCCTGCTGTCGCTCGCCGGAATCGATCACCTCTCGCGCGTCATCTACATGGGCACCTTTGCCAAGACGCTGTTTCCGGGATTGCGCATCGGCTATTGCGCGCTGCCCGAGCGGCTGGTCGGCCCGGTGACGACCGCCCGCGCCGCGTTCGATCGCTTTCCCGGCACGCTGATGGAAGGCGCGGTGGCGGACATGCTCAATTCCGGCGCGTTCGCGGCCAATTTGCGCAAGGTGCGCGGGATCTATCGCGAGGCGCGCGACGCACTCGCATCGACGCTATCGACAGCCTCGGACGGGCGGCTATCGGTGCCGGTGCCGTCACAGGGCCTGCATCTGGTCGCGCGGTTCGATCCCGCGACCGATCCGCAGGTGGCCGCCACGGCAAAGGCCGAGGCCGGCGTCGGCGGCTGGCTGCTGGCGGAAACCTATTTTCGCGCCCGCCCGCTGCCGGGCTTTGTGCTCGGATTTGCCGGCCACCCGATGCCGCAACTGATCGCGTCCGCCGAGCGGTTGGCAAAATCATCGCTGGCCGCCTTGCGGGCGAGCCGCAAGGCGAAGGGCGCGCGATGATCAGCGCATCACGAACGGATTGGCCGGCACGTCGTTGCGGTCGAAATCCACACGCTCTTGGTTTCCAGATATTCGCGGACCGCGTCGATGCCGCTCTCGCGCCCGAGCCCCGAATGCTTCATGCCGCCGAACGGCATCATGTAGCTGATGGCGCGGTAGGTGTTCACCCACACGGTCCCGGCCCGCAGCAGTTTCGGCACCCGCATGGCGCGTCCGAGATCCTTGGTCCATATCCCGGCGGCCAGACCGTAGATGGTGTCGTTGGCGATACGGACCGCATCCTCCTCGGTATCGAAGCCGATGATCGACAGCACCGGGCCGAACACCTCCTCGCGCGCAATCCGCATGCGAATTGTCGACGTCGGTGAAGATGGTCGGCTCGACGAACTGGCCGCCCTTGATGCCGGCGCCGGAGGCCGGTTTTCCGCCGAGCAGGCAGCGCGCGCCTTCCGCCTTCGCGATGTCGATATAGTCGAGGATCTTCTTGTACTGCGCCGGCGTGGTGACCGGACCGATATTGGTGTCCGACTGCATCGGATCGCCGATCTTGGCGGATTTTGCCAGCTCCACCAGGCGCTCGACGAACTTGTCCTTGATCGAGTTCTGCACCAGCAGCCGCGATCCCGCGATACAGGTCTGGCCGGTCGCCGCGAAGATGCCCGAGATGACGCCTGAGGCGGCGGCGGCCAGATCCGCATCCTCGAAGACGATGTTGGGAGATTTTCCGCCGAGCTCCAGCGACACCCGCTTCAGGCTGCGCGCCGCGGTCTCGTAGACTTTCGCGCCCGTTGCATCCGATCCGGTGAACGTGATCTTTGCGACGCCGGGGTGCGAGACCAGCTCGGTTCCGATCTCCGGGCCGAACCCCGTCACCACGTTGAACATGCCGTCGGGAATCCCGGCTTCCTTCGTCAGCGCCGCAAATTCCAGCGTGCTGGCGGAGGTGAATTCCGACGGCTTGACGATGACGGCGCAGCCGGCGGCCAGCGCCGCGGCGCACTTCCAGGCGACGAACAGCAGCGGCGAATTCCAGGCCGTCAGCGCCGCCACGACACCCACGGGCTCGTGCGTCGTGTAGGCAAACGTTTCCGGCTTGTCGATCGGGACCAGCCCGCCCTCGAGCTTGTCGACGAGCCCGGCAAAATACCACCACCATTCCGGATGGTAGCGCAGTTGCCCCAGCATCTCGGCCATCAGCTTGCCGTTGTCCCGCACCTCGATCTCGGCGAGACGCTCGGCATTGGCGGCGACGAGATCGCCGAGCTTGCGCATCACCTTGCCGCGCGCCGACGCCGTCATCTTCGACCACGGCCCCCGCCACATCGCCTCGTTGGCCGCCTTCACGGCCTTGTCGGCATCGGCCTTGGAACCGCGCGGGATCTTCGCCCACGCCTCGCCGCGATAGGGATCGATCGACTCGAACCACTCGTTGTTGGCGGGATCGACATATTCGCCGTTGATATAGAGCTGGTAAGTCTTCACGATTTCCTCCGGGGCAAGCTTTGTTGCGATTTTAACGCCCGGAACCGATCGCTCAAGCCATTTTGCCGGCGCCCTATGAGAATCGCCGCCGCGTCACTAAGCTCGACGCTGGATTCAAAAGCAGCGGAAACACCGAATGTCCGGCAATCGCAACGTTATGTATCTCGTCATCGGCGTGCTGATCGTCGCGGTCGGCGTGCTCGGCTACAATCTCTACAAGGCCAAGCAGGAACCCGAGGGCCTGCAGATCAATGTCGGCCCCGACGGGCTGAAGATCAAGACCAAGTGAGCGAGGCCGGAATGATCACCAAAGCCGTCCGATGCCTCGCTCTGCCCGCCGGCCTTGCCCTGTCGCTGATCGCAACGTCCGCCACCGCGCAGACCGTCTCGCGGGAACAGGACATCCCCGACCTCCGGCTCGGCCAGCGGGTGATGGTCGACGATGGATCGTGCCCGACGGGACAGATCAAGGAAGTGCAGGGTTCGCAGATGACGGCGCAAGGCGTGCTGCGCACCCGCAAGTGCATTCAGAGGCTGGGCACGAAGAAGCGATAGCGGCGATCGACTGCTGCGCTAAAACATCCCGTTGCCGTTCGCGGCCTTCTCCGGAATCTCCTGCACGACGTCCCAGTGCTCGACGATCTTGCCGTTCTCCAGCTTGAAGATGTCGACGATGGCGCGGCCGCGCGTGTCTTTCTCGCGCACGCTGTGGACGTGCAGGATCACGTAGTCGCCGTCGGCGAAGGCGCGCTTGATCTCGCTGCGCGAGTCCGGGAATTTTTCCTTCAGGAAGCCGATGAAGGCCTTGAAGCCTTCGATGCCGTCAGGCGCCGTCGGATTGTGCTGGATGTAGCGCGGCCCGAAAAATTTCGATGCCGCCTCAAAGTCCTTCCTGTTGAGGCCGGCCTCGTAGAATTCGAGCACGGTCTTCTTGTTGGCCTCCTGCGTCGCCGCGTCGGCGGCGAGAGCCGGGGAAGCCATCAACGAATACGCCAACGAGACCGACGAGAATGAATCGCATGGTTTCCCCCTTGTGCCGCCTGTTTGACGTTCGAGCCTAGCCTTACCAGCTTCCGTATCTGCCGACGACCCCGCGCCACAGCGCGTCGCGCTCGCGGCCCAGGCTTTCCTTGCCGACGCTGGCGTTCTTCGCAGCCGCGGTAATCACCATCACCAGCTTGAGTTCGGGATCGACGAAGATCGACTGGCCGTAGACGCCGAGCAGCGCGAACCGCCGCTTCTCGCCGGGGAACAGCCAGAACTGGTAGCCATAGCCGAAATACGGCGTCGCCTTGCGCGGCGCGAACGCCTCGGGCTGGCGGTGCCAGTCGGTGGCGTCGAGCAGATAGTCCTTTGGCAGGATCTGCCGGCCGTCGAGCGCGCCGTCGTTCGCCAGCAGCATGCCGAGGCGGCCATAGTCGCGCAGCACCGCATTGAAACTCCCCGAGCCGACTTCGGTGCCGTCCCGCATCCTGATCCAGGTCGCATCGGCCTCCGCGCCGATCGGCTGCCACAGCCGCGCTCGTCAGATATTCGCTCATGGATGATGCCGGTCACCGCGCGCAGCAGCAGCGTCAGCGCCACCGTCTGGTTGGACGCATAGTGAAAGCGCGTCCCCTGCTCGACCTCGCGGGTCGTGAAGGCGCGCAACGCCGCGACCGAGTCCTGCGTGATGCGGAGCCGGGTGAACTTCGCCAGATCGTCCTTGCCGTCGTAGCTTTCCTCGAACGGCACGCCGGACGACATCCGCAGCATGTTGCGGATCGTCGTCTCGCCATAGGGATTGCCGGCCAGTTCAGGCACGTATTTGGCGATGGTGTCGTCGAGCGAGGCGATCTTCTTTTCGGCCAGCGCCATCCCGACCGCGATGCTGACGATGGATTTCGCCATCGAATGCGACACGAAACGGTTGTCCGGCTTGCGGTCGTATTGATAGCGCTCGGCCAGCACCTCGCCGTCCTTGATGAGCAGGAAGCCGGTCACGCGCTGGCGATTGAGAAAGTCGTCGAGCGTTAAGGGTCTGCTGTTCGAACCGGTATTCGATCTTCGGCGCGGTGGAAATTTTCGGCAGCGGCGCGCGGCGCAGCCGGCTTCTTCAGCGTGTAGTGCGGCAGGATGCTGTCGAGATGGCTGAACGATCCGACCCGGACGCGCTCGTCATAGAACCAGTTGGCGGGCGAGCCGACCGGATAGCCGGCCGCCTTCCCCAGCAGATCCTCGTCGGGCGCCGCACGGGCCGGCAAGCCCAGCGCGAACAAGCACCGCGCATGAGAGCAGGATTCGTCCCGGCTGCATTGGCTGGCTCACGCAATTCGTCGACCGGCCATTGCTTACAATGACCGTGACTGGCGTGTCGAGTTAAGGGAAGTTCAGGAGCCTGGCGCGCGCTACTGGTTCGTCGCCGGCTCGAACATGCATTGCAGCGTCGGCTTGGCGATCTTGGTGAAGGTCGGGCCGATTTCAGCCTGCTTCGACGCCGGCACCCAGGCGGTTTCGATCGTCGGCACGCCGGTCTCGCTGATGCCGCGCAGCAGGGCTTCGCGCAGATCGGCATCTTCCACGGTCGCCGCGGCGTAATCGTGCAGGCAGCTGCAAACGCTTTCGGGATGCGCCCAGCGGCCGACCATGTGCGGCGCGCACTGCCGCACGAACTCGCCGCGCGGATCGGGCACCTTGAACAGGGAACGGAAGGAAGTCTGTGGCGTCTGGAGCTGGACCTGCGCCTGCGCCGCGCCGCTGAGAAGAAGGAACGACAAGAGTACTGCGGAACAGATGCGTACCAACATGACGACCCTTTACCGGCGAACTTCTTGACGAAGCTCTCGCCACGCTCACTTGGCCGCCACAATCATAGGCTGGATCGCAGAGGTCGCAACCGGTGAGCCATGATAGGCAAACGTGCCGACGCCCGGCAAGATTTTGATCGGACGAACCAGCCATCGAGGGACCGGCCAGCACGAAGGCAAAGGCGAGGATGAAGCTGGTCGTCCGCATCTGACTGTCTCCGGTAGCCCGTGGCCGGCAGCGCCCGCCGTCTCGTTGTTCGGCGTGATAGCCGCCGGCTGTTTCCGGACATCTGCGCCAAAACGGAAAATGGTTTCGTCGCGGAGGAGAATTGTTTCGTCGGCCCTACGCGGACGAAACAATGGCCGGAAAAGACTCAATGACTTCAAAGGCAGACGCAGTCGTTCAAGAGGATCAGGCTGAATGCGGCCGAGCCGGTCACCGGGGCCGCTTTCAGAGCGCCGTCCCATGGCTCCGGAGCAGCCTGTGTCCACCGGGTGACCGGATGAACCGAAGCCACGGTCCAGCCGACTCAGTCGAACGCCGTGCAACTTTGCGCGTGTCCGTGCGTTACGACCTCCACCTCAACAAAGGATAGACGTCGTGGGTAATGGCAACATCGATGTTGGCAGTGCGACCCCGACCCGCAAACCCGGCCAGCCGGTAGAGCGCCAGGGGGAATCCCCAGAGCATCCCGTGCCTCCTTGTGGTGCGATGTTACAGCAAGGCAGCGAATTCCGCGGCAATGTCTCGGCGCCGCAGAAATTCGTGCATCTGGTCGGTTGCCGCGAGCGCAGGCCCGACCACGGCCTGGAGGCCCGCCCATATCCCAATCCGGTCAAAGGGTAGGCCCGAAGTCCTCAAGGCTCGGCGGGCGGTATCGGCCTACTGGATGAACTCACCGCATTTCTGAATCGCGGCGTCGCTGGCTCCCCAAGGCATGATCGGCACCGAGGACGTCGAGTTTTTCGGCGAGCCCTCGATCAGCCGGTCCGAATAGACCATGTAGACCAGCACGTTGCGCTTGGCGTCGCAGCCGCGGACGATCTGCATCTTCTTGAAGAACAGCGAGCGGCGCTGCCGGAACATGTCGTCGCCCTGCTCCAGCTTGTTCTTGAACTTGATCGGGCCGATCTGGCGGCAGGCCAGCGAAATGTCCGAGACCTCCTCGGCAAGGCCGAGCCAGCCCTTGTAGCCGCCCTTTTCCGGCACCGTGAAATGACAGGCCACCCCCTCGATCTCGGGGTCGTCGACGCGCGTAGGTCGCGAGCTTGTCGTTCGGGCTGAGCCACTTGAACACGGTCGAGCGGCGAAAAATCAGGTCGGGCTCGTCGGCGGCCGACGCCGGCGCTGCCTGCCAAAGCATCAGCGCCAACACCCCCAAGGCCAAAACTTCTCCACTTCCTGTCACGCTTCACGATGGCCTTGGATGTCATTGATATCTCCGCTGAAGGGCTCGCCGCCTATGTAGGGACCGACAAGCCGCGCAGGAAGGCCACCGGCGGGGTGCCGGCCAAGCCTGCCAATTGGGCGCCGTTTAACGGAATGTGAGGCTTTTTTGCTACGATTGACGCGAAAAGCGCTGGGAGTGGAACCCGTGCGGCTGGTGAACGCTTTTCGCCTTTGCGACAACAAACAATTATCGGAAGCGTCGATTCGAGTAACCGGATTTGAGGGTCAAGCGCGTGAGCGGGCATCGGTTTTTGAGTACGGGTATCGCGGGCGCGACGAGTTCCACACAGCGTTTTTGGCAGATCGCGATGCTCACGGCGGCCGGTACCTTGGTCGCAATCCCCCAGGCCGATGCCGCCACCCTGTTCTATTGGCAGGACACCGATACCGGCTATTCCCAGCCGGCGCCGATGGCGCAGCCGCGCAAGCCGAAGGCCCGCAAGCCTGCCGCCAAGAAGGACGCGGCCGTCAAGGAGACCAACGCCAAGCCGCAGGGACCGCTGATCGTCGCCATCTCGATCGATCAGCAGAAGGTCCGCGTCTACGACGCCAACGGCCTGTTTGCCGAGAGCCCGGTGTCGACGGGCATGAAGGGGCATTCGACCCCGATGGGCGTGTTCAGCGTCATCCAGAAGAACAAGATGCACCGCTCCAACATCTACAGCGGCGCGCCGATGCCCTTCATGCAGCGCATCACCTGGTCGGGCATCGCCCTGCACGCCGGCGTATTGCCCGGCTACCCCGCCTCGCACGGCTGCATCCGCATGCCGATGGCCTTTGCCGTGAAGATGTGGAACTGGACCCGGATGGGCGCGCGCGTCATCATCACGCCCGGCGCGGTCACGCCGGCCCAGTTCGCGCATCCGTTGCTGGTGGCGCAGAAAGTCGTGCCGCAGCCCGTCATCGCCAACGATCCGGCGACCGATGCGCCCGCGGTGAAGAGCGACAAGGGCGCCGACGCAGGACAGGCGATCAAGCCTGCCACCAATCTTGCACATGCGGAGACGAGCCTCGATCTCCGGCCGACGGTCGGTCACGCGGCGCCGCTGCGCGACCGCACCCACACCGCGGATGCCGGCAGCGCGATGTCGGCGACCAATGCCGTCGTCACCATGTCGGACGCAACGCCGTCCACAGCCCGGCCCCAGCCTGCCAACGATGTGCCGAGCGCGGAGGCCAAGCCGGATACGACGCCGGCCGCAGAGGCCGCATCATCCGCCGAGACAAAAGCCGAAGCCAGCGCTGAAGCGAAACCCGACACGGCAAACGCCGAGGCTCCGACGGCAGCGATCGTCAAGGTCGAGGAATCGAAACCGGCTGAAGCCAGACCTGCTGAAGCCAAGCCCACTGAATCCAAGCCCGCCGAAGCACCGGCTGCTGCACCCGATGCGAAGAAGGATACGGCGCGCCTGCCCGGCGGTGAAAAACTCGCCAAGGCCGAACCGCCGCGGCGCCCGGGCCAGATCGCGGTGTTCGTCAGCCGCAAGGATTCAAAACTCTACGTCCGCGAGAGTTTCAAGCCGCAGTTCGACGTGCCGATCACCATCGCGCCGAGCGACCGGCCGCTCGGCACGCACGTCTTCACCGCCGAAGCCGACAAGAAGGATCCCAATCTGTTGCGCTGGTCGGTGGTCTCGATGCCGGTCACCGCGCGAAACGCCGCGCGGACCGACGACGAGGATCGCTCTGCACGGCGCCGCAAGGTCTCGGGCACCGCGCCGATCGAAGCAAAACCGCTGCCGGTCGCCAACAGCCCGGCCGAGGCGCTCGACCGCATCACCATCGCGCCCGAGGCGATGGCGCGGATCGCGGAAGTCCTGACCACCGGCGGCTCGATCGTGGTGTCCGATCACGGCATCAACCAGGGCGGCGAAACCGGCGAAGGCACCGACTTCATCGTCCCGCTGCGCTAGCCTGCTCTAACGGCTTGTTGAGCGGCAACCGTCCGCGCGTTGCGCTATGCTTTGCGCTATCGAACCAGCCCGAGGCATTTGATGATGGACCGCAGGAACGCGATGATCGCCGGCCTGGCCGCGATCGCAGCCGTCAGCTCGAGCAAAAAATCCGTGGCCCAGGCCGGCATGAGCCGGGTCACGGCTTACGCGTTTTCGTTTCCGGGGTTGAGCGGCGGCGACATCAGGCTTTCCGAATTCGCCGGCCGGCCGATCCTGATCGTCAACACCGCCTCGCTCTGTGGCTTCACGCCGCAATATGGCGGCTTGCAGGAATTGTGGACCGAGTTTTCGCGACCGCGGCCTGATGATCATCGGCGTGCCCTCCAACGATTTCGGCGGCCAGGAGCCGGGCGGCGCGGCCGAAATCACCGCGACCGCGCAGAATCACCATGTTACCTTTCCGATCGCCGCCAAGGCGGTCGTGAAAGGGCCGAACGCGCATCCGTTCTACAAATGGGCCGCGGAAGCGCGGCCGAAGGACGTTCCACGCTGGAACTTCCATAAGTACCTGCTCGGCCGCGACGGCTATATCGCCGATGTCTTTCCCGAATCGGTCGAACCGACGGATACGAGGGTCAAAACCGCCATCGCGCGCGCGCTGTCGCAGAGCGCGCCCGAGCGAAGCGGGTAAGTGGCTCGCGCCGCCAAACGCGTCATAAAGGCCACAGAATTCCCCTGAAACCACAGCATTACAAATCGGCTGAGCGTAACCGCAGCCGTTGCGTTGGCGCGGCCGCTGCGACTAGATTACTGATGAATCGTGGGCATGGGAGCACCGGTCGACGGCAACGCCGCGACCGGGAGCTGATTCGAATTTTAGGGAAAACAAGATGCGCATTCCGGCAGGGTTGATCATTGCGGGCGCGGTTTCGCTGTTGGCATCGAGCGCGGCGTGGTCACAGGCACTGCCTGTCCCCAAGGCTCCGGCACCTGCGCCGCAGGCGGTGCCTGCCCCTGCTCCGCCACCGCCCGCACCGGTCTCGACGCGGCCGCCCTGCAACAATCCGAATGCGCTCGGCATCGGCCGCACCGTCGAGATCGACACGACCGGCGGTCCCGGCTTCGGCTTCGAACATTTCAAGGATCTCGACTTCCTGCGCGACAAGGAAGTGGTGCTGACCTTCGACGACGGTCCGTGGCCGGTGAATACGCCGGCGGTGCTGAAGACGCTGGCGGAAGAATGCACCACCGGCATCTTCTTCCCGATCGGCAAGCACGCCACCTACTATCCCGAAATCCTCAGGCAGGTGATGGCGGCCGGCCATTCGATCGGCTCGCACACCTGGTCGCATGCCGCCCTCGTCAACAAGAAGCTGACCGAGCAGCAGCGCAAGGACGAAATCGAGAAGGGATTCAGCGCCGTGAAGTGGGCGCTGGGCGGCAAGGCGCCGGCGCCGTTCTTCCGTTTCCCGGCGCTGCAGCATCCGCCCGAGATGGTGACCTATCTCGGCAGCCGCAACATCGCGATCTTCTCCTGCGACCTCGACTCGTTCGACTTCAAGGCGAGCAAGGCGCAGACCATCATCGACACCGTGATGCGCAAGGTCGAGAAGAACGGCAAGGGCATCATCCTGATGCACGACTTCCAGAAGCACACCGCCGAAGCCCTGCCCGAGCTTCTGAAGAAGCTGAAGGACGGCGGCTACAAGGTGGTCGCGATGCGCGCCAAGGCGCCGATCGAGACCCTCGCCCAGTACGACGAAGACATCCACAAGGACCTGAAGCTGCCGACCGTGAGCTCGCGTCCGGTGTCCAGCGTCGTGCAGACGATCTCGGAATAGCGCGGCGCGACACGCCAGAGCGTTTTCTAGCGAAGTGGGTACCGGTTCGCGTGAAGAAAACGCGTCAAAACAAAAATCTAGAGCCCGGTTCTGATTTAATCAGAACCGAAAAGGCTCTAGTGGCGCTGCGCATCGAGGGCTACGTCATCGTTTCCGCCGACGGCATGCTGGCGGACGCCAGCAACGTCATGCCGGCCGAATTGAAGTTCGAGGGCGACAAGGCGTTCTTCACCGCCGCCCTCGACCGCGCCGACCTGATCGTGCATGGCCGCAATTCCTACGAGGACCAGCCGAACTCGCCGCAGCGCCGGCGGATTTTTCTGACGCGCCAGGTCGCGGCGATCGCGCCCGATCCGGCCAATCCGAAATCGACCTTGTGGAATCCTGACGGCGCGCCGTTTGACGCCGCATGCAAACATGCCGGCGTCGACGCCGGCACCGTCGCCGTGATCGGCGGCCCCGGCGTGTTCGGCATGTTCATGGACCGCTACGACGTGTTCTGGCTCTCGGTGGCGCCGCATGTCCGCCTGCCCGGCGGCGAGCCCTGCTTTCCCGGCGTCCCTGCCCGTTCGCCGCAGCAGATCCTCGCGGCGCACGGCCTGCGCGCCGGCGAGCCGCAGATGCTCGATCCAGCCGAAGACGTCAGCGTCACGCCGTGGCGGCGCGACGCTTCGTCCTAGACGTCCCCGTAAGCCGCCTCGGTCGGCCGCGGACCGCGGCCGTAGCCCGCGATCATGAACAGCGCGCCGATGAGCGACAGGTTCTTCAGGGCATCGATCAGCGTCCTGGCGTTTTCGGGCGCCGACTGGTTCCAGAAATCGTGGAAGTAGAAGGTCGCGGCGATCACGAAGAAGATCAGCAGGATCGCAAAGAACCGCGCGCCGAAATTCACCGCGATCATCAGGCCGGCGAGGATCTCGAAACCGCCGGCGGCGTACGCCAGGATTTGCGGCATCGGCATGCCCGCCATGGTTTCGAGCTGCGAGGTATAGGGCGCGAGCTGCGCCGGAATGATCACCTTGGACGCGATGTAGTCTGCCGTCTGCTGGATCGCGAAAAGCTTGGTCGCTCCCGTGTACATGAACAGGACGGCGAACAGAACTCGCCCGAAGGTAACTAACGCTGGCATGGGATCGGCCTCACTGGGGTGGCATGCAAAGATAGCAGGCGGCGTGAAGCGATTATGGGCGTTTCATCTCGACTTTTCAAACGCTTAAATCGAAACCATCCGCGCAGGGGCCTGCGCGGATTGACCGCCTAACCTGACCTTCCGATCGAAGCAGAACCAAGGCGCTTTCTTGATGATAGCGTTTTCGGCCGACGCTGGCAGCGTTTGCGACGCAGAAACGCTCCAGAACGAACGGCCGATCCGTTCCGGAACCTCCGTCTACCCGAACAGCGTCGGCTGCGCGCGGCCGGCGCGCTCCTGGGCTTCGACGGCGGCGACCGCCGTCATGTTGAGCACGCCGCGCGCCGTCACCCCGGGCGTGAGGATATGCGCCGGACGCGCCGGCCCGATCAGGATCGGCCCCACCGGCAGCGCATCCGCCAGCGTCTTGATCATCTGGTAGGCGACGTTGGCGGTGTCGAGGTTCGGCATGATCAGGATGTTGGCATCGCCTTCGAGGTTCGAATGCGGCAGCACCAGCTTGCGCGCCGCGGCCAGCAGCGCGGTATCGCCCTGCATCTCGCCGTCGGCCTCGATCTCCGGATGCTTCTCCTTCAGCAGCGCGGTGGCGCGGCGCATCTTGCGCGAGGAGTCGGTGTCGTAACTGCCGAAGTCGGAATGCGACACGAAGGCGACGCGCGGCTTCATGTTGAACCGCTGCACATGGCTTGCCGCCAGCGAGGCGACCTCGGCGAGTTCCTCGGCGCTCGGGTTCGGCCGCACCTGGGTATCGGCGATGAAATAGGAACCCTTGCTGGTGATCATCATCGACAGCGCCGCGAAATCGCTGACGCCGGGCAGGAAGCCGATGATCTCCCGGACATGGCGCAGATGGCTCATGTAGCGGCCTTCGACGCCGCAGATCATGGCATCGGCCTCGCCGCGGACGACCGCAAGTGCCGCGATCACGGTGTTGTTGGTGCGGACGACGGTACGTGCGGCTTCGGGCGTGACACCGCGCCTTCCGGCCGAGTCGATATAGGTCTGCACATAGGACCGATAGCGCGGATCGTCCTCGGGATTGACGAGATCGAAATCCTGGCCGGCCTTGATCGAGAGGCCGAACCGCTTGAGCCTGGCCTCGACGACGGAGGGGCGCCCGACCAGGATCGGCCGCGCCAGTTTTTCCTCCAGCACCACCTGCGTGGCGCGCAGCACGCGCTCATCCTCGCCCTCGGCATAGATCACGCGAACCGGCTGGGTCTTGGCCTTGGCGAACACCGGCTTCATGACGAGGCCGGAGCGGAACGCAAAGCGTTCCAGCAGCGCGGTGTATTCGTCGAAATTCGTGATCGGGCGCGTCGCCACGCCGGAATCCATCGCAGCCTTGGCCACCGCCGGCGCGATGCGCAGGATCAGCCGCGGATCGAACGGGCTTGGAATCAGCGAACCCGTTCCGAAACCTTGCGTCTCGCCGCTGTCAAAACCTTGCGCCACCGCATCCGACGGCGGATCGCGCGCGAGCTGCGCGATGGCGTCGACGGCGGCATGCTTCATTTCCTCGTTGATCCCGGTGGCGCCGACGTCGAGCGCGCCGCGGAAGATGAACGGGAAGCACAGGACGTTGTTGACCTGGTTCGGGAAGTCGGAACGGCCGGTGCAGATCATCGCGTCGGGGCGCGCCTTGCGCGCCTCTTCCGGCATGATCTCCGGGTTCGGATTGGCCAGCGCCATCACCAGCGGCTGGTCGGCCATCGCCTTGACCATCTCGGGCTTCAGCACATTGGGCGCGGACACCCCCAAGAAAATATCCGCGCCGCCGATCACGTCGGCCAGCACGCGCGCGTTGGTCTTCTGCGCATAGACCGCCTTCCAGCGGTCCATCAGCGTGTTGCGGCCCTCATGCACCACGCCGTCGATGTCGCAGACCCAGATGTTCTTGCGCTGCGCGCCGAGCGACACCAGAAGATTGAGGCACGCGATCGCGGCAGCGCCGGCGCCCGAGCAGACGATCTTCACATCCGGCAGCTTCTTGCCGTTCAGCAGCAGCGCGTTGGTGATCGCGGCGGCGACGATGATGGCGGTGCCATGCTGGTCGTCGTGGAACACCGGGATCTTCATGCGCGCCTTGAGCTGCGCCTCGATCTCAAAACACTCCGGTCCCTTGATGTCCTCGAGATTGATGCCGCCGAATGTCGGCTCCAGCGCCGCCACCGTCTCGACCACGCGCTCGATGGTGTCGGCGGCGATTTCGATGTCGAAGACGTCGATCCCGGCGAATTTCTTGAACAGGACCGCCTTGCCCTCCATGACGGGCTTCGAGGCCAGCGGACCGATATTGCCCAATCCCAACACGGCGGTCCCGTTGGAGACCACGGCGACCAGATTGGCGCGGGCCGTCAGCGACGCCGCTTCGGCCGGATTGTTGGCGATTTCGGTGCAGGCCGCGGCGACCCCGGGAGAATAGGCCAGCGCGAGGTCGCGCTGGTTGGCGAGCGGCTTGGTCGCCTGGATCTCGAGCTTACCGGGCCGCGGCAAGACGGTGATACGCCAGCGCCGCGGAGCGGAGATCTTCTGAATAGGACGACATGCGCTCCCCCCACGGGCTTTCTCGACCCCGAATGACGCGCCGAGGCCGGTCTTCATTCGAACCATCAGTTTTGCGGCAGATTGAGCCGGATGTGAAGCACGGGCAACCGCTCCGATGCAACATCCGAACCCTCCCCATCAACAGCGGGCATCGACGCAAAGCAGCAAAGCCGGTAGCATATTTTCCTCTCTACCCCTATCCCTTGACCGACATGTGGCAATTTTGCCTCCCGCAATGCCGGCGTCCGGAGCACAACTCAATGGTCAAGATACTGATGGGCCTGGCCGCCGTGGTCGTGATCGCGGTGGGCGGCTTCTTCGGCTTCGAGTTTTATGCGCAGCACCGGGTCGCCAGCGAAATAGAGACCGCGTTCGAGCAGATCAGAGCCGGCGGCGGCAAGGCAAGCCACGGCAAGGTGTCGTTCGACGCGCGCAGCCGCACGGTCAGGATCGCCGATATCGCGACCGAATCGGCGACGCAGCCGCCGGTGAGCGTGAAGATCGCCAGCGTCACGGCCGCAGGGGTCGGTCAGCCGGATACGGGCCGGTTCTCCGCCGACAGCATCGAAGCGTCGGATGTCGAAATCGGCGGCAGCATTGGCGGTGCGGCCGGCGGGCGCATTTCCTACAAGATGCCACGGCTCGAGATGAAGGATTACAACGGCCCCGCGGGCCTGCCGACGCAGCCCGCTTCCGCCTCCATGATCGAGGCATATCGATCCGCGCTGGCGCAGTTTGCCGCGGTCTCCGCGTCTTCGATTACGGCGCCCACGATCGTCGGAACCATGACCAATTTCGGCGCGGTGACGTCGGCCGAATTCACCTATACCGGCGTCGCGCTGCGCGAGATCAAGAACGGCAAGATCGCGTCGGCGCAGATCGAACGCAATGCGTTCACGGCCAACACCCAGCAGGCGGGCAAGTCCGACAAATTGACCGGCGAAATCCTCAATTTCGTTTCGCGTGATATCGACGCATCAGCGATGGCCGCCATCCTCGATCCGCAAAAGGCGAACGACGACAAATACCAGCGCTTCTACGGTCAAACGACCGCCGGCCCCTACACCGTTACGTCCGCGCAGGGCATGCGCATGCGCATCGAGGAGATGAGCCTCGACGACATCAGCGGGCGGCCGTCGCGGCTGCAGATCCCGTCGCTGCTCACGCTGATGCCGGCGGCCGGCGCCACGCCGACGCCGGCCCAGGCGCGCGAGATCATGGAGAGGATGGCCAACATCTATGAGGGCATCCGGATCGGAACTGCCGAGATGCGCGGCATTTCGATGGACACGCCGGAGGGCCCGGTCAAGCTCGCCGCGATCCGATTCAATCTGGAGAACGGCAAGATCGGCGAATTCGCGATCGAAGCCCTCGACGGACGGACGCCGAAGGGGCCCGTCAAGGTCGGACGCTTCGCGCTCAAGGCGCTCGATGTCGCCGGCCTGCTGCGAGTGGTGGCGGAGTTCACGAGCACGGGACAACCGCCGTCACCCGACAAGGCGCTGGCGCTGATCCCGCTGATCGAAGGCGTCGAACTCAAGGGCTTCACAGCGCCGTACAAGGACATGGGCAAGCCGCTCAGCATCGACGCCTTCGCCCTGGACTGGAGCCAGTTCGTCGGCCCGATCCCGAGCAAGACGCGCCTGGCGGTGAAAATGTCGGCCCCGCTCGATGCGCGCGATGCCGGACAGAAAGCGCTGGTCATGGGCGGCCTCGACCGGGCGGCGATCGACCTCGATTTCGGCACGGTCTGGACGGAAAACTCCGGCGCATTCGTGTTCGAGCCGGTGACGCTCGAAATCGGCGGCCTCATGAAGGCCTCGGCGCGGGTCTCGCTCGCCAACGTGCCGAAGGCGATATTCTCGGCCGACCCGGCCAGGGCGATGGTCGCGGCGACGCAGCTCGAAGCCGGCGCCATCGAACTCACGGTGCGCGATACCGGCGGCGTCGATCTGGCGTTCGCGCAATATGCCCGCACGCTGGGCGTCAGCCGCGATGCCGCACGGCAGCGCTTTCTCGATGAACTGAAGACCAACGTCGAAAATATAGCGGCCGGCAATCCCGACGCCGTGGCTGCCGTGGCAGGCGCTGGCGCGCTTTCTCGAAAGCCCGGGGCAGACGCTGATCGTCAAGCTGACGCCGCGCGCAAAGGTGCCGGCGTTGCAGCTTTTCCAGCTCCTGAAGACCGACCCGCCGATCGCGCTGGCGCAATTCCGGATCGAGGCTTCGACGGGACTGTGAGCTCCTAGCCTCTTTTCCGGCAGATTGAGCCGGATGTGCAGCTCGCGGAGCTGCTTCATCGCGACGTCCGACGGCGCGCCCATCAGCAGGTCGACGGCCTGCTGGTTCATCGGGAACAGCGAGATCTCGCGCAAATTCGTGGTGCCGCAGAGCAGCATCACGATGCGGTCGACGCCGGCCGCCATGCCGCCATGCGGCGGCGCGCCGTACTGGAACGCGCGATACATGCCGCCGAACCGCTCGACGACGTCGTTCTCGCCATAGCCCGCGATCTCGAACGCCTTCACCATCGCTTCCGGCTTGTGGTTGCGGATGCCGCCGGAGGCGATCTCGTAGCCGTTGCAGACGATGTCGTACTGGAACGCCTTGATGGTCAGCGGATCCTGCGTCTGCAACGCGTCGAGGCCGCCCTGCGGCATCGAGAACGGGTTGTGCGAGAAGTCGACCTTTTTCTCGGTCTCGTCATACTCGTACATCGGGAAGTCGACGATCCAGGCGAGTTCGAACCGGTCCTTGTCGACCTGGTTCAGATCCTCGCCGACCTTGGTGCGCGCCAGGCCTGAGAACTTCCAGAACTTGTCGGGGTCTCCGGCAACGAAGAAGGCGGCGTCGCCCTCCTTCAGCCCGAGCTGGCTGCGGATCGCCGCGGTCCGTTCCGCGCCGATGTTGTTGGCGAGCGGACCCGCGCCCTCGCCGCCCTCGCGCCACATGATGTAGCCGAGGCCGGGCTGGCCTTCGCCCTGCGCCCAGGAGTTCATGCGGTCGCAGAACGCGCGTGATCCGCCGCCCGGTCCGGGGATCGCCCAGACCTGGTTCTTCGGGTCTTCCAGCATCCGCGCGAACACCTTGAAGCCGGAGCCGCGGAAATGCTCGGAGACGTCCTGCATCTCGAGCGGGTTGCGCAGGTCGGGCTTGTCGCTGCCGTATTTCTTCAACGCTTCCGCAAACGGAATCCGCCGCCAGCCTTTTGGTCACCGGCTTGCCCTTGGCGAACTCCTCGAACACGCCCGTGATCACCGGCTCCATCGACGTGAACACGTCCTCCTGCTCGACAAAGCTCATCTCGACGTCGAGCTGATAGAACTCGCCCGGCAGGCGGTCGGCGCGCGGGTCCTCGTCGCGAAAGCACGGCGCGATCTGGAAGTAGCGGTCGAAGCCCGACATCATCAGCAATTGCTTGTACTGCTGCGGCGCCTGCGGCAGCGCGTAGAACTTTCCGGGATGAATCCGCGACGGCACCAGGAAGTCCCGCGCGCCCTCCGGCGAGGACGCCGTCAGGATCGGGGTCTGGAATTCGAAGAAGCCCTGCTCCTTCATCCGCTTGCGCATCGAATTGACGATGGCGCCGCGGGTCATGATGTTCTGGTGCAGCTTTTCGCGGCGCAGGTCGAGGAAGCGGTACTTCAGCCGGATGTCTTCAGGATATTCCTGCTCGCCGAACACCGGCAGCGGCAGCTCGGCCGCAGGCCCCAGCACCTCGATCTCGCTGACATAGACTTCGACCGCCCCGGTCGGCAGTTCCGGATTGTCGGTGCCGTCAGGGCGGCGGCGCACCTTGCCGTCGATCCGCACCACCCATTCCGAGCGGAACTTTTCGACGTCCTTGAACGCCGGCGAGTCCGGGTCGGCCACGCATTGGGTGATGCCGTAATGGTCGCGCAGATCGATGAACAGCACGCCGCCATGGTCGCGGATACGATGGCACCAGCCGGAAAGACGGGCGGTCTGGCCGATGTCGCTGTCGCGGAGCGCGCCGCATGTATGTGACCGGTAGCGATGCATGGAATTCCCAAAAACAGATGTCGGAGGTCAGAATTGGGGGTCAAAGCCCGCGCGAATTGCGGGAGGGTTTACCCGACGCCGCGAGGGGCGGCAACCAATGGCGGGGCCTGTTTTGGGCCCGGGACGCGAGATTTCCGCCCGCGACCGCCCGAACCGTTTGCCTATTCCGTGCCCGCGCCTATCTTTGGGTCATGACCGTCCATTTCCCGTTCCAGAACACCTATTCGGCGCTGCCGGCGAACTTTTTCGCCCGCGTGGCCCCGACCCCCGTGGCCGCGCCCCGGCTGATCAAGCTGAACCGGCCGCTCGCCGTCCATCTCGGGCTCGATCCCGACGTGCTGGAGAGCCCGGAAGGCGCTGAAATCCTCGCCGGCAAGCGCGTCCCCGACGGCGCCGACCCGATCGCGATGGCCTATGCCGGCCACCAGTTCGGCCATTTCGTGCCCCAGCTCGGCGACGGCCGGGCGATCCTGCTCGGCGAAGTCATCGACAAGGACGGCATCCGCCGCGACATCCAGCTCAAGGGCTCGGGCCCGACGCCGTTCTCGCGCCGGGGCGACGGCCGCGCCGCGCTCGGGCCGGTGCTGCGCGAATACATCGTCAGCGAGGCGATGTTCGCCTTGGGCATCCCGACCACCCGCTCGCTCGCCGCCGTGACGTCAGGCGAGCGCGTGCAGCGCGAGACCATGCTGCCGGGCGCGGTGCTCACGCGCGTGGCGTCGAGCCATATCCGCGTCGGCACCTTCCAGTTCTTTGCCGCGCGCGGCGACACCGATGGCGTGCGAAAACTCGCCGACCACGTCATCGCCCGGCACTACCCTGACATCGGGATGGCCGAGCGCCCCTATCACGCGCTGCTCGAACGCGTCGTCGCCCGCCAGGCCGATCTGGTCGCGCGCTGGCTGCTGGTCGGCTTCATCCACGGCGTGATGAACACCGACAACTCGTCGATCTCGGGCGAGACCATCGACTACGGCCCCTGCGCCTTCATGGACGAATACAACCCCGCGCAGGTGTTTTCGTCGATCGACGAGATGGGCCGCTACGCCTACGCCAACCAGCCGCAGATCGCGCTGTGGAATCTGACGCGGCTGGCCGAATGCCTGCTGCCGCTGTTCTCCGACGACAAGGACAAGGCGATCGAACAGGCGCAATTCATCCTCGGCGAGTTCGCCGAAAAATTCACCACGGCCTATCAGTCCGGCCTGCGCAAGAAGATCGGCCTGTTCACCGCGCGCGACGGCGACGAGGCGCTGGTGCAGGACCTGCTGGACGCGATGGCGAAGAACGAGGCCGACTTCACCCTCACCTTCCGTCGTCTGAGCGATGCCGCCGCGAACGCCGACGACGACAGCGTCCGCGCGCAATTCACCGATCCCGCCGCCTTCGACGAATGGGCCACACGCTGGCGCCAGCGCCTCGCCGACGAGCCGCAATCAGCCAGCCGAGCGGCAGGCCGCGATGCGCGCGGTCAATCCGGCCTTCATCCCGCGCAACCACCGCGTCGAAGCCGTGATCCAGGCCGCCGTGAACGACGACTACGCGCCGTTCGAGGAATTGCTGACGGTGCTGTCGAAGCCGTACGAGGATCAGCCGCAGTTCGCGGCCTACACCGAGCCGCCGCTGCCCGAGCAACGCGTGACGCAGACGTTCTGCGGGACGTGAGGGCGCCGAGTCTTTCCACGTCATTGCGAGCGCGGCCATTAACCCAATTCCTTAAGCCCGCGTCCACCATCCGCCGCACGCGTCCTCACCCGGTTCCACAAATTAAGAAGCCCTCAACGCGCGCCCCACAATCTATCGGTATATTGGGGGAGAATTGCCGTGGACGCGTTTGCTTTCGAAGTCATAGGAATGGTGATGATCGGGCTCTGCCTCATCGTGCTCGCGATCCCGTCGGGCCGCCGGCGATCACGGCACATCCGCTACGAGTAATCCGGATTGCGCCTCCGGCCCCCAATGGGCCTGCCCGGTACGTTCCTGCCGTCTACGACATCCAGCCCCCATTGAGTCGCAAAAAAGCCGTGCTCAGGCTCAAATGAACGGCTCAAATCTTCCGCGACACCCTTGACATATCAGCGTTTTCGGCAGAACGCCTGTCGGTCGCGTCATGGATTGTTCATGGATCTGATTACCACCACTTCCGACCTCGCCGCCGCCTGCTCCCGGCTCGCCCAGCACAAGGTCATCACCGTCGACACCGAGTTCCTGCGGGAGACGACCTACTATCCCCTGCTCTGCGTCGTGCAGATGGCGAGCGCGGACGAAGCCGTCGTGATCGACACGCTGGCGCCCGGGCATCGACCTCAAGCCGTTCTTCGAGCTGATGGGCAACGAGGCGGTGCTGAAGGTGTTTCACGCCGCGCGCCAGGACATCGAGATCGTCTGGCACCTGTCCGGCACCATTCCGCACCCGATCTTCGATACGCAGGTGGCCGCGATGGTGCTCGGCTATGGCGACAGCATCGCCTATGACCAGCTCGTCGAGCGCGTCACCGGCCACCGGCCCGACAAGACCCATCGCTTCACCGACTGGTCGCGCCGGCCGCTGACGCCCGAGCAGATGCATTACGCGGTCTCCGACGTCACCCATCTGCGCGACGTCTTCGCGGCGCTCGACGCCGACCTGAAGAAGCGCAGCCGCAGCGACTGGGTCAGCGAGGAAATGGAAGTTCTGACCTCGCCAAAGACCTACGATTTCCATCCCGAGCGCGCCTGGGAGCGGCTGAAGACGCGGGTGCGCAAGCCGAAGGAGCTCGCGGTGCTGATGGAAGTCGCGGCCTGGCGCGAGCAGGAAGCGCAAAGCCGCGACGTGCCGCGCAGCCGCGTGCTGAAGGACGACGCGGTCGGCGATATCGCCACCCATGCGCCGACCTCGCTGGAGCGCCTCGCCAGCCTGCGCTCGCTGCCGAAAGGCTTTGACCGCTCCAAATGGGGCACCGACATCGTCGCCGCCGTGCAGCGCGGGCTCGCCCGCGATCCCCTCACGCTGCCGAAGATCGAAAAGCCGCGCGGCAATTCCAATGGCGCTGCGACCGTCGAGCTGTTGAAGGTGCTGCTGCGGATGACCTCGGAGCGCCACGCCGTCGCCAGCAAGGTGATCGCCACCGTCGACGATCTCGACCAGATCGCCTCCGACGACAACGCCGACGTCGCCGCCCTGCACGGCTGGCGCCGCGAATTGTTCGGCGAAGCCGCGCTGGCGCTGAAGCACGGCAGGCTGGCGCTGGCGATCGAAAAAGGCCGCGTCGTCAGGGTCGATCGGGTGTAGCGCGTGCTTCTCCTTCTCCCCTTGTGGGAGAAGGTGGCGCGAAGCGCCGGATGAGGGGTTCTCTCCGCACGATCGGACAGGTGTTTGCGGAGACATACCCCTCACCCGTCTCGAATGAGCTATCGCTCATTCGATCCACCCTCTCCACAAGGGGAGAGGGTAACAGCGCCCCTACCACTTCAATTCCAGCCCCAGCGTGCCCTGATGCGACTGCATCGCGGCGCGGAGTTTGGCGTCGTAGTTGACGTAGACCCGCGCGGTGTTGGTCAGGCTCAGCGAAGCCGAAGCGCCGGCGTCGGCGCCGTATCGGCTCTCGCCGATGCCCTGGAACGTGATGCTCTGCACGCCCTGGCTCACCGTGATGTCGGAGAAATTCTGCACGAGGTTGTCGACGAACTTGCCGTAGCCCGAGATGTCGAAAATCTTGCGGTCGAAGATCCAGTAATGGCCGATCTCCGCGCCGATCAACAGCCGCCCGCGCTGCACGGTGGCGCCCGTCGCCGTCGCCGGATCGAGCCCGCCGATCTCCTGCAATGACCCCGTCCGCGCCTGGACATATTCGAACGCCGCCTTGGGCACGATGCGGCCCTGGTCGCGGGTCCAGTAATAGCTGACCTCGCTCAGCACGCCGTCGAGCCGCGCATTGTAGCCGGCGGTCGCAATGCCCAAGCCCGGTATCGCGGCGCGAATTGATATTGCCAAAGCCGTGCACCACCGCGCTCGCCCAGGTCCACGGCCCGCTGTCGACGGAGGCGGTGAAGCCGATCTGGGTCAGGTCGATCGTCGCCGATTGCAGCGCCAGCGGAATATCGATCGCCGAACGGCTCTGGTCGACCGACAATCCGATATTGATGCCCGGCGCCACCCGCGCGCCGATGCCGGCGACGCCGCCCCAGGTCTTTCTGGTGTCGCCGACGAAATCGCCGACCGCGCCGTTCTTCGTGTAGTTGCCGTAGCCTTCGAACCAGGTCCGGTAACGCGGCGCTTCCGTGCTCTCCGAAGCGCCGCCGCCGCCCGGGTTGGTGCGCTGCAGGCGGTTGATGCCGTTGGACTGGTTGCCCAGCCGTTCCAGAAAACTGCTGCCGAGATTGGCCAGCGCCGCGTTGGACGACACCATCGAATTGACCACGATCGGGGTCGGTTCGGGCGCCGGTGGGGTTGGCGGCGTCGGCGGCGTTTGCGCTTGCGCGGCGGACATCACGCCAATCAGAACGACCGCGATCGCGACCAGCCGCACCAGCGCGTGACCGGTCCCGATCTTCCATGGCCGCGATGGCTGCAGTGAGCCGCGCATACAATCCATTTCCAAGAATAAAACTGTCGGCTCGAAAAACGCGCAAATCCCGATCAAGCGGATCGATTTGCCCTCAGTTCGCCGAGAGCGTCAATTGGTTGGCCCCCTGGCCGACAGCCGAATACGCGCCGATGTGGTTCCGCTGCCACAGCGCACAGCCTTGCGGACGATGCCGCATTGGGAGGTGTGCGCGCAGGCTCAATTGTCAGATCGCCGTCGGCGAAATCAGCGTGCCGTTGCGATCAGCCGCATCGGACATCTTGCAGAGATCGCCTTCGAGCCGGAGCTTGCCGCTCGCCAGCAGCCGCAGCGCCTCCGGATAGATGCGATGCTCGATGCCGAGGATGCGCTGCGACAGCGTCTCGGCGGTGTCGTCGTCGGCCACCATCACCGCGCCCTGCATGACGATCGGCCCGGCGTCGGTTTCGGGGATCACGAAATGCACCGTCGCGCCCGAGATCTTCACGCCGGCCTGCAGCGCCTGGCCGTGCGGATCGAGGCCGGGAAAGGACGGCAGCAGCGAAGGATGGATGTTGAGCATCTTGCCGTACCAGCGCTGCACGAATTCGGCGGTGAACAGCCGCATGAATCCGCCGAGGCAGATCAGGTCGACCTTGTGCTCGTCCAGCGCCCGCTGCAGCACGGCCTCGAAGCCGGCGCGATCCTTGCCGAACGGCTTGCTCTCGATGACGACAGTCGCAATCCCGCTGGCGGCGGCCCTCTCCAGCCCGGCCGCATCGGCGCGGTTGGAAATCACGGCGACGATCTCGGCCGGAAAATCCGCGGCCTTCGCGGCATCGATCAGCGCGGCCATGTTGGACCCGCGCCCCGAAATCAGGATGGCGACACGGCGCTTCATTGCGTGAGATCGAGGTGACCGTTGTAGACCACGCGATGCTCGCCCGCCGCCGGGATCACCTCGCCGAGCAGGGCGACGGTCTCGCCGCTTTCGGTCAAGACTTCCGTCACCTGCTCGATCGCATCCGGCTTTCACGATCGCGATCATGCCGATGCCGCAGTTGAAGGTGCGCAGCAATTCGAGTTCGGCGATGCCGCCCTCTGCCGCCAGCCACTTGAACACCGGCAGCACCGGCAGCCGCGCCAGATCGATGCCGACGCCGAGATGCTTTGGCAGCACGCGCGGAATGTTGTCGGTAAAGCCGCCGCCGGTGATATGCGCGAGGCCCTTGATCGCCCCGGTCTCGCGGATCGCGCGCAGGCAGGATTTCACATAGAGCCGCGTCGGCGCCAGCAGCGCGCCGCCGAGCGTCATGACCGGCGAGAACGGCGCCGGCGCATCGAAGCCGAGCCCGGACTGCTCGACGATCTTGCGGACCAGCGAAAAACCGTTGGAGTGCACGCCCGACGAGGCCAGGCCGATCACCGCGTCGCCCTCGGCGATATCCTTGCCCGGCAGCAGCGTGCCGCGCTCGGCGGCGCCCACCGCAAAGCCCGCGAGGTCGTAATCGCCGTCCTTGTAGAGCCCCGGCATTTCGGCGGTCTCGCCGCCGATCAGCGCGCAGCCGGATTCCCGGCAGCCCTCGGCGACGCCGGCCACGATGGCCGCTGCGGCTTCCGGGTCGAGCTTGCCGCAGGCAAAATAGTCGAGGAAGAACAGCGGTTCCGCGCCCTGCACCACGAGGTCGTTGACCGACATCGCCACCAGGTCGATGCCGATACCGCCATGCAGCCCGGTCTCGATCGCGATCTTGACCTTGGTGCCGACGCCGTCGGTCGCCGCCACCAGCACCGGATCCTTGAAACCCGCCGCCTTGAGGTCGAACAGGCCGCCGAATCCGCCGATTTCGGCGTCGGCGCCCGCCCGGGCGGTGGCGCGGACCATCGGCTTGATCAGATCGACCAGACGATTGCCGGCGTCGATATCGACCCCCGAATCGGCGTAAGTGAGCCCGTTTTTGCGGTCGTTCATGCCCAAATTCCAGTATGATGACGGCTGGTTACGAGGATTTCCGCGATCCTGCAATGGCTCGCGGGCGTCTGACACATATACTATGTAGATAAGAGCCGGCAGAACCCGCCAGGGGCCGGATTTAGGCCGGGAGCCGGGAAGCGACCGAGTTGAGCATTCCGAATATCATTACGCTGGGCCGCATCATCCTTGTGCCGGTCATCGTCTGGGCGATCGTCTCCAGCCAGATGGAGATCGCGTTTGCGATCTTCGTCATCGCGGGCGTCAGCGATGCCGTCGACGGCTTTCTCGCCAAGCGTTTCAACATGGCGAGCGAGCTGGGCGCCCTGCTCGACCCGCTTGCCGACAAGGCGCTGCTGGTGTCGATCTTCGTGGCGCTCGGCATCTGGGGCGCGGTGCCGCGCTGGATCGTGATCCTCGTGGTGTCGCGCGACATCATGATCGTCATGGCCGTGATCGTGTCTTGGCTGTTCGACAAGCCCATTCCGATGAAACCGCTGATGGTGTCGAAACTCAACACGGTGGCGCAGGTGGCGTTCGCGGCGCTGGTGCTGGCGTCGCTCGGCTTCAATTTCACGCCGGCGCCCTATGACGTGATCCTGATGGGTTTTGTTACGGTCTTTACTTTGGTTTCGATCTCGCTCTATCTCGTCGAGTGGGTGCGGCACATGAGCACGATCGACGGGCACTAACCATTTCGCTTGTTTTGATGCGTTCCTTCACACGCGACCGGTGCCCACTTCGCCTGAAAACGCTATGAAGGCTGTCGGATTCCGGCCTGGAGACTTGCGTGGCAGTTCGCGTTCAACCCCGTCAGCTAGCCTTTGCGTTGCCGCATGCGGAGAGCCTGACCCGCGACAATTTTCTGGAAGGGCCGGCCAATGAGGCCGCGCTTGCGCTGATCGAAAGCTGGCCGGACTGGCCGAACCGCATCATGCTGCTGGTGGGTCCCGAAGGCTCCGGCAAGAGCCACCTCGCTTCGATCTGGGCCGAGCAGGCCGGCGCGCGCTCGATCTCGGCGCACGCGCTCGACCCCGCTTCCGTCCCCGGCGCGCTCGCGACCGGCGCGCTGGTGGTCGAAGATCTGAGACCCGCCGACTTCGACGAACGCGCGCTGTTTCACTTGCTCAATCTCGCGCGCGAAGACGAAGCCTATGTGCTGATCACCGGGCGCGTTCCGCCGGTCGCGTTCGACGTCGAACTGCGCGATCTCCGCTCGCGGCTGCGCGCCGCGCCCGTGGTGTCGCTGCTGCCGCCCGACGATCTGCTGTTTCGCGGACTGATCGTAAAATTCTGCGCGGACCGCCAGTTGAGCATCGACGAGAGCGTCGTCAGCTACCTCGTCACCCGGATCGAGCGCTCCTACGCCGCCGCCCGCGAGGCGGTCGAACGGCTCGATACCGAGGCGCTGCGGCTCGGCCGGCCGGTGACCCGGGCGCTGGCCGTGGACGTGCTGCGGAACGGCTGATCGGCGGCGTGCTGCATCCTGCCGCCTTGACGCAGGCTCCCTGCGGAACATCAATGTCATTGAAACGTCATCGGCGTATCACATGCTGTGGGCGGCATTCCCGATAGAATGGCCGCACGGAACCCGAGATGGACCAAACCCTTATGGAATCGGCGCAAGTTATTGAAATAAAAGAAAAAGAAGACGCTGCCGAGGCCCTTCCCACGATCGCCACGAGTCCTGAGCGATTCATCAATCGGGAACTATCCTGGCTGCATTTCAACCGCCGGGTGCTCGAGGAATTGGTCAATCCCGGCCACCCGGTGCTGGAGCGGGTCCGGTTCCTGTCGATTTCAGCCAATAACCTTGACGAGTTCTTCATGGTCCGCGTCGCCGGCATCAAGGCGCAGGTCCGCGAAGGCATCGCCGAGCGTAGCCCTGACGGTATGACGCCGTCCGAGCAGCTCGTCCTCATCAACAAGACGGTTTCGGAACTCGCCTCCGACCAGCAGGCGATCTGGCGCGATCTGCGCGCCACGCTGTCGGAGACGGGCATCACTCTCGTGGACGGCCACGACTTCACGAAAACGGAGCGCAGCTGGCTCGAGGATCACTTCCTCCGCAACATCTTTCCGCTGCTGACGCCGCTGGCGATCGATCCGGCGCATCCGTTCCCGTTCATCCCGAGCCTCGGCTTCACCATCGCGCTGCAGTTGGCGCGGGTGTCCGACGGCAAGCCGATGAATGCGCTGATCCGCATGCCCGGCAAGATCGACCGCTTCATCCGCCTCCCCCACAAGGATGGCGGGGTGCACCTGATCCCGCTGGAACAGGCCACCGGCCTGTTCATCGGCCGCCTGTTCCCCGGCTACACCGTCAAGGGCCAGGGCGCCTTCCGCATCATCCGCGACTCCGAACTCGAAATCGAGGAAGAGGCCGAGGATCTGGTCCGCCTGTTCGAAACCGCGCTGAAGCGGCGGCGGCGGGGTTCGGTGATCCGGCTGGAGATGGAAGCCAAGATGCCGGAAGCGCTGCGCGGCTTCGTGCAGCAGGCGCTCGCCGCGGCCGATGACGAGGTGTTTCTGGTCGACGGCGTGCTGGCGATGAACGAGCTGTCGCAGCTCACAAGGCTCGACCGGCCCGACCTCGAATTCACGCCCTATGTGCCGCGGCATCCCGAACGGGTGCGCGACCATGGCGG
This sequence comes from uncultured Alphaproteobacteria bacterium, assembly GCA_963783115.1. Classification (GTDB taxonomy): domain Bacteria; phylum Pseudomonadota; class Alphaproteobacteria; order Rhizobiales; family Xanthobacteraceae; genus Bradyrhizobium. Next base: position 51,125 of record CAWAMK010000002.1, on the reverse strand, counting down.
CGACATTTTTGCGGCGATCCGGCAAAAGGACCTGATCGTCCATCACCCCTACGAATCCTTCGACGTCGTCGTGCAGTTCCTGCAGCAGGCGGCGCGCGACCCTGATGTCGTCGCCATCAAGCAGACGCTCTACCGCACCTCGAACAACTCCCCGATCGTGCGCACGCTGGCCGAGGCCGCCGAGGCCGGCAAATCCGTCACCGCGCTGATCGAGCTGAAGGCGCGGTTCGACGAGGAAGCCAACATCCGCTGGGCGCGCGATCTCGAGCGCGCCGGCGTGCAGGTCGTCTACGGCTTCCTCGAGCTGAAGACCCACGCAAAACTGTCGATGGTGGTGCGGCGCGAGGGCGGCAATCTCACGACCTACGTCCATACCGGCACCGGCAATTATCATCCGGTCACCGCGCGCATCTATACCGATTTGTCCTATTTCACCTCGGACCCGATCATCGGCCGCGATGCGGCGCGGGTGTTCAACTACATCACCGGCTATGCCGAGCCGAGCGACATCGAGCGCATGGCGGTGTCGCCGCTGACGCTGCGCAAGCGCATCATCGAACACATCAAGGGCGAGGCCAATCACGCCCGGCACGGCAAGCCGGCGGCGATCTGGATGAAGATGAATTCGCTGGTCGATCCCGATGTCATCGACGCGCTGTACGAAGCCTCGCAGGCTGGCGTGTCGATCGACTTGGTGGTGCGTGGCATCTGCTGCCTGCGGCCGGGCATTCCCGGATTTTCCGAGAACATCCGGGTCAAATCGATCATCGGCCGCTTCCTGGAGCACGGCCGAATCTACTGCTTTGGTATGGGTCAGGGCCTGCCCGGCGCGAAGGCGGCTGTGTATATCTCGTCCGCCGACATGATGCCGCGGAACCTCGACCGCCGCGTCGAAGTGCTCTGTCCGTTGCAAAATCCTACGGTACATCAGCAGGTTCTCGAACAGATCATGGTCGCGAACCTGAAGGACACCGAGCAGAGCTGGCAGTTGTTGCCGGACGGGTCGTCTACGCGTATGAAGGCCGCGAAAGGCGAAGAGCCGTTCAACCTGCACAACTATTTCATGACGAATCCGAGTTTGTCTGGCCGTGGAAAGTCTCTCAAGGAATCTTCGCCGCGCCGGCTCACGCGCCGTAACGAGCGCCAGCAATCCTCGTAGGGAAACGCGGCCGTGAAGCGGCCGCGCAAGCGCGCTTCCAGCGTCGCCGTCATCGACATCGGTTCGAACTCGGTTCGCCTCGTTGTCTATGAGACGATGGCGCGCAGCCTCGTCACCATCTTCAACGAGAAGGCGCTGTGCGGGCTCGGCCGCGAGGTGCAGAGCACCGGCCTGTTGGCCGAGGATGCGGTCGCCAAGGCGCTGACGGCGCTGCGGCGTTTTCGAGCGCTGTGTCGTATCCAGCAGGTCGGGCGCGTCTTTGCGATCGCCACCGCCGCCTGCCGCGACGCCAGGAACGGCCCTGATTTCATCGCCAAGGCCGAACGGATCTGCGGCGCGGAGATCCAAATCCTCTCCGGACCGCGCGAAGCAAAACTTTCCGCGCTCGGCGTCGTCTCCGGCATCCACAATCCCGACGGCATCGTCGGCGATCTCGGCGGCGGCTCGCTCGAACTGATCGACGTACATCGCGGCCGCGTCAGCAGCGGCGTGACCCTGCCGCTCGGAAGCCTGGCGCTGCAGGACCTGTCGCACAAATCGCTGAAGCGCGCCGAACGCATCGTCAGCACCAATTTGTCCGACGTCGCCCAGCTCAAGGCCGCGCAGGGCCGAACCTTCTACGCGGTCGGCGGCACCTGGCGCGCGCTGGCGCGCATCCACATCGTCCAGAGCGGCTATCCGCTGCGGGTGATGCACGGCTATGAATTGCCCGCCGCCGACGCGCTCGATTTCGCCCGGCGCCTGCGCCGGCTGGTAGCCGCCAACATGCTCGCCGACATCGAAGTCGTCGCCGACGCACGGCGTCCGTTGCTGACCTATGCCGCGCTGGTGCTCGAATACATCATCCGCGTCGGCAAGCCGAAGACCATCGTGTTCTCGACCTTCGGCGTCCGCGAGGGCCTGCTCTACGAGATGCTGCCACAGCAGGAGCGCGCCAAGGACGGCTTCATCTGCGCCGCGCAGACGCTGAACGGGCTGCTGTCGCGCTCGGCGCGCCATGCCGAGGAGCTCGTCGCATGGACCGATCAGCTGGTGCGGGTCGTTAAACTGCGCGAGACCCAGGAGGAGCGCCGCCTGCGCCACGCCGCTTGTCTGTTGTCCGATATCGGCTGGCGCGTGCATCCCGACCATCGCGGCGAGGAAACGCTGAGCCTGATCACCAACGGCAATTTCGGCTCGATCAGCCACCAGGGCCGCGCCTTCGTCGCGCTGTCGGTGTTTTACCGCTACGCGGGCCTGAGCGAGGAAAACGAGCCGCCGACCCGCATCCGCGAACTGGTGCCGCCGGCGATGGACGAGCGCGCCCGCATCCTCGGCGCCGCGTTCCGCGTCGCGCATCTGATTTCGGCGGCGCGCACCGGCGTGCTGCCCGCGACGCATTTCCGCAGCCAGGGCCGCAAGCTGATGCTGGTGTTCGAGCACCGCATGGTCGACCTCGTCGCCGACCGCGTCGGCAGCCGCTTCAAGCAACTGGCGCGGCTGGTCGGCCGCGCCGGGTCGATCGTGCGGAAGTGAGCGACGGCCGCGCCTAAAAACTGTTGCAAGCCAAGGCCTTACCTACTGTGCATGGGGTTGTTTTCGATGTTTTGAGTCCAGCACCTGCGCGCCCTCCCCAGCTCCGCCCCCTTCACCAGCGCATAGATCGCCGGGATCACGATCAGCGTCAGCAGCGTTGACGAGATCATGCCGCCGATCATCGGCACCGCGATGCGCTGCATGATCTCCGAGCCCGTGCCGCTGCTCCACATGATCGGCAGCAGCCCGGCCATGATGGCGACCACCGTCATCATCTTCGGCCGCACGCGCTCGACCGCGCCCTCCATGATCGCGTCATAGAGGTCGTCGCGCGTCAGCGCGCCGCCTTCGGCCGCCCTGCGCGCCCGCCGTTCGTCGAGCGCCTGGTTGAGGTAGATCAGCATCACCACGCCGGTCTCGGCCGCGACGCCCGCCAGCGCGATGAAGCCGACCACGACGGCGACCGACAAGTTGAAGCCGAGCCACCACATCAGCCAAAACCCGCCGACCAGCGCGAACGGCAGCGACAGCATCACGATCAGCGTTTCCGTCAGCGAACGGAAATTGAGATAGAGCAGCAGGAAGATGATCGCGAGCGTCACCGGCACGACGATTTTGAGCCGCGCCGCCGCCCGCTCCAGATACTCGTACTGCCCGCTCCACATCAGGTAGGCGCCGGGCGGAAACGCGATGCTGGCGTTCACCGCCTGCTTCGCATCAGCGACGTAACCGCCGATGTCGCGATCCCTGATGTCGACATAGACATACGTCGCGAGCTGGCCGTTCTCGGTGCGGATCGAGGTCGGCCCGCGCGCCGGCGCAACTTTTGCCACCTCGCCCAGCGGCACCGCGCCGCCTGCCGGCATCGGCACCAGCACCTCGCGCGCGATCGAGACGGGGTCGCTGCGCAGGTCGCGGGGATAGCGCATGTTGACGCGAGAAGCGCTGGCGGCCCTCGACCGTGGTCGTCACGGTCTGGCCGCCGAGCGCGGTCGCGATCACGTCCTGCACGTCCTGGATCATGATGCCGTAGCGCGCCAGCGCGGCGCGGTCGGGCATGATGTCGAGATAGTAGCCGCCGATGCCGCGCTCGGCATAGGCCGACGACGTCCCCGGCACCGCGCGCAGCACCTGCTCGACCTGCTTTGCCAGCCGGTCGATCTCGACCAGATCGGTCCCGATCACCTTGACGCCAACAGGGGTGCGGATGCCCGTCGAAAGCATGTCGATGCGCGCCTTGATCGGCTGGGTCCAGGCGTTCGACACGCCGGGGAACTGCAGCGCCTTGTCCATTTCGGCCGTGAGACCTTCCAGCGTCAGCCCCGCCCGCCATTCGGCCTTCGGCTTCAGGTTGATGATGGTCTCGAACATCTCGGTCGGCGCCGGATCGGTCGCCGTCGCCGCGCGGCCGGCCTTGCCGTACACCGATGCCACTTCCGGAAAGCTCCGGATGATCCTGTCCTGCATCTGCAGCAATTCGGCCGCCTTGGTGACCGACAATCCGGGCAGCGTGGTCGGCATGTACAGCAGCGTGCCCTCGTTCAGATTTGGCATGAACTCGGTACCGAGTTGCCGCGCCGGCCATACCGTCACCGCCAGAACGGCGAGCGCAATCACGATCACCACGATCTTGGCGCGCATCACCGCCTTGATGACCGGCCGGTAGATCCAGATCAGGAAGCGGTTGATCGGATTCCTGTGCTCCGGAATGATTTTTCCGCGCACGAACACGATCATCAGCGCCGGCACCAGCGTCACCGACAGGACCGCCGCCGCCGCCATCGCAAACGTCTTGGTGAAGGCCAGCGGGCTGAACAGCCGGCCCTCCTGCGCCTCCAGCGAAAAGATCGGCAGGAACGAAACGGTGATGATCAGCAGGCTGAAGAACAGCGCCGGCCCGACCTGCGACGCCGCCGCGATCAGGATTTTTACGCGCGATTGCCCGGGCTCGGCCCGCTCGAGATGCTTGTGGGCATTCTCGATCATGACGATCGCCGCATCCACCATCGCACCGATCGCGATCGCAATGCCGCCGAGGCTCATGATGTTGGAGCCGATCCCCAAAAGCTTCATCGCGGCGAACGCCATCAGCACGCCGACCGGCAGCATCAGGATCGCGACCAGCGCGCTGCGGACGTGCAGCAGGAACACGATGCACACCAGCGCCACGATGATGCATTCCTCCAGCAACGTGCTCTTGAGCGTGTCGATGGCGGCGTTGATCAAATTGGAGCGGTCATAGACCGGCACGATCTCGACCGATTTCGGCAGGCTGGATGCGATCTCCGCAAAACGCTTCTTGACGTTCTGAATGACGTCCAGCGCGTTGACGCCAAACCGTTGCAGCACGATGCCGCTGGCGACCTCGCCCTCGCCGTTGAGTTCGGCGATGCCGCGGCGCTCGTCCGGCCCCAGCTCGACGCGCGCGACGTCCTTGAGCAGTACCGGCGTGCCGTTGCTGGCCTTGAGCACGATATTGCCGAGATCGTTGATGCCCCGCAGATAGCCCTTGCCGCGGATGACATATTCGAACTCGGAAAGTTCGACGGTGCGGCCGCCGACATCGGCATTGCTGGCGCGGATCGCGTCGCGCATTTTTGGCATGGTGATGCCGAGATCGCGCATCCGCTGCGGATCGAGAATGACGTTGTATTGCCGCACGAAGCCGCCGACGCTGGCGATTTCGGCGACGCCCTCCGCCTTGGCCAGCGCGAATTTCAGGTTCCAGTCCTGAATCGCGCGGGTGTCGGAGAGGTTCAGCTCTTTCGACATGACCGCATATTGGTAGACCCAGCCGACGCCGGTGGCATCGGGACCCATGGTCGGCGTCACGCCCGCGGGCAGCCGCGAGGCCGCGCTGTTGAGAAATTCCAGCACGCGCGAGCGCGCCCAGTAGATGTCGGTGCCGTCCTCGAAGATGACATAGACGAACGACACGCCGAAGAACGAGAAGCCGCGCACGACCTTCGAGCGCGGCACCGTGAGCATGGCCGTGGTCAGGGGATAGGTGACCTGATCCTCGATCACCTGCGGCGCCTGCCCTGGATACTCCGTGTAGACGATCACCTGCGTGTCCGAGAGATCGGGAATGGCGTCGAGCGGCAAATGCGCCAGCGCGTAAAGGCCGGCGGCGGCGGCAAAGGTCGCGCCGAAAAACACCAGCAGCAGATTGCGCGCCGACCAGGCGATGAGGCGGGCGATCATGGCTGCGCTCCGTCGGCAAAGCCTTTCAGCGCTGCCTTCAGATTGCTTTCGGCATCGATCAGGAAATTCGCCGACGTCACCACCGGGTCGTCCTCGGCCAGGCCTTCGCGGACCTCGACAAAGCCCTCGCCGCGATGGCCGAGCTTGACCTCGCGCGGCTCGAACCGCCCTTCTCCCTTGTCCACCAGCACGGCCTGCCGGCTGCCGCTGTCGAGCACCGCGCTGTCGGGAATTGCGAGCACGGGCTCGGCGCTGCCGGTCTCGATCTCGGCATCGATATACATGTCGTGGATCAGCAGCACCTCCGGATTGGGCAATTCGACGCGCACCCGCGCCGTCCGCGTCTCCTTGATGATCTGCGGATAGATCACGTTGATCTTTCCCGAAAACTCCCGCCCGGGAAAACTTCGCGCGCGCACGATCGTGCGCTGTCCCACTTTCAACACGCCCAGATCGCGCTCGGCGACGTCGATGATCGCCCACACCACCGAATGATCGGCGATCCGGAACAGGCTTTCGCCGGACTGGGCCCGCATGCCTTCGGTGACGTTGCGTTCGAGCACGATGCCGTCGCGCGGCGACGTCCATTCGATCCCGATCGGGACGTTGCGGCTCTTCTCCATGGCGGCAATCGCCGCTTCCGGGACGTCGAGATTCATCAGCCGCTGGCGCGAGCCCCTGCCATAGGGCCCGTCGCCGCCGGTGACTTTTGAATTGAGCGTCGAGATGTATTCGGCCGCCGCCGACGAGATCGCGGGGCTGTAGACTTCCATCAGCGGCTGGCCCTTGACGACATGCGCGCCGGTCGTGACGTCGGCGACCTTCTGGACGTAGCTTTCGGAGCGCATCGCGATCACGGAAACCCGCCGCTCGTCGAGCTGGATGGTGCCGGGCGCGCGCACCGCCGTGCGGATCACGCGCATCGCGGCCGGCTCGGTCCTGACGCCGGAGCGCTGGATGCGGCCGGGCGACAGCTTGACCATCCCCTCGTCGCTGTCCTCGCCCTCGTAGACGGGGATGTAATCCATCCCCATCGAATCCTTCTTCGGCGTCGTCGAGACGTCCGACAGCCCCATCGGGTTGCGGTAATATTTGATCTTGCGCTCGGCGCTTCGCGTCGCCGGGCGCCGCATGCTGATGGCTGTCGTGCTGATGGCTGCTGTCGGCAAGCGCGGCGAAGCCGGCCGCAACAACGACCGCGATCGCGCCCGCAACGGCGCGCCAGAATGGCGTTCTCATATGGATATCCTCAACGTGCTGGTCGGCCGCGAATAGCGGCACGGAGGCGCGTCAAACGCGCCGCGAGACGTCCGGCGTCAGGCCAGCGATCGAGGAGGTCTTGGCGGTGGGGAAAGGCCGAGGCTTTCCGCTTCGGGGTCGCTCGCGGGAAGCAGCCTGCGGAGCGCGACGGGCTGGATCTCGGCGATGCCGGCCGGCGGCTGCACCTGCAGCGTCTTGGCCATGCAGATCGCCATCAGCGGGCAATCGGCGCAGTCCATCGGCGCCGATTTGTCGGGACAGCACGGCATGTCATCGGACATGGCGGCCGTGTCGTCGGCCATCGAAGCCATGGCCATCGAAACCACGGCCATCGGCGCAATCGAATCCACATTCGCCCGCGTCGCCAGCGGAGCAAATACGAGGCCCGCGATCAAGAAGACCGCCAGCAGCCGGCAAAGGTGGATCGAACGTTTCACGGGTTCAATTGTCGCATGATACGGCCTGGAATGGGAAGTGAGGTTCCATTCACGAAAGCGAGGGTTTCGTCAACATAGTCCCGTCGGGATGCACCGCATTGCGATGGATCATTGGCGTGCGCGGTGCGGGCTAGCCCTCGCGCGTGAATACGCTGAACTGGAAGATCTGCCGGGCATCCCATGGTGTCGCGTGCTCGTGCCGCCGCGTGTGGACCAGCTTGAACCCGGCGCCGAGAGTCTGTCCGAGGCTCGCGCCGTCATAGCGAGCGACCGGCAGGCCACTGCACTTTTCAGGGCCGTCGAGCGCGAAGGTGGCCATGATCGCGTGTCCCCCGATTTTCAGTCCTCGCCTGAGGCGCTCGATATAGGCGGCGCGGTCTTTCTCGTCGGTGAGAAAGTGGAACGCGGCCCGGTCGTGCCAGATGTCGTACGGCTTCGCCGGCTCCCAGGTCGTGGCGTCGGCGACCAGCCAGTGAACCCGGTCGGCACGGGCTCCGAGGCGAGCCCTGGCAGCCTCCAATGCCGCGCCCGACAGATCGAGCACGGTGACATCCTCAAAGCCCTGCCCGACGAGATGGTCGACCAGCCGCGAAGCGCCGCCGCCAATGTCGATGATAGCCGACTTGCTGACGGCACCCGCCTGCACGATCAGCTCCAGCGAAGGCGCCGGGCTCTGCTGATACCAGCTGACCTCGCCCTCGGCCTTGCTCGTGTAGACGTTCTCCCAATGGGCCTGACGGCCGGCATTTTCCATGAGCCCTCACCTCCCGTCTGTACATGGTCATGCTGCCGATCTTCGACAACGGGCCGATGCCGTCGGCGTTCACGCCTGCCGCTCGGCTTCGCGGAAAGCCGCGAGACTGGGCGAGGATACATAGCCATCAGGATATAATTAAGTCAGGAACCCGATCCCTGCTTTGAAGCCATTGCGCCCGCTCCGCGCTTGACTAATCAATACCTCTGCGGTTATGCATTAATCAATAACTCACAGGTTATCGATTTCGATGCCCAACACCCATGACGTGCTCTTCAGAACCCTTGCCGATCCAACCCGCCGGGCGATCTTCGAACGACTGTGCCGCGAAGGAGAACAGACGGTAGGCGCCCTGACGGCGCAGGCCGGGATCTCGCAACCGGCGGTCTCGAAACATCTCGGCGTCCTCAAGCAGGCCGGGCTGGTGCGCGACCGCCACCAGGGCCGGCAGACGCATTACAGCGCGCAGCTCGGCGCCCTCGCCCCGCTGGTCGACTGGACCAGAGAGATGGCCGGGTTCTGGCAGCGGAAATTCGACAATCTCGAAGACCTGCTCAAACGGATGGACCAATGACCAACACTGCGACCGAAACACGCGCCGTCGTCGTCGAACGCGAGATGCCGCATCCGCCGGAAAAACTCTGGCGCGCGCTGACGCAGCCGCATTTGATCGAGGAATGGCTGATGAAGAACGATTTTGCGCCGGTCGTCGGCCACCGTTTCAATCTCCGCGGCGACTGGGGCGGCGTGCTGGACTGCGAAGTGCTCGCCATCGAGCCGAACAGGGCACTGTCCTACACCTGGAATTTCAAACACGCGGATGCGGCGTTCGATCTGCAGAGCGTGGTGACGTTTACGCTCACGCCAACGCGTAACGGACACGCTGCTGCGCATGGAGCAGACGGGTTTTCGGCCGGACCAGAAGCAGGCTTTTGGCGGCGCCAAGGTCGGATGGCAGCAGTTCTTTGGGAAGCTGGAGGCGGTTTTGGCACAGGCGGACTGAAATCCGCCGCGTCGCGCTTCCGCGCATTTCAAATCAAGGGAGGTCTCATGAACTGGAATATGTCGATCCGGCAAATCCACCGCTGGCTGTCGATCGCCTTTACGCCGACCGTCATCGCCAACTTCGTCGCCATGGGATTGGGAGAACCTCCGGCGCTGGTCGTTTACTCGCCACTGCCCCCGCTGTTTTTGCTGCTGTTCACCGGTCTGTACCTGTTCGTGCTGCCGTATGCCGCCAAGTTGCGCGGGGAGCGAGGCGCCGCCGGATAGGAGCTAACCGCAATGGCCAAGCAGAAGTCGGCGAAGGTCGCAAAGAAAGCCGCCGCGACGCGTGGCGATGCGAAGCCGATCCTCCTCTCAGGCGGCAATCCTCAGATCGCGAAGGGAGACGGCGACGCGCCCGTGCAGGCCTACATCGCAGCCATGCCGGGCTGGAAACGCGACGTCGGGCGTCACCTCGACGCCCTCGTCGTGCGCACCGTCCCCGGCGTGCGCAAGGCCGTGAAATGGAATTCGCCGTTCTATGGCGTCGAGGATCAGGGCGGCTGGTTCCTCAGCTTTCACTGCTTCACGAAATACGTCAAAGTGACGTTCTTCCGCGGCACATCGCTACGACCGATCCCACCCGGCGAGTCCAAGCATCAGGAAGTGCGCTATCTCGACATCCACGAGGATGCCGAACTTGACGAAGTGCAACTCGCCGCCTGGGTAAAGCAAGCCAGTCAATTGCGCGGAGAACGACTGTGAGCCAAAGGACTACCGCCATGAAGAAAACAACGACAATCGTGAAGAAGAGCAGCGCGAAAAATGGCAGCTCCCCGGCCCAGCACATCGATGCGAGAATCAAGGAGCTGGGCGACTGGCGCGGCGAGATGCTCGCGCGCATCCGAAGCATCATCAAGCAGGCCATCCCCGACGTGGTCGAGGAATGGAAGTGGCGCGGCGTTCCGGTGTGGGAGCACGACGGCATCATCTGCACCGGCGAGACCTACAAGGCGGTCGTGAAGATGACTTTTGCCAGGGGCGCCGCGCTGGACGACCCGACAGACCTCTTCAACTCAAGCCTCGAAGGCAATACAAGGCGCGCCATCGATTTCTATCAGGGCGACAAGATCGACGAAAAGGCGTTGAAGGCGCTCATTCGCGAGGCCGCGGCGCTGAACAGTTCAGCGCGCGCTGCCCGTAAGAAACCGAAGAGCGCTTGAGGAGGCGGCGGCGCTTCCTCGCTCACTCGCCGGTAATGCCGAGGGGCGTCTTCTCGGGACGGTCGATCTCGCGCTTGCCTATAATCCGCCGCAGGACGCCCGCCTGGACGTCGAGCCGCTTCAGGAGGAAGACCTCTATCTCGTCGGGCGTCCGGGCCTGATCGGCCGCTCGCGGACCGGCCGCAGACCAAGGCATTCACGGAGGTTCGCAGCGCCGTGATCGCGATCGTCGGCACCGCCGTCAACGAAGGGCGCTGGCCCGCGAAAGGAAACGGCCGGCGGAGCAAGAGCGCCACATAGTGCCCTCGATCAGGGGCGCCCTCCCCGCGACATTTAACCAGGCGGCATTCGCTCGAATGTCTGCAGCGAGGAATCCATCGTGTCCCAGGCATGGCCGCGGATGCCGTACGTGACAAGTTGCGGATTGAACTGGCTTGGGTCGTCAAGGCTGGTCGCGTGGACCGCTATGAGTTCGGGCATCGCGACGAATGTCAGGTAGACCGGCGTTCCGCAGGTCGGGCAGAAGGCGTGATCCTTTTCGTTCCCGCTGTCGCCCGCTACCCGCCAGTTTTTCGCTTCACCCGCAATGCTCATTTCGGCTCGCCGGGAGAAGACAAGATAGGATCCATGCCCCGTGCCGCTTCGCTTCTGGCAATCGGTGCATTGGCAATGGCTCTCGACGATGGGTTTGCTGCTGGTCTCATAACGGATCGCGCCGCACGCACATCCGCCGATATAGGGCTTGGTCATGGTCATTCTCCCGGTCCTGAGTGATACGGCAGGGATCAAGCCGATTTCGGCTTGGCGAAAACGTCGAGTCCGTGGCCGGTTTCCAGCAAGGATTTCAGGCTGGCGAGGACGACCGGCCAACCCTTGCTGATGCCAATCGCCATCCCGCTGCCGGCGACGAGTTCATCATGGGTGACGGTCAGCCGGACCATGTCCTCGTATTCCTCGACCTCGAACGTCACCCGGCTGTAGGCGGAAGGGTCGGCGGCCTGCGACGCATTCGCCCAAGTGATTACGAGACGCCTCGGCGGCGAGACTTCGATGACCTTGCCGACGACTTGGACGGTCCGTTCATCATTGGCGCGGACGTGCTCCCATTTCGATCCGGGATTCCACTCAGAGACGTTCTCGTGGCCCCAATAGCGCCTTGCGATTTCCGGTTTCGTGATGGCCGCAAACACCTTCTCCGACGTCGAGCGAATATATGTCACGTAGACAAAGCTGGTCGTCTCTTTAGTCATCGTTATTCTCCTTCGAGTTCTTTCTTCAGATCGTGCAGCAGGCTGAGCCGCTGTCGTTCGAATTTCCGCACCCACCGCTCGTAGACTTCGTGAAGCGGCACGGGGTTGATGAAATGCAGCTTTTCCCGGCCGCGCTTGATCGTGCTCACCAGATTGGCCGCTTCCAGGATTTCGAGGTGCTGGGTGGCGGATTGCCGAGCCATATCGAGGTTTTCGCAAAGCTGGCCGAGCGTCTGCCCGTTCTTTTCACAAAGAAGATCAAGCAGCTTTCTGCGTGTCGGGTCACCCAGCGCTTTGAAAACCTTGTCGGCCTGCATCGGTCTCGCTCGTATGGAGAATATAATATGCAGTTAAATACCTGCATGTCAAGCAACGACGACCAATTCCGCAATCAGACCATTCGTCAGCTTGCGGATCAGGACGGCGGATCAGGATTGTCGACGGGGCGCGTCTGCGGCCTGGATCGCTTGCCAGATCCTGGAAGGCGCTGCAGGCATGTCGAGATGGCGCACGCCGAGCGGTATCAGCGCGTTCATCACGGCATTCATGATGGTGGCGGGAGCGGCGATGGCGCCGGCCTGACCGCTTCCCTTCACGCCTAGTCGATTGGCGCGGCTTGGGAAGTCACCCGTCAAGCTGCCCTCGAATGCGGGAAGATCGTCTGCTCGCGGCAACGCGTAATCCATCAGCGAACCTGACAGGTTCTGCCCGGTCTCAGGATCGAACAGCGCGTGTTCGAACAACGCCTGCCCGATGCCCTGCACCACGCCGCCATGGACCTGGCTGAGCGTCTGCCGCGGATCGAGTAGCCGCCCGTAGTCATCGAAAATCACGTAACGGTCGAGCCTGACCTTGCCCGTATCCGGGTCGATCTCGACTTCGGCGACATGGCAGCCATTGGGAAAGGTGTAGCGGTCGCAGAGATGGGTCGCCCGGTGCGCAAGACCCGGCGCGACGTCGTCGCCGGGCGCCTGACGGGAGGCACGCGCGACCTCCTCGAGGCTGATCTCTTGCCCGGTCGCGGCCACGCGCAGCATCCCCGCTTCATAGCGAACCGCATCAACGCTCGCCTGCAGCAGCCGCGCGGCCAGCCGGCGTGCATTCTCGATCACGCCTTCGGCCGCCATCAAGAGCGCGGTGCCGCCCTGATGCATCGAACGCGCCCCGCCATGTCCTCCGCCGGAATCTAGATCGTCGGTATCGCCCTGCCGGAATCGAAAACGTTCCGCCGGCAGGCCGAACGTATCGGCCGCGATCTGGGCGTATGTCGTCTCGTGGCCCTGGCCATTGGAATGCGTGCCGACCATCAGGTCGATCCGGCCGTCGTCACCGACACGCGCTTCCGCCACTTCATTGGGCTGGCCACGCGCGGTTTCGAGGAAACAGGCATAGCCCAGTCCGCGCAGCCTGCCCTGCTTGCGAGAGGTCCGCCGCCGCGCCTCGAAGCCCGCAGCGGCCTTGGCCGCGTGATCGATCGCATGGGCAAAACTGCCCTGCTCGACCGTGAGTCCCATGGCGCTGGCATAGGGAAAGCGGCGGAAGATGTTCTTTCGCCGTAGTTTTAAGGGATCCATGCCGAGCTGACGCGCCGCGATATCAATGCAGCGCTCGATCAGATAATTTGCTTCCGGCTTGCCGGCGCCGCGATAGGCATCGACCGGGGTCGTGTGGGTGAACACGCCGCTCGACTGAAAGGCGATCAGCGGAATGGCGTAGACCCCGCCCATCGCGCTCGCCATCGCCATGGTCGGCACGACCGGCGCCACCGTCGAGACATAGGCGCCGAGATTGGCGAGAACCTTGGTTTCGAGCGCGAGGAAGCGGCCATCGCCATCGAGCGCAAGGCGCGCGCGGATCAGGCTGTCGCGGCCATGGACGGAGCCGGTAAAATCCTCGCTCGCGATCGCCGATCCACGCGACCTGCCGGCCGAGCCGGCGCGCCGCCCACAGCACCAGCACCCATTCCGGGTAGAGCACGTTCTTCATTCCAAAACCGCCGCCGACGTCGGGAATGCTGACGCGCAGCTTGTCGCGGCCGATGCGAAACACGCCGTCGGCCAGCAGGTCGCGGATCGCGTGCGCGCCGGCGGCCGAGGCGGTCAGGTGCAGTCGGCCGCTCGCTGCGTCGAATTCGCCCAGCGCGCCGCGCGTCTCCATCGCCGCAGCGACGACGCGGTTATTGACCAGTTCGCATTCGACGACGTGGGCGGCGTCGCGGATCGCGGTCTCCACCGGGCCGATCTCGCCGCGGTTGAACTGGAAGCCGATATTGCCGCGCGCTTCCGGCCAGACCGCAGGCGTGTCCGGCAGAACGGCATCCGCGATCGCGACCACGGGCGGCAGCGGCGCATAATCGACGATGACGGCCTCGGCGGCGTCGCGCGCGGCGCCTTCGCTTTCGGCAACGACAAAGGCAACGGGCTCACCGACATAGCGAACGATGTCGCGCGCCAGCGCGTAACAGGGCGGCACCACCAGCGGCGTCGTCATCGGCACAGCGGTCACCGCGCACGGCAGCGGGCCGAGATCGTCGGCGGCCAAATCCTGCCCGGTGAGCACGGCCGCAACGCCGGGCATTTGGCGCGCCGCATCGGCATCGATCGAAACGATGCGCGCATGTGCATGCGGCGATCGAACCACCACGCCATGAAGCGCGTTCGGCGCCACGAGATCGGCGACGTAGCGGCCGCGCCCCCGCACGAAGCGCTCGTCTTCGAGGCGGTTGACGCTGCGTCCCAATAATTTTTCGGTCATGGGAAACTGTATGGAATCCCGTGGCGGCAAAATCAATCGGCGCCCTGGCGGCAAGCCGACCGATCGTCGAGACGTCAGCGCCGCGTGAGCTGCAACTCCATCAGGGCCAGTCTTTGCAGGACGGCGGGGTCGCGCTCGCCGCCATGGGCTTCGCGCAAAATCGCTTCGGCGATGGCCTGAACGTGGCTGGATTGGACCGGTTCGGGAAGCGAAGCCACCGCGGCATCAAGTGCGGCGTCCATCACCGAGATCACCTCGGGCGGAAACGACGCGTTGGAAAAGTCTTTCATGACGGCTGTGACCAAAAGGACCGGCGGCCAATACCGCCCCGGATCGGGATACAGCGGTAGCCATTTTGAAGTCTGATGTGTCGATCCCTGGGACACCCTGAATAAGTTCTGCCGGCGCAGAATCGTTCCCCGGTCGCGAACAAATCGCCGTACATTGGCACGCCTCTAGGCCGACGGATTTTGGTGGAGATAGCGGTCGTCGAACTGCGCGAGTTCCGCCAGCTTCGCCTCGTCGAGCACCGTCACGCGCCCCCGGCTGATGTCGACGATGCCGTCGTCGCGCAGTTGCCGGATGATGCGGTTGGCGTGCACCGGCGTGATGCCCAGCGCCTCGCTGATCTGCTCCTGCGTCAGCGGCATGTCGAAGGTGTCGCCCGCCGCGCGGCCGGTGACGGCGAGACGTTGGCGAAGTTCGACGACGGTGTGGGCCAGCCGGTTGGCGGCCGGTCGCTGGCCGACATTGACGATCCACTCGCGAAAAATCGCGGCATCGATCAGCGTGTCGCGCCAGAGCACCTCGGCGACGTTCGGATTTGCCCGCGTCAGAGCGCGCAACGATGTGTGCGTGATGAAGCCGAGCGTGCACGGAGCCACCGCGACCAGATCGTGGTCCATCCGGTGCAGATGCAGGCTCTGCAGGTCGGGAATCTCGCCGGCAATATGGATCGAGAGAATTTGACGCTGGCCCGTGACCGTGGTTTTGGCGCGAACGCAAAACCCTTCGATGACGAGAACGCATTCCGTGGGCCGGGTGCCATCGGCAGCAACCGTCCGTCCGGCCTCCCAATGGCGAACGTTGATCGGAAGCGCACGGATTGCGGCGATATCGTCGTCATCCAGCCCCGTGACGGTGTTGAGCCGCCGAAACAGGGCCGCCAGAACCAGCTCCCGGCCCACTCCTGCATCTCCTCCAGTTACGATCTACCTGGACGAAACGGCGCGGAACGGAGCCGGTTCCCAACAAAGGTTAAGGAGGCGGCCCCGCCCGGCATGCAAGGATCATGGCCGACAAGGAGTTTTGCCATGAAGAAAAAGCGCAATCGCAGCCGCCCGCCGCAGCCGCTCCAGGAGCGGCTCAGGCAAATTGCTCTTGGCGCGCGTGAAAAAGCCGCCGGCCTGCCGCCGGGGAATGAACGCGATCGTCTGCTGGAAACGGCGGTCTCGACCGAGTCCGCGGCGGCGATCGACCGCTGGCTGGCGTCGCCCGGTTTGCAGAGCCCAAAGTAGGCTCTGCCGCGAGATCGCTGACCACCGCGCAGCCGCGCGGGGTGAGCGCGGCCCCTACGCCGGGGCGGAGTGCTCGGCGCCCTGCAGCTTGCGCCGGCGCCAGATCGACCCGGCGATGAGCACGACGGCGATGCCGAGGATGCCAAGCACCACCTCGCCGCCATGCCCGTTATTGGCGAACTGCGGGGCCAAGCCGATCGACTTGAGGACGCCATCGAGGCCGGTACCGACCGGACCGTTGAAGAAGGCGTGCAGTGACGGCTGCAGCGCCGGGTCCGTCGCCATTACCTCGCCGGCAACCCAGCCGAGCAGGCCCGCGCCGGCCCACACCAGCGCCGGCAAGCGCGTCAGCAACGCCATGATCAGCGCAGCGCCGGCCACGATCAGGGGAACGCTGATCGCAAGGCCGATGACCAGCAGCGGAATGCTGCCATTGGCGGCCGCGGCGACCGCGATGACGTTGTCGAGGCTCATCACGATATCGGCGATCGCCACGATCTGCACCGCGGCCCACAGATGCGACGCCGCATCGACGCCGCCTTCGTCCTCATGTTCGGGCACCAGCAGTTTTGCCGCGATCACCAGCAGCGCCAATCCGCCGACCAGCTTGAGGTAGGGCAGCGCCATCAGGGTCACGACGATGCCGGTGAAGATGATGCGCAAAAAGACGGCGACGCCGGCGCCGAGCACCATGCCCCAGAAGCGCTGGCGCGGCGGCAGGCCGCGGCACGCCATCGCGATGACGAGCGCATTGTCGCCGGACAGCAGGATGTTGATCCACATGATCTTGCCGAGCGCGACCCAGAACGCGGGTTGCTGCATCTCGGCCTGGAACTGGGTGAAGAACGTCGAGATGTTTGCCGGATCAAGAATATTCAACAGCCAGTCCACAGCGTTCCTCCCCCACGGCCATACGGCCGTTGCGCGCGGCTATGATCGCCGCGTCTCCGATCAACCGACGATTTCGTTCCCTGCGAAGAACTGCGCGATTTCGATCGCGGCGGTCTCTGTCGCGTCCGATCCGTGCACCGAGTTCTCGCCGATCGACTTGGCATGGACCTTGCGGATCGTGCCGTCCGCCGCCTTCGACGGATCGGTGGCGCCCATCACGTCGCGATACTTCAACACGGCGCCCTCGCCCTGCAGCACCTGCACCACGACCGGTCCCGAGGTCATGAAGTCGACCAGTTCGCCGAAGAACGGACGGGCCTTGTGAACGGCATAGAAGGTTTCGGCCTGTTCGCGGGTCATGCGAATGCGCTTCTGGGCCACGATTCGCAAGCCAGCCTTCTCGATCAGCGCGTTGACGGCGCCGGTCAGATTGCGCTCGGTCGCGTCCGGTTTGATGATCGAGAAAGTGCGTTCAATCGCCATTGTTTACGTCCTTACAAAACGCTGATTGGAGAGTTGCGGGGCTTATATCGGCGCCACCTCGGAACGGCAAGCGACCGTGTGACGCGCCTGCTGCCCCTTTTTGGGTCGATTTCGTCCGCCCGACGCATTCGGTGGCCGAAGATTACCGCGATTTCACGCAGGTGAACCCTGTCCTGAAGCCGCCATGCCGGCTGTGTTCAGTTTGTCCGCCCGTAGACTTACGGACGATCGAACGCAGGGCACGGGCATCCGCCGGGCCCCAGGCGTGACGGGACCCGATCTCACGGATGGTGCCAGTAGGCGCCGAAACTTTGAGGAGACGATCATGTTGCGTAAACTCTCGCTCGTTGCAGTGGCCGCAGCTTCGCTGGGTGCAGCGCTGATGCCGACATCGGCCTCGGCCTGGGGCGGCGGCTTTCACCATGGCGGCTGGCACCATGGCGGCTGGCATCGTCCCTATCATGGCTGGGGCGGCCCCCGCGTCTTCGTCGGCGGCCCGGCCTATTACGGCGGCGGATATGGCGGCTGCTACGCGCGGCGGCTGGTTCCAACCCCCTGGGGTCCGCGCTGGCGGCTGGTGAACCGCTGCTACTGACCTGATCTGAGCTTCCCCAAGACTGATGCCCCGGCCGCCGCGCCGGGGCTTTTTTGTGTCCAAGGAACGGGCTTTCGACCAGAGCGAGCGATCGGATGCGTTTGCGCGCGGAAACTAATTTCGTCGCTGTGACTTGAGTCTATCGAAATATCACTCGAGCCTTGCCAGTGCTGCGAGGCGGAACTCGTAAAGACGACCGATGGATACCCGCATGCAAGCCCGTAACCATACCGAACAGATCGATCACAAGACCTGCGCGTCGATCTGCGACGCGATCGGCGAACGACTGCAGCAGGACTTCCGCCCCGAGACCGACCTTTCGCCGCGCCTGCGCGAATTGATCGACGAACTGCGCCGCCGCGACAGCGATCTTCATTGAGGGCTGCCGGACCGCCGATTTGACCGATTAATGGGTTGCGTTTGGCAGCCGGTCCGGTGACAAGGCCCGCATGCTTTCCATCACGGATATTTCGGTCCGCATTGCCGGGCGGCTTCTGATCGACGACAGCACCGTGCAGATCGTGCCCGGGGCGCGTGTCGGCTTCGTCGGACGCAACGGCGTCGGCAAATCGACGCTGTTTCACGCCATCCGAGGCGACCTGCCGATCGAATCCGGCAGCATCGCCCTGCCGCCGCGCTGGCGCATCGGCAGTTTGGCGCAGGAAGCGCCCGATGGGCCGGAAAGCCTGATCAATGTCGTGCTGAAGGCCGACCTGGAGCGCGACGCGCTGCTCGCGGAAGCCGATACCGCCGAGGATCCGCACCGAATTGCCGAAATCCAGACCCGGCTGGTCGACATCGACGCGCATTCGGCGCCGGCGCGGGCGGCGGCGATCCTGAGCGGGCTTGGCTTTTCCACCGCCAACCAGGCACGGCCGTGCTCGGAATTCTCCGGCGGCTGGCGCATGCGGGTGGCGCTGGCAGCGACGCTGTTCTCGGCGCCGGACCTGCTGCTGCTCGACGAGCCGACCAACTATCTCGACCTCGAAGGCACGCTGTGGCTGGAAGACCATCTGGCCAATTATCCGCGCACCGTGATCGTGATCAGCCATGACCGCGACCTGCTGGAAACCTCGGTCGACCAGATCCTGCACCTCGATCGCGGCAAGCTGACGCTCTACAAGGGCAGCTATTCCTCGTTCGAGGAACAGCGCTCCACCCGCGAGATGCTCGACGCCAAGCACGCCAAGCGCCAGGCCGACGAGCGCAAGCGGCTGCAGGCCTTTGTCGACCGCTTCAAGGCAAAGGCCTCGAAGGCCCGGCAGGCGCAATCCCGCGTAAAAATGCTGGAACGGATGAAGCCGGTCACCGCGCTGGTGACGCAGGACGTGCGCGAGATCAACTTCCCGACGCCGGAAAAGATGCTCTCGCCGCCGATCATCGCCGTCGACGACGTTTCGGTCGGCTACGATCCGAAAGCGCCGGTGCTCAACCGCGTCACGCTGCGGATCGACACCGAGGACCGCATCGCCCTGCTCGGCTCCAACGGCAACGGCAAGTCGACGCTGGTCAAGCTCTTGGCCAACAAGCTGCCGCCGTTCTCGGGGCGGATCACGCGGGCGGACAAGCTGTCGGTGGGCTATTTCGCGCAGCATCAGGTCGACGAGCTCAACCTCGACGGCTCGCCCTACGATCACGTGCGCAAGCTGATGCCCGATGCGCCGGAATCCAAAGTGCGCGGCCGCGTCGGCGCGATCGGGTTTTCCGGCAAGGCCGGCGACACGCTGGTCAAGAGCCTGTCGGGCGGCGAGAAGGCGCGGCTGCTGCTCGGGCTTGCCACCTTCTACGGCCCGAACATGATCATCCTCGACGAACCGACCAACCATCTGGACATCGACAGCCGCGCGGCGCTGGCGGAGGCGATCAACGATTTTCCCGGCGCCGTCATCATGGTCTCGCACGACCGCTATCTGATCGAAGCCTGCGCCGATCAATTGTGGGTCGTCGCCAACCACACCGTGACCGCCTACGACGGCGACCTCGACGACTACCGCAAAATGGTGCTGTCGATCGGCGACACGCGCGGTTCGCGCGAGCGGCCCAAAGAGGCCGTCAAACCGGAACGCGTGAAGGGTGACAAGCGGACGTCGCCAAAGCAGCGGATCGCGGAGGCCGAGGCCGAGATCGAGCGCATCAACGGCATCATCGCCAAGATCGACACCGCGCTTGCGTTGCCGGACCTGTTCAAGCGCGATCCCAAGCAGGCCGCGCAGCTCAGCAAGGCGCGCGCCGGCGCCGAAAGCGCGCTGCGGCGGGCCGAGGAAGCCTGGCTGGAAGCGAGTTCGCAATTCGACGAAGCGGCCGGTTAGATCGATTGCGCCGCTCGGCCCTCGAGCCCGATGCAAAACATCGAAAACAACCCCATGCAAAGTAGCGTGGAAGCGGCTTCGGACGCCCGATCAGGCTTGTCAAGTATCTGATCTGACGGATGTTTTACTACTGAATCCCGATTCATTTCCTGAGTCACATCCGAGGGATCGGACGTCTGCCAAAAGCGCTCTGGAAAACGGGATTGCGGTCGCGAGATTACCCGGCCGATTTCCGCTTCGGCTTGCCGCCCCGTGCCGGCGCCGCCGCCTCAGGCGCGCGCTCGATCGAGGTCAGGCGGCCTGCGGTAAAAGTGTAGATGCCGGCCCGCGGAATCGGCCTCGAACGCTCGATCAAGCCGGCTTAAGTATCTGATCCGCCTGCCGCATATCGGCCTGCGCGTTGGCGCCTCCGCCGGGCGCACCGATGCCGCGCACAAGCCGTGATCCCCTGACGCAAACACGAACCAACGGTTGCAATATACCGACGCTCAATCACCGCTTGACTCTCGCAAACATCGCTCGCAGCATGAATGTGTGGGGATTTGCCGACGGCTAACGTAACTGCCTGTCCCTCACCTTTTCTTTTCAGCCGTTTCGTCGGCTCGCGCTCCGCATGACATTGATCTCAAGTCAGGGAGGCTCGCATGGCAAGAAAAAGTTCGGTTCGCGCGCGCGCCAAGACCAAGAGGACCGGCACGCAAGCCGGGCGGCCGAGCATTCCGAAGCTGCTCTATGCGCAGGCGTCGCCGCATTCGATCGGCGGGATGTCCATGTTCGACATCGAAGGCCCTGTAGGCGCCGACATCGTGTCGAACTTCATGTCCGATGCCGACCTGCTCACGCGAACGGCGCAGGCGCTTCAGGATGCGGGCTTCCAGGTACTGCAGGTCTCAGCCTACACGATCAACATCGCAGCACCGATCGCAACCTACGAACGCGCCTTCAAGACCGAAAGTGGTCCCGCAAGAGTTGCCGACGATCAAGAGCCAGGGCGTCACCGATACCGCTACCTTCTTCACGGTCCCTGACACGCCGCGATTTGGTCTGATCACCACCGCCGGCACGGCCTTTGAAAACCTGATTGAAGGCGTGGCGATCGAGACACCGCGGTACTTCATCGCCGCGTTGCCGATGCCGCCGAAGAAGGCGTATTGGCACCTCGAAGTGCCGCACGACGTCTCTCTGGGCTGCAATGCCGACAAGGCCCATCGTGGCGGCATCACCGGCCGCGGCGTCAAGGTGGCCATGGTCGATTCGGGCCATTTTGCCCACCCCTTCTTCGCCGCGCGCGGCTATCGCGTCCAGCCGGTCACGTTGGGGCCGGGCACGACAGATCCGGGCGGCTGACGACAACGGCCACGGCACGGCCGAGTCGGCCAATATCTTCGCCGTGGCGCCCGATGCGGAGTTGTGGCCGGTCAAGATCAACTTCGCCAACTCGACCGGCGCCTTCAACGCCGCCGTCGGACTCTCGCCGCAGATCATCACCTGCAGCTGGGGCTCGAGACGTGTCGCGTCGGGCCGCTATCGGCCGCCGACCAGATCCTCGCCGTTGCGATCGCCGACGCGGTCGCGCGCGGCATCATCGTGGTGTTCTCCGCCGGCAACGGCCACTTCGGCTTCCCGGGTCAGCATCCGGACGTGATCTCCGCCGGGGGTGTGTTTCGTGACCCCAACGGCAACCTGCGCGCCAGCGACTACGCCAGCGGCTTTGCAAGCCCGATTTATCCGGGCCGCAATGCGCCCGACCTGTGCGGCCTGGTCGGCATGAAGCCGCAGCGCTGCCTACATCATGCTGCCCCTCCAGCCGGGTTCGGCAGATCGATACCGCACTTGGCTGCCGGCGGTCCGCATCCGAACAGCGACGAGACAGCGGCCAATGACGGCTGGGCCGCGATCAGCGGCACATCGGCCGCGGCTCCCCAGCTTGCGGGCACGGCCGCGCTCATCAAGCAGGCCTGCCCGGCGCTCGATCCTGCCGCGGTGCGCGACATCATGATCCGCACCGCCATCGACGTGACCGACGGGCAATTGCAACACCTCGTCCAGCGGCGCCGCCGCCGGGCCGGGAACGGACCTCGCCACCGGTGCCGGCCTTGTCGATGCCAACGCCGCGGTGCTGGTCGCCAAGGTGCGTTGCCTGGGGCCAATTCGGCCGATCACGACCGCCGGTCCTGACCGCCGATCGCTCCGCCCGTCCGGTCGCCGGCACACCGCCGATCACCCCACCGATCCGGCCGCCGGTCACCCCGCCGATCCGTCCGCCGATCGTCCCAATCAGGCCGCCGGTGGTGCCGGTGCTGCCGATCTCGCCGATCAGGCCTCCCGTGACGCCTGTGACTCCGGTTCGCCCGATAACGCCGGTGCGGCCCGTACAGCCCGATCGAGCCGATTGTAGCCACCTCCGCCAGCGAAGCGGCATTCGATGCCGCCACGGCAGACAACGGAAGGCGCACTGTCGCACGAAGACGTGCAGGCGCTCGAAGACATGGTGGTCAGAAACAAGATCGACCCGTTGAGCTAAGGAGAGCAAGCCGTGCGCGTGGTGCTCGTGAACATGCCGTGGGGCGCGCTGGAGCGCCCCGCGCTGGGCATCAGCCTCCTGAAAGCGGGCCTCGTCGCAAAGGGCGTGGCCTGCGAGGTCCGCTATCTCAACATGCTCTTCGCCGACCTGATCGGCGAGGAGCGATGCCGCCAGATCACGCACGAACTGCCGCATATCGCGTTCGTCGGCGAATGGCTGTTCACCGAGGCGCTCTACGGTCCCGATGCGGCGCGCGACGCCCAGTTCGTCGAGCGAGATCCTGCGTCGCGACTGGCGCCTGACCGATCAACGCATCGCCGAGCTGTTCGTTGTTCGGTCACGAGTCGAAGGGTTTCTCGCCGCAAGCGCTCGGACACCCACGACTGGGCCGGCGTCGATCTGGTTGGCTTCACTTCGACCTTCGAGCAGAACATCGCCTCGCTCGCGCTGGCGCGACGTCTGAAGGAGCGTCATCCCGCGCATGCGAATCGCGTTCGGCGGCGCGAACTGGGAAGCCGCGATGGGCGAAGAGCTGCATCGTGCCTTTCCCTGTGTGGATTTCGCCGTCTCCGGTGAAGCCGACATCAGCTTCCCGATGCTTGTGCAGGCCCTGCAGGCAAGGCCGCGCCGAGCAGGCGCAGCTGCTCGCGGCAATTCCCGGCCTTGTCTGGCGCAGCCGCGGCCGCAGCATCGCCAATGGCAGCGGCGCGCCCGTGGACGACGATGGACGAGCTGCCGACCCCCGACTTCAGCGACTACTTTCGACTCGCGCGAGCGCAGTCCTGGCGGCGGCGCAAGTGGCGCCGGTGCTGCTGTTCGAGACCTCTCGGGGATGCTGGTGGGGCGCCAAGTCGCACTGCACCTTCTGCGGGCTCAACGGTCACACCATGGCCTACCGCAGCAAGTCGGCCGGTCGCGTGCTCGACGAACTCGGGGAGCTGATCGCGCAGATGGCCCTGCCCTACCCTCGAGGCGGTCGACAACATCCTCGACATGAAATACTTCGACACCGTCCTGCCGACGCTCGAGAAAATGACCCTTCCGGGGCCGGTGTTCTACGAAGTGAAGGCCAATATGAAGCGCCACCACGTTGCGGCGCTTCAGCGGCCCAGGTCCTGCGCATCCAGCCGGGTATCGAAAGCCTCAGCGATCATGTGTTGAAGCTGATGCGCAAGGGCACGACGGGACTGCGCAATGTCCAACTGCTCAAGTGGTGCCGCGAATACCGCATCGCCGTCGACTGGAACCTGCTGTACGGCTTTCCGGGCGAGACGGATGCCGACTACGAGGCGATCACGGCCATGCTGCCGCGCATCCGCCACCTGCAACTGCCCGGCGCATGCGGGCCGATCCGGCTGGACCGCTTCAGCCCCTATTTCCAGCAGCCTGAGCAGTTCGGCATCACCGATGTGCGACCGATGCCGGTTTATCGCTTTCTCTATCCGATCGAGGGGCTGCAGCACGAACGCATCGCCTACTACTTCCACTTCGGCTACCGAGCCGGCCGTGCGCGCCAGCCCGGCGGCACACGCTGCGGTGCGCCTGGCCGAAGCGCTGCGCGAGTCGCGCGGACGAGGGCAGCCTGCGCGCACTTCCCCATCGCGATGGCGGGCTCCACCTCGCCGATACCCGGTCGCAGGCGAAGACCGCAGCGCTGAAATTGTCGGCCTTCGAACGCTGCATCGTGATGCGCATTGACGAAGTATCCTCCGTCGCACAGGTCATGGAGGCCCTGGCGCAGGCTTTCCCGACCAAGACGCTTTGCCGACGCGGATGTCCGCGCCTTCCTGGACGAACTGGTCGATCTCGACATGGCGCTGACCGATGGCAGCGACAACTACCTCGGCCTTGCCTTGATGCCGGCGGGCTTGCGTGCTGAACTCGAGGCATCGAGCCGGCGCTTACCGGGAACATCTCGCGCGGCGCCGAATTTCGTCCCAATGATCCACTCGACAGCCGGCGCGCACCTCCATGCCTGATACGCTCAAGATCGCAGCACAAGTCGTGATCGCGGTGCCCGGTGTTGACGCTCACACCGTCACGTCGCGGAACGTTCGAAGCGCGATGCCGGACGCGAAGCTCGCGGAGCGCGTGGTGACCGCGTTCCGTGCTCTTGGCTTCACGTGCGGCGAGGTTGTCGGCGACAGCTTCAGTATCGAGGCCGCGCCAGGCGTCTTCCAACAAGCATTTGGGGTTTCGCCGCAGCTCGACCCCGACGGCCGCGTGCGCGAACGGGCCAAGAAGGGCGCGCGCGCCGCCGCCAGCCCCTTGAGCGACCTTCCTACCGACAAGCTGCCGGAAACGCTGCGCCCGCTCGTCAAAGGCGCGATTTTTTGAAGCCGCCGGCCTTCGGCCCGGGTACCATGCCATGAGCTGCTGCGCAGCCTGCGACCTGCGCGCCGAACTCTCCCGCCTGCGGCACTCGACGCTGTTGCGCGCCGGTGGATACGGGATCTATCGAGGGTTGATCGAGCCGACGCGGATCGAAGGCATGCTCGCGGAAGCAACGGGCGGCGGACAGCGCGTCGACCAGGTGGCTTCGGGGACCGACACCGAGGACATCCGCGGCGGCCAGCCATCGCGCCAGATCGTCTGCGTAGATGGCGGCGCCAGGCAGGACGAGTTGTTCGGCTCAGTCGCGCTGCAGCGGTTCGTCGCGAACGAGGTGAAGCTGCCGATCCGTTGCTGCGGCATGCGCGCAAGCTACTCGATCTATGCCGGGCCGCAGGCGCACCTCGATATCCACCGGGACGTTCCCGGGCTGCGACCTTGCCCTGATAACATGCCTGTACGACAGCGATCCTCTCGCTGGCGATGGTGCCGTCGACCTGTGGCTCGACGACCTGACGACGCCGCTCCGCAATATCCGGGCGCACGTCGACCGACGGCGGAGTCGCCTCGCACTGCTTCCGGGCGACAGCTTCCTGATCCACGGCGGCACTGATCCCCCACCGCATCCCTCCTCCCGGAACGGACCGCCTTCGCGTCGTTTCGCTGATGTGCTTCGAGATCGTCGCCTGATCGCCCTCGCGCGCCGCCAGACTGATAGCTTCGGTTCCGATTACAATCAGAACCGAAACATGCACTGTCGGAAATTACGCGGCCGATCTTCTTCTTCGGCTTGCCGCCCCGCGCCGGCGCCGCCGCCTCGGGCGCGCGCTCGATCGAGGTCAGGCGGCCTGCGGTAAACGTGTAGATGCCGGCCCGCTGGCCGCGCGAATAGTTGACGACCGCCACGCGGTCGCCGCGCGGATTGCTGGACAGGCTGACATTGTCGGGTGCACCGATGCCGCGCACGACGTCGCATTCGGTGTGGCCCAGCGCTACCGTTCCGGTCGTCGAGGGTCGCGGGCTTCCCGCCGCGCCGTCAGCCAGCGCGTTGGCGCCTCCGCCCGGCGGCGCCATGCCGGGACAGCCGCCGTCGGCTGCGACGAGTTCATCCGGCGTCACGGCTTTTTCCGGGCTGAGCGGCGGCGTCTCGATCGACACGTTGCGGACGAACACGCGCCCGGTGCGCGAAAACCAGTCGGCATCCTTCGACATCAGATCGGTCGCACCCGAGCAGCCCGCAAGCGCGGGTCCGAGCAGCAACAACGTCAGCAATGGTTTTCGATCGGTGATTCCGCGCCGCACGCTAGATCCAGGCTCCGCTTTGAACTGCAAGCATTTGTCCGACCACCACTTTGCGGCACGACCATGGCTGGCCGCAAGATCCGGCGCAGGAACCGCAGATTATCATTAATCCCCGCAGATCGCTAATTCTCACTATTGCTTCCGCTGCCAGCGGCCCCGCTCGTCGGTCTGCCAATAGGTCAGATCGAATCCGCGCGTCTTGCAATCGGCCCAGGCGCCGCGCGCCGCCGCCAAGGCGTCGTCATCGTCGCCGTTGAAGACCAGCACGATCCGCTCGTAGCTCTCGCAATCGGCCGGCAACGCCGCGTTGTCGATCAGGAAGCGGACATTGGCCCTGTTCGGATTGCCCTCCTCGATCGACAGAATGATCGGCTGGTCCTGCGCATCGCCGGCGCGCCATGTCGCGTGCGGCAGGAACGAATCGTCGCTGTAGGTCCACAAATGCGCATCGAGCGCCTCGGTGCGTTCCGGCGAAGTCGACTGCACGACCACGCGCCAGCCGCGCTCCAGCGATTTTTCCAGGAGCGGCGGCAATACGCTTTCAAGCGACATGCCCTGCAAATGATAGAACAGGATCTCCGTCATCACCCTGCGACCGGACTATTTGGCGGCTTCGTAATATTCCGCGACCAGGCGATCCAGCAGGCGAACGCCATAGCCGGAACCCCAGCTATGATTGATGTCGGTTTTCGGCGCGCCCATCGCGGTTCCCGCGACGTCGAGATGCGCCCATGGCGTGC
Source organism: uncultured Alphaproteobacteria bacterium (assembly GCA_963783115.1). Lineage (GTDB taxonomy): Bacteria > Pseudomonadota > Alphaproteobacteria > Rhizobiales > Xanthobacteraceae > Bradyrhizobium. The sequence continues at coordinate 23,893 of CAWAMK010000002.1, read as the reverse complement.
CGTCGACGAATCGCTGCAGGAACTGCGCGGCGGTGATCGAGCCGCCGTTGCGCCCGCCGGTGTTCTTCATGTCGGCGAACTGCGAATCGATCTGCTTGTCGTATTCGGGGCCGAGCGGCATGCGCCAGACGCGCTCGCCGGTCTCGTTGCCGATCTTGCTCAGTCGCTCCGCCAGTTCGTCGTTGTTGGAGAACATGCCGGCATATTCGGTGCCGAGTGCCACCATGATCGCGCCGGTGAGCGTTGCCAGATCGACCATGAATTTCGGCTTGTACTTCTTGGTCACGTACCAGAGCACGTCGGCCAGCACGAGCCGGCCTTCGGCGTCGGTGTTGATGATCTCGATGGTCTGTCCCGACATCGAGGTGACGATGTCGCCGGGACGCTGGGCATTGCCGTCGGGCATGTTCTCGACCAGGCCGATGGCGCCGATCGCATTGACCTTGGCCTTGCGACCCGCCAGCGCGTGCATCAGCCCGACCACGCAGGCCGCGCCGCCCATGTCGCCCTTCATGTCCTCCATGCTGGCGGCGCCCTTGATCGAAATGCCGCCGGTATCGAAGCAGACGCCCTTGCCGATGAACGCGACGGGCTGATCGCCCTTCTTGCCGCCGTTCCAGCGCATGACGACCATGCGGCCCGGCTGCGTCGAGCCCTGCGCGACGCCGAGAAGCGCGCCCATGCCGAGTTTCGTCATCGCCTTGACGTCGAGCACCTCGACCTGAACGCCGAGCTTCTTGAGCTGACTGGCGCGGCGGGCGAATTCGACCGGAAAGAGCACGTTCGGCGGCTCGTTGACGAGTTCGCGCGCGATCACCACGCCGTCCACGACATGGGATGCCGGCGCAAACGCCTTGCGCGCGGCGGCGACATCCTCGACCGCGATCGAAACGTTGGCGCGCAACGCGCCGTTCTCGTTATCCTTTTTCTTGGTCTTGTAGCGGTCGAACTTGTAGGCGCGCAGCCGGATGCCCGAGCCGATCGCCGCCGCCGCATCCGCTGACATCGCGCCCTCGGGCAGTTCGGCAATCACCGTGACCTGCTCGCTGGCGGCGTTGAGCTTGCCCGCGGTCACGCCGCCGAATTTGAGGAAATCCTTCTCCTTGATATCGGCCGCCTTGCCGACGCCGACCACGATCAAGCGGTCCGCCTTGATTCCCTCCGGCGCCGGAATATCGAGCGTCGATCCGCTCTTGCCCTTGAACTGGTTGGCCGTCGCCGCCCGCTTCACCGTGTCGGCAGCCTTGCCCAGCGCCTTCCGCGTCTGATCACCGAACTTCAATTGATCGTCACAAAACGCCACGAGAACGCCGCGAGGGGCCGTGGAAAAAGCGACAAAGCCGACCTTGACGGCGTCGGTCATGGGTATCCTCCAGAATTGAGGCTGCTGACGGGTCCGGAATTAGGCCCGTCTGATGGAATATCTCTCTTCGCAACGGCCCAAATCGCTCAGGACCCGTGTTTTCGGCACTATGGCCCGCAAGCCGCCCGGCTGCCAAGCGCCGCAGTGGCCGGAAGGTCACAAGAAGTGAATTATTAACCACATAGGGCACGCGCCACGGCTCGGCCATTTTGTTGACGGATCAAAGGGATGGTAATGTAATGGGTAACGGCGGTTAGCGGCCCGACCAATAGGGGAACCCTTGAAAAAGGGATTGGTCGGAAGCCGCCCTTCTGGCGCGCAAAGTGGGAACGTGCGGTAACGATGGGGTCGATCGACAGGTACATATTCCGCACGACGCTCGCGTCGTTTGCGCTTGTCCTGGTCAGCCTCACCGGCGTGATCTGGATTACCCAGGCGTTGCGCGGCATCGACCTGATGACGAGCCAGGGCCAGACCATCATCACCTTTCTCGGCATCACCAGCCTGGTGATTCCGGCGCTGATCCTGGTCATCGCGCCGATCGCGCTGATGATCGCGATCTCGCACACGCTGAACAAGCTCGCCACCGATTCTGAAATCATCGTGATGAATGCCGCGGGCTTCTCCCCGTTCCGGCTGTTCCGCCCGTTTTTCTTCGCCACCTGCGTGGTGGCGGCCATCGTCATCTTCATCGCGGCTTTTCTCGCGCCCGACGGCCTGCGCCGGATCAAGCAATGGGACGCCGAGATCACGGCCGACGTGCTCACCAACATCCTGCAGCCCGGACGTTTCGCCCAGCTCGACCAGAACCTGACGATCAGGATCCGGGAACGGCAGCCGGGCGGCGTTCTCGGCGGCATCTTCGTCGACGACCGCCGCGATCCCAAGGAGCGCGTCACCATCATCGCCAACCACGGCACGGTGATCAAGAACGAGAGCGGCTCCTATCTGGTGCTGGAAGACGGCAACCTCGAACGTTTCGAGATCGGAAAGCGCGACCCGGCGCTGGTGGCTTTCGCCCGCTACGCCTTCGACATGTCAAAATTCTCCAACCGCGGCCGCGACGTCGCGCTGGGCATTCGCGAGCGCTATCTGTGGGAGCTGGTGTCGCCGTCGGCGGACGATCCGGTCTTCAAGCAGCTCTCCGGGCAATTCCTCGCCGAACTGCATGACCGCTTCCTGTCGCCGGTCTATCCGTTCGCGTTCGCCGTCCTGACCTTTGCCTTTCTCGGGTCGCCGCGCACCACGCGCCAGAGCCGCAATTTCTCGATCGGCGGATCGATCCTGGCGGTGTTCGGCCTGCGCATGGCGGGATTCGCCTTATCGGTAATGACGGTGAAGACGCCCTCCATGGCTGTCGTGCAGTATCTGATGCTGTTCGGCTCGATCGGCATCGGGCTGTGGATGATCATCGGCGGCATCGTGGTGGAGCCGCCGGCGGCGCTGATGGAGGCCATCAACCGGTCGAACGCGCGGCTGGCGCGGCTCTTTGGACGGCCGGCCACCGCATGAACATGATGACCAACACGCTCGGGCGATACTTTGCCGGCCGCTTCCTGGTCTCGGCGGTGGGCGTGTTCGCGAGCATTTTCGTGCTGCTCGTGCTGGTCGACTACATCGAAATGGTCCGCAAGACGTCCGGGCTGGCCTCGGCATCCGCGATCACGGTGGCGCAGACCTCGCTCTACCGGGTGCCGCAACTGCTCGAAAAGCTGATGCCGTTCTGCGTCCTGATCGGCGCCATGACCTGTTACCTCGCGCTGTCGCGACGGCTCGAACTGGTGGTCGCGCGCGCGGCCGGCGTCTCCGCCTGGCAGTTCATCTTCCCGGCGCTGGCCAGCGCCATCATCCTCGGCACCCTGGCCACCGTGGCCTATAATCCGATGTCGGCGAACCTGCGCGAACTCTCCAAGCGGATGGAGGCCGAACTGTTCGGTTCCGCCCCCGGCGGCGGCATCCAGGACGCCTCCGGCTTCTGGCTCAACCAGATCAACAGCGACGGCCAGTCGATCATCAACGCCGCCCGCAGCGAGCAGCAGGGCGTTCGGCTGACCGGATTGACCGTGTTCCGATTCGGTCCCAGCCCCAAGCTCGAGTTCGAGGAGCGAATCGAAGCACGCGAAGCCTCCCTCGAGGAGGGCCGCTGGGCGTTCAAATCGGTACGGAGATACTCCCTGGATAAACCGCCGGTTGATCAGGATACCTACTACCTCCCAACCACCCTGACGCCGGCCCAGGTCCGCAACAGCTTCTCCACCCCCGAAACCGTGTCCTTTTGGCAACTGCCCGGCTATATCCGTTCGTCGGAGAGCTCCGGCTTTGCCACCGCCGGCTATCGTTTGCAGTACCAGAAGCTCATTGCACAGCCGTTTTTGCTGGCCGCGATGGTCATGCTGGCGGCTTCCGTGAGCCTTGGCTTCTTCCGGATGGGCGGCGTTCAAAAGATGGTTTTAAGTGGCGTGGGCGCAGGGTTTCTGCTCTACGTTCTATCGAAAGTTACTGAAGATTTGAGCAAGGCTGAGTTGATGCATCCGATCGCTGCGGCGTGGTTGCCCGTCTGTGTGGGTGGCCTCACCGGCTTTTTGGCCTTGCTGTACCAGGAGGACGGGTAGTGGCCGTTGTCGCCGCCCGCCAGTTTAGGTCGCCTGCGTTGAGGCGGTGCACCCCCGTGCGCCGCTATCGAGCCCGCTTGGCCGCCGTTGGCGCCGCTATGTTTACCGTTCTCGCCGGGATCGTCCTGGCGGGCTCGCTGGAGCTTGCGCTGACCGCGCCGGCCGCAGCGCAAAGCTTCACCTACAATCCGCGTCCGCCGAAACCGCCGCCGCGGCCCGTCTCCAATGACGGCAAGATGACCGTGCAGGCGGTCGAGGTCGACTACGACTACAACAATCAGCGCGTGTCGGCGGTCGGCAACGTGCAGATGTTCTACAACGGCACCAGCGTGGAGGCCGACAAGGTCATCTACGACCAGAAGACCAAGCGGCTGCATGCGGAAGGCAACATCCGCCTGACCGACTCGGCAGGCAAAGTCACCTACGCCAACGCCTTGGACTTCAGCGACGACTATCGCGACGGGTTCGTCGATTCGCTGCGCGTCGACACCGAGGACGCGACACGGATGGCGGCGACGCGCGCCGACCGTTCCGCCGGCAATTACACCGTGTTCGAAAACGGCGTGTACACCGCCTGCGCGCCTTGCAAGGACAATCCGAAGAAGCCGCCGCTGTGGCAGGTCAAGGGTGCGCGCATCATCCACGACCAGACCGACAAGATGCTGTACTTCGAAAACGCGCAGCTCGAGTTCTTCGGCGTGCCGATAGCCTATCTGCCGTATTTCTCGACGCCCGATCCGACCGTCAAGCGCAAGACCGGCTTCCTGATGCCGTCCTACACGACGGTCACCGGCTACGGCTACGGCGTGGAAACCCCGTTCTACTGGGCGATCGCGCCGGACTATGACGCGACCTTCAACCCGCGCTTCACCACCCGGCAGGGCGTGCTGCTGCAGGGTGAATTCCGCCAGCGGCTGATCAACGGCTCCTACCAGATCCGCGCCTACGGCATCGACCAGCTCGACCCGGGCGCCTATGCCGGCCAGCCCGGCGACCGCCAGTTCCGCGGCGGCTTCGACACCAAGGGCCAGTTCGCACTCAACGACAAATGGGTCTGGGGCTGGGACGGCGTCCTGCTGTCGGATTACTACTTCTTCTCGGACTACCGGCTGGCCCAGTACAAGGACCCGCTGGGCTCGTTCCTGAGCCTGCCGACGGAAGCGATCTCGCAGCTCTATCTGACCGGCGTCGGCAACCGCAGCTTCTTCGACGCGCGTACGATCTATTACCTGTCGTTCTCCGGCAGCCAGGACAAGGTGCCGGTGATCCATCCGGTGATCGACTACAGCAACGTCCTCAACCACCCGGTGCTCGGCGGCGAAGTCAGCTACAAGACCAATTTCACCAGCCTGTCGCGGACGACCGCGGCGTTCGACCCGATCACGACGGTGGCGAACACCAGCGGCCTGTGCCTGAGCGCATCGGCCGATCCGCTGGCCCGCCTGCCCTCGCAGTGCCTGCTGCGCGGCATGCCCGGCACCTATACGCGGCTGACGGCCGAAGCGCAGTGGCGCAAGTCGTATACCGATCCCTTCGGTCAGATCTTCACGCCGTTTGCGATCATGCGCGCCGACGCCATCAACGCCTCGATCTCGAACCAGCCCGGCGTTTCGAACTTCCTGCCCGTCGGCGACACCCAGGCGGTCCGCCTGATGCCGACGGTCGGTCTCGAATACCGCTATCCCTTCATCAACGTTCAGCCCTGGGGCACCACGACGATCGAGCCGATCGCGCAGATCATCGCCCGTCCCAACGAGACCTACGCCGGCAAGCTGCCGAACGAGGACGCGCAGAGCATGGTGTTCGACGCCAGCAACCTGTTCGCAGTCGACAAGTTCTCCGGCTACGACCGCGTCGAAGGCGGCGGCCGCGCCAATGTCGGCGTCCAGGCGACCACGCAGTTCGACCGCGGCGGCAGCGTCAACGTGCTGTTCGGCCAGTCCTACCAGCTGTTCGGCCTGAACTCGTTCGCGGTGGCGGACGCGACCAATACCGGGCTCAATTCCGGCCTGCAGAACCCGCGCTCCGACTACGTCGCCCGCATCAATTATTCGCCGAACCGGACCTATACGTTCAGCGTCCGCTCGCGGATGGACGAGGCGACGCAGAACATCAACCGCTTCGAGGCGGAAGGCCGCGCCGCGTTCGATCGCTGGTCGGTGGGCATGATTTACGGCAATTATGCCGCGCAGCCGGAGCTCGGCTATCTGACCCGGCGCGAAGGCCTGCTCGGCAGCGCCTCGGTCAAGCTGGCGGCGAACTGGGTCGTGTCGGGCTCGGCACGGTGGGATCTTGAAGCCAACAAGCTGAACCAGTACATCGTCGGCGCCGGCTATGTGGACGACTGCTTCGTGCTGGCGGCCAATTACGTCACGTCCTACAGCTACTCCGCGGGGACGACGCCGCCGGTGCTCAGCCACGCCTTCATGCTGCAGATCGGCTTGCGGACCCTGGCGAATTCGTCCTCGACGGCCGGCGCCAGCGGCCTCCAGTAGCGTGAGGCCTTACCCGTGCCGGACAGTACCCAACGCATCGCGGTACGAATTTGTTGATACGGCTGACATGACCATGACGACCATCAAGCTCCTTTCGCGCCGGCCCCGCTCCAAGGTGCGTGCCTTCGGCGCAGGCTGCGCCGTCGCGCTCGCCGTGCTGGCCAGCGGGACTTCGCCGCTGCCGGCGCAGACCATCGCCTGCATGATCAACGGCGAGCCCGTCACCGCCATGGACATCGAGCAGCGCACCAAGCTCAACTTCCTGACCACGCGCAAGCAGATGCCGCGGCAGGAAGTGCTCGACGAACTGACCAACGAGAAATTGAAGCTCAAGGAGGCCAAGCGATTCGGCGTCGATCCCTCCGCCAGCGACGTCGATCAGGCCTTTGGCAGCATGGGCCAGCGGATGCGGCTGACGCCGGAGCAACTGACCAAAACGCTGGAGGGCCAGGGTGTGCGGCCGGAAACGCTGAAGGCCCGCCTCAAGGCCGAGATGGTCTGGGGCAGCCTGGTGCGCGGCCGCTTCAAGGAGAGCCTGCAGGTCGGCGAGAAGGACGTCGCCGCCGCCGCGCAGCAGGGTGGCGAGTTGTCCCAGATCGATGCGTTCGAATACAAGTTGCGGCCGATCGTGCTGATCGTGCCGCGCGGCTCGGCGTCGGTCACGGTTGACCAGCGGCGCAAGGAAGCGGAAAGCCTGCGCGAGCGGGTGAAGAGCTGCGACGAGGCGAACTCCTACTTCAAGTCGATGCAGAACGCCGCGATCCGCGACACCGTCACCAAGACCTCGGCCGACATCCCCGGCCCGCTTCGCGAACTGCTGGACAAGACGCCGATCGGTCATTTGACCCCGCCGGAGATCACCAAGCAGGGCGTCGAGATGGTGGCGCTGTGCGAGCGGAAGCCGACCAAGATCGATACGCCGAAGAAGCGCGAAATCCGCGAAAAGATGTTCAGCGAGAAATACGAGGCGAAACAGAAAGCCTACCTTTCCGACCTCCGCAAAGCCGCGATGATCGAGTGTCGCTGATGGCCGGGCTCTGATGGCCGAGGTTCCGAAGCGCCAGCCTCTGGAGACCAAGGCCCTCGCCCTGACATCCGGCGAGCCAGCCGGCATCGGCCCCGACATCGCGCTTGCAGCATGGCTGCGGCGCAGCGAGCTCGACCTTCCGCCGTTCTATTTAAACGGCGACCGCGCATTCTTCGCCGAGCGTGCAAAAATCCTGGGATTGCGCGTCGAGCTTGCCGATGCGAGCCCCGAGGAAGCCGGCGCGACGTTCGCAAAAGCCCTGCCCGTGGTGGCGACCGGCGAAGTCGCCACCGCGCGCCCCGGACAGCCCGACGGCAGCAGCGCGACGGCGGCGCTGGCCTCCATTCGCCAGGCCGTCGACCATGTGAAACGCGGCCGGGCCGGCGCCGTCGTCACCAACCCGATCGCCAAGAGCGTGCTGTACCGCGCCGGCTTCCGCCATCCCGGCCACACCGAGTTTCTCGCCGAGCTCGCCGCCGATGGCGGCCGCGTACCGCAGCCGGTGATGATGCTGTGGTCGCCGGCGCTGGCCGTCGTTCCCGTCACCATTCATCTTTCGCTGCGCGATGCGCTGGCCACGCTCTCGAGCGAACTGATCGTCGCGACCGCGCGGATCGCGGTGGCGGACCTGAAGGCGCATTTCGGCCTCGCCCGGCCGCGGCTTGCGATATCGGGCCTCAATCCGCATGCCGGCGAAGACGGCTCGCTCGGCCGCGAGGACATCGAGATCGTCACGCCCGCCATCGAGACGCTGCGCGCCGAGGGCATCGACGCCCGCGGCCCGTTGCCGGCGGACACCATGTTCCACGCCGCGGCGCGCAAGACCTATGACTGCGCCATCTGCATGTATCACGACCAGGCGCTGATCCCGATCAAGACCATCGCGTTCGAGGACGCGGTCAACGTCACGCTGGGACTGCCGTTCATCCGCACCTCGCCGGATCACGGCACCGCGTTCGACATTGCCGGCACCGGCAAGGCCAACCCGTCGAGTCTCGCCGCCGCCCTGCGGCTTGCCGCGCGGATGGCGACCACAAAGCCTTCATGAGCGCGATCGACGATCTGCCGCCGCTACGCGACGTCATTCGCGAACATTCCCTGTCGGCGCGCAAATCCCTCGGCCAGAATTTTCTGCTCGACCTCAACCTCACCGCGCGGATCGCGCGCGCCGCGGGTCCGCTCGAAGGCGCGACTGTCATCGAGGTCGGCCCCGGCCCCGGCGGGCTGACGCGCGCGCTGCTGGCATTGGGCGCCAAACGCGTCATCGCGGTCGAGCGCGACGAGCGCGCGCTGGCGCCGCTCGACTATATTTCGAAGCGCTATCCCGGACGGCTCGAGATCGTGCATGCCGACGCGCAGCACTTCGATCCGCGGCCGATGCTGGGCGGCGAGCCGGCAAAGATCGTCGCCAACCTGCCCTACAACATCGCCACCGCGCTGCTGGTGGACTGGCTCTCGATCGAGCCGTGGCCGCCCTGGTACGACATGATGGTGCTGATGTTTCAGCGCGAGGTCGCCGAGCGGATCGTCGCGCAAGAGGATGACGAGGCCTATGGAAGGCTCGCGGTGCTCGCCAACTGGCGCGCCGAGACCAAAATCCTGTTCGATATTTCGCCGGCCGCCTTCGTGCCGCAGCCCAAGGTGACGTCCTCGGTGGTGCGGCTGGTGCCGCGCCCCTCGCCCGAACCGTGCGACCGCCGCGCGCTCGAACAGGTGGCCGCCGCGGCGTTCGGCCAGCGCCGCAAAATGCTGCGGCAGAGCCTCAAATCGCTGTCGGTCGATCCGGCGCGGCTGGCGGACGCCGCCGGCGTCGACGCCACCCGGCGGGCGGAGACCATTCCGGTTTCCGGCTTTGTTGCCATGGCCCGCGAATTGACCGATATACGGGGCACAAAAGCCGAAATGCGCTGAAGAAAACGTCTGTTCAAGGGAGATATTGCCATGGCGCTGATGCGTCGCCAGTCGCTGGTCAAATTCGATGCGCCGTTGTGCGAAACCATCGTCGACACGCCGAAGCCGCAAGGACGCGAAGTCCTCGTCCGCATCGAGCGCTGCGGCCTGTGCCATTCCGACCTGCACATCCAGGACGGCTATGCGGATCTCGGCGGCGGCAAGAAACTCGACACCACGCGCGGCATGACGCTGCCGTTCACGCTCGGCCATGAGATCGCCGGTGTCGTCGACGAGGTCGGGCCGGATGCGCCGAAGGAGCTGATCGGCAGGAAGCAGGCGGTATTCCCCTGGATCGGCTGCGGCCAGTGCCGCGACTGCGCTCGCCGGCGACGAGAACCTCTGCGTCAAGCAGCGCTTCCTCGGCGTCGCCATCGACGGCGGCTTTGCCACCCACGTGCTGGTGCCCGACGCAAAATATCTGCTGGATTACGATCCGCTGCCGGTGAACCAGGCGGCGACGTTGATGTGCTCGGGCGTCACCGCCTATGGCGCGCTGAAGCGGCTGGTCGATCGCCCGCGGCAGCGCAATCTGCTGCTGATCGGGCTCGGCGGCGTCGGCATGATGGGGCTTGCGTTCGCGCAGGCGATGTTCAAGCAGAACATCACGGTCGCCGATCTGTCGCCGGCCGCGCGCGAGACCGCGCTGAAGAACGGCGCCGCGGCCGCCTACGATCCGTCCGAGCCCGAAATCACGAGGCGCATCCTCAAGGAGACCGAGGGCGGCTTTGACGGCGTGGTCGATTTCGCCGGCAACGAGAAGTCGATGCAGTTCGCCGTCTCGACGGTGGCGCGCGGCGGCAAGGTCGTGGTGTCGGGCCTGATGGGCGGCAATTTCAGCCTGCCGATGGTGCAATGGGTCTACAAGCGCATGACCATCGAAGGTTTTATGGTCGGCACGCTGGCGGAAGCGAAAGAACTGATGGCGCTCGCGCGCGCCGGCAAGATCAAGCCGACGCCGATGAAGGAAGAGCCGATGGCCGACGTCCAGAAATGGATCGACGAGCTGCGCGCCGGCAAGGTCGTCGGGCGCATCGTGCTGAAGAACTGAGACGGCACACGTCCCCTCGCCGTCGATCATGCCGCGCCGTCGTTTGCCGGCGCGCATGATCCCATGCGGCAGGGCCGCACCAACCTGCCCAGGACAGAATCTGCCTAGGACAGAAACAGCAAGCTTGCCATGTGATAGAGCGCGAAGGCGAACTGGCCGACCATGATGACAAGCGCAATCGCGAAGAGATAGAGGCCATAGTACATCGCCGCGTCACCCAAAGGAGGAAAGGAGTACGCGGAAGCAAATCTTACCTGTATCGATGAGTCGCCAACATGATTTACCGCTGAATTGGCGTCAATGAGATTTCCGGATTTTCTTGCGTTGCGAAGAACAGTGAATCTTTTTTGCCACGCCTGGCGGGGTTGCCACCGGCGCTTCGACGGCCGAATTCGTCCGGCTTGGTCGAACCGACCGATGCCGCAAGATGTCAGGCCGACAAGATCTTGATTCCCCACCACACGACGGCGATGGCAGCGACGATGCAGGCAAACGTCAGGGCGCGCTCCAGGACATGGATCTTCATGGTCTCCATCCCGATTTTGTTCGCTACCCCGCGCGAACGCTATGCGATTCCACGATAGGTATACAACCGAGCCGCCGCCGAAAGAACGAGCATCGCGTTCGCACCCGCGCCGGCACCCGAAGCCGAACGGCTGATCCCCGCAACGTGCATAACCGCCTGCACGGCCACGCCTGCCTGGTGACGGTGAAGGCCAAGGTCCACATTTTCCATCCCGACCAGAAGCGCTGAGTTTAAGCGGAGTTGCACCCGAGATGGACAAAGGAACAAACCGCCCATCGCCGAGTTGGGGAACCCAAACGGGAGGATGTCCATGGATCGCGTAACGCGTTGTCTGCACTGCGGGAAGCGCATGGTGCCGGCGCCGAGCCTGACGGGGCGAACCGAATTAATCTGCGTTTATTGCGGCAAGACCGACCCGATGGAGATCCTTGAGGCCACCAAATGGGCGGACAGCCCATTGGCTCATGCGATCACCCCTGAGGGTGGTGAGCCGCCGGTACAGCTGCGGCAGCTTCTGGGGGAGGGTGCGGACGTCGTTGACGACCACGAAGTTGGCGTCGGAGTACATGTGGGGCAGGTAGTCGGCTCCCTCCCGGTCCACCGTCACGCAGAACAGGTGGATCTTCTCCCGGCGCGCCTCCCGGAGGGCCATCTTGGTGTCCTCCTGGGCGTACGCGTTGTCCTGGTAGGTGTCGGAGTCGTACGGCTTGCCGTCGGTGAGGAGGATCATCAGCTTCACGTTCGAGTCCGCCGCGGCGAGGCGGCGGGTGGCGTGGCGGATCGCCGGCCCCATCCGGGTCTTCTGGCGGGCGTAGATCCCGCCGATGCGGCCCTTCACCCGGTCGTCGAAGCGCTTTCCGAACTCCTTCACGACGTAGAAGCCGCAGTCCTCGCGGCCCGACCCGGAGAAGCCGTAGATGGCGTACTCGTCGCGGATCGCCTCGAGTGCCTCGCACATCAGGAGGAGGGCCTCCTTCTCGATGTCGATGATCCGCTTGCGGCCGTCGATCTTGCGGTCGGTCGAGCTGGACATGTCCACCAGGAAGGCGGTGGTGACGTCCCGGTCGCGCTTGTCGCGCTTGATGTAGACGCGGGGGGTGGGGGCGACGGTGGCCTCGCGGTTGACGACGTACTCGACGAGGCCGTCGGTGTCGAGGTCGTCGCCGTCCTCCTGGTAGCGCATCTTCCGCAGCGCCTCGGGGGCGCATCAGCTGGAAGTTGCGCCGGATCTGGGTGACGATCCCGCCGAACTCATGGAACGTCGCCGCGACGAACCCCTCCTGGGTGCGGGTCTGGCGGTGCTCGGTGAGGGTGCACCAGGCGGGGCGGTAGTCCTCGATCTTGTGGTCCCACTCGTCGTACTGGAAGACCTGCTCGCCGAGGTCCTCCTCCCGCGGGTCCGCCTCCTGCTGGGCGACGTCCCCGAGGCCCGTCTGCTCGGGTGAGTCGGAACCCGCCCGCCGTCGGCGTCCTGGGTCTGGCCGTCGGCGGTGCCGGGCGGGCCGTCCTGGTCCTCCGAGGCGGCCTGCTCGGCGACCTCGTCCTCACCGCCGCGGCCGGCCTCCACCTCGGTGGTGCGCATCGCCTTCTCCGCCGACCCCTCCGGCAGCTCCTTCTCCTCGACCTGCTTCTCGCCGGTGCCGTCCTGGGCTCCGCCCCCTGCGCCTCCCGTTTGACGGGGGCGTCGCTGGGCGGGCGCACCAGCTCCTCCATCACGGGGGTCATGAACGGCGGCAGCTCCATCTGCTCGTAGTCCTCGACACCGGCGGCGCCCTGCGGCGGGGCCTCCACCCCGTCCGGGGCGGGTTCCCGTCGGCGCCGTCGGGGCTGGGGCTGCGGCATCCGGTTCGCCGGCTGCTGCAGGCCCTCGTCGATCAGCTGGTACAGGTCGGCGGTGAGGGTGGCGGCGTCGCCGACGGTGGCGCCCTCCTCCGCCACCGCCCCCATCATCGCGACGGCCTCCGCGATGAGGGCCTGGGTGGCGGGCGGCACGTCGGCCAGGTCGGGGGTGAGGGCGAGGGTGTGCTGCAGCAGCGCCTCCACCACCGCCTGGGCGTCGCTGAGGGTCGCGAGGTCCGGGCGGCGCTCGGCGCTGGCGGCCTGGATCTTCGCCATGTCGCGGCGGATCCCGGGGTAGGCGCGGCCGATGGCGGCGTCTACCCGGTGGCCCTCCACGATGTTGAACAGGTCCCGGGCCATCGCCGGCTGCGGGAAGATCGCGTAGAAGCGGGAGAGGTCGGGCGCCGGCCGGCGCGCGCAGGGTGCTCATGCGGTCTCCGGGTAGCGCTCGCGGAGGCGGGCGACGGTGTCGGGGATGCTGTCGAGGGTGAAGCCGGACGTGCGACTCGATCCGGCCGGCGCCGTGGGCGGTCGCCACCTTGTAGGCGGTGAAGTTGCCCTCGTCGTCCTCCAGGAAGTGCATCTCCGGCGGCAGGATGATGTGGTCGGCGCCGTACACGTCCCACCGCCTGCATCTCGGTGGTGGCGCGGATCGCGACCTCCTGGCCGGACAGGGCGGTGGCGTACAGCTTCAGGATCCGGGCCACCGACTTCAGGGCGAGGCCCTCCTTCAGCTCCTCCAGCACCTGGAGGCTGTACTTGGAGCCCAGCCTGGTAGCCGCGGCCGACCTCCTTGTTGCGCTCCAGCACGTCCAGGCCGCGGGCGACCCACTCGGCGGCTCCCTCGTAGATGCGCTCCCCGTTGAGGAGGTCGAGGAGGGTGTCGGCGGCCTCCAGCGACGCCTCCGGGTCGGCGGAGGCGACCTGGCGGACCTGCTCCAGGTAGGGGGGCCGGTAGCGGGGCCGCAGCCGCGCCAGGATCGGCGGCAGCGCCGCCGCCAGCTCCACGGCGTGCTTGCGGCGCTTCTCGTCGCGGCGGTCGCGGGCGGCGAGCTGGGTGCGCAGCTCCTGCGCCCGCTTCACCTTCGGCTCCATCTCCCGCAGCTCACGCTCGAGGTCGTCGAGCTCGGTGGCGAGCTGGGCGGTCTCGGTGTCCTCCGGGGGGCCGGCGGTGGCCTGGTAGAATGACGTCGACGTACGACCCCGCCAGGGTGGTGTCGGGGGCGTCGTAGAGGTCGGGCAGCTGCTTGGCGACCTCGACGCCGGACTTCCAGCCGGCGGCGGCCACCTCCCGCACCTGGGCGAGGTAGCGGGCCACCCGGTCGGGGTCGGCCTCCGCCAGCAGCCGGGGCAGCTGGCGGGCGACCTCCACCCCCAGCTGGTACTTGAGGTCGGAGATCTCCTCGACCATGCGCAGGTACGCCTGGCGCTGGTCCTCGGGGACCGAGATCTCGAAGCACATCTCGCGGGCGACGTACATGCCCACGTTGCCGACGGCGGGGCCGAAGGCAGGTCATGCGACGCCCCCGGTTGCCGCTAGAACTGGGTCGCGATGATCTCGACGATCGAGCGCTGCATCTCCAGGTCGTCGGTGATCGGCTTGCAGATCGTGGCCTCGCACGCCGCGATCGGCGCCACCCCGGACTGGATCAGCTGGCCCGCGTAGACCAGGAGGCGCGTGGAGACGCCCTCCTCGAGGCCGTGGGTGCGCAGGTTGCGCACCTTCTCGGCGATCTTCACGAGCTTCGCGGCCGTGTCATCGTCGATCCCGGACTCGGACTTGAGGATCGTCTCCTCCAGGTCCGGGGGCGGGTAGTCGAACTCGATCGCCACGAAGCGCTGCTTGGTCGAGTGCTTCAGGTCCTTCAGGACCGACTGGTAGCCCGGGTTGTAGGAGATCACCAGCAGGAAGTCGTCGGGGGCCTGGACGATCTCGCCCTTCTTCTCCAGCGGCAGGATCCGCCGGTCGTCGGTGAGCGGGTGGATGACCACCGTGGTGTCCTTGCCGGCCTCGACGATCTCGTCGAGGTAGGCGATCCCGCCGGCCTTCACCGCCGTGGTGAGGGGGCCGTCCTGCCAGACGGTCTCGTCGCCGCGGAGGGTGTACTTGCCGACCAGGTCGGAGGCGGTCAGGTCCTCGTGGCAGGCGACCGTCACGAGGGTGCGCTCAAGGCGCCAGCTCATGTGCTCGACGAAGCGCGTCTTCCCGCAGCCGGTCGGGCCCTTCAGCATGACCGGCAGCCGGGTATTTGTAGGCCGACTCGAAGAGCTCCACCTCGTTGCCCAGGGCAGGCAGTAGGGCTCCGAGGTGAGCTTGAAGTCCTCGACGCGCTGGCTCTCAACCGCCATCCGGGCTCCTTGGGACGACGGGCGATGGGCTCCGCTCAGTGTAGCCGACGCCCCCCTTTGGACGACCGGCGCGCTCAGTCCTCGGGGGTGGTGTCCTGCGCCTCGGCGGGGCCGGCGTCGCCGCCGAGCGGCCACACCGACGGCAGCTCCATCTCGAACTCGCCGTTCTCCTGGGCGTGCTCGGCGTACCACGCCTTGAACGACGGGATCGAGAAGCCCACGACCTGCTGGGTGCGGGGCTCCACTCGCACCAGCACCCCCCGCTCGGGGTCGTGGACGGTCACCGCCGGCACCGGCGGGCCGTAGGAGACGTGGTAGGTGTCCGAGGCCTGGTCGTACTGCTGCAGCGACTCGGACGCGATCCGCATCGCGTTCTCCTCGGCGAAGGAGGGGCGGTCGGCGCCGCCCTCGGGGCCGCCCTGGTGGTGGCTGCGAGCTCATCGGGTCATGACTCCTCGGGACGTGGGACTCCTCGCGGCGTGTCCATTACACTCGGCCGTCCAGCCAGGACGACCGGGTAGGGGGACAAAGATGCGCGCGGTTGACGCGACCCTGGCCGCGCTGAAGCGGGCCGGGGTGAATGCGATCTTCGGGCTTCCGGGTGGCCCGGTGATCCCCCTGTTCGACGCCCTCCATGACGATCCGGACATCCGCACCTTCCTGGTGCGCCACGAGCAGGGTGCCGGGCACATGGCCGAAGGGTACGCGAAGGTCACCGGCCGGGCCGGGGTGTGCACCGCCACCTCCGGGCCGGGGGCGACGAACCTCGTCACCCCGATCACCGACGCGTACATGGACTCGGTGCCGCTGGTGGCGATCACCGGCCAGGTGGGCTCCACCCGCGTCGGCACCGACGCCTTCCAGGAGGCCGACATCGTCGGCATCACCCTCCCGGTGGTGAAGCACTCCTGGCTGATCAAGGACGCCGAGGACCTCCCCCTCGCCCTCGCCGAGGCCCTCCACGTCGCCCAGAGCGGCCGCCCCGGCCCGGTGCTCGTCGACGTCTGCGTTGACCAGTGGGGCCGCGACGTCCAGGACCTTGAGGGGCCCCTCCCGCCGATGCCGGGGTACCGGCCGCCCACCGGCGCCGGCCACCCCCGCCAGCTGGAGGCCGCCGCCCGCGCCCTCGCCCGGGCGGAGCGGCCGGTGATCTACGCCGGCGGCGGGGTCGTCACCGGGGAGGCGTCCGCGGAGCTCACCCGCCTGTCGGAGATCACCGGGATCCCGGCGAACACCACCCTGATGGGCCTCGGCGGCTTCCCCGGCACCCACCCCCTGTTCATCGGGATGCCCGGGATGCACGGCATCGCCGCCGCCACCTACGCCTTCCAGGAGAGCGACGCGATCCTGGCGGTGGGGGTCCGCTTCGACGAGCGGGTCCTCTCCACCGTCATGAGCGAGTGGGCCCCGAACGCGAAGATCATCCACATCGACGTTGACCCGGCGGAGATCTCCAAGAACCGGGCGGCCCGCAGTTGGCATCGCCGGCGAGGCGGCCCCGCCCTCGCGGGCCTCGCCGACGCCTACGCCGCCCTCCCCGAGCCCCACGACGCCGCCCGCCGCGCCGCCTGGGTGGACCAGATCGCCGGGTGGAAGCGCCAGCACCCGTACCTCGGTTGACCCGGACACGTCGGTGATCCAGCCGCAGCAGGTCGTCCAGTCGGTGTACCGCATCACCCGCGGCGACGCGATCGTCGTCACCGACGTCGGCCAGCACCAGATGTGGGCCGCCCAGCACTACCTGTTCGACCGGCCGCGGCGGTGGGGTCACCAGCGGCGGCCTCGGGACGATGGGCTTCGGGCTGCCGGCGGCGCTCGGCGCCCAGGTCGCCCTCCCCGACGAGTTGGTGGTGGTGATCTCCGGGGACGGGTCGTTCGAGATGACCCTCCAGGAGCTGTTGACCGCCCAGATGTACGGCCTGCCGGTGAAGGTGGTGATCCTCAACAACGGCTACCTGGGCATGGTCCGCCAGTGGCAGGAGCTGTTCTGGGAGGGCCGCTACGCCGGGTCGTCCTTCGAGGGCTTCCAGCCCAGCTTCGAGGGGATCGCCCGCGCCTACGGCATCCACGCCACCACCGTCCGCGACCCCGGCGAGATGGACGACGCGATCGCCGAGGCGTTCGCCGCCGACGGGCCGGCGCTGGTTGACGTGCACGTCAACCAGATGGCGAAGGTGTTCCCGATGGTGCCCTCCGGCAAGGGGCCGGGGGCGATCATCGGGGGTTAGGGGGGCGAGCGCCGGAAACTCGGCGATCCGGATGCCGGAGCGGATGGCCTCGGCGTCGAAGTCCATCTCGTCCTCCAGCGGCGTCGGCACCTTGGCCGGCAGCGTGATCTCGAACTCGTCGTCCTCGGTCTTGTGGGACTCGTAGTAGGCGGTGAAGTTCGCGATCTGGAACCCGATCACGTCATGGGTGTCGGGGTCGAAGAAGACGGTGAGGCCCTCGGAGTTCGTCACCGCGGAGGCGTTGTCGTGGCCGCGGTAGATCTGGCGGTAGGTGTCGGTCGCGGTGTCGTAGTTGGGGTCCGAGGACACGGGCGGGCTCTCCTTGGAATGCCGGGTGCGGAGGTCGGCCGGATGGTACCGCACGGGTCCCACGCCACCCCGCGTCGGCCTGTAGGGTTCCGGTCCGCACCGGCCCAACCCGGCTTGTCTCTCCGGCCCTGCGTAGTCTCCCGTCCCTCGGCGGCCCCCCGGGCGCGGAGCCCCCTTCGGTTGGTCCGACAGCCGACACGAGGAGGATGGATGAGCGAGGCCACGCCCAACCTGGCCGAGGCGCGGCGAATGCTCGGAAAGGGCATCGTCATCGCCGGGGTGGGGGAGACCGAGCAGGGCAAGCTGGAGGGGCGCGGCTCGTTCCAGCTCCTCGCCGAGGTGACGAAGATCACCCTCGACGACGCCGGCATCACGCTCGCCGACGTCGATGGGATGGTCACGGCGTTCTCGTTCGTCGAGTTGACGCTGATGCACGCGACGACCTTCGCGGACTACCTCGGGATGGAGCCCGGCTACTTCGCCTCCGTCGCCGTCGGCGGTGCCACCGCCCCCCTCATGGCGGTCCAGGCGGCACTGGCGATCGACGCCGGTCTCGCGGAGGTGGTCCTCTGCGTCCGCGGCGACAACACCCGCTCCGGCATCAGCTCGTCGGGGATGATCGCGATGGCGCGCGAGATGAGCCACGGCGCCTACGAGGCCCCCTACGGGCTCACCACGATCGGCGGCTACGGCCTGCTGGCCCAGCGCTACATGTACGAGCACGACGTGCCCCAGGAGGCGCTCGCCGCGGTCGTGGCGACCCAGTCCGAGCACGCGGCGCTCAAGTGGAACGCGATGCTGCGCGACGTGGTCACGATCGAGGACGTCATGGCCGACCGCTGGATCGCCACGCCCTTCCACGCGATGGACTGCTCGCTGGTCTCCGACGGCGCGGCCGCCTTCATCGTGACGACGGCCGACCGGGCCGAGTCGATGCGTCCCAAGCCGGTCTACATCACCGGCATCGGCGAGGGCTTCTCGCACCAGTACATCACCTCGGCCTCCTCGGTTGACGGCGTCCGCCAGGGCCTCGGCCGCGCCGGCCGGCGCGCCCTCGAGGTCGCCGGGGTCACCGTCAAGGACCTCGACGTCGCCGAGATCTACGACTCGTTCAGCTTCACGCCGCTGATCGCCCTCGAGGGCATCGGCGTCTGCGGCCCGGGCGAGGCCGGCGACTGGGTGCTCGAGGGCAACGCCAAGCTCGGCGCCGCCCTGCCGATGAACACCCACGGCGGCCTGAACCGCCAGGCCCACCTGGGCGCCATGCACCACATCGTCGAGGCGACCCTGCAGCTGCGGGGCGAGGCCGACGACACCGAGCGCGGCGGCGGCGACCACCAGGTCCCCGGGGCCAAGCTCGCCATCACCACCGGCTCGGGCGGCATCCTCGCCGCGACGAGCGCGCTGGTCCTGTCGAGCGAACCGCCCTCGGCGGCCTAGGGCAAGGGGAGACAGACATGAGCGAGACGACCCCGTACACCAAGCCCCTCCCCGACATGCGCCCGGAGGGCGACCACTGGTGGAAGGCGATGCACGAGCACACCTTCCTCCTGCCGACCGACGCCGACGGGAAGCCGTTCTGGTACCCGCGGGCGCTGGTGCCCGGCACGCTCGAGCCGACCCAGCTGGGTCGAGTCGAAGGGCACCGGCACGGTCTACACCTACTCGGTCCACTTCATCGGCCCGAGCAAGGCCTACAAGGGGGACCCGCCCCACACGGTGGCTCTGATCGACCTGGACGAGGGCGTGCGCCTGATGTCCAACCTCGTCAAGGACGAGGAGGGCTACCCGTCGATCGACCCGGACGACGTGTCGATCGGCATGAAGGTGCGGCTGGTCTTCCATGACGTCACCGACGAGATCACCCTGCCCAAGTTCGTCGCCGCCTAGGCGCGCGCGGGCACACGAGAGCGCCGAGGGGGGAGCGAGACAGAATGGCCGAGTGGAGCGATTGGTACGCCAAGGACGACCCGACCAAGTGGGTCCTGGCGGAGGTCCTCAAGCGCCGGGCGACCGAGACCCCGGACCGTGAGTACCTGAAGTTCGCCGACAACCCGTGGGTCAGCTACGGGGAGGTGAACGCGCGGTCGAACCGGGTCGCCAACGCCCTGATCGCCCGCGGCGTGCAGCCCGGTGAGTCGGTCAGCGTGATGCTCCCCAACTGCGAGGAGTTCCTGCCCGTCTGGTTCGGGATCCTGAAGGCCGGCGCGGTGATGAGCTCCATCAACACCGCCTACAAGGGCGACTTCCTGTCCTGGACGATCAACCTCGTCGAGGCGAAGAAGCTGGTCATCAGCGACCTGTACCTTGAGCGCCTCGACCTGATCAAGGACGAGCTGCCGCTGCTCGAGCACGTCGTCGTGATGCAGACCGGCAACCAGGCGGGCCCCGACCCGGGCAAGTGGAAGTGGGAGCCGCTGGCGGAGCTGATGACCGCCTCCGACGGCGAGCCCGACGGGGTCGAGTACAAGTGGACCGACGACGCCCGGATGATGTTCACCTCCGGGACGACGGGCCGCTCGAAGGGCGTCATCAAGCAGAACGCCGCCGACTACTTCTCCGCCCGCGGTCTGCTGGAGGTGGTCTCCGCGACCGCCGGCAAGTCGGTCGAGTCGCTGTCGGAGGACACGTTCTTCAGCTGCCTGCCGCTGTTCCACTCCAACGCACAGGTGCTGTCCGGCTACCCGGCGCTCGTCGCCGGCGGCCGCGTGGCCTACGTGGAGCGCTTCTCCTCCAGCCGCTTCTGGCAGCAGGTGAAGGACGCCGAGGCGACCGTCTTCAACTCGATCGGCGCGGTCAGCTACTTCATCTGGAACATCCCCGCCTCCGACCTCGACCGCGCCCACAAGGTGCACACGTGCTTCGCGGCGCCGGCGCCGAAGGACATCTACAACGAGTTCCAAGAGCGCTTCGGGGTCAAGTTCATCGAGGGCTACGGCCTCACCGAGACCGGCATGGCGACCTACATGGACCCCACCAGGCCGGCGGTCCCCGGGTCGATGGGGAAGGCCAACCCCGGCTATGAGGTCACGATCGTCGAGCCCGGCACCGACAAGCCGCTGCCGCCCGACAGCCCCGGTGAGATCGTGGTCGACATGAAGATCCCGAACATCGTGATGCGCGCCTACTACGGCATGCCGGAGAAGACGGCGGAGGACTTCCGCAACCTGAAGCTCCACACCGGCGACCTGGGGCGGATGGACGCCGACGGCTACTTCTACTTCATGGACCGCGTGAAGGACTACATCCGCCGCCGCGGCGAGAACGTCTCCTCCATGGAGGTGGAGCGCCAGGCGTCCCCGACCACCCCGAACGTCAAGGAGGTCGCGGCGATCGGCGTGAAGGCGGGGGAGGGCGCCTCCTCCGAGGACGAGATCAATGAATCGTCTGCATCGCCGAGGGCGACGCCCCCGACCCGGCCGAGATACCACCCACTGGATGGCCGAGCGGATGCCGTACTTCATGGTCCCCCGCGGCATCCGGTTCGTGGACACGCTCCCCAAGACGCCGACCGAGCGCGTCCAGAAGGTGAAGCTGCGCGACGAGGGCATCACCGCCGACACGTTCGATCGTGAGGCCGCCGGCATCACGATCAAGCGCTAGCGCCGTGGGGGAGTACTTCCGGGGACCGGGCGTACCTGCCCCAGTACCGGGCCCCCCTCGGGGAGATCCAGAAGTTCTACGGCCGGCCCGGGCGCCCCCGGGCCAAGGCCCTCGCCACCCCCGCCCTCGACGAGGACGCCCTCACGATGGCGTACGAGGCGTCGGTGGCGGCGCTCGAGGGCGGCGACGCCCCCGGCACGGTGATCGCGGTGAGCCAGTCCCCGCCGTTCGGGCTGCGCAAGCTGTCGGCGACGCTGGCCCGCACTCTCGGCCTGGAGGGGGCCACCCCCCTCGACGTGGGCGGCCACTCCGGGGCGCTCCTCGACGCCTTCGCCATCGCGTCCGCCCTCGCCGCCGACGGGGAGCCGCCGGCGCTGGTGGTGGCCACCGACCACCTCGTCTCCTACGAGGACCGGGTGTGCGACACCCTCTCCGCCGGCGCCGCCGCCGCGTTCGTGGTGGGCGCCTCCGGCGGCGTCGCCCGCCTCGGCGCCCAGGCCCGCGCCGGGCAGGAGGTGTACGACGTGTGGCGCCTCGGCACCGAGCCGGAGGCCCGCTACCGGCTGGAGGTGCTGTTCGACGCGTACGCCACCACCACCCGGGCGGCCCTCGCCGGCTTGGAGCGGGAGACCGAGCGCGGCACCGCCGACTACGCCGCCGTCTGCCCCAGCCAGCCCCACCCCCAGACCCTCCGCGGCCTCGGGAAGGCGGGCGTCGCCGGCGAGCAGCTGGAGGGCACCTCGTTCGTGGGGGAGATCGGCAACCTCGGCGCCGCGTCCGTCGGCGTCGCCCTCGCGATGGGCCTCGACGCGGCGTCGGTCGGCGACCACCTGCTGGCGCTCGGCTACGGCGGCGGGGAGGCGATCGCCCAGGACGTGGAGGTCACCGCGGCGACCCGCAGCTCGGGCGCCGCCGGCCAGGTGGCGGGCGAGGCGATCGACCTGTCGACGTACTACCGTTGGACCCGCGGCCGCCAGGCCGAACCCCACTAGGGAGGCGACGATGCGCATCGGCGTTCTCGGGATCGGCAAGACCCCCCACAAGATCCAGCACCACAAGTCGCTGCGCGACCTGGCCGTCGAATCCGGCCGCGCCGCGATGGCCGACGCCGGGGTGAAGCCCTCGGACATCCAGGCCCTGTATGTCGGCAACGTCGGCTCCGTCGGGTTCAACTACGAGAACTCCACCGGCCTGATGGTCGCCCACCACCTCGGGGTCGTCCCCGCCGGGTCGGTGCGGGTGGAGGCCGCCTGCGGCACGGGGGCGTGGGCGCTGCACCTCGGGTGCGCCGCGATCCTCTCCGGCCTCTACGACACCGTGATGGTGCTCGGGGCGGAGAAGATGAACGACCTGGCGACGGTCGAGGGCACCTCGATCATCGCCCAGGCCGCCGACTCCAAGGAGGAGTAGTACTTCTCCGGCCTCACGTTCCCCTCCGGGGTGGCGCTGACGGCGCGGAAGTACATGCAGACGTACGAGCTGTCCGAGGAGGACCTCGCCCACACGTCGGTCAAGAACCACCACTACGGCGCCGGTACCCACGCCCACCTGCGCTTCGAGTGCACGGTGGAGGAGGTCATGCGGGTCCGCGAAGGTCGCCGACCCGCTGAAGCTGTACGAGGTCTGCCCCATGACCGACGCCAGCTCGGCGCTGGTGCTGTGCCGGGAGGAGATCCTCCGCGACCAGCCCGACAAGCCGCAGGTGTACGTCACCGCCACCCAGATGGCGACCGGCACCTGGTACGCCGCGACCGACACCCTTGAGGACGCCCACCGCCTCTTCGCCGAGCCCGCCCAGCGCGCCTACGCGATGGCGGGGATCACCGCCGACGACGTTGACGTGGCGGAGATCTACAACTCGTTCGCGATCCAGGAGCCCCTCGGCATCGAGGGCCTCGGCTTCGCGGAGCCCGGCAAGGGCTGGCAGGGCGCCGCCGACGGCTCCACCTGGATCGACGGGAAGGTCGCCGTCAACCTCTCCGGCGGCCTGTTGTGCAAGGGGCATCCCCTCGGCGCGACCGGCGCGACGCAGGCGGTTGACATCGTCGAGCAGCTCCGCGGCACCGCCCCGCCGGACATGCAGCGCAAGGACGCGGAGATCGGCATCTCCGCCTGCCGCGGCGGCCCGGGCGCCGTCGGGGCGATCCACCTGTACCAGCGGATCGAGGGGTAGCCGGGTGACCGTCTCCGCCATCGAGTTCAGCCGGCTGGGACCGCCGAAGCTGCGGCTCTACGCGATGCGCTGCGCCAACGGCCACCTGTCGCCGTGGTGGGAGCACCACCACTGCTACCAGTGCGGCTCGGACACCCTCACCGAGGAGGAGCTCGCCGGCACCGGGGAGCTCACCAACTACACGGTGGTGTACTACCCGCCGCGGGACTTCCTCGGCCAGGAGCCGTACGTGGTGGGGCACATCACCATGGACGAGGGCGTCCTGATGCCCGCCCCCGTCGTGGGGGTCGCCCCCGACGACGTCACCGTCGGCACCCGCGTGAAGGCGATGCTGCGGCGGATGAAGCTCGGCCACGAGGGCGACATCT
>CAWAMK010000001.1:0-181860 GCA_963783115.1 uncultured Alphaproteobacteria bacterium | reverse complement strand
TAGCTGAAATACGCCCCGCCGAACAGCGCGAGCATCGAGCCCTGAATGACGAAGGTGAGGCCAAGGTCGCCAGAATGCTGTCGACCTCCAGCGCGTCGCGATTGGGGGCGCGGCGCACCAGCGGTGTAAGCAGTATTTTGTAGATCGCAAAATTCAGCACGAAGGCTGACGGGACGATCAGCGCCAGTCCGGCAAAGGGACTGATCGCCCAGCCCGTGAACAGCCAGTGCGAGGCAAAGGCGGCGGCGATCAGGAACTCGCCGTAGGAGAGGTTCATGATGCGCGCAACGCCGTACTGGAGCGTGAGCCCCATGGCGATGAGCGCATACATGCCGCCCAGCATCAGGCCGTTCAGAATGGCGTTGGTCATGACAAGACCGACTGCGTCCGCATGCGGCTTGCGTTACGGAGCCACCCACGCGGGTTTCGGCACGATCGCGGTGCGCGCACCCTCGTTCCCGCCGGGGCGATGCCGTAGAACTCGCCGTCCTGCCACTGGCCGACCCACCAGAAGCGCGTCGGCATGTTGTTTTCTAACTTGACCTTGCCGATCACGGTATCGAACGAGCCGGTCTGCAGGTCCTTGATCACGGCGGCACGGTCGACCTTGCCGACGCGTTCGATCGCCTGCTGCAGCATCTGCAGGCTGGCATAGGTCACCGCGCTGGCCCAGCGGTCCGGCTCGGCGCCGTTGGCGGCGGAAGCCTTGTGGCGGGCGAGGTAGTCCTTGATAACTGGGCTGTCGCCGCTCCAGCCGCCGATGCCCATCACGCCTTCGGTGTTCTTGCCGAATTTCTGCTTGTAGAGCGGGAAGGCGGTGCCGACGCCGGTGTAGAAAATTTTCGGATTGAAGCCGGCGATGCGCGATTGCTCGGTCAGCGCCAGCGTATCCGGCGGATAGCTGAAGGCGATGAAGACATCGGGATTGAGCGCCTTCACCTCGTTGACGATGGGGGCGAGATCCTGGGTGCCGATCGGATAGCTCTTGTCGTAGGCGAGTTTGAATTTCGCATTGGTGATCGCCGGCCGCGCCGCGCTCGACAGGTCGATGCCAAAACCGTCGGCGACGAGACCATCGCGACGGTGTCGCCGATCTTCTTCTCATCGCGCAGCTTGCTCAGGAGTTCGACCAGCGTCTTGGCGGCATCGGCTGACGTGCCGAGCATCCAGAAACTGTTGGGCCAGCGTTTGGCGAGTTCCGGCGCGCGGTCGGTGACGGCGGTCGCGGCGAGGTGCGGATAGCCTTCGCGGTTGAGCGTCGGTCCGACCGCCAGATTGAGGCCGGTGCCCCATGGCGGCAGGATGAAATCGACCTTGTCCTGGTTGATCAGCCGCTCCAGCGCGCGCACGGCCTCCTCGGCGTTGGAGCGGTCGTCGTACTGCACGACCTCGATCGGGACGCGCTTGTCGCCGAGCTTGATGCCACCGGCGGCATTCACTTCCTTCACCCACAATTCGTAGTTGGGGATCGTGGTGACGGCGGCGCCACCGGTGTTCGGGCCGGTGCGCGAGATGGCGTAGCCGATCTTGATCGAGGTTTGGGCCTGCGCGATGGAGGCGAAGCCGAGCGTGGCGGCGCAGGTAGCGGCCGCGAGTAGTGCCGTGCGTCGCGTCAGGAATGTCGTCATGTTGTCCTCCCCGGGGTGCATCTCCGGCGCCATTGAACTGGCGCTCATGATCGCCCTGACGTTAGGGGAGGTCGCGGGAGGCTTGGAATTGGACGAAACCGGGGAAAGATTGTACTTTTCTGGCAAAGTCCTCCTGGTTTACGGGCGGCGGATTGTCTCAGGGAGGCGGGGCATGGCGGCATCACCGGGCCTGAACGGACTGCCGGTCGGCAGCGCGCTGGCGGTGCGAGCGGAGGCGTTTTCGGCATCGCTGGCGGCGCGATCGTGGGTGATCCGCCAGAAGTCCGGCGCCGCGCGCATCTGTTGCTGCTGCAATCGGACCGCGGCCAGGCGTCCTGGCACGGGACCGGCGTTGCGCTGGAGGCGCCGGCGCTGCTTTGGCTGCCGGGCAGCATCGAAGCGACGGTGGAAGTGGGGCCGGGCGCGCACGGATTCCTGCTGTCGGTCGACGATGATTTCCTGATCAAGATCGTCGCCGGCAATGCCGAGGCGCTGCATCTGCGCCGCACCACCGAGCGCGTGGCGCTGATCTCGGGCGAGGCGCTGCCGCCGACGCTCGACACGATCGTGCAATCATGCCTGCGCCATCGTGGCGGAGCTGCGTACCCCGATTTGGCGGTGCGACGCTGATCTCCTCGCATTTGCTGCTGCTGTGTCTGCAGCTCTGGCGGCTCAGCGCTTCGCATGACGAGCCGCACGAGGATGGCAGCACGCGGCGGCGGCCCGGCGCTGGTCGGCAATTTCCTGCAAATGGTCGAGCTGCATTATCGCGACGGCTGGCCGGTCGCGCGCTATGCGGACGCGCTCGGCGTCACGTCCGACAAGCTGCACGCCCATTGCCAGCGCGAGAAGAACTGCGGCCCGCGCGCCATCATCCACGAGCGACTGGTGCGCGAAGCCTGCACCCGGCTGCAGCAGCTCGATCTTCCCGTCGAGCAGATCGGCTACGGCCTGGGTTTTCGCGATCCAGCCTATTTCAATCGCTTCTTCCGAAAGTATCGCGGCGCGTCGCCGGGCAATTATCGCCGGCAGATCCGGCTGGAGCACGCGCGCAGCGGGCCGTCGTATGCGGCGTGGCCGTGAACCAAGGATGCACGGCCTCGCGTTATCCATTCTCAGTCTGAGACACGCGATCTCTTTGTCGGAGAGGGATCGCAAAGAGGTCCTCTTGTCTTCCCGAATGATACCCGGCCAATCGCGACGGCGGCGGATTGGAAGCGCGCCTCGACTTTTCGAGGTGGGAACACGGCGTAGCGCGCGCTTCGATGCCGCTGAGCGACCAACGAAAACCAAGCGACGTCCGGTCGGCGCCCTCTGTGCAGGCCGTTTCGGTAAATGCGAACAGTCAGCGATCGAGCACTTTGCGTACCGTTGAACCGCACGGCTCTCGGGTCGAATCGAGGGTGCGCAAGGCATCCAGGATGTCGTCGAAGCTCACGGCCGATCCCTGAGACGATCGGGCCGGCTCGACGTGTCCTTCACGGCGCAAGCGTCTGCGGCCCAGGAAGATAGAATAGCCCGTTTCTCGTACGCCGTCAGATCGCCATCCTCGACGACGTCCATCGGATGAATGAAGGCATCTGCCGGGTGAAGCAATGCGTCCATCTCCAGCTTGGTCGTTGGTCCGCGATTCATCGCCTCTCCAACCTGGCGGGGGAAGCGGTCCGGAAGCGCCGGCTGCAAAAGAGATTCCACGCAGACCCGTTCTTCCGTCAATCGACGCGCGATATACGCCCGCTCCAGATCCGACAGGCGGGTCGCGAGCAGCCTTTGGTAGCGGTGAATGTTGCTGCGGTGAGCGCGCAGGCGTTGCAGCGTCATTTCGGTCATCATCATGCACCCCCATTCGGCTTCACGCGGCCATGGCTCGCTCGGTGCTGCGCAATCGACAGGGCTTGCCGCCGGGCGGATTGCGCGGGCCGCCGTCCAGTTCGCACAAGGCTTCGAGGATATCGTCGATGGATCACCGGCGTTTTTCAGCCCGGCAGGTGAGCGCAGAGACGGGGCAGGACGCGATCGCAGATGCATCCGATGCCCAGGATGCCAGAATGGCCCGCTTCTCGGCCGTTGTCAGGCCGGTGTGACGCACCACATCCCTCGGATGATCGAACGCGGTGCCGGGATGAAGAAGCGCGTTGAAGTCGAAAACATCGTCGGTCGGCGGTCGTCGGCCGCATGGTATCCTCCTTTGCATTGACGTTTCGGTGGATGCCGCGCGCCGGTCGCGCGCGCGCGCGGCGCGTCCGAGGCGCCGTCTAGGCGGCCTTGGCTTCCAGTCTGCTGCACGTTGTCGGCCGGGACGACCGTTGATCGCGATCCGGCGCGGCTTCATGGCTTCCGGGATTTCCCGAACCAGTTCGATCTTGAGCAGCCCATTGTCGAACGCGGCGCTCTTGACCTCGACGTGATCCGCAAGGGTGAACTGGCGCTTGAAGTTGCGGGTCGAGATGCCGCGATAGAGGAAGTCGCGCTCGGCCTTCTCGGACTTGCTGCCTTCGATCGTGACCACGTTCTGCTCGGCCGTGATCGAGATGTCGCTCGGCGCAAAACCTGCGACCGCCAGCGAAATCTGGTAGCGGTCGTCGGCCAGCCGTTCGATGTTGTAGGGCGGATAATTGTCCTCGCCGGCCCGCTGGGCCGTTTCCGCGAGGTCGAAAAGGCGGTCGAAGCCGATGGTCGAACGCCAGAGGGGCGAAAAGTCGTAGGTGCGCATAGCCAAATCCTCCAAAGAGCAAGATGGTTACGAGCGGCACCGGACACGACCGGTGCCCGTCTCATGGCCGGGCCCATCGGGCGCCCGGACACCACCTTACGGTGGCGACAAAAAAATTAGCAAAGCCGGTTTTGGTTTCAAGAGGTCGGCAAAAAAAAATCTTCGAGACGTTGCCGGCCCCGGTGGTTCGTTAACTGAATGGGACCTTCGGTCGCAGCCGGATGCGCGAGTACCTTCCTCTTGAACCGCCATTTTTCGTAACCCAGCTAATCGACGCGGTCGAGGAGGGGCCGTCAGGTAAACGGAAGAGGAAAAATCGATGCTGCTGTTACGTTGGCTCGGACAAACGGGCGCTGTCTCGGCCCTGGTTCTGGCGCTGTCCGGACCGCCCGTCATGGCTCAGATTCCGGATCTCGGCACGGGGCGCGTCCCCACGCTGGCCCCGTTGGTGCGGGAGGTGACACCCGCCGTCGTTAACATCTCCGTCCAGGGGCGGGTGCGGGAAGACAATCCGCTCTACCAGGATCCGCTGTTCCGCGAGTTCTTCAATGTCCCGAAGCAGCTCGAGAAGGAGGTCAACGCGACCGGTTCGGGTGTCATCGTCGATTCGACGCGCGGTTATGTGCTGACGGCCAACCATGTCGTCGCCAATGCGACCGCGGTGCAGATCAGAACCAAGGATGGCCGCAAATTCGCCGGCCGCGTCGTCGGCCGCGATGCGCCGACCGACATTGCGCTGCTGCAGATCAGGGAGCCGTCCGGGCTGAAGGCGATCTCGTTCGGCGACAGCGACGCGCTGCAGGTCGGCGACTTCGTGATCGCGGTCGGTAATCCCTTCGGTCTCGGCCAGACCGTAACCTCGGGCCTCGTCAGCGCGCTGGGGCGCACCGGACTCGGCAAGCATGGTTATGAGGATTTCATCCAGACCGACGCGGCGATCAACCCCGGCAATTCCGGCGGAGCCTTGATCAGTCTGCGCGGAGAACTCGTCGGCATCAATACGGCGATCATCTCGCCTGGTGGCGGTAATGTCGGCATCGGCTTTGCCGTACCGATCAACATGGCGCGCAAGGTGATGGATCAGCTTGCGGCGACCGGCCGGGTCGAGCGCGGGCGGATCGGCATTGCCCTCGAAGATCTCGAGGCGCCGGGCGCGATGCAAGGTGCCCGCGTCAAGGAGGTCAGCCCCGGCTCGCCCGCCGAGCGCGCAGGGCTCCGCCGCGGCGATGTCATCCTCAAAGCCAATGATTTGCCGATCCGCAGCGCCACGCAAATGCGCAACCTGATCGGGTTGACACCGGTGGGTCGGCAGGTGCGGCTCGCGATTCAACGCGATAACGTGACCGAGAACGCGACGGTCGAGGTCGTACCGATGAACGAAAAGCCGAAGGGCCCGCGGGCCGGATTGAATTAGCTTGTCTTTCCCCTCAAGTTGCAACGTTCATCCTGATAGAGGCCGGCCAAACCATTCCGTAGCAAGTCTCCGAGCGGAGCTCACCGCGATGTGCGCGTCGTGGCTTGCGCGGCGTCAATCCATTCGACTCCGGGTGCCTGGGTCTGACGCAAGGTGGTCTCGACAAACCCGGTCAACAGGTCTCGCACGGCCTCCGCTGCATTGGTCAGGGGAAAATTGCCGGACGAGATGATCGAGCAGGTCAGAAAAACCGGCGGCTCGATCGCCTCGGGCTCGCCGAGGTCGTCGCCCGACATGTCGGAGAGATCGCCCCTTGGCAGCACCGAGCCGCCGACGCCCGCCCGTACCGCGGTGATGATGTTGGCCACGACGTCGACTTCCATCACGACGTTCGGCGTGAGTCGTGCTGCCGCGAAAGCCTGGTCGAGCGCGGTGCGCGTCATGTTCGGGGCAGGCGGCAGGACGAGCGGCATCGACGCGAGATCGGCGAGCTGCACCGGCGTGCCTTTCGACGCCGCGCGATGACGAACCAGAAACAGCCGCTGCCGGAACAGCGGTGTGCGCGCGAATGTCGGCGCAAACTCGTCCTCCAATACCAGCCCGAGGTCGAGCTCATGCTCGCTCACGCGCCGCTTGATCGTCGGACTGTCGGAGACCGCCATCCGGAGCACGACATCGGGCAGGGATACCTTGGATTGCTCCATGAAAGCCATCGGCGCCGTCGTCAGGAAGGTCGACGACATCCCGAGCCGCACAATCCCCTTTGCCGGTCCGGCGCCGGTCCGCACGATGCCGGGAAGCTGCTGCAACCGTCTCAGAATGGACGATGCCTCCCGATAAAGCACCTCGCCTGCGGCGGTCGGGCGAACACCGCGCGCGCTGCGCAGCAGCAGGCTCACGCCAAGCTGCTCTTCGAGCTGCGCGATCTGCTGGCTGAGCGCCGGCTGCGCGATGTGGATCGTGGACGCCGCGCGTGAAAAGCTGCCGGCCTCGACGACGCTGACGAAGTAATGCAGGTGACGGTACTGCATCATGGGATCAGCTCCGCGCCGGGCCGCGTATTGCCCGCGATCTGGTCCTTCATGAAGCGGATCAGCACGTTCTTCACGGCTTCGCCGGCATGCGTGAGCGGAAAATCGCTGGAAGAAACCAGCGAACAGGTGAGGAAGATCGGCGGCTCGATCAGCAGCGGCTCGGCGAACGCGCCGGGATAGACGTTCTCGAACGTCCCGGCGTTGAAGATCGAATATCCGACCCCCGAGCGCACCGCTGACAGCTCGCTCAACCCGGCATCCGTCTCGGCGACGATGTTCGGCGTCAGCCCCGCTTCCGCAAAGGCGCGGTCGATGACAGCACGCCGGTGCCTGGGGAGGGGCGGGAGCACGAGCGGCAGTTTGGCGACCTGCTCGAGCGGGATCGCGCCCCGATACCCCGCCAGTGGCTTTTTAATCACCAGATACAGACGTTGCCGGTAAAGCGGATGGCGTGAGAAATTCGGCATGAAGTGATCTTCGAACACCACGGCCATGTCGAGTGTTTGCGCCTCGACCCTGGCTTGCAGATCGTCGCTTTCGCCGTCGGAGAATTTAAGCGTTACCTTCGGCAGGGCTTGCTTGCATGCTGCGACGGCGGGGCCGGCGAGGGCGCCGGCGATCGCCACCGTCATTCCGAAGTTGACGATCCCCTCGACCTCGCCGCTGCTCGACCGCACCACGCCGGGAAGTTGCTCGAGTTGGCGAAGGATTTCGGTGGCCTCGGAAAACACGATCTCGCCGGCGGCCGTAGGACGCACGCCGCGTGAACTTCGCTCCAGCAGAACGAAGCCCAATCGTTCCTCGAGCTCTCCAACCTGCTGACTGAGCGCGGGTTGCGCGACATGGATCTCGGCGGCCGCACGCGAAAAACTGCCCGCTTCGACGACCTTCACAAAGTAGCGCAGATGACGAAACTGCATTGCCGCGTGCCGCCCCGATCGCTTTCCTGGCCGGCTGAAAGCCGTTCGTCCGCCCCCTCGGCCGCGGACCTGCAAGTCTGCAATATTGCACGCAGCGGGCGCTACGGCACCTGCAAAGTTGACGCGACAACGCCTTGAAATTGCAGGGAGAAGCTATTTTTTCGTCTTGCCACGACAGAACGCCGATCCAGTGCCTTGCGCACTTGAGCGCTAACAGGCTTGGCAGGGCTGGTCGCCTGACACTCCAAAAGGTTCAAGCGAAGAAAATCACGACCGCTTGACGGCCTGATCGGCCATATCAGCCGACGATACCTCTATATCGAGGCCATATTTGTTTTCGATAGCGGTCTGGATCATTGATCCGCCCGCGCTGGCGGCGAACCCTTCTCGGATTGCCCCCGTCGTCCCGATCGGTGCCGCGGCGCTTGCAAAAGCATCCCCGTTCCTGAGCCGCCAGATCGTCGGTCTCTCTCTCAAGGTTCAAAGTCCCCACACGATTTGCCGCGACGAAGCGGCAATTCGTGATCCGGTCATTTCACCGGTCCCTCACGTCTACAAAAAAGGAGAATTTAGATGCGTAAGACTTTCCTCGGCGCCGCTGCCGTCATTGCGGTCATCCTCGCTACGGCGCTTGCCGCCGCCCAGCCCGCAGAAGCGCGAGACGGCTGCGGTGCCAATCGGTACCGCGGGCCGGGCGGCGCCTGCCACATGTTCGGCACCGGCCCCTACCCGGGTGGGTTCTACGGTCCGCGCATGGCCTCGAACGGCTGCCCTCCCGGTTACTGGCACGGCCCGTGGGGTCATTGCCGCGATACGCCCTACCACGGCCGGCTCCCCGGCGGCGGCTGGCAGTAAAGGCCGCAACGTTGCGCGATCGTCGTGCGGCTGAGTCAGTGGCTGGATCCAAGTTTCAGCCTGCGATGCGCCTGGTCCGGCGCATCGCCTCCTTCATTCATTCAGGTCAACGTCATGTCCAATCGAATTACGATCCGAACCCGCAGGGATAGCCTGGCTTCTCACATTCTGCCGGTATCGGGAACGATGATCGGCGTCTGCGCAACCTTGATCGGGTTGGCCAAGCTCGCGACCGCGCGGCACGGCGTGTCGCATGTCGACGAATATGCCGCCGTCGTGGCGGTGACGTTTCTGGCGAGCGCGCTGACGTCCTATCTGTCGATCCGCTGGTCGGATCGATTGCGAATGAGCGTCCGGATCGAGGGGATTGCCGACACGATCTTTCTTTGCGGCCTGGTCGGTATCACGCTCGTCGCGACGCTGTTTGCCTACGAAGTCATTTAAGCCGGCGCTCGCCTGCGCGATGTCGGCACCCCGCGGCTCATTTTCACGCTCAAGAAATCACGAGGCGACCATGACACATCAGGTGAAATCCAGGACGGGCGGATGGCGTACGATGCGCCTTCTTGCCGCGTTGCTCTGTGCGGCGACATTCGCGCTTCCAGCCGGAGCCGCGCGTGCGCAAACGCCGTTTTATCACGCGACGGCACAGGAACTTGCGGGCCCTCCGGGTTCGCTGATCCGCTCCGAACCGATGATGTTTGCGCCCGCGGGCGCGCAGGCCTACCGGGTGCTCTACCGTTCGGTCGGCATGCGGGGCGAACCGATTGCCGTATCGGGCGTGATCGTCGTCCCGCCCGGACCCGCACCTGCGGGCGGCCGGCCGATCGTGGCCTGGGCGCATCCGACCACCGGCGTGGTGCCGCATTGCGCGCCGTCGCTGGCGATCTTCGTCTTTCAGCAGATGGCCGGGATTGCGCCAGCTGATCGAGCAGGGCGCCGTCGTCGCCGCCACCGATTATCCGGGACTCGGGACGGCAGGCCCGCATCCCTATCTCGTCGGCGACAGCGAGGCGCGGGCCGTGATCGAACTCGGTGCGCGCCGCGCGCAGCCTGCCCGACGTCGGCGACGGCAACAGCTTTGCCGTATGGGGCCATTCGCAAGGCGGGCAGGCGTCGCTCTATACCGGCCTGATCGCGAAGACCTATGCGCCGGAGCTTCGACTGGTCGGCGTTTCCGCCGCCGCACCGGCGACCTCGCTCGTGACCTTGATGGGAGACGATTTCAAGAGTTCGGGCGGCAAGAACCTCACGGCCATGACGTTGTGGTCGTGGTCGCGGGTCTACGGCGCGCCGATCGACAAGGTGGTCTTGCCCGAGGCGATGCCGACCGTCGACCGGCTTTCCAACGAATGCATCGAATCGATCTTCGACATCCTGGAGCGGCGGCAGACCGAAAAGCCGCTCGAGCAGGCCTTCCTCTCGGTGCCGAGCATCGCCACCGTCGAGCCGTGGCGATCGCTGGCGATCCGCAACACGCCGGGCACGCTGTCGCCGCAGATCCCGCTGTTTCTGGCGCAGGGCACGACCGACACCATCGTCCGGCCGGAGGTCACCCGCGCCTACATGCAGCGGCAATGCAAGGCGGGCGGCAAGGTCGCGATGAAGTGGGTGCCAAATGTCGGTCACGGCTTCGTCGCCAAGGACAGCGCGGATGCTGCCGTGGCCTGGATGATGGACCGCTTTGCGGGACGGCCCGCGCCCAGCGATTGCGGCAAGTCCGTCGCCACGGCCGATCCGGCCGAAGCGATGGCGCAATAGCGGGTCATCGATCGGAACACCGTACCTGAAATTGAATGCGTCAACTTAACCCAGATGAATATTGAGGTCTCGTCATGAATTTCGCTTCGACGTCATGCGTTAAACGTAACCAAAATGCTTTGCGCTCGAGCCTCGCCAGCCTTTTCGCGCTCGGCTTGATAGGTCTCTGCCCGGCACATGCGGCGGACAAGCCGCCGCTGGCGCCCGATACGGTTGTACCCTTCAGCACCAACTCACGCCTGTCGGCAGGGATCGAGTTCAGCCTGCCGGCGCTGGCGGCCGATATCGAACGGGATATCCCGCAGCGGCTCGCCAGCATCGACGAAAAGATCGAATGCGTGCATCGCCGGATCCTGTTCTGGAAGGTCAACGCCAATTGCGACGTCTGGGGCTATGTGGAACGGTCCGGCGGCGTCTCGCTGTACGGCCGCGGCGATCGCGTCTACGGCTCGGTGCCGATCCATGGCGTGCTCGAGGGGCAGGGCGCCAACCGCTTCACGGCGCGCATCCATGGCGAGACCGAGGCCAGCGCCACCATCGAAGCCACGGCGCGCCCGCAGCTTGGCCGGGACTGGTCGCTCGACCTCCATTTCGGCGACGGGTTCCGCTGGAGCGAGCCGCCGGTGCTGCAGGTGATGGGGCGCGAGATTCCGGTGGCGAAATATGCCGAGCCGCGAATCCGGTCGCAGCTCGCCGTGGTCCGGGAGCATGCGCTGGCTGCAGCCCGCCGCCTCGATCTGCGCGACAAGGCCGCGACGGCGTGGCGCCATGCGTTCGAACCGATCCAGCTCTCGGACAGCCCGGCGGTCTGGCTGCAGATGACGCCGCAAAGCGTGTCCTTTGCCGGCATGCGCGCAAATCCGAGGACGCTGCGCGGGTCGATCGAGCTTTCCGGGACCGCGCAGACCATCATCGGCCAGAATCCGCCTGCCGTGGCCGCGACGGCCTTGCCGATGCTGG
This sequence comes from uncultured Alphaproteobacteria bacterium, assembly GCA_963783115.1. Classification (GTDB taxonomy): domain Bacteria; phylum Pseudomonadota; class Alphaproteobacteria; order Rhizobiales; family Xanthobacteraceae; genus Bradyrhizobium. Next base: position 170,575 of record CAWAMK010000001.1, on the reverse strand, counting down.
GCGACGACGTCACTGCGCCCGGCGCGTTCGACGTCATCCTGCCGGTGCGGATCGGCTATGATGTGCTCAAGGAAAAGCTGTCGCAGGCGATCGCCGCAATGCCGCAGGTGGCGGGGGTCTCCGTCAGGGACGTCGACGTCTATCCGTCAGCGGGCAAGCTCGTCGTCGGCCTGCGCGTCGCCAAGGCGGCCGATACGGATCCCAGTGCCGGGAAATGGGTCTATCTCTCGGGTACCGTCCAGGCCGATGCCGGCGGCCGTGCGATCCGGCTCTCCAATGTCGGCGTCATGACGGACGATGAGGGCCTCGCGCCGTTGACCGATTCCATCGCCACGCAGCTCGCGTCGAACGTCAATGTCGACTACGGCATCGCCTACGACAATCTGCTCAATGCCGCGAACGCGAAGTTCAACAGGCCGTTGAGGGACGGTTTCCGCATGGAGGGAAATCTCTCCTCCGCGGCGCTGGAGAACGTGTCGCTGCCCGCCGATGGCGTGGTGATCGCGGTCCGCGCCAGCGGCGAACTGAAGATCCTGTACGGCATGTGACGCGCGAGCGGATGCCGCAAGCGCAAATCCCGGAGATGACGATGACTCTGCAAACCCTGGCCTGGCTTTCGATGGCCGCCTACGCGCTCCACATCATGGAGGAATACTCGTTCGATTGGCGAAACTGGGCGCGTGCGGTCATTAAACTGCCCGTCGAGTGGAGCGATTTCTACGTGACCAACGCCATCGTCATCGCGCTCGGAATTGCTCAGGCGGAATTGGCGCCGGCACTCCCGCTCGCACCGTTGACGTTCGCCTCTCTCATGCTGATCAACGCCGTGTTCTTCCATATTGTCCCGGTGCTGCGAACGCGAGGACGGTTCTCACCAGGCGTCGTCACCGCCGTGATCCTGTTTTTCCCGGCGGGAATGGCCGTATGGTGGCGTGCCGGACTCGATGGCGTGTTGGACTGGACCACAGCATTATCGGCCGTCGCGGCCGGCGGCTTGCTGATGGCTTATCCTGTGGTCATGCTGAATCTGCGAAGCCTGCCGTATTTTCGGCAGGGTGTCGGAGAGCCGGTAAAAACTTGATCGGGCTTGAGCCCTTTCGGCGCGGCGGCTGGGCTTTGATCAGCGACTTCTTGCCCGGGCGCCAGACTGAGCGACGGGAAGAGCATTCTGGTCCTTCCGCGGGGTCGTCAATTTGTAGCTTCAGACGTCTTTATGCGTTAATACTTGATGCGGCTCGCATACTTGAGGCGCGCTATGGAATTTCGTTGGCTTCGGATTCATCTGGAGATATCGCCATGGTCGCAAACGGAAGCAGAAAGTTAGAACTCATAAGGAAGTGGTATGCTGATTTTGAGAAACGCGATTTCAATGCGGTCGTATCGATATTTGCAGATGATGCGATACTGACTATTGGAGCTGGCGACTCGGAGGCGGCGGTAGCGTACGGCGGACGGTTTGTCGGCATAGCACAGATCAAGTATTTCTACGCCGGACGTTTGAACACCAGTCTCCATTCTTCGACGGTTATTCGGCCGCGTTGCATTGTGGCGAAACTGGAGCAAGAATTTGATCGATGGGTTATTATCGGGGGAGAAATTCACGACAGTGATCACGTCAAAAAGCCAGTCTATCAAGGCCAGTACATGCACGTATGGAGCATAAATCCGAAGGACTACAAGGTTGCGTCGCTGAGCATGTTTTTTGATGTCGACGCCGTTCTTTAAGGGCCGATTGCTGTGCGGCAAGACCGCTTATTGGCGCCCGGGTCTGATGATGTCCGTTCGTGCATCTATAGATGGCAATCGTTAGCTTTAGGCACGCTCAAGTAATTGTCTAACTTTTTTTGGCAAGGTCTCGCCGCCGCAGCTCTGATTAAACGAGGAAGCGAGCAAGTTCTGTAAGACATTTTCGTCGGCGGCATTTTTCGAGTTTTGAAAGGGGGATAGACTCAAATAAGTCATTAGCAATTCCCTGGACAGGTTGTCTCGGCTGCGGGATCATGTCGTGCAAGCAGACCGGGGCGCCATCATGGACGTGATAGGTTGGCTGCGGGGGCTTGGCCTCGAACGATATGAGGCAGCATTCCGCGAAAATGAGATTGGCGACAAGGTCCTGCCCAACCTGACGGCAGAAGACCTAAAAGACCTGGGCATCAGCGCGGTCGGGCACCGCCGCATACTTCTCGATGCGATAGCGGCTTTGCGTGCTTCAGCGACCGTTCTGGCGACGCCACTCGACGCTGCTCGGACAACCGACCAACCCGTCAAGGACACCGCCGAGCGCCGGCAGGTCACGGTGATGTTTTCGGATATTGTCGGTTCGACGGCCCTTTCTGCACGTATGGACCCCGAAGATCTGCGCGACATCATTGCCGCCTATCAGAGGCGTGTTGCCGAGACCGTGCGCCGCTTCGGAGGCTTCGTCGCCAGATACATGGGTGACGGTGTGCTGATTTATTTCGGCTACCCGCAGGCGCATGAGGATGATGCCGAGCGCGCAGTGAGGGCCGGCCTCGCGCTGATCGATACAGTGGCGACACTTCCAGCCCCAGAGGCCCTCCAAGTGCGGATTGGGGCAGCTACCGGGATGGTGGTCGTCGGAGACCTTGTCGGATCAGGCGAAGCGCAAGAACATGACGTGGTTGGCGAAACGCCGAATCTTGCTGCGCGTCTTCAGGCCCTTGCCGAGCCAAACACAATGGTGATCGCTGAAACCACCCGCAAGCTCGTCGGCAATCTTTTCGAGTTGCGAGACCTCGGGTCAATGGAACTCAAGGGCATCCCCCGGCCGGTTCGTGCTTTCGCGGCGGTTTTGGAAAGTCCCATCGCGAGCCGTTTCGAGGCGATGCATCCGGGCAGCCTGACGCCGATGGTCGGGCGAGGGAAAGAGCTTGAACTACTCTTGCGATGCTGGGCAAGCGTCAAGAGTGGCCAGGGTCAGGTGGTGCTGCTTTCCGGTGAAGCCGGGATCGGGAAGTCCCGCTTATCCGCCGCGATCATGGAGGCCATTGCCGCCGAGCCACACATACTGTTGCGTTATTTCTGCTCGCCCCAGCACGCCGACAGCGCCTTCTATCCGATTATCGGTCAGCTCGAGCGAGACGCAAAATTTGCGCACGGCGACACACCGCTGGCAAAGCTCGACAAGATCGAAGCGTTGTTGGGGCGAACTTCGACGCCGAGGCAGGACGTGGCGCTGTTGGCCGACTTGCTGTCGCTTCCGAACGATGGGCGTTACGCCGCCCTGGATGATCTTGACCCCGAACAGCGGCGTCAGAGGACACTGGCGGCACTCGGCGCGCAGGTCGAGACCCTGGCGCGCTCCAGTCCCGTGCTTATGATCGTCGAGGACGCGCACTGGGGAGACCCCACGAGCCTGGAAGCGTTTGGCCGCATTGTGGACCGTATCGCCGACCTTGGCGTCCTTATGATCGTGACGTGCCGACCGGAATTCGAGGCGCCTTGGAAGGACGAACCACACGTCACCGCTGGTGCTCTCAATCGGTTAGGACATCGCGAGGTCGACAGTATGATCGACCATGTTATCGGCGCCAAGCCATTGCCGGCGGACATCAGGAAGGACATCATCGAGCGCACCGACGGCATTCCATTGTTCGTCGAGGAGATGACGAAGGCGGTACTGGAGGCTGGGGGCGAGATCGAGGCACTGCGGGCCGTGGCGGTGGTTCCGTCACCAGCTCTAGCGGTTCCCGCGAGTCTCCATGCTTCGCTGATGGCGCGGCTCGACCGGCTCGGGCCGGCCAAGGAGGTAGCTCAGATCGGGGCGGCAATAGGTCGTGAGTTTTCTCATGAGCTGTTGGCCGCAGTGGCACAAAAGACAGAATCCGAACTGGACTTATCACTCGACCGTCTGATCCGGGCAGAGTTGCTGTTCCGGGAAGGCGTGCCTCCGCACGAGATGTACTCATTCAAGCACGCGCTGGTGCAGGAGGCTGCCTATGGCACCTTGCTGCGCCAGCCGAGACGCGCCCTCCACGCGCGTATCGCAAATGCTTTCGAAAAGCAGTTTGCCGAGATTGCCGAGGGCCAGCCGGATCTGTTGGCGCGGCATTGCACCGAGGCCGGCCTGATCGACAAGGCCGCCGCACTCTGGGGGAAGGCAGGACTGCGGTCATTGGAACGCTCCGCATTGGTTGAAGCCATCGAGCAGCTTACCCGCGCGCTTGATCAGATCGTGACCTTGCCCAGCACGCCGGCACTCCGTCGCGAAGAAATCAGGCTGCAAGTTGCGCTGATATATCCGCTCCAGCATGTCAAAGGGCTTGCCGGGCCGGAAGCCAAAGCTGCCTCCGAGCGGGCACGTTGGTTGATTGAACAGGCTGAAGCGCTCGGGGAGCCTCCCGAAGATCCGCTGCCTCTGTTCTTGGCTCTCTACGGCTCGCTCCAAGCGGTGTTTACAGCGTTCGACGGCGACCTTGCATGCGAACATGCCGCGCAGATGCTGGCGCTTGCCGAAAAGCAGGGCGGCAAGCTCCCGCTCATGCTCGGCCATCGTGCCATGGGCGTCACTTCGGTTGTCACGGGCAATTTCGAGAAAGGCCGAGTACACCTAGACCAGGTGATGTCACTTTACGATCCTGTCGGACGTCGATCGCTGGCGACGCGGCTTGTCCAAGATCCCCAAGTGGTCGCCTTGTACTATCGTTCGCTGGCGCTGTGGGCGCTTGGCTATCCCGAGGCTGCACGCAGAGACACGGAACAAGCGCTCCATGAGGCGCGTGAGATTGGGCACATTGGCGCATTGATGCAAGCGATGGCTACGACGTGCCTCACGCACCTCATCAGCGGCAACTATGCCTTAGCACAGGGGTTATCGGATGAGCTGATCGCGCTGGCCGAAGAACGGGACTCCGTTTTCTGGAGGAATTCCGGAATGCTGAACCGAGCTCGTCTTCTCGCCTTAACCGGCAACGCATCCGAGGCGGTCGGCGTCTTCGCCGCTGCATTTCCCGTAAGGCGTTCGATGGGACAGACAATTTACAATCCGGTGTCGCTATCCCTGCTCGCGAGAGCCTGTGGGGAGCTTGGCCAGTTCGATGAGGCCGCGAGCTACATTGGCCAGGCAATCACGGCGATCGAAACTACAAAAGAAACATGGCACGAAGCCGAGGTTCATCGCATTGCCGGTGAAATAGCCCTGATGTCGCCGGAGAAAGACGCGCCAAGGGCACAAGTCAGTTTTGAACGGGCGCTCACCGTGGCGCGTAGACAGCAGGCGAAATCCTTTGAGCTGCGCGCGGCCTTGAGCTTGGCGCGGCTCTGGCGGGATCAAGGGAAGCGAGAAGAGGCGCGAGAACTTCTCGCATCAGTCTACAATTGGTTCAGGGAAGGCTTCGATACCAGAGACCTGAAGGAAGCAACGGCAATGCTTGAAACCCTTGCGCCATGAAGTTCGAACGACACGGCTCCACTCGTAGCTGCCTCGTAGATTAATTTCCCACATCATCGATGTGCAATACCTGCGGCGTGTCATGGGCCGGTAGAACTTTAGCTTCGGCAGGGGTTGCTGGTAACGACAAGCTGACGGCGGACGAAAAGCGCTGCAAATTCAAACCCATCGCTACTGTGCATGGGGTTGTTTTCGATGTTTTGTGTTCGAACATGCAAAAGCCCTCTCCCGGCGACGGGAGAGGGCTTCGTAACGTCATCCGCCGATCGCGACCCTCAGGTCTTCTTCAGCATCGGGCAGACGCTCTTCTCGAGCGGGATGAAGGCTTCGTTCGCCGGGATGGTGGCGACGAGGTTGTAGTAGTCCCACGGATACTTCGAGTCCGCCGGCTTCTTCACCTCGAACAGATAGGCCGGGTGGATCTTGCGGCCGTCGGCGCGGACCGAGCCCTTGCCGAACAGCGGATCGTCGGTCGGCAGTTCCTTCATCTTGGCGACTACGGCGCGGCCGTCATGCGGATTGCCGCCGAGCGCTTCCAGCGCCTTGAAGTAATGGATCAGCGAGGAGTAGACGCCGGCCTGCACCATGGTCGGCGGCTGCTTCTTGAACTTCTCGTTGAAGCGTTTTGTGAAGGCGCGGGTCTGGTCGTTCATGTCCCAGTAGAACGTCTCGGTGAAGTTCAGGCCCTGCGCGACCTTCAGCCCGAGCGAATGAACGTCGGTGATGAACATCAGCATGCCCGCGAGCTTCTGCCCGCCCTGGACGATGCCGAACTCCGCCGCCTGCTTGATCGAGTTGGTGGTGTCGCCGCCGGCGTTGGCGAGCCCGATGATCTTGGCCTTCGAGCTCTGCGCCTGCAGCAGGAACGAGGAGAAGTCGGCATTGTTGAGCGGATGCTTGACGCCGCCGAGCACCTTGCCGCCATTGGCGGTGACGACCGCAGCCGTGTCGCGCTCCAGCGCGTGGCCGAAGGCGTAGTCCGCGGTGAGGAAGAACCAGGTGTCGCCGCCGGCTTTCGCCAGCGCCTTGCCGGTGCCGTTGGCGAGCATCCAGGTGTCGTAGACCCAGTGGATCGTGTTCGGCGAGCATTGCGAGCCGGTGAGATCCGATGACGCCGAGCCGGAGTTCAGGTTGACGACGTTCTTTTCCTTGGCGAGGTTCGCAATGGCGAGGCCGACGCCGGAGCTGGCGAGGTCGACGAACACGTCGACCTTCTCGACGTCGATCCACTGCTTGCCGATGTTGGTGCCCACATCGGGCTTGTTCTGGTGATCGGCCGCGATCACCTCGATCTTCCAGCCCTTGGCGAGCAGGCCGGAATCCTCGATCGCCATCTGCGCGGCAACGGTGGAGCCGGGACCGCCGATGTCGGCGTAAAGGCCGGACTGGTCGCCGAGACTTCCGACCTTGACGACCTTGTCGAGCGTCTGCGCAAAGGCGCCGGTGGCGAGAACCAGGCTCGTGGTCACGGCAAGGGCTGCAATGGATCGCTTCATCTATCCTCCAGAAATATCGCTTTGATTGTTAGTTGGAATGGCGGGCCATTATGTCCGGCCTTGCGCTGGCCGACTAGCCGCTGCGGTTAAATGTCGTCCTGGGTTAATATTCCGCCGGGCGGCGAATTTGCGGGCGGGGCGTTAACTTTGGAGTCGTGCGGGTCAGCGCCAGAAATAGCGGATGCTGACGTAGACGACGGCGAGGCAGAGAAAATCAGCGCCACCGGCAAACGCGGTTTCGCCGCCGGTCCCGATGAGGATGCCGGCTTCGGCCGGGCGGCGGGGCGGCGGAACGCGGTGACGTTGCCGGTATCGGCGGCCGGCTCGCTGGCGCGCGCGGGGATTTCCGGCGGCGTCCCGGAGCCGCCCATCTCGGCATAATAGCTCTTGTACATCAGCTGGATGGTGGCCTCGGAGGCCTCCGCCTCGGTCATCCGCGCCAGCAGCTGCCGGTAGCTTTCCAGAAAACTCTGCGCCTCGGCGGGCAGGGCGGAAAACCCGTTGAGTTTGGCCAGCATCTTCCAGGTCGCAAAATCTGCCCTCGCGCGCGTATCGGCGCGGCGTGCAATCAGCATATCGGCAGCTTTGGTCGGCATGGCGCGGACTAGGTTCTTCCCTGTGCAACTTCTGTTCGAAGTTTAGGCGTTGCCGGTGATGAAGAGAAGGGCGCTGATCACATATCCGGTCAGTGTCCAGAGTATTGCCGAAATAACATCAAGATTTAGGCCGACCTGCGCGCCGATGACCGGCAGCAGGATCAAAAGGCCGAGCAGGATCAGCATGCCATACGGTTCCAGCCGCGACAGCGGGTAAGCCAGCACCCGCGGCAAGCAGCCCGACGGCGACCCGGCCGCCGTCCAGCGGCGGGATCGGCATCATGTTGAAGATCGCCAGCACGATATTGATCAGGAACGCGTTTTTGAGGTTGTCCGCGGTCCATTTGGCGGCGTCCGGCGGCACCAAGGGCAGGGCGTGGAACGCCAGCGCCATGATCGTCGCCAGCACGATGTTGATGGCCGGTCCGGCCAGCGCCACCCATACCATGTCGAGCCGGGGGTGGTTCAGGTTCCGAAAATTGACCGGGACGGGCTTGGCGTAGCCGAACAGGAACGGCGAACGCGACAGCAAAAGCACGCCAGGCAGAATCACAGTCCCGAACGGATCGATATGCTTGAGGGGATTGAAGCTGACCCGGCCAAGCTGCCAGGCGGTATTGTCGCCGAGCTTGTATGCGACAAAAGCGTGCGCGGCCTCGTGGAAGGTGATGGCGATGAGGAGCGGGAGAATCCAGACCGAGATGGCCGTACAGCGAGATGTTCAAACGGTCTGCCCCGGTTTGCGCTTCGAAGCCGGCAGCCTAGCACGCCTAGGCTCACTGGGGAACCGTCCGCTGATATTGCGGCAAACCGTCGTCGAGGCGCACCCAGTCGATCTTTTCCGAGACCCAGATGTGCTCGGTCGGCGCAAAGGCGTTGCGGTCGTCGAAGGCGGCCAGCGCGACGCCGACCACGGTGCCGTTGGTTCGCCGGGAAAACAGCCGCGTGCCGCAGGCGCCGCAGAATTCCCGGTCCAGCGCTTCCGACGTCGGATAGCGCGCGGTCTCGCCCTCGACGACAAGCGCCCGCTGGTCGAACAGCGCGCGGGCAAAGAACGGCGAGCCCATCGCCTTCTGGCAGTTGCGGCAATGGCAGATGCGGACGTTGAACGGCTCGCCCTCGGCCTTGAACCGGACCGCGCCGCAGAGGCATCCGCCTTCCCGGATCGTGCCCATCGTCAATACGTCGCCCGGCCGCCGGAAATGTCGAACACGGCGCCGGTCGAGAACGCGCAGTCTTCCGACGCCAGCCACGCGACCATCGCCGCGAGTTCCTCGACCAGCACGAAACGCGCCTTCGGAATCTTCGACAGCATGAAGTCGATGTGCTGCTGCGTCATCTGGTCGAAGATCGCGGTCTTGGCCGCCGCCGGCGTCACCGCGTTGACGAGGATGTCGTGCTGCGCGAGCTCCTTGCCGAGCGATTTTGTCAGCGCGATCAGGCCGGCCTTCGAGGCCGAGTAGTGCGCGGCGTTGGGGTTGCCTTCCTTGCCGGCGATCGAGGCGATGTTGACGATGCGGCCGTATTTTTGCTGCAGCATCGCCGGCACGACCGCCTTGCAGCAGATGAAGGGGCCGTCGAGATTGATGCGCAGCACCTTGCGCCATTCGTCGAGGTCGGTTTCCCACACCGGCTTGTTGACGCCGGCGATGCCGGCATTGTTGACGAGGATGTCGATCTTGCCGAGCGCCTTCAGCGTCTCGTCGCGCGTCTTCTCGACCGCGGCGAGATCGGACACGTCGACCTTGAAGGCCGACACCGCCGGGCCGATTTCCTTCGCGGTCTTTTCCGCAAACGGCAGGTCGTGATCCCAGATCGCGACCTTCGCGCCCGATGCGACGAAGCGCTCGGTGATCGCGCGGCCAAAGCCCTGCGCGCCGCCGGTGACGACGGCGCAGCGGCCGTTGAGATCGATCTTGTTCATGTGGCTTTCTCCCTATCAGAGCGTCCAGCCGCCGTCGATGACGTGGGCGACGCCGGTCGTGAACGCGCTTTCGTCGCTGGCGAGATAGACGGCGAGCGAGGCGATTTCCTCGGCGGTGCCGAGCCGTCCCATCGGCTGCCGCGCGATGAACATTTCGCGGCCGTTGGGGCCGGCGGCGGCGGCGCGCTCCAGCATGGACGGGCGTTTCGATGGTGCCGGGGCAGATGCAGTTGCAGCGGATGCCCTTGCGTGATGAAGTCGGCGGCGACCGCGCGCGTCAGCGCCGCGACCGCGGCCTTGGTCGCGCCGTAGACGTAGCGGTTCGGCGCTGCCTTGAACACGCCGGCGGCGGAGGCAGATGTTGACGATCGCGCCGCCGCCGCTGGTCCAGCATGCCGGGCAGGAACGCGCGGATCGTGCGGTGCATCGACTTGACGTTGAGGTCGAACGAAAAATCCCAATCCTCGTCGGAGCAATCCAGCATGGTGCCGTGATGCACGAAGCCGGCGGCGTTGAGCAGGATGTCGGTCTTGCCGGCGCGCTTGGCCATGGCGGCGACGGCGGCGGTGTCGCGGGCGTCGAGTTTTGCGACTTCCGCGATGCCCTCGCTCTTGAGCGCGGCGAGCTTGCTCTCGTCGATGTCGGTGGCGAATACGGTGGCGCCTTCGCGCGCAAAGGCGATCGCGCAGGCGCGGCCGATGCCGACGGCGGCGGCGGTGACGAAGGCGCGCTTGCCCTTCAGGCGGTCTGACATGGTTTTCTTCCCTGAGCGATCGATGGATTATTTCTCGGTGTCGATACGCGGGCTTGACCCGCGTATCCATCTTCTTCGCAAGAGGATGGATTGCCGGGTCAAGCCCGGCAATGACAGTCCGATTGGCTAGTGATTATCCCGCGCCACGCCGACCGTGCCGGCGATGTCCTGATAGCGCGTGGCGAGTTCCATGCAGGCGCCGGTGGCCTGCTGGCCGACGGTCGAGCGATAGAGCTCCTGCCATGGCGTCTGGTTGGCCGGGTAGGGGAAGCCGCCCTTGGCCTTCAGCTCGGCGTGGCGCTTCTTCAGTTCGTCGCTCGTGATCAGGATGTTGGCGTCGCCCTTGTTGAGGTCGATGCGGACCTTGTCGCCGGTCCGCAGGATCGCAAGCCCGCCGTCGGCGGCGGCTTCCGGCGAGGCGTTGAGGATCGACGGCGAACCCGAGGTGCCGGACTGCCTGCCGTCGCCGATGCAGGGCAGCGACAGGATACCGCGTTTGATCAGCGCCGCCGGCGGCTGCATGTTCACGACCTCGGCGCCGCCGGGATAGCCGATCGGCCCGGCGCCGCGGATGAACAGCACGCAGTGCTCGTCGATGTTGAGCGAGGGATCGTCGATCCGGTCGTGATAATCCTCCGGCCCCTCGAACACGATGGCGCGGCCCTCGAACGCATTCAGGTCTTTCGGATTGATCAGATAGCGGTCGCGGAATTCCTTCGAGATCACGCTGGTCTTCATGATCGCGGAATCGAACAGATTGCCGCGCAGCACCAGGAAGCCGGCGTCCTTCACCAGCGGCTTGTCGTAGCTCCAGATCACGTCGCCGTCGGGCTTGGCCGCCTCGCGGCAGTTCTCGCCCATGGTGCGGCCGTTCACGGTGACGGCGTCTTCATGGATGTGCTTGTGCGCCATCAGTTCGCGCACCACCGCCGGCACGCCGCCGGCGCGGTGATATTCCTCGCCGAGATAGAAGCCGGCCGGCTGCATGTTCACCAGCAGCGGGATGTGGTGGCCATGTTTCTGCCAGTCGTCGATCGACAGCTCGACGCCGACATGCCGCGCCAGCGCGTTGATATGGATCGGCGCGTTGGTCGAGCCGCCGATCGCCGAATTCACCACGATGCAGTTCTCGAACGCCTGGCGGGTCAGGATGTCGGAAGGCTTCAGATCCTCCCACACCATCTCGACGATGCGCTTGCCCGTCTCGTAGGCGATCTGGCCGCGCTCGCGATAGGGCGCGGGGATCGCCGCGCAGCCCGGCAGCGACATGCCGAGCGCTTCGGCGAGCGAGTTCATGGTGGAGGCGGTGCCCATCGTGTTGCAGTGGCCGACCGAGGGGGCCGAGGACGCCACGATTTCGATGAACTCGTTGTAGTCGATCTCGCCGGCGGCAAGCCGTTCGCGCTGCTTCCAGACGACGGTGCCGGAGCCGGTGCGCTCGCCGTTGAACCAGCCGTTCAGCATCGGTCCGCCGGACAGCACGATCGCGGGCAGATTGACGGTCGCCGCCGCCATCAGGCAGGCCGGCGTGGTCTTGTCGCAGCCGGTGGTCAGCACCACGCCATCGAGCGGATAGCCGAACAGGATTTCGACCAGGCCGAGATAGGCGAGGTTGCGGTCGAGCGCCGCGGTCGGCCGCTTGCCGGTTTCCTGGATCGGATGGGTCGGGAATTCCATCGCAATGCCGCCGGCCTCGCGGATGCCCTCGCGCACCCGGTGCGCCAGTTCGAGATGGTGCCGGTTGCACGGGGAGAGGTCGTTGCCGGTCTGGGCGATGCCGATGATCGGCTTGCCGGACTGCAATTCCTCCCGGGTCAGGCCGTAGTTCAGATAGCGCTCGAGATAGAGCGCGGTCATTCCCGGATTGTGCGGGTTATCGAACCACTCGAGGGAACGAAGTTTCCGGCCCTTGCCATTGGTGGCAGTCTTCTTGTCGTTGTTTTTCATGGATTCCTCCCGCAGTGCAAACTCATGGACGGCTTAAATCACGGCTGCGCTGCACCATGCCAAAATTTCATCCGCTGCGCGCCCGCCAATATGAGCGATCCGATCCTAGTTCGGCTCAAAAGACAGCGCTACCATTTTTTGCCGGCGCATGCCTGCGTGCAGATAGCGCGGCTTCACGTGCTTTGCGGCGTCGAGCTTTCGCGAACCATCAGCTGAAAGCCGAGGTCGATCACCGGCTGCTTCGGGCGGCGGCCTTCGATCGAGTCGATCACCATGGAGACGGCGTGCCGGCCCATTTCATAGCGATTGGTGCGCACGCTGGTGAGCGAGGGTACGGCGGATGCCGTGAACTCCAGGTCGTTGAAGCCGACAATGGCGAGATCGCGGGGAACGGCGATCTGCCGGCGCTGGCATTCGAACAGCGCACCGAGCGCAAGGTCGTCATTGACGCAGAACACCGCATCGATGTCGGGCGCCTGCGCGAGCAGGTCGGTGAACAATGTCCTGCCGAGCGTCACGGTGGTCGGCACCGACGTGGTGACGACGAGGTTCGGGTCGAACAGCGACGCCGCTTTCATGGCATCACGATACCCTTCGAGCCGCCGCTGTACCCGCGGGTCCATCCGTGCGCCGAGAAACCCGACGCGGCGGCGCCCCTGCTCGAGGATGTGCGAAATTGCCGCAAAAGCTGCGTCATAATGCGAAAAGCCGACCATCATGTCGACCGGACTGTCGCCGATCTCCATGATCTGGGTGACCGGGCAACTCATCGAACTCCAGAATGGTGCGCGACTCCGCGGTCTGGTTGATCCCGGTGACGATCAGTCCTGCGGGCTTCTGCGCCCGGAACAGGCGCAGCACCTTCTCCTCCTGCAGGATGCTGTAGCGGGTGTTGGCGAGCTGGATGGTGTAGCGGCTGCCTTCGGAGGAATCGTAGATGCCGCGCAACACGTCGGCGAACACGTTGTTGGTGAGGGAGGGGATGACGACGCCGATGACTTCGGTGCGATGCGAGGCCAGCGCGCGCGCGGCGAGATTGGGCACGTAACCCAGTTCCTTCACCGCGCTGTCGACGCGTTCGCGCTTGCTCAGCGACAGGGCTTCGGGGTTCCGGAAAAAACGCGATGCCGTGATTGGGCTGACGCCAGCGAGCTTGGCGACCTCGGTGAGGCGGATTTTGCCAGACTTTGTCTGTTTTCGTCCCATCTTGCGCTCATATCACAACGGATTAGACGTTTGAACAATTATTGACAGCGCTACCATCGGATTGCTAAAAATCGCGAAACTGCGGATGATGATGACCGGTTGAATTCGGCTTCCGGCATTTAAGTCGAAAAAGACAGCAGGGCATCGCCGCCGATCCGTGGCGCCCCAAAACAGAACAAGAGGGAGTGAGGATGTCGTCGGTACAGATTCGCGACGTGCGAAAGTCGTTTGGCAATTTCGAAGTTTTGCACGGTGTGTCGATCCCGATCGAGGATGGCGAGTTCGTCGTGCTCGTCGGCCCGTCCGGTTGCGGCAAGTCGACCCTGTTGCGGATGCTCGCCGGCCTCGAAAACATCACCTCCGGAACCATTTCGATCGGCGACCGCGTCGTCAACAATGTCCAGCCGAAAGAGCGCGACATTGCGATGGTGTTCCAGAACTACGCGCTCTATCCGCATATGACCGTCGCCGACAATATGGGCTTCTCGCTCAAGCTGCGCGGCGCGAGTGCCGATGAAATTTCGAAAGGCGTTAATCGCGCCGCGGAAATCCTGGCGCTGACGCCGCTGCTCGAGCGCTATCCCCGGCAATTGTCGGGCGGCCAGCGCCAGCGCGTCGCCATGGGCCGCGCCATCGTGCGCGATCCGCAGGTGTTCCTGTTCGACGAGCCGTTGTCCAACCTCGACGCCAAGCTGCGCGTTGCGATGCGCACCGAGATCAAGGAACTGCATCAGCGCCTGCGCACCACGACGGTCTACGTCACCCACGACCAGATCGAGGCCATGACCATGGCCGACAAGATCGTGGTGATGCATGACGGCATCGTCGAGCAGATGGGCACCCCGCTCGAACTCTACGACACCCCGGCCAACCAGTTCGTCGCGGGCTTCATCGGTTCGCCGGCGATGAATTTCCTCAAGGGCAAGGTCAAGTCGAACGGCAGCGCCATGTTCGAGGGGCCGAACGGCGTCAAGCTGCCGCTGAAAAATGCCCCCGCCAATTCCGACGGTCAGCCCGCCGTCTACGGCGTGCGGCCCGAACATTTCACCATCGCCGATGACGGCGCCGAAGCCGAAATCGTCGTGGTCGAGCCGACCGGTTCGGAAACCCAGGTGTTCGCCAAGCTCGGCGGCGAGCAGGTGGTCGCCGTGTTCCGCGAGCGGCATCAGTTCAATCCGGGCGACAAGATCCGGCTCAAGCCCGATCCGTCGCTCGTGCATCTGTTCGACGAAACGACAGGGAAGCGGCTGAATGGCTGAGTGACGTAATCAAGACCAAGAAAAAAATCGAATAACGCCTGACAAAAATAAGAAACGAGGACTGAGCAAAAACCAGAAAAAATATTCAAACGGGAGGATGGACCATGCACGATTTTACCCGCCGCTCTCTGCTTCAGGGCGGCACCGCGCTGGCGGCGGCCGGCGCGCTGACCGGACCGGCGTTGTTCGACTTTGCCAAGGCCTGGGCGCAATCGGCGCCGTGGAAGGCCGAGAAGGGCGCCAAGCTCACCGTGATGCGCTGGAAGCGCTTCGTGCCGGCGGAAGATGACGCGTTCAACGCGATGGTCGCTGCGTTCAAGGCGGCCACCGGCACCGAAATGAACGTGTTCTCCGAGTCCTTCGAGGACGTGCAGCCGAAGGCGTCCGTCGCCGCCAACACCGGTTCGGGCCTCGATCTCGCCTGGGGCCTGCATACGCTGCCGCAGCTGTTCCCGACCAAAGTGCTGAAGATGAACGACGTCGCCGACTATCTCGGCAAGAAGTACGGCGGATGGACCACGGCGGCAGAGATTACCTGCAAGCAGGGCAATGACTGGCTCGGCATTCCCGTCGCGACCATCGGCGGCTACATGACCTACCGCAAATCGGCGGTGGACAAGGCCGGTTTCAGCGAATTCCCGAAAGACTTCCCGGGCTTCCTTGAAATGTGCAAGGCGCTCAAGAAGAACGGCACCCCGGCCGGCTTCCCGCTCGGCCACGCCACCGGCGACGCCAATGGCTGGCTGCACTGGATCCTCTGGGGCCACGGCGCGTACACGGTCGACAAGGACAACAAGGTCATCATCAACTCGCCGGAGACCGTCAAGGCGCTGGAATATGCCAAGGCGCTGTCGGACACGTTCATTCCCGGTGTCGCATCCTGGAACGACTCCTCCAACAACAAGGCGTACCTCGCGGGCGAACTCTATTGCACCGCCAACGGCATCTCGATCTACGTTGCGGCCAAGGACGATCCGTCCAAGAAGGAGCTTACCGAGGACACCTATCACGCGCTTTGGCCGGTCGGGCCGATCGGCAAGCCGACCGAACTGCAACTCGCGGTTCCGATCCTGGCGTTCAACTTCACCAAGTCGCCGAACGCCGCGAAGGCCTTCGTCGCCTTCATGCTGGAGAAGGAAAACTACGACAAGTGGTTGACCGGTGCGCGGGGCTATCTCACCCACACGCTCAACGCCTACGATAACTCGCCGGTGTGGACGGCCGACCCGAAGAACGCCGTGTTCGCCCAGGCCAGCAAGCGCGCGCTGCCGGCTTCCGGCATCGGCACGCCCGGCGAGAAGGCGGCGACCGCGATCGCCGACTTCCTGGTGGTCGACATGTTCGCCAACTACTGCAGCGGACGCGACGACGCCAAGGGCGCCATCGCGGTGACCGAACGGCAGTTGAAGCGCATCTATCGCTAGGTAAAGCGGGGCGGGCCGCAAGCGATTGCGGCTCGCCTCATTCCGACATCGATACGGAAGCACGCGCCGCTCATGACATTGCAGGATTTCGCCCATGGCTGACATCGCACTGCAACCCCGGGCGGCGCGGCCGCCGATCCGCGAGGCCACCTCGTGGGATCAGCTCAAGACCAACCGGAACTGGCTCGGCTTCTGGTTCATGCTGCCGGCGATGGCGTTCCTGATCTTCTTTCTCGCTTATCCGCTCGGCCTCGGCATCTGGATTTCGTTCACCGACGCCAAGATCGGACGGCCCGGCGAATTCATCGGCATCGAGAATTATGAGTGGCTGTGGGGCGACAGCATCTTCTGGCTGTCGGTGTTCAATACGCTGCTCTACACCTCGGTCGCGAGCGCCATCAAATTCGCGATCGGTCTCTATCTCGCGCTGCTGCTGAACGAGAACATGCCGTTCAAGGCGATGCTGCGCGCGCTGGTGCTGATCCCCTTCATCGTGCCGACCGTGCTGTCGGCGCTGGCGTTCTGGTGGATCTTCGATTCGCAATTCTCGATCATCTCCTGGTCGCTGAAGCAGATGGGACTGATCACCGAGAACATCAATTTCCTCGGCGACGTGACCTGGGCGCGGATTTGCGTGATCTTCGCCAATATCTGGCGCGGCGTTCCCTTCGTTGCGATCACGCTGCTGGCGGGCCTGCAGACGGTGCAGCCCTCGCTCTACGAGGCCGCGACGCTCGACGGCGCGAGCAAGTGGGAGATGTTCCGCTTCATCACCTATCCGCTGCTGACGCCGATCATCGCCGTCGTGATGACGTTCTCCGTGCTGTTCACCTTCACCGACTTCCAGCTGATCTGGGCGATGACGCGCGGCGGTCCGGTCAACGCGACGCACCTGATGGCGACCTTGTCGTATCAGCGCGCCATCATCGCCGGCCAGCTCGGCGAGGGCGCGGCGATCTCCAGCGCGATGATCCCGTTCCTGCTCGCAGCGATCATGGTTTCATGGTTCGGGCTGCAGCGTCGCAAGTGGCAGCAAGGAGAGAACAATGACTGATCTCCGCGGTGCCGCATCATCTTTTGCGCGAACGGGGCAAGCCCCGCGCGCGCTGCCGCAAATGGCAGCAGGGAGAGAACAATGACTGATCTCCCGACCTCGCGGATCGATCTCAAAGCTGTGCTGTCAAGCTCGTCGACGTCGCGCAAGGACGACCACAGCGAGGGCATGAGCTATCTGCAGTCGGTGCCGCGCCGGATGGTGACGCTGTATATGCCGCTGGCGATCATCGTGTTCGTGCTGCTGTTTCCGTTCTACTGGATGGGCGCTGACGGCGATCAAACCGGACGAGCAACTGCTCGATCTCGACAAGTTCAATCCGTTCTGGACCTGGAATCCGACCTTCAAGCACATTCACAAGCTGCTGTTCGAGAGCTACTATCCGATGTGGCTGTGGAACACGATGTATGTGGCGGTCTGCGCCACCATCCTGTCGATCGTCGCCAGCGTGCTCGCGGCCTACGCGATCGTGCGGCTGCGCTATCGCGGCGCGCAATGGGTCGGCGGGCTGATCTTCCTGTCCTATCTGGTGCCGCCGTCGATCCTGTTCATTCCGCTGGCCACCGTGGTGTTCCAGTACGGTCTGTTCGACTCGCCGCTGGCGCTGATCCTGACCTATCCGACCATCCTGATCCCGTTCTCGACCTGGCTGCTGATGGGGTATTTCAAGACCATCCCGTTCGAGCTGGAAGAATGCGCGCTGATCGACGGCGCCAGCCGCTGGCAGATATTGATCAAGATCGTGCTGCCGCTGGCGATACCCGGCTTGATCTCGGCCTTCATCTTCTGCTTCACGCTGTGCTGGAACGAGTTCATCTACGCACTGACCTTCCTGCAGTCGACCAACAACAAGACGGTGCCGGTCGCGATCGTCAACGAGTTCGTCGACGGCGACGTCTATCGCTGGGGCTCGCTGATGGCGGGGGCACTGGCAGGCTCGCTGCCGCTGGTTATCCTTTACGCCTTCTTCGTTGAGCATTATGTGTCGGCGATGACGGGAGCCGTCAAAGAGTAACCGCTTGAAGGCCCGGCTGATAATAAACAGGGTTCAAAAAGGAGACGGGTCTTGCATATTCTGATTTTGGGCGCCGCCGGCATGGTGGGCCGCAAGCTGACCGAACGGCTGCTGCGCGACGGCCGCCTCGGCAACCACGACATCACCCGCATGACGCTGCAGGACGTGGTGGCGCCGACCAAGCCCGCCAATGCCTCGATCCCGATCAGCGTCGTGGCGTCCGACTTTGCCGATGCCGGCGCAGCGGAGCCGCTGATCGCGCACCGGCCGGAAGTGATCTTTCATCTCGCGGCGATCGTCTCCGGCGAGGCGGAGGCCGAGTTCGACAAGGGCTACCGGATCAACCTCGACGGCACCCGCCATCTGATCGACGCCATCCGCCACGCCGGCGGCGGCTACAAGCCGCGGCTGGTGTTCACCTCCTCGATCGCGGTGTTCGGCGCGCCGTTCCCGGAAAAGATCGGCGACGAATTCTTCCATACCCCGCTGACCAGCTACGGCACGCAGAAATCGATCTGCGAACTCCTGATCAACGACTACACCCGCAAGGGCCTGCTCGACGGCATCTCGATCCGCCTGCCGACGATCTGCGTGCGGCCGGGCAAGCCGAACAAGGCGGCTTCCGGCTTCTTCTCCAACATCATGCGCGAGCCGCTGGCGGGCGAGGAGGCGGTGCTGCCGGTCTCCGACGACGTGCAGCACTGGCATGCCTCGCCGAAATCGGCGGTCGGCTTTCTGGTCCACGCCGGCACCATGGACCTCGACGCGATGGGGCCGCGGCGCAACCTGAGCATGCCCGGCCTCGCGGCGACCGTCGGCGAGCAGATCGCAGCGCTCAACCGTGTCGCCGGCAAGAACGTCATCGCGCGCATCAAGCGGGTGCCCGATCCGACCATCATCGGCATCGTCTCCGGCTGGCCGCGCGATTTCGTCACCGACCGCGCGCTCAAGCTCGGCTTCACCACCGCCGAGAAGACGTTTGACGACATCATCCGCATCCACATCGAGGATGAACTCGGCGGCAAGTTCGCAGGCTGACGTGACGCTGCGTTTCTTCATGCGGATGCGGTCATGAGCAAGGTAGCCTGCATCGGCGAGTGCATGATCGAGCTCAAACAGGCCCAGGGTGATGAGCCCGGCCTGTTTTCGCGCGGCTATGGCGGCGACACGCTCAACACCGCCGTCTATCTCTCCCGGCTCGGCGTCGGCGTCGATTACATCACGGCGCTCGGCGACGACGGCCTCAGCGACGAAATGATCTCAGGCTGGGCGGCGGAGGGGGTCGGGACCTCGCGGGTGGCGCGGCTGCCGGGCAAGCTGCCGGGCCTCTACATGATCCAGACCGACGACAAGGGCGAGCGGCGGTTCTTCCACTGGCGCGACAGCGCCGCGGCGCGCAGCCTGATGGACTTGCCGCAGACGCCGGAGATACTGGACGCGCTGGCCGGCTATGAAATGGTCTATCTGTCCGCGATCACGCTCTCGCTGTACGGCCCGGAGGGCCGGGGGCGGCTGTTCGCGGCCCTCGATCGCGCCCGCGAAAAGGGTGCGCGGTTCGCCTTCGACACCAATTTCCGCGCCCGCGGCTGGCCCGATCTCGACCTGGCGCGCGCGATATTCCAGCAGGCGTTTGCCTCGGCCGACATCGTGCTGGCCTCCACGGAGGATCTGCTGCCGCTCTATCCCGGCATGACCAATGAGGCGCTGCTGGCGCGGATTCCGGGGGCCGAGGTGGTGTTGAAGCTGTCGGAGCCGGCGAGCATCGTGCGCCTGGACGGCGTGCCTTATCCGATCAAGGCCAAGCCGGTGGAGACGCCCGTCGTCGATACGACGGCGGCCGGCGACAGTTTTGCGGCCGCCTATGTCGCGGCACGTCTCAGGGGCGCGGACCCGATCGAGGCCGCGCGTATCGGGCATCGTTTGGCCGGCGTTGTGGTATGCCATCCCGGGGCGATCATCCCGCGTGCGGAAATGCCGTCCGGCCTGATCCCGAACCACGTCAATTCCCGCAAGGCATCGTCATGAGCACAACAACGAGGCAGCAACAGCTCGCCGACATCTTCAAATCCGCCACCGTCATCCCCGTGCTCACCATCGAGCGGGTGGAGGACGCGGTGCCGCTGGCGCGCGCGCTGGTCGCAGGCGGGGTGCGCGTGCTGGAGGTGACGCTGCGAACGCCGGTGGCGGTCGATGCCGCCAAGGCCATGATCGCGGAGGTGCCGGACGCCATCGTCGGCATCGGCACGATTTTGAACGGCGACGATCTGGCGAGGGCCGTGGGGCTCGGGGCCAAATTCGGCATCAGCCCGGGTGCTACGCCGGAGCTTCTGAAGGCCGCCGCCGCGAGCGACCTGCCGTTTGCGCCGGGGATCGCAACCGCATCCGAGCTGATGCAGGCGCTGGCGGCCGGCTTCGATATCGTCAAATTCTTTCCCGCCGAGCAGGCCGGCGGTATCAAGGCACTTCGCGCGCTGGCCGGGCCGTTTCCCAATATCAGGGTATGCCCGACCGGCGGCATCGGCGAGGCCAATGCCGCGACCTGGCTGGCCGAGCCGAATGTCGTGGCGGTCGGCGGTTCCTGGCTCTGTCCGGCCGCCGAGATCAGGTCCGGCAACTGGGCTGGCATAACCGCCATGTGCGAGCGGACGATGAAATCGCTGAAAGCCGCACCAAGATAGGTTACAAACCGACCCGAACCGGAACAGGGAGAACAACCATGACAGCCAGCATCGTGGGGTGGGCGCACACGCCATTCGGCAAGTTCGACGCGGAAACCGTCGAGAGCCTGGTGGTGAAGGTTGCGACCGAAGCGCTGGCCGATGCCGGCATTTCGGCCGAAGACGTCGACGAGATCGTGCTCGGGCATTTCAATGCCGGCTTCTCGCCGCAGGATTTTACGGCCTCGCTGGTGCTGCAGGCCGATCCCGAAACTGCGCTTCAAGCCGGCCACCCGCGTCGAGAACGCCTGCGCCACCGGTTCGGCGGCGGTGCATCAGGGCATCCGGGCGATTGCTGCGGGCGCGGCCAAGATCGTGCTGGTGGTCGGCGTCGAGCAGATGACGCGGACGCCGGGACCGGAGATCGGAAAGTACCTGCTGAAGGCCTCCTACCTGCCTGAAGACGGCGACACCGTCGGCGGCTTTGCCGGCGTGTTCGGCAAGATCGCGCAGAGCTACTTCCAGAAATACGGCGACCAGTCGGACGCGCTGGCGATGATCGCGGCCAAGAACCACAAGAACGGCGTCGCCAATCCCTATGCGCAGATGCGCAAGGATTTCGGCTTACGAGTTCTGCCGCGCCGAGAGCGAGAAGAATCCGTTCGTCGCCGGTCCCCTGAAGCGCACCGACTGTTCGCTGGTGTCGGATGGCGCGGCGGCACTGGTGCTGACGGATTCGGAAACCGCCAAGACCATGGGCAAGGCGGTGAACTTCCGCGCCACCGCGCATGCGCAGGATTTCCTGCCGATGTCCAAGCGCGACATTTTGCAGTTCGAAGGCTGCACCGTGGCCTGGCAGCGCGCGCTGGCGCAGGCCGGCGTGCAGCTCTCCGATCTGTCCTTTGTCGAAACCCATGACTGCTTCACGGTTGCCGAACTGATCGAATATGAAGCGATGGGCCTGACGCCGCGCGGGCAGGGCGCCCGGGCCATCAAGGAAGGCTGGACCCAGAAGGACGGCAAGCTGCCGATCAATCCGTCCGGCGGCCTGAAGGCCAAGGGCCATCCGATCGGCGCCACCGGCGTCTCCATGCATGTGATGAGCGCGATGCAGCTCGTCGGCCAGGCGCCGGAGGGCATGCAGCTCAAGAACGCCAAGCTTGCCGGCATCTTCAACATGGGCGGCGCGGCGGTGGCGAATTACGTTTCCGTGCTGGAGGCGGCGAAGTAGCCGCAAACGTGCTAGTGTAGGGTGGGCAAAGCGCAGCGTGCCCACCATTCAGAATCATTGCTGTCGATCGATGGTGGGCACGGCGCAATCGCGCCTTTGCCCACCCTACAAAAAGATCTTCGGAGCGGGCATCATGAGCGACGAAAGTTCGTTGTCATCGGCAGAACTCGCCGACCGGATCAGAATTCTGGAAGACAACATCCGGCAGTTGATCGAACAGGCCGCCGCCGCTTCCGGCGAACGGAATGAATCCCGCATCGCCGACCGCCTCAGCCAGCAGAATGAAGAGCTGGAGCGCCTGACCCGGGAACGCGACGCCAGAGCGAAGAACTAACCGCTCGCGGTCGTCCCTGCGAACGCAGGGACCCATACCGCGTGATCTCTCGATAGGGCAGGACGGCAGACGCTCTTCGCAAAACGCCGGCCGGTGGCTATGGGTCCCTGCGTTCGCAGGGACGACAGCGGTTGCTGGTCTTCTTATGCCTCCTCATTGTCTCCGGCGCATACGCCCATACGCCGGGCGCGCTTGATCTTCCCAACCTGCTGCCGTTACTTGGTCGGAACGACAATCGGGGAGCAGGCTGATCCATGGGACCATTGCAGGGCATCAAGGTCATCGACATGACGACCGTGCTGATGGGGCCCTATGCCACCCAGATGCTCGGCGATTACGGCGCCGACGTCATCAAGGTGGAATCGCTCGATGGCGACGTGACGCGGCAGATCGGGCCGACCCGCCATCCCGGCATGGGGCCGGTGTTCCTCAACACCAACCGCAGCAAGCGCTCGATCTGCCTCGACCTGAAGAAGCCGGCCGGGCGCGAGGCCGTGCTGCGGCTGATCAAATCCGCCGACGTGCTGGTCTACAATGTGCGCCCGCAGGCGATGGCGCGGCTGCAATCTCGGCTACGACGTGGTGTCGAAAATCAATCCGCGGCTGATCTATGCCGGCGTGTTCGGCTTCGGCCAGGACGGGCCCTATGCGGCAAAGCCCGCCTATGACGACCTGATCCAGGGCGCGACCGCCTTGCCGGCGCTGATGGCGCAGACCGCCGACGGCGTGCCGCGCTATGTGCCGAATGCGCTGGTCGACCGCATCGTCGGCCTCACGGCGGTGGGCGCGATCTGCGCCAGCCTGGTCGATCGTAACAGCACCGGCCGCGGCCAGCGCGTCGACATCCCGATGTTCGAAACCATGGCCGGCTTCGTGATGGGCGATCACATGGGCGGTCTCACCTACGAGCCGCCGCTCGACAAGGGCGGCTATGCCCGCCATCTGTCGCCGGACCGGCGGCCCTACAAGACCTCGGACGGCTACATCTGCGTGATCGTCTACAACGACAAGCAGTGGCAGAATTTCTTCGACGCCACCGGCCGCGACGATCTTCGCACCAATCCGAAGTTTGCGACCTTCGCCGGCCGCGCCGGCAATATCGACGTCGTCTATGCCGAACTGGCGCGCATCCTCGAGACCAAAACCACCGCCGAATGGTCAGAGATCCTGG
Organism: uncultured Alphaproteobacteria bacterium; assembly: GCA_963783115.1. Lineage (GTDB taxonomy): Bacteria > Pseudomonadota > Alphaproteobacteria > Rhizobiales > Xanthobacteraceae > Bradyrhizobium. Next base: position 147,097 of record CAWAMK010000001.1, on the reverse strand, counting down.
AGAAGGCCGACGTGCCGGTCATGCCGATGCATGATCTCGAAAGCCTGCTCGACGATCCCCACATCGTCGCGACCAATTTCTTCCCCGTCATCGATCATCCGACCGAGGGCCGTATCCGCAACATGCGGCCGTCGGCGCGGTTTTCCGAGACGCCGGTCGAGACCAAGCGGCTGGCGCCGCGCCTGAGCGAGCACAGCGCGGAAATCCTCGGCGAGGCCGGCTTTTCGCCGGATGAGATCGCAGCATTGGTGCGAGACGGCGTCACCAAGGCGGCGTCGAACACTTAAAGGACGAGAGAGATGGATTTTGCGCTGTCGGCCAACCAGGAATCGATCCGCGACGCGATCGAAAAAATCTGCTCGCGCTTCGACGATGCCTACTGGCTGAAGAAGGACAAGGAGGGCGGCTATCCCGCCGACTTCCACCGCGCGCTGGCGGATGCCGGCTGGCTCGGCATCTGCATCCCCGAGGAATATGGCGGGTCGGGCCTCGGCATCACCGATGCCGCGATCATGATGCGGACGATCGCGGAATCCGGCGCCGGCATGTCCGGCGCTTCCGCGGTGCATATGAACGTGTTCGGGCTCAATCCCGTGGTCGTGTTCGGCACCAAGGAACAGTGCACGCGGATGCTGCCGCCGATCATCGACGGCCGCGACAAGTCCTGCTTTGCGGTGACCGAGCCCAACACCGGGCTCAACACCACGCAGCTGAAGACCCGCGCGGTGCGCAAGGGCGACAAATATGTCGTCAACGGCCAGAAGGTCTGGATTTCGACCGCGCAGGTCGCCAACAAGATTTTGCTGCTGGCGCGCACCACGCCGCTGGAAGAGGTGAAGACGCCGACGCAGGGCCTGAGCCTGTTCTACACCGACTTCGACAAGAAGCGCGTCGCCGTGCACGAGATCGAGAAGATGGGCCGCAAGCCCGTCGACTCCAACGAATTGTTCTTCGAGAATTTCGAGATCCCGGTCGAGGATCGCCTCGGCGAGGAAGGCCGCGGCTTCGAATACATCCTGCACGGCATGAATCCCGAGCGCATCCTGATCGCGGCCGAAGCGGTCGGTCTCGGCCAGATCGCGCTGTCGCGCGCCTCGGCCTATGCGAAAAGCCGCATCGTGTTCAACCGGCCGATCGGCATGAATCAAGGCATCCAGCATCCGCTGGCGAAGAACTGGATGGAGCTGGAAGCCGCCTGGATGATGGTGCTGCGCGCCGGCTGGCAATACGACCAGGGCATGCCGTGCGGCCCGGCCGCCAACGCCGCAAAATATCTCGCCGCCGAAGCCGGCTTCCACGCCTGCGAGCAGGCGGTCATGACGCATGGCGGCTTTGGTTACGCCAAGGAATATCACGTCGAGCGTTACTTGCGGGAATCGCTGATCCCGCGCATCGCGCCGATCAGCCCGCAGCTCATTCTCAGCTTTATCGCCGAGAAGGTGCTCGGGTCTGCCGAAGTCGTATTGAGATGACAGACAGTCATGAGCTTCATCACCGGCGTCGGCCTGACGTCCTACGGCAAGCACGAAGGCTCGTCCTCGCTCGATCTCATGAGCAAGGCGGCCGAGCTCGCCATTGCCGATGCCGGGCTGAAGCGGTCCGAGATCGACGGCATTCTGTGCGGCTATTCCACCGTCTCGCCGCACATCATGCTGGCGACCGTGTTCGCCGAGCATTTTGGCATTCAGCCGTCCTACGCACACGCCGTGCAGGTCGGCGGCGCCACCGGGCTCGCCATGACCATGCTGGCGCATCACCTCGTCGATGCCGGCGTGGCAAAGCATGTGCTGGTTGTCGGCGGCGAGAACCGGCTCACCGGGCAGAGCCGCGACGCCTCGATCCAGGCGCTGGCGCAGGTCGGCCATCCCGATTACGAGGTGACGCTGGGGCCGACGATCCCGGCCTATTACGGCCTCGTCGCCTCGCGCTACATGCACGAATATGGCGTGACCCAGGAAGACCTCGCCGAATTCGCGGTGCTGATGCGCGCCCACGCGCTGACCCATCCCGGCGCGCAGTTTCACGAGCCGATCACCGTCGCCGACGTGATGGCGTCAAAGCCGGTGGCGATGCCGCTGAAGCTTTTGGACTGCTGCCCGGTGTCCGACGGCGGCGCGGCGTTCGTGGTCAGCCGTGAGCCGACATCCGCGACCGGCATCCGCATCCGTGGTTGCGCGCAGGCGCATACCCATCAGCACATCACGGCCGCGCCGGCGTTGAGCGAACTCGGCGCCGAAATCGCCGTCGCCAAGGCGAAGGCTGCCGCGGGCATCGCGATCTCGGATGTGCGCTACGCGGCGGTCTACGACAGTTTCACCATCACGCTCGCGATGCTGCTGGAAGACCTCGGCCTGGCCGGGCGGGGCGAAGCGGCGGCGCGGGTGCGGGCAGGGCATTTTGGCCGCGACGGCGCCATGCCGCTCAACACCCATGGCGGGCTGTTGAGCTACGGCCATTGCGGCGTCGGCGGCGCGATGGCGCATCTGGTGGAGACGCATTTGCAGATGACGGAGCGCGCCGGACCACGACAGGTCCGCGACGCCTCGATCGCGCTGCTGCACGGCGACGGCGGCGTGCTGTCGTCGCATGTCAGCATGTTTCTGGAGCGGGTGCGATGAGCGACAAACTGGCGGACTGGACCAAGGGAGCCGAGGCCATCGTCTATCAAACCTGCGGTGCGTGCGGGAGGGTGCAGTATTTCGACCGCCGTTTCTGCGCCGCCTGCGGTGCGCCGGATCCGGCACAGAAGCGCGCCAGCGGCGCAGCGACTGTGTATGCGACGTCGCTGGTGTGCCGCGCGGCGACGCCGGAGACGCGTGCGCACGTTCCCTACAATATCGTGCTGGTCGATGCGGACGAAGGCTTTCGCATGATGGCCCACGGCGACATCGATCTTGCGATCGGCGACAAGGTCACCGCAAGCTATCGGCCGTTTGCGGGAAGGTTGGTGCCTTACTTCGAGAAAATATGAGTCTCCGACACAAAATGCTCACGCTACGAAGCAACTCAGAAATACGCGGAACAATGAAAATCTGAGTGCTTCGACGCGTCAACATTCAGTGCCAGTAGAACACGACGCTGGCGATAACGAGCATTGCCGTTACTGCCATCATCTGCGCAAACGCTTCCGAGGCCGCCTTTTTGTTGGCTTCCTTCATGCCTAGCTCCCTAGACTTGGGCATGAGTCATCATTGCCCGTGAAGGCTTGATGAACTCTGTTTGATTTACTCGGAACGCCCCGCGACGAGTATTCGCTCCTTTGAGTCCCCACTCAGCGAATATCGACAGTCACGAAGATCGGTTAGCATTGAGGCCGCAATTTGGCTCGTTCGTAGCCGGTTTGTGCGCGCGAGAGGGAGTTTTTTGGCCGCAGAAAGTCGGGCAGGGTGCTTGCCCGAACCAGCAGCAGCGGCATTTCGGCGGTTGATCGGCCTCCTGCTGCAGTGCATGATCCCGCTGTCAACAATCAGAAAAGACCCAAACCCCAAGGTGACCAATGGCCCGCGTCGAATACAGCGATCCCGCCAAGCACAACGACCGCACCCGCGAATTGCTCGGCAAAAACCGCAATGCCAACATCTTTCGCATGATGGCGCATTCGCCGAGCTACCTCGAACAATACTGCCGCCTGGGCGGGGCCATCCGCCACAAGGGCGAACTGGACCCGATCGTGCGCGAACTCGCCATCACCCGCACCGGCATCCTGTGTGAGGCGCCTTACGAAATCGTCGCCCACAAGCGGATCGGCAAGAATGTCGGCGTCACCGACGAGCAGAACGAGGCGCTGGAGAACTGGGAAGCGGCGACCTGCTTCAATGATGTGCAGCGTGCCGCGCTTGCGTTCACCGATGAAATCGTCAAGCGCCACAAACCGACGGACGCGACCTTCAACGCGATTGCCTCGAAACTGACGCCGGCCGCGCTGGTCGAACTGCAACTCTCGGTCGGCTTCTACATCATGACGTCGAAGTTCCTGGAAACGTTTGCCGTCGACATGCAGCCGGTGTCGGAAGTGGTGGGCTGATCGAGGGCCTCAGCTCATAGGCCCGTAGCGTCGCAGCGCCTCCAGCGTCAGTCCCTTGCCGACGGCGCCGAAAATGTCGCCTTCGACGATGCGGGCTGACGGCACGGCCTTGGTGATCGCCTTGTGCACATGGGCGAGTTTCACCGAGCCGCCGGTCAGGAACACCGAATCGATGGCGCCTGATGTCAGCCCCGCCTGAACGAGGCAGTTCTTGATTCGGGCCGCGATGCGATCCGACAGTTGCCTGGTGTGACTGACGAGATCGGGACGGGCGATGGATGCGCTCAGCCCCGGCGAGATCCATTCGAGCGGAATTTCCGAGCGGCGCTGCTCGGACAGCGCGATCTTGGCGTCTTCGACTTCCATCGCCAGCGTGTGGCCGCGCTGCTCATGGACCACGCGCATCAGCCGGTCGAGCAGTTCGGGCTCGGCTGCCTCTTGCCGCACCTGGCGGATATCGGCGAGCACCCGCGGTTCATACATGCGGTTGATGCTCGACCAGGTCGCGAGGTCGTGGAAATAGCTCGAGGGCACGTCGAGCCCTTGCCGCTTCATGGCGCTGCCGAAGCCGAACAGCGGCATGACCACGCCGAGGCTGAGCTGGCGGTCGAAATCGGTGCCGCCGATGCGCACGCCGTCATTGGCGAGAATATCGGCCGCGCGGTCAGCCTTGCCGTGGCGTTCGGGGCCGAGACGCACGATCGAAAAATCCGACGTGCCGCCGCCGATATCGGCGATCAGAGCGAGTTCCTCGGACGCGATCTGCCGCTCATAATCGAGCGCCGCGGCGATCGGCTCGAACTGGAACGTGACCTCTTCGAAGCCGATGCCCTTCGCGATTCCGCGCAAGGTATCTTCCGCCTTGCGGTCAGCGTCTGGGGCGTTGTCGACGAAGTGAACCGGGCGCCCATGGACGACGTGACTGAATTGGCGGCCGGTGGCCTGCTCCGCGCGACGCTTGATCGCACCGACATAGGCGGCAATCACATCGCGAAAACTGATCCGCTGGCGCCCAAGCCGCGTGGTTTCGTCGATCAGCGACGTCCCGAGCACGGATTTGAGGCTTCGCAACAGGCGGCCGGGCACGCCCTCGACATAGGCATCCACCGCCCTGCGGCCGATTCGCACGCCGCCATCCGCCTCGTAGAAAATAGCGCTCGGAATGGTGGTCTGCGTTTCCTCCAGCGCCGCCAGAACAGGCGCTGCACCCGTGATGGTGCCGAGCGTCGTGTTCGACGTTCCGAAATCAAGGCCGCAGATCGACATGGGAGGCTCCGGGAGGGAGCGTCCGTTTACACATTACACTGCCATCGATCCACCCTTATCTCGCCGTTTGATCCGACCGGGCACCGGCCGGAATAAGGTTGCGCAAAGAGGCCATCCACAGATCAATTTGTTTCCTCAGGCGGGTTGGCAAATCAATCCCGGATGGTCCATAAGCTCGCTCCCCGGCGGGGTATCCCGCTACAAACGGCTTTTGGATAGAGGTCGCGTGGCAAACATCAACCGACAGATTGCGCAGGAACTCGGCGTTCGCGAACAGCAGATATCGGCCACCGTGGAGCTGCTCGACGGCGGCGCGACGGTGCCGTTCGTGGCGCGCTACCGCAAGGAGATCACCGGCGGGCTCGACGACGCGCAACTGCGCACCCTGGAAGAGCGGCTGACCTATCTGCGCGAGCTCGAAGATCGCCGCACTGCGATTCTCAATTCGGTCCGCGAGCAGGGCAAGCTCGATGCCGCGCTGGAAGCCGCGATCATGGCGGCCGACAGCAAGGGGCGCCTGGAAGACATCTATCTGCCGTTCAAGCCGAAGCGCCGCACCAAGGCCGAGATCGCCAAGGAGGCCGGGCTGGAGCCGTTGTCCGAACTGTTGCTGAAACAGCCGCAGAACGACCCGCTGGCGGTCGCCGCAACATTCGTCGATGCCGAGAAGCAGGTGGCTGACGTGGCCGCGGCGCTCGAAGGCGCGCGTGCGATCCTGGTGGAGCGCTTTGCCGAGGATGCCGACCTGATCGGCCGCTTGCGCGAAGACATGTGGTCGGGCGGCCAGATGGCGTCCACGGTGCGCAAGGGCAAGAAGACCGAGGGCGAGAAATTCGCCGATTATTTCGAGTACAGCGGCGCGCTTCACAAGCTGCCGTCGCACCGCATCCTCGCGCTGTTCCGGGGCGAGAAGGAGGAAATCCTCGAACTGCAGATTCAGCCCGAGGCGAATGCGCCCGAGGCCGGCGTGCCCAGCGCCTACGAACTCAAGATCATGCAGCGCTTCGGCATTACCGACCAGAAGCGGCCGGGCGACCGCTGGCTGGTCGACACCGCGCGCTGGGCGTGGAAGACCAAGATCCAGGTCCATCTCAACATCGACCTTCGGATGCGGCTGTGGACGGCGGCGGAGACCGAGGGCGTGCGGGTATTCGCCTCGAATTTGCGCGACCTGTTGCTGGCGGCACCGGCCGGCGCGCGCGTGACCATGGGGCTCGATCCCGGCTTCCGCTCCGGCGTCAAGGTCGCCGTCGTCGATGCGACGGGGAAGGTGGTGGCGACCACCGTGATTTATCCGCATGAGCCGCAACGGCAATGGGACGCGGCGCTGGCGACCTTGGGCAAGCTCGCGGTCGCGCACCGCGTCGACCTGATTGCGATCGGCAACGGCACCGCCTCGCGCGAGACCGACAAGCTGGCGACCGAACTGGTCAAGCTGCTGCCCGACCTGAAAATGTCGAAGATCGTGGTGTCGGAGGCCGGCGCGTCGGTCTATTCCGCCTCGGCCTTCGCGTCCGAGGAACTGCCGGAGCTCGACGTCACCCTGCGCGGCGCGGTGTCGATCGCGCGGCGGCTGCAGGATCCGCTGGCCGAACTGGTCAAGATCGATCCGAAGGCGATCGGCGTCGGGCAGTATCAGCACGACCTCGGCGAATCCAAGCTGGCGCGCTCGCTCGATGCCGTGGTCGAAGACTGCGTCAACGCCGTCGGCGTCGATGCCAACACGGCGTCCGCGCCGCTGCTGGCGCGGGTGTCGGGCATCGGCGCGGGGCTGGCGCAGAGCATCGTGCAGCATCGCGACGCCAACGGCCCGTTCAAATCGCGCAAGGCGCTGAAGGAAGTGCCGCGGCTGGGTCCGAAAGCGTTCGAGCAATGCGCCGGATTTCTGCGCATCAACGGCGGCGAAGACCCGCTCGATTCGTCCGGCGTGCACCCCGAAGCCTATCCGGTGGTGCGGCGGATTCTGGCTGCATCCAAGAGCGACATCAAGGCGCTGATCGGCAATGCCGAGATCGTGCGCCAGTTGAAGCCGCAGTCCTTTGTCGACGACACGTTCGGTCTGCCCACGGTGACCGACATTCTGCGCGAGCTGGAAAAGCCCGGCCGCGACCCGCGTCCGGCGTTCAAGGCCGCGGTGTTCATGGAGGGCGTCGAGGAGATCAAGGATCTCAAGCCCGGCATGATCCTGGAGGGTACGGTGACCAACGTCGCGGCGTTCGGCGCCTTCGTCGACATCGGCGTGCACCAGGACGGGCTGGTGCACATCTCGGCGATGTCGAAGACCTTCATCAAGGACCCGCGCGAGGTCGTGAAGCCCGGCGACATCGTCAAGGTCAAGGTGCTGGAGGTCGAGGTCGCCCGCAAGCGCATCGCGCTGACGCTGCGGCTGGATGACGAGGTCGGCGCCAAGAGCGATCGCATACAAGCCCAAGGCAAGCCGCGCGAGTTTTCCAAGGCGTCGATGACGTCGTCGTCGCCGAAAAAGCCGCAGGAGCAGGGCGGCGCGCTGGCCGAGGCGATGCGCCGTGCCGCCGAGAAGAACGGGCGCGGCAAGGCGGGGTAGGCTTGCCGTTGCGCAGAACCGTAGGGTGGGCAAAGCGCAGCGTGCCCACCGTCTCACAGCTTGCTCGGTGAGAGATGGTGGGCACGTCGCTTCGCTCCTTTGCCCACCCTACCGTGCCGGAAATCAGCCCGACGTCAGCACGTTCAGCTTGGCATTCGCCAGGATCAGCCGGTCGGCCAGCAATTGCGCCAGATTGCGCATGATGCGCTCGCCGGCGCGCGGGTGCTGTTTTCGAAAACGTTCGAAATCGCGCAGCGGGATTTCGTAGGCCGTCGCGGCCATGTCGGCGAAGACGTCGGCGGAACGGTGTGGCTCCAGCAGCGCCATCTCGCCGAACGGCATGCCGGCGGTCAGCGTCGCCAGGCGGACGCCGTCGGGCAGGGTGACGTGCACCACGCCGCTCCGGAGAAAGAACAGGGAATCGGCGGGATCGCCGGCGGCGAGGATCTTTTCGCTGGCCTGATAGGTCCGGATCGATGCGAGCGAGGTGAGATCGGTCAGTTCCTCATCCGTCAGTCCCGCCAGCAGCGCCTGCTCGGAGAGGTCGGTCGCCTCGAAGAAATCGATCGCGCCGCCGTAGCGATAGACCACCTGGTCTTCCGCCCATTCGATGGCGGCATCGAGCAGATAGTAGTTGCGGATGTTGCTGAGGCCTTCGGTCCATTCCCCGATCATCTTCCATTCCGGCGAGGAGCGCCGGATGCCGGATAGAATCACGGTGACGCGGTGGGCGGCGAGCTCGTGAAACTCCTCGGCGAGCAGGCGGGTGCCGGCGCGGGTCATGGCGGTGACGCGGTGCAGGTCGAAAATGATGATCTGCGGCCGCGGCCTGACTGCGATCTGGCGCGAGACGTAGTCGACGTTGGAGAACGACAGCGTGCCGACCAGTTCGATGACGCGGACGGCATGGTGATGCCGGGCGAGGATGTTCTGCTCGTGCGCGCGGCGGACGCGCCGCGACGGGCTGTTGCCGATGTCGTAATCGGCGATGATGCTGTTGCGCGCGTCGTCGCTGCGATTGAGCATGTGCAGGTCGTAATGCGACGACAGCGCCTCGCAGACCTTGATGCCGCGCACGCTGTTGCCGTGCCGGTCGAGCTTTGGCGAATAGCTGCCGAGCCCGAGCCGCGCCGGCAGCGCGGCGAGGATGCCGCCGCCGACGCCGCTCTTGGCGGGGATGCCGACGCGGTAAATCCACTCGCCGGCATAGTCATACATGCCGGAACTGGTCATGACGGACAGCGTGCGCGCGATGGCGTAGGCGCTCATGACCTGCTCGCCGGTCACCGGATTGATGCCGCGGTTGGCGAGCGTGGCGGCCATGACCGCGATGTCGCGCGCCGTCACCAGGATGGCGCATTGCCGGAAATACACCTCCAGCACTTCAGCCACATTGTCCTTGATCACGGCATTGGTGCGCAGGAGATAGCCGATCGCCCGGTTGCGGTCGCCGGTCAGAGCTCTCGGAGGAATAGACGGCGTCGTCGACGTCGAGATCGCGGCCGGCAAACTTCCCCAGCGCCTGCCTGATATAGTCGAACGCGGCGGCGCCCTTGGCTTCGTGGATCAGGCCGGAGCAGGCGATCGCGCCGGCATTGACCATGGGATTGAACGGGTGGTTCTCGGCGTTGAGGCGGATCGAATTGAAGGGATCGCCCGACGGCTCGACGCCGATGACGCTTTCGACCCGTGGCGCACCGAGCGTATCCAGCGCCAGCGCGAACACGAACGGCTTTGACATCGACTGGATGGTGAAGGGGATCTGGGTGTCGCCGACCTCATAGACATGGCCGTCGAGGGTGGCGAGGCTGATGCCGAAATGGGCAGGGTCGGCCTTGCCGAGTTCCGGGATGTAATCGGCGACCGCGCCGCTGGTTTCACCGGCGAAATCGGCATGGCAGGCGTTCAGGAACCGCAGCAAGGGCGGTTTTGAGCTGGTCCAGGCAGCCGGGCCGGCGTTCAGCGAAGGAGGCGACTGTTTCATCGCCTCCTGTTGTGCAACGCAATCAGCGGGCGCGCAACCGGTCCGGAACGAACGGCTGGCGCCGCACCAGGACGAGCGCGAGCAGGACGGTCGGGACCAGGATCGCCAATCCGATGGACGTGATCTGCCATTGCGACAGCGGCATGATGCCGCCGCCGGGCGTCGCCACCACGAATCCCCCGATCACGAGCAATACCCGCAGCGGCCATTCCAGCGCGCCTGCGCCTCGGAGGTCGCCGACAAAGACCTGATAGCCCTGAATGCCGCCGCAGATGAACAGCGTGCCGAAGCCCGCCAGCGCCATCAGCCCGAGCGCTTCAAGATACGGGCTCGACCCCTGCAGCACCAGCGCCGGGTTCAGCACGAAGAAGAACGGAATGAAATAGATGATGCTGCCGACCCACATCGATTCCCATCCCGTCTTCATCGCCGGCGAGCCGGCGATGCCGGCTGCGGCAAAGGAGGCGATGGCGACCGGTGGCGTGATCGAGGACAGCATGCCCCAGTAGAAGATGAACATGTGCACGGCCATGCGGTTGAGGCCGAGCTTTTCCAGCGCGGGCGCCACCAGGATGGCGAGGAAGATGTAGCAGGCCGTCGTGGTCAGCCCGAGCCCGAGGACGAGGCTGGTGAAGGCGCACATCACCAGCAGCATCAGCGCATTGTCGCCGGCGATCCGCAACAGATCGTTGGCGAGGCTGGAGACGACGCCGGTCATCGAGAACGCGCCGATCAAGAGGCCGCAGCCGGCCAGGATGCCGACCAGTTCGACAAAGGTGCGGCCGTTGACCTCGAGGAACTTGTTGATGGTCGAAAGCGTCCAGCGCGTGTCCTTTGAGAAAAACTGGTTCAGAACCAGCAGCAGCGCGGTCGCGTAGAAAGGTGCGTGGCTCTCGCGCTTGAAATAAAGCAGCATCACGATCAAAAGCGCGATGACGAAGATGTAGTACCATCCTTCCTTGACGGTGTCCCAGACCTTCGGCAGTTCGGAGCGCGGAATGCCCTTCAGCCCGTGGCGCGCGGCATAGGAATCCACCTGCATGAACAGGCCAATGTAATACAACGCCGCCGGAATGATCGCGGCGAGCGCGACGTCGGCATAGCTGACATTCAGGAACTGCGCGATCACGAAGGCGGTCGCGCCCATCACCGGCGGCGCCAGCACCGCGCCGGTCGACGCGCAGGCCTCGATCGCGGCGGCATAGGAGGCGCGGAAACCGCTCTTCTTCATGACCGGAATGGTCATGGTGCCGGCGGTCAGCACGTTGGAGATGATCGAGCCGGACATCATGCCGAGCAGGCCGGAGGCGAAGATGCAGACCTTTGCCGCGCCGCCGCGGAAGGTGCCGCACAGCGCAAAGGCGATGTTGATGAAGAACTTTCCGGCGCCCGTCATCATCAGCGCGGTGCCGAACACCAGAAAGCCGATCACGGTGTCGGCAAAGGCCTGGATCGGGATGCCGAGCAGGCTCTCGCCCGACAGCACGTGATAGGACGTTGCCTGTTCGAGCGTCGATTGCGTGCCGCGGAACGGTCCGAGCCAGCTCGCGTCGGCGAACAGCGGATAGACCGTGAACGGCAGCACGCTGAGCAGCAGGCTCCAGCCGCCGGTGCGCCGCAGCGCCTCCATCAGCACCGTCCACATGATGAGGCCGGCGACGATGACGGGCGTCGGCGCGCCGCCGAATTCCCAGCCGGCCTCCGCCGCCTTTCGGACGCTGCGCATCAGCAGGATGGCGCAGGCGAAGGTGGCGACGAACAGCAGGATGTCATACCAGGGAATTCGATCGAGCGGCGCGCTCTCGGTTCCCGGAAAGATCAGGAACGTGAACGGCAGCATCAGCGCGATCAGGAGATAGAAATACTCGGTGTTGAGCTGGGTATAGCCGAGAAGAAACCGCAGCGAGAATTGCTGGTTGATGCACAAAAGGATGGTGGCCGCGGTTGCGATCACCAGTGCCCAGCGCCACGCTCCGCGCAACGATCGCACCCGCGTGACCTCGGCTTCCTGCATGTTGGCATGCGGGTCGTCGAACTCAATTCGTTGCGCAGGCGCAACGGCGGCATCGCTCGCTGCAGGTGTCATTGTTTCCCCCGAGACGGTTTTCGTCTTCGACTTTGGCCGGATGAAGTAGGCTTATTCGAAGCCGTTCGGCATGTTGGCCTTTGCCAGCGCCGCGGCGCGCGCCTTCATCCAGCCGTCGAGAAACGCCTTGTCATCCGATGGCGGATTCGACTTGCCGTAGTCCGTCCAAGCGGCTGCCAGCACCTGCTGACGCTTCAGCAATTCCTTGTTGTGGGCTTCCTGCGCATCGGTCCACTGACCGGCCTCTTTCAGTGCCTTCGCGGCGCCGGGATGAACCGGAACCACCCAGTTCTTGGTCTGCCGGTCAGCGGCGAGACCGGACGCGCCCGGCGCGGAATCCTTATAGGCGTCGTAGCCCGTGATCATCGCCTTGGTAATGGAATAGACCTCGTCGGCGGGCAGCGCTCCATAAGACACGAAAATCGGGTAGGGGTAGTTGCCGAGCTCGATCGGCTTGTCCTTGGAGATGCCTGCGCCGCAGGTGGCGGTGTGGGGGAAGAAGAACGAACCAACTTTTTTCACCCGTTCCCAGCCGGCCTTGTCGCTGGCGGGCAGGGGCGGCCAGACAATGCCGCGCGGCGATGTCTCGAGTTCCTTTGCCGGTCCCGTGATGGTGGTGGCGAAGGCGGCGTCGACGTCGTTGTTGACCATGCCCTTCCACATCGCACCGTAGCTTGAGAACTCGACGATTTTGACATCGCTCTGCTTGAGGTCGCCGAACGCCAGGACCGCGAGCGCGTTCTGGTTCAGCGCCGGCGAGCCGACCACGAAGCCGACGCGCTTGCCCTTCAGTTGCTTGATCTCGGTCACGCCCGTATCCTTGGCGACGCCGAGCGTGCCGGCGTTGCAGTCGACCGAGGACAGCACGAGTTGCAGCGGTTGCGGACCCCACTCCTTGGTGCCGAATTCGAACACGCCTTCCTGGGCGAAATATGTGCCGGAACCCATCGCGGACATCGCCGCGCGCTTGGCGCGCAGCGGCGCCAGCCGCGCCACGTCGTTGCCGGCCGGCAGCACGCGCACGTCGGTGCCGTATTTGTCCTTCATCATCTTGCCGACGCCGACCGCGATGTTGAAGCCCGCGGTGCCGGTGTCGTAGGCGGTGACCACCATGGTCGGCGGCAGCTTGACGTCTTCGGCGTACGCCGCGGACAGGGCCAGCAGCGAAATGCTTGCAAGGGCGGTTGGCGCGAGCGCCTTCAAGCGATAAATCATAGTTTTCCCCTCAGATGTTTTTCACGATGCGAATTCACTTGTTCGCGTTGATCATGTCATCGGCTGCTTATGATGGCAACGTTAGGTGCGGCAGTACGTCAACACCTGAGTTGGACAGATTGTCGCGGAGTCGCATGCAGCAGAAAGTCTTATGACGCGATCCGGTTAAGCTTCGATGATCGCAACGACCTGTCCTTCGGCGATGACGTCGTCGAGTTTGACGAGGATCGTCTTGATTATTCCTGACGCCGTCGACGTCACCGGAATTTCCATCTTCATCGCTTCGATGAATGCGATCTCGTCGCCGTCGCCGACATTGCTGCCAGTTGCAACGGGGAGTGCGCACACGCGTCCGGCGACTTCAGTGACGATCTTGATATCTGGCATTTCCGTTCTCCCGGGGACCGTCTGACGGACTGGTGTCCTCGCGAACGGCTTTTTGTTGTGGCGGCAGATTGCCTGAGGTAGATTGTTCTGCAAGTGGAATTTTATTCCGCAGAGCGGAATGGAGCCATAAAATATGGGAAGACGCTCGGAACGGCTTAGCAAGCAGGGAATGCTCGCCAGCGATCTCGCAGGCGAGGGAGATGTGATCCAGGTGGTGTCGCGGGCGTTCGACGTCCTGCGCTGCTTCGAGGGTCATGAAGCGCGACTGGGCAATCTGGAAATTTCCAGCCGCTGCGGTCTGCCCCGGTCGACGGTATCGCGGCTCACCCACACGCTGACGCGGATGGGCCAGCTCGTCTATCTGCCGCGCGACCAGAAATACCGCATCGGCCCGAGCGCGGTGGCGATGAGCACCTCGATGATGAAGGGCTTGCAGCTTCGCAATTTGATCCGGCTGCGGTTGCAGGACGTCGCCGATCAATTGCCGGGCACCGTCGGCTTCGTCATTCCGGATCGCTTCCAGCTGGTCTATCTCGAATTCGCGCGGGCCGCGAACGCGCTCGGCCTGCACGAAGGCACCGGCAGCCGGATTACGATGACGAGCACGGCGGCGGGCTTTGCCTATACGGCGGCGCTCGATGCCGACGTCGGCGACGCCTTGATCGCCGAAATGGAGCGCGAGAATGCCGGCAATCCGGCATTGCTGAAGTCGCGGATCGAGGAAAATCGCCGCCATCTGCGCGAGCGCGGCTATGTCGTCGGCTGCGGCACATGGAGCCCGCATATCAACGGCTGCGCGGTGCCGGTGTGGTCGCCGCAATATCAGACCTTCGTCGTCGTGACGATCGGGCTTCTGTCGGCGATGTTCGATGAGAAGCGTCTTCACAAGGAGGCGGCGCCGCAGATGCTCGAACTCGGCCGCGCGATCGGCGGGCTGCTCGAGGGCGCCGAGGGCGACATTTTCACCAGCCGGATGGAACGAAAGCCGCTTCCGGTGGCGGCCCACAATAACAACAAGATCATCAAGACGGAGGATACGAATGAACTGGAAGCCGGAGCTCGACGAGCTCGCTCGGCGCGAAGCGTTCGCGCGCGAGATGGGAGGCGTTGACAAGGTCAAGCGCCAGCATGACCAGGGCCGGCTCACGGTTCGTGAGCGCATCGACAGACTGATCGACAAGAATTCCTTCCATGAAATCGGCGCCATTTCCGGGGTCGCCGAATACGACGAGAACAACGAGCTCAAGCAACTGACGCCGGCCAATTGCGTGTTTGGCCGCGGAAGGATCGACGGCCGCACCGTGGTCGTGGTCGGCGACGACTTTACCGTGCGCGGCGGTTCCGCCGACGCTTCGATCTCGACCAAGCCGCTGATGGCCGAGGAGATGGCGCACGACTTCCGCCTGCCGATCATTCGCGTGATCGAAGGGTCGGGCGGCGGCGGTTCGGTGAAGACGATCGAAACCCGCGGTGCGGCCAATCTGCCCGGCGGCGTCGGCGGCACGCGCGCGTACTGGTTCACGACCGGAAACCTCGCTCGCGTGCCCGTGGTCGCGCTCGGGCTCGGTTCGGTCGCGGGCCTCGGCGCGGCGCGACTTGCCGCCAGCCATTATTCAATGATGACCCGAAGCTCCGCGATGTTTGTCGCGGGTCCTCCGGTGGTGAAGCGCCTCGGCCAGGATCTGAGCAAGACCGAGCTTGGCGGCGCCGACATCCAGACCCGCGCCGGCGGCGTCGACGATGCCGTCGACACCGAGGAGGAGGCGTTCGAGCGCGCCCGGCGTTTCCTGTCCTATCTGCCGTCGTCGGTGTTCGACCTGCCGCCGACCACGCCCTGCAGCGACGATCCCGAGCGTGCGGAGGAATCGCTGCTCAAGGCGGTGCCGCGCAATCGCCGCCAGGTCTACAAGATGCGGCCGATCATCGACGCCGTCGTCGACAAGGGTTCGTTCTTCGAGGTCAACGCCAATTTCGGCCGCCCTGTCATCACCGGGCTTGCGCGGCTGGAAGGCCGCGCGGTGCTGCTGCTGGCGAGCGATCCGTTCCACTACGGCGGATCGTGGACGGCCGACGCGTGCGACAAGGTGATCCGCTGGGTCGACTTTGCCGAGACTTTTCATTTGCCGGTGGTCTATCTGATGGACTGCCCGGGCTTCATGATCGGGCTCGAGGCCGAGAAGTCGGCGACCATCCGCCACGGCGTGCGCGCGATGGCGGCGGTCAACCAGTCGACCGTGCCCTGGTGCACCATCATCGTGCGCAACGCGTTCGGCGTGGCCGGCGTCGTGCACCAGCCGGCCAACCGCTATTCGATGCGCTACGCCTGGCCGTCGGCCTATTGGGGCTCGCTGCCGCTGGAAGGCGGCATCGAGGCGGCCTATCGCGCCGACATCGACGCGTCGGACGATCCGGCCGCGAAGCTGAAGGAGATCGAAGACCGTCTCAACAAGCTGCGCTCGCCGTTCCGATCGGCCGAGAAGTTCTGGGTGGAGGAGGTCATCGATCCTCGCAAGACACGCTCGCTGTTGTGCGAATTCGCACGGCTGGCGGAGCCGATCCGGCAGGCGGGACCGCCGGCCAATATGACGACGCGGCCGTAGGGCTTGCGCGGAGGCGGTAGGGTGGGCAAAGGAGCGCAAGCGACGTGCCCACCATCCATCATCGAGCGCGCTGCGAAATGGTGGGCTCGCTTCGCTCAGCCCACCCTACGGTAGCTATTATGCCGCCGCGGGCTTCGGCCGCGATATCGCCAGCACGATCAGCGCGGCGACAATGCACAGCGCGCCGGCGACGAAGAACGCCGGCAGGTAGGTCTGCAGCACCGTGCGCGACAATCCGGCGCCGAACGCCGCGACACCCGCACCCAATTGATGCCCGGCAAAGATCCAGCCGAACACGAGGTTGGCGCGCTCGGGCCCGAACCGCTGCGCGGTGAGCCGCACCGTCGGCGGCACGGTCGCGATCCAGTCGAGCCCGTAGAACATCGCAAACAGCGACAGGCCGTAGAGCGAGAAATCGGAGAACGGCAGGAACAGCAGCGACAGCCCGCGCAGCCCGTAATACCAGAACAGCAGCTTGCGATTGTCGTAACGGTCGGAGAGCCAGCCGGACGCGATGGTGCCGACGAAATCGAAAATACCCATCGCCGCGAGCAGGCTGGCCGCCTGCACCTGCGGAATGCCGAAATCGAGGCACATCGGGATCAGATGCACCTGCACCAGCCCGTTGGTCGAGGCGCCGCAGATGAAGAAGGTGGCGAACAGGATCCAGAACACGCTCGACTTCGAGGCATCGCGCAGCGTGCCGAGCGCCGCCGCCATGATCGGCGTGTTGTTCGGCGGCGGCGCCGGCAGCGGCTCGGTGCCTTCGTCGCCGAACGGCCGCAAGCCGACGTCGCTCGGCCGGTCGCGCATCACCATCAGCACGGCGAACGCTGCCACGCCCAGCATCACGCAGATCAGCGCCAGCGCGATCCGCCAGCCATAGGCATCGGTCAGGCTTGCCAATAGCGGCAGGAAGGCGAGTTGCCCGGTGGCGACGCTCGCCGTGAGGATGCCGACCACAAGTCCGCGCCGCGCCGCAAACCAGCGCGCGGCAATCGTGGCGCCCAGCACCAGCGCCGTCATGCCGGTGCCGAGCCCGATCACCACGCCCCACAGCAGCATCAAGTGCCAGACCTGGGTCATCGCCAGCGACGCGATCAGGCCCGATGCGACAACAAGCAGTGCCAACAACGTTATGTTACGCAGCCCATAGCGGTTCATCAGCGCGGCGGCGAAGGGCGCCATCAGGCCGAACAGGATGAAGCGGATCGACAGCGCCGAGGAAATCTCCGCCGTGGTCCAGCCGAATTCCTTCTGCAGCGGCACGATGAAGACGCCGGGCGCGCCGACCGTGCCGGCCGAAATCAGGGCGGTGAGGAAGGTCACGGCGACCATCACCCAGCCGTAATGGATGTTGCGGCGGGCGAGGGTGGCGGACAGCCAGTTCGAGATCATTGGGCCTCGGGGGATTGCGGAGAGGGAATCGTTGGTTCGGCTTGCGTATTCTGACGTGACGGGCGTCCGACATAAATGGCGGACTTCCCTCATTTCAGGACATCAGTGCAACTCCAGGCGCCAGGACTGACTGGGCGTCAATCCCTGAATGTAGAATTACATACGTAATATAATGCGCTGCAACAAATCGCAACCGATCACCGCATGAGAAATCCTTGCCTTTCGCATGAGAGCAATTGATCGATCGGCGCATGAGGCCAAATTGCCGCTATTCCAGCCCGTCGAGCGCGGTTTCGATGGCCTTGCGAAAGACTGCGATATCGCCGAGCTCGTGGCCGAGCACCAGCGCCAGCCGGGTCAGGAACAGCGCTTCGCGCGCAGGTCCCGCCTGATCGATCGCGGTGGCCAGCGTCTCATAGGCGGTCTCGAAATCCTCGAACGGCATGGCGCTCATGGCGTCTCGCTTCCCAGGCAAAGGCCCGCGGTTTTCAGGATCTCGGCGGGAACGACGGCCTTCCATCGCCCGGCAATGTGCAGGTCGGGCCGCAGCAGATAGAGCGTGCCGGGCACTGCGGCGAACAGGCGGGCGATTTCGCCGTCCGCGTCGGCAATGGTGTTCGCTGCGGAGGCCGGACCGCCCGACGAAACCACGATCGGAACGAAGCGCTTGTCGATCCGGCCGAGTTGCGCGAGCAGCGCCGCCTGTTCGCGGTCGGGCTGCCCCTCGCAGAACAGGATCGCCGTCATGCCATTGCCGGCGCGGTCCAGCAGATAGCTCCCGTCGCTGAGCCTGGCGTTCGGCGCGACGCTGCCGCAGACGGGGCCGCCGGCAAATTCGGCGTCGCGTCCGGCATAGGGCGTCAGCGGACTCTCCGAATAGGTATAAGGCTGCATCTGCCTGGGATTGGCGAGCCCGCGCGGAAATTCGTGTTTCAGGCTGAGCGACAACGCAGCCTCGCGCGCCAGCCGCCAGCCGCGCGTCGGCGGCGTCATGAAGCGCGTGCTCTTGGTGGCATTGGCGAACACATCGAGCGTGGCGCCGCGCCGCTCCGGCGAATAGCTGTCGAGCAGGCGCTCGTCCGCCTCGCCATGGAGCACCAGCGCCAGCTTCCAGCCGATATTCTCGGCGTCGGCGAGGCCATTGTTCAGCCCGCGCACGCCGAAGATCGGCACGATATGCGCGGCATCGCCGATGAAGATGACGCGGCCGTGACGGTAGTCATCGAGGCACAGCGTGTTGGCGGAATAGACGCTCCACCATTCCAGCTCCCACGGCTTGGTGTGGCCGACATCCGCCAGGATGGCGCCGACGCGGGCGCGGAGGTTTTCTTCCCGCACGGCATCTGCTTCGCTTTCGCCTTCGCGGAGCTGGTAATCCACCCGCCAGATGTTGTCCGGCTGCTTGTGGATCAGCACGGTGCCGCCGGGATTGCCGGCCGGTTCGAAAAAGGCGCGGCGCTCGGTCGGAAAGTCGTGGTCCATGCGGATGTCGGCGATCACATACCGGCCTTCGTAATTATCGCCCTTCAGCCGCAAGCCGAGCATCGATCTGACGGGCGAGCGCGCGCCGTCGGCGGCGAGCACATAGTCGGCATCGAGCCGGTAGTCGCCGGTCGGCGAGGAAATTTGCACCGATACGCCATCGTCGCGCGGCTCGATGGCGGACAATTCGCTCTGCCAGCGCATGTCGATGAGGTCGCTCGCCGCGACCGCATCGTGCAGGAATTGTTCGATATATTGCTGCTGCAGATTGTACATCGGCAGATATTTTTCGCCCGGCGGTTGCGGCATCTCCAGCCGAAAGATCTGCTCGCCGCGATAGTAGCTGCGGCCGAACCGCCAGCCGAGCGCCTTTTCGATGAACGGGCTGACCGCGCCGATCCGCTCCAGAATATGCATGCTCGGCCGCGCGATGCAGATTGCGCGGCTGCCGTCGTTGAACGTGTCCTTGCGGTCGACCAGCACGCTTCTGATGCCGTAGCGCGCCAGCACCAGCGCCGCCGTCATGCCGATCGGACCGGCGCCGACGATCAGGACGGGATGCCGCGTCGCCGCGCCGTCGAGCTCGGGCACGCGCGGTGCCGCGAACTGCGGATAGTCGAAATAGAGCGATTCCAGCGCTCCCTTGCCGGCCGGTCTCATGCCTGCCTCCGTCTACTTCTTGCGGTCGAGAAAGCCCTGCATCAGCCGCTGCGGCTCGCCGGTCAGGAAGGATTTTCCGAACACGCCGATGCTCAGATCGACGGATTCCTTGAGCGGCAGTTCTTCCCACTGGCGCAGCAGCGCCTTCTGCGAACGGATCGCCTCGGGGCCGCATTCGAGCAATGCCTTCACCGTGTGCTCGACCGCGTCGTCGAGCCCGCCTTCCTTGGCGACCCTGTCGACCAGGCCCCAGGCGAGCGCGGTCGGCGCGTCGATATTCTCCGCCGTCATGACCAGCCAGTGGGCGCGGCCCCAGCCGATCAGCCGCGGCAGCAGCGCCGCGTGGATCACCGAGGGGATGCCGACCCGCACTTCCGGCATGCCGAATTTGGCGTCGTGGGCGGCAATCCGGAAATCGCAGGCGGCGGCGACTTCGAGGCCGCCGCCGAGGCACCAGCCGCGGCAGCCGCGCGATCACGGGCGCCGGAAAATGCCGCACGGCCTCGCAGAGGTCGCGCAGTCGCGTGATGAAGGCTTCCGCGGACTTCTGGTCGAGCTTTGCCATCTCCTTGATGTCGGCGCCACCGATCATGCTCTTTTCGCTCTGGCCGGCGAGGATCACCGCGCGAATGTCCTTGTCGCCGGCAAGCTTCTCGAATCCCTCGCGGACGCCGTCGGTGACCGCGGAGGAAAGGATATTGAGCGAGCCGGCGTTGCAGATCGACAGGCGAACGACGCCGCGATCGTCGCGATCGACGCCGCAATGTTGATTGAGCATTTCCATTTTGTATTCCGGACTTTGGTCTGGCGGTTGACGCCACTTCCAAGGACATTCGCCGGCTTGTCAAGGGCAGGCGGGGGAGGGATTGCGCGGCGGCACGCGCTCAATATAAAATGATGATCATCATTTAAAGGATGCTGGCATGACCGCGACCGATACGATCGATCTGTTCTCCTTCGACACGCGGCGGCATCGGGTGGTGGAGTGGCAGGCGCCGGGGCCGGTGGCGAAAGCGGCTGCAGGCCTGTCCGGACTGGAGACCATGTGCGCGATCCGCGACGGCATCCTGCCACCGCCGCCGATGGCCCGGCTGATCGGCTTCGAGATGCGCGTCGCCGAGCCCGGCCGGATCGTGATGGAGCTTGATCCGGATGAAAGCCTCGAAAATACCATCGGCCTTTTGCACGGCGCGACCGCTGCGGCGCTGCTGGATACCGCCA
This sequence comes from uncultured Alphaproteobacteria bacterium, assembly GCA_963783115.1. Taxonomy (GTDB): domain Bacteria; phylum Pseudomonadota; class Alphaproteobacteria; order Rhizobiales; family Xanthobacteraceae; genus Bradyrhizobium. Next base: position 126,211 of record CAWAMK010000001.1, on the reverse strand, counting down.
TGGGCTGCGCCATTGCGACCATGCAGCCGGCCGGGCAGACGTCGGTGACGCTCGATCTGAAGCTGACCTATCTGCGGCCGTTGTCGGTGCGGTCCGGCACGGTATCGGCGGAGGGCAAGGTGGTAAAACTAGGCCGTCAGACCAGCTATGCCGAAGGTTTCGTTCGCGACGGCGCAAAAAATCTCGCGGTGCACGCGACTGCGACATTTACGATGATCGGCGGAGAGAAAGCGAAATAGATGCAGCTTTTCACGGCCGCAACTGCTATTATATGACTGCGGACATTTAATGGAATGGATTGATGCGGTATTCGAAAGAGCACAAGCAGGAGACCCATGCGCGGATCGTGAAGAAGGCCTCGGTGCGGCTGCGCGAAAAGGGCGCGCATGGTATCGGCGTCGCCGACCTGATGAAGGAGGCCGGCCTGACCCATGGCGGCTTCTACGCGCATTTCGATTCCCGCGAGGCGCTGGTGATCGAGGCGTTCGGCTATGCCATGGATCGCGCTGCCGAGCATTGGCGCAACATGGCGGCTGAAATTCCGCCGGAGAAGCGGCTGTCGACCATCGTCGAATCCTACGTCTCGGCCGCGCATCGCGACGATCCCGGCCGCGGCTGCGCCGTTCCCACGCTCGGCGCCGAAATCGCCCGCGAGAGCGCCAAGACCCGCAAGGCCTTTGCCGCCAAGCTCGACCAGATGATCGATCTCGTCGCCGACCAGATTCCCGGACGTGCCGAGGAAGACGGCGCGCCGGCTCGCGATGGGCACGATGGCGACGATGATGGGCGCGCTGGTGATGTCCCGCGTCGCCGGCAGCGGCGAGCTGTCGGACGAAATTCTCGCCTCCGGCCGCGAGGCGGCGCTGGGCCGCGTGGCGAAGCCGGCGGCGAAGAAGGCACGAGGCGAAGGTGAACTGAGAGCGACGACCTCTCCACGTCGTCCCGGGCTTGAGCCGGGACCCATACGCCGCGGCCTCTCGGTTTGGCGCAGGCGTTAGATAGCTCGTCAAACGATAACCGCCGCGGCGTATGGGTCCCGGGTCAAGCCCGGGACGACGAGGGGGCAGATCCTCACCGTCCGCCAAACAGCGCCCGCTCACTCTCCACCGTCTCGTGGATGTAATCGGCGACCGCCCGATCCGCGCCAGATCCTTGCTGTCGGCGTGCATCAGCATCCAGAACGTGCGCGAGATCCTGACCTCGTCCGGCAATACCGGCCGCAATTCGGGATGCGCCGTCGCCATGAAGTGCGGCAGCACGGCGATGCCAAAACCGGCGATGGTGGCGTTGAGCTGCGCGATCAGATTGGCGCTGCGGAATTTGGCGGAGATCTTTGGCGAGACCTGCGGCAGGTAATCCAGTTCCGGCGTGAACAGCAGTTCCTCGATATAGCCGACGAAGCGATGCCCGGGCAGGTCGCCGCGCGACGCGATCTTTGGCGCACGGTCGAGATAGGCGGGCGCGGCGTAGAGCCCGAGGCTGTAGTCGAGCAGCTTGCGGCCGACGATGCGGCCTTCCTTGGGCATGGTCAGGCTGATCGCGATATCGGCCTCGCGCTTCGACAGGCTGAACAGCCGCGCGGTGGCGACGAGTTGCAGATCGAGATCGGGATACCGCTCGGTGAATTTCACCAGCCGCGAGGCCAGGAAGTGGCTGCCGAACCCGTCGGGGGCGCCGATCCGGACCGTGCCGGTGAGCTGGGCGCGCGAGCCGCCGACCGCCTCCTGGTTGGCGACGATGGTGGATTCCATCGCTTCCGCACTGTCGGCGACGCGCTGGCCGGCTTCGGTGAGGAGATAGCCGGTCTTGCGGCGATCAAACAGTTTTGCGGAGAGATGCCGTTCCAGGCGGTCGACACGGCGGATCACTGTGGCATGATCGACCGCAAGCTGCTTGGCGGCAGCGGAAACCGATCCGCCGCGGACGATCGCCAGCACGAAACGGAAGTCATCCCAGTCGATGGTTCTAGTGCCTTGCGTCTTGTGCCTTGATCCAGCATTTCCGCACATCTATGGTGCAATTTATCGGACTTGTATCCTAAGAAATGCAGGTCAAAAAGGGCTCCAAAGCGATCCATAGCGTTTTCGAGCGAAGTGGGCACCGGTTCGCGTGAAGAAAACGCGTCAGAATAAAGTTAGAGCCTCGGTTCGATCAGAACCGAGGCTCGGGCCTTCAGGGAGGAAATTCATGCGTTCCATCGGACATTTCATCGGCGGCAAAGAGGTCAAGGGCACGTCCGGACGGACGGCCGACGTGTTCGAGCCGATGACCGGCGACGTCCAGGCCAAGGTGGCGCTGGCCTCCAAGGCCGAGGTTCGCGCCGCCGTCGAGAACGCCAGGGACGCCCAGGTCGAGTGGGCCAACACCAATCCGCAGCGCCGCGCGCGCGTGATGATGAAGTTCGTCGAGCTGGTGCAGCGCGACTACGACAAGCTCGCCGACGTGCTGGCGCGTGAGCACGGCAAGACCGTTCCCGATGCCAAGGGCGACATCCAGCGCGGCCTCGAGGTCGCGGAATTCGCCTGCGGCGTTCCGCACCTGATGAAGGGCGAATACACCGAAGGCGCCGGCCCCGGCATCGACATCTATTCGATGCGGCAGCCGCTGGGCGTGGTCGCCGGCATCACGCCGTTCAACTTCCCGGCGATGATCCCGATGTGGAAATTCGCGCCCGCGATCGCCTGCGGCAACGCCTTCATCCTGAAACCCTCGGAGCGCGATCCCGGCGTGCCGATGATGCTGGCCGCGCTGATGATCGAGGCGGGGCTGCCGCCCGGCGTGCTCAACGTCGTCAACGGCGACAAGGAAGCCGTCGACGCCATCCTCGACGATCCCGATATCAAGGCGATCGGCTTTGTCGGCTCGACGCCGATTGCGCAGTACATCTATGAGCGCGCCGCGCAGACCGGCAAGCGCTGCCAGTGTTTTGGCGGCGCCAAGAACCACGCCATCGTGATGCCCGACGCCGACATGGACCAGACCGTCGATGCGCTGATCGGCGCCGGCTACGGCTCGGCCGGCGAGCGCTGCATGGCGATTTCGGTCGCGGTGCCCGTCGGCAAGACCGCCGCCGACCGCCTGATGGAAAAGCTGATCCCGCGCGTGGAGTCGCTCAAGATCGGCACCTCGGTCGATCCGTCCGCCGATTACGGCCCGCTGGTGACGCGCGAAGCGGTCGAGAAGGTGAAGAGCTACATCGATATCGGCGTCAAGGAAGGTGCGACGCTCGCCGTCGACGGCCGTGGCTTCAAGATGCAGGGCTACGAGAACGGATTCTATCTCGGCGGTTCGCTGTTCGACAACGTCACCAAGGACATGCGGATCTACAAGGAAGAGATTTTTGGCCCGGTGCTGTCGGTGGTGCGCGCCCACGACTACAACGAGGCGCTGGCGCTGCCGTCCGACCATGACTACGGCAACGGTGTCGCGATCTTCACCCGCGACGGCGACGCCGCGCGCGATTTCGCCGCCAAGGTCAATGTCGGCATGGTCGGCATCAACGTGCCGATCCCGGTGCCGATTGCCTACTACACCTTCGGCGGCTGGAAGAAGTCCGGCTTCGGCGATCTCAACCAGCACGGCCCGGATTCGATCCGCTTCTACACCAAGACCAAGACGGTGACCTCGCGCTGGCCGTCCGGCGTCAAGGAAGGCGCCGAGTTCTCGATCCCGACGATGAAGTAGCCTTCATTGTCAGGCAGCGAGATGCATTTCGCCCTCAACGACGATCAGGTGGCGGTTCGCGACATGGCGCGCGAATTCGCCGCCGAGAAGATCGCGCCGCATGCGCTGCGCTGGGACGAGGAGAAGCATTTCCCTGTCGACGTGATGCGGGAAGCCGCCACGCTCGGCATGGGCGGCATCTACATCAAGGACGACGTCGGCGGCTCGGCGATGACCCGCTTCGACGCCGCGCTGATCTTCGAGGCGCTGGCGACGGGGTGCCCGACGGTGTCGGCTTTCATCTCGATCCACAACATGGCGTCCTGGATGATCGATGCCTACGGCAACGACACCCAGCGGCAGAAGTGGCTGCCGAAGCTTTGCACGATGGAGCTGATCGCGAGCTACTGCCTCACCGAGCCGGGCGCCGGCTCGGACGCCGCGGCGCTGCGGACCCGCGCGGTGCGTGAGGGCGATCATTACGTCCTGAACGGCCAGAAGCAGTTCATTTCGGGCGCCGGCGGCACCGACCTGCTGGTGGCGATGGTGCGGACCGGCGGCGACGGTCCCGGCGGCGTTTCGACGCTCGTCATCGACGGCAAGACGCCGGGGGTCTCGTTCGGCGCCAACGAACGCAAGATGGGCTGGAACGCGCAGCCGACCCGCGCGGTGATTTTCGAGAATGCCCGCGTGCCGGTCGAAAACCGTCTGGGCGACGAGGGCATCGGCTTCAAGATCGCGATGGCCGGGCTCGACGGCGGCCGCATCAATATCGCGGCCTGTTCGCTCGGCGGCGCGCAAAGCGCGCTGGAGAAGTCGCTGGCCTACATGAAGGAGCGCAAGGCGTTCGGAAAGCGCCTCGACGAATTCCAGGCGCTGCAGTTTCGTCTCGCCGACATGGCGACCGAACTGGAGGCGGCGCGGACTTTCGTGTGGCGCGCCGCCGCGGCGCTCGACCGCAAGGATGCCGACGCCACCATGCTGTGCGCGATGGCCAAGCGTTTCGGCACCGACGTCGGCTTCGAGGTGGCCAACCAGGCGCTGCAACTGCATGGCGGCTACGGCTACCTCAGCGAATACGGCATCGAGAAGATCGTGCGCGATCTGCGCGTGCACCAGATCCTGGAAGGGACCAACGAAATCATGCGGCTGATTGTTTCGCGCAAGCTGATCGAGGGCGCGCGATGACCGATGCTTCCGTCGCAGAGGGCGACCTGATCGCGCGCAAGGAAGGTTCGGCCGGCATCATCCGCCTGAACCGCCCGAAGGCCATCAATGCCGTGACGCTGGAGATGTTTCACGACATCGACAAGGCGCTCGACGCGTTCGAGGCAGATCCCGCGGTCGCGGTGATCGTGCTGGAAGGCGCGGGCGAGCGTGGCCTGTGCGCCGGCGGCGACATCCGCGCGCTCTGGGAAAGCTCCAAGGTCAAGGGCGACCTCGGCAAGATCCTGTGGCGCGACGAATACATCCTCAACGCGCGGATCAAGAAATTCCCAAAGCCCTATGTCGCCTTCATGGACGGCATCGTGATGGGCGGCGGCGTCGGCCTGTCGGCGCATTCCGCGCACCGCGTCGTGACCGACAAGACGAAGCTGGCAATGCCCGAAGTCGGCCTCGGCTTCTTTCCCGACGTCGGCGGCACCTGGCTGCTGGCGCATTCGCCGGGAGAGATCGGCACGTATTTCGGATTGACCGGGCAGACCATGAACGGCCCGGACGCGATCCATGCAAGGTTTGCCGATGCGGTGGTGCCGTCGGCGAAAGCTGCCGGCCTTGCGCGAGGCGCTGACGAAAGTGGCGCCGGCGCGACGTCGGCGGACGTCAGGAAGCTGATCGCGGGCTTCTCGACCGGCGAGACGGCCGGGCCGGTCGCGGCGCAGCAGGCGCAAGATCGATGCGTTGTTCTCCCACGATCGCATGGAAGACATCGTCGCGGCGCTTGCAGCGCGATGGCTCGGACTTTGCGCAGGCGACGTTGAAGACGCTGAACGAAAAGTCGCCGCGCGGCATGGTGGTGACGCTGAAACTGCTGCGGCTGGCGCGCACCGCGCGCTCGCTGGAGGAATGCCTGGTGCGGGAATATCGCGCCGCGCTGGAAGTCTTCGCCAGCGACGATTTCCGCGAGGGCGTGCGCGCCGCCGTGATCGACAAGGACCGCAATCCAAAATGGTCGCCGCCGCGAATTGAAGACGTGACGCCGGCAATGGTCGCGCCTTACTTCGCCGAGATCGGCGCCGACGAACTGAAATTTCCCTGATCAAAACAGAAAAAGCTCAAGCGGAGGATTCGAGATGGCAAATATCGCATTCATTGGCCTCGGCAACATGGGCGGGCCGATGGCGGCCAATCTGGTCAAGGCCGGCCACAAGGTCACCGCGTTCGATCTGGTCGCGGCCTCGCGCGATCAGGCCAAGGCCGACGGCGCTGATATCGCCGAGAGTTCGGTTGGCTCGGTCAAGGGCGCCGACGTCGATCATCACCATGCTGCCCGCGGGCAAGCATGTGCTGTCGGTCTGGAACGAAGTGATCCCTGTCATGACCAAGGGCGCGCTGATCATCGATTGCTCGACCATCGACGTCGAAAGCGCCAAGCAGGCGCATGCACTCGCCGCCAAGCACGGCGCGCTCTCGGTCGATGCGCCGGTGTCGGGCGGAACCGGCGGCGCCAAGGGCGCGACGCTGACCTTCATGTGCGGCGGCGAGGACAAGGCGTTTGCGGCGGCAAAACCCGTGCTGGAGAACATGGGCAAGAAGATCGTGCATTGCGGCGGCGCGGGCGCGGGGCAGGCGGCCAAGATCTGCAACAACATGATCCTGGGCATTTCCATGATCGGGGTCGGCGAGGCCTTTGCGCTGGCGGAAAAACTGGGCTTGTCGCATCAGGCGCTGTTCGACGTCGCCTCGACCTCCTCGGGGCAATGCTGGGCGCTGACGTCCTACTGCCCGGTGCCGGGCCCGGTGCCGGCCTCGCCGGCGAACAACGGCTACAAGCCGGGATTTGCCTCGGCGCTGATGGTGAAGGACCTGACGCTGGCGCAGGACGCGGCCAACGCCGCGGGCGCCGCGACGCCGCTGGGCAAGCACGCGCAGGAGATCTACAAGGCGTTCGACGCCGCCGGCCATGGCGGGGTGGATTTTTCCGGGATTATCCAGCACGTTCGGAGCCTCGCCGGGAAATAACGGAGACCTGATGACGACATTCCAGGAAGCGCGCGCCTTTCTGCTCAAGCACCGCACCGATTACGATGCGGCCGTGAAGGGCTTTCGCTGGCCCGATCCGGTTCCGTTCAACTGGGCGCTGGACTGGTTCGATGCGGAACTCGCCCGCAATGCCTGACAGCCGGGACCGCACCGCGCTCTGGATCGTCGATGCCGGCCACAAGGAAACAAAACTTTCCTTCGCGGCGCTCTCGGCCCGTTCCAATCAGGTGGCGAACTTCCTGCGCGCGCAGGGGCTGAAGCGCGGCGATCATCTGCTGCTGCTGCTCGGCAATGTCGTGCCGCTGTGGGAGACCATGCTGGCGGCCATGAAGCTCGGCGTCGTCGTGATCCCCGCGACCACGCTGCTCACCCCGGACGAACTGCGCGACCGGCTCGATCGCGGCCGGGCGAGGGTGGTGGTGGCCTCGCAGGATCAGGTCGCGAAGTTCGCAGGCCTCGGCGGCGACAATCTGGTTCGCATCGTGGTCGGCGCGACGTCGAAGCACGACGGCTGGCTGCCGTTCGAACAGGCGGCGAGCGCGTCGGAAGATTTTGCGCCTGATGGGCCGACCAATGCCGACGACCCGATGCTGCTCTATTTCACCTCGGGCACCACGGCAAAACCAAAACTGGTGCGGCACAGCCAGCGCAGCTATCCCGTCGGCGCGCTGTCGACGATGTTCTGGCTCGGCCTGCAGCCCGGCGACGTGCATCTCAATATTTCCTCGCCGGGCTGGGCCAAGCATGCCTGGAGCTGCTTGTTCGCGCCGTGGAATGCCGGCGCCACCGTGTTCGTGGTCAACCAGCCGCGCTTCGACGCCAAGGCGCTGCTCGCGACCGTCGGCCGCTGCGGCGTCACCACGCTGTGCGCGCCGCCGACGGTGTGGCGGCTGTTCATCCAGGAACGGCTCGCCGATTTCAAGGTGAGCCTGCGCGAGGTCTGCGGCGCCGGCGAGCCGCTCAATCCCGAAGTGATCGATCAGGTGAAGGCGGCGTGGGGCCTGACCATCCGCGACGGTTACGGCCAGACCGAAACCACCGCGCTCGCCGGCAATTCGCCGGGCCAGAAGGTCAAGGTCGGCTCGATGGGCCGCCCGCTGCCGGGCTACCGCGTGCAGATCACCGACAATGACGGCCACGTCACCAAGGAGGGCGAGGTCACGCTGGTGCTCGGCGCCGACCGCCCGGCCGGCCTGATGCAGGGCTATCAGGGCGAGGACGGCAAACTCTCCGGCGCCGACGGCGATCTCTATCGCAGCGGCGACGTGGTGTTTGCCGACGACGAGGGCTATCTCACCTTCGTCGGCCGCTCCGACGACGTCTTCAAATCCTCCGACTACCGCATCAGCCCGTTCGAGCTGGAAAGCGTGCTGCTGGAACATGAATCGGTCGCCGAAGCCGCGGTCGTTCCGAGCCCCGATCCGATCCGGCTCGCGATCCCCAAAGCCTATGTGCTGCTGGTGTCGGGCGTCGAACGTACGCCGGAGACCGCGCTGTCGATCTTCAAGCACCTGCACACCCGGCTCGCGCCGTTCAAGCGCATCCGCAAGATCGAACTGGTGACGGAACTGCCGAAGACGATTTCCGGAAAAATCCGCCGCGTGCAGTTGCGCCGGCTGGAGCATGACGATAACCGCGACGACGCGCTGCGCGGATGCGGAATTCCGCGAAGATGAATTCCCGGAGCTGCAGAAGGTGCGGACCGCCGGGCTGGAGAGCTGATCAATGAATGAAGTCTGGAAGAAGCCGCCGGTCTCGTTTGAGGCCTATCAGGCCATGGTCGGCAAGGAGATCGGCGTGTCGTCCTGGCACCTGATCGACCAGAACCGGATCAACGTCTATGCCGACGTGATCGAGGACCATCAGTTCATCCATGTCGATCCGGAACGCGCCAAAAAGGAAACCGCGTTCGGCAACACCATCGCCCACGGCTTCCTCACGATGTCCCTGATGAGCATCATGTCCTACGAGGTGATGCCGGTCATCGAAGGCACCGCGATGGGCGTCAATTACGGTTTTGACAAGCTGCGCTTCCTCTCGCCGGTGCGCGCCGGCTCGCGCGTCCGTGGCCGGTTCACGCTCGCCGGAAGCCAAGCTGCGCAAGCCGAAAGAGCTGCAGTCGCGCACCAGCGTCACCGTCGAGATCGAGGGCGAGGAAAAGCCCGCGCTGGTCGCCGACTGGATCGGGCTGATCTATTTCGACTGATTTCCGCCCGTCACGCTTGCTGAGCGTCCCCTCTCCCCTTGTGGGCCTTGTGGGAGAGGGTGTGCCGCCCGATCCGGCATTAAAAATGGTTCGCTTGTGCAAATGACTTCGTCATTGGCTTCGAGCACCATAGGCCAACCGCGTCGCGCCGCTCAGTACGGACGGTACCCGCCGGCGCAAATGTAGTTGCCGTAGGCGTCGTAGCAGCTGCCGCGGTAGGCCCCGGCCGCAGCGGCTCCGACCGCAGCGGCGCCCACCGCGGCCGCACCGACACCGTAGCCGCGATAGGCCCGCACCCCGATAGCCGTAGCGCCCGCCACGCACTGCGACAGCGCCGCCCCGAGCCCCTCGAACTGCGACAGCGCCGCCGCGGTAGCCTCCACCACCGCCCCGATAGCCGCCACCTCCGCGACCGCGAGCATCGGCGTCGTCGGGAACGAAGGTGACCAGCAGCAGGGCTGCGGCTGCCGAAGCTATGAGAATTCGACGCAACATCAGCGTACTCCTTCTTCGAGAGAGGAAGCCGCGGATCTCTACGCATCGCGCCGAACCGCGGTCTGCCCGAAGCCTCGCGCGCAGAAGCTTCGCGCCCTTGATCTGGATCAAGGAACTCGGCTGGTCGGAGCCGCGTTGGTGATGTGGTCCGGCCAAACCGGCGCGAATGCCCCAAAGCACACATCTCCGAGCTAAAGTAACTCTCTCGCGCTTTCAAATTGACCTGTGCTAATTTGGGCCTCGCGAGCAGGCACTGTGTCAACGTTACAAGGACGTGATGGCAATGCTGATCCAATTTCTGGTAGGCGGCATCGTTTGTGTTTGTAACATCACAATACATGCGTTGGTGATGACCGTGGTGGTGCGCGTAGCACGCGCGTGGGGTACAAAAAAAAGAAGCCACCCGTCGCTGCGCCTGGTCACTGTCATGATTGCAACTGTTTCGGTCTTGATGGCCGCACATGTTCTTGAGGTGTTTGTTTGGTCGCTGGCCTACTCGATTGTGGATGCTGCGCCGGCTGGCACAAACCTCGTGTATTTTGCATTCGTGAACTACGCGACACTCGGCTATGGCGACGTGACACCGGTGGAGGGCTGGCGGCTGCTTGGTCCCTTAACGGCGATGAATGGTGCGCTGATGTTTGGGTGGTCGACGGCTGTCATGTATGAGGTGCTGCAGAAAGCAATGATGATTAGTTTCGACACCGCGGCGGACTGACGATGTCGCTGATGAGCATCATGTCCCACGAGGTGATGCCGGTCATCGAAGGCACCGCGATGGGCGTCAATTACGGCTTCGACAAGCTGCGCTTCCTCTCGCCAGTGCGGGCCGGCTCGCGCGTCCGCGGCCGTTTCACGCTGATGGAAGCCAAGCTGCGCAAGCCGAAAGAGCTGCAATCGCGCACCAGCGTCACCGTCGAGATCGAGGGCGAGGAAAAGCCCGCGCTGGTCGCCGACTGGATCGGGCTGATCTATTTCATTAGGTTTTCCGCGTCATTGCCGGGCTTGACCCGGCAATCCATCACTGCTCAAAAAAGCCCTTCAAATTGATGGATGCCCGGGTCAAGCCCGGCATGACAAGGATCCAGGAATTCCACTCATGGCAATCAGGTTTGACGGACGCGTCGCTATCGTCACCGGCGCGGGCAATGGTCTTGGACGGGCGCATGCGCTGGGGCTGGCGAGCCGCGGCGCCAAGGTGGTGGTCAACGATTTCGGCGGCGCGCGCGACGGCACCGGCGGCTCGCTGACGCCGGCCGAAACCGTGGTCGAGGAAATCCGCAAAGCCGGCGGCACGGCGATGGCCGACGGTGCCGATGTCTCGAATTTCGAGCAGGTCACCGCCATGGTCGAGCGCGCCACCAAGGAGTGGGGCAGCGTCGATCTGTTGTGCGCCAATGCCGGCATCCTGCGCGACAAGTCGTTCGCCAAGATGGAGGTCGCCGATTTCGCAAAGGTGCTCGACGTCCATCTCACCGGCACCTTCTATTGCTGCAAGGCGGTGTGGGCCGGCATGCGCGAGCGCAATTACGGCCGCATCGTCGTCACCACCTCGTCGTCGGGCCTGTTCGGCAATTTCGGCCAGGCCAATTACGGCGCGGCCAAAGCCGGCATGGTCGGCCTGATGAACGTGCTGGCCGAGGAAGGCCGCAAGAACAACATCCGCGTCAACACCATTTCGCCGACCGCGGCGACCCGGATGACCGAAGAGCTGCTGTCGCCGCAGGCGCTGGCCCTGATGCGCCCCGAGGCGATCACGCCGGCGGTGGAATTCCTGCTCAGCGAGGACGCGCCGACCCGCACCATCATGGGCGCCGGCGCGGGCTCGTTCGCCGTGATCAAGATCATCGAGACCGAAGGCATCAACCTGGCCCAGTCCGACTGGACGCCGGATGCCATCGCGGCGCATTTTGCCGAGATCGACGATGTGTCGAAGGCCAAGGCGCTGCAGGGCGCGTTCGAGCAGACGCAGAAATATGTGGCGCAGGCTGCGGCGCGGGCCGGGATCAAGCTGTAGAACTCGCGACTTCGTAGGGTGGGCAAAGGCGCGAAGCGACCGTGCCCACCATGCATCCTCGACGTCGACGAATGATGGTGGGCACGCTTCGCTTTGCCCACCCTACGAGCCGTCGATCCGGCTACACTCTCCGCCATGTCTTCACCTCGCACAACACGTCGCCATCATCGGTGCCGGCCCTGCCGGCCTGATGGCGGCCGAAGTGCTCGCGCAGGGCGGCGCCAGCGTCACCGTCTACGACGCAATGCCGTCCGCCGGCCGCAAATTCCTGATGGCCGGGCGAGGCGGGCTCAACCTCACGCACAGCGAGCCGTTGCCGCAATTCCTCGCGCGCTACCGCGAGGCGATGCCGCATCTCGCCGCCGCCATCGAAGCGTTCCCGCCGCAGGCCTTGCGCGACTGGAGCGACGCGCTGGGGCAGGAAACTTTTGTCGGCTCCAGCGGCCGGGTATTTCCAAAGGCCTTCAAGGCATCGCCCTTGCTGCGGGCGTGGCTGCGGCGGCTGGACTCGATGGGCGTGCGACTGGCGCTGCGTCACCGCTGGACCGGCTGGGACGAGCAGGGCCGTCTACGTTTTCAAACGCCGGATGGACCGCACGCCATCGAGACGCGCGCAACCGTGCTGGCGCTCGGCGGCGCAAGCTGGCCGCGGCTGGGCTCCGACGGCGCATGGGCGGAGATTCTCGCGGCTAGAGGCGTGCAGATATCGCCGCTGCGACCGGCAAATTCCGGCTTCACCGTCGCCTGGTCCGATATTTTTCGCGACCGCTTCGAAGGACAGCCGCTCAAGGGCGTGGCGCTGACATTCGGTGCTCACAGCGTGCGCGGCGAAGCCATCGTTACCCGAACCGGCATCGAAGGCGGCGCGGTCTATGCGCTGTCGGCCGAGTTGCGCGAGGCGATCGACAGGGGCAGGGCGACCCTGCACGTGGCGCTGCGGCCCGATCTCGACATGAAGGAGTTGATCGCGAAGGTCTCGGTGCCGAAAGGCAAACAGTCCTTGTCGAATTTCCTGCGCAAGGCCGTCAGCCTCTCACCGGTTGCGATCGGATTGCTGCAGGAGGCAGCCAAGGCATCCGGCACTCCGCTGGCGTCGCTGTCACCGGCCGATCTTGCCAACCTGATCAACGCCGTCCCGATCGAACTCACCGGTGTCGCGCCGATCGCGCGCGCGATTTCCACCGCGGGCGGGATCGCGTTCAGCGAAATCGATGCCGATTTCATGATCCGCCGCCTGCCCGGCGTGTTCGCGGCCGGCGAGATGCTGGATTGGGAAGCGCCGACCGGCGGCTATCTGCTTGCAGGCGTCGTTCGCGACGGGAGTTGCGGCGGGGAGGGGCGCGTTGAAGTAGCTCGCCGAATTCGTAGGAGTGGGCAGAGCGAAGCGTGCCCACCATTGACTTGCGTCGCTCTTGATGGTGGGCACGCTGCGCTTTGCCCACCCTACAGACTAGAGGCTCTACCGCAACTTCCCCCGTGCCGCGACCGGCAGCGTGCCGATGATCTCGTCGCCGCGCACCATCACCACCTCGTCCATCATGTTGACGACGACGCAGACATGGTTGGGCACGATCCGCACGACGTCGCCGACAACAGGCCGCGTATTGCTGCGGGCGAGATCGAGAAAGCCGTGCTCTTCCGCAAAGCGCGCGATCTTCGCCTCCGGGTGCTCCAGGATCAGCCCGTGACCCTCGAGCCCGCCGCCGGTATCCGAGGTCAGCGTCTTGGAGCCGGCGTCGAGAATGCCGCGGTCCGGGCCGGCGCGGCTGACGACGGTGGAATAGATGTTGAGCGCGCAATCGTCCCAATCGGCGACGCCGGCGGCGACCTGCATGCGGTCGTTGTAGATATAGGTGCCCGGCCGATGCTCGGTCGCGCCCTTGAGCTTGCCGAGATTCTTCAGGTTCGGCGAGCCGCCGGTCGAAACCATCGTCGCATCGAGCCCGAGCGCGCGGACGCCGGCCAGCGCCTCGTCGAAGAATTTCTGCGCCTCGGTCCAGCCGGTTTCGGTCGGGTACAGCATGAAGCCCGCGAACTTCAGCCCTTTGAAGCCCGCGATCTCGCGCGCCAGTGCGATGGCCTCGCCGGGTGTCTCGACGCCAGCGCGCTTGCGCCCCGTATCGCATTCGACCACGACAGACAGCGGCCGCCCGGAAGCGGCGGCGGCCTGCGGCAGGCCCGCGATCACGGTCGAATTGTCGGCGGCGACCGTCATGTGGGCCTTGGCCTGCAGCGCGGCGAGGCGGGCCATCTTCTCCTCGCCGATCAGATTGTAGCTGATCAGGATGTCGTCGATCCCGGCTTCCGCCATCACCTCGGCCTCGCCGATCTTCTGGCAGGTGATGCCCTTGGCGCCGGCCGCGACCTGCATCTGCGCCAGCAGGGGGCTCTTGTGGGTCTTGATATGCGGCCGGTTGGCGACGCCGGCCGTATCGCAGGCCACCTGGATACGCGCGATGTTGCGCTCGACGCGGTCCATGTCGATCACGGCGCAGGGCGTGCCGTATTCACGGGCGATTTTGGCGGCGAGGGGGGTGGTCATGCTCTTCTCTCTGTTCGAAATGGGAACCCGTAGGGTGGGCAAAGCGAAGCGATGCCCACCATGAAGCCGCGCGATTGGTGATGGATGGTGGGCACGTCGCTTCGCTCCTTTGCCCACCCTACGCCTGCTCTATCTCTTCCCGCAACACTTCCAGCTCCAGCCATCGATCCTCGGCCGCCGCCAGCTCTTCCTGCGCCTTTGCAATCGCCGCCGAGGCCGCGTCGAATTTCTTGCGATCCTTGGCGTAGAGGTCGGGATCGTCAAGCAGCTTTTGCTGTTTGGCAATCTCGGCCTGCAACTTCGTCATCGTCTTCGGCAGCGTTTCCAGCGCGTGCTTCTCGTTGAAGTTCAGCCGGCGCTTTGACGCCGCGGAGGGAGCGGCAGCCCTGGTTTCCTTCTTTTCCTCGACGGCCGTTGCACCGGGAGCCTCGCGCGCGAGATCCTCGCCGCGCTGCGCCAGCATGTCGGTGTAGCCGCCGGCATATTCGATCCAGCGGCCATTGCCCTCGGGCACGATCACCGACGTCACCACGCGGTCGAGGAAGTCGCGGTCATGGCTGATCAGGATCACGGTGCCCTCGTAGTCGCCGAGCATCTCCTCCAGCACGTCGAGGGTTTCGAGGTCGAGGTCGTTGGTCGGTTCGTCCAGCACCAGCAGGTTGGACGGCTTTGCCAGCGAGCGCGCCAGCATCAGCCGGCCGCGCTCGCCGCCGGAGAGCACCTCCAGCGGCGTGCGCATCTGCTCCTGCGCGAACAGAAAGTCCTTCATGTAGCTGACGACGTGCTTCGGCTTGCCGCCGACCATGACGTGGTCGCCGCGTCCGCCGGTCAGGGCTTCGGCCAGCGTCGTTTTGGGGTCGAGGCTTTCGCGGTGCTGGTCGAGCGTCGCCATCTCGATATTGGCGCCGAGCCGGATGGTGCCGCTGTCGGGCGGGCTGCCGCCGGTCAGCATCTCGATCAGCGTGGTCTTGCCGGCGCCGTTCGGGCCGACGATGCCGATGCGGTCGCCGCGCTGGACGCGGATCGAAAAGCCGTCGACGATCGTGCGGTCGCCATAGGCCTTGGCTGATATTCTTGGCCTCGATGACGAGCTTGCCGGATTTGTCGGCTTCGGCGGCCGCGAGGCTGGCATTGCCCGGTCGCGCCACGATAAGTCGCGCCGCTGGTCGCGCAGCGCGTGCAGATTGCCGAGCCGCTTGACGTTGCGCTTGCGGCGGCCGGAGACGCCGTAGCGCAGCCAGTGCTCCTCGTTGACGATCTTGCGGTCGAGCTTGTGCTGGTCGCGCTCTTCCTCCGCCAGCACCTCGTCGCGCCAGGCCTCGAACGCCGAGAAGCCGCGGTCGATCTGCCGGATCTGGCCGCGATCGAGCCAGGCGGTGGCGCGCGAGAGATTGGAGAGGAAGCGGCGGTCATGGCTGATGATGACCAGCGCGCAGCGTCGGCTTTCCAGTTCGCTTTCCAGCCATTCGATGGTCGGCAGGTCGAGATGGTTGGTCGGCTCGTCCAGCAGCAGGATGTCGGGCGAGGGCGCCAGCACCCGCGCCAGCGCCGCGCGGCGGGCCTCGCCGCCGGAGACATGCGCGGGGTCTTCTTCGCCGTGACAGCCCGAGCTGCTCCACCAGATAGCGCGCCTGATAATGATCGTCGCCGGGGCCGAGGCCGGCCTCGACATAGGCCAGCGTGGTCTTGTGGTCGCCGAAGTCAGGCTCCTGCGGCAGATAGCGGATGGTCGCGCCCGGCTGCACGAAGCGGCTGCCGCCGTCGGGTTCGACGGTGCCGGCGGCGATCTTCAGCAGCGTCGATTTGCCCGAGCCGTTGCGGCCGATCAGGCAGACGCGCTCGCCCGATGACACCGACAGCTCGACGCCCGACAACAGCGGCGTGCCGCCAAAGGTCAGCCTGATATCTTTCAACTGGATCAGCGGCGGCGCCATCGTTCAATCCTGGTTTGGCGCAGGCTGTTGCGCCCGCTGGCGCTGGATGCGGCGGATGGTCTGGTCGAGCGCCGACAAGAATGCCGAGCGGTCGCGCGGGGAGTAGGATTTCGGACCGCCGGTGACTTCGCCGGACGAGCGCAGATCGGTCATCAGATTGCGCACCGCCAGCGTCATGCCGATCGATTGTTCGGTGAACGGCTTGCCGTTCGGCGCGATCACCTCGGCGCCGGCTTTCACGCAGCGGCTGGCGAGCGGGATATCCGAGGTAATGACGATATCGCCTTTGCCGGCGCGCTCCGCGATCCAGTCGTCGGCGGCATCCATGCCGGAACCGGCGGCGATGCGCTCGATCAGCGGATCCTGCGGCACGCGGATGAAATTGCCCGCGACCACGCTGACCGGCAGGCCGTGCCGGAGCGCGACGCGATAGATCTCGTCCTTCACCGGGCAGGCGTCGGCATCGACATAGATGCGGGTGGGGTTCAATTCAGGCACTTCAGGTCAGTCAATCGGATTGGATTCGGTCAGGCTCTCTCGTCCGCGCGTGGTACTCCACCGGGCGGAAAAATGCGAGGAAAACAGCTGCTGGAACACGCTTGCCACGGCACTTTCTTCGCGTACGATAACGGGCCGGAAAGAACAAGAAACCAGGGGAAACGGGCATGACAAGCCGCATCGAGCCGCATCGGGTCTCGGCCTACAACACGTCAAAACATTCCGAAAACAAGATGCACGACGACACCGTGGCGAAGCGCTATGGCTTTATCGGCGGGCTGGTGCCCGGCGTCGATGTGATGGCCTATATGATGCACCTGCCGGTCGCAAAATGGGGCCGGGCCTTCCTCGAACGCGGCCTGATCGAGGCGCGCTTCGTCAAGCCGGTGTATGACGGCGAACTGGCCGATGTCACCGGCGAAGAGAGCAACGGCGTGCTCGCGATCCAGGTCGAGAGCCGGGGAGAGCTTTGCGCGACCGGCACGGCATCGCTGCCGGCGGCAGCGCCATCGTTTTCGCTTTCCGACTTTGTCGACGTTGCGGCGGTGGCCGAGCGCAAGCCGGTGGATGCGACGTCCTATGCCCTCGGCAAATGGCTCGGCGCGGTGCCGCGCACCTGGGCGGCGGATGCGGCCAAGGAATATCTGGCGGATATTCGCGAGACCGAGACGATCTACGCCCGGGAAGGGCTCGGCCACCCCGGCCTGTTGCCGCGGGTGATGAACAAGGTGCTGGTCGACAATGCCATCATGGGTCCGTGGATTCACGTCGGCACCCGGATGCAACTGCTGTCGGCGGGGCGCATCGGCGACGAACTGACCGCGCGCGCCAAAGTCGTCGGCAATTACGACAAGAAGGGCCACCGCTTCGTCGAGCTCGACGCGCTGGTCGTCGCCAACGGCAAGACGCCGCTGGCGCATTGCCATCACATCGCGATCTACCAGCCGCGCGAGCAGGCGGCGGCGTAGGGGGCACGGCAGCGCGCCTCAATCTCAACTGTCATTCCCCGCGAAGGCGGGGAATCCAGTACGCCGCGGCTTCTCGGTTCTATCGCTGACGTCTCTGGAATACTGGGTCACCCGCCTCGCGCGGGTGACGACAGTTGTGGTTGTGGCGAGCGAGCGTCAGCCCTCACGCCGCCTTCGCCTTCGCATCCTGGATCGCGCGCCACACCCGTTCCGGCGTCAGCGGCATGTCGATATGCGTGATGCCGTATTCCGACAGCGCATCGACCACCGCATTGACGATGCAGACGAGGCTGCCGGCGCAGCCGGCTTCGCCGCAGCCCTTGGTGCCGAGCGGATTGGTCTTTGCCGGCGAGGGATGGTCGCCGACTTCCATCGGCGGGATGTCCTCCGCGCGCGGCATCGCGTAGTCCATGAACGAGCCGGTGATCGGCTGGCCGCTGGAATCGTAGCTGACTTCCTCCATCAGCGCCTGGCCGATGCCCTGCGCCACGCCGCCGTGCAACTGGCCGGCGACGATCATCGGGTTGACGACGGTGCCGAAATCGTTGACGGCGAAGTAGCGCACGATCCGCGTCACGCCGGTCTCGGGATCGATCTCGACTTCCGCGACATGGCAGCCATTGGGGAAGGTCGACGGCGTTTCCTTGGTGGCGTGGTCGACGTCGAGCGAGCGCGGCGCGCCCTCGGGCAGCTTGCCTTCGCGCAGGCGCTGCGCCAGCTCCATGATGCCGATCGAGCGGTCGGTGCCGGCGATGGTGAAGCGGCCTTGGCGAATTCGATGTCGCCTTCGGATGCTTCCATCAGATGCGCGGCGGCCTGCTTGCCCTTGGCGACCACGAGCGCGGAGGCCTCCACGATCGCCTGACCGGTCGCCGTGATCGAGCGCGAGCCGCCGGTGCCGTTGCCGAAGCGGACGAGATCGCTGTCGCCCTGCTCCAGCGTGATCTTCTCGAACGGCACGCCGAGCTCGGCGGAAAGCACCTGCGCGAACGGCGTGGCGTGGCCCTGGCCGTAATCCAGCGTGCCGGTCGTCAGCTTCACCGAACCGTCCGGCTCGAAGGTGATCTTGCCGAGTTCGCCGCTCGGCGGCGCGGTGACTTCGAGATAGGAGCCGACCGCGATGCCGCGCAGCTTGCCGTTCTTCTTGCTTTCCTTCTTGCGCTTGGCGAAATTGGCGTGGTCGGAAATCTCCAGCGCCTTGTTGAAGACGCCTGCGAAATCGCCGCTGTCATAGGTGACGCCGGAGGCCGCCGCGAACGGCAGTTGCGACGGCTTGATGAAGTTGCGCTTGCGCAGGTCAGGCGGTTGATGCCCATCTCGTCGGCGGCGCGGTCGATCAGCCGCTCCATGTAGTAGTTGGCCTCGGGCCGGCCGGCGCCGCGATAGGCGCCCATCAGCGTGGTGTTGGTCAACACCGTCTTGATGTCGACGCCGAGCAGCGGCGTGCGGTAGACGCTGGCGAGGTTCTTGCCGGTGTTGAGCGACAGCGGTCCCGGCGCCACGCCGGTGATGTAGGCGCCGAGATTGCCGTAACCCTGCAGCCGCACCGCGAGGAACTTGCCTTCGGCATCGAGCGCGAGTTCGGCGTGGATGAGCTGCGCGCGGCCCTGGCTGTCGGACAGGAAGCTGGTCGAGCGCTCGTCGGTCCACTTCACCGGACGTCCCAGCACCTTCGCCGCGTGCGCGATGCAGGTGTATTCGGGGTAGTTCATGTTCTTCATGCCGAAGGAGCCGCCGACATTGGCGGTGAGAATACGAACCTTGTCGGTCGGCACGTTCAGGATCTTGGCAAAGCCGGCCTTGTTGCCGGCGACGCCCTGGGTCGGCACCTGCAGCGTGAAGCGCTCGCTCGCCTTGTCGTAGGCCGCGAGCGCCACGCGCGGCTCCATCGAGACGACGGCGACGCGGGTGTTGACGATGTCGAGTTTTGTCACATGCGCGGCGCTGGCGAACGCCGCGTCGATCTTGGCGGTGTCGCCATAGTGATAGTCGAGCGCGACGTTGTTGGGGATGTGGTCGTAGAGCTGCGGCGCGCCGGGTTTGGTGGCTTCCGCGGCATCGGTCACGGCCGGCAGCGGCTCGATGTCGAGTTCGACGGCCTCAGCCGCATCGCGCGCCTGCGCCAGCGTTTCGGCGACCACGAAGGCCACGGGATCGCCGACGAAGCGCACCTTGTCGGTCGGCAGCGCCGGGCGGTTGGTCTGCAGCAGCGGCGAGCCGTCCCGGCTCTTCAGCGGCAGGCCGCAGGTGAAGGGGTTGTAGCCGGCGGCTTCCAGGTCCTTGCCGGTCCAGACGCCGAGCACGCCCGGCATGCGCCTTGGCGGCCGCCGTGTCGATGCCCCGGATGATCCCGTGGGCGTGGCTGGAGCGCACCATCAAGCAATAGGCCTGGCCGGGCAGGGTGAAATCGTCGGTGTATTTGCCCTTGCCGCGGACCAGCGTGTCGTCCTCCTTGCGGCGCACCGGCTGCCCGACACCGTATTTTTGCAGTGCGATAGCGTTTTCCAGGGAGGACGGCGACGTGTGATCTTGCATCGAAAAACACCTGAAATGCTTGGAATCTCGCGCTTTTGCGGGTTCCCGCTCAGATAACGCACTGCATCACGTCAGCGACAACGCCTGATTGGGCATAGTCCTATGTGATGGGTTGTTGCGTAGCCCCTTGGCGCTGCTAAAGTTTCCGTGAACGGTAATTCTTCGGCGGCCCGGCCCGCGTGGGCCGCGGAAAGACAATTTGATGAATGAGGATCCGCGGCTGCGCGAGGGCCTTCAGGCCCGCGCCAGCCCGTCAGGGTCGGTTGCCGCGGACACCCGCAACGGTGTCTACGCCGCGCTCGACCTCGGCACCAATAATTGCCGGCTTCTGATCGCCAGTCCGGCGGGCGACGGTTTTCGCGTGGTGGATTCGTTCTCGCGGATCATCCGGCTGGGCGAGGGCATTTCCGCGACCGGTTCCATCAGCGAGGCCGCGATCGACCGCGCCATCGCGGCCTTGAGCATCTGCAGCGACAAGATCCGCCACCGCAAGGCCAAGCGCTTGCGGCTGATCGCGACCGAGGCCTGCCGCGCCGCGGCCAATGCCGAAAGCTTTCGGACCCGGGTCGCCGCCGAGACCGGCATCCGGCTGGAAGTGATCGACCGCGAGACCGAGGCGACGCTGGCCGTGATCGGCTGCTCGCCGCTGCTCGACGCCAAGGGGCGGGGCGCCATCCTGTTCGACATCGGCGGCGGCTCGACCGAACTGGTCCGGATCGAGCGCGACCCGGCCGAACAGAACGCGCCGCCGCGGATCAGGGCCTGGATGTCGATCCCGCTCGGCGTCGTCACGCTGGCCGAACGTTTCGGCGGCAGGGACGTCACCGCGGAATCCTACGCGCAGATGGTGCGCGAGGTCGCGCAGCACGTTGCGCCGTTCGCGGCCGAACACGGCGCTGACTTGCACGACATGCACATGCTGGGCACATCAGGCACCGTGACGACGCTGGCCGGCGTCCATCTCAACCTGGCGCGCTATGACCGCCGCCGCATCGACGGCGTCTGGATGAACGGTTCCGACGTGACCTCGGTGATCCAGCGGCTGCGCGGCATGAGCTATCAGGAGCGCGCCAACAATAACTGCATCAGCGTCGAGCGCGCCGATCTGGTGCTGGCCGGCTGCGCCATCCTGGATGCGATCCGCGACGCCTTCCCGCTGCCGCGGCTGCGCGTCGCCGACCGCGGCCTGCGCGAGGGCATGCTGGTCGAGATGATGCGCGAGGACGGCGCGCTCCGGGCGTGCTAATGCGCCGCGTGGCGTGATGTGCTAGATCGCGTCAAACACCGCAAGGCGCAAACCGATATGGCGAAAGACACCACCGGACGGCTGCACGTCACGGTCAAGAGCGGCGGCAAGCGCAAGCTGTCATCAAAACTCTGGCTGGAGCGGCAGCTCAACGATCCCTATGTGGCGCAGGCCAAGCGCGACGGCTATCGCTCGCGCGCGGCCTACAAGCTGATCGAGATCGACGACAAGCATCGCTTTCTCAAGCACGGCATCGCCGTGGTCGATCTCGGCGCCGCGCCCGGCGGCTGGAGCCAGATCGCGGCCAAGCGCGTCGGCGCCGTCAACGGCAAGGGCAAGGTGATCGCGATCGATCTTTTGGAGATGCCGGAAATCCCGGGCGTCAATTTCGCCCAGCTCGATTTCCTGGCCGACGACGCGCCGGAAAAACTGATCGCCATGATGGGCGGACGCGCCGACGTGGTGATGTCCGACATGGCGCCCAACACCACCGGCCACCGCAAGACGGATCAGTTGCGCATCGTCGGCCTGATCGAAACGGCGGCGGCGTTTGCCACCGACGTGCTCAATCCCGGCGGAACGTTCCTGGCCAAGGCCTTTCAGAGCGGCGCCGACGCCGAACTGGTCGCGCAATTGAAGCGCGATTTTGCCAGCGTGCGCCACGTCAAGCCGGCGTCGAGCCGGCAGGATTCGTCGGAGCGCTATGTGCTGGCGATGGGATTTCGGGGCGGCGTGAAAGCGTAGCAAGCTACCGCGGGTGGCGAGGTCGAGACGAGGTCGCTGCGCGACGTCATTAATCGACGCGGGCGCCGGCATTCATTTAACGCTAGAGTAGAGCCAGCAGTATTCTCGCGCGGCATTTAATTTTCAGTTGCAGTTTCGAATGCTAACTCGTCGAGGATGCCAATTTTTGCGCCCGATGGAGTGTTAAGGCGCTGTCTTCCCGCTTGAGCATCGCCGAAAGGTAAATTGATGCTCCATTGAATGTCTATCAGGATTAACCCTCATACCCATTTATTCTTTGATTTCTCGAATTATCGGTCATAATCGAAAATTATCGACCATAATCAAAAAATTGAAATGTGCCTAGTTTGTGCAACTAAAGGTTGCTAATCGTCGTTGATGGACCCTGGGCAAGAACTGAAGTTTTTTTGACGGTCGTTTCGATCGTCGGCGCCGAGTGCGCGTGTGTTGTTGTGGTCTGGCGTTTTTGTAAAGGTGTTTTGTGATGCGTTTTTTTGCAAGATGGATGACTGCGTTTATCGTCACGATCGGGTTCTGCACTGCAAGTCCCGCGCAATCCCCTAATAAAGAGAATGTGCCGCGGGCGCCGAGCGAACAGCAGATCAGAGAACGCGTTAATGCCGGCACCGTGGGCCTTGCCGGCGGTTTGCTGGAAGGCGCCCCGATCCGTTTCGCTACCGAAATTGCGCGGGTGGTGAATGAGAGCGACCAGGTGCACGTTCTTCCGATCGTGACGCGGGGGCCAACGGAGAACGTCAACGATCTCCTCTATCTCAAGGGAGTGGATCTGGCGATCATCAACACCGACTCGCTTGAAGAGTACAAGACGCAGGTGCCGCAGATCCAGCAGCGCATCGTCTCGATCATCAACCTGTTTCCGTCGGACCTGCATATCTTCGTTCGGCCGGAGATTCGATCGCTGGCGGACCTGGCAGGCAAGAAGGTCAACTTCAACACGCTAGGCACTGCCGCGGCCTATTCCGGGCCACTTATTTTCAGTCGCCTCGGGGTTAACGTGGACAAGATGTTCATCCCGCACCCCGCCGCCCTGGAACAGCTGAGGCGCGGAGAAATTGCCGCTGTCGTCTTTATCACGACGAAGCCCGTCGACCCGTTCGTGAAGGGCAAGTGGGATGAAGGCTTCAAGTTTCTGCCCGTCGAATTCGGTCCGAAATTCTCCGACTACTATGTCGCTTCGTCGCTCGAGTCCTCGGACTATCCCAACCTGATCGCGAAGGGCGAACGCATCGCCACCATCGCGGTTCCCACCGTTCTCGCATCGTACAACTGGCGGCCGGAGACGCCGCGTTATCGTCGGGTCGAGCGCTTCGTGGAGGAGTTCTTCAGCCGCGTCGATAAATTGAAGTCGCCTGGGTTCGATCCGAAATGGAAGGACATTGATTTGAAGCGGGGCGTACCAGGAATGGAGCGAGCCCGGGCCGCCCAAAACTGGATCGATCGCAACAGTTCCGTCAAACAGAGCGAGATGTCGCGATGAGAGCGCTAGGGATCGCGACCTCGCTCTGCCTCGTGAGCACGCTCGCTCTCGCGCAGTCCGCAAGTAGGACCGCCACCAGCCTGGACACATGCTTCAAGCTGGCGCGTGTCACGGAAGAGAACTGCTCACCTTCCGCCAACGACGCGGAGCGTCAGGAGTGCCTTCAGAACGCACGCAAGATGCAGCGCGTCTGCCTTGAACTCGCTGGATCGCAGCCTTCCGCGTCGGTTGATCGGCCGCCGGCGACCAGCGAAACGGCTTCGCCCGACAAACCCGCCGAAGCCGTGTCAGACAAGCCCGCCGAAGCCGTCTCGCCGGCATTGCCGGCAAATCCGCCAGCTAAGGCCGTCGAACGGGATAAAGCCGTCGAACCGGAAAAAGCGGTCGAGGCGACTCCGCAAAAAGCGGTCGAGGTGACGCCGCCGGTCAAGGTAACCGCGACGATTTCCGCGCCGCCAGTCGCTCAAGGCACGAGCTGGACGGTGAGCGAGATGTCCTCGCCGGTCGATTACTCTCCCATCGTAACGGCGACGCTTCGCGCGCGGTCCGAGAACAGGACTACGCCGGCGTCGCTGGTGGTCCGCTGCCGCGGACGGCCGCAGCGAACTCTGGCTACGCATGGAGGGAATCCCGCGCCCGTCGCGCGGCGACGAAATCCTCGTCGCCCAGCAGATCAACGATCAGCCGACAGTCAAGTCGCGCTGGACGGCATCCGCGGATGCGAAGACCGCAATTTACAAGGGCGATGCGACCGCGCTGCTGCAATCGTTTTCTGAGGATACGCGGTCTGAAGATCGTCGTCTCCGATGGATCGGGTCGGGACAGCGAGGCAGCCTTTCAGCTCGCCGGATGGAATGCGATCCGTAACAAGATCGCTGCCGCCTGCATGTGGCCATCGACCGCGAGCAAGTCATCGGAACGACGTTAGGACTGAATAGGCAAACACTCTGTTTTCTTTTGAAGGAATTTTGTAATGCGTAAATGGTTTTATCAGTTGACCGTGGCGTCCATGGTCTGTTTGTCGATGGCGTCGGTCGCGCTGGCCCAGAGCGCGAAGAAGCAGGGTCCGAGCGCCAGCACGAAGCAACAGAGTTCGAGCACCACAAAGCCTCATCGACTGCTGATACATGTCGATCAGAACGATCCGGCGGTCATGAATCTCGCGCTGAACAACGCCACCAACGTGATCGACTATTACCGCGCCAAGGGCGAGGACGTTGACGTGGACATCGTCGCCTATGGTCCGGGCCTGCATATGCTGCGTGCCGACACGTCGCCGGTGCAAGACCGGCTCAAGCAGCTGAAGGGCAATGCGTTTCCCAGCAAGGTCCAGTTCTCCGCCTGCGGCAACACCAAGGAGAACATGGAGAAGAAGGAAGGGCACTCGATCGCCGTGCTGTCCGACGCGACGGTCGTTCCGTCGGGCGTCGTCCAGTTGATGGAGAAGCAGGAAAAGGGCTGGAGCTACCTGCGGCCGTGAGCCGTAGTTTCCGTCGCATTGATTTGAATCCACGCAATGGTTTGGGGGGACGTTATGCGGAAATTGCAGGTACTGCTGATTTTCCTGTCGTGCTTTGGCGCCGGCGGCGCGTCGGCGGACGATGCGGGCCGAACGGTTGCGCTGCTGCTGGCTGTTCCGGAAGTCACGTCACTGGCGGAACTGGCGGGCAAGAACATTGCCATCGATGAAGCTGCCGCCGCGGCAAACGACGAAGCGCGGCGTAAGGTTGAAGCTGCTGTCAACGCGAAATTGGCCGAAGGCCGGGCGAAGGCGCTGGATCGGCTCGTCAACGGGGAAGTGCCGGCGGCAGTCCTGACGCTGGACTATCCAGAGACGGCCGAGTGGTCCGCCGAAATCGCGGGTTTCAAGGTGTTTCGAATTCCGCTGACGGATCGCCCTCAGGTGGCCGAAGTGGCGCCGGCGGCTCCCGCGGCGTCCGATAGCCAACCGGCGGGCATCCCGCTTTCGCCTGCGTTACTTGAGGCCCGAGCCGAAGCTGTCGATCCGGCGTCCGTGGCCGCCGCCAAAAAGGTGCGAGATCAGATGCGGGTCGCGACGGTCATCGCGGAGCACGTCATGACGCTGCGGGATGCCGAGAAGAAAGCTCAGTCTTCGCCGAACGGCGGCGAGCCGTCGGTCGCGATTGTCGTGGCCAGGCCCGAGATCAAGTCGGTATCCGAACTTACCGGAAAGATCATCGCGATCGACGACAAGTATCTGAACGCGCACGCCAGGATTCAAGCCGCGATCACGTCGGCGGGGGCGACTGGCAGCCTGCTCACCGCAGGCGAAAGCTTGGCCATGGATCGGCTGATCAATGGCAAGGCACCGGCCGCCGTCCTGACCCTGGTCTATCCGGAAACCGGATTTTCGACGATCGAAGGCTACAGCGTTTTCCGCGTTCCGCTCGAAACCCTTCAGCCCAACCGCTGATCGCGCGCGTCCTCGGTGCCTTCGCTGGCGGCCTTGGTCGCCGCCTTTTCCGCGCCCTTGCGGCTGGAAATCTCGACCGCCTTGCGGCCCGAGATTTCGTGGCCGGCGTCGTCGGGCATCTGCCAGAAGAAATACGCCGACACCGCCGAGATGATCGAGACCACGAGGAATGCCGGCGGGAATACGTCCGCGTTCAGCTCGGTGACGTGCTGATAGCGCCATGGTCGATTCCACCGAGAACGCGCCGACCGCGACGCCCGCCGAGATCGCCAGCTGCTGGTTGACGCTGACCAGCGTGGTGGCGCGGCTCATCTGCGCCGGCTCGACCTCGGCATAGGCGACCGTGTTGATCGCGGTGAACTGCAGCGAGCGGAAGAAGCCGCCGACCACGAGGATGATGAAGATCAGCAACAGCGGCGTCGTCACCGTGAACAGGGCGCAGGCCGCGAGGAAGACCGAACTGACGACGGCATTGACCGTCATCATGTTGCGGAAGCCGAAGGCGCGGATGATGCGCGCGGCCAGCGTCTTCATGCCCATGGCGCCGACGGCGGATGCGAACGTCACGAGGCCGGACTGGAACGGCGTCAGGCCAAAGCCTTCCTGCATCAACAGCGGCAGCAGGAACGGCAGCGCGCCGATGCCGAGCCGGAACAGAAAGCCGCCGATGATGCTGGCGCGCATGGTGGAAAGCCGCAGCAGCGAGAAATCCAGCACCGGCGATCCGGTCCGCCGCGCGTGCATGACGTAGAGCGTCATCGAGATCGTGCCGACCGCGACGAGGCCGGCGACGATCGGCCAGGGCAGCAGATTGAGGCCCGCGACCGAGAGGCCGAAGGCGATGCCGGCGAGGCCGATGCCGGCCAGGATCAGCCCGTAGAGATCGAAGCGCTCGGGGTCCTCGCTCTTGATCGGGTCGATATACTTCATCGCCATGAAGATGCCGAGCAGCCCGATCGGGATGTTGATCAGGAAGATCCAGTGCCAGGAGAAATAGGTGGTGATGAAGCCGCCGAGCGGCGGCCCGATCACCGGGCCGATCAGCGCCGGCACCGTCACCCAGGTCATCGCATTGACCAGCGCGCTCTTGTCGATCGAGCGCAACAGCACCAGCCGTCCGACCGGCGTCATCATCGCCCCGCCCATGCCCTGCAGGATGCGGGCGATGACGAAATGGGTGACGTTCTGCGACAGCGCGCAGCCGATCGATCCGATCATGAACACGCCGATCGCGATCGAGAACACCATGCGCGCGCCGAAACGGTCGGCGGTCCAGCCGCTGGCCGGAATGAACACGGCGAGCGACAGCAGATAGGACGTGATCGCAAGCTTCAGCGTCAGCGGGCTGGTGCCGATGTCAGCCGCGATCGCCGGCAGCGACGTCGCAATCACCGTCGAGTCCATGTTCTCCATGAACAGGGCGGTGGCGACGATCAGCGGGATCAGGCGTTGCTTTGGTCATTGGAATCGGGAGACCGGGAAAGGGGCAGGCGAGGGGCCTGTATCATCCCGCTGTCGACACAAGCCATTGCGGAACAGGGCAAATCACCTAAATCCTGCGTGACGCTGGTATGCACCGCGCCAGCCGCAGGAGGGTTCGGAATGATCTACGTTCTTGCCGCCTTGTTGCCGCCGCTCGGGCTGCTCCTGAACGGGCAGCCGTTTTCGGCGATCTTCAACCTGGTCCTGATCGTGTTTTGCCTGGTTTTCGGGCTGATTTTCCACGTCCTGCTGCTGGTGCCCTCGGCGCATGCGCTGATCGCGGTTCACATGAAGCGGGAGGACCGCCGGCACCGCGAGGTGGTGGCGGCGATCCGCCAGCACGGCCCGCCGCCCGGATACCGGTCGTAAGCCGCCCCGCTAACCCCTTGGGATTGCGGCTTTTCTCGAAAAGCCTGTGCATGGCTGGCAAACGCTTTGATTCGGCGTCCCGCCATGCTATCGACCACCGTCAACCCCACCGATGGGCTTCGATTCGACGGCGATGCCGATAGCATCGCCGAAGGCGACGTTCATCCATAAGAACTGATTGCGGCGGACAGCCGCCGAAAGGAGTTGGCAAATGGCGCAGGGACTTCAGGGTATCCGCGAAGCCTACACGTTCGACGATGTGCTTCTGAAGCCCGGTCTCTCGGATATCCTGCCCTCCGAGGCCGATATCCGCTCCCACGTCACCCGCGCGATCCCGCTCAACATCCCGATCATCGCGTCCGCGATGGACACGGTCACCGAAGCGCGCATGGCGATCGCGATGGCGCAGGCCGGCGGCGTCGGCGTCATCCACCGCAATTTCGATCCCGAGGGGCAGGCCGCCCAGGTGCGGCAGGTCAAGAAGTACGAATCCGGAATGGTGGTCAATCCGCTGACCATCGGCCCCGATGCGATGCTGTCGGACGCGATGGCGCTGATGAACGATCACGGCTTCTCCGGCATTCCCGTCGTCACCGGCGCTTCCAAGGGGGTACCGGGAAAGCTGGTCGGCATCCTCACCAACCGCGACGTGCGGTTTGCGACCGATCCGCGCCAGAAGATCTCCGAACTGATGACGCATGAAAACCTCGTCACGGTGCGCGAAGGCGTCAGCCAGGACGAGGCCAAGCGGATGCTGCACAAGCATCGCATCGAAAAGCTGCTTGGTCGTCGACGAGCAGTATCGCTGCGTCGGCCTGATCACCGTCAAGGACATGGAGAAGGCGGTCGCGCATCCGCTTGGCCTGCAAGGACGCGCAGGGCCGCCTGCGCGTCGCGGCCGCGACCACCGTCGGCGAGGGCGGCTTTGAGCGCACCGAGCTGCTGATCGACGCCGGCGTCGATCTGATCGTGGTCGATACCGCGCACGGCCATTCCTCCCGCGTGCTGGAAGCCGTCAACCGCATCAAGCGGCTTTCCAACGCCGTGCAGGTCATCGCCGGCAACATCGCCACCAAAGAGGGCGCGCAGGCGCTGATCGATGCGGGCGCGGACGCGATCAAGGTCGGCATCGGCCCGGGCTCGATCTGCACCACGCGCATCGTCGCCGGCGTCGGCGTGCCGCAGCTCACCGCGATCATGGATGCGGTCGAGGCCGCCAAGAAGGCCGACGTGCCCGTGATCGCCGACGGCGGCATCAAATATTCCGGCGATCTGGCCAAGGCGCTCGCCGCCGGCGCCGACATCGCCATGGTCGGCTCGCTGCTCGCCGGCACCGACGAGACGCCGGGCGAAGTGTTTCTGTGGCAGGGCCGTTCCTACAAGGCCTATCGCGGCATGGGCTCGGTCGGCGCGATGGCGCGCGGCTCGGCCGACCGCTACTTCCAGCAGGACATCAAGGACACGCTCAAGCTGGTGCCCGAGGGCATCGAGGGCCAGGTGCCTTACAAGGGCCCGGTCGGCAACGTCATGCACCAGCTCGCCGGCGGCCTGCGCGCCGCGATGGGCTATGTCGGCGCCCGCAACCTCGCCGAATTCCACGAGAAGGCGCAGTTCGTCCGCATCACCGGCGCGGGCCTGCGCGAAAGCCACGTCCACGACGTCACGATCACGCGGGAAAGCCCGAACTATCCGGGCGGAGTTTAGTTTATCATGGTCGATTGGTCGGACGACAGGATTGCCGCGCTTTCAAAGCAGGATTTGAAGAATCTGCTCGCCAATGCCGAGCGGAAATCCGCCGCCGAGATCGTCGCGCGGTGCAAAGCCGAGATGGACAAGCGGGATACGTCAAAGCCGCGCAAGGCATCGAAGCCGCGTACCGAGCTGAAAGAGTTCGAGCACGGCATGTCGGAGCAACTCGCCGAAATCGGCAAGGCGATGGCCGCGAAATACGATCTGTCGGCGGAGACCGCGAAAGCAAGGTCGGAGGGCGTGAAGGGCTTCAAGGCGCACAAGCTGCTGGACTCGAATGGCCACGCAAAACTGGGCGGGATGCAACGCGACGGCTCGGTCGCGGTCGACCGCTATATTTCATACCGGCGTGGCACGGATATCGTCTCGATCGGGGTCTTCCTGCTGAAAGACCAGCCCGTCGAAGCCCATGAGTTTCATGTGATCGCGCCTTTGGCGGTGCTCGAGGGTGGAAAGCCGATCGCGGAAATTCGCCCCACCGCGACGGAAGCGCAGAAGCAGACCGCGGATAGCGGGCTTGCCTTCACGGATTTGGCGAGTGCGGCCGCCGCGTTCGAGGCGGCGCTCTCCAAAATCGCGGCCTGATATTTTGCAGTTCAGGCGGTAATTGCGATCAAGCGACGAAGCAATCCATTTCGCCGCTTGCGGAGGCATGGATTGCTTCCGCCTTCGCTCATTGAGCTTCGGCGGACAAGTCGCTACGCTCGCAATGACGAATAACAACGAACAAATAATCCGGAGGAACCATCATGTCCCAGGGCAAACGCATCGTCCTCGCCGCGCGTCCCGTCGGCGAACCCAAGCCGTCCGATTTCCGCCTCGAGGAATGTCCGGTACCGACACCCGGCGCGGGCGAAGTTCTCCTGCGCACCATCTGGCTCTCGCTCGATCCCTACATGCGCGGGCGCATGAGCGACGGGCCGTCCTACGCCCAGCCGGTGCCGGTCGGCGGCGTCATGGAAGCCGGCACGGTCAGCGAGGTGATCGCCTCGAACAATCCCGCTTTCGCCAAGGGCGACATCGTGCTGTCGCGCGCGGGCTGGCAGACGCACGCGATCTCCGACGGCAAGGGCCTCGCCAAAATCGATCCGAAGATCGCGCCGATCTCGACCGCGGTCGGCGTGCTCGGCATGCCCGGCATGACGGCCTACACCGGCCTGCTCGACATCGGCAAGCCGCAGCCGGGCGAGACCGTCGTCGTCGCGGCGGCCTCCGGCGCGGTCGGCTCGGCGGTCGGCCAGATCGCGAAGATCAAGGGCGCACGCGCGGTCGGCATCGCCGGCGGCAAGGAGAAGTGCGACTACGTCAAGAACGAACTCGGCTTCGACGATTGCCTCGATCACCGCGATCCGGATCTGGCCGCGAAGCTGAAGGACGCCTGTCCGAAAGGCATCGACGTCTATTTCGAAAACGTCGGCGGCGCGGTGTTCGAGGCGGTGTTCCCGCTGCTCAACGCGTTTGCGCGCATCCCCGTGTGCGGCCTGATCTCGGAATACAATAATTTCGGCGAGACCAGCCCGAAATGGGCCGGCAAGATGATGCGCGCCGTGCTGACCAAGCGCCTGACCATCCGCGGCTTCATCGTCAGCGATTTTGCCGCGCGTCACGGCGATTTCCTGCGCGACATGTCGGAATGGGTGCGCGAGGGCAAGGTCAAGCACAAGGAGTTCGTCACCGAAGGCCTCGACAGCGCGCCGGCCGCGTTCATGGGCCTTCTGAAGGGCGCGAACTTCGGCAAGCAGCTGGTGCGCGTCGGGCCGGACAAGGCGTAAGCCGTCGCAACATCTCGGAGAAGATGAAACATGGCAGGCATTCTTGACGGCAAGGTCGCGCTCGTCACCGGCGGCGCTTCGGGCATCGGCCAGGCGACCGCGGTGGTGATGGCGCGGGAAGGGGCGCGGGTGGCGGTGGCCGACCGCGCCGAGGCGGATGCTGCAGGGACGGTCGCGCTGATCAACGCGGCCGGCGGCCAGGCGATCGCGATCGGCGGCGACGTGACGCGCGAAGCCGATGTCGCCGCGATGGTGGCCCGCACGGTCTCGGCGTTCGGCCGGATCGATTGCGCATTCAACAATGCGGGCATCTCCGGACGCGCCGTCGGCCCGGCGGGCCAGCGTTCACATGAACTCAGCCAGGAGGCGTTCGACACCATGCTGGCGGTGAACGTGAGGGGCGTGTTTCTCTGCCTCAAGCACGAAGTCACGCAGATGCTGGCGCAGGGCGGTGGCGGTGCGATCGTCAACACCGCCTCGATCGCCGGCCTGATCGGCCTTGCCACCTCGGCCCACTATGTCGCGGCCAAGCATGGCGTGGTGGGGCTGACCAAGAGCGCGGCGATCGAATATGCCCAGGACGGCATCCGCGTGAACTGCGTCAATCCCGGCTATGTCGCGACCGCCGATGACGAAAGATATTATCGAGGAGCGCGGCCAGGACATTCTGGCGAAGGTGCCGATGCGGCGCTTCGGCGTGCCCGGCGAGATCGCCGAAGCGGTGGCCTGGATGTGTTCGGACAAGGCCTCGTTCATGACCGGCGCATCGCATGTGATCGACGGCGGATACTACGCGGCCTGAGGCGAAGTGAACTGCGGCGGCCGTGGGGGACACGCAAAGCTGACCTCACGGTCACTTGATGGCGGAACGCCCTTCCGAAGGCGTCGTTTGGTTCTGACATCCAATGTTGGCTCTGACATCCAATGGAGAAGCCAAATGATCAACTGCAAGAAGCTATCCCTCGGACTGGTTGTCGCCACGATACTGGCCACTCCTGCGATGGCTCAGGGGGGCAAGCAGCAACTCGGCGCGCCAGGCGTTCACCATCAGAACTCACGGTACCTCGCAGGAGGCTACGGTGTGAGAGCGACGCGGTCTGGCTACTATTACGGAAACCGGTTTCACCGGGCGCCACGCGTCGGCGCGTTTGCGGCAGCGCCGCGGAATGATGGCCCCTACGGCTCCCTTGGCCTCGTTGAGCGCCAATGGTGATGCGCTCTGGCGCCTGAAGCATGGTCCGAAAGATCTTTCGAGAAGATCATGCAGAGATCAAAGCGATGGAGCGGGTGACGATTAAAGGAAGTCTCACCCGCTCCATCATTTCCTGCCAATCAGCGAATCCAGTCCGACATCGGTCTGTCCCGGCGCCCTGACGTGCCGGACCTCAAAACTGTCGGGCTGGAAACGATACTCCACCAGCCCGCATTCCTTCGCGCCGATCACTTCCTGCATCCGGTCAGGAATGATGAAGCCGGCCGAGGGCGACCAGACGTGGCGCGTATGGCCAAAGGTGAAGTCGCGGCGCTGATGGACATGGCCGCTCGCGACCAGCCGCACGTCATGCGCGCCGAGCATCTCCACAAGCCTGGAGCGCACCGGCTGCGGCACGTAGCGGATCGCGGTGCCGGATTCCTCGGGATCGTCAGGGGTCATCAGAAATAACGGCTTGTGCAGAAACAGTGCGATCGGCTTGCCGTTCGCACCGGAGAGCTGCGATTGCAGCCACTCTTCCTGCTCGCAC
Organism: uncultured Alphaproteobacteria bacterium; assembly: GCA_963783115.1. Taxonomy (GTDB): domain Bacteria; phylum Pseudomonadota; class Alphaproteobacteria; order Rhizobiales; family Xanthobacteraceae; genus Bradyrhizobium. Next base: position 93,113 of record CAWAMK010000001.1, on the reverse strand, counting down.
TCGCTCGGAATTCCCGTGTTCATGATCAGCGAATTGAGTCCAATGAAGCGCCAGCCTGCGGCTTCGAACTGCCAGCGGTCTTCGCCGAACACTTCGATGAAGACGGCACAATCCTTTTCGTTTGCCATGTGCGATGGCGCGGCGCCGACCGCGGTCGGGTTGTCGCCGACGTCGTGATTGCCTGGCAGGTAGCGGCAATCTACCGGCAGCGCCGCGTGCAGTTCCTTGGCGAATTCCAGATCGCTGCGATTGGTCGGACCGTCCCACGACACATCGCCGCTGTTGACGACGAGATCCGGCCGCGTCGCGTCGATGTGCGCGCTGATGCGGTGAAAATTGTCGGTCAGGCTGGCGAAGCGGTCGGCGCGTGAAAGATGGGTATCGGAAATTTGCGTCAGGCGAAATTCGGTCATGCACTATTCCTTTCAGGTCCAATCATAATAGTTCGGACCTGAAGTCGGAACGATGACGAACGCGTCTCAGCCCAGCGTCCTTCGCCAGAACGCCAGCATCTCTGTTTTAAACACTTCAGCGTCGCCATCGCGGCTGCCGATCTTGGCGCCCTTGCGGCCGTAGCCGGCCTTCAGCCCATAGACGATCAGGTCGCGGTCGACGAGCATGCTGTCTGCGACACCGGTGAGCGGATGGATGTAGGCGCCGTCATTGGCGATATAGGCCGTTGGCGCGCCGGGGAAGACCGATGCGTCGGGAATGTCTTCGATCGCGGTGCCGCGGTCAAAGCTGTGCTGCGCGCCGCCGATCAGCCGCATCGTCGCCCTGCCGCCGGAAAGGCGGATGGCCTGGCAATGGCCCTGCACCTGCATCGGCGAGCACCATTCATCGGCATCGCCCATGATGACGCGGATTTCGGTTTCATCGACGGACGGATCGAGGAACTGGTGGCCGCTCCAGGGATAGGCGGGCAGCACGCTGCGAAAGCCGGCGCCGGCGCCGACCACCGCATCGGCAAAGCGCCGCGTCGCCGCCGTCAGCACCGCCGAGCCGCCGCGGCTGTGGCCCTGCGCGCCGATCCGGGAGGCGTCGATTTCCGGATGGGCCGACAACACCTGCCAGGCCGCCAGCACGTCATAGGCGCTCGCGGCAAAGGAGAACTGGGTCTGGTCGGCGACCGTCGAGGTGACGTCGCGGGCGCCAAAACTGTCGAGCACGAAGGCCGCAAAACCGTCGTCGACCAGCGTCTCGGCATGTTTGACGTGCGAGGGCGCGATCCCGAGGCTGCCCGGCACCACCATGACAAGTGGCCATTTTCCGTCAATCTTGCGGCGATCTGTGGGCGGCAGGAACAGCTTGCCGTCGATCGTCAATTTGGGCAGTTCGGCGGAACGGCTGATGACGTGAAAGTAGTTGAGCGGGTTTGCCGTGGGAATTTCGAAATTGTGTCCCTTGGCGCCGTTCTTGAAGGCAATGGTCTGGTCGCGAAATCGCAAAGCTGCTCTCCTCCGCGGCTGCTCTTACTGGCAACCCTCAAGGACACAGTAGAGCGCTCGATATTCCCGTCAAAGCAAAAGCGCCCTGCGTTTTTGCCGAACCAGGGTAATCGAGCGTCACGGTTCCCCGCAGGATGCTGCGGCCGTCGGGGGTGGAGGCCAGAGCGCCCTCGACCGTGGCCAGGTTCGAGCCCAGAACCATTGGAATTCTCGGTAGTTGGTTGCCGGGCCTTGAACCCTTGGTTCAAGGATCCGAAGCGGCGCTTCAACAGGCCCGGGCAAGCGGATTTGTCAGGCGAAGGGTGGCTCGTTATTGCTTTCAGGCGTGGCGCAGGATTTGGGGAGATTCGCATGTCCGTTCAAATGGTTTTGCTGCCGGTCTTCGTGTCGGTGGGGCTTACTTTTTTCCTGTTGCTATGGATGGTGACCGCCCGTACCCGCGCGGTGAAGGCGCGGGAAACCAGCATAAAGGACATCGCCGCCGGCCAGCCGAAATACCCGGCCCGCGCCGCCCAGATCGGCAATTGCTTCTCCAACCAGTTCGAAGTACCCCTCCTGTTCTACTTCCTGATCGCGCTGGCGCTGCCGCTGCGCCGGGCCGATCTCTTCATCGTGCTGATGTCCTGGGTGTTCGTGGTGACGCGATTTGCCCATGCCGGCATTTTCGTCACCACCAACAACATCCAGCAGCGCAGCATGGCCTGGTTCGCCGGCGTGCTGGTGCTGGTGGCGATGTGGATCTACTTCGCGCTGAAGCTGCTGCTTCTGATCTAGAAAGGCTTTGATGACTCCCGCCGCCCGGCTGTCCGCCGCCATCGAACTGATCGAGACCATCGACGCGCAACGCGTTCCGGCGGCGAAAGCGCTGAAGGAGTGGGGCACCGCGCACCGCTATGCCGGCTCGGGCGACCGCGCGGCGATTGCCGGGCTGATCTGGGACGTGCTGCGGCGGCGAGCGTCAAGCGCCTTTCTGATGGACGCCGACACGCCGCGCGCGCGCGTGCTCGGCATGCTCCGGCTCGAGCGCGGCATGAGCACCGATGATATCTCCAATCTGTGCCACGGCGAACGCTTTGCGCCGGAGCCGTTGAGCAGTGCCGAACGGGCAGCGCTGACCTCGCGCACGCTCGACGACGCGCCGCCGCACATTGCAGGCGACTATCCTGAATGGCTGGACGCGCCGTCTGGCCGCAGTGTTCGGCGACGACCGCGTGGCCGAGGCCACCGCCATGGCGAGCCGCGCGCCGCTCGATCTGCGCGTCAACACGCTGAAGGCCAAGCGCGAAAAGGTGCTGGCGTCGCTCAAGCATCTCGGCGCGCAGGAAACGCCGTGGTCGCCGATCGGCCTGCGCATCGCGCTCGGCGCCGACGCGCGCAATCCCGGCATTCATGCCGAGGAGGATTTCATCAAGGGCGGCATCGAAGTGCAGGACGAGGGCTCGCAACTGGCGGCGCTGTTCTCGGCGGCAAAGCCCGGCGAGCAGGTGATCGACCTCTGCGCTGGTGCCGGCGGCAAGACGCTGGCGCTGGCCGCCATGATGCAGGGCAAGGGCAGGCTAATCGCGACCGACCACGACAAGCGCCAGCTCGCGCCGATCTACGAGCGGCTGTCCCGCGCCGGCGTCCACAACGCCGACATCCGCGCGCCGAAAGGCGACGCTGATCCATTGGCCGACATCCGCGCGTCAGCCGATCTCGTGCTGATCGACGCGCCCTGCACCGGCACCGGCACCTGGCGCCGCAACCCCGACGCCAAATGGCGGATGCGACCCGGCGCGCTGGAAGTGCGCTTGAAGGATCAGGCGGAAGTGCTTGATCGCGCGGCAGCGCCTGGTCAAGCCGGGCGGCCGTATCGCCTATGTCACCTGCTCGGTACTCCCTGCGGAAAACGGCGAGCAGATTCGTGGTTTTCTCGCCCGCCATGAAGGGTTTTCGATTCAGCCACCGAACGAGACGGCGAGCGTGCTCTGGGACAAGGCCGAGGATTTCGAGAAGGCCGCGCTGAGGTCCGCCGAAGGCTGGCTGATGACGCCGCGGCGGACGGGGACGGATGGATTTTTCGTGTCGGTGCTGAGAAAAGCGTGATCCCGTAGAAGGGTGGGCAACGCGAAGCGTGCCGACCTACGATTCCTCAATCCACGATGAACAGCTTCGCGCCCGTCTTGGTCGACGACCGATGCGCCGCGTCGCCGAAATCCGACACCTGATAGCTCATCCCCGGCTTGAGCGTGAATTTCCGCCCGTCGCGCAATTCGGTGTCCAGTTCGCCTTCGAGCACATAGAGCACATGCCCGCGATCGCACCAGTGATCGGCGAAATAGCCCGGCGAATATTCGACCATGCGCACCCGAAGATCGCCGATGTCGAGCGTGCGCCACAGCGCCTCGCCGGTTTCGCCGGCATGTCTCGTCGCGGGGACCGTGCTCCAGTCGGTGACGGTGAAGGGCAGGGTGGGAATTTTCATGCGCGCTCCGAGGATGCCGGTGGGCGATCAATTGCCGGGCAAATTAGGTCAATAATACTTACCTAGTAGCGTCTGTCCATGCCCCATAAAGAATGTGGGTCAGCCGTTTCCCGCGGTTGCGAGGCCGCCCCCCGTCGCGTAATTCCTGTCCATGACAGCAGCACAGAAAGCCAGCGAGTCGACGCCCTCCGTGGCCTCGGCGCATGACAAGATTCTGATCGTCGATTTCGGCAGTCAGGTGACGCAACTGATCGCGCGCCGGGTGCGCGAGGAGGGCGTCTATTCCGAAATCGTGCCGTTCCAGAAGGCCGAAGCCGCCTTCGACGAGATGAAGCCGAAAGCGGTGATCCTCTCCGGCGGCCCGGAATCGGTGCACGAGGAAGGCTCGCCCCGCGCCCCGCAAAAGATCTTCGATTCCGGCGTGCCCGTGCTCGGCATCTGCTACGGCCAGATGACCATGGCCGCCCAGCTCGGCGGCGAGGTCGAGGGCGGGCACCACCGCGAATTCGGCCGCGCCGATGTCGAGGTGAAGGCCGCCAGCAACCTGTTCGAGTCCACATGGTCGATGGGCGAGAAGCATCCGGTGTGGATGAGCCATGGCGACCGCATCACCAAAATGCCGCCGGGCTTTACGCGTGGCCGGCGTCTCGCCGAACGCGCCGTTCGCCGTGATCCAGGACGAGAAGCGCAAATATTACGGCCTGATGTTCCACCCCGAAGTGGTGCACACGCCCGACGGCGCCAAACTGATCCGCAATTTCGTCCGCAAGGTCGCAGGCCTCACCGGCGACTGGACCATGCGCGCGTTCCGCGAGGAGGCGATCGAAAAGATCCGCGCCCAGGTCGGCAAGGGCAAGGTGATCTGCGGCCTCTCCGGCGGCGTCGATTCAGCCGTGGCCGCGGTGCTGATCCACGAAGCGATCGGCGACCAGCTGACATGTGTCTTCGTCGATCACGGCATGCTGCGGCTCGACGAAGCCAAGACCGTCGTCGACCTGTTCCGGCATCACTACAACATCCCGCTGGTGCATGTGGATGCCTCAAAACAATTCCTCGGCGAACTCGAAGGCGTCACCGACCCCGAAAAGAAGCGCAAGACCATCGGCCGCCTGTTCATCGACGTGTTCGACGCGGAAGCGAAAAAGATCGGCGGCGCGGATTTCCTCGCGCAAGGCACGCTCTACCCCGACGTGATCGAGAGCGTCTCCTTCACCGGCGGCCCTTCGGTGACCATCAAGTCGCACCACAATGTCGGCGGTCTCCCCGAGCGCATGAACATGAAGCTGGTCGAGCCGCTTGCGCGAACTGTTCAAGGACGAAGTCCGCGTGCTGGGCCGCGAACTCGGCCTCCCCGAAATCTTCGTCGGCCGCCACCCGTTCCCGGGCCCCGGCCTCGCCATCCGCTGCCCCGGCGACATCACGAAGGAAAAGCTCGACATCCTCCGCAACGCCGACGCCGTCTATATCGACCAGATCAGGAAGCACGGCCTCTACGACGCGATCTGGCAGGCCTTTGCGGTGCTGCTGCCGGTGAAGACGGTCGGCGTGATGGGCGACGGCCGCACCTACGAATACGTCGTCGGCCTCCGCGCCGTGACCTCCACCGACGGCATGACCGCCGACTTCTACGCCTTCGACATGAAATTCCTCGGCGAGACCGCGACGCGGATCATCAACGAGGTGAAGGGCGTGAACCGGGTGGTGTACGACGTGACGAGCAAGCCGCCGGGGACGATTGAGTGGGAGTGAGGACGTGACCCCGAATTAGTTGCGAGAACTACCCGGGAAAACTATGGGATTTGGGGTCTTCATACATCGCTCAGACTCGATTTACGAGGACACCCCGGCTGAACAATACCAATTCCCCCGCCAATACCTGCGTCGCGTTGAAACCTGCATCGGCGACTGGATAATCTATTACGAACCAAGCAAGGTCGCTGACACGCGCGGCTACTTTGCAATAGCAAAGGTTCGACAGGTCATTCCAGATCCTAACGCTCCAGAGATGTATCTCGCGTTGATCGAGCCGGGAAGCTATCTCGACTTTGCTAATCCCGTTCCTTTCAACGGAGCGACGGGGCCAAATGAAAGCGGAGTTCTCAACGAGCAGGGGCGGATTTCCGGGCGCGCTCAAGCAGCAGTGCGCCCAATCTCTCCCGAAGATTTCAGAAGGATCCTCGAACTCGGATTCGAGGAAAAGGTGCCGCTGCTGCCTCGGTTCGATAATGAAATCTCGGCGCCAGGCTTTGATGAGGAGCAACTGCCCTTCAGGTTTGACGAACAGCGTGACCGCGTCAGCGTCACGGGGTCGAGGATCTTGCGCGATCGTGTTTTCCGTCGCGTCGTGTTGCGTGCCTATGACGAGCGCTGCGCTATCACGGGGCTGAAGCTCATCAATGGAAGAGGTCGGGCAGAAGTCGCGGCCGCACATATCCGGCCTGTGGAAGCAAGCGGGCCGGATATTGTCAGTAACGGGATCGCTCTTTCCGGCACGGCCCATTGGATGTTTGATCGTGGCCTCATCAGCTTGGCCGACGATTTGGAGATACTGATCTCACGGCAGACAAATAGTCCGCAGGAGATACAATCAATTATCAACGAGTCCGGTCGCGCGCTCGCGCCTCATAGAATATCCGACCGTCCACATCCGCATTTCCTGAAATGGCACCGAGAAAATTGCTTCAAGCAATAACTCGTAGGGTGGATTGGCCGAAGGCGTAATCCGCTGCGTCGTTTGCGCATCACGGTCGTACGAGCCCGGCCAACTCGATGCCTTCTCGTTTTCTCAATTGTGAAATAGCCCACAGACAGCACATCCAGTTCGGTTGTAAAAGTCCGATGCTCACCCGTCGGCAGAGGGAATTCCGCCCCGAGCGGCTTATCTTCGTTTCCGGAGTTTCGTCATGCGCGGTTTCAATCGCACGGCCACTACGATGTGGCAGCTTTGCATTCTTCAGTCCACCTTGAGCGGGTGAACCAAGGATATTCGCGTGCGCTGACAATTGCGTACTGGGATTTTTCTGGGGCCCCGCCGGCGACGGACGGGGCTTTTCCATTTTCTTTTTTTGCCCAGCGCTGCCCGGCGGTGCCCCTGCGACAAAGGACGCGGGGTCATGTGGTATTTTGGGCCCGATCTGGCATTCGATCTCGTCAAAGGGCTGGTGGCTGGGGCGGCTTCCATGGCGTTGCAGGTGGTCGCCCCCATGACGGTTCGCGCCGTGAAGCGGCTGCGCGCGCATTGGTCTGCGCGTAGAGCCGCGAGAAAGGCATCCCGTGGAGCAAAGGAATAGCAGGCGAGATCGGCGATCGAGTGGGAGTGAGCTGGCACTCCCGAATCTTTCACCCTGCGCTACTCACGCCGAAGCGGCAGTCCGCTTAAGAGCGGCGAGCAGTTCTTTTCCCAGCGGTCCCGCCGAGGCAGGATTCTGGCCGGTGATAAGGCGGCCATCGACGACGACGTGGGGTTGCCAGTTGGCTGCAGACGAGTACTCGGCACCCTCCGCCCTTAACGCATCCTCAAGTTCGTAGGGTACGTCCTCGCGGGCGTAGTCGTACTCTTCCTTCTTTGAGAACGACGTGAGTTTCTTGCCGCGCACGAATGGCGTGCCGTCACCGAGGTCCACACCGAGCAACGCGCATGGACCGTGACAAACAGCGGTCACGAGCTTTCCTGTGGTCCACGCGCGCACGATGGCCTTCTGGACGTCCGCATTGCGCTGGATGTCGACCATGGGCCCGAGGCCGCCCGGCACCAGGATGGCGTCGTAGTCCGCCGCGTCCACTTCGGACAACTTTCGGCTATGATTCAGTCGGCGAAACGCCTTGCTCTCGAGAAATGCCTTTTGGGCGGGGTCTTTTTCGTCGTACGCGTCGTAGGGCGTCCATCCGCCAGCAGGAGACGCGAACTCTATCGCGATCCCCGCCTTGTCGAGCACGTCGAACGGATGAGCGACCTCGGCGAAAAAGAATCCGGTCTTGCGACTGTGCGGGCCGATCACGGCTGCGTTGGTGACGATAAACAGAACATGTTGGGTCATGTTTTTCTCCTTGAATGACCGCTAATTTATATAGACATTCTCGTTGCCGCTGTGTGTCTTGTCTTTATGACAGGGCGCAGCCGCCGCTAAACGTGATGCGGCAGATTGCCTCGGTCCGGAATTGCAATCAATTGGGAGTGAGGCTCCGACCTCACGGGACGGATGACGAAGCATCGAATCTATTCAATGAGCTTCGCGAGCGTCTATCCGCTCTACGTCGCCAAGGCGGAAAAGAAGGGGCGCACCAAGGCCGAGGTCGACGAGATCATCCGTTGGCTGACGGGGCATAGCCAAAAGACGCTGGACAAAGAGTTGAGCAAGAAGACCTCCTTTGAGGACTTCTTCGCGCACGCGCCTCGGATGAACTCCTCGCGCTCGCTCATTACCGGCGTGATCTGCGGCGTCCGTATCGAAAATATTGAAGAACCGATCATGCGGGAAATCCGCTATCTCGACAAGCTGATCGACGAACTCGCCAAGGGGAAGGCGATGGAGAAGATCCTTCGAGCACCCGCACAGCCTACTTCGAAATGATGGGAGCAGGTTACTGCGGCAAGACGGCCATGATCGATTACTGCTCCTTCTTGAACAAATCCTGGAAGATGAGCGGGCCCCAAGTGCGGCCGCGTGCGTGCACCAGCGCGCCACCCTCGTTGAGCTTTCCCAGCTTGACGGGTGCGAACCCGAGTTGTTTGGCCAAGGCCGCCACGGGAGCGATCGCGTCCTCGTCGTCGCTCGACAGAAAGACGACCCGGTGGCCGCCCTCGACGATCGGATCGGCAGCCAGGGTGGCCGCAATCAGGTGATTGAACCCTTTCACGAGCCTGGCGCCGGTGAACGCCTTCGCGACGAAGGCGGAGGACGGGAGACCGTCCAGCTCTTCAGGGGAACTGGAAACGCGTTCATCGCGTCGATGATCGTCTTGCCTTTCCAGCTCGGCAGGGCCTTCGCAACCTCGCGATGCTCCCCGAACGGGACCGCCAGGATGATCGTGTCGGCCTCGAGTGCATCCCGCAGCGACTTGGCGACGACCGTGGGTCCAATCGCCCGAGCCTGCGGCGCCAACGCCTCGGGCGGCCGGCGGCTCGCGACGGTCACGTCGATGTTCTTACGGGCGAAGGCGTGGGCGAGGGCCTGGCCTATCTTACCGAATCCTACAATCGCATAGCTCATAATGTTTCTCCGATCCTTGTTTGGGGAGCCCCCCCGAGAACCTTGAGATGGTTCCGCCGGCGTCAGGCGTTGAGTGCGGAAGCGCGCACATCGGTGGTGCGAAATCGATCCGGCTGGACGACTGACGCCAGCCGCGACGATCGGTGTCCGCCGTTCGGAATTGGGCCGCGCTCGTCGACATAGCTATGATGACCGCCCGTACTGCTGTACGATGTGTTAGATACGGGCTTTGGAAGGCGCACCTCGCGGTGCGGGATTGCACCATGATCGACTGGGATGACGTTCGCTACTTTCTTGCCGTCGCGCGCGGAGGCTCGGTGCGGGCTGCCGCCGAGCGCCTCGGGGTGAATCACTCGACCGTGCTGCGACGCATCGCCCAGCTCGAGGAACGCCTCGGGGCGCAGATGTTCGAAAAGCTGCCTTCGGGCTACCGCCTGACGGCTGCGGGCGAGGAGGTCCTCGAGCTCGCGGACCAGATGGAAGCGTCGTCGCACCAGCTGGAGACGCGCGTCTTCGGTCGCGACCAGAGCGTGCGCGGGCTTCTGCGGGTGACGCTGGCACCGATCCTCGCGACACACCTGCTCATGCCGGACTTCGCCGATTTCGCGCGTCTGCATCCGGACATCGAGATGGAAATCTTGTCGTCCGGCGAGCTGGCAAATCTGACCAACCGAGAGGCCGACGTCGCGATCCGCGTCGTCTACGACCGCAAAACCCTGCCGCTCAATCTTCACGGCCTGAAGGGACCGGAGCTGTTCGGCGGCGTCTACATGTCCCGCGATCGACTAGCCGCGTGGCGTGCGGGCGCGCCTGATCCCATCCGGTGGATCGTCATAAGCATTCATGGAATTCCGGAGTGGGCCAGCGAGGGTGAGGTTCGCACCACGGGGGTTCCATTCAGGACCACGGACGCCGAGGCGCAGATCGTTGCTGTACGGCAAGGGCTCGGGATCACGACACTGCCGTGCTTCGTCGGAGATGCCGACCCCCTGCTGGTGAGGGTGCCGGGCACCGACCTGCACATGTACGGAACGCTCTGGCTTCTCACACAGGGGGAGACACGCAAGACGAAGCGCGTGCGGCTCTTCACGGAGTTCGTATCCCGCAGGCTCGCCGCGTACGCTCCGCTTCTCGCGGGGCTGTCCATATCGCGCGACTGACGCGCGGCGCGCCTAGCCCTTTGCGGCGGGTGCCGGCGGCACCGGCAGAATGATTTCGGAAGCGATCTTCCAGTCCTTCCCGACGCGAAGCCAATTGATGATCATCAGAAACGGCCTGGCCGTTCCATCCTGCCCGGCATATGAGACCGTGATGTTCATCGGCACGTAGGACTCCGCGACGTCGCGCGTCAGGCCGACAACCCTGAGCTTCGAATAATCCGGCTCGAGCACGACCGGACCGGAGCTGCCGATGTCATGCAGCTTTCGATCAATTGCGTCGTTGCCCCAGAAGCCGGCCCAGTTTCCCTCGGACGGGATCGCGCTCTTCGCCACCAACAGGGCCGAAGGCGATTGCCAGAACATATCGTGCAGAGCCTTGAAATCGTGGTTGTTGGCCAATTTCATGAGCCTGCCGAACTTCGATTTGATCGTGATAAGGGTCGCAGCATCCAGCGGCTCTTTGCTGACGGCGGGAGCAGCCTCGACAGCCATGGTGGAAAGAGCCGTGGCGGTGAGGGCGGCAAGAAGCGTCTTGTACATGAAGGAATTCCTTCGAGGTTTTAATCGCCATTCGCTGGCTCGCGTCGCAACGACGCCTGTCGCGTTGCGCGATTGCCGGTATGAGGCGCTCGCTTCCATCGGCCGAAAACGTCATCATCACGTTTTAGCTTGCACATTCGCGCAGCAAGGTTGTGATTTTCGCATCGAGACTTCGAGCGACGGCAAGCGCTTCCGAGTTGCCATAAGGCAGCAGATAACTCTCCATCTTGTCATAGGAGACGTGCACGCCATCGGGACGTTCATCGATGAGGACTGTGACCGGAGCGTAAGATCCAGCATCGGGAACGTGCTTGACCATTTCTTTCATGATGAGTGGATTGCCCATCACAAGCCGTATGATCTTGGGTGTCATGGATCCGGTTTCGCGACGCAGAATGTCGCCCAAGTCGAATTCCGCGAAGAGCATAAGGCCTGTGCGGCCGAGGCCGCTCTGTACAATGCGTTCCAAATCCGGGAAGGAATTTGTCGCCCTCGTCGTCCTGAAAAATTCGACCATGTCGGGTTGCCCGACCGCCGCCTTGAGCGCGGCCACAACAGCGTCGAATGGTTTTGAACTCGTGAGGCTGAAACGTTCCACCTCGACTTTTTCGATTGCCATTTTGTCCTCCGTAACAACTCTCGTGAATAAAGTGCGCTGAACGCCGGGATATGCAGCCGCCGGTTACGCTTCCAGGAAGGTCCGGACGTGGCTGACGAACATGTCGTGGTGCTGAAACAGGGCGCCGTGCCCTGAATCGGGATAAAGCACCAGCTGAGCGTTGCTGAGTTCCTTGAACATCGCGTAGGCGTTGTTCGCGGGCAGCATGGTGTCGTGGCTACCGCTGACCACAAGGGTGGGCTGGCGGATGGCGCGCAGAATGGCGTGCTCGGGATCAGGTGTGGCGCACCAGGTGATCAGCGCCTTGGCCTGCGGATCGGTTACCGCGCTGCCGTTATCGGTGTCCCGATCGTCCTTACGCACCTTCGTCCGCTTCAGGAACGCCAGGCCGGACGACTGGCTGGCGGACGACTTCGTGAAGAACAGCGGCAGGCGGGGGTCCGGCGCATCGGTTTGGGAAAACGCCTCCTGGAGAACCGCCAACAGGTGTTCCTCTCCGCCTTTCGGCGCGGTGCCGACGAGGATCAGCTTGCGGACCAGCCGTCCGTGCTCGGCGGCGATCTGCTGGGCGACGCAGCCGCCGAGGGAAAAGCCCAGCAGGTCGACTTCGGAGAGGCCAAGCAGGTTGATGAAGGCGACCGCGTCTCGCGCCATCGCTGCGACATTGTCGGGCGTTTGACCGGTCGAGCGGCCGACCCCGGCGTTGTCGAAGGCGATCACAGGGCGATCGGCGGCGAGGGCGTTGACGACGGCGGGATCCCACGCATCGATGTTGCCCGAGAAGTGCTGCAGAAGAACCAGCGGCGTTCCGGTCGACGGGCCGAGGCGGCGATAGGCGAAGCGGATTCCGCGGCCTTCGATGTAACGGGTGGGTGCCGTTTCAAGCGTGGCGGCGTCCTGGCTCGCGATGTCGAGTGCAGTCATGTCATCCTCCGGATGCTTGGCATGAAATGGTCGAGTGGGGGAACGGTGCGGATCTGAGCGTGCGCTCCCGGCGCGAAAGCGCCGAGAGCGGTAGCCGTCACTTCGCGAGCGCGGCCTTTTCAATCACCGCGGCGACTTCCTTCGCATGAACGACGAGCGAAGCATGGCTGCCGGCGACTTCCGTCGTCTGGGCCTTCATCCTGGCGGCGAACAACTTCTGGGCCTCGGGTGCGATCACCTTGTCCTTGGTGCTGATCACGTAGAACGTCGGCTTGTCGCGCCAGGCTGCCGTATCGACCGGTGCCTCGAACGCCGTGTGGTTCAACGGAAGCTGATGGTTTGCCAGGGATTCGGCGATCTGCGGGGGAAGGTCAGCCGCGACCGCCGAAGGAAACACCTTGGGATCGATGTAGAGGTTGCCTTTGTCGTCAGGATGAATCGCCGCGGTACCTTCGGTTGCCGGACCGCTCTTGGCGAGGGTCGCCAGAGATTGTCCCACGTCAGGCGCGAAAGCGGAGACGTAGACGAGCGCCGAGACCTTGGGATCGTTACCGGCTTGCGTGATGACCACGCCGCCCCAGGAGTGGCCGACGAGAACGGTCTTGCCGTTCTGCTTCGCGAGCGCCTGTTTGGTGGCATCGACGTCCGCGGCGAGGGAGGTGAGCGGATTTTCGACGAGCGTGACGTTGTAGCCCTTCTTCGTGAGGATGTCGGCAACGGGCTTCCAGCTCGTCTGGTCGACGAAAGCGCCATGGACGAGCACGATATTGTGAGCCGCCCCCTTGGGCAGCTCCGCCGACTGGGCGGGGGCGGCAAATGTCGCTCCGGCCATGAGGACGGTGGCGGCTGAGAGTAGAAGATTTCGCATTGATTGCTCCTGTTGGGATGACGGACGACGCGGGTCCGGGGAATGGGCAGGCGTTTCAGCAAGGTCGCGGTTCTTCCATCTGCCGCTTTGCGAAATGGATGACCGCACGATGCGTCGGCGCCGCTGTGACATGGACCTAGTATGGGAGACTTCGCGGACGGTAGAGCCCAATCGTCCAAGTATTGTGTCTGATCGTCCGCGGGATTAACATCAGTCGGCATGGACATCCTCGCCGAAGTGCTCGATCGCGTTCGCCTTGGCGGGACCTTGCTCTTCCACTTCGAGCTCGGCCATCCCTGGAATCTGGCGTTGCCAAACGCCCCTACGCCCTGTTCCATTATCTCAGTCGCGGCTCAGCGACCCTCGCGCTCGAACAGGGACGAGAGCTCCGCATGACCGCGGGCGACTTTGTCGTCGTCACACGCGGCGAGCCCCATGTGATTTATTCGGATCGCCGGACGACAGCCGTTGCCGGTTCTCGACCTCGATCGACTCGTCCGCGACGTCTTGGCGTCGTTCGTCACGGCGGCAGCGCGCAGCCGCTACTCGACGATGATCTGCGGCAATTTCACTGTGGCGCGGCCCTCGCGCGGTAGCGTGTTGGAATTGCTTCCGCCCGTGCTTCTCCTGAAGCCGACGGAGGACGGTGGATGGCTCGAGGCGATTCTGCAACGCATGGTGAGCGAGTCGGCGCTGTGAGCGTCCCGGCCAAGGCGTCGCGCTCTCACGACTGACAGAAGTGCTCTTCGTCGAGGTGTTGCGAAGCTGGATCAAGTCTCTCGGTCCCGGAGAAGGCGGGTGGCTTGGGGCGATGGCGGACCCGCACATCGGACCGGCGCTTCAGTTGATCCACGAACGACCGGATCAGCCCTGGACCCTTGACGACCTTGGGCAACGCGTGGGGCTCGGTCGCTCGGCGTTTTCGGCTCGCTTCACCAAGCTCGTCGGCCAGTCCATGTACCGTTATCTGATCGCACGCCGGATGTCGGAGGCCGCGTTTCTGCTCGAAACAAGCGACGAGGGGATTGCGCGGATTGCGACCCGTGTCGGCTACGAGACCGCGGCCGCGTTTTCGAAGCTGTTCCATCGACATCACGGCCTATCGCCTGGCCGTTACCGAGCAGTTCGCCGCTCTGACGGCGGCCGAAGGCAAGGGGACGTTCTGGAAGCAGAAGTCGGTGCCGATTGACCTCGACCAGCTGACGTCCATGCCGTTTTGTCATCATCTCTGATCTGGTCGGACGCTTTGAAATTGATCCACTGTTACGAAACGGCACCGTTGCCCAGGAGTAAGCCTTGATGTCCGTCGCGACCGCCGCCAGCCAGACCGCCCTACCCACCGCCGCCGAGACCGATCCCGAAACCCTCGGCTTCATGCAGGGCTTTCCGCCGCCGCCGGACAAAACTCATCACCTTCCAGAACGGCTCGTTCCGCAGCTTTCCCGAACTGCGCTGGGCCTGGAGCAATATCCGCCAGCTGGTGCCGACCGTGAACGTCTGGCGCGGGGCAGGGCCGGCGTCGGTGCTGCCGCGCGCGGAGCAGGATATCGGCGCGTCCGCCTCCGTCACCATGGACGGGCGGCCGATGACGTTCTCGAAAATGCTGGAAGAAACCTATGCCGACGGCATCGCCGTGCTGCACCGGGGCAAGCTGATCTATGAGCGCTATTTTGGCGCGCTGAAGCCGCACAAGCCGCATATCGCGATGTCGGTGACGAAATCCTTCACCGGCACGCTCGCCGGCATTCTGGTGGCGGAAGGCAAGATCGATCCGCAGGCGCCGATCACCGACTATGTGCCGGAGCTGAAGGCCAGCGCCTTCGGCGACGCGCGCGTGCACGAGGCGATGGATATGACCACCGGCCTCGTCTACACCGAGGTTTATACCGACAGAAATTCCGACGTGTGGGGGCTGCGGCGCGCCAACGGCATGGCGCCGATCGAGCCGGGCTATCAGGGCGCCACCAACATTTTCGATTTCCTGTGCGCGCAGAAGAAGCAGGGCGAGCACGGCAAGGCGTTTGCCTACAAGACCGTCAATTCCGACGTGCTGGCCTTCATCTGCCGGCGGGCGAGCGGCATGACGCTGTCCGATCTTTTGTCCGAGCGCATCTGGAGTCCGATGGGCGCGGAGGAGGATGCGCATTATCACGTCGACCGCATCGGCACCGAAAGCGGCGGCGGCGGGCTTTCGACGACGTTGCGCGATCTCGCCCGCTTCGGCGAGACGATCCGCAATCACGGCCGCTTCAACGGCCGCCAGATCGTGCCGTCGCAATTCGTCGAGGAGGTCGCAAGCGGCGGCGACCCCGAAAAATTCAAGCCGGCCGGCTACACGACATTGCCCGGTGCGTCCTACCGCCATCAATGGTGGGTGACGCATAACGCGCACGGCGCCTACATGGCGCGCGGCGTTCACGGCCAGGGCATCTATATCGATCCGAAGGCCGAGATGGTGATCGCCCGCTACGCCTCGCATCCATCCGCCGGCAACGCCGCCAACGATCCCGTGACGCTGCCGGCCTACATGGCGCTGGCGAAGGATCTGATGGCGGGCGGCTGAGACGCTAGCCCGGGCGAGCGCAGCGACCCCGGGACCTGTTCCCGCATATCGCTGCGCTCATGGCGGGCTACGAACCTGCCGCTTCGCTCTATCCCCGCACCGCGGCCTCGATCTTCGCGACGTCGATCTTGCCCATCGGCATCATCGCCGCAAACGCGCGCTTGGCGACGTCGCCGCCCTTGGCCATCGCGTCGGTCAGCACGCGCGGGGTGATCTGCCACGAAAGGCCCCATTTGTCCTTGCACCAGCCGCAGGCGCTCTCCGTGCCGCCATTGCCGACGATCGCGTTCCAGTAACGGTCGGTTTCCGCCTGGTCGTCGGTCGCGATCTGAAACGAGAACGCTTCACTTTGCTTGAACATGTCACCGCCGTTGAGGCCCATGCACGGCACGCCGCACACGGTGAACTGCACCGTCAGCACCTGGCCAGCCTTGCCGCCGGGAAAGTTGGAGGGGGCCTTATGAACGGAGTCGACGCTGCTGTTCGGAAAGGTCTTTGCGTAGAACTGCGCGGCTTCTTCGGCGTCGTGGTTGTACCAAAGGCAGATCGTGTTCTTGTTCATCGGAGCTCTCCTTGATTGCCGCACGGGGCGGCGATGACGGTTGGTTCTCGGCCAAAGGACGTTCGAACAGTCCAGCGTCCCGACACGCACCAGAATTTTTTTGCAGGAACCCGCAAGGCCCGTAGCCCGGGCGAGCCAACGGGTCGCGCGAATGCGCGCCCGATGACAGGCTCCGCGACCCCGGGGAACGCAGCTCCCGCATATCGCATGCGCTCATGCGGGCTACGAACTCGGCGAAAACTGGGCTAGAAGTCGATCTGAACGGAGACACGCGACATGGTGGACGACACTAACGTTCGGTCCGGCCAAGTGCCATTGCGGCGCGGTGCGTTTTGAGGCGACGCTCAGCGATGGCTTCAATTCGATCCTCCGCTGCACGTGCTCCTACTGCCGGATGCGCGGCGCCGTCGTCGCCATGGCGGAGATGGGTGGGGTCAACATCCTGCAGGGTGAGGATGCCCTGACGAGCTACCGCTTCCACACCGGCGCGGCGCAGCACTTCTTCTGTTCCCGTTGCGGCATCTACACCCATCATCAGCGGCGATCGAACCAGAACTCATATGCCGTGAACGTGGCTTGCCTGGACGGCGTGAGCCCGTTCGATTTTGCCGAGGTGCCTGTTACCGATGGCGTCAATCACACCAGCGACACCGGCCAGCCGACGCGAAGAGCAGGTACGTTGCGTTTTATTCCGGCTGACGAAAGGTAGCGATATCGTAGCCCGGGCGAGCGAAGCGACCCCGGGGACTGCCGTTCCCGCATATCGCTGCGCTCATGCAGGCTACGAACCTGCGACAAACATCAATCCGCGATGCTGATCTTTGCGTCCGTGATGACCTTGGTCCATCGATCGACATCGCTGGCGACGAGGTTTTTCAGATAGGCCCGCGACTGCTGCTCGGGCGCGGGCGCCACGGCGCCGAGCTTCTCGAGCCTGTTGATCGTGTCCGGGTCGGCCATCGCCTTGGCATAGGCTGCATGGATCTTCGTCATGATGTCGTCGGGCAATCCCTTCGGGGAGAACAACGCCGTCCATGCGTCGGCCTGATAGGCTTTCAGGCCGCCTTCCTCCGACGTGGCGGTGTCCGGAAGCACCTTTGATCGCTGCGGCGAGGCGACGACGAACGCCTTGATCGCGCCGGCCGAAACCTGCGGGGCGACCGTAATCACCTGGTCGCACGAATAGTCGATGGCGCCGCCGAGCAGATCGTTCATCAGCGGGCCGTTGCCGCGATAGGGAATTTCGGTGGGCTTGGTTCCGACCAGCGCGTTCAGGAGCGTGCAGGTGAGGTGCGCGTTGGACCCGACGCCGGAATGACCGACCTTGAAGTCCGCACCCTTCTCCTTCATCAGCGCAATGAATTCCTGGAATGTCTTGGCCGGCAGATCCTTGCGGCCGAACACCACGATCGGCGCCGAGGCCATCAGTCCAACCGGCTCGAAATCGGTGCGCGGATCGTATTTCCGCTTCTCATACAGCGCATAGGATGACGCATGGGTTCCCATGTGCCCGGTGAGCAGCGTGTAGCCGTCGGGCGCGGCGCGCATGACGCGGATCGAGCCGATGGTGCCGCCGGCGCCGGCCACGTTTTCGACCACGATCGGCTTGCCGAGCTGCCGGGACATGCCTTCCGCGACGATCCTGGCGATGACGTCGGTGGCGCCGCCCGCCGCAAACGGCACGACCATGGTGATGGCCCGGTTCGGGTAGTCTGTCTGCGCCGATGCCAGCGGGGCCATCAACAGGCTGAACGCCGATGCAAGCAGCGCCAGGGCCGTCACCCTTCTCATTCCAGTTCCTCCCTTTTATTGTTGGTCGACAGAACGACCGCCTGCTTGTAGGCGAATGTGCGCGAACGCACCAGCGCGGACCAGGAGAGATATCGTGAACCTCTATGCAAAACTCCTCGCGCGCGAAGCGGAGCGGCGCCCCGTCAGGGTCGGGTTGATCGGCGCCGGCAAGTTCGGCGCGATGTATCTGCATCAGGCCCTGCGGACGCCCGGCGTGCATATCGTCGGCATCGCCGATCTGTCGCCGTCCCGCGCGATCGAAAACCTGAAGCGCGTCGGGTGGGCCGAGGCGCGCTATGGCGCGGCGTCGCTCGACGATGCGCTCGAGCATGGCACGACGCACCTCGGCGACGACTGGGAAGCGCTCGTCAAATTCCACGGCATCGACGTGATCGCCGAATGCACCGGCAATCCGGTCGCCGCCGTCGAACACTGCCTGGCGGCATTTTCGGCCGGCAAGCCGATCATCAACGTGACGGTCGAGGCCGATGCGTTCTGCGGCCCGATCCTGGCCCACAAGGCGAAGCAGGCGGGCGTGATCTACAGCCTTGCCTATGGCGATCAACCGGCTTTGGCCTGCGATCTCGTCGATTGGGCGCGGGCCTGCGGTTTTCCGGTGGTCGCGGCCGGTCGCGGTCACAAATGGCTGCCGAAGTACCGGGAATCGACGCCCGAAACGGTGTGGGATCACTGGGGCCTGACGGCCGAGCAGGCGGCGCGCGGCGGCATGAACCCAAAGATGTTCAATGCGTTTCTCGACGGCTCAAAACCGGCGATCGAGTCGGCCGCGATCGCCAACGCAACCGGCTTGGAAGCGCCGTCGCAGGGCCTGGCATTCCCTCCGGGATCGGTCGACGACATTCCCGCCCTGATGCGTCCGCGCGCGGAAGGCGGCGTCCTCGAAGCCAAGGGGCAGGTCGAGGTGGTGTCCTGCCTCACGGCCGACGGCAAACCTATACCCAACGACATCAGAAAAGGCGTCTGGGTCTGCTTCGAAGGCGACAGCGAGTACATCCGGAACTGTTTTGAGGAGTACAATGTCGTGACCGATCCGTCCGGCCGCTACATGAGTTCCTACAAGAAGTGGCATCTGATCGGCCTGGAGCTCGGCATTTCAGTCGCCGCCATCGCGCTTCGCGGCGAGCCGACCGGCGTCGCGACCTGCTTCAATGCCGACGTCGCGGCGACCGCCAAGAAGGATCTGAAGCCGGGCGATACGCTCGACGGCGAGGGCGGCTACACGGTTTTCGGAAAGCTGACGCCCGCCCGCACGTCGCTGGCACAGGGATATCTGCCGCTGGGTCTCGCGCACAATGTGCGACTGACGCGGCCGGTCGCCAAGGATGCCTGCATCACCTGGGCCGACGTGGCGATCGACGAGACGCTGCCTGCCGTTCGCGTTCGCCGGGAGCAGGAGGCGCTCTATTCGGTGCCGGAAGGGAAGCGCGCCTGACGGACGCAATGACCGCGGCCGGCACGTTTGTTCAACGCGAAAACGCCCGCACGCGCTAGGTTTCTTCCCCACCAAGGGGAGGAAACCAATGACGGCCACAGCGCTTGCAAAACAGGCAACGCCGCTTCGCGATGTGTTCGAACGCTATCATGTCGGCTGGGAGACCAGGAACCCGGACCTGATCGTCTCGCTCCACTCGGAAGACACGGTCTTCCACGTCCATGACGGGTCCGCCGCCGTCCACGGGCGGGAAGCCTTGCGGAAGCGCTGCATCGATACGTTCGAAAAGTTCGACTTTACGTTCGAGATGGGCCGCCGGCTCTATGGCGACGATCACTGGGTTTTCGAATGGACCATGGTCCTTGCGCTCAAGGAGCCGGGCGGCACGCCGTTCACGGCCAGGGTCGAGATGCTCGATGTCGTAACCGTCAATTCCCGCGGCGAGGTGGTGCGCAAGGACGTCTACATGAACGGCGGGGAAACGCAGGCCGCGTTCGCCCGGGCCGGGATAAAGCGCTAGGATGCGCGCCACGCGATAAATGCCGATAGTGGGGAGCCATGCCGGTCGTGGAAACGCCCTTCACCAGCACGATATTGCCGATCGGGGTCTCGCGCCTCGCGGCGCATCCGAATGTCGTCACGGCGGTGCTGGCGGGGCGGGCCGGCCCGATCGCGGTCGAGCATGCAGGCGTGCGTGTGACGGGTGACGTGCTGCTGGTCCGGCCTGAGATCGTGCACAGCGTTTGGCTCGGCCGAGGTGCCGATGTCGTCTATCTCAACGGACTGGCATTTCCGTTCGAGGCGCCACTGGCCGTCGTGCTGAAAGGCAGCCTGGAAGCGCTGGCGCGCCGCTCGATCGGCGGCGATCCCTGCGCAACGTTGGAATTGCGGGAAAGGCTTGCCTTTGCGACCGATCCGCTGCCGCCGAAGGTGGCGGAGATCATACGCGCGATGCAGGCCGATCCCATGCGCCGCGTGTCGCAGGACGAACTGATGCGACGCCTCGACATGGAACGGACACGGGCGCTCCGCTGCTTCAAGGCGGCCACGGGGCTGACATTTCGCCGCTTCAAGCTGTGGTCGGCGCTGCAGCATGCCGCGATGAGGATGGCCGAGCGCGAGCTGGTGCGAACGGCCGCGATGGATGCCGGTTTCGCCGATACCGCCCATCTCTCGCGCGTATTCAGCAGCATGTTCGGGCTGTCACCCAGCGTGGCGATTGCGGGGCTGGATGAGGGGGAGAGGGATTGAGGATCACAGTGCTGGACCTTATCCCTTAAGAAGACCGTAGCCCGGGTGAGCGCAGCGATACCCGGGATCGAGCGTCCGCTCGCATCCAGGTGACCTATAGGCTGGCAGCGAGAACGATCTTCCTAATCAAGATTTTCTGCATTTCGTTCCAGCGCACCGGCAAGAAAGACTAGTCGCTGAATGTAAGGATGTGCGAGTTCGAAACACCAGCGATCAGGCATGTTCTGCTGATCGAGGACAGGGGCCTGAGGCCGATCACCTTGGGGGCCGATGACTGGTTCAATATCCTCATCGCTCACGCGATGCGCTCCATTTTGCTGTGGAGACAATAGAACAAAACAAGAACAAAGTCAATTCTCTTTTAGGTAGCAAGACGACGTCAGTACTTATTTTTTGTTGGCCGCGGATATAATCGAGGACGAAAAAGGAGGGGAAAAATGGCCGGAAATGCTCAATCATTCACCATCGAGGACAGGCTAGGTACGTCGGACAACCTTAATGCCTACGCTCAAACCCTAGAACAGATCGACGCAACGCTCGGCGTAGCTTTGAGGCCATATCTTGCGTCGATGGCAGCGGGCCACACGGTTGATACGTCGGCGATATGGAACGCGCTTTACGCTGCAACTGCACCTAGTTCGGATCATGCAAGCAGCACCGCGGGTGGATCCGAATGAGTTGGTTTCTCGAACAAATCTCAATCGAGGGATTTCGCGGTATCAACAACGCTGGTGCTCCTCTTGAACTCAAGTTCGATCCCGACAAGGTAAATTCAGTCTTCGCGCCGAATGGCGTCGGTAAGAGCTCGATCTTCGAGGCCGTTACTTATGTGCTGACCGGCGGAATACCAAAGCTCGATAACCTACCTGCATCGGAGGGCAGCGCCGCCTACTATCTCAACCGGTTCCATCCTGCTGACCTCGGCACTATCTCCCTGACGCTGCGAGCGACGGCGGACGGCACCAACCTCATCGTGACGGCAACTCGCGATCAAAATGGCGTACGTACAGTTGCGACTAGTGATGGCCGAGACGGTAACGCCCTGCTGGCAGAGATGAATCGCGAGTTCGTTCTGCTGGATGCCAAGACGTTTCAGAACTTTATTGACGAAACGCCGCTTAATCGAGGGCGCTCATTTTCAGCGTTGCTTGGACTCGGCAATTACTCGGCTCTGCGGCAAGCCCTACAAGCGCTATCGAACACGCGCGGGTTCAACAATCACTTCGACGTCAGCGCAAAAACAGGAAGGAAGTCGCTGATTGAGGGGCAAGTTCGACAAGCTCGGAACAGTATTCGTGCGTCATACTTGACGCTTGTTGGCGAAGAGCCGGGCGCATCAGCCAGCAACGCCGACTTAAGGAAGAAGGCCCACTCGATCCTCCACAATATACCGCTCGTTCGGCCGAAATGCGAAAACAAGAGCTTCGATGACATCTCGCCCGACGATTGCCTCATATTGGTTCGCGATGCTGAGGGTGGCCCGGATCAAGAGCGTCATGGCAAGTTGCTCCAGGAAGAGACGAGTTGGAAGGAGACAATCGACGCGCTCCCGTCGCCAGAGTTGTTAGAGAAATTGGTCGAGTTAGCGCAGGAGCGAGACGCAGCACTGGAAAAAACCCAAGGCGACACGTTCCTTCGGCTCTACAAACTGACAGAGCAAATTACTGCACATGACGACTGGCACGACAAGAACGTCTGTCCTGCCTGCGATCGGCGCGGAGAGACTTCAGTGCTTGAGCACGCTCGCACCAAGGTAGGACTTCTATGACGTTGTTAGGAATGTATCCGAGCTTCTGGCGAAAAGTCCGCGACGGTAGACTGGAACAAGCTTGCAGTGGTCGAAGGGATAACCAATCTCGCCGACGAAGCGCCGTTCGTGAAGAATAATCTGACCAAGTTTGCTGGTGGCGACTACACGGAAGCAGTCGCGCTAGAGCTGCAGGAGCGGGCGGCAGCGGTGCGAGAGCGCGTCACGAAAGCGCTCGCGACAGCAGTCGTTGAGAGAGAGGAATTGGCGAAACGGTTGCCACCTTCACTAGTCGCTGTGACGTCCAAGATTGAGGCTGCGCGCCAACTTCAGTCGGCACTCAGGAATGAGGAAACGTCAAAATCCTCATTTGATGCGATTTCTGCGGAACTACGGCGCGTCGAGCGCGTAAAGTCCTTTCTAATTAGCGCAAATTCCGTTTTCTCGCAGGCAGAAGCCGATGCTTCGGCACGCCGGTTAGCGGCGGTGGAGCCGTTGTGTCGCGAATTCTTTGAAAATATCATCTTCGACCCGGTTGTGCCCTCGATCTCTAAGCGTGCGGGTGCGGAAGATCTGCTTATTTCTCTCGCCCGATTTCATGATCTCCAAGATGCTTCAGCACAGTCGCTTCTTCCCGAGAGTCAAAGAAATGCCTTCGCCATTTCGGTCTATCTTGCGGCCGCCGCGCTTTATGGCGGTTCGGCGAAGTTTCTGTTGCTTGATGATGTGACCTCTAGCTTGGATGCGGGGCATCAGTTTCACTTGATGGAGGTAATCCGCACCCGCTTCAGTCGCCCCGGAAACGCGAGCGGACCGCAGGTTATAATTCTTAGCCACGACACCTTGCTGGAAAAGTATTTCAATACGAATGGTTCGACCGCTGGATGGTCACATCAACGCATCGAAGGAACACCGCGAACGGCGGTTTTGCCGCAGTCAAATGCTGTAAATCGCGTTCGTGATGCCACGACGACGCTATTGAACGCAGGCAATGCACAAGACGCAGCGCCGCGCATCCGTCAGTACCTTGAGTACGTACTCGAGGAAATCATCATCCGGTGTCGAATTCCCGTGCCAATAGACATTGCATTAGGTGACGATAAGCGCATGGCGGGGCATCTGATCGGCGCCATTGATGCACAGGTCAAGCTTCACACCAGTGCCAATTCTCTCGTATTGGATGCGGGACAAGTCCAGGGCCTCAACCTGGCTGTTGCGACGATCACTTCAAACTTTCTCGCTCATTGGAGCACGGGGCAGACTCAGGCATTCGCACCGGGGGCGCTGCTAGGCGTCATGCAAGCAATCGACAATTACACCGACTGCTTTAAATTCGAACCCAATCCTGGAGCAAGCCGGAGATACTACAGATCACTAAGTCAGCGACTATAGGCAAATCACTTCCGATTTTCCGAAATCGTGTCAACCCCGCAAATCAAAAATATTCCGCTTTCGTTCTCACCCAAATCAGCCGCATAACTCCGCTCGTCTCACGGCGGATGAGGGGCGCTCGCGAACGTCACGAACGTGCGGTGGGATGCGGTGGACGCTGAGGGCGCGATAGACGTACGCGCCGGACGCGTACGGCGAAGTCGTGTGGTTCGGGCGTCGCGGTGCTGGCGCTAAGTCTGGCGGAAGCAATGTTTCTCGCTGGCGACGGAGGCAAAAGAGCCGTTCTCCGGGGAGAGCACGAAGTAAGCCGTAAAGCCATTGCGCAGGGAAGGCCGGGATGCCCCGCTGTACCTGTATGCTCGTGTGCAGTCTTGTTAGCGCAAATCGCACACGGGACCTCGGGTGCAGCAAGCACCCGGTCTTCCCTGCGCCCTCTGAATTCGAAGAGGGCAAAGAAGATGCAAACCTCGGGCGCAATATGCCGCGAGATCGCGAATTCATATTCAGTCGTCGTCACCCGCCCAGTGCGCAATTGCGCTCTGCGGCGGGTGACCCAGTATTCCAGAGACGGCAATGATTGAACCGAGAAGCCGCGGCGTACTGGATCCCCGCCTTCGCGGGGATGACAGGCGAGTTTGGTTGCAATGTCATCAGATGGCTCCATCCGAGACGTTGATTTGTCCGGCGTGAAGGTTCAGCATCGCCGCAATGCCGACCTCCATTCAGGATGAACCCATGTCACGCGTATCGATCAAGACCAAAGACGATCTGCCGGCCGAGCTGCAGCCGCTGTGGGACAAGATGACGACCTATGGCGCGTTCGAGAACCAGGCGGGCGTGATGGCGCACCGGCCGCCGATCTTCAAGCATACCTGGTCGCTGCTGGTCGATCTCGCCGATAGCGGCACCCTGTCGAAGCGCCATCTGGAGATCGCGCTGGTCGCGGTGTCGCTGTTGAACAAGTGCGACTATTGCGTATCGCACCACGCGCCGAAACTGGCGATCCAGGGCGTGTCGGAGGAGGGCGCCGACCGCCTGCTCGACTACGCGGATCATCCGGAACTCGACGCCGTCGACAAGCTCGTCGTCGAATATTCCATCGCCGTGAACAACAACTGGAGCAAGACGCGCGACGAAGTTTTCACGCGGCTTCGCGAGCATTTCTCCGAAGCCCAGATCGTCGAGCTGACCTGGCGCATCGCGCTGTGCGGCGCCTTCAACCGCTTCACCGACATCCTGCAATGCGAGGTCGAGCAGGGCGTCCCCGCGCGCGAAGCCGCCGAATAGCCGCCGCGATGGCTGACGAACTGAACTGGCTGTCCGCCCGCGAGATGACGCGGCGTTTTGCCGAAGGCGATCTGTCGCCGGTCGATGTGCTCGACGCCACGCTGGCGCAACTGCATCGGGTCAATCCGGCGCTCAACGCCGTCTGCCTGCTGGATGAGCCGCTGGGCCGGCGCCTGGCCGCGGAGTCGGCCGAACGCTGGCGTCGCGGCGCGCCGCTCGGGCCGCTCGACGGCGTGCCGGTCGCGATCAAGGACACCGCGCATGTCGCGGGCTGGCCGACGCGCATCGGCTCGCACACGACGCCGACAGCGCCGAGCGCCGAGGATACGCCCGGCGTCGCCCGCCTGCGCGAGGCCGGCGCGGTGTTCTTCTGCAAGACGACGACGCCCGAATTCGGCTGGAAGGGCATCACGCATGGCCCGCTCACCGGCATCACGCGCAATCCCTGGGATGTTTCGCGCACGCCCGGCGGCTCCAGCGGCGGCTCGGCCGCGCTGGTGGCGGCGGGCGTCGTGCCGCTGGCGACCGGCGGCGATGGCGGCGGCTCGATCCGGATTCCGGCGGCGTTCAGCGGCGTGTTCGGATTGAAGGCGAGCTATGGCGTGGTGCCGAATTTTCTCGGGCCCGATGGGCACGCTCGCGGTCTATGGCGGCCTGTCGCGCGATGTCGCCGACAGCGCCTTGCTGCTGAACGTGCTGACGCGGCCGGACGCGCGCGATTCCTTCGCCATTCCCTATCGCGGCATCGACTATCTCGACGGGCTCGACGATGGCGTGGCGGGCCTGCGGATCGCCTGGTCGCCCGATCTCGGCTTTCCCGGTCGCCGATCCCGCCGTCGTCGCCGGCATGCAGCCGGCGATCGACGCGCTGATCAAGGCCGGCGCCGACGTGCAAGCAGGTTGATCTCGATCTCTCCGGCGCGCAGCCGACGCTGGAAGTGATCTGGGGCGCATCGCATGCCGCGCTGGTGCGCGATTTCGACGGCGCGAAACTGGCGGCGCTCGATCCCGGCCTGCTGCGGCTGGTGGTCGCCGCGCAAGACATTTCCGCGAGCGAATTGCAGGCGGCCCATGCCGAGATGCGCGCGCTGAGCCAGACCATGCACGCGTTTCACCGCGATTACGATCTGCTGCTGACGCCGACCGTTCCCATCACCGCGTTCGCCGCCGGCGTCGACACGCCCGACGCCGCGCGCTTCCCGCAATGGTTCGACTGGACGCCGCTGACCTGGCCGTTCAACCTCACGCGGCAGCCCGCCGCCTCGGTGCCGTGCGGATTTGTCGAGGGGCTGCCGATCGGATTGCAGATCGTAGGTCCGATGTTTTCCGAGCGAAATCATCCTGCGCGCCAGCCGCTGCGTCGAGCAGGCCTGCGCCACCGGCGCGCGGCCGAGCCTTGGGCGAGTGGTCGGGCGATGGCGGATTACGCTCGCTAATCCGCTGAGAGCGATCAGCGCGGCGTCGTGACTGCGGGCAGCGATGGACATAGTCCCAGGGAATGTCCAGCACGCAGGTGTAACGCAGCTCGTCCGATCGCGTGACGGACGGCGCCGCCTCGACCACCGGTTCGCGCACCTCGTTCGTCGCGCCGTAAACGACGCCGCCGGGGAAGAATCCGCCGCCGCGGTGGTGATGCCGGGGGAAGGACGGGAAGGCCGGACGCGCCGGAGCAAGCCCTGCGCCGCGCCCGGCGCCCGGATCGGCAGATGCCGCACCCGCGGCAAGGACCAGCGCGACGGCACCGAGGGAGGCGATCAACGTTGATTTATAGGTCATGGTACGCACCCATTGGCAGGTTACGGAACGGCATTGCCAAAACGCTAGGCCCTGCGTTTCGTGCCCGCAAAGCCATAATTAATTAGTAGTTAAGACGTAATCTTAACGTGAGCGCTCAGTTCCGTAACCCCTTGTCAAACCGCTTGATCAGCCGCTCGCGCTTGAGGCGGGACAGCCGCCTGATCCAGAATATCCCGTCGAGTTGATCGATCTCGTGCTGGTGGCAGACCGCGCGCAGCCCTTCGGATTCCTCGGTATGCAGGCTGCCGTCGACGTCGTGATAGCGGACATGCACCCGCGCATGGCGGCTCACCTCGTCGTTGACGCCGGGCATCGAGACGCTGCCTTCCCGATGCAGGATGGTTTCGGGCGATGCCCAGATGATCTCCGGATTGACATAGGTGCGCGCGCCCTCGGTGCGATCGAGTTCGAGCACCACGACCCGCTGCAAGACGCCGATATGCGGCGCGGTGATCCCGATGCCGGGCGCGGCGCGCATGGTCTCCAGCAGGTCGCGCGCAAGATCGCGCAACGCGTCGTCAAACACGGTCACAGGCTGCGCCGGGAGTGCCAGCCGGGGATCGGGATAGCGGACGATGGGGCGGATGGTCATGCTTGGTTGCGCTCATGCTCTGTGCTCCCTGTGCTAATTGTGCTCGCAAGTGGTGGCAATCCATTCCTTGCCGCACGGCGAGGGGATTGCGCCCGTCCGGCCGGGCGTGAAAAATTTATCGTGCCGGCCGGTCCAACTGTCGGGTCCGGCAGATCCCGTTCGTCTTCCAGCCAGAGAACTATGTTGGAGACTATAAATGACCAATTCTCGCTACCGTTGGGTCATCGTCGCGGCCGGCGGCCTGCTTGGCTGCGTCGCGATCGGCGGCATGTTTTCGCTTCCCGTGTTCCTGCAGCCGATCGCGCGGGATACCGGCTGGTCGGTGACCGGGATCTCCAGCGCGATGACCATCGGCTTCCTCGCCATGGCTTTTACCAGCATGATCTGGGGCACCTTGTCCGACCGATTTGGACCGCTGCCGGTGGTGTTGACCGGATCGGTCGTGTTGTCGGCGAGCCTCGGGCTGGCGAGCCTGGCGACATCGCTGGTCGTGTTTCAGTTCGTGTTCGGTCTGCTGGTCGGCGCCGCAACGGCCGCGATCTTCGCGCCGATGATGGCCTGCGTCACCGGCTGGTTCGATACCCATCGCAGCCTTGCCGTGTCGCTGGTCTCGGCCGGCATGGGCATGGCGCCGATGACGATGTCGCCGCTCGCGGCCTGGCTGGTGTCCAGCCATGACTGGCGGACCTCGATGCAGATCATTGCGCTCGTCGTCGCCGCGATCATGATCCCGGTGTCGCTCTTGGTGCGCCGCGCGCCCGCGCTCGCAAGCGGGGCATCCGCGCCAACAGGATGCGGCCGCCGAGCCGGACATGACGCTGGCGCAGGCGCTGCGTTCGCCGCAATTCATCATCCTGCTGGCCACGAATTTCTTCTGCTGCGCCACGCATTCGGGACCGATCATCCACACCGTCAGCTACGCCATCAGTTGCGGCATCCCGCTGGTCGCGGCGGTCACGATCTACAGCGTGGAAGGCCTGGCCGGGCTCGGCGGCCGCATCGCCTTCGGCCTGCTCGGCGATCGTTTTGGCGCCAAGCGCATCCTCGTGTTCGGCCTGCTGGCGCAGGCGTTTGGCGCGCTCGGCTACGTCTTCGTGCGCGAACTCGCCGCGTTCTATGCGGTCGCGGCGCTGTTCGGCTTCATCTATGCCGGCACCATGCCGCTCTACGCCGTGCTGGTGCGCGAAAACTTTCCGCTGCGGATGATGGGCACCGTGATCGGCGGCACCGCGATGGCCGGCAGCCTCGGCATGGCGACGGGTCCGCTCGCCGGCGGGCTGATCTACGACACCTTTGCCAGCTACGCTTGGCTCTACATCGGATCGTGGATCATGGGGCTCGGCGCGTTCCTGATCATCATGATGTTCAAGCCGGTGCCGGTGGCGCGGACGACGCGCGCGCCGACGCCGGCGTGAGGCCCGGGCCGTTTGACAATTGTCGCCGCCGTCACTTCACCAGCGTGAGGAGCGGTTTGCCCTTCTCGACGATGTAGGTGGCAAGCTCGCTGCCGGTGACGCTGCCGGGGTTTCGCGCCGAGTGGACCGTCCCGGCAGGAATGAACAGCACATCGCCGGCCTTCAGCGTCACCGGCGGCTTGTCCTCGAGCTGATATTCGAGCGTGCCTTCGAGGACATAAATCACTTCCTCGCCGGGATGCGTGTGCTTGCCAAAGGCCACGCCGGGCGCGAGGTCGACGCGGACCTGGATGGCCTCGCGTCCGGGCGCGCTGAGATCGTGCCGCTGCAGGTCGGTTCGCGTCACCCCGTTCTGTGCGCCTGCGCGCCTGATGGCACCAGAACGGCTCCGGCGACAAGCATCGCCATTGCCGCGAGATGTAAATTCTTCATCGTAGACATGTTGAGTTCCTTCATTTGGGATCGGTCACCGGCGGCTTCGCCGCCGATGATGGTGATCGCTTCCTGCTCACGCGGCCTGTTGCCGGCCGTGCTGTTCGTTGACGATGTAGTCGGCGTACCAGTCCGGCCAGTTCTCGTCGTGCTTGCCGCCGTTGCGCTTCTCATGTTCGCCATGAGCGGCAGCGGCCCGGCGGAACGCGGCGGCGAGATCGGCCGGCGAGGTGAACGAGGTTTCGTTGCCGTCGACGCGGCCGGGCAATCGCGCGGTGACTTCCTGCAGTAGCCAGCCATTGCCGTCGGGATCGCTGAACGAGGCATAGGAGCGGTAGCTGCCGCGCTCGGGATCGGGGCCGCTCAACCGGACCCGCCCGAACAGATACGGCTCGTCCGGACCAACGTGCGCGTCGCCGCCGGCATGAAACGCTTCGCTGATTTTGACGCCGCGGCTGAGCAGCGCCTTGCGGGCCGCTTCGATGTCGGAGACGACCAGATACAGGCCCTGCGCGGAGCCGGGCGCGGCCGAGGTGACGTTCTTGCCGAAAATGACAGAGGCGTTGGAGCCGGGCGGGGTGAACTGGATCACGCGGTAATCGTCGGTGCCGGCGAAATCGGCATCGAGCCGCCAGCCGAGCTTTGCATAGAATTGCTTGGCGCGTTCGACGTCGGAAACCGGGATCACGACGATTTCGAGCTTGAGGTCGACCGCCGGGGCGGCCTTGGCTTCGGTGGAGGTGGCAGTGCTGCGGTCTGACATGGTTCTCTCCTTGCGTGTTGCGAGGGCTGGAACGGTCTGATTATTTAGATCGTATACGATCTAATCGAGTACGACTTATAAATCCTTCCGAGCATCCAGAAGTCAAGCCTTCCGATTTAATCGGATACGATATATATGGATGCGAGACATCACGTGTTCGTGTCAGAAAAGGACCCGCCCAATGAGACCGAATGAAGGTCCCAAATCCGGTTCAACCGCTGGTTCGGCCGGCGCCAAGACGTTCGAAGGATAATTCCAGAGACAATTCAAGGAGCCATCAGAAATCGAAGCCGGCCACGGGTGCCCGGCCGCTCGGCGATTTCCTGTGCTTTGCGATCTACTCGGCCAACCTCGCGTTCGGCCGGGCCTACCGCAAGGGCCTGGAAGATCTCGGCCTGACCTATCCGCAATGGATCGCGATCGTGGCCTTGTGGGAGCAGGACGGCCAGACCGTGAGCGAGCTCGGCGAAAAGATGTTCCTGGAATCCAACACGCTGACGCCGGTCCTGAAAAAGCTCGAGGCCATGGGTTATCTGCGCCGCCAGCGCGATCCCGCCGACGAGCGGCAGGTGCGCATCAGCCTGACCGAGGCCGGGCGGCGCCTGCGCGAGAAGGGCATGCACATGAATCTCGTCGCCTCGACCGGGTTGAAGCCGGACGAATTCGCGCGGCTGCAGGAAAGCGTCACCACGCTGCGCGACAATCTGATCAAGGCGACGGCGGAGCAGGGGTGACGAATGGATCGCGCCGCTTCATGTCGGTGGCTCATATCGCGTCTCGAACTGCGGCGGCTATTCCGTTATATTCAACCGTGCATACGTTCCGTTGATGATCGATCGCGCGTAGTGGCCAGCGGGCGGCATGCCGCCGCATGAGTAACGAGGAAGTGCAGTCCGATGTCCGTGCATGACAGCTCCGACCACCCCCTCGATCATCCGATCTGGACCGCACTGACGACCACCCAACAGGCGTTGGCCGAAGGCGATGCCCGCGTACGGCGCTATCCAACCGAAATGACGCCGTTCGCCGACATGCCGGACTTGTCCGCCGAAAATTTTGCAGCGCTCCGCGCGATGATGTCGCCCACGGATATTGCCGTGCTGTTCACGCCGGAAGCCGTCAACGCTGCCGGCGGGGTTCAATGTCGTGCTGGCGGAGACCGGCGAGCAGATGATCGGGACGCCGGTCGAGACGCCAACCAACGGCGTCGATATCGTCACCCTCGGCATCGACGATGTTCCCGCGATGCTCGAACTGACCGCGCTGACCAAGCCCGGACCTTTCAGCGCACGGACCCATGAACTCGGCACCTTTCTCGGCATCCGCGCCGACGGTCAGCCTCGTCGCGATGACCGGCGAGCGGATGAAGCCCGCGCAATATACCGAGATGACGGCCGTCTGCGTGCATCCGTCCCATCGCGGCCGCGGTTACGGGCAGATGCTGCTCGGCGCCGTTGCGCGCCAGATCGTGTCGCGCGGCGAAATTCCGTTCCTGCACGTCTTCACCAGCAATCACTCGGCGATCGCGCTGTATCGGCGGCAAGGCATGGAAATCCGCCGCCGCTTCCACGTGACGGTGTTGAAGAAAGCGGATTGATATTCCGCCAGCTGCGCGCCTGACCGACATCTCCCTCGCGCGTCGTTGGCGCGCCGGGGCAGGGGCCAAACGTTCCTCACGAAAACGTTAAACCAATTGGTTGACTATTCGGGCTGCGCGCCTATACTAAACCACATGGTTGAACATTCATCGCATCTCGACGCGGTTTTTCACGCACTCGCAGACCCGACGCGCCGCGCGATGCTGGGACATCTGGCGACGCGCGAACTCACGATCGGGGAACTGGCGACGCCGTTCCGCATGAGTTTTGCCGGCGCGTCGAAACATGTGCGGGTGCTGGAGAGCGCCGGCCTCGTGAAGCGCACGATCCGCGGCCGCAGCCATCTGTGCCGCCTCGATGCGGCGCGGCTTGCGGAAGCAAATGCGTGGCTGCGCCATTACGAGCGTTTCTGGAATGCAAAGCTCGATGTGCTGGAAGCCCTGTTGATCGAAGAAGATACGGCGAAGAAGGTGAAGGAGTAGACAGATGGACATAACGAACAAGCCCGATGCCTATGGCGAGTTGATCGAGCCCACCACGGTCAGGATACAGCGGTTGCTGCCCGGTCCGATCGAACGCATCTGGGCCTACCTCACCGACAGCGACCTGCGCAGCAAGTGGCTGGCCGCGGGCGCGATGGAGATGAAGGTCGGCGCGCCGGTCGAACTCGTCTGGCGTAACGGAGAGCTCAACGATCCGCCGAGCCCGCGGCCCGCAGGCTTTCCCGAAGAGCAGAGGATGCAGAGCCGGATCACCGAGCTCGATCCGCTTCGCAAGCTTTCGATCGCCTGGAACAACAGCGGCGACGTGACGTTCGAACTGGAGCCCAAGGGCACGGGCGTACTGCTCACCGTGACCCATCGCCGGCTGCCCGATCGCTCGACCCTGCTCAAGGTCAGCGCCGGCTGGCACATGCATCTCGATGTTCTGGTGGCCCGCGCCGGCGACCGGGAGCCGGCGCCGTTCTGGGAGGGCTGGGCCCGCCTGCATCAGGAATACGACCGACGGCTGCCGGCCTGAACGGTCGGCGCAAACGCAACAACGCACCCCAACAAACAGGAGATAGCCATGCAGATCCACGCCGTTTCAGCGCAGGAGTGGGAAGCCGCGCGCCAAAAACTGCTCGTGAAGGAAAAGGAGATCACCCGCGCCCGCGACGCGCTGGCCGCCGAGCGCCGGCGCATGCCGTGGCTGGCCGTCGAGAAGACGTATGAATTCGAGGGACCGAAGGGCAAGGCGAGCCTGCACGACCTGTTCGAAGGCCGACATCAGCTGATCGTCTATCGCGCCTTCTACGAGCCCGGCGTGCTCGGCTGGCCCGACCATGCCTGCAGGGGCTGCTCGATGGTGGCCGACCAGGTCGCTCATATCGCCCATCTCAATGCCCGTGACACCACGCTTGCGTTTGCCTCGCGCGCGCCGCAGGCGGACATCGCGCGCCTGAAGGCGCGCATGGGATGGGAGATGATCCCCTGGTACACCGTCACGGACAGCTTCGACGCTGATTTCGGAGTCGATGAATGGCACGGCACCAACGTGTTCTTCCGCGACGGCGACAGGATTTTCCGGACTTACTTCATCAAAAGTCGTGGCGACGAGCAGATGGGGGGCACCTGGAATTATCTCGATATCACGCCGCTCGGCCGCCAGGAGGAGTGGGAGGATTCGCCCGAGGGTTATCCGCAGACGGCCGACCTACAAATGGTGGAACTGGCACGACAGCTACGTCGAAGGCGCCGCGCCCGACAAGCGGTGGGTCGAAGTGTCGGACGCAGGCGAGGCCGCGTTCCGGAACCAGAGGCGGGCGCGAAGCCATGAGCGAGGCTTGCAACGGCGCGGCAGCAACAGGCGTGGCCGGCGGGCTGTCGCTCGCGGCAGCGCCGACCTTCGCGGTCATGGCGTTGCTGACGCATTTCGGCGGTAGTTCGCCGGACACGCTGTGTTCGACGGGCACCGCATTGCACCTCGGCGGCATGGTCCCGATGTACCTGCTGATGAGCGCCTTCCATTTTGCGCCCTGGCTGAAGCTGATCGGCGGCCGCGCCTGACTTGACGCGGCCGCCGCAAGTGGCGATTGAGAGAGGAGGCTTTCGCCGGATAACATTCCAGGCCAACAACAAGAGGAAATGCCATGGCACGCGTGCGCTGTATCACCGAAATGGGCATGGGCGTCGACGTTCACGGCCGCGATGCCACCAAGGCCGCCAAGCGCGCCGTCTCCGATGCCATCCGCCATTCCAGCCTCGGCTTCTTCCGCATGCTGGGCAAGACCGCCAACGACATGTTCGTCGACGTCACGATTGCCGTGCCGAATCCGGAAGCGGTGGATACCGCAATTGTCGCCAAGGAACTGCCGTACGGCACCGTCAAGGTGACGGCGGTTGCCGGCGGGCTGGAAATTCCGTCCGAGAGCGGCAACGACCCCATCCTGATTGCCAATGCCGCCGTGATCGTCAGTTTTGACGACGGCAAGACCGGTTGAACGAGAAGACTTGCCTTCAGAAGATACTTGCCTTCAGAAGATCCGGAGCATCCCATGACGACGAAGGACAGCAGCACCTATTGGAAGCGCGCGCGGGTCGAACTGCGCGCCGCCGGTTTCGATCCGGATAGCGCCATGCAGACCAGCGCGGTGGTGACGATCGCCAGCGCCTGGACCAACGCGCATCGCTGCAACAACCGCGTGCGCACGATTGCCGATTTGCTGGTGGAAATCCTGGCAGAGCGCGGCGGACAGGGGCTCGTTGTTGGCGCGCCGGCGGTGTCGGATGCGCTGACGCAGGGCACGCCGACGGCGGGCTATAGCCTTGCCTCGCGCGATACCGTCGCCGACTGCTTTGAGATCGGCCACTACGCCCATCACGGCGACGCCATGATCGTCATCTCCGGTTGTGACAAAACCGGCGCCGCCGCGCTGATGCCGCTGGCGCGCACCAATGCGTTCGGCCTCGTGCTCTATCCCGGCACCAGCACGCCAGGCCGCGTCTCGTTCGGCGCATGGGCCGCCAAGGGCAACAACATCACGATCCTCGATTATGCCGAGGCGCGCGCCGCCAACGAGTCCGGCCGCCTGTCCGGCGAGGAACTTCTGGAAGTCGAGCGCAACGTCATGCCGGGCAGCGGCACCTGCGGCGCGATGTTCACCGCCAACACCATGAGCACGATCGCGGAATCGATCGGCATGATGCTGCCGCGCGGCGCCTCGCATCCGGCGGATTACGACGCCGGCAGCGACATTCATGCCGACGTCCGCG
Source organism: uncultured Alphaproteobacteria bacterium (assembly GCA_963783115.1). Classification (GTDB taxonomy): domain Bacteria; phylum Pseudomonadota; class Alphaproteobacteria; order Rhizobiales; family Xanthobacteraceae; genus Bradyrhizobium. Next base: position 57,983 of record CAWAMK010000001.1, on the reverse strand, counting down.
CGCAGGCCCGCGCCTCGGTCGACGCCCTGTACCGATTGATGGAAGCCGGCATCCGGCCGCGCGACATCATGACCGAGCGGGCGTTCGAGAACGCGATCACGACGGTTTACGCGATGGGCGGCTCGACCAACATGTATCTGCACCTGCTCGCGGTCGCGCGCGAGGCCCAGGTGCCGATCACGATCGAACGCATCCAGCAGATCGGCGAGCGCGTCCCGCTGCTCGCCAATTTGCAGCCGCACGGCCCGTTCGCGATGGGCAGCCTGCATGCGATCGGCGGCGTGCCGGTCGTGATGAAGGAACTGCTGCGCGCGGGCCTGCTGCATGGCGACGTCATGACGGTGACCGGCAAAACGCTGGCGGAAAATCTCGCCGACATTCCGGCGCTGGAGCAGATGCCGCCGCAGGAGATCGTCTTCCCGGTGTCGAAGCCGATCGCGCCGGCGAACAACCACATCAGCGTCTTGAAGGGCAACATCGCGCCCGAGAGCTGCCTGCTCAAGCTGTCGGGCAAGGCGCTCGAGAAGGGCCAGTTCCGCGGCACCGCGCGCGTCTTCGAGTCCGAGGCGGAAACGATGGCCGCGATCCGCGCCGGCCAGATCGTGGCGGGCAATGTCATCGTGGTGCGCAATGTCGGCCCGGTCGGCGGGCCCGGCATGCCCGAAATGGTGATGCTGACGATCCAGTTGCAGGGGCGGGGCCTCGGCGAGGACGTCGCGCTGATCACCGACGGCCGCTTCTCCGGCGTCTCGCACGGCATCCTGATCGGCCACATCTCGCCGGAAGCCGCGCGCGGCGGCCCGATCGCCGCGGTGCGCGACGGCGACGTCATCGTGATCGACCCCGGCGCCCGCACCGTGAATCTGGAAGTACCCGCGGAAGAGATCGCCCGCCGCATGGCCGACTGGCGCGCACCGGCCTCCATCGCCGCGGTGCGGCCGGGATCGGTGCACGACAAGTACATCCGGCTGGTGTCGTCGGCGCATTATGGGTGTGTGTTGTGAGGCGTCGTTCAGTTGATACCTTGCCAATTCATCGATTTCCGTATATGACTACTGTGGTCATATAGGTGGTTCATGAAAGAAATCCAGCTTCGAGATGCGAAGGCCAGTCTGTCTGCGGTCATCGATGAGGCTATGCGCGGTGAGCCCGCGATCATTACCCGACATGGCAAACGGCAGGCGGTGGTCGTCAGCTACGAAGAGTGGGAGCGACTATGTCACGTTCCAACTTTCGGCCGGCTGCTGATGGCAGCACCTTTGGCAGCCGACGATCTGCCAAACCGCAACAGTGCTGGGCCTCGGACCGCTGATCTCTGAACGCCTGTGTACCTCGTCGATACCAACATCATTTCAAGCGCGGCGCCTGGCCGGCCGACACCATCCACGTTGATTGAATGGATGGACACGCATTCTGCCTTGCTGTTCCTATCCGTGGTGACGGTGGCTGAAATCGAGGACGGAATTGCCAAATTGATGCGCGAGGGAGCGACGCGCAAGAGTGCGGATCTGGCGTCATGGCTGGAAACGGTGCTGCATCTCTACGGTCAGCGTATTCTTGTGTTCGATGCACCTACCGCACGAATTGCCGGCGGCATTGCCGATCAGGCGCGGGGAAGAGGTCATGCGCCCGGATTTGCCGACATCATCATCGCGGCAACAGCCCGCCGTCATGAACTCACTATTCTGTCGCGCAATGTAAGGCATTTCGAGCCGCTCGATGTGGCTGTGCTCGATCCCTTCATGACCCTGCCATCGCAGCGTGAACGATAAAAATTCTTGCGGAGACCGCGGTCGCAGGGCTTTGACTTTCGCAAATGTTCATGATCTGTTCTAGTCTATCATGGACAAATTTGCAAGCCGTACGTGTGCCAACTTATTCCTCGCGGCCGTGCCCGATGCCGGCACGGCTGCGCGAATTCATCTGTTGGCGTCGCGCGCTCAAGCGCGCGCATCGGTTCGACGGCAGGCTGATTGCGCCCGAGCGGTTGCACATTTCGCTGTTCGGGCTCGGCGGGTTGCCGGAGGGCCAGCATTGCGCCGCGTGGGAGGCGGCGATGGAGGTGCGAACCATGCCGTTCGAGGTGTCGTTCGACCGCACGGCAAGCTTTCGGGGGCGGTCAGGCAATCACCCGTTCGTCCTGGTCGGCGAGAAAGGATTGCATGGGCTGCAATCGTTTCGGCAGATGTTCTGCGCCGCGTTGACGCGAAGAGGGATGAGGCGGCTGGCCAACACCAATTTCACGCCGCATGTCACGCTGCTGTATGACGCGCGTGACGTGGACGAGTATCCAGTCGAACCGATCGGCTGGACGGTCAAGGAGTTCGTGCTCATCCGCAGCCTGAACGGCCACGAACGCCTCGTGCGATGGCCGTTGTGGGTATGACCGGCAGCAGGGTTATCCGGCGGGCTATTTCGTCCGGGTGAGCCGCTGCATCATCTCTTCGATCGAATGGAACAGATGCGTCGGCCCCGCCGCCTGCAGTGCGCTCGGAAGCGCATAGCCCCAGGCCACCGCGCCCGAATCCATACCGGCCGCCTTCGCCGCGTCGATGTCGCGGAGCTCATCGCCGATGCAGATCGTCTCCGACGGTTTGACGCCGAGCTTTCGTGCGACGCGCCGGAATTTCCAGTGCTTGCCGAACATCGCGGCACCGCAGTCGAAACGGTCGATCCGGGCGGCTGTGGGTCCGAGCACCTGCCGCACGGAGGCTTCGCTGTCGGAACTGACGATGGCGGTCTTGATGCTGTTGCGCCGCAGTTCGTCCAGCATGGCCGGGATGCCCTTGAACAACGATATCTCGCTTGCGGCGGCGAGCTTGCGCTTTCGCATGTCGCTGACGATCGCCGGCAGCTGCCACATCGATACGTTCAGCCGCGCCATGATCTCGCGGGCGGACATGCCGCGCAGCCCTTCCACCTCGTCGTCGCGCACGGGCGCAAGGTCGAACCGCGCGATCATGTCCTGGAAGGAGGCACGAAACCACGGCAGGGAATCCGCCAGCGTGCCGTCGAAGTCGAAAATGACGAGGCGATAGGGGGGCATCGAATTCAGCGGCTCAATTGTTCGTCGCCGCGAAAATACGCCGGCTTTCCCGTGGTCCAGGTCTCGCCCCAGAGCTGGCTGCCGCCGTCGACCGTCAGCGTCTCGCCGGTCACGAATTTCGCCGACGGTCCGGCGAGAAAGACGGTGGCTTCCGCGACGTCCCAGGGCGAGCCGGTGCGCATCATCGGGTTCGAGCGCGGGTAGGCGGCGCGGGCCTCCGGCGTATAGACGTTCCAGCCTTCGGTTTCGATCGCGCCGGGCGCCACGCAGTTCACGCGGATGTTCAAGCGGCGCCCATTCGACCGCAACCGCACGCGACAGCCCGATCACGCCGCTCCGCGCGGCGATGCTGTGGGCGATGCCGTAGAGCGCCGTGCGTCGTCACCACCACGATGTTGACGATGCTGCCGGGATGCCTGTGGTCGCGCCAGCGCTGCGCGGCTGCCTGCATCATGTACCAGGTGCCGTTCAAATTGGTGTTGATGACGGCGTTCCAGCCCTTCACCGAAAAATCGATCGCGGCTTGCGGAAACTGTCCGCCGGCGCTGTTGACGAGGCTGTCGAGGCGGCCATGCGCGGTCCAGACCGTGTCGAACAGCGCACTGACCGCGTCGGGCTCCCTGATGTCGGCGGCATGCGCCGAGGCCTTGAGGCCATGGCCCAACAGATTGGTCACGAGCGCATCGAGCTTGCCGCGATCGCGTCCGACCACGGCGACATGCGCGCCCAGCCGCGCGAACAGCCAGGCGATCGCCCGCCCGATGCCGCCGGCACCGCCCGTGATGACGACGACCTGATCCGTCATCGAACCCGTCGCGAACATGGTCGGGTGGGCCGCAAGTTCCTCATCGCTGGGGCCGAGCTTCGCCGGAGACGGTTGATCTGTCATGAGGAGCGCGGGCCTTGTTATGTGCAACGTGGCCCGTACATTAGCCGCGCCACAACAACCATGCAAAACGGGTTTCGATGTCCGATCTTTCCGCCTTTCCGATCACAAAGCGCTGGCCCGCCAAACATCCCGACCGCCTGCAGCTCTATTCGCTGCCGACGCCGAACGGCGTCAAGGTCTCGATCATGCTGGAAGAGATCGGATTGCCGTACGAGGTGCATCTGGTCGACTTCAACAAGGACGACCAGAAGACGCCGGAATTCCTGTCGCTCAATCCGAACGGCAAGATCCCGGCCATCCTCGATCCGGACGGGCCCGGCGGCAAGCCGCTGCCGCTGTTCGAGTCCGGCGCGATCCTGCAATATCTCGCCGACAAGACCGGCAAGCTTTTGCCCGCCGATCCGGCGCGGCGCTACCAGACCATCCAGTGGCTGCATTTCCAGATGGGCGGCATCGGACCGATGTTCGGCCAGGTCGGCTTCTTCCACAAATTCGCCGGCAAGGATTTTCGCCGACAAGCGGCCGCTGCGAACGCTATGTCGCCGAGTTCGAAGCGCCTGCTCGGCGTGATGGAGACGCGGCTTGCCGGACGGCAATGGATCATGGACGACGAATACACCATCGCCGACATCTCCATGCTCGGCTGGGTGCGCAACCTGATCGGCTTCTACGGCGCGCGCGATCTCGTCGCCTTCGATACGCTGAAGCAGGTGCCGGCATGGCTGGAGCGCGGGCTCGCCCGGCCGGCGGTGCAGCGCGGGCTCGACATTCCGAAGCGGCCTTGAACCGAAGGTATCTCTGACGTGACCATCACCATCTACGGCATCAAGAACTGCGACACCATGAAGAAGGCGCGCACCTGGCTCGACGGCCACGGCGTGGCCTACGACTTCCACGACTACAAGGCGGTCGGCATCGCCAAGGACAAGCTGAAGCAATGGTCGCGACGAGGTCGGCTGGGAGACGCTGCTCAACCGTGCCGGCACGACGTTCAAGAAGCTGCCCGACGGCGACAAGGAGGGGCTCAACGAGCGCAAGGCGCTGGCGCTGATGCTGGCGCAGCCCTCGATGATCAAGCGCCCGGTGCTCGATCTCGGCGGCAAATTGCTGGTCGGCTTCAAGCCGGATATCTACGGGAAGGAAGTGCCGTCGAAATCGCAGAAGAAAGCTTAGCCAAATTCCAGCACGTCGCCGGACGAAATGCGGCCGGGCGCGCGATGGAAGAGATCGCGGTCGATGATGATGCGCAACTTCGGCACCGGCAGCTTGTCGTTGCCGCGGATCAGGTTCTTGATCTCGAAGCCGCCATCCTCGCTGATCGTCTTCAGCGACGCGATGATGTGGGTGACGCTGCCGTCGTCGGAGAACGGCAGCAGCAGCCGTTCATAGGCGACGACGCGTCCGTAAATGTCGTCCATGTCGGCGATGGTATAGGCGGGCAGGCGGCGCGCGATGCATTCGTAGTACACCGGCATCACGATCGGAGCGAGCCGTGGGCCGAGATACTCGTCGAGATAGCGGCCCTTGCCCGTATTGCCGTAGGCGCTCGACATCCGTGTGCCGTCGCTCTGGATGGTCAGGCGCGGCGGCTGCGAGCCGGTATCGACGGTGTAGTATACCAGGTCGGGCAGTTCGTCCTCGATCCGCTCCGGCTGGTATTCCGCCATGCGCGGGATCGACTGGGTCGCGGGCGAATAGCCGCAGCCAGGTGTTCAGCAGGTCGCGCTGCTTGATCGATTTAACGGCCGACGGTCCGGCGCTTTGAAAATCCAGGGCGCAATCCACGGCGGCAATTCCCGACTATCCAATGGTGCGATGATGCGCCGGAGGGCAGAAATATTGTGTGAAAGCGCACAATTGCAGCAAAACACCGTTAATGATGGCTTGCCGCCGCGAGGATCATGATGCCGCGCGCGGCAGGACCGGGACATCGGCGCAATTCGACTTATGGTGCATCCGGAACCGGGGTGCGTGCGTTTTCCTTTGGGCAGCTTTCCACCTTGCCTAACCCATACTGTTGACGGCATATTCCGGCCCGGAGGCGGTGGGCTCGGGAGGTTTCCAAGGACGTTCCATAGAGCTTGCCCGAACAAGGGAGAATTGGCTGCGCGCGGGCGAACCTGCGAAGACGGCTATGGGGGAAATTTGTTTGGCTGATGAGTTCATTTTAGAAACCCAAGGATTGACCAAGGAATTTGCGGGTTTCTTCGCCGTTCGTGATGTCGCCCTCAAGGTGCGCCGCGGCAGTATTCATGCGTTGATCGGGCCTAACGGCGCCGGCAAGACGACGTGCTTCAACCTGCTGACCAAGTTCTTGAAGCCGTCGGCGGGCCAGATCCTGTACAAGGGCCAGGACATCACCGCGATGGCGCCGGCCGATGTGGCCCGCCTCGGGCTGGTGCGTTCGTTCCAGATTTCGGCGGTGTTTCCGCACCTGACGGCGCTGGAGAACGTCCGCGTCGCCTTGCAGCGCCAGCACGGCTCGTCGTTCGATTTCTGGCGGTCCAAGACCGTGCTCGACCGCTTCAACGGCCGCGCCCATGAGCTTCTCAACGATGTCGGCTTGAGCGAATTCGCCAATACGCCGGCGGTCGAGATGCCCTACGGCCGCAAGCGCGCCCTCGAGATTGCAACGACGCTGGCGCTCGACCCCGAGATGATGCTGCTCGACGAGCCGATGGCCGGCATGGGCCATGAGGACATCGACAAGATCGCGGCGCTGATCAAGCGCATTTCGGCGAAATACACCATTCTGATGGTCGAACATAATCTGTCCGTGGTCGCCAACCTCTCCGACATCATCACCGTGCTGACGCGCGGCCAGGTGCTGGCGGAAGGCAATTATGCCGAACTGTCGAAGGACGAGCGCGTCAAGGAAGCCTATCTGGGGGCCGGTCATGCCTGAGGTGAAAATGGCCGAAGCCGCCGCAAAGCCTTCGGGCGCGGAAATTCTGTCCGTCTCCGACCTGCAGGCCTGGTACGGCGAATCCCACATCCTTCACGGCATCAACTTCAATGTGAAGGCGGGCGAAGTGGTCACGCTGCTCGGCCGCAACGGCGCCGGCAAGACCACGACGCTGAAGTCGGTGATGGGGATTATCGGCAAGCGCACCGGCTCGATCCGCTTCAACGGTCAGGACATCACGCGCACCTCGTCGGACAAGATCGCGCGCCAGGGCATCGCGTTCTGTCCCGAGGAGCGGGGCATTTTCGCAAGCCTCGACGTGCGCGAAAACCTGCTGTTGCCGCCGATCGTCCGCGCTGGCGGCCTGTCGCTCGATCAAATTTTCGATCTCTTTCCGAACCTCAAGGAACGTCTGAACAGCCAAGGTACAAAACTTTCCGGCGGCGAGCAGCAGATGCTGGCGATCGCGCGAATTCTGCGCACCGGCGCGCGCTTCCTGATGCTGGACGAGCCGACCGAGGGCCTGGCGCCCGTCATCATCCAGCAGATCGGCCACACCATCGCGCGGCTGAAGTCGGAGGGTTTTACCATCCTGCTGGTCGAGCAGAACTTCCGTTTCGCCTCGACGGTGGCTGACCGATATTACATCGTCGAGCACGGCAAGGTCATCGATGGTTTTGCGAATTCGGAGCTGTCGGCCAACATGGACAAGCTCCATACCTATCTCGGTGTTTAATCGGTAGTTGCGGCTGCACTCTTTAGATTTATGGGGATCGCATGAAACATCGGATTTCAGCCCTTTTTCTCGGCACAGCGCTCGCGTTGGCCGCGGGCGGCGCCATGGCGCAGGACAAGAACGTCAAGATCGGCGTGCTGACAGACAATTCCGGACTTTATTCCGACCTCGGCGGCGCAGGCTCCACGGTTGCCGCCCAGATGGCGATCGAGGATTCCGGGCTGGCGGCCAAGGGCTGGAAGATCGACCTGATCTCCGCCGACCACCAGAACAAGCCCGACATCGCCACGACCATCGCGCGGCAATGGGTCGACGTCGAGAAGGTCGACATCTTCATGGATGTGCTGAACTCCGGCGTCGCGCTGGCGGTCAACAATCTGGTGAAGGAAAAGAACTCCATCATGATCAATACCGGCGCGGCGACGTCGGACCTCACCAATGCCCAGTGCACGCCGAACACGATTCACTGGGTCTACGACACCTACATGCTCGCCAACTCGACCGGGCAGGCGCTGGTGAAGGCCGGCGGCGACACCTGGTACTTCCTGACCGCGGACTACGCCTTCGGCCACGCGCTCGAGCGCGACACCACGGCGGTCGTGGTGAAGTCGGGCGGCAAGGTGATCGGCACCGTCAAGCATCCGCTTAATTCGTCGGACTTCTCCTCGTTCCTGCTGCAGGCGCAGGCTTCCAAGGCCAAGATCGTCGGCATGGCGAACGCCGGCGGCGACACCACCAACACCATCAAGCAGGCGTCCGAATTCGGCATCGTCGCCGGCGGCCAGAAGCTCGCCGGTCTTCTGCTGTTCATCACCGACGTGCATTCGCTCGGCCTGAAGGTGGCGCAGGGCCTGAGCTTCACCGAGACCTTCTACTGGGACCTGAACGACGACACCCGCGCGTTCTCCAAGCGCTTCTCCGAGCGCATGAAGAACAAGGCGATGCCGTCGATGGTGCAGGCCGGCGTGTATTCGGGCCTGCTCCATTATTTCAAGTCGCTGGAGGCGATGGGCGGCAATCCGCATGACGGCGCCAAGGTCGTCGCCAAGATGAAGGAACTGCCGACCGACGACAAGCTGTTCGGCAAGGGCACGATCCGCGCCGACGGCCGCAAGATTCATCCGGCCTATCTGTTCGAGGTCAAGAAGCCTTCGGAATCCAAGGGGCCGTGGGACTATTACAAGCTGATCGGCACCACGCCGGCAGACCAGGCCTTCCGGCCGCTTTCGGAAAGCGCCTGTCCGCTGGTAAAGAAGTAACAATGAGCGGCCTGCCGGCATCGCGCCGGCGGGCCATCGCGTCTTAAACGAGATTGAGTGCGAACAGATGCAAGCTCTATACGCCCAGCTCCTGGTGGGGTTGATCAACGGATCGTTCTACGCGCTGCTCAGTCTCGGGCTCGCCGTGATCTTCGGCATGCTCAACATCATCAATTTCGCCCACGGCGCGCTCTACATGATGGGCGCGTTCTGTGCGTACTTCCTGCTCAATAACTACTGTTTCAGTATCGGTTATTGGTGGGCGCTGATCATCGCACCGATCGTGGTCGGCATTTTCGGCATGATCCTCGAACGGACCATGCTGCAATGGCTGGCCGGCCTCGACCATCTCTATGGCCTGTTGCTGACCTTCGGCATCGCGCTGATCGTGCAGGGCGTGTTCCAGAACTATTTCGGCTCGTCCGGGCTGCCCTATGCGATTCCCGATTACCCGCAGATCGGCGAATGGCGCGGCCTGCAGGGCGGCATGAATCTCGGCTTCATGTTCCTGCCGGTCTATCGCGGCTGGGTCGTCATCTTCTCGCTCGTGGTGTGCATCGCCACCTGGTACCTGATCGAAAAGACCCGGCTCGGCGCCAATCTGCGCGCCGCCACCGAAAACCCGACCCTGGTGCGGGCATTCGGCATCAACGTGCCGCGGATGATCACGCTGACCTACGGGCTCGGCGTCGGACTCGCCGCGCTGGCCGGCGTGCTGTCGGCGCCGATCAACCAGGTGCGGCCGCTGATGGGCGCCGACCTCATCATCGTCGTGTTCGCGGTGGTCGTGATCGGCGGCATGGGATCGATCATGGGATCGATCATCACCGGCTTTGCCCTCGGCGTGATCGAGGGACTGACCAAGTATTTTTATCCCGAGGCTTCCAACACCGTGGTGTTCGTCCTGATGGTGCTGGTGTTGCTGATAAAGCCAACGGGACTGACCGGACGGGCGGCCTGACATGAGCGCATTGACTGACGACACACTGCCGGTAACCCCGCGCGCGATGCGCGACGAGATGATCGTGTTTGCGGCGATGGCCGTGCTGCTGGGGCTGGTGCCGATGACCGGCATCTACCCCTTCTTCGTGATGCAGGCGCTCTGCTTCGCGCTGCTCGCCTGCGCCTTCAATCTTCTGATCGGCTATGGCGGCTTGCTGTCGTTCGGCCACGCGATGTTTCTGGGCACCGCGGGCTATTGCACGGCGCACGCGCTCAAGGTCTGGGGCGTGTCGCCGGAACTCGGAATCCTGGTCGGTGTCGCCGGCGCTGCCGCGCTTTCCGTCATCACCGGCTTCATCTCGATCCGGCGGCAGGGCATCTACTTCTCGATGATCACGCTGGCGCTGTCGCAGTTGCTCTACTTCATCTACCTGCAGGCGCCGTTCACCCATGGTGAAGACGGCATTCAGGGCATTCCGCAGGGCTATCTGTTCGGCATCTTCAATCTCGCCAAGCCGACGGTGCTTTATTACGTCGTGCTGGTCGGGTTCCTTGCCGGTTTCCTGCTGATCTACCGCACCATCAACTCGCCGTTCGGCGAGGTCCTGAAGGCGATCCGCGAGAACGAGCCGCGGGCGATCTCGCTGGGCTACAAGACCGACCAGTACAAGCTGCTCGCCTTCATCCTGTCCGGCACGCTGGCGGGCTTTGCCGGCTCGCTCAAAGTGTTCGTGGCGCAGAACGCCTCGCTCACCGACGTGCACTGGTCGATGTCCGGCGAAATCGTGCTGATGACGCTGGTCGGCGGCCTCGGCACCGTGTTCGGCCCGGTCGTCGGCGCCTTCGTCATCATCGCCATGCAGCAATATCTGGCCGGCTTCGGGCAGTGGGTGACGGTGATCCAGGGCGTCATCTTCGTCTCCTGCGTGCTGACCTTCCGGCGCGGCGTCATCGGCGAAATCGCGCATTATTTCCGCCGATCCCTGTAAAACGGCCGGGTTTTCCGGGTGTTTTCGGCCTCACAAAGCGGTGGATGACCTCGCTTGCCGGAGCGCCTCGTGGCGCGTTTTTCCTGCGAATGGTCTATGACAGCGACGTGACAGGCCGCCCGGCGGCCTCCAGAACGATGGATTTTGACCGATGCTGATGCGCTGGTTTCGCGCCTTTTTGCCGAAGGAGGAGCGATTTTTCGACCTTTTTGACCGCCACGCCCAGACGGTCGTGCAGGGGGCGCTGGCGCTGCAGGACATGCTGCGCGGCGGCGAGGAAACGCCGGTGTTCTGCCAGCGCGTCAACCAGTTCGAAAACGACGCCGACGGCATCACGCGCGAGGTGCTGACCGCCGTCCGCCGCACCTTCATCACCCCGTTCGACCGCGGCGACATCAAGAACCTGATCACGGCGATGGACGACGCCATCGACCAGATGCAGCAGACGGCGAAGGCGGTGGTGCTGTTCGAGGTCCGCACGTTCGAGCCGCCGATGCGCGAAATCGGGACGCTCTTGGTCGAGTGCGCCAATCTGGTCGGCCGCGCGCTGCCGCTGATGCAGTCGATCGGAAACAACGTTGCGATGCTGTCCGCCATTACCGAGGAGATCGGCAAGCTGGAAGGCCGCATCGACGACCTCCACGATATCGGCTTGAAGGAACTGTATCTCAAGCATCGCGGCGGCAACTCGATGGATTTCATCGTGGGCGCCGAGATCTACAAGCATCTGGAGAAAGTGTCCGACCGCTTCGACGACGTTGCCAACGAGATCAACTCCATCGTGATCGAACAGGTATAGGGCAGGGGCAATGGACGCCTCGCTCGGTCTTCCGGTTCTGGTCTTCCTGATCGCGGTCGCGCTGCTGTTCGACTTCCTCAATGGATTGCACGACGCCGCCAATTCGATCGCTACGATCGTGTCGACCCGCGTGCTGCGCCCGCAATATGCGGTGCTATGGGCCGCCTTCTTCAATTTCATCGCCTTCGCAGTGTTCGGGCTCCACGTCGCCAATACGATCGGCACCGGCATCATTGAGCCGAGCGTCGTCGATGCCACCGTGATCTTCGCGGCGCTGGTGGGCGCCATCGTCTGGAACCTGATCACCTGGGCGCTCGGAATTCCCTCGTCCAGTTCGCATGCGTTGATCGGCGGGTTGGTCGGCGCGGGAATGGCAAAGGCCGGCTTTTCGGCGGCGGTCTGGAGTGGCCTGTCCAAGGCGCTGCTGGCCATCGTGCTGTCGCCGCTGGTCGGCTTCCTGCTGGCGCTGGTACTGGTTGCGATCGTGTCCTGGGCCTCGGTGCGCTCGACGCCGTTTGCGGTCGACCGCGCCTTTCGCATCCTGCAATTCGTATCGGCGTCGCTCTATTCGCTCGGCCATGGCGGCAACGACGCGCAAAAGACCATGGGCATCATCGCGGTGCTGCTCTATTCGCAGGGCCATCTCGGCACCGAATTCTCCATCCCGTTCTGGGTCGTGCTGTCCTGCCAGGCCGCGATGGCGCTCGGCACGCTGATGGGTGGCTGGCGGATCGTCCGCACCATGGGGCTGCGGATCACCAAGCTGACGCCGATGCAGGGCTTTTGCGCGGAAACCGGCGGGGCCGCGACCCTGTTCATGGCCACCTATCTCGGGGTTCCCGTCTCAACCACCCACACCATTACCGGCGCCATCGTCGGCGTCGGTGCGGCGCGGAGGGTCTCGGCGGTGCGCTGGAATGTGGCGAGCTCGATCGTCTATGCCTGGGTGATCACCATTCCGGCCTCTGCCATCGTGGCGGCGCTGACCTATTGGGCCACGCTGCTGCTACGCTGACCCGCTGACGAGCTTGAGTCCGAGAATGCCGGCCACGATCAGTCCGATGCAGGCGAGGCGGGCAAGCGTGGCAGGCTCGCCGAACAGCGCGATGCCGAGGATCGCCGTCCCGACCGCACCGATGCCGGTCCAGACCGCGTAAGCGGTTCCGATCGGCAGCGTTTTCAAGGCAAGACCGAGCAGGAGAATGCTGCCGGTCATGGCCGCGAGCGTCAGAACCGATGGAACGAGACGCGTAAAACCCTCGGTATATTTGAGGCCGATGGCCCAGCCCACTTCCAGCAGGCCAGCGACGAACAACACGATCCACGCCATGACGATCCTCCCGATGAGGCAGGGTCGTCCCCGCAGATGAGGCTGTGAGCTGGAAGGTCGTCCTTCCGCAGCCGATATGGGACTGGCCATCGGCCTTCGCAATCACCAAATGAGGCTTGATTAGCCCAACTTTCCCTGCCAAACGCTCGAGCCTCATGTCCGACATTGCCGTTACCGCCGAATCGCCGTCCCGCTCGCCGCTTGCAGACGAAGTGGCGCGCCGGCGCACGTTTGCGATCATCTCCCACCCGGACGCCGGCAAGACCACGCTGACCGAAAAGCTGCTGCTGTTCGGCGGCGCCATCAATCTGGCCGGGCAGGTCAAGGCCAAGGGCGAGCGGCGCAACACCCGCTCCGACTGGATGAAGATCGAGCGCGAGCGCGGCATCTCGGTCGTGACCTCGGTGATGACGTTCGAATTCGAGGGCCTCGTGTTCAACCTGCTGGACACGCCGGGCCACGAGGACTTTTCCGAAGACACCTACCGCACGCTGACCGCGGTCGACTCCGCCGTGATGGTGATCGACGCCGCCAAGGGCATCGAGGCGCGCACGCGAAAACTGTTCGAGGTGTGCCGGCTGCGCGACATTCCGATCATCACCTTCATCAACAAGATGGACCGCGAGAGCCGCGATACGTTCGACCTGCTGGACGAGATCGAAAAGACGCTGGCGCTCGACACCACGCCGATGACCTGGCCGGTCGGCCGCGGCCGCGACTTCCTCGGCACCTATGACGTCATCGACTGGCGGCGTGCGTTTGCTGGAAGGTGGCGGCGCCAAGACCGGCGCGGCACAACAGATCGACATCGCCGATCTCGCCGGCCGCAACCCCAATCTCGACGTCACCGAGATCAAGGATGAGCTCGCGCTGGTCTCGGAAGCCTGCAAGCCGTTCGATCTGGAGGCGTTTCGCGAAGGCCATCTGACGCCGGTCTATTTCGGCAGCGCGCTGCGCAATTTCGGCGTCGGCGATCTGCTCGAAGGTCTCGGCAAGTTCGCGCCGCCGCCGCGCGCGCAGGAATCCAACCTGCGCAAGGTCGAGGCCGCCGAGCCGCGCATGAGCGCGTTCGTGTTCAAGATCCAGGCCAACATGGATCCGAACCACCGCGACCGCATCGCCTTTGCGCGGCTGTGCTCGGGCAAGCTCAGCCGCGGCATGAAGGCCAAGCTGGTGCGCACCGGCAAGAACATGAGCCTGTCGAGCCCGCAATTCTTCTTCGCCCAGGACCGCTCGGTGGCCGACGAGGCGTATGCCGGCGACGTCGTCGGCATTCCGAACCACGGCACCTTGCGGATCGGCGATACGCTGACCGAAGGCGAGGACATCACCTTCGTCGGCGTTCCCAGCTTCGCGCCGGAAATCGTCCGCCGCGTGCGGCTGACGGATGCGATGAAGGCGAAGAAGCTGAAGGAAGCCCTGCAGCAGATGTCGGAAGAGGGCGTCGTGCAGGTGTTCCGGCCGCGCGACGGCGCGCCGGCGCTGGTCGGCGTCGTCGGCCCGCTGCAGCTCGACGTGCTCAAGGCGCGGCTCGATGCGGAATATTCGCTGCCGGTGGAATTCGAGGTCTCGGAATTTCAGCTGGCGCGCTGGGTCTCGTCCGACGACCGCAAGAAGCTGGACGCCTTCATCGCCGCCAACGGCTCCGGCATCGCCGACGACGTCGACGGCGATCCGGTGTTCATGGCCAAGAACGAATTCTATCTCGGCTATACCCGCGAGCGGGCCGAGGGCATCAATTTTTCCAACGTCAAGGACGTGAAGAAGAAGGCGTGAGGGGCGCGCTGTCCGCGCCACGCCTCCGCTGTCGTCCTCCGCGAAAGCGGGGGACCCAGTACGCCGCGGCTTCTCGGTCAACCACTGCTGTCTCTGGAATACTGGGTCACCCGCCTGCGCGGGTGACGACGGCTGCGCGTGATCGCGGCACTGTCCGCCATGAACGCGGGGATGTGAACGCGCCGGCCTTGATGCAGGCCCAAACGCGTCCCAGCTTGTTCGGATCGCTGTGAGGGTCCGCCCGCATGTTTCGGTGCATCATCGTCTGGCCTGATCGCCCTGATCATCGGGACCAGCGCCGCCAGCGCCCAGTCGCGGCGGCAGATCGACGCCACGCCGTTTTCCCATGCGCCCTGCAGCGTGCTCGACGGTCAGCCATGCACGCCGTCGTTCTGCAGCGTGTTCAACAACGGGCCCTGCATTCCCGAGATCGATTATCCCTACGGCCAGAACCTGCAACTCACGATCGAAAGCGTGCCGCCGCAGGACCAGGCCGCGAAATACCGCAAGCCCGACCACGACCTCGATACGATCGGCGACCTGTTCGCGGCGTTGCGCTCCTGCTGGTCGCCGCCGCCGGCCGACAGCCGCGCGCGAGGGCATGCAGATGTCGGTCCGCTTCAGCTTCAAGCGGACCGGCGAGATCATCGCTTCGCCGCGCGTGACCTATGCCACGGCCGGCGTCCCGAGCGACACCCGCGCGACCTATCTGAAGGCGATCAACGCCTCGCTTTCGGCCTGCATGCCGCTCAAATTCACCGGCGGACTGGGCGGCGCGCTGGCAGGCCGGCCGATCGCCATCCGCTATGTCGACAACCGCGATCTCGGCAGGCAGGCCGGCAAGCCGTGAGGCGTCGGCGTGGCGCATTGCGCACCAAGCCCTTAAAATGATACGCGAATAGACGAGGAAATCAGCCGCGCAACGGGAGGGACATCATGGGACTGCTGGTGATGATCCTGGGGCTGGTCCTGTTCTTCGGCGTCCACACGCTCACCATCCAGCGCAAGCTGCGCGCGCGACATCATCGCCGCGACCGGGCGAGGGCGGCTACAAGATCGGCTATTCGCTGGTCTCGTTCGCCGGCCTTGGCGCTGATCATCTGGGGCTTTGCCAAGTATCGCGCGACCGGCTGGATCGACGTCTGGTATCCGCCGGTCGGCGTTCAGGCACATCACGGTGGCCCTGATGCTGCCCGCGGTCATCATGGTGGTCGCGTCCTACATCCGCGGCCGGATCTACACCACGCTGAAACATCCGATGCTGACCGGCATCAAGCTGTGGGCGGCGGCGCATCTGCTCGCCAACGGCGATCTCGGCTCGATCATCCTGTTCGGCTCGTTCCTCGCCTGGGCGGTGTTTGACCGCATCTCGCTGAAATCCCGTACCGACGCCGGCGGACCGCCGATCCCCGTCGGCGGTCCCGGCAACGACCTGATCGCGATCGCGGTCGGCCTCGTCGCCTATCTGGCGCTCGCATTCGCGTTCCATCCGGTCGTGATCGGCGTCCCCGTGGTTGGAGCCTAAGCATGTCTGTCCAGTCTGCCATCAAGCGCAAGACCGCGCCTGACATCCGCGCGCGCAAGAACGGCGAGCCGATCGTGATGCTGACGTCCTACCACGCGCACACCGCAGCGCTGGTGGACCGCCATTGCGACGTCATCCTGGTCGGCGATTCCCTCGGCAATGTCATGCACGGCTTCGAGACCACCGTGCCGGTGACGCTCGACATGATGATCCTGCAGGGCCATGCGGTGATGCGCGGCTCGAAACATGCGCTGGTCGTGGTGGACATGCCGTT
The DNA here is from genome assembly GCA_963783115.1 of uncultured Alphaproteobacteria bacterium. Lineage (GTDB taxonomy): Bacteria > Pseudomonadota > Alphaproteobacteria > Rhizobiales > Xanthobacteraceae > Bradyrhizobium. Next base: position 41,513 of record CAWAMK010000001.1, on the reverse strand, counting down.
CGGCTCCTATGAGGCCTCGAAGGAGCAGGCGTTTCATTCCGCGGTGCGGATATTGAAGGAGACCCATTGCGGCGCGGTGAAGCTCGAAGGCGGCGTGCGCATGGCGGAAACGGTGGCGTTCCTGTCCGAGCGCGGCGTGCCCGTGATGGGCCATATCGGGTTGACGCCGCAATCGATCAACACGCTCGGCTCGTTTCGCGCGCAGGGCCGCGACGAGGGCAGTTGGGACCCGATCCTGAACGACGCCAAGGCGATTTCCGACGCCGGCGCCTTCTCGGTCGTGGTCGAGGCGGTCGCCGAGCCGCTGGCGCGCAAGATCACGCAGACCATCGCCATTCCGACCATCGGCATCGGCGCCAGCGTGGCCTGCGACGGGCAGGTGCTGGTGCTGGAAGACATGCTCGGCCTGTCGCCGCGGACGCCGAAATTCGTCCGCCGCTACGGCGAACTCGGCCCCGCGATCGAAGCGGCGGTGCAGGGCTACGCCAGCGACGTTCGTTCGCGCGCGTTCCCCGGGCCCGAGCACGTCTACGAGATGAAGAAGAGCTGACGGGGCGCGCGCATGGACTGGTCGCAGCACTCCATTCCGGCGATGCGGCTCGAGCCGCGCTTCGGCGACCGTATCGTCCCGGCGTTTTGCGAGCGGCCCAGCAGCATTCCGGCGATGGTGGCGGATGCGGTGGCGCGCAACGGCGATGGCGAGGCGCTGGTCTGCGGTGACGCGCGGCTGACATGGCGCGAGGTCGCGCAGCGCTCGGCGCAGATCGCGGCGGGCTTTGCAAAACTCGGCCTCAAGCGCGGCGACCGCGTCGCGGTGCTGCTCGGCAACCGGACCGAATTCGTGCTGACGATGCTGGGCGCGGCGCATGCCGGGCTGGTGACGGTGCTGCTGTCGACCCGCCAGCAAAAGCCCGAGATCGCCTATGTGCTGACCGATTGCGGCGCGCGGCTGCTGGTCCACGAGGCCGCGCTGGCCGACCGCGTGCCCGATGCGCGCGACATCCCCGATGTGGTGCACCGGATCGCCGTCGATGACGATCCGCGACTGCTCGCGCTTTGCCGAACTCGCCGACAACGCGCCGCTGGCGGCGCCGGTCGAGGTCGGCGAAGAAGACACCGCCATGATCCTCTACACCTCGGGCACCACGGGCAAGCCCAAGGGCGCGATGCTCGCCCATTGCAACATCATCCATTCGGCGATGGTGTTCGTCTCGTGCCTGAAGCTGACCGAAGCCGATCGCTCGATCGCCGCGGTGCCGCTCGGTCACGTCACCGGCGTGGTCGCCAACATCATGACCATGGTCCGCTGCGCCGGCGCGCTGATCGTCATGCCGGAGTTCAAGGCGGCGGAATATCTGAAGATGGCGGCGCGCGAGCGCGTCACCTACACCGTGATGGTGCCGGCGATGTACAATCTCTGCCTGCTGCAGCCGGATTTCGACAGCTACGACCTGTCGAGCTGGCGGATCGGCGGTTTTGGCGGCGCGCCGATGCCGGTCGCCACCATCGAAAAGCTCGACGCCAAAATTCCCGGCCTGAAGCTGGCGAATTGCTACGGCGCGACCGAGACCACGTCGCCCTCGACCATGATGCCCGGCGAACTCACCGCCAGCCATATCGACAGCGTCGGCCTGCCGTGTCCGGGCGCGCAGATCGTGGTGATGGATGCCAAGGGTCGCGAACTGCCGCGCGGCGAGATCGGCGAAATCTGGATTCACGGCGCCTCGGTCATCAAGGGCTACTGGAACAACCCGAAGGCCACCGCCGAGAGTTTCACGGCCGGCTTCTGGCATTCCGGCGACCTCGGCTCGGTCGATGCCGAGAATTTCGTCCGCGTCTTCGATCGCCAGAAGGACATGATCAATCGTGGCGGCCTGAAGATCTATTCGGCGGAGGTCGAGTCGGTGCTGGCCGGCCATCCCGAGGTGATCGAGAGCGCGATCATCGCCAAACCGTGCCCGGTGCTGGGCGAGCGCGTTCATGCCGTGGTGGTGACCCGAAACGCGGTGGAGGCCGAGATGCTGCGCGCATGGTGCGCAGAGCGGCTGTCCGACTACAAGGTGCCGGAAACCATGGACGTCAGGCTGGAGCCGCTGCCGCGCAACGCCAACGGCAAGGTCATGAAGCGCCAGCTCCGCGAGGCGTTCATGGCGCGGATGTCCGCGGAAGCGCGCGCGTAAAAGCGCGACCGCGCGCCTTTTATCGAGGCTGTTTGGGATAGTGCCGATCGACGACGACCGCGTCGGGATGCGACACGATGGTCATGAACCAGACCAGGCTGACGGCCAGCGACCAAAACGTATTCCAGTAGACCCAGTTCATTTTCCTGCCCGCCTAACAATTTTAGCCGCAGATCAGGCAGAAGCTCTGCCCACGAACTCATCCAGGTAGACAGGTATATCGTACCCTTCGATGTCGCAACGGCAGCGGATTTCTGTTGCGATCGCCTTGGACAAATCGTCGCTCCAGTGCTCCAGCGTGTTGAAGGCAACCACCTCGATCGGGTCGCTGAATTGTCCTGACAGAAGGTCGGTGATGACGGTATCGAGGTCGGCGCGCTCGGTCTGCCGGGCGATGCCCTCGGGCCCGAACCCTTCCACGACCAGATAGATCGTCTGGTCGGCGCCATACGGCACACCTTGAGGAAATCCGCGCATTGCCCGATCTCCGTTCAGTCTAACGGCTGGACAATTGCAACGCGTGCCAAAAGTTCCCGTGACGCGCCGACGCTCAAGAAAGCGTGCATGCGATACCGCGACGCGCCGTCGCGCCAAATCACATGTCGGCCGCGAAAAGCGCTAAAGTTTTGGCGCGCTGCCCCTGGGGCCGGAGCCGTCGCCTGGACCCGGCGGCAAGCGCCGCACCATCGATCGCGGCGGCGCTGAGCAGTTGCTTGACGTCGAGCAGGGTGAATTGCGCGATGCCGACGCGGTCGGCCGGCGTGCCCGGAACGAGCTGCACGCTCAACACGCCGTCGCAGTTCGCGCCCTTGGCGTCGGTCAGGAGGGTGGTCGGGTCCTTGGCCTTGGTCTGCGCGCGCTTGACAACCGCCACGCAACTGCCGCGAACGGTATCGCCGTTGAGCTTGACGGCGGCCTTCGGATCGAGCGGCTTGTCGATCGCTTCCAGCGCGGTCGGCTTCCTTGTACTTGCCGCCGACCGACATGATCGAGCCCTTGCGGTAGATGTAATACAAATGCTGATCGCCGACGATGGTGGGCACGCCGTATTTGCCCATGACCTCCTTGATCATGTCGGCCTTGGACGGCTGCTGGTCCGGCGCGAAGGTCAGGTTGCGCGCGACGAAATAGGCGCGGTTGGCGCTCGCCGGCGAGGAGAAGCTGGTCGAGAGCATCTCGCCGTTCTGTTTTGGACCGGCGGGGAGGCTGAAATTCAGCGCGGCGACATAGCTGGCGTCGCCCAATTTGTGCTGCTGGATATCGGTCTTGGTGTCGGTGTGGCCCTTGAACAGGGAATCGAACACGGCGCGCGCGGACTCGGCGGTCGATTCGTTCGAGATGCCCAGGATGTCGGGGCGGAGTTTGCCGGAAAATGCCGTCTCGGGCGTCTTCGGCTTGATGTCGTCGGCCAGCGACGCCGCGGGGAAGGATGCCAGTCCCACTACCAGGCCCAATACCAAGCTCACGGCAAGCATCGAAAGCAGCGCATGGCGAGGCATGAAACACCCGGGAAATCGGAAACGAACCAATATGCAAGCGAGCGGGATTACGCCAAACTTTGAACCGTGATGTCAACATCGTCCGACCGGTTCGGGAGGCGGATCGGGCCGTCTGTTAACGCTTTGATCCACCTCACTTTGCCTTGCCACCGCCATACCGATAGGCTACGTCGCGGCGATGCGGGGATCGGGCGCAGGATGCTGCCGCCCAAGGTGCGGTCGAGGCGTAGCTCCCCGGGCATGGGATATCACTAAGTGTCTGAATTATTTGATGAAGTAGACGAGGAGGTCCGTCGCGATCAGCTCAAGAAGCTGTGGGACCGATACTCGCTTTATATCATTGCCGGGATGATTCTGATCGTCGCCGCCGTCGGCGGCTGGCGTGGCTACCAGTATGTGGAAGCCCAGAAGGCGGCCGAGGCGGGCGCTGCGTTCGACAAGGCCGTCGAGCTTTCCGAAGCCAACAAGCACGCCGAGGCCGAAGCGGCCTTCGCCGATCTCGCTGCCAAAGCGCCGTCCGGCTATCGCGTGCTGGCGCGGTTGCGCATGGCTACCGAAGTCGCCAGCCGCGATGCGCAGGCCGCGGCCAAGCTGTTCGATGAGATCGCCGCCGACCGCAGCGTCGGCGTCGCCGAGCAGGATCTGGCGCGGATTCGTGCCGCGCAGCTGCTGCTGGAAAGCGCCGGCTATGCCGACATGAAATCGCGCCTCGAAGCCGCTGCCGCGCCGGGGTCGACCTTCCGTCATACCGCGCGCGAACTGCTGGCGCTGTCGGCATGGCGCGCCAACGACGCCGCGGCGACGCGGCAATGGCTGGATGTGATCGCCAATGACGGCGAAACGCCGCCGAGCCTGCGTTCGCGTACCGAAGCGCTGCAGGCCCTGCTGCCGCCGGTCGCCAAAAGCTGACGCGTAGAGAGCTGACGCGTACCAACCGATTTGAGTGGGAAACCCAGTATGCGCCGCCCGCAACGTTTGATCGCAACCGCCGTCCTCATCGCGCTTTCGGGCGCGCTGGCGGGTTGTGGCAGCACGGCCGGTTTCGATCCGTCCGACCTGCTCGACTTCCTCGACACCAAGAAGAAGCTGCCCGGCGACCGCAAGCCGGTGTTCCCCGAAGGCGTGCCGGGCCTCGAACAGGGCGTGCCGAAGGACCTCTACCGGGGCGCCCGCCAGCAGGACGACCCGAACGCGCAGGCCGCCGCCGCGCCTCCGCCGGTGGAAGAGCCGAAGGCCAAGCGCGGTGCCAAATCCAAGGGCAAGCAGGCCGCGGCCCCCGCCGCCGTGGATCCCGACGCCGCGCCCGAGGAGGAAGGCGGCACCGCCGCCGCGCCGCCGGCGCCCAAGCCGGCCAAGATCGTGCGCAAGCGCACCACCGCGCCGCCGCCCGATCAGTCGTCCGCGCCGCCACGCTGCAGCAATCCGCATTCCCGGCGCCGATGCCGAGCGGTACGTTCACGCGCTGATTTCTTCTTCATAGCGTTTTCAAGCGAAGTGGAAGCCGGTTCGCGTGAAGAAAACGCGTCAAAAATAATCGGAAGCCCTCTTCAATTCTGATTTCAGAATTGAAGAGGGCTTCTTCTTCGATTGACACGCCCTTCGAAAAAGGGCGTTTGGATCATTTATGTCCTTTACGATTGCCATCATCGGCCGACCCAATGTCGGCAAATCGACGCTGTTCAACCGGCTGGTGGGGCAGAAGCTCGCGCTGGTCGATGACGAGCCCGGCGTCACCCGCGACCGCCGCGAGGGCGATGCGCGTCTCGACGATCTCGAATTCACCGTGATCGACACCGCCGGCCTCGACGAGGGCGCCAAGGGTTCGCTCACCGCGCGGATGCAGGAGCAGACCGAGACCGCGATCGGCCTGGCCGACGCGCTGATGTTCGTGATCGACGCGCGCGCCGGGCTGACGCCGAACGATCGCGCCTTTGCCGATTTCGCGCGCCGCGCCAACAAGCCGGTGGTGCTGGTCGCCAACAAGAGCGAGGGCAGGCACGGCGAAGTCGGCGCGATGGAGTCCTACGCGCTGGGGCTCGGCGACCCCATCCAGATTTCCGCCGAGCATGGCGAGGGCCTGAGCGACCTCTACGACGCGCTGCGCGTGCTGATGCCGGAGCCGGTCGAGGAGAGCGAAGAGTTCGACGACGACGACATCATCGTATCGGATGAAGAACTCGCGCAGCGTCCGATCCGCGTCGCCATCGTCGGCCGTCCCAATGCCGGAAAATCCACGCTGATCAATCATCTGCTCGGCGAGGAGCGGCTGCTGACCAGCGCCGAGGCCGGCACCACGCGCGATTCCATCTCGGTGGAGATCATCTGGCAGGGCCGCGAGTTCCGCGTGTTCGACACCGCAGGGCTTCGGCGGCGCTCGCGGATCGAGGAGAAGCTGGAAAAACTGTCGGTGGCGGACGCGCTGCGCGCGGTGCGCTTTGCCGAAGTCGTCGTGATGATGATGGATGCGCAGAACCGGTTCGAGGAACAGGATCTGCGCATCGCCGACCTGATCGAGCGCGAGGGACGCGCGATCGTGCTGGCGGTCAACAAATGGGATCTGATGGAGCGCAAGACCCATCTGATTTCGGCGCTGCGCAGCGATGCCGATCACTGGCTGCCGCAGATGAAGGGCGTTCCCATCGTCGCGGTATCAGGCCTGATGGGCGAGGGCATCGATCGGCTGATGACCGCGATCCAGGATGCCTATGCGGTCTGGAACAAGCGCGTGCCGACGGCCACCCTCAATCGCTGGTTCGAGCAGGCGGTCGACGCCAATCCGCCGCCCGCGGTCTCCGGCCGGCGGCTGAAGCTGAACTACATCACGCAGGCCAAGGCGCGGCCGCCGAGCTTCATCCTGTTCTGCTCGCGCGCCGACGCCGTGCCGCAATCCTATCTGCGCTATCTCACCAACTCGATGCGCGAGGCTTTCGACCTGCCGGGCACGCCGATCCGGATCACGCTGCGCGAAAAGGCCAACCCGTTCGCCCACAAGCGCAAGCGGCCGTCGTGAGCGAGGCGCCGCCCGCGCAGGCTGCCGACGCGCCGCCGGCGCGCAGCGGCGCGGCCGCCTTCATCTTCGTCACCATCCTGCTCGACATGCTCGCGCTCGGCCTGATCCTGCCGATCCTGCCAAAGCTCGTCGAAAGCTTCGTCGACAACGACACCGCGACGGCGGCGCGGATCTTCGGCCTGTTCGGCACCGCCTGGGCGCTGATGCAGTTTTTGTTCTCGCCGATCCTCGGCGCGCTGTCGGACCGCTTTGGCCGGCGGCCGGTGGTGCTGCTGTCGAACTTCGGACTGGCGCTGGACTACGTGCTGATGGCGCTGGCGCCGTCGCTGCTGTGGCTGTTCATCGGCCGGGTGATCTCGGGCATCACGTCGGCGAGCATCTCGACCGCCTTTGCCTACATCGCCGACGTGACGCCGCCGGAGCGGCGCGCCGCCGTCTTCGGCAAGATCGGCGCGGCGTTCGGCGCCGGCTTCATTCTCGGGCCCCGCGCTTGGTGGCCTGCTCGGCGGCATGGATCCGCGCCTGCCGTTCTGGATCGCGGCGGGCCTCAGTTTTGCGAATACGCTCTACGGCTGGCTGATCCTGCCGGAGTCGCTGCCGCCGGAACGCCGCGCGCCGTTCCGCTGGAAAAGCGCCAACCCGCTCGGCGCGCTGCATCTGTTGCGTTCGAACCGGATTCTCGCCGGCCTGTCGCTGGCGAATTTCTTCGGGCAGGTCGCGCATGTGGTGCTGCCGTCCACCTTCGTGCTCTACGCGACCTACCGCTACGGCTGGGATACGACGACGGTCGGATTTACGCTGGCTCTGGTCGGCGTCTCCGCCATGGTGGTGCAGGGCGCGGGCGTCGGCCCGATCGTCAAGCGCCTCGGCGAGCGCCGCGCGCTGCTCGCTAGGGCTTGCCTGCGGCGCGTTGGGATTCTTCATCTATGGCGCGGCGCCGACCGGGCCGCTGTTCTGGATCGGCATTCCCGTGATGTCGCTGTGGGGCGTGGCCGGCGCGGCGATGCAGGCGCTGACGACGCAACTCGTGGCGCCCGATCAGCAGGGCCAGTTGCAGGGCGCGACCAACAGCGTCAACAGCATCGCCCAGATGCTGGGACCGTTTCTGTTCACGCTGACGTTTGCGTATTTCATCAGCGACCAGGCGCCGGTGAAAATGCCGGGCGCGCCGTTCCTGCTGGCGGCGGCGCTGCTGGTGCTGGGGCTCGTGATCGCGTGGCGGACGCTGGAGCGCAGACGCGATAAAATCGTAGGGTGGGCAAAGCGCAGCGTGCCCACCACATCAACGACGGTGCAAGAAATGGTGGGCACGGCGCAAGTGCGCCTTTGCCCACCCTACTTTCGTCTTACTTCTTCACCAGCGGGCAATCGCTGGCCTCGAACGGCTTGGCCGCGTCTTCCGGCGCGATCGTGGCGATCTGCTTGTAGTAGTCCCACGGTCCCTTCGACTCGTCCGGCTTCTTCACCTCGAACAGATAGGCCGGGATCAGGCGGCGGCCGTCGGCGCGCAGCGGGCCCTTGCCGAACAGCGTATCGTCGGTCGGCAGTTCCTTCATCTTGGCGACGACCTTGGCGCCGTCGTTCGGATTGCCGCCGAGCGCTTCCATCGCCTTCAGATAATGCAGCACCATGGCGTAGTTGCCGGCCTGGGTCATCGAGGGCATCGCGTTCTTGCTGGCGAGCGCGGAGAACCGCTTCGACCAGGCGCGCGTCGCGTCGTTCATGTCCCAGTAGAAGGATTCCGTGAACGTCAGGCCCTGCGCGGTCTTCAGGCCCAGCGAATGCACGTCGTTGATGAACAGCAGCAGCGCGGCGAGCTTCTGGCCGCCCGCGACGATGCCGAATTCCGCCGCCTGCTTGATCGAGTTGGTGGTGTCGCCGCCGGCATTGGCCAGCCCGATGACCTTCGACTTGGAGGCCTGCGCCTGCAGCAGGAAGGACGAGAAATCAGCCGTGTTGATCGGGGCCTTGACGCCGCCGAGCACCTTGCCGCCATTCGCCGTCACGACCGCCGAGGTGTCGCGCTCCAGCGCATGACCGAACGCGTAATCCGCGGTCAGGAAGAACCAGCTGTCGCCGCCGGCCTTGGTCAGCGCCTTGCCGGTGCCGTTCGCCAGCATGTAGGTGTCGTAGGTAAAGGAGACCGTGTTCGGCGTGCAGGCCTTGCCGGTGAGATCGGCGGTCGCAGCACCCGAATTGAGCAGGACCTTGTTCTTTTCCTTGACGAGATTGTTGACGGCCAGCGCCACGCCCGAATTCGGCGTATCGGCGATGGCGTCGACCTTGTCGTTGTCGAGCCACTGCCGCGCGATGTTGACGCCGACATCCGGCTTGTTCTGGTGGTCGCCGGAGACGACCTCGATCTTCCAGCCCTTCTTGGTGAGGCCGGAATCCTCGACCGCCATCTTGATCGCGACCACCGAATTGGGGCCGCCGATGTCGGCATAAAGGCTCGACATGTCGTTCAGCACGCCGATCTTGACGGTCTTTTCCTGGGCCAGTGCGGGCGTCGCAAGGCCGAGCGCGGCAAGCGCCACGGACGCGGCGAAGTGCCGCGCAAATTGTTCGTCATGGTATTCCCTCCAGAATGTTGTTCGCCGGCTCTCTTTTTGGAACCTGCCAGCTGCCCCTGCGATAGTATTTCTAGCGGGCAGGGGCAATCCACCTATCGTAGCGCGTCACCGTAGCGCGTCGGAGGTCAGCCTGAACTTCTGGATCCGCTTTCCGGTATCGACCTCGGCGGTATAGACGTTGCCCTTGGCGTCGACCGCCATGGCGTGAATCCAGTGGAACTGCCCGGCATTGCGGCCATTGCGGCCAAAACTGCCGACAACGGTACCATCGTCCCGTTTCAGCACCCGGATTTCGTTGTTTTCGCCGTCGGCGCTCAGCAAATAGGTCTGCTTCGGGTCCGGCCAGATCGCGATGTCCCACACCGCGCCGTTGCCGAGCGTGTTCTTTTCGTAGAACCATTCCTTAACGAAGGTTCCATCTTTCCTGAACACCTGGATGCGGTTGTTGATGCGGTCGCAGACGTAAAGCAACCCATCGTTGGCAAGCTTCACGCAATGCACGGGATTGGCGAATTGCTGCGGGGGCGGCGCCTTGGGGTCGTAGGCCGGCTGCTTGTCGTCGTTGGGCGGATTGCCGTAGGCGCCCCAGTGCCGCTTGTAGGCGCCTGATCGACGCGTCGAACACGATGACGCGGCGATTGCCGTAACCGTCGGCGACGAAGATTTCGTTGGCGTCCTTGTCGACCGCGGTCTCGGCGGGCTTGCCGAGCTGCGTGGTGTCGTTCGAGCCCTTGCTCGGCGCGATCTTGCCGATCTGCATCACGAACTTGCCGTCGGCGGTGAATTTCAGAATCGCATTGTCGTTGTCGGCATTGCCGCCGACCCACACGAAACCTTTGTCGTCCACTTCGATGCCGTGCTCGCGGCCGACCCATTCATAGCCTTCGCCGGGGCCGCCCCAGGAGCGCAGCAGATTGCCGTCGGCGTCGAACTCGAGCACCGGCGGCGCCGAGATGCAGCATTTTGAGCGCGGCGGGTTCAGCGACGCACCCTTCTCGTCGTCGGTGAGCGAGCGCGGACGATGGATCACCCAGATGTGGTCCTTGCGCATCGACGGTGATGCCGCCGACCTGGCCGAGGATCCAGTTGTTCGGCAGCGGCTTTGGCCAGGACGCATCGACCGCGAAGGTCGGGATGTCGCCGGCGTGCGACGAGGTGCGGCGCTGCGACGAGCACGGCGAGCAGCGAAGCAAGCGGAAATGGCTTTGCGGAAATTTTGGCGGGCGCGATTACGCGTCGGCGTCATGAGTGCCTCCCGATGTTTTTCTTGGCGGGTTATCCCGCTCGGGAGGCAGTCAATCGCGGGGAGGCGATCAAGTCAACAATGCGCGGGCGCGATGCGCGCGCCGTCTAGGCCGGCGGATGAAAGCTCATCAGCGTCCGCGTCGTGTAGTCGTAAAGCTTGCCGGTCTCGGTCCACTCCGGTGCGCACATCGGCACGATGAATTCGGCCGCCTGTTCCGGCGTATCCAGCGTCGTCGGGTCTTCGCCGGGAAACACGCTGGCGCGCATGCGGGTGCGGATCGGGCCGGGGCTGAACAGATTGACGCGCAGTTTCGTGGTCACGGTCTCGTTGGCCCAGGAGCGCGCCAGCGTGTCGAGCGCGGCCTTCGACGCGGCATAGGGCCCCTGATAGGCGTTCGCCTTGCTGGCGGCGCCCGAGGTGATGAACACGGCGCGGCCGGCGTCCGAGACTCTTGAGCAGCGGGTCCATGCAGCGGATCAGCTGGAAGTTGGCGGTGACGTTGATCGCGATCACGTCGTTCCACGGCTTCAGCTCGATATGTCCGAGCGGCGACGACGGGCCGGCGATGCCGGCATTGCCGACGAGAATGTCGAGCTTGCCGTGGCGCTCGTGCAGCGCCGCGCCGAGCCGCGCGATGCCGTCGAAATCGGTGAGGTTGAGCGGCACCAGCGTGGCGCTGCCGCCGTCTTTGCGGATCTCGTCGTCGAGCTCTTCCAGCCCGCCCTGCGTGCGCGCGACGGCCACGATATGCGCGCCGGCGCGGGCCAGCGCGCGCGCCGTGGCGTAGCCGATGCCGCGCGAGGCGCCGGTGACGAGCGCGATGCGGGAGGCGAGGGGTTTGGTCATCGACGAAGCTCTCACTCGTCGTCCCTGCGAACGCAGGGACCCATACGCCGTGACGGCTATGATGGCGGAAGGTGTTCGTAGCAGACTGGCGTCCGAGAACGAAGGCCGGTGGCTATGGTCCCTGCGTTCGCAGGGATCGACGACCGTAGACGCTTCGCGTCAGCTCGCCTCCGCCAGCAGCGACAATTGCCGGGGCTGCGGTTCGACCTGGGTCTGGTCGGTGAGGTGGGTCGGATAGGCGCCGGTAAAGCAATGATCCGAGAATTTCGGATTGGCGGGATCGCGGCCGGGCTCGCCCATGGCGCGGTACATGCCGTCGATCGACAGGAACGCCAGCGAGTCCGCGCCGATGATCTCGCGCATCTCCTCCAGCGAATGCGTGGCCGCCAGAAGGCCGCCGCGGTCCGGCAGGTCGATGCCGTAATAGTCGGGATACAGGATCGGCGGCGAGGCGAGGCGGAAATGCACTTCGCGGGCGCCGGCGTCGCGCATCATGCGCACGATCTTCTTCGACGTGGTGCCGCGCACCAGGCTAGTCGTCGATCAGGATGATGCGCTTGCCCTCGATCGCGGCGCGGTTGGCCGAATGCTTCATGCGCACGCCGAGTTCGCGCACGCTCTGGGTCGGCTGGATGAAGGTGCGGCCGACATAGTGGTTTCGGATGATGCCGAGTTCGAACGGCACGCCGGAATGCTGGCTGTAGCCGACCGCGGCCGGCACGCCGGAATCCGGCACCGGCACCACGACGTCGACCTCGACATGGCTCTCGCGCGCGAGCTGCGCGCCAAAGGCCTTGCGGACGTCGTAGACCGAGCGGCCGCCGACGATGGAGTCCGGCCGCGCGAAATAGATGTATTCGAAGATGCAGGGCCGCGGCGGCTTGGGCGGGAACGGCTTGTGGCTGTGCGCGCCGGCCTCGTCGAACACGATGATTTCGCCGGGCTCGATGTCGCGGACATATTTGGCGCCGATCATGTCGAGCGCGCAGGTCTCCGAGGTCAGGATCGGGCGGCCGTCGAGATCGCCGAGCACCAGCGGGCGGATGCCGAGCGGATCGCGCGCGCCGATCAGCTTCTTGTTGGTCAGCGCGACCAGCGCGTAAGCGCCTTCGATCGCGCGCAGCGATTCGATGAAGCGATCGATGAAGCGGCCGCGCCGGGATTGCGCGACCAGATGCAGGATCACCTCGGTGTCGGTGGTCGACTGCATCATCGCGCCGTTCTTCACGAGTTCGCGGCGCAGCGTCAGCCCGTTGGTGAGATTGCCGTTGTGGCCGACCGCGAAACCGCCGGCATTGAGTTCGGCGAACAGCGGCTGCACGTTGCGCAGGATGGTGGCGCCGGTCGTGGAGTAGCGGACGTGGCCGACGGCCATGATGCCGGGCAGGCGCTCGATCACCTCGCGGCGGGAGAAGGTGTCGCCGACCAGGCCGAGGCGGCGTTCCGAGTGGAAGCGGCTGCCGTCAAAGGAGACGATGCCGGCGGCCTCCTGGCCGCGATGCTGAAGGGCGTGCAGTCCGAGCGCGGTGATGGCGGCGGCCTCGGGATGGCCGAAGATGCCGAACACGCCGCATTCCTCGCGTAGCGTGTCGCCTTCGAGATCGTCCTGCAACTCGATGCCTAGATTCAGATCAGGATTCGGATCGAGTTGATCGGCGGGATCGGAAGGGTTTTGCATCGCGTCCATCGCCTCTCTGTCTTGGCCAGTTAGCGGCCCTGGATTAGCGGCCTGCCGGTTTTTCGATCAGCTTTTTAAGGCCGTCGCGGGCAGGCTTGCTGTAGCCATCGCCGGACGCAGGGGCTGCCTGGTCGGCGTCAGTTTGATCGTCTTCCGGTTTATTCTTCTTGAATCTCTTTAAGATGGTGTTCTCGGGGTCGTCAGGCAAGAGCGACATTAACCAATCCCCGGTTCCCTGCAGGACCACACGGGATTTTGCACCGGTGATCCAGTCCGGGCGCTGTTTGTCCGGGACCAGCCAGCTGAAGAACAAAAATGCGACCACGACGATCAAAAGGCCGCGGCCCAACCCAAAGAGGAATCCGAGCGTGCGGTCGAGCGCGCCGATCCGCGAATCCAGGATCATGTCGGAGATTCGGACGGTGATGACGGACACCACGATCAGCGTGCCGATGAAGGTGCCGGCGACGACCACGATCATCGCGATCGTATCGCTGCCGAAATAGGCTTTTGCGGTCGGCAGCAGTTTTGCGAAGGCATACAGCGTCACCAGCGCCGCCGCGCCCCATGCCGCGATCGACAGGATTTCGCGCATGAAGCCGCGCACCATGGCGAGCAGCCCCGAAATCAGCATCACTCCGAGCAGGACGAGATCGAGTATCGTTATCGGCATCGGCTGGTCAGGTCCGCTCGTAAGTCCTTCAAGCAGCGAATCGGCGGCTCGGGATCACCCCAAGTGAGGGGCTGACGGCGTATCCCGCAAGGCCGGATATCGCGCCATTCCACCCGCCTTTCGCGCGGGTTGTATAGCGGCGAGGGCGGGGCGCGTCACGCCGCTTTAGCTGGTTTCACGACGGAATCGCGACGGTGTGGCATTTTTCTCCGTCACAGCCTCGCGATTGGCGTTCCGCTCACCGGTGCCTGCGCCTCTTGGCGTGCCGCGCGCCGCGATATCGGCCACCAGGCTGGTCAGGCCGCCGATGCTGTTCAGTATCAGCCCGCCATCGCCGCCGACGTCGCCACGGGCCGATTCGGGCAGAACGGCGCGGCCGAACCCCAGTTTCGCGGCTTCCTTCAACCGGGCGGAAGTCTGCGCCACCGGCCGGACCGCGCCCGACAGCGAAATTTCGCCGAAATAAACCGCATCCGTCGGTAACGGCGCGTTCACCAAGGATGAAACCAGGGCCGCTGCCGCCGCGAGATCGGCCGCGGGCTCCTGGATGCGCAGGCCGCCGGCCACGTTCAGGTAAACGTCGTAGCCGGACAGCTTGACCCCGCAATGGGCCTCCAGCACGGCCAGTACCATCGCCAGCCGGCTCGTATCCCAGCCCACCACGGCGCGCCGGGGCGTGCCGAGCGTGGTCGGCGCCACCAGGGCCTGCAGTTCCACCAGCACGGGACGGGTGCCTTCAATGCCGGCGAACACGGCGGTGCCCGGGCTGCCGAGATCGCGTTCAGACAGGAACAATTCGGAGGGGTTGGAAACCTCGCGCAGGCCGAGGCCCGTCATTTCGAAGACGCCGATTTCATCGGTCGGCCCGAATCGATTCTTCATCGCGCGCAAAATGCGAAAATGCTGCGAGCCTTCGCCCTCGAACGACAACACCGCATCGACCATGTGTTCGACCACGCGAGGACCTGCGATCTGGCCGTCCTTGGTCACATGCCCGACCAGGATGATCGCAGCACCAGATTTCTTGGCGAAGCGAATCAGCGCCTGCGCCGAGGCGCGGACTTGAGTGACCGTTCCCGGCGCCGATTCCACCGTGTCGGTCCACATGGTCTGGATCGAATCGATCACGATCAGGCGCGGCACCGCGCCCTCCGACAGCGTCGAGACGATGTCCTCGACCGAGGTCTCGGCGGCAAGCTGCACCGGCGCATCCGCCAGCCCCAGCCGCTCGGCGCGCAGCCGCACCTGCGCCACGGCTTCCTCGCCCGAAATGTAAACCGCACGATGCCCGGCGCGGGCCATCATGCTGGTGGCCTGCGTCAGCAGCGTCGATTTGCCGATGCCGGGATCGCCGCCGACCAGCAGCACCGAGCCGCGCACAAACCCGCCGCCGGTGACGCGATCGAGCTCGGTCATGCCGGACGACAGCCGCGGCGCGTCGTTGCTTTTGCCGGTCAGCGATTCCAGCGCAAACGTCCGGCCCCGGCGCTTTGAGCGGATCGACACCGGCACGCTGCCGGCGGTGTCCTCCTCAGCCAGCGTGTTCCACTCGCCGCAGGACTCGCACTTCCCCTGCCAGCGATTATACGCCGCGCCGCAGTTCTGGCAGACAAAGGAGAGGGTGGATTTGGCCATGGAGGGGGTGAGTCTCGGTGGAATGGGCGGGGACTCATAGCACGAAAAGAAGCAACGCATCAGGAAGCGATGCCCGCACACGTCCATATCCCAACCGGCTGCTCCAGCCCGCGAATGCTCTGTGCCGGCTGCTCGACGAGCAACGCGAAGTCTCCGCTCGAATGGCCGGTTTCCGTCCGTGCCTGTTGCACCAGCGCGTCGCTGACGATGATGGCGCATCCGAATTCGCGGGTCAGCGCTTCGAGCCGGCTCGCTGCATTCACGGTGGTGCCGATCACGGCGAATTCGAGCCGGTTGAGGCCGATATCGCCCAGCACGACCTGACCGTAATGCAGTCCGACGCTGACCTGGATCGGCGGCTCGTTGCGGCGCGCTGCGTTCCCCGTTCAACTCGGCAATCGAGCCGATCATGCCTCTCGCGCAACGCAAGGCGTTCAGCGCGTCGGCATCGCCGGCGAACGGCGTGCCGAACGTCGCCATCAGGCCGTCGCCGAGATATTTGTCGAGCGTGCCGCCGTGCCGGAACACTTCGCGTTCCATCCGCTCATGGAATTGTCGCAGCGTGCCGATCACCTCCGACGGGTCTCTGCCGTCGGCATAGGTGGTGAACCCCACGATGTCGGCAAACAGCACCGCGACGTCCTGGGTGTGCACCCGCGTCAGCGGCTCGTCATTGGCGGACAATTGCTCGACGACGTTGGGTGAAAAATAGCGCGCCAGATTGGCACGTTCGCGTTCGATTCCGGCGTGGCTGATCAGCAGCGCATTGGAGCGGCGCACGGCCAGCGCCAGCGTCATGGCGACGATCAGGAACACGATGATTTCCTGGAAGCGCTCCGGAATGCCGATCGACGAGGGGTCGATGATGCCGAACATCCTGACATCGGAGCCGACGGCTGCGCGCACGCGTTCCGACAAAGCGGCGTGGGTTGCGGGCTGCAGCCAGGCCCAGCCGACGCCGATCGCCCAGACCGCCGCGGTCCAGAAACCCATCGCGACCACCGTTCGCCACGAATAGGCAAGGGTGGCGGTCGCCAGGAAGACGAAGAAATAGATGAAAGTCCCGAAGCGGAATTGGATGCCGATCGGCCAGTTCTCGGCGCTCAACGGATTGGGCACGACCGTGAGCAGGGTGATTAACGCCAGATCGCAAAAGATCAGGAAAAGCTCCGGCAGCGAACGCCCTACCTTGCCGACGTTCAGTTGGGCCCAGCCGATCGCGGCAAAAAGGCCGAGCATCACGATGTAGTAAATCACGTCCCAGTTCGGGTTGATGATCGGCAAGCTAATGGCAATCACCGCCAGCGCCACCCAACGTGCCCGGACAGCGAGCAGAAGACCCTGTCGCTTGCTGTCGGCAATGGCCGCTTCGGCGAATTTCAGCGTGTCTTGCTGCGGGGCGGTTCGTCCGGATGGCCGGTCGCCGGAATAGGGATTACCAGTTGCTTCCGCCATCACGCTCAAGACACATTCTCCCCGAGAAATCAGATCGTGCAACCAAGTGGCGCATTTGAATTCGCAGCCACCGGACAACGTCATATCTGATAAACGCGGCTGTGGTCAGTCCGTTGGTCTCACGAAAACGCCGTCCACAGCAGCGAGATGCCGGCGGCGATCATGATGCCGTCCATCAGCAGGCGGAAGATGTCGGGCTCGAGCTTCAGCACGAAACGTTTGGCGATGAAGGCGCCGAACATCAGCGAGGAGCCCGCGATCAGTCCTTTCAGCGCGACGTCGGGCGTCAGCGCGCCAAAGCGCTCGAACGTCACGGATTTGCTCAAGTACAGCCCGAGCGAGCTGGCGGCCTCGGTGGCGAGAAAGGCGCCCTTGTTCAGGCCGTAGAACAAAAACAGCGGCACGCTGAGCGGACCGGTCGAGACCACGATGCCGGTGAGGTAGCCGATCACGGCGCCGCCCACCGCGAGATGCCAGAGCTGTGCTTTCAACTGATGCCGCGCCAGCCAGTGCCGCACCGGCACCATCGCGATCAGAAACAGCCCGATCGCGATATCGACGGCGTGCGACGGCAGCTCCAGCAGCGTCCGCGCGCCGAGCGCCGCGGCCGGAATTCCCGTGACCGAATAGGCCAGGCACGCGCGCCAGTCGACCTCGCGCCACCAGGCGAGAATGCGCGAAAAATTCGCCATCACGGCCGCCACCGCCATGATCGGCACGGCTTCCTTCGGCCCGTATTGATAGATGAGCACCGGCATCAGCATGATCGACGAGCCGGTGCCGACGATGCCCGAGATGGTGCCGGCGAGCAGGCCGACGATGAGGACGAAGATGAAACCCAAATGATCGTCTTTCGCAATTCGGTGATGCTGACATCATGGTGGCAGCAGGCCCAGGTTACGAGGTCCAGATATCACTTGGAAAGGAACCGGTCGTGCCAATCAAGGGAAGCTGCCACTGCGGCAACACGCAATTCGAGGTGAGCGAGGCGCCGTCCGACGTGACGCGGTGCACCTGCTCGCTCTGTTCCAAGCGCGGCGCGCTGTGGGCCTACTACAAGCCTGTGCAATTTCGCCTGACGTCGCTCGCCGGAAAACGTCGCCACTTATCTTTGGGGCAGCCGCACCGTCAAACATCATTTCTGCGCCGATTGCGGCTGCGGCACCTATTCGGAATCGCCTGATTGGTCCACCGGCAAGCCGGACTTCGACAATCCGAAGGTGGCCGTCAACGCGCGGCTGTTCGACGATTTCGACCTCGAGGCCGTGCCGGTGACCGTCATCGACGGCAAGAATTTGTGGTGACGGGCCGCCACCGCAGCGCACACCTGCCGGCTGGCGGACCAGATCAAAGCTGCTAGGATCGCGTCAAAACAAGCAGACCGGAGGATCGCCATGGACGCCGTGACCCCGCAGGGCGCGCAAACCGCTGACACCCATTCCCATCTCGTCCGCCCCGACAGCATGGAGTGGCAGAAGACGCGCTTTCCCGGCTGCGAGGCCAAGACGCTGCTGTTCGACCGCAAGACCGGGCTGATGACCGCGCTGATGAAGTTTGCGCCGGGCGCGGTGCTGCCCGACCACGAGCATGTCAATATCGAGCAGACCTACGTGCTCGAAGGCTCGCTCGTCGACAAGGAAGGCCCGGCGCAGGGCATCGAATGCAAGGCCGGCGAATTCATCTGGCGCGAGGAGGGCAGCCGCCACGTCGCCTGGTGTCCGCAAGGCGGGCTGATGCTGGCGATCTTCCAGGTGCCGAACAAGTTCTTCGAGGCCGACGGCCGCGTCATCGACGCCGCGGGCGAGGACTGGGACGCAGCCTGGGGGCACACGCGGAAGGGCTGATCCGCTTCGTCCTGCCCGGATCAAGGCGACGTTTACCATGGCGTCGACCGTACCCGGCCTGCCGTTTAAGCGTTGCTTAGGAGCGGATCGGTACGGTGCGGCAATTGCCGGTGCCGGGGATCTCGATGTCGCTCTTCCATGCTTCGGACCGGATATCGCCTGCGCTCGATCGGCAGGCAGCGGTCGTCAGGCTGCTGCCCTTCTTGTACGGGCTGACGCTGTTTGTCTCGGCGCTGCTGCTATTCTCGATCCAGCCGATGTTTGCGAAGATGGTGCTGCCGAAACTCGGCGGCGCCCCGGCCGTCTGGTCGGTTGCGATGGTATTTTTTCAGACGGTGTTGCTGGCAGGTTATGCCTACGCGCATCTGTTGAACCGCGCGCTGCGGCCGCGCCGGGCGGCGATGTTGCATCTGTTGTTGATCGGGATCACGGCGACGATGCTGCCGATCGCGATCGCGCCGGGGTGGGGCGTGCCGCCGTCGGACGGGACGGCACTGTGGTTGTTCGGCTTGTTCGCGGTATCCATCGGGCTGCCGTTCTTTGCGCTATCGGCCAGCGCGCCCTTGCTGCAGTCGTGGTTTGCCGCGAGCGGGCACCGGCAGGCGGGCAACCCCTATGTGCTCTACGCCGCATCCAATCTCGGCTCGTTTGCCGCGCTGTTCGCCTATCCCGTAGTCGTCGAGCCGATCCTGACGCTCAAGATGCAGACCGCGTGCTGGTCCTTCGGGTTTGCGCTGTTTGCGGTGCTGCTCGGTATCACCGGCGCGTTCACCCCGCGCACGGCACCGGCCGCGGCAAATGCCGGCACGGCCAATGAGGTTCGATCGAGCGGAATCGAACGGATGCGCTGGATTTTGCTCGCCGCGGTGCCGTCCGGCCTCGTCATCGCGGTCACGGCATACATGACGACCGATATCGCTGCGGCGCCGTTCCTGTGGGTGCTTCCGCTGGCGATTTACCTGCTCACCTTCGTCGCCGTGTTCCGCGAACGACCATGGATCGCGCATGACAACGTCGTCCGGTTTGTTCCGTTCGCGGTCGCGCCGCTTGCGGTGAGCCTGATCGGCGGCGACAAGGTGTTCTGGCTGACGGTGATTGCGCTCAATCTCGTCGCCTTTGCGCTGCTGACGCTGATGTGCCACGGCGAACTTTACGCACGACGGCCGGCCCCGCAGAAGCTGACGGAGTTCTACCTGTGCACCTCGTTCGGCGGGGTGATCGGTGGAGCGTTTGCGGGCCTGCTGGCGCCGCAGATATTCAACGGCAATTACGAATATCCGATACTGGTCGCGCTGGCGCTGTTGTGCATGCCCGGCGTCTTTGCGGGCGGCCTCCGGCGGACGATGGCCCAACTCTGGCCGTGGCTTGTGCCGACCGCGGTTTTGGCGCTGGCCTGGTGCGTCGCACCCGTACGACTGCCCGCGACGCTGGAACTGCCGTTTCAAATCCTGCTGGCGGGGATGGCGACCGCGATGCTGTTTCAGCGGCAACGGCCGCTGGCCTTCTTCGGGCTCGTCGTCATAAGCTTTGCGATCACCGCTCTGTGGCGCCCCGGGATAGCCCCGATCGAAACCGCACGCAGTTTTTTCGGCGTCCACAGGGTGGCCGAAATCGCCGGCGGCAAGGCCCGCGTCCTCTATCACGGCACCACGATCCATGGCGCTCAGCGGCTGCGCAACGACGACGGTACGCCGGTCACGGGCCCTCCAACACCGCTGACTTACTACTATCCGGGAGGACCGCTGGCCGAAGCGATCGGCGCCACCCGCGCCGCCCAGGGCGGCCTCGGACACGTTGCCGTCGTCGGCCTGGGGACGGGGTCGCTGGCCTGCCATCGCAAGACGGGCGAGTTCTGGACATTCTTCGAGATCGATCCGGTCGTGATCCGCATGGCGCGTGATCCGCGCCTCTTCACGTTCCTGTCGAGCTGCGCGCCCGACGCGCCGATGGTGATTGGCGACGCGCGCCTGACGCTGGAAACGACACCCGATCGCTATGACCTGATCGTTCTGGATGCCTTTTCGTCCGATAGCATACCGGTGCACCTGCTGACGCGCGAGGCCTTGACCGGATATCTTTCGAAACTCTCGCCCCGTGGCGTCATCGTCGCGCACCTTTCCAACCGCCACCTCGACCTTGCGCCCGTGGTGGCCAACGTCGCTCAATCCCAGGGGCTTGTCACTTTCCTGCGGGAAGATGACAGCGCGGCTGATTTGATGACGACGTTCACGGCCAATGCCAGGGTGGTTGTGATGGCGCGCGAGGCCGCTGATGCCGGAAGGGTTGCGGGAAGCTGGACGCGATTGCATCCGGACCCGACGAGCGCTGTGTGGACGGACGACTATTCCAACATTCTCGGCATCATGCTGCGCAAGAAATTCGGCGGGTAGAGCGTTCCCTTGCTCGCGAGAGCTACTTCAGCACGATCCACGCCGGCGCGTGATCGCTGGCGCCTTCCTCGCCGCGCACCTTGCGGTCGACGCCGGCCTTGAGCAGGCGCGGCGCGACCTGTGGGCTCAGCAGCAGGTGATCGAGCCGCAATCCGGCGTCGCGCGGCCAGCGGTTGCGCTTGTAATCCCAGAACGTGAACATCGGTTTTGACGGATGCAGCGTGCGGATCGCATCGGTCCAGCCCTGGTCCAGCAGCGTCTTGAACGCGGCGCGGCTCTTCGGCTGGATCAGTGCATCCTTGTCCCATGATTTGGTCGGATAGATATCCAATGCCGTCGGCGCGACATTGTAGTCGCCGGCCAGCACCACGGGGATATCCTGCTTGAGCAGTTTTGCGGCATGCGAGCGCAGCCGCTTGAACCAGTCGAGCTTGTAATCGAATTTCGGGCCGGGCTGCGGATTGCCGTTCGGCAGATAGAGGCTGGCGACGATGATGCCGTTGACGGCGGCTTCGATATAACGCGCCTCGTGATCATCGCGGTCGCCGGGCAGCGCGGTTCGCGTCAGTACCGGCTCGGTCTTGCGCGCCAGAATGGCGACGCCGTTCCAGGTCTTCTGTCCGCGCCACACCGCGCCGTAACCGGCCTTCTCGATCGCCGCAATCGGGAACTCGGCATCGGTCGATTTCAGTTCCTGCAGGCAGACAACGTCGGGTTTGGCCGCGCGCATCCAGCGCAGCAGGTTCGGCAGGCGGCGGTTGACATTATTGATGTTGAAGGTCGCGATCTTCATGTAGAGCTAGCCGGCATCATTGTGCGTGCTGATATCTGGAGTTTCCATGTCGAACCTGCGCTTCGCCGTTCTCGTGCTCGCCATCGGATGCTCCGGATCCGCGTTGGCGCAAAGCGGCGACGGGCGTGGCGCATGCGCGTCGGACTATGCCAAATTTTGCGCCGGCACGTCGCCCGGCGGCGGTCGCGTCGTCGCGTGCCTGACCAAACAGCAGAACCAGCTCAGCGACGCCTGCAAGAAGGTGTTGGCCGGCCGGAAGGCGAAGTAAGATCAGGCAGGAATAATAGACAACTAGCTCGGCTCGGCAGCCGGTTCCGCGGGAGGCGGCGCAACGGGTTCTACCGTGGCATCGCCGCCCTTGTAGATCCGCGCGTAGCGCCGGCCGAGGCTGGTCATCACTTCATAGCCGATGGTGCCGAAGTGATGCGCGAGTTCGTCCACCGTGATGCCTTCGCCGATCAGCGTCACCATGTGGCCGCGCCGCACGAGATTCTTGTCGAGGTCGGTGACGTCGACGGCTGTGAGATCCATCGAAATCCGCCCCGCGATCGGGCAGCGCTTGCCGGCGACCACGACTTCGGCGCCGCGGGTGCCGTCATTGGAGCTGGCGGCGCGGAAATAGCCGTCGGCATAGCCGGCCGAGATGATCGCGATGCGGGTCGGACGCCGCGCCGTCCAGGTGCCGCCATAGCCGACGGTCTCGCCGCGCTCGATGTTGCGGATCTGCACGATGCGCGCCTTCAGTTCGACGACCGGCTGCATCGGGTTGTCGGCTTCCGGCGTCGGATTGATGCCGTACAGCGCGCAGCCCGGGCGTACCAGGTCAAACACGAATTGCGATCCCAAGAAAATACCGGACGAATTCGCCAGCGACGCCGGCACGCCGGAAAACGCGCTCGCGATCTCGCGGAAGGAAGCGAGCTGGCGGGCGTTGGCGGGACTGTTGAGCAGTTCGGCGGAGACGAGGTGGCTCATCACCAGCGTGATGCCGTGGTCGCCGGCATTGATGCGCGGGATGATGCCCTGCGCCTCGGTCATCGTCATGCCCAGCCGGTTCATGCCGGTGTCGATGTGAATGGCCGCGCCGCCCGACCAGCCCGAGCGGCGACAGAACACGTCCCATTCGGCGAGCTGGTTGAGGTCGCCGATGACAGGCTTGCAGTCGATCTCGGCGTAGGCCTCGCCGGTATTCTGGAAGAAACCGCTGAGCACGTAGATCGCAGCCGCCGCCGGCACCGCCGCGCGCACCACGCGGGCCTCATCGATTGTGGCGACGAAAAACGTCTTGCAGCCGGCGCGGCCAAAGCGCGCCCGCGACCTGCGCGGCGCCGCAGCCATAGGCGTCCGCCTTGACGACTCCGGCGCATTCGGCCGGCACCGCCGTCTTTTCGAGCTTGCGCCAGTTGGCGACGATGGCGTCGAGGTCGACCGTCAGCACGCCGGTGGCGGTGACGGGCGCTGTGGCCTGGCTGGCTTCCGGCGAGAGCGGGGCGCCTTGCGGCATCGATTTGGGGTCGGGGGCGATGTTCATCGCCACATTTTAGAGCGTTTTCCAGCGAAGTGGAAACCGGTTCGCGTCAAGAAAACGCGTCAAAACAAGAAATCTGGAGCCCCGTTCCGATTCGATCGGAACGGAAGAGGCTCCAGGCGGCGGAACGCCGCGGTTCAACCGTACTGAAGGTCGGATCTACGGCACGCGGTAGGGCAGATTGTCCTCTTCAATGAGATCACTGAAGCGCGTGTATTGCCCTTCGAATTGCAGCGGGACCGTACCCGTCGGTCCGTGGCGCTGCTTGGCGATGATGACCTCGGCCTTGCCGTGCGCGAGCTCCATGTCGAGCTTCCACTTCTCGTGCTCGGGCGTACCGGGCTTGGGCTCCTTGTTCTGCAGATAATATTCTTCGCGATACACGAACAGCACGACGTCGGCATCCTGCTCGATCGAACCGGATTCACGCAGGTCCGACAATTGCGGATGCTTGTCGTCGCGACTTTCGACCTGGCGTGAAAGCTGCGAAAGCGCGATTACCGGAACGTTGAGCTCCTTGGCGAGCGCCTTCAGGTTCGTGGTGATTTCCGTGACTTCCTGGACGCGGTTGTCGTTGCCCCGCTTGCCCGAGCCTTGAAGCAGCTGGATGTAGTCGACGACAATGACGTCGAGACCCTTTTGACGCTTTAGCCGCCGGGCGCGCGCCGTCAATTGCGAGATCGAAAGGCCGCCGGTTTCGTCGACATAGAGCGGCAGGTGCTCCAGCTCGATCGTGTAATCGCGAATCTTTTCGAACTCTTGCTGGTTGATGCCGCCGCGGCGGATCATGCTCGAGGCGATGCGGGTTTGCTCCGCGAGAATACGCGTGGCGAGCTGCTCTGCCGACATTTCGCAGGAGTAGAAGCCGACGACGCCGCCATTGGCGGCCGTTATGGTGCCGTCGGCCTTGGTCTCCGGTTGGTATGCCCTGGCGATATTGTAGGCGATATTGGTCGCAAGCGAGGTTTTGCCCATGCCGGGACGACCGGCCAGGATGATCAAATCGGATCGCTGCAGGCCGCCCATCTTCGAGTCGAGATCTCGCAGGCCGCTGGAGATGCCCGACAGTTTGCCGTCGCGCTGGAACGCATTGGCGGCCATGTCGAGCGCGATTTTCATCGCCTGCGAGAAGCGCTGGAAGCCGCCTTCATAGCGGCCGGACTTCGGCAAGCTCGTAAAGCTGGCGCTCGGCGTCCTCGATCTGGGCGCGCGGGGCGAAATCCACCGGCGCATCGAAGGCGACATTGACCATGTCCTCGCCGATCCGGATCAGGTCGCGGCGCAGCGACATGTCGTAGATCGTGCGGCCATAGTCCTGCGCGTTGATGATCGTGGTGGCTTCGGCCGCGAGACGCGCCAGGTACTGGCCGACCGTCATGCCGCCGAGATCGGTGTCGGCGGGCAGGAAGGTTTTCAGCGTGACGGGGGTCGCGACCTTGCCCATCCGGATCAGGCTGGCGGCGGTCTCGAAAATGGTCTGGTGGATCGGCTCGAAGAAGTGCTTGGATTCCAGAAAGTCGGAAACCCGGTAGAACGCATCGTTGTTCACCAGGATCGCGCCCAGCAGGCTCTGCTCCGCTTCGATATTGTGTGGTGCACTCCGGTAGACCGGAGTTCCCGCGTCGGGAGCGAGTTTGAGGACGTTCGAATCAGTCAGAGCCATGGTGTCAGGTTATGCTCGTGATTTTTGGCGTTGCCAGCATTTCCGAAGAGGGGCGGCGATAAAGCGCCCGTCGCGGGCAAAGCGGAAGCAAAAGCTCGGCGCTATGCACCGTTCTTCTAAAATGTGGATGACTTCGGCTGGTCTGCAGCACCGCGCTTGACGGGCTTTCGGCCAAAACGAGGCGATAAAAGTGCATTTTACGTGAAATGCCGGACAAAGTCTTAGGATCGCCTGAACCTTACCGTGACGTCGGCAGACTTATCCGGATGTGCGGGAAGTTTTGCAGCAGCGTCTTAAGCGTTGGTCAAACCAGGATCAGGTAGACGAACGCGAACACGGTGGCGCAGATCCCGACGGCAATCAGGGCATAGTCGATCCTGATGTCGGAATCGAACGGCGCTGGGTAAGTCCGCTGGTTCATAGCGGTATTTCTACGGTGGGCCGCCGGGAACCTTTGTGAAGTAGATCACATCGGATGTGATTTCCTTCGCCGCAGAATGCATTGGTTAAAAAATCTGGAACGGGCCGGCGACTGTCGAGTTGCCAAGCATAACGGACCGGAAGGACAGGCGATGGGTCAGCAAATCCCGGGATGGCGATCGGCAAGCAGCCAGCGTTCGTGGCTGTCGAAGCTGATCGACACCATGGAAGCCATTTCGCGCCCGGAACTGCGTGCGGTTCCCTGCGACGACCGGTTGCTTGCGACGGTACGCGCCCAACTTTCCCGTCCGGCCTCGGTGCGCTCGGCCTATTCCTCGTACCGCCTGGGGAACTGACGGCCGTCCTGCGGCCCATTCTCCCGTATGTTGCACACCAATTACTGCCTTGGCTGCTTGCAGAATTCCGACGGTGCAGCCTTGATTCATCCCGTACGAGACAACGGATGATGCCGTGGCGCTACAGCGTTGGATTAAAAGCGGATATTCGTGACTGCGATCACGTAGATGCGCAATAAGCCGGCTTCCATTCGCATCATAATCGGCTAAAAGGTGACCCGCCGACGGGGCAGGTCATGCGATGCCGTCGTTGATTCTACGTCTGGAGAAGCAAGGGATGTTGAGCCGAGCGCTCAGTATAGCGACGGTGACGCTCCTGATCGGCTGCCTCACAGCAGGCGTGGCGCGCGCTCAAAATCTTGACGCGGGCAAGAGCCCTTCCCAGATTTTCTCGAACACCTGCAGCGCCTGTCACAAGAGCCCGCGTGGCCTGTTGAGGACCACGCCGGCCTCTTCATTGCCGGGGTTTCTGCGCCAGCACTATACCACCGGCACCGACATGGCCTCGGTGCTCTCGTCCTATCTGATTTCCAACGGCGCCGCCGACCCGCGGTATCAGAGCAAGGATCCGTCCAAGAGAGACGCAAGGCGAGACGCGAGACAAGACCCCCGCGAAGCAAGGCCGGAGCAGCCCGAACGGCTCGGCCGCCGTCAGCCGGCTGCCGCGCCAACTGCCCAGGATGCCGACGCGGCGCGGCCGCAAGGCGAGGGCGCGCGTCAAGGCCGCGAAGGGAGGCGGTACGGGCGTCCGCGCGTGGCGCCGTCCGCCGATGGGCAGGCCCCGGTACAGGCCGCGACCGACAGCAAACCGCCCGGCCGGCAGAAGCAGGGCCGGCGCGGCAGGCCGGTGGCCGTGCCCGACGAGCCGCCGAGAACCGAGCAGGTCACCCCCGATAATACCGCGAAGGAAGACAGCACGTCGCGGGACGTCTCCAGGTCCGAATCCGCCGCAACGGATTCCACCAGGCCCGTAACGCCGAAGCCGGATTCTGATTCTGCCAGATCCGATCCGTCCAGTACCGACGCCATCGGCAACGGTGTCCGCGAAATGAGGCCGGAGAGCTCCAGGGTCGACGGGGTCAAAGACATCAGCGAGCCCAATCCGCTGCGGCCCGATCCGGTAATTTCCGCGCCGGCTTCTGCGGCGGCCGATTCGTCGAGCGCCCCGGCGACGACATCCGCGGCGCCTCCGCCCATGACGGGAACGCCCGCCGGTCCGCCCACACCGCCGATCTCGCGCTGACATTTTCAGATGTTGACTGCCGCCGGCGATGATCAATCCCGGACGTCAGGTCGCGGTGGTCGCGGCCGAAATGTTCTGCATCACCGATAGGGTCGAGAAGCATACCGCGACCGCGCTGGCATCGATTGCCATGCTCGACGCGAGCGCCGCGGCCAAAATCAAAAGCCCGGCCTGATGGGGCCGGGCTTGATGTCGTCGTAGAGAGCTGCTCGGCGGAAGCGCGTTACTTCTCGGTCGCAGCCGGCGCCGGCTCGTCGTCGTCGTTCTGGGCTTCCGGATCGAAGAACTCGCCGGCGGCGGCCAGCGCCTCGGCGGCGGCGTCCTGGTCTTCCTGACGGGTCGAGATGTCCTCGCCGCGGTTGATGCGCTCGGCTTCGTCGGCGCTGCGCGCCACGGTGACGCTGACGCTGACTTCGACTTCCGGATGCACGGCGATCGCGATCGCGTGCTTGCCGATGGTCTTGATCGGCGCGTCGAGCAGCACCTGGCTGCGGCTGATGGTGACGCCGTCGGCCTCGAAGGAGGCGATGATGTCGCGCACGCTGACCGAGCCGAACAGCTGGCCGGTTTCGGAGGCCTGGCGCAGCACGACCACGTTGCGGCCGTCGATCTTCTCGGCGACCTTGGTCGCTTCGCCCTTGGCCTTGAGGTTGTTGGCCTCGAGGTCGGCCTTCATGCCGTCGAACTTGGCGCGGTTGTCGGCGGTGGCGCGCAGCGCCTTGCCGCGCTTGAGCAGGAAGTTGCGGGCAAACCCGTCCTTGACGCGGACGACTTCGCCCATCTGGCCGAGCTTGGCGACGCGTTCCAGCAGAATGACTTCCATTTTCGTTCTCCTTTTTGGGTGTGATGATCGGGTTGAGTGGATGGGGTGAAGTTCAGGATGCAGGCAGCGGCGGCGGCCGGCTGCGCATGTAGCGTTCGCGAAATCCGAACATGGCGTCGGCAAGGCCGAGAACGACCATGACAAGCACCGGCCAGATCAGCGTCAGCATGACCACGTAGGTGATGCCGAGCCACACCGCGCGGCCCGGCGCCGCCAGCGTCAGCGTGTGCAGCACGGCAAAGCCGGTCAGCGCGTAGGCCATCAGCAGCGCGCTGCTGGCGACCTGCGCCACCAGCGCGAGCAGGCCGCCGGAGAAGCTGAAGGCGAGGGCGACGCACAATGCCACCATCGTCATCGGCGGCAGCGTGGTGCTCCTGATGTCGGGCCAGGAGCGGTTCAGCCGGCCGGAGGTCGCGACGATCTTGCCGGCGAGCCAAAGATTGATCGTGAGCATCTTCATGATGCCCATCACCATGAATGCCGGCACGGCCGCGACCAGCAAATGGACCACGCGCTCCATGTCGGCCGACGCCTCGAGCCCGCGCGCCTTGAGCGCCGCGAGCAGGCCTTCGCGCATCGACGCCGCGACTTCCGCCGCGTCGGTGCCGAGCGGTAGCAGCGCGGCCAGCGTGGTGACAAAGCCAAATCCGGCGATCCACAGCAGCAGGCGGCCGGGCGGATACCATTCCATCGCGGGCGCGGCCGGCGTCGCGCCGTTGCCCGCAGGGGCCGCATTCGCGACCGGACGGCCGAGCATGATCAGATGGCTGAGCCACCAGGCCGGCAGCGCGGCCATCAGCACATAGGAAATGGCGTAGGGCAGGCCGAACAGCAGGGCGATGCCGCATGCGGCGGCAATGCCGCCGATCGCGCCGGCCAGCGGCCCCCAGCCGATCGCCGCGACCATCAGCGGCAGCGGCGCGAGATACAGCAGCGCCAGCGACACCCGCACGCGCGAAACCACCGATGCGTACATCAGTGCGGAAGCGCATCCTGCGGCAATGGCGATGGCGATATTTGCGATCATCAGCTGTCCCGCTCCTTTCGAGCGGTTAGAGGTCGTCTCGACCCCAACCATCGGCGACCGGACGACCCGGAAGCCTTATGAATGAGAAGTGCGACCGGCGGCGCGGACGCCGCCGGTCGCAGGCGTCTTAGCGAATGACGTAGGGCAGCAGGCCGAGGAAACGCGAGCGCTTGATGGCGCGCGCGAGTTCACGCTGCTTCTTGGCGGAAACGGCGGTGATGCGGCTCGGCACGATCTTGCCGCGCTCGGAGACGTAACGCATCAGCAGCTTGGAATCCTTGTAGTCGATCTTCGGCGCATTCGGGCCCGTGAACGGGCAGGTCTTGCGGCGGCGGAAAAACGGACGGCGTGCACCAGCTTCAGCCATGATTCTTACTCCTCTACCGCTGCTGCTGGTGTGTCGTCTTCGCGCGGACGGCGCGGGCCGCGGTCGCCGCGGAAGCCACCGCCTTCACGATCGCCACGGAAGCCGCCTTCGCGGTCACCGCGGAAACCGCCGCCGCGATCGTCGCGCTCGCGGTCACGATCGGCCTTGCGCATCATCGCCGACGGACCTTCCTCGTGCTCGTCGACGCGGACGGTGAGGTAGCGGATGACGTCTTCGGAGATCCGCTCCTGCCGCTCGATCTCGGTGACCGCGGCGGAGGGCGCATCGATGTTCATCAGCACGAAGTGAGCCTTGCGGTTCTTGTTCATGCGGTAGGTGAGGGAGCGCACGCCCCAGTTCTCGGTCTTGGTGACCTTGCCGCCGGCGGTCTCGACGATGCCCGTCATCTGGGTCGTCAGTTCTTCGACCTGCTGGGTGCTCGCATCCTGGCGCGCGAGAAAAACATGCTCGTAAAGAGGCATGGGTGTCCTTTCCTAGTGTTGGCGCGGTTCCCGGCGGCAAGCCCTTCGAGACCTTCGGAAAGGACTCGAGAATGCTCAGAAGGCGGAAGCACGGGACGACGGGCCGACTGGCCCTGCCACATCAATCCAGAAGTGATTGCTGAGACCGTCCGTTCAGCTCCCGGCCGGGATCCACGGATGGCGCGGGTTATAAGGATTTTCGGCGGGCTGGCAAGGCTTTTGGCCAAAATCCGCGTGTGTTCCTGACCCGCGCGCGGGTCCGGATCAAAGCACCTCCGCGCCATTGACTAGTTTGTTTGTATGCCATACAAACAAGATCAAGAGGGCAAAATGGCTCCTGAATCCGACCAGACAGCTCCCGAACCGCCGGCCGGCGACCCCAAACACGCCGCCCGCGCGACCCGTTCGGCCGGGCGCCAGATGCGCTCGCGGCTGCTCGATGGCGCCAGCCGGCTGTTCAAGGAGCGGGGCCTCGCCGGAACCTCGATCTCGGACATCGCGGCCGCCGCCGACGCCTTTCCGAGCCAGATCACCTATTACTTCCGCACCAAGGAAGCGCTGTTCGTCGAAGCCGCCTGCCGCGACGTGCTGTATGTCGCCCGCGCCGCCGAGCAGGCCGCCTTGCAGGCCGACACGCCGCGGCGAATACACCCGCGCGCTGGTCGAGGCGGTCACCGCGACGGATTCGGTCGCGTTCTTCACCGAGGCGCTCACGCTGACCCGCCGCCGCCCGGATCTCGCGCCGCTGGTCGAGCGCACCATCGAGCGGCTGCACGGCGAGGGGATGCGCGCCTATGTCGGCCAGATCGAACGGCATGGCTGGAAGAGCCTGCGCGATCCCGACGCCAGTTCGCGGCGCTTCTGGGCGCTCGCGATCGGCGTGACGGTCGAGGGCCATGCCATGGGCCGGTCGGCCGAGCGACATGGGCGCCGAGATGCTGCGCGTGCTCGGCGACCAGGCGACGACAAGGACCGGCGGCGACAACACGCGGCTGCGTCTCGTCGGCGACGGCCAGGCATCCGATTCAGATTCACCCACAAGGAGAAATCGTCATGACCGCGCTTCGCATGCGTGCCCGCGATTTCCTGAACGAAGATCAACTGATCGCCGTGCGCGAGCGCGTGACGTGGAAGGGCATCGCCCTGATCGCGCATGCCTGGGCGTTGATCCTCGGCTCGATCGCGCTGGTCGCGTGGTGGCCCAACCCGCTGACATTCTTGCTCGCGGTCGGCATCATCGGCTCGCGCCAGCTCGGGCTTGCGATCCTGATGCATGACGGCGCGCATGGCTGCCTGTCGGCGGACGAGAAGGTCAATCTGACGCTGAGCCAGTGGTTCTGCGCCTATCCGATCTTCGCCGAGACCCGCGCCTATCGCCGCTATCATCTGCAGCATCACGCGCACACGCAGCAGGAAGACGATCCGGATCTGATTCTGTCGGCGCCGTTTCCGATCACGCAGGCTGAGCTATCGCCGCAAATTCCTGCGCGATATCACCGGGCAGACCGGCTACCAGCAGCGCAAGGCGCAGTTGCTGAACGCGCTCGGGCCGAAGGAGTGGCCGCTGGCGCGGCGCGCGGCGCACTTTTGGGAAAAGCTCGGTCCGCAGCTTGCCGTCAACGCCGTGCTGTTCGCAGGCCTTGCCGCCGCCGGCGTGTGGTGGGCCTATCCGCTGCTATGGCTGTTGCCGCTGCTGACCTGGCAGATGGTCATCACCCGCATCCGCAACATCGCCGAACATGCGGTGGTTCCCGATTCCAGCGATCCCCTGCGCAACACCCGCACCACGCGCGCGAACTTCCTCGAGCGGCTGTTCATCGCGCCCTATTACGTCAACTACCACCTCGAGCATCATCTGCTGTTCTACGTGCCCTGCTACAATCTTCCGCGCGTGCACCGCATCCTCAGCGAAAGCCGCTATGCCGATCGCATGGAGGTGCAGCCGAACTACGCCGTCGGTGATGCGGCTCGCCACCGCGCAAGCCGAACCTTGAGGACCGGCCCGGCGATGTCGCGAGCGCCGCCCGCCGCGCCCGGGCCGGCAAAGAGGTCGGCGGCGACCAGCAGGCCGGCGGCTTCTAGAAATCGTGGCCGCGAACAGTGCTCCTGCCGATACCGCAGCGCGGCTTGACATCCCGGCCATGGTCAGTGTCTTACGGCCCCAATCGAATGAAGGGAGCGCCGATGACGGCTGCATTTACGTTTCCGGGACAGGGTTCGCAGGCGGTCGGCATGGGCAAGGCCCTCGCGGAGGCCTTTCCGGCCGCGCGGGCGGTGTTCGACGAGGTCGATTCGGCGCTCGGCGAGAAGCTGACCGCCATCATCTGGGACGGCCCGGCCGAAACCCTGCAACTCACCGAAAACGCCCAGCCGGCCCTGATGGCGGTGTCGATCGCCACGCTGCGGGTGCTGGAAACCGAGGCGGGCTTTTCCGTGGCGACGGGATGCGGCCTTCGTCGCCGGCCATTCGCTCGGCGAATATTCCGCGCTGGCCGCCGCCGGCAGCCTCAGCGTCAGCGATACCGCGCGCCTGCTGCGCACCCGCGGTCTTGCAATGCAGAAAGCCGTCCCGGTCGGCGTCGGCGCGATGGCCGCGCTGCTCGGGCTCGACTACGAGGCGGCGATGGCGGTCGCCAGCGAAGCCGCGCAGGGTCAGGTCTGCCAGGCCGCCAACGACAATGGCGGCGGGCAGGTCGTCGTGTCCGGCGACAAGGCCGCCGTCGATCGCGCGCTCGAAATCGCCAAGACCAAGGGCGCCAAGCGCGCGATGCTGCTGCCGGTGTCCGCGCCGTTCCATTGCAAGCTGATGCAGCCCGCGGCCGATGCGATGGCGCAGGCGCTGGCGCGGCGTCACGATCAAGCCGCCGGCCGCGCCGCTGGTGTCGAACGTGCTGGCCGCGCCGATCACCGATCCCGACGAGATCCGCCGCCGCCTGATCGAGCAGGTCACCGGCACCGTGCGCTGGCGCGAGTCGGTGGCCTATATGGCGGCGCATGGCGTCACGCGGTTCTTCGAGATCGGCGCCGGCAAGGTGCTGAGCGGGCTGGTCAAGCGCATCGCCGACGGCGCGGTCGGCGTCTCGGTCGGGGGACCCAACGATATTGCGGCGGCCAAGGACGCTTTGGCGGCTTCGGCCTGAAACTGCCGAAAGGAGACATGCGATGTTCGATTTGACGGGCAGGACGGCGCTGGTCACCGGCGCGACCGGCGGCATTGGCGGGGCGATCGCGCAGGCGCTGCACGGGCAGGGCGCGACGGTGGCCATATCAGGCACGCGCCGCGAGGTGCTGGATTCGTTCGCGGCCAAGCTGGGCGAGCGCGTCCACGTGCTGCCGTGCAACCTGTCCGACAGCGCCGAGGTCGAGGCGCTGGTGCCGGCGGCCGAAGCCGCGATGGGGCAGGTCGATATCCTGATCGCCAATGCCGGCATCACCCGCGACAACCTGTTCGTGCAGCTGCGCGACGAGGACTGGGACGACGTCATCAAGGTCAACCTGACCGCGACCTTCCGCCTCGCCCGCGCCGCAACCAAGCTGATGATGCGCAAGCGCTTCGGCCGCATCATCGCCATCACCTCGATCGTCGGCGTCACCGGCAACCCCGGCCAGGCCAACTACACCGCGTCGAAGGCCGGCATCATCGGCCTGATCAAGACGCTGGGGGCGGAATACGCCAAGCGCAACGTGACCGCCAATTGCATCGCACCGGGCTTCATCAAGACGCCGATGACGGACGCGCTCAACGACAAGCAGCGCGAGACCATTTTGACCAAGGTTCCTGCGGCGCGGCTGGGGACGCCGGAGGACATCGCCGCGGCGGCGGTCTATCTCGCCTCCAACGAGGCCGCCTACGTCACCGGGCAGACGATTCACGTCAACGGCGGAATGGCCATGTTTTGAGCCGGTTATCGCCCGGATCGTCGCCGCCGAAGGCGGCCTGCCGGGCGGTTGAGGCTTGTAGTCAAGGCTGGGGAAGTATGGTAACCGAACCCCGACGGATGGGTTAACAAGGCCATTGCAGGATTTTGAAACCCTGTATATTGGCGTGGCGACACCTGCCGTTCGCCGGGGCTTTGTCGGCCATCCCACCGGGCCGATCCAAGACTATGCGCGATAGCGAAGGAAGTTTAACGACCACGATAGCTCGTAGCGTCTTGATGCGTCTTGGGGTCGGGTCCAATGGAACAAGCACGAGGTTGAACGATGAGTGAGATTGGCGAGCGGGTTAAGAAGATTGTGGTCGAGCACCTCGGTGTTGAACCCGACAAGGTTGTCGACAACGCAAGTTTCATCGACGACCTCGGCGCCGACAGCCTCGACACCGTCGAGCTCGTGATGGCATTTGAAGAAGAGTTCGGTTGCGAAATTCCCGATGACGCCGCCGAGACGATTTTGACCGTCGGCGACGCCACGAAGTTTCTTGAGAAGAACGCGAAAAGCTGACGTCCCGGGCGGGTAGCGACAGAACCGGACGGGCCGTTGTCGAACGGTCCCCCGGTTTCTTGTTTTTGGCCGCCGTTTTCGGGTTGGAGTTTCTGACATGAGACGGGTTGTCGTCACGGGGCTGGGCATGGTCACGCCGCTCGGCTGCGGCGTTGACACAACGTGGACGCGCATCCTCGACGGCGAGAGCGGCGCCAAGAAGATCGACACGTTCGAGGTCGCCGATCTTGCCAGCCAGATCGCCTGCGTGATCCCGCGCGGCGACGGCACCGACGGCACCTTCAATCCCGACCAGTGGATGGAGCCGAAGGAACAGCGCAAGGTCGACGACTTCATCATCTTTGCGATGGCCGCGGCGCGCCAGGCGCTCGACGACGCCAACTGGCATCCCGCGACCGAAGAAGACAAATGCGCCACCGGCACCCTGATCGGGTCGGGCATCGGCGGGCTGTCCGGGCATCGCCGACACCGCGATTCTGCTGAAGGAGCGCGGGCCGCGCCGGGTGTCGCCGTTCTTCATTCCGGGACGGCTGATCAATCTCGCTTCCGGCTATGTCTCGATCGAGCACGGCCTCAAGGGTCCGAATCATTCCGTGGTGACGGCGTGTTCGACCGGCGCGCATGCGATCGGCGATGGCGCGCGCCTGATCGCGCTCGGCGATGCCGACGTGATGGTGGCGGGCGGAACCGAATCGCCGATCTGCCGGCATCGGCGATGGCGGGCTTCTGCGCCGCGCGCGCGCTGTCGACCGGCTACAACGAGACGCCGCAAAAGGCGTCGCGGCCCTACGACAAGGATCGCGACGGCTTCGTGATGGGCGAGGGCGCCGGCGTCGTGGTGCTCGAGGAATATGAGCACGCCAAAAAGCGCGGCGCGAAGATCTATGCCGAAGTGATCGGCTACGGCCTGTCCGGCGATGCCTATCACATCACCTCGCCGGCGCCGGACGGCGACGGCGGCTTCCGCAGCATGAGCGCGGCGATGAAGCGCGCCGGCATCGCGGTATCCGATATCGACTACATCAACGCGCACGGCACCTCGACGCAGATCGGCGACGAGATCGAACTCGGCGCGGTCGAGCGGCTGCTCGGCAACGCCGCCTCCAAGGTGTCGATGTCGTCGACGAAATCATCCACCGGGCATCTGCTCGGTGCGGCCGGCGCGATCGAGGCGATTTTCAGCATCCTTGCGATTCGCGACAATGTCGCTCCGCCGACCATCAATCTGGACAATCCATCGGTGGAAACGGCGATCGATCTGGTGCCGCAGACGGCGCGCAAGCGCGAGATCAACGTCGCGCTGTCGAATTCCTTCGGTTTCGGGGGCACCAACGCTTCCGTCATCGTTCAGCGCGTGCTCGACTAGCAAGTGTTTAGAACTACTCCACCGTTTTGCCGTATTCGGCGATGACTTCTACATGCGGGCGGAGCATGATCCGGAAAAGTGGAAACCGGTTTTCCGAAAAGATCATGCTCAAACAAAAGACAGATCATGATGCGATTCCTTCAAATCGCATCATGATCTATCGGCTGGGCAAGGGGATTGTCCGGCCGCGATTGAACCGGCAGGATTCAGGTTGCATCGATGAGTGAGAGGCCGCCCATTTCACCGCGAAGCCCGCGCGCCGCGCTGGAGCCTGAACAGGTGCCGCCGCCGCCGAAGCGGTCGGAGCGCGCCCGCAATCCGTTCGTCGTGGTCGGCAACGCCATCATCACCATCCTGATCATCCTGATGATCGGCGCCGGTGCCGTGTACTATTACGGCCGGCAGATGCTGGAGACGCCCGGGCCCGCTGCAGGAAGACAAGGTCGTCAACATTCCGGCGCGCGCCGGCAAGCGCGACATCGCCGATGCGCTGCAGCGCGAAGGCGTCATCAACGTCAATCCCTGGGTCTTCATCGGCGGCGTGTTTGCGCTGAAGGCGAGTTCCGACCTCAAGCCGGGCGAATATTCGTTCCAGAAGAACGCCAGCCTGCGCGACGTCATCGCCACCATCGTCGAGGGCAAGGTGGTGCAGCACGCCGTCACCATTCCGGAAGGCCTGACGTCCGAACAGATCGTGGCGCGATTGACCGACAACGACATCTTCGCCGGCTCGCGTGCGCGAAATGCCGCGCGAGGGCACGCTGCTGCCGGAAACCTACAAGTTCCCGCGCGGCACCACGCGCGAGCAGGTGATCCAGCGCATGCAGCAGACGCAGAAGCGCGTGCTTGCGGAAATCTGGGAGCGCCGCAATCCGGACGTGCCGGTCAAGTCGCCGGAGCAGCTCATCACGCTGGCCTCGATCGTCGAGAAGGAAACCGGCACGCGCCGACGAGCGCAGCCGCGTCGCCGCGGTGTTCACCAATCGCCTGCGGCAGAAGATCAAGCTGCAGTCCGACCCGACCATCATCTATGGCCTGGTCGGCGGCAAGGGCACGCTGGGCCGGCCGATCAAGCGCAGCGAAATCACCCAGCCGTCGCCGTACAACACCTATGTCATCGAAGGCCTGCCGCCGGGGCCGATCGCCAATCCGGGCCGCGCCTCGCTCGAAGCCGCCGCCAACCCGGCGCGCACGCGCGACCTGTTCTTCGTCGCCGACGGCACCGGCGGCCACACCTTCACCGAGACCTACGACCAGCACCAGAAGAACGTCGCCAAGCTGCGGGCGCTCGAAAAGCAGATCCAGAACGACACCGTCGAGCCTTCGGAAGATGCGCCGCCGCCGACCGCGGCCGGAGGCGCCGGCCGACACCAATCCGACCGCGACCACGCCGCGGCCGGGAGCGCCGGCGAAAAGGCAGCCCGCCCGTCCTGCGGCGCCTGCGCCAGCTACGGCGCCGGCCCGCCAGGGCGCCGCGCAGTCGATTACGACGTCACCGGTGGTGCAGCGCTGATCGTTAAGCCGGCATTTCCGCTACGACGGGAACGCAATTCCACTTTGGCGGAAATCGGCCTAAGGTCGCGCCGTTCTTTCGAGTCCCGAAATCCCTGTCTTTTGGAAAGTGTTACGCGATGGCGCTATCGAGCATGACCGGTTTTGCCCGGAGCCACGGCGCCAGCGGCCCCTATGCGTTCGAATGGGAACTGAAGTCGGTCAACGCCAAGGGGTTTGACCTGCGCCTGCGCCTGCCGCCCGGCTGGGACGAGCTGGAAGCGCTCGCCAAGAAGCGCGCCAGCGAAGTGCTGTCGCGCGGCACGGTCTACGCCAATCTCAGCGTCAAGCGCGCCAACGCGGTCTCGACGGTGCGCATCAACGAAGACGTGCTGGCCTCGATCGTGAAGGTCGCGGGCGAACTCGCCGGCAGGATCGACGCGGTGGCGCCGAGCATCGACGGCCTGCTCAGCATCAAGGGCGTCATCGAGGTCGTCGAACCCGAGAGCGACGAGACGGAAGACAAGGCGGCGCGGGATGCGGCCGCCAGGGCCTTCGAGCAGGCGCTCGACCCAGCTCGTCGAGATGCGCCGCCGCGAGGGCGTGACGCTCGGCCAGATTCTGATCCAGCGCATGGACGAAATCGAGAAGCTGGCGAAGAAGGCCGAGACCGCGCCCGGCCGCAAGCCCGAGGCGATCAGGGCGCGGCTGGCCGAGCAGATCGCGGCATTGCTGGAAACGTCCGAACGTTTCGACCCCGACCGGCTCAATCAGGAAGCGATCATGATCGCGACCAAGGCCGACATCCGCGAAGAGCTCGATCGCATCGCCTCGCATGTCGCGCAGGCCCGCGAGATGATCGGCAAGGGCGGGCCGGTCGGCCGGCGGCTCGACTTCCTGGCCCAGGAATTCAACCGCGAGGTCAACACCTGCTGCTCCAAATCCAACGACCTGGAATTGACCAAGGTCGGGCTCGAGATGAAGAACGTGGTCGAGCAGTTCCGCGAGCAGGTCCAGAACCTGGAGTGACGAATGGCGGCTTCCGGTTTCCACGGGGTTGAACGGCGCGGGCTGATGTTCGTGCTGTCGTCGCCATCGGGCGCCGGCAAGACCACGCTGTCGCGCATGCTGCTCGAACGCGAGCCGGGCCTGAAGATGTCGGTCTCGGCGACGACGCGGCCGATGCGGCCGGGCGAGGTCGAGGGCCGCGATTACTTCTTCGTCGACAAGTCGAAGTTCGAAGCGATGGTCGAGCAGGGCGAACTGCTCGAATGGGCGACCGTGTTCGACAATCGCTACGGCACGCCGCGCGCGCCGGTCGAAGCGGCATTGTCGGCGGGGCAGGACGTCCTGTTCGACATCGACTGGCAAGGCACCCAGCAATTGCGCCAGAAGGCGAGCGTCGATGTCGTCAGCGTGTTCATCCTGCCGCCCTCGGCCGCCGATCTGGAGAAGCGGCTGCACACGCGGGCGCAGGATTCCGACGAGGTCATTCGCGGTCGCATGAGCCGCGCCAGCCACGAACTCAGCCACTGGGCGGAATACGACTACATCGTCGTCAACCACACCGTCGATGAGGCGTTTGCCGAAGTGCAGTCGATCCTCAAGGCCGAGCGGCTCAAGCGCGAGCGCCGCACCGGCCTGACCGAGTTCGTTCGCAAGCTGCAGCGCCAGCTGGAAAAATAGCCGCTGCGTTTAGTTCAGTCGGGTCTGCTTCGTTCAGCTATGCGCGGTGCGGGCGAGCCGTGACAGCATTTCCGTCACCTG
The DNA here is from genome assembly GCA_963783115.1 of uncultured Alphaproteobacteria bacterium. Taxonomy (GTDB): domain Bacteria; phylum Pseudomonadota; class Alphaproteobacteria; order Rhizobiales; family Xanthobacteraceae; genus Bradyrhizobium. Next base: position 2,715 of record CAWAMK010000001.1, on the reverse strand, counting down.
CCGTTCACGGTCCCGATCAGGGGGCGCGGCGCGATCCTGTGACACGCGTTGTTGTTGCGGTACGCGATCCTGCGGCGCGTGCCGGCGTTCCTGGGGCGCGTAGGGTCGTTCCTGTTGCGGTCGCTCGCGGGGCGGGCGCGTCGGCGCCTTTTCCTGCTGCGGCACGCGCGCATGCTGTTGCACGGCTGCAGCGCGCCGCACCACGGCGTCCTCGTCGCGGAACACCGGTTGCGGTGGCTGCTGGGGTTGCGGGGCACGCCGCCTGGTCTTCGCGGCCTTGTTTGCGGTCTTGGCGGAATCCCACATCGCGCGACGCTTGCGCCGCATGGCGCGGCGTGCCCGCATCCGGCCGATCCGCACGATCGCGCTGACCGTGAGGCCGGCCAGCGCCAGGGCGGCGGCCATCACGATCAACAGTTTCTGCAGCGAGGCGGTTGGCTTTGCCGGCGCCGCGTCCGCGGCAGCGGTGAATACAACCTGATCTGCTGCGGGCTGCTGCAAATCATCCGCTCGCGGCAGCTGGGCTGCGGGCGGGGTCGCGGCGGCGAGCTGGATATCGGTGGGATCGACCGAAGCGCGCGTCGGCCTGGCGTCGTTCCATCGCATCGACGACAGCGGCGACGGGGTCAGCACGTTCGGCATGGCTGCGCGCGCGCTGTTCGATACGACCGGAGCGGGGGCGACCGTTGCGGCCGTCCGCTCCACCCGGGCGGGCGGGTTTACCTCGGCGCGGGGTTGCCATTCGGCACGCGCGTCCGAGATCGACTTATCGGAAATCGACTTGCGGCTGGCGGCTCGTTGCTGTGTCGCCGGCTCGTCGGTTGCCGACGTGGATGCGGAGGCTGAAGTCGATGCGGGAGCTGAAGCCGGCGGCGCGGCGCGCGCGAACTTGTCGTCTGTGGCGTCGCCTTCTTCGCGCAGATACCAGCATTGACGCTTGGTGACGCGGTCGAGCCGGTAATACCAATGGCTGCCGGGTGGGGTCGCGCCCCTCGGCGCGGACAGGCAGCCATCGGCGGCAACCTGCGGAGCCTGGATGGCAGCTTCCGCCGATGTCGTCAGCACCTGGGCGCGCAGATCCGTCGTGGTGGCCAGATTGCCTCCGGCCACCACGCCGGCAAACAAAGCCGGCAGGAACTTCACGGAACGGATCGACATACGCATCCCCGGAACGCAACGCAACGCGACTAACGCAACACGACTCTACACCTCGCCAATCTGGTCAGAGACTTGGGTCGCAATGAGCCGCAATTCCGGATCATATGAGGTAAAATTTAGGCCAGTCGGCCGCCTCAATTGGTGTGGCTGTAAGTGCAAGGAAAACCAGCGGAAAGCAGCGGGTCTGACGGTGCTTTCCGGCTACCGTTTGGAAGCTTTCCAGCGTCCCGTGCAGCCGTCCGATCGCACGAAGGAACCTAGGCCGCTGCGGCCGGCAAAACGCCCGGTACGGGTCCGGCTCGGCTCCTGCACCGGGCCGCCGGTTCGGGTGGCGCCGTTGGGGCTGACCGACCCGGAACGGCTTTCTAGATCGCGTCTCAAGGCTGCCCGTCACGGTGACGTCACTCACGGTCGTTCCTACCGCCCCCTGTATTGTTGTTCCGTTAGTCGGAAATGGTTGGAGATGCCCCGTGCCAGGTAGTGAATTTGCTCCGCGAGGTCTCCTCAAAGGAGCGGTGAAGATGAAAAATCCAGTTACGCTATTTGCGGCTTGCGCGGCGATTCTTGCCGTCAGCCTGTCGGCGCCGGCGTTTGCCGAGGTCGTATCCAAAACCGAAAGTGAGGCGCGCACGTCCGCTTCGTCATTGATTGCCAGCGCGCAGACCAAAATCGTGCAGAAAAATCTGAAGGCGGCGCTGCCCGATCTGATGAAGGCGATGGATCTGGAACCCGCCAACGTCGGCTTGCAGCGCTGTGCCGCCACGGTGATTATCGCGATCGACGATGAGACCGAAGGCAGGCCGGGGCAGATGGGAACGTACTGCTCCAGTCGATTGAAATGAAGCTCGTGGCGCTCGTCGCGGCGAGGGATTGGTGCGGAGCGCGAGACTTCCGAAATCTTTTCTAAGGCGACGTCCCGGTGATGGTACGTGCCAATGGGCTCTCCGCCCATTTGGTGGTCTCGACGATCTCCATCGGGTCGGTCTTGTCGCAATAGACGCAGATCAATTCAGTCCGCCCCGTCAGGCTCGGCGCCGGCACCATTCGCTTCCCGCAGTGCAGGCAACGCGTTACGCGATCCATGGACGTCCTCCCGTTTGGGTTGCCCAACTCGGAAACGGGCGGTTTGTTCCTGGATCCACATCGGGCGCAACTCTGCCGAAACCGCCGGCGAGGTGGAACGGCCACGTTACATTCCCGTTAGCTGGTCGGGCAGCCTGTGAGGAATTGAACGATGAGAACAGCTATTATTTTCGTGGCCGCGAGTTTGACCCTGGCGGCGAGCGCGGCAAGCGCACAAGAGACGCGTGTCGGCGTGGGCGTTGGACCGGTCGGCGCCGGCGTAACGGTCGGCCAGAGCCCGAGTTACGAGCGGCGTACCACCGTCATCCGGGAGCGTGAGCCCCGCGACGAAACCGTGGTCATCCGCAAGGAACGCCGCGAGCCGCGCGAGAAGGTCATCATCCACGAGCGCGACTGACGGCAAGCGAGCTGCAGCGGTGTTACCGACGTCGAAGAGGCCGCTTGATGCGGCCTCTTTTGCGTTGTCGCGCGGGC